>NZ_SJPG01000001.1:0-1452622 GCF_007859715.1 Rubinisphaera italica
TTTTGAAGCAATATTCCTGGATCCGTTGCGAGACATCGTTTCGTCCTCCTGACGATAGTTGAGCAATGATGACACTCGGCACCCGAATGTCTGACTCATCCCACTATCTCGAAGAGTCCAAAAAAAAGGGGGGCGCATTTCACATGCCCCAGGGCCAGCGGGGGACAAAGTGGTTTGTCCTGTGCGGACTTTGAGCAAGAAGTGTTCGTTCCAGCCGCAACCGCTGCGTTTCATAACGGGGCTGGTTTTCGCGAATGTTGCTTCAGCAGCGATAGCGTGAACCGATGCAGCCAGGCTAAGATCTCGGTCAAACGTCGCTCTCGAATGCAATATTCGTCTTCGCGATACGTGAAATCCAAGCTCCAGTGTAGGCGATTTCGATGCTCCAATGACTTCGCACCGCATTAACGAACTGCTTGACGACTGTTAGTAAGCTGCTGAAGAAGTACCGCGTTTCGGTGATCCGATTGCCGTTTCGGGTGCAGATGAGTGTCGCGAGCCGATCGCGTCCTTGAGGTCGATCAGCTGCAAAATCTCGATAATCGCAGTGATTGCGTTCGTTTTTTCGTCCGTGGCTCCTTGGGCCAATTTGATCCCGTCAATCCATGTGGATTTCAGTGTGCACCGTGGAACATCAGACACTCACCAAGTGCAGGGGGACCAAGCCATTCTCGTGGTCAGGGCAGCGACGCAACCGATGATCAGGAGCTTCTATTCAACCCGCTCTCTATGAATTCACGTGATCGTTCGCAGAAGAGTTAGCGAAATTCGCTCATGTCTTGGTACTCGCCATTTGCCAATCTTTTATACTGTCGCTGTAACTTTTTAACGCGACCACCGACCATTCCCGTAATGTCGGAAATCAGTCCACGGGACTTTCCTTGGTCACCACGTGGACGTTCCCTGCCAGGGTAACGATTGGCAATAATCTCAGACCAGTGATGAACCTTAAACATGCTTGCGTATGCTTGCCATTTACGTTGATCATTAAACCTGTGTTCGGCGGAATTCCGAACATGGCATTCGTAGTCAGCTGAAGCCATTTTATCCTTAACCAGAACAGGTGTATGAAACGGAGTCTTCGGTTCCGCTGGTTTGGACATCATTTCAGGATCCGTAAAATCAAAGTAGTCCCAATGCGGCCCCGAAGGTTCAGGAAGTTCCCAGCTCAGCATGCCTTCCAACTGCCACGTTTCGCAGAATTGATCGAAGGCTATTCTGAAATTATCTATTTGCAACGGTTCAATATGTTCATAATGGAATTCAGAGTTGAGTCGTGGAATTTTTGTTGTTTTCTTGAGCGGGAATACATGATCGCTCCCTTCTGGTAACTTCTTCCATTGATCACGAATGCCATCTCTGTCAGCTAAGAAGGAGGGATGACTGATGAGCCAACCCGCGGCACCAAGTAAACGATCAAGAATTTCTTGATGCTTACCTGTTACTCGGCGAATTTGCCTTGAGCAAACAGAACCTAGCTGTTCCGTCCAATCACTTTCAGCCCTGGACCTCAATTTCAATAATTCGTTGTTCAAACCATCAGAGAGTGGAGCAAATTTGATGGCGTTAAATTGACTGACCCCCAGTGTTCGATGAAACTGACACAGAGTGCTGAACTCTGCTTCGATTCTCTGCTCTGCAGGACTCAAACTGTAGTACTCGTTTAATAGGAGATAATGGTTCCAGTCCAGGTAGTAAATCACTTCATTTTCTGCCAGTCGATCGCGAAACCATTGCTCATTTTCATCCACTAGCTGATGGAATCGTCGATCATCGACGATGGATCCGACTCGAAAACTGGAATTGCCTCGGTTTTGATTTTGTTCAGAAATCCGCTGGAAATCTGCAAGTACAGGCTGGCTCATTTTCCAATCGGCATCCTCTGCCGCTTCCGCATGTAAGTTCGTGGTCGTGTTTTGCATCCTGCTCACAGCCTCCGTGTCTCGTATCTAAGAATTTCTACTGTCATTTTCCAAAATTGTGGTTGCACTGTTCAATACTGATTTTTCGATTTTGTCCCTTTCTGTGTGGAATTTTGCTGAATCCAGTCCCAGGCGATCAATTGACCGATCAACTGGGAGATGTTTTGACGGATTTCGTCAGAATTTGGTGGGGGCGTTTTCGATTTCGGTGAACCTTTATCGGGTCTGGGCATCCGGTACCTTTCTAGAGGAAATGGACGAACGTGCGAAGACTGTCAGCTAAGCCTTCAGCGTGAAAGCAGTTTTGAGCGGTTGTGTCACCGACGATGAGAAACAGCAATTGTCGGTCGTTGAATGAGTCCGTGAGAGTTAAGACATCTCTCTCATATAATGATGACACATTTTTCGCGATTATTTAGCGCTGCGAGCAAAGCGTACCGGAGTTTCGAAACTTTGCATTGAAACTGCAAATTGACCGGAGTTGGCGGGAGCCAGCGAGGCTCAGAGAATCAGTAAAAACTCAAAAATGCCTGTTTTTAAGCACGAAACTGTAATTTACGGGTTACCAGTTAAGCGATTGCTGGTATCCTCCAGCAATCGCTAATTCTCTTGCTAGTAAATTAGCTGATTTGTTCTGATGGCTAAATAAAAAAATTCAGACCACACCGGTCAGGGTGTGGCCTGAAAACTTAACCTCAATCTTATCCCTCCTGTGAGATGGCAATCATCAATTCATTCGCCAGCAGATTCAGACAAAGGTCGGCATCGTTTGGCATGCCGCGTAACCAGCGACTGAACTGATGCAACATCAGCCCCCCAGCGATGTTGGCGGTGTAAATGGTGCTCCGGGCGGTGCATTGTCCAGTCTGGGCCTCGGATTGCCGGAACAGAGTGGTGCTGTAGTGCTGCCGGGAATTGGGATCCGTGGCTGTCAGGATCCGCATCGATTCTCCCAGCATGCGGCCGTCGCCCCAGAAATCGCAGCGGTCCTGGAGGGATCGCCAGATTGATTCCCGGGTACTGATCCGGTCGACGCAGCAGAAGACGACCGTCCCGACCTCCATGCGGGAGCGGTAGCGGTCGGCGATCGTCGTCACGGCGATCGTGGGATCGAGTTCCTGGATGCGTCGTGCCGTGGCCTCGACTTTAAGCTGGCCCAGATCCTGATGGTCGTAACCCTGTGTCGTGATGTTCGTCGGCTCGACCTGATCAAAATCGATCAATTGCAATCGCGGAACTCCCAGAGCGGCCAGTTGCAGGGCGACCTGACGTCCGATCGCTCCGACTCCAATCACGGTTGCCTGCAACTCTTGGATCCGCTCTCGGGGCACGAGGTCGGCTTGTTGGGTAAAACGGTTTTCAATATTCATGCATTGAACTCCAAATAAGAGTGAGGTTTGTCAAACAGGTCGCCATACTCCCAGAGCTCGTCCGGTTCCATGAGGTCCGTCCAGTTCTGGGATTGGTCGACCACGTTCTCGTCGTACTCGTCCTGCCAGGCGGCATAGTCGGTTCCGGCAAACGGTTGCTGGTAGTCGATCGAGGTTTTGATCCGCAGGCGGGAATCCTGCATGCGGTTCCAGCGGAGTTCGGTGTAACGTTTGCCTTCTTTGGCCAGAATGAACATCACCGCCCAGTCGCACTCGCCAAAACTGGTCTCCATCGTGTCCAGGTCCGTGGGGCTTGGTTCCGGAGAGTCTCCCGGGTGGGTATGGATCCAGATGCGAGCAAACTGCTCGGGCTTCAGGCCCCTATCAATTTGGTGATCGAAGTAATCGGCAATCGCGTCCTCGGCAAAGCTGACGGTTACCGCTGTGCAGATTTGCGGCAGCAGCACCAGTTCTTCGACATACAGCAGATCGTCTGCAGAGGAGATGCCGAATCCCCCCACTTCAGTCGGGCCGGCATCGCGCAGGTAAATCAACTTGGCCCACGCCGTCGGGCTGAACTTCAAGGCCGGTCGATGAAAGCGTTTACGTCGAGGCCGTCTCTGCAGGCGTCGTGGGAGGGGAGATTTGTTGGTCGTGCGTCGTTTCATAATGGTTGTCCTCTTCTTCTTCGAGTTCAGTGTCAGTTTCAGAAAGGGTTTCGTAACAGGCTTCGCAATAGCCATCAGTCAGGCAGTTGCTGCAGAAGTCGTGGTTGCATTCGCTGCACGTATTGAGGCAATCGCGGCAATGGGGTGTTGAGCACTCCTCGCAGGATTGCAGACAAGAACCGCAGAGCGAGTCGTGGCAATTCCGACAGCAATCACAGCACTGATGGCAGTAGGGATCTTCACAACCACTGCAGAGGGTGAGGTCGTCATCGCTGCAGCTGGTTCCGCAATCCAGACAGGGGGTGCCGTACCACTCTTTGAGGGTGACGTAAGCCGAGTCGTCGTTGTAGGTGTTGAGCGTGTTAGCGACGATCAGAAAGAAATCGCAGAAGCGTCCCTGAGCCAGTGCCGCTTCGATGCCCGACTTCGCTTCGCCTTCGCAAAGAATTCCATCAGAAATGTGCGGATGCACGAAGTCGGAATTGGCATTCGAGGGAGCCGGATCGAGAGCGTGGATATCGTAGCTCGGGTTTGGACCTTCCGAGGTCCAGTTGTAAACGATCTCGAAGCGGCCAAGAGTGATTTCTTCGAGAGTAATCTCGTCCGTCACCACACGGAGGATGCCTTGACGCAGGTCGATACTGACTTCGTTGAATTCATTCGGTAACGCGATCAACTCTTCATAGATCAGACGCAGGTCGACTGGAGTGGATCGGGATTTGATGGACTGCTCCAGATCGCGTGTCCGTTGTCGCAGATCGGTAGCGAGACGTTCCATAGTGAAGATCAGTCTCGTATTTATGATCCGTTCCGCCATTGACCACTCGTGGTCTTGAGCCAACTGCTTCTGCCGCAGCAATCGCTGGAGCCGATTCCAGTCCTTCTCAGGGAGATCGATCTCCTGATTCGATGGATCGACCAGCATTGCCTCTCGCATGGAGATCGCGGCTCGCAACGCAAGTCGCTGAAAGTCATTCATAGGGAGCCTTTCTCAAAAAGTGTTTGTGGAAGAAAAAGGGCCGGGCAACCAGATTCAATAACCTGACCGCCCGGCCCACAAAAGCTCAGGGAGAACTCAATCTCCCCTGTCATTCATCAACGCCCTGCAGGAGCAAACTGAACTCTCTCAGTCTCCCGACGCCCATGCGACTGCCCAGAGGCACCTCGTGCCCCCTCGATTTTGGTGGGGGTGAGGGAGACGCGGTCGCCTTCCTGGAGGATGTAGTCCGAGCTGACCGGTTGGCGATTGACGCGGATGAGATAGTCGGCAGCGATGCCGTGTTTGAGACGTTGGTCAACGAACTGGGAGATGGTGGTCTCGGGTTCGATGGAGATGTAGTCGGCGAAACCGCCGCCGTCGTTATTGATATAAAGAATCTTCAAAATGGGCTCCTTGTGTTGAGTGAAAAAAGAGTAATGACTCAGAGATTATTGAGTCAGACATGTTGCGTATTGCAGGAGCAGAACTGATGTTTCAGTCTCTTGGTGCTCATGCGACTGCAGAAACCATTGCAAATGGCTAGCGTCGGGGGCGACGTCTGTTGAGACGAATGTCGCCGCCCTGGATGTTGCCGATCATCAGCACGGCAAAGGTGATCCCGAATACGACATACGACTCGAAAATCCCTCCGATAATGCCGGCGATTGTCAGCGAGCCATTCAGGTAGGCTGCATTTAGCTTGTGCCGAGCGGACATGAGCCTCCTTGTGGGGTTTGAGAAATGAGGAATTCCGGAGACATCCAGCAATCCTCGGGGAGTGGATGTCGCAACCGATGGACACCAACGCTGTGCTGACGATCGAGTTCATCCCAGTCGAGGATCGGAATGTCGTCATCGATGACATCGGGGTAGAGCGGGATGAATCCCCGCGAATGGATCGTATGCACTGATTCGCCTGTCGCACGAGCAACCGCCCGATCAAGATCGCGTTGTCGCAGCGGACAGGAGATGTCAGAACATTGATCGTGAGAATTGTTTCGAGAAGTCATAAGGATTCCTTGTTTGTAAAAGTACGTAAAAAAACTCCCGCAAAACGGGAGTCAGGGAGCAGACGGCTCCACCGGGGCAGTCGCAGGGTGGTCAAAAATTGACCGACGGATTGTGGGCTCCTGCAGGCCGCCGAAAGGTGGCCGTTCGCGAGAAGCAATAGATGGCGGTGAGCGGCCTCAATAATCGTCCGGCATCAATACGGTCGTGAGCGTGTAATCCGCTTCCGTGATGATCCAGAATTTTTTCTGATCTTCAGAGTGATACACCGAGAAGAGACGGCCACCCGATTCCAGTGCCTGGTCGTTAGCCTGCCAATCTTCCGAGTAGCAGTCCCCCCAGTCGCCATTCAGATGACGTTTGAGAGCTCGGAGAACTTCGGAGGGAGGCAACTGAGAAAGAGCATTGGGGGTGATGACGATCTGGCCGGAAGGGAAGCGTAAGTGGCCAGACGAAGAGGAAGCAGATGAGTCGTTGAACGCGATCATAAAACCTTTCTGTTCAATAGATGGGGGGGTGATGTGGTCGATGCATTCAGGACGAAGGAAAGCATCTGAGACAATGAAAGCAGGATTGTCCGTATGGAGAAGCCAAACAGCAGATTCGGCAAGCAGCGGTGGTGAATCGGTTTACTGAGATCGGAAAATCAGTTTATGAATTCCAACTGACCGCGAGAAATGACTGCGACTGAAGAGTAATATTCCTCCATCATTCTATGATGACACGTTTTTGCCAATTGTTTAGCGGATGCCTCAAACCTGTCGAACGGAGCCGATCCGGTCAGGATCGTATTCGACCGATTCCTATTCGAAGCCGCCGTTCTCGGGCAGTTGCTACTGAGCGATGGCCTCGCGGACCTGCCGAGCAGAGCGGTTGGTTCGCAGGGTTTACCAGGCGGTTTAAGCATGTCCTTGTCAAACTTAGAGATGGCACCGAAAAAAGACAATTTCTTGTGAATTCACAACACTGGTAATTGCTTAGCATCAACTGGTACCACTCGCGCAGCTCGTAAAGTCAGCCGCTGAAAAGTAATTCATGCCGTTCCTCTCTCATAAATTGAATGAATAAACATTAAGAGCCGTACAGCCAGATTCAAATGTCTGACTGCACGGCCCCAAAACTCTGAGAAAACACATTGCTTTTTTATCTTTGCTCCCTCAGTCTCGCGATTCCCATGCGACTGCCCCCAAGGTTCCCCTAGCTCCTTCAATTTTGGTGGAGTATCCGAACATTAACAGTTCTCCATTACTATATGATGACACGTTTTTGCCAATTGTTTAGCGAATGTATCGGACTTACCGAACGGGACCAATTATCGTGGGAGCAGATGTTGTCCATGGGGCGGTTTCCTGTGCGTAGGTATCGGTGTCGAGTTTATTGAAGTTAACTCGCACGAGAGCCCAGTTACCGGATTTACAAGAATCATCTCTGTGGAAATGCATCCGATCCGAAAGATTTTGATATTGTTCCTGCCAGTCAGATGGCCCCCTTTTTTCACGCCGATCAAGCTGGTCAAAACCGTGGAATTCCGAAGTCAACTACCGCGAACCAACACTTCATTATGTTTCGAGAATACACACTGGCCGTTGCCTCAAACGTTCGAATGTTGTGACAAACAGCAGGCATAAAAAATTAAATAAGAGGGACATACCCTTACAAGAGTATGTCCCATGAGAAATCTCCTCATTAATGAAATCATTTGAGAACGAAATTGAACTGCCGAGCCTGCACTATACCGGTGGCGACTCTGAATTCTTGAGGTGGCGTCTCTTTCGGCGATCAGGTGCTTCAAGTCCGCTCTCTGCATAAACTTCATTCAGCCACGTTCGAACTTGAACATCGGACACGCCACAATTCTCAGCGATGGTTTTCAGCGGCATACCGGCCTGGTCCCACTCGAAAGCATTCTGTTTCATTTGCTCTCGATTATCACCAGTCATTGGAACGGGGAGATCACGGGATTGATACCAGAAGTTAATTGCCTTTTTCACAGTCGGTGAACTGCAACCATATTTTTCAGCCATCCTCGCCAGCGGCACACCCTGCTTAAAGTCTCTGACGACTTCGTCAGCAATTTTTTGATAGGTCGGGACTCTGCATATCTTCTGTTTCAGAGAGGCTCTTCGCGTCCGCCCATCGGCAAGAGGTTCGCCAGCATTGTCCGCCGCTGTTTTCACGAGCTTTGATACTGTCGCACGGCAGCAATTCAATTCCTCTGCGATTTGTTTTCCCAGCATTCCTTGCTGGTGCATTGACCAGACCTGTTGAACACGGGGATCGTGCAAGGTTGGCTTTCGGAATTCCAGTTTGATTTCCGATTTCTCCTCGTTCTTATTTGAGAATTCAGAGAATTCTCTGCTGATCTGACTGAGGATAGAAACGGAAAACCGTCCTTCCAACCAGCCTGTTTTTTTGATCCGTTCTCCCTTCTGGTAGAGTTCGATTCGTCCCCCCGTCAATTGGAACAGAATTTCTCGAAGTGCATCCACCTCCGCAGGTGGTCCAGAATGAGCCACATTCAACAGGGTTACCTCCAATTGAGTCAGATAATTTTGAATTTCCGTTTCTGTGGGAATCGATAATGCCGCAGAGGTTTGATTTTTGCAGGCAGCCAATTGCCTTTCAATTTGGGTTAACTCCGCTCGTCTCTCGCGAATGTGCGATTCGAGATCATGAACCTGATCATCAGATTCCGGTTCTTGCCGTAACAGCAAATTGAGCGAATTTTTGAGCCTCTGCTTTCGCTGCTGTAGTTTCACGAGATCCGTATCATCGAGACTCTGAAATTGCTTCACGGCTTGCTGGCAGGAACTGACAATCCGTGGAATAAGCTGATCATCCTGTCGGATTAGTTTTGCCAGAGTTTCACACAGGACCTGCAATGCCAGGTCACGTCTGAGATAGGAACAGAGTGGGCGATGCTCCCGAGACACTCTCTGGCAGTCCGGACACATTAAATATTGAGATTTGCTACCTCCGATGATGAGTGAGCGGTCATGTTGAGGACAGAAAAACAGACCATTGAGAATCTGTGCTGGACGATCGATCGTGCCACAACGGTTTTTGCTCTTCCGATATCTCTGTTTCAATTCCAGCAATCGCGATTGTGCTTTTTCGAATTGTTCATTCGAAATGATTTGTAACTCTTCGAAATCTTGACTTCGTAACGGGGTGTCTCGTTCGATCTGTCGAACATAATCCTTGCTCGATAATAGCACTGCTTCCGTGGCTCCATAGTCCCATTGCCCGAGATAGCGTTTGTTCTTGAGCAGCGTTATGACCGCTTGACGAGTCCACTGGCCTATTCCTTTACGGGATTTTGGTACGTTTGGGGTTTCATTGAGCTTTCTGATGATTGTGTTGATCGAAAGCTTGGAATCCACAAACCAGGCGAATATTTCTTTGACCCAATGAGCTTCCTGCTCATGGATGACAATTTCATGGTCAAACTTTCCCTTCGAGTTGGCGATTTCAGAAACAGGTTTTCCACAGTACCCAAATGCTAAGGTCCCAGTTACTTGTCGACGTTCAAATTTGCCAACGTGAGCCGCACGAATATGTTCCACATACATCTCCGATGCGAACTCATCAAAGACTGAAAGGAACAGCAGGAAACGCCTCCAGGTAGTATCTTTTTCTGAGTCGATGCCATTCCTGATAAACACAACCCGTCGTTTTTTTTCCTTTACGGCTTGTTCCACAAAATCCAGACATTTGTTGGATTTACGGAATAAACGGTTCGTGGCAAAAACCAAAAGAGTATCGGCTTGCTTTTTGAGCAAGCAATCTCTCATGTGTTGAAAGCCGGGTCTCTTTTCATGACGTCCCGTTTTAGACTGGTCGTAATAAATATGTTCCAGCGATACAAAAATGCCATGTTGGGAAGCGAACTCGAGACAGGTTCTCACCTGATCTATAATACTGTCCTGGTACCGAGAACTATACCTGGCATAAATCGTACCTGTCTCCGTATGAGTTGTATCTGCTAACATCTCAGAGTGAATGTTCCAGAGAGCTTTGATTTGAGCGGCGGTTTCAGATTGAGAATTCTCACCATCACCGATACCATTCGGTGAAGATGCTTTGGCAGCTGTCAGCGTCGCCATCGCAAACATGAGCAAAAAGAAACTGGCTCTGGTGTGTGATTGGGAGAGCCCACAGTTCAAACCGGCAGAAGCAAAATTGTCCCGGATTTGTCCCTGTTGGCCACCTCCAGAACCAGTCATAACCGGAATTGACCAGCAGTGTCCGGACTCACTTAACCTGTTGATGCCTAGGCGGTTGCAGTGTAAGTTGTTTAAAGGCAGTGCCTTACGAAAAACGGGTGGCTCGAAAGATTCTTTCGGGGCGGCGCAGCCGTAAGAAGCCTCTGAGAAATTCAACTTTCAAACTGAAAACCTCTTGTGGACTTCGTCCACCCAGATAGCGGAGCTATCTGGGCTATCCCTTCATAACACGGGTGGCTTGGGTCGCAGCGGAGCCCCCAGAATGAGAACCTGTTTCTCAAACCTTGAAAAGACTTCAAAGCTCCGTCTTACCATCACACTCCGGCACGTCGACCACATATCTCGGCACGGCGTAGCCGGAGAGATTTTTTCGGAGCCCAGCCATAATCTCCCGCCCGCGTTCCACAGACACTTCAAAATGAGCCGCCCCCTGCACCCGATCCAGCTGATTCAGGTAATACGGCATCGCTCCCACATTCACTAACCGCGTACACAAATCAACCTGAGCATTGATCGAGTCGTTAATGCCCCGGAGCAGAACCGCTTGATTCAAAACCGGAATACCAGCTCGAACGAGGCGGCGTAACGCTGTGGCGCAGTCATCAACAATTTCGTTTCCATGATTCGCATGTACGACAAAAATCGGCTGTAATCGCGTCTTACGCAAAGCATTCAGCAAACCTTCCGTCACCCGACTCGGAAGCACGATCGGCAATCGGGAATGAAATCGGATTCTCTGCAGATGCGGGATTTCAGCCAGTTTTTCGATCATCAAACCGAGTCTGCGATCATTCAACGTCAAAGGATCTCCCCCGCTGAGGATCACTTCATCGACTTCAGGCCGATTCCCAATCTCCTCAAAAACCGGCTTCCACGATTCCAGCGAACGCGGAGCCTCCGAATAGGGGAAATGTCTCCGAAAACAATAACGGCAATTCACCGCGCAGCTGCCCGAAGTGATTAACAGTACACGATTTACATACTTATGAACCATCCCCGGAACTGGCGATGCCGTCAAATCGGCGACTGGGTCGCTGAGAAAGTTGGGCACGACATCATTTTCGTAGTGGACCGGCAGAACTTGTTTCAAGAGAGGATCATTCGGATCTCCGATTTTCATTCGTCGAATAAACGATTCCGGCACCAGAAAAGGGAAATCAGCCGCCATGTATGCAGGAAGGATTTCCGTCAAACCCAGCCGGGAGAGCAATTTGTCGGGATCACGACACGCATTCACCAGCTCCAACTGCCAATTTGACTCGGAATTAGCCTTTTCCAGCGTATTTGTTCGCTGTTCCTGTAGAATCGCCGTTCGAGCGGTCTTGTTCATTGTCGAGCCGTCTTTTATTATCTCGCCAGAGTATATTGCGCTATCTCTACAAATTATTTGGGTAAGTGACGTTGTAAAACACGACTACAGTGTGCATTTTATTGAGACGATACCTGATACACCTCAATAGAGTGACACCGTTTGACACCACCCTGACACCAACAATTCTTAACCAATTCCGAGCGAAAGAGACACCGATGCCGCAGATTAATACCGCCGATTTCAAAAGAGGCGTCAAAATCATCATCGAAGGAGATCCCTACGATATCCTGGAATGCAACTTCGTGAAGCCGGGAAAAGGTCAGGCACTGTACAAAACGAAACTTCGCAATCTGCTCAAAGGGACGATGCTCGACCGCACTTACAAAAGCGGCGACAGCATGGAAGAAGCCGACATCCGCCGGGGCAAGGGCTCCTATTCGTATCGCGATGGCAATAGTTACTACTTCCTGGATAATGAAACTTTCGAGCAATACGCCTTGCCGACAGAAAGTATCGATAAATACATGCAGTTCCTCATGGAAGGGACCGAAGTCGAGTTGATGTTCTGGAACAATCAGCTGATTTCAATGGTTCCACCTCAGCATGTGGTTCTCGAAGTGACCTACACCGAACCAGCCGCCCGCGGCAACACGGCGACAAACGTCACCAAAGGGGCAACGGTCGAAACCGGAGTCGAAGTTCAAGTCCCGGCTTTTATTGAAGCCGGCAACAAAGTGAAAGTCGACGTCGAATCAGGATCCTACGTCGAACGTGTGAACATCTAAGCGTGTCAGTCAACAAAGGACTAGGTCAGGCATTGCCTGACCTGCAAACTTGAACAAGACGTTCAGGAAACGGAGTCAGGGATGTGGATTTATCTTCTGTATGGCTTGATTGGCTTAATGGCGTTGAGATCATTACTAACGCTGATGTCTCAGCACAAGAAAGTCCACACCTATCTGTTAAAACAGGAACTGGCCAAACAGGAAACAGAACTGGCAGAACAGGCCGCAGCTGAGAAATTAGAAGCTCAGCTCGATGCCGCCTCCAGCAAACTGGAAAAACGAGCCGCCTGAATAAGATCAATTAAATACAAGCACGAAGCGCAAGCGAGTGTGTCCACACAAGCAAACCCAAACACACTCGCTTGCGCTTAGTGCTTGTAAGAATCAATACCTGTACTATCAGTACAAAGAAAAATCTCATGAGTCATTCTGAACCGAATAACAAATTGTTCATTGAAACCGTCGGCTGTCAGATGAACGTCCTCGACAGCGAACTCGTTGTCGCCGCTCTGCGTCAGGACGGCTACGAACTGACCGGCAACATGAAAGAAGCGGACACCATCCTGTTCAACACCTGCAGTGTCCGCGAACATGCCGAACAGAAAATCTACAGTCAACTCGGGCGACTCAAATACAGTAAAGAGACACGCCCCAACCTCGTCATCGGCGTGATGGGCTGTATGGCTCAGAAAGATCAAAAGCTGATTTTCCAACGGGCCCCTCAGGTCGACATGATCGTCGGCACCGGACAACTGGCCGAGATTCCCGAGCTGATCAATGAATCCCGCAAGAAACGTAGTCGTCAGATGGCGATCAGTCTGAGCCGTCGAGGTGGTTCCCGCACAGAAGTCGCCGACAGCTTTCAAAGTTACGATCCACTTCGCGATCCCACCATGCGTCCAAGCCCGCATCAGGCATTTGTCCGCATCATGATCGGCTGCGACAAGTTCTGCACATACTGCGTCGTCCCTACCACCCGAGGCCCGGAACAAAGCCGGTCTCCATCTGCTTTGGCCCGAGAAACACAAGCCCTGGCGGAACAGGGTGTCAAAGAAATTACTCTGCTCGGACAGACCGTCAACAGTTATAAGCATGTCGAAGATGGCAAAGAATATCGCATGGCCGATTTGCTGGAGTTACTTCATAAAACCGAAGGCATTCAGCGAATCAAATTTGTTACCAACTACCCCAAAGACATGACGAACGACCTGCTCTACGCAATCCGCGATTTGCCCAAGGTTGCACACTATCTGCATGTTCCTTTACAGCACGGTTGTGATGATGTCCTCAAAAAAATGAAGCGTGGTTATACCGTCCCCGAGTATCGCGACATGATGCATCGCATCCGCGAAATCATTCCCAGCTGTGCGGTCTCCAGCGACTTCATCGTCGGCTTCTGTGGCGAAACCGAAGAAGCTCATCAAAAAACAATGGAAGCCGTCCGCGAGTTCCGCTTCAAAAACAGCTTCATTTTCAAATACTCCGAACGGGCAGGCACCAAAGCGGCTGACAACTATCCAGATGACATCGAGGATAAAGTCAAAAAACGTCGTAACAACGAAATGCTCGATTTGCAGAACGCGATCAGTGCCGAAGACAATGCCGACTTCATCGGCCGCTCCGTTGAAGTCCTCGTCGAAGGTCCGAGCAAAAGTGCGGTAAAAGCTGAGCAAAACCGCCCGACCAACGCTAGCACCAATCAACTGGTCGGACGCAGTCGCTGCGATCGCATCGTTGTGTTCGATGGCAATCCTCGCCTCGCAGGTTCCATCGCCAACGTCCAGATTCACGATTGCACGCCAACAACCCTGATGGGCGACATCATCACCCGCACCATCCAGCACGGCTCCTCAGACCTGCTCCCGATCCTGCAGGGTTAATCCAAGACCATAGGTCAGGCAATGCCTGACAAAATGTGCCTGCCACTTCGTCGTCATCAGACAATTTCTGGCAAAAATACAAGCACGAAGCGCAAGCGAGTGAGTCAAATTCACCAGTACTCACTCACCCGCTTTCGCTTCGTGCTTGTAAATCATGGATCTCATTCCTAGCCAGGAAGGGTGGCTGGGGGCGAACCGAAGCCCCCAGTACTTCTCCCTTCACTGGAGAAAAAATCAGCCGTTTGTTCCAATGGTTCAATGACTGAGGAACACGACAATTCGACATCCGATCTCCCGGAAACCGAACCCCTCGAAACTCCCATCCGGTTTCTCGAGGGGGTCGGTCCGCATCGTGCAAAACTGCTCAAAAATCTCGATGTCGAAACCGTCCGCGACCTCCTCTGGCTCATCCCCCGCGACATTGTCGATCTCTCTCAGCTCTCGCTCGTTAACGAATTGACCGACGATCGCATCCATACTATCCGTGGTCAGATTATCGATTCCGATTCTCGAGCCATTTCCCGCGGTCGTACCATGACGGCAGCTGTGATGCGCGTTGACGATGGTCTCGTCCGCGCGACCTGGTTTAATCAACCCTGGATGCTACGGCAACTTCAGTCCGATCGTTTTCTGCTCTGGTCTGCCAAGCCCAAGTTTCGCGATAACCGCTGGGAAATGTCTCATCCCCGCATGCAATGGCTCGAAGAAGACGACGAAAACTCCCGCGGCGAAGTCCTCACAAAATATCGGCTGACAGAAGGCATCACGCTCGACATTTTACGAGGTTACATTAGGACAGCTCTCGAATTCGTCAAAGGGACACTGGCAGACGATCTCCCCGAACGACTACGCAAACACTACAAACTGCCGCATTTAGAAGAGGCCATTTCAAATCTTCATCGCCCACCAACCGTCGAAGATTTCTACGCCGCCCGCAGACGACTCGTCTTCGATGAACAACTCGACTTCCAAATCGGCATGGCTCTCCGCAGACGTCTCCGCCAAACCACTGAACGATCTCCTGAAATTATTGTTACACCAAAGATCAACGCGCGTATCAGACGACTCTTCGATTTCACATTCACCGATGGCCAGGAGCAGGCCATCTCTGAAATCGTCGACGACCTCAAAGAATCTCGACCGATGCACCGCCTCTTACAGGCCGATGTCGGAGCCGGAAAAACAGTTGTCGCACTGTATGCCATGCTCGCCACGGTTGCTGCTGGTTACCAGGCTGTATTGATGGCTCCAACCGAACTACTCGCTCAACAGCACTGGAACACAATTCATGAAGCATTGCTGCACAGTCGCGTGAAACGCTGTTTATTGACAGGGAGCCTGAAACCAGCTGAGCGTCGTGATCGACTCGCCAAAATCGCGACCGGCGAAATGCAAATGATCTTCGGAACTCAAGCCGTCATTCAGAACGATGTCAAATATCATCAACTCGGGTTGGCCGTCATCGATGAACAACACAAATTCGGCGTCGTGCAACGTGGACGTTTTCAAGCCCGAGACACAGTCCCCCACGTCCTCGTCATGACCGCCACTCCCATCCCCCGCAGCCTCTGCCTCACACAATATGGAGATCTCGACCTCTCCACAATGACCGACCTGCCTCCCGGTCGTCAGCCGATTGTCACCTCCCTCGTCCAGACTCCCAAAGTCGAAGCGAAAGCCTGGCAGTTTGTCGTCGAGAAACTCAATGAGGGCCGACAGGCATACATCGTCTGCCCCTACATCGATTCCCCCGACCCCGAAGCTCCCGCAGGAGCATTGCAAATCTTCAAAGAATTACAACAAAACCAGCTCCGCGACTTTCAACTCGGGTTGATTCACGGCCAGATGGACCGAGCCGAGCAGCAGATGGTGATGTCACGCTTCCGTGATCGTCAACTCGATGCCATCGTGGCCACCACTGTTGTTGAAGTTGGCGTTGATGTTCCCAATGCCACATTGATGATCATTCAGGACGCCCAGCAATTTGGCCTCTCTCAACTCCACCAGTTACGCGGACGCATCGGTCGAGGTTCTTTCCGTGGCTTTTGCTTTCTCTTCAGCAAAGCCGCAAATGAGGACTCTCTGCAACGTCTCCAGGCGGTCGAACGCTCGAACAATGGATTCGAAATCGCCGAAGCCGACTTCGCCCTGCGTGGCCCAGGCAACGTTCTCGGCACTGAACAGCACGGCAGTCAACCATTCCGCGTAACCGACTTTTCCCGCGACGAAAAAATCCTGCTCGAAACCAGCCGGGCTGCTTCGAGAATGGTCCAGGCCGGCACGATCGATGAGCCCGACTTCGCCCCTCTCAAACGCCGCGTACTGGAACGCTTCGGCGATCAACTCGGGTTGACCCGTACAGGCTGAGGCTTCATTTTACTTCTTATGAGAGCGTCCCCACCACCCCGAATACATTAGACAGAATCAATTTTATTGATTGATTTAAGTCTCTCACCTGTCAAACGATAAACCGTCCACTCCTCCATCGCTTCCGCTCCCATCGATTTGTAAAACTCAATTGATGGCTCATTCCAATCCAATACCGACCATTCCATCCTGCCGCAATTTCTTTCGACGGCGACTTCAGCAACCTTCTTAAATAATGCTTTCCCAATTCCCTGCTTCCGGAATTCAGGCTGCACAAACAGATCTTCCAGATACAAACCCTGTCGCCCCAAAAATGTGGAATAGTTAAAAAAGTAGAGTGCGAACCCCACACAATCACCATCCACTTCAGCCAGCAGACATTCTGCGTCAGGGCGATCTCCGAATAATGATTCACGAATCATTTCTGGTGTCGCCACCACTTCATCGAGCATCTTTTCGTAGACCGCTAATTCACGAATCAGAGAAAGAATTGTCTCACAATCTTCAGGATTTACTGGCCGAATGGTAAATGACATGATTTGATCCTGTAGCCAGCTCCTTGTGAGACTGGGCAATCTATTCCGATTAAAGTTTCTGTAACGGTTATGACGATCATAACCAATGGACAGCGGCGCGGACATTGTCGGTTCCTTTCAAAGGAGAAGAGAACCACTTTGTAAAGTTGCTTAACAGGGGAAACGGCCATGCGTCCTCAGACGCGGATTCTCATTCTGATCATCTCTGGACTCCTGAGCGGATTCTCTGGCTGTGCCATTGTACAGGTTGGCGTTTCCAATCCTGCCCCCAATCTCTCTCGGATTGCCATCGCCCCCTTCGTCAATCTCTCTCCCGAACGTAGCGTCGACGGGCGTCGGTTTGCGGAAGCTTACTTCACCGAACTTCAAAAAACGCCTGGTTTTCAAGTGATTCCTATTGGCGTTGTCGAAACGGCGATGGCCGAACACCAAATCAATCTCGACTCGCCCGAGGACATGCTCAAACTGGTCGAAATTCTCGATGCTGACAGCATCTGCTTTGGAGCCATCACCGAATATACGCCCTATTATCCCCCGCGTCTTGGATTACAGATTTCCTGGTACACTCCCGGTATCCCCGAATTTCAGCCCGGCATTGCAGTCGATCCACAGATGCGTAAGAAAATCGAACTGGAATGCCGAGAGGCGGAAGCCGAGTCTTCGTCATGGAGTCGACGGCTCAAGAAGGCATGGAAAGAGAAATCTTGTTCGACTGCACAACTCAATCCTTTCAGAAACAAAACGGAAATCCGTGCCCAGAATGCCGATGGCGAAATCGATCCCCTCCAGGCCGAGTGGGATCGCGCCCTGCAAAAAGCCTTGCAGCTCATTTATGAACAGAACCCGCCTCTCAGCCTGCCCGTTCATATCGGACCAGGGTTCGAGTCTCCCTCTCAAGTGGCTGCATTAAGACCACAGGCGATGCCACCTGACGAGATGGAGAAATATCTGGCTCCAGAAATGCATCAGGAAATAGAAGTCTACGAAGATCCCTTCGCCTATGGCTCCTCACAACCCTACATGTCCTACACCAGAGTGTTCGATGGAGCCGACGCCGATTTCACGGCCAGCCTGAGAAACTATCTCGAACTGAGTGGCGATCAACGCAGCGGCGGTTGGACAGGACATTTGCATCGCAGTGAAGATTTCATCCGCTTCTGCATGCACCGCATGATTCTCGAAATGCTCCAACTCCACGGCGGCGAAGCCCGTAAACGATTCGTGTTTACGTCGAGAAAATATAAGTAGGCGTTGGGCGTTAGTGAATAACAACTCTAACCTCTAATCTCTCCCCTCTAATCTCTTTTGGTAGCTTATACCGGTTGCTCGAAAAGTTCTTCAGGATGGCGGAATCATGTCCGATAAGAGTTACGGACAGGATTATTGATCGAATTCAAATGTCTCTGCAACGATCCGCAGGAGCAAACACAATGTTGATTGTGTTTTGTTGCTCATGCGACTGCAGAAGCCATGTGAATGGTTAAACACCTGAGAACATAATTTCGCGATACCCTTTCGTCATCACAGGGACAGTTTTGACGACTGGAAAAGATTCCAGCGGAATCGCGCGAGCACAATTTCGAGCGGGGGGTACCAGGGATGGGGGAAGAAATTAATGTATTGGCACTTGTCAAAGATGGTCACCGATACATCTTCCTCTACGATGAATCCAGCCATGATGAACTGCTGCAGACATTAGGCAGAAACGCCGCCGACCCGGACCTGAATTTTTCGTGGTACGATGCTGCCGTCATGAGCCAACGCGTCCGTGCCCTCCGCCGCGATAAGCTGAAAGACACAACTCAATCAGAATCCTTCTACCGCAAATCCGCATAATTAAAATCCGTAGGGTGCGTCCTGACGCACCGTGCCATCGAGTTAAATGCGAATAACTCCTAAATTTTAGGACATCATAAGCAGGCGAGCCGTGCCAGTGATGGCACGGGTATTGTCACGATCCTTTGACCTGTTCTCAATTAAGATCTCCAGTAGGTTGAGTGAGCGTAGCGTAACCCAGCACCCATTTTCCACAGACAGGAATGTCTGTACTTCAACTTAATCTCGATCATCGCAGGCTAAGGATGGCTCGATTGTCGTTTCTGTTTAACGACTCCAAGAGTTCATTATGGAAGCAGCCTTCGATGGTTTTCTGAGATACCTGCGCGTCGAGCGGAATGCCTCCGAATTGACACGGAAATCTTACGCCGAAGATTTCGCATCCTTTCTCGATTACTGCCAGGATCGCCTCGGCTCTGTCCCCAGACCAGCTGAAGCCGATATCCCTTGCCTGCGCGGATATCTCACCTACCTGCACGAATGTGGCTATCAGCGCACGACAATCGCTCGCCGTCTGGCCTGTCTGCGCAGTCTGTTTCGCTACTGCTGCCGCGAACAGATGTGTTCTTCCAATCCCGCCAAAGCCTTGAGAACACCCCGAGTTGGAAGAAAACTTCCGCACTATTTGAACTCACGCGAAGTCGCCGCACTCCTTGAAGCCCCTCCTGCCAATGAAGCAGCCGGGCTAAGAGATCGAGCAATTCTCGAAACTCTTTACACTGCTGGCCTCCGTGTTGCCGAATTGGTTTCCCTGAATATCGGCGACTGGGACCGCGATGCCAACATCATTCGTGTCCGTGGAAAAGGCAAAAAGGAACGTATTGCACCGATTGGAAGTTACGCCGATAAAGCATTATCACGCTGGCTCGATGTCCGGGAAAATGGCCCCAGGTCCACTGCAGATGACCAGCAGGCTCTCTTCCTCAACAAGTTCGGCTGCCGACTGACGACGCGCAGTATTGGTCGCATGATCGAAAAATATCTCAAGCAAACCGGCTTGTCCGACAAGACTTCGCCGCATACTTTGCGTCACAGTTTCGCCACCCACCTGCTCGATGGCGGTGCCGATTTACGCAGTGTCCAGGAATTACTCGGCCACAAAAGCCTGACGACAACCCAAATCTACACTCACGTCAGCGCCGCCCGACTTCGCGATACTTACGAAAAAGCACACCCCCACGCGAAATGATTTTGAATTGACAAGCACGAAGCGCAAGCGAGTGTGTAATTGATCTTTGTTTTTGTGACACACTCGCTTGCGCTTCGTGCTTGTATGTGTGTTTAATTTCAGCTGATTGAATCGCCACGCCCATCACTGCGTTCTTGGACGTGCCACCCAAATATCACACTGGCCTCTAGCCTCTCGACACTGGCCACTCCAACCCGTTTCACGTGAAACTAAGTCTTCGTAACCTGCCTCACAACAACACTATGCTCAGCCAGATACGATTTTGCTTCATCAATCGTGTATTCGCCGTAGTGAAAAATGCTGGCTGCCAGAGCCGCGTCGGCTTTGCCTTCAGTCAATGCGACCCGCATATGCTCGGGAGATCCACATCCGCCACTAGCCACAACCGGGATATTAACTGCTTCCGAAACAGCTGAGGTGATTTCAATATCGAAGCCATCTTTTGTTCCGTCGGCATCCATCGAGGTCAGTACAATCTCTCCTGCTCCAAGTTTTTCAACCTGCTTCGCCCAGGCAACCGCTTCCAATCCCGTCGGCTTGCGACCTCCATTGATATGCACATCCCAGAATTCCTGGCCATCTTTATAGATGCGTTTCGGATCGATGTTCACAACGATGCACTGACTTCCAAACCGCAAAGCAGCCTCACGAATAAAATCGGGATCGTTCACCGCAGCCGAGTTGATCGAAACTTTATCACATCCCGAGTTGAGCAAAGTCCGAATATCGTCCAAAGTGCGAATGCCACCACCCACCGTCAACGGCATGAAAATGACTTCCGAGGTCCGTTTGACCACATCCAAAATAATCTCCCGCTGCTCATGGCTAGCGGTGATATCCAGAAAAACGAGCTCGTCGGCCCCCTCAGCTTCATAACGGGAAGCGATTTCAACAGGGTCGCCAGCGTCCTGAAGGTTAAGAAAATTCACACCTTTCACAACGCGACCGGCATGGACATCAAGACAGGGAATAATTCGTTTTGCTAGCATGGTAGAGGTGAGGGATTAGAGGTGAGTGGTGAGTGTAAAATCGAATCGATGATCTATTAGAGATTCGATACCTTTGTGGCAGAGAGAAAAAGAAACTCGGGTAACCCAGATAGCTCCGCTATCTGGGTGGACGAAGTCAAAAAGAGGCTTCAGTTTGAGGATCGAAATTTATTAAGGATCCATTGCTCCCAATAAACTATAGTACTAATCACACTGAGCTGGAATTCAATTCAATCGCAAATGCAGGTGTGCCACGGCTCTGTGAGCCGTGCGAAATGCGGGTGAATCCACTACCAAGTATTTCTCACATTCACAAAATCAATTTTATGAAAAATCAATCTTATCAACTTGGAGAACAGAATTCTCCTCTCCAAAATAATGACGCGCACTTGACCATTTCCAATCAGAAGGATGAGAGACTAATTCTCTTCGAACAGGATTCGCATGAATGTAATCGATGACATTTTCAATGGATTTACTTTCGAAAAGATTTTCATCAAACCCGCCCCCAGGTTGCCAGAATCGAAAAACCTCACGTGCTCCATGATAAGTTGTAAGGCAGTTTAGCCAGCCTGTCTCACAGTTCTCAACTAAATATTTCTTGGCGTTTCTGGAAACAGGTGATTTGAGTGCTGCCAATATCCGTCTGATTTCATAGTGATCATTGTTGGGATAGACAAGTAGATGGACATGTTCAGGCATTATCACATATGCCAGAATCGAAACATCCAAGTTTATTCTCATTTGCGAAATGGCATCGATCACCCAATTTCTGGATCGATCTTTATTAAGCAAAGGCATTCTTTTCCAGCATGAAAAAGTGAGAAAGTGAGCATGCCGAGGATCGTTGTACGCACGACGCTTTTTGAAATTTCGCTTCTCAATCATATTCAATGGTCGAAGTACATTAAATTGTGTCACACTCATCGAGCCGTGTTTGCTTCCACTCCACCCGCATTTTGCACGGCTCACAGAGCCGTGGCACGCTGGGAACACGTTTAAAACATGGATCACAGACTCAATAAATGCCTTCTTACGATGACTTATTTTTTGCAACAAATGTTTTGCCCACCCGATCAGAAATTGAACTACATAGCCACCAGAGAGAAGATCAAAACGACTGCGGTGATGACAATCGCAATAACTAGACAGACCAGAAAAATTCCTAATTCCACCAGGCAGGCTCGAAGAAATGAAAGCTCAAACTGGGCTCCAATTAACAATGATTGGAGGCAAAATATGATCGGAAAGCCAATCAATCCACTGATATCTGGCTCTCCTCTTTGTGGCATACTACCGTATAACGCCAGACGGAATAAGATCTGTTGGATCGTAGAAATCAAGATCAATATAAAAGAAACGCCATAGGCATGACCAAAGCCGACATCCAAACCCGCAAACCACTTCAGCGACGCTCGAAGAATAATGGTCCAAATTGGAAGCGTCACCAGAGCAAACAATGCCAGTACAAATAATAAGATGCCGAATATTAGGGCTAGGTTGATGGGCTTTGCCTGAGCGAAAAGCAGCATACAGTCATTCATCTTGGTTCTCTGTTTTCTTATTAATGTTGAATCACGCTCCCAGATTGCGGCGGATCACATAGATGACTAATTCAAATAACATAAACCCCCCAATTACCAGAGAGGCGAGTTGAGATGATACAGGAGCACCATAATCCCTGGATTTTTTCGAACTGGATTTCCCGCGGGAGCGTCGAGCAGGAGGCAACTCATCGGAGATCGGAGCATAGTCCTTGTGACTATCGATAGAGTTCAGTGCGTCGGCGAATTCATCCTCTTCATTTTTGCGTCGACGAGGCCGCGGGACTTTGAGGATTGTATCGCATCCGGGACATTGTATTTTCTTTCCAGCCGCCGAATCTTTCGCCTTAAGAGGTCGAAAGCAATGCTTGCATTCCATACGGATTGACATGAGAACCCCCCAAATTAACACTGATTTATACAACGCGAGGAAGGTATCGTTTGTATACAACTCAGTCAAGTTTGTACACGAATTACAATTTGAGAATCTAGTTAATGATCTCTGAATATGTGATTCGTGGCGCAAAAAAAGCAGCACTAAACTGAATTAGTGCTGCTTGATGTATCAATTGATACAGTCATGCGAATATCTTTTTCGAATCGTGGGTAGCCCCGCACGAAGTTCTGGATTAACTCAACATCAAACTGAAGGCCTCTTGTGGACTTCGTCCACCCAGATAGCGGAGCTATCTGGGCTACCCGATTTTCTATTCAAATCACCTACGAAATCGTGCCACCGTACTGAGCGGTATGACCCAGGATTTCTTCGATTCGCAGTAACTGATTGTACTTCGCGATCCGGTCTGTTCGGCTGGCAGAACCGGTTTTGATCTGTCCAGTTCCCAGTGCGACGGCCAAATCGGCGATGGTTGTGTCTTCGGTTTCGCCGGAACGATGGCTCATGACCGCTGTGTATTTGTTGCGATAAGCCAGGTTGACCGCTTCGATGGTTTCGGTCAGGGTGCCGATCTGGTTCACTTTGACGAGGATACTGTTGGCGATGTTCTCATCAATTCCGCGTTGCAATCTCTTGGAATTGGTTACGAACAGGTCGTCGCCGACAAGCTGACATTTGTCGCCGACAGCTTCGGTCAGCTGCTTCCAGCCATCCCAATCATCTTCGCCGCAGCCATCTTCGACCGAGCAAATTGGATATTTGTTGACCCAACTGGCCAGCAATTCGACGAATCCTGCGGAGTCGTAAGAGGTGCCTTCGAGGTTGTATTGCTTCTTCTTGTCGTCATAAAATTCAGAAGCGGCACAGTCGAGAGCGATTTTGATCTGCTCGCCCGGCTTGTATCCGGCCTTTTCGATGGCGGTCAAAATGACTTCAATCGCTTCCTGAGAGTTCGGCAGGTCTGGAGCAAAGCCCCCTTCATCACCAACGGCAGTGCTCATCCCTTTGTCGGCGAGGACTTTTTTCAGAGCGTGGAAAATTTCTGCACCGGCTCGCAAAGCGTCCGAAAAGCAGGAGAAGCCGAGAGGCATGACCATGAATTCCTGGATGCCGATTCCGTTGTTGGCGTGTTCGCCACCGTTAATGATGTTCATCATTGGAGCTGGCAGAACAGTCGCGGCTGGTCCGCCGATGTAGCGGAACAATGGCAATTCGCAAGATCGGGCGGCAGCGTGAGCGGCAGCCATTGAGCAAGCCAGAATCGCATTAGCTCCCAGTCGAGATTTGTTTTCGGTGCCGTCGGCATCGATCATTGCTTTATCAAGAGCAACCTGTTCGGTCACATCCATATCGTAAAGCAGATCGGCAATTTCGCCGTTCACATTCTGGACGGCATTCAAAACGCTCTTGCCGAGATAAACTGATTTGTCGCCATCCCGCAATTCGCAGGCTTCGTGAGTTCCGGTACTGGCTCCACTTGGAACAGCGGCCCGGCCGAGGGTGCCATCTTCGAGTTCGATGTCGACCTCAACGGTTGGATTTCCACGGCTATCCAAAATTTGACGTGCGAAAACTCCAGAAATTGCCAATCCCATGATCGTGACCTCTTTATGATTTGTTGAATGTTGAGGGTTTATTGTTGAGGGGTCTAGAATTGCTGAAGCCAGTAATGCCTGACTTGCAATGAACCCATATTTCGTACGTGAACCGATTGCGTTTTACCACGCTTTGCCCGAAACATCCACGCAAGGTGGGCGGAAATCGGGAAATCCAACTGATTCCAACGTATGTCTTAGTGTTGATTTTTGTCGGAATTTGTTGCGAAAAATCGAACAACCATCCAGATCGCCATGGCGATCACACCCAGTGCCGGGGCGATGTGCATCGGCTCAGATAGGTAGTGCCAAATGGTTGATTGAGTTTCCGGCTGACCGTGACCGGGGTGCGCCCAGGCGGTTGACGGAACAATTCCGATCAGAAAAATGAATGTCAGCAGGTTCAGGATTTGAGTGATTTTGTTTCGCATAATCAATTCAGGAGCGGTTAGAAAAGGAATTGTGTTCGAGAAATCAGACTGGGTGGCGGGGGCGCTCCGCTTAGCGGAAGCCCCCGGACGTTAAAATTCGGGGGGTTCTCTTCGAGGCGCCCCCGCCACTCGGTGACTATTTACTCTGCAGAAATCTGATACAACTTCTGCTCTGTAATATACCGCTCAACCGGTCTGGGTGTAAGGAAACGGATAGAGAGATTTTTCGAAGCTCGATCCCGCATCATACTGGCGGAGATTTCTATGCCCGGCATTTGAATGATCTGCACCGATTTTCTCACGGAATCCGGCAGTTGCAGGCACATCTCATCGATCTCCGCTTCGCTCATCTGGCCCCGATTGACAGCCGCGATGGTGGCCAGTTCAGCGATTTTCTCGGGATCTCGCCAAGTTGGAAAGTCGTTGAGTGAGTCGGCTCCGATGAGAAAAAAGAGTTCGTCATCTGGGAATTCGGCTCGGAGTTCGGTCAGCGTGTCGACTGAATAACAGACTTCGCCCTTCTTGATTTCGCGAGAATCGACCACAAATTCCGGGATTCCAGCGGTCGCAAAGTCGAGCATATACTGCCGTTGCTTGGCAGAGGTCGTCTTTTCGTTCGTCTTATGTGGCGAACAAAACGTGGGCAGAAAGCGGATTTGATCCAACTGACACTCGACCAGACAGGTCTCCGCCAGGATCAAATGCCCCAGATGCACGGGATCGAACGTCCCCCCAAATATCCCAATTCTCATCGCAACCTCGTTGGAAAATCGTAATTGTTTCACGTGAAACTGTGATCAATTTTCCGGGGAGGTCAAGGGTAGTCGTTAGTGAATAGTGAATAGTAATTAGTAGTTTTGCAGGAATTGATTCAGAAACGACCTCGAAAATCAAATTCTGCGATATGTGCGTTTCGAGTGGAATTCCAGAACTATTAACTAATAACTAGCAACTATTCACTATAAAAAAACAGCACGGCGAGTCCCCTCAATGCTCCCAGCATCTCTCGCCGCGCTGATATCAAGCTCGAACTCGCGAAGAGCCGAGCGGTGTTTTCGTGTTGATTACCTGAAACATAGGTCGGTAAATGAGGGAGTCAAATATTTTTGGGCTGGCTAATAAAACTGATTTGGAGTTGGGGGGAGCTGCGCTAAGACCCCAGCCACCCTCGCCAGCGCATAAAATAAGAGCGATCTCCAATGGTGGAAACCGCTCTTATTTATGTTGATCCGTCCTCTTGACGGGAGTCGGGGTGACACGATTCGAACGTGCGACTTCCTGCTCCCAAAGCAGGCGCTCTAGCCAAGCTGAGCTACACCCCGAGGTGTTCGCGAATTCTAGGCACTTCCCCCATGCGGGTCAATCCGATCTCACGAGAATCTTTTTGGATTTTTTTAGTGCCTGTCTGAGAGACACAGGGGATGCTAATAAGTTCGCGGAAAAAGGGCCAGTGTCGAGGGGCCAGTGACCAGTGGGTTCCTGTAAGAAGTATGCCGGTACCATGCTTGCATCGCGCAGCAGGGCAAGCATGAATGGAGGTGGCTTTGAAGTGAACCAACACGCCTGGGGACTCCGCTTCGGTGTGACCCCAGCCACCCGGTAGGTTCTTTCTCAATTAAACCTATCCAACAGGTGTAGGTCAGGCAGTGCCTGACGAAATCGACAAGGTTTCAGACAGGCTGGAAGCCTTTCCTAACAGATGTTGGAGAGTTTCATCGCAATAGATTGATCATTCCAATCGACTCCAGAATCAGCCAACCAACGAACATTCCATAGGCTCCGAGCATAATGAGTGCATCTCGCCTGCGTAGGTTCATCTGGTTTCGCATCAGCACAAACACGAGCAAAGTGCTCCCAGCCAGGCAACCCAACAGAGGTGCCGAGCGACCGAAATTAAAGAGCGATGCTCCCGCAATCAAGACTCCAATCGGAACCGCGACCAGCAAATCGAACGTATTGCTGCCGAGCACATTGGCGAGCGAAGTCGTATCCTCCCCTTCTCTGCTCGTCTTCAGACTGATGAATAAATCGGGCAGACTAGACCCCGCAGCGATAATTGTCAGACCCCACAGAAAGCTTGGTGTCTCAAAAATCTCGCCCAGACGGATGGCAGAGCGAACCAGAAGTTCGACTCCTAGGGCGAGAAAAATCAGGCAGACAGCCAGCAGTCCCCAGTCTCGTTTAATATTGGCAGGTTCTGTGGTGGGCTTTTCTGGACTCGAATCCTGCGAGTCCTGCCATTGAATATAGAGATAAAACAGATACGTGAATAACGGAATCAGGGCCAGACTCCGACTGACGTATCCCGAATGGGACGCTTCTTCGCTTGGTTGAAAAACGACTCCACAGGCAAGAGTCAACGAGAAGACGGCGATCGCCAGAAGGTAGAAAAGCATCTCCTTAAAAACGATATCCCGATCTGCTTCGAGCTTTCGTGAAGCGAGCGTGCAGACGCCGGGAATCACCAGGATGTTGAAAATCGCCGAGCCGATTATGGCGGCTACTCCCAGTTCGAACTCCCCGTGCCAGGCCGTCGAAATGACAACACTCGAGAGTTCCGGAAAGCTGGAAGCGATTGCAGTGACCACTCCGCCGCGCACCACATCGGGTAAATCATAGTGAACCGAAAGTTGCTCGCTGAGCACTTCCAGCCGCGAACAGCAAACCCAGATCAGGCCGGTCGCCAGTCCGGCGATCAGTAATGCAATCAATGTAGGAGTGATCATTTAATGCCATGAAATTTATTGGAATACTGACGAGGCGAGCGGTTTGTCACTGATGCATCAAGTGGGTTTCTTTCCCTTCAGACTAACACATGTCGAAGTGATTGATAGGCGTTCTCTGGCACAAATCATCTGGAAATAAAATGTGAGTTCTGGGCGTGCCCTCGGAAAGGTATTGAAGAAACCTCACTCTCACCTCTCATCACTAATCTCTAACCTCTCTGCCGTTTCACGTGAAACGGCAGAGAAATTGTCAACATGACAAAACGACGAGTGCTCTTGTCAGAATTCGAGCCTCAATTTAGAGTCCGGCCAATCGGTAGTTTAACAGGAGCTCGCCGTCCTTTTTTTCGCCACTAGCGGTAGGTTTGAAGCGATGGATCAAAATAACGTATTCGATCAAAACAATTCTTCGATGGATCATGTTCAGTCTCACGAGGGACACAATCCAGAGTATCAGGATCAGGGCGAGGCCCCTCAACAGCAGGTGGTTCCGAAACGCCGACTCGGACGTGGACTCGATGCTCTGCTCGGTGGAGGTGGTCCTTCGAATGAGCCTTATCAAAATTCAGACTCTGCTCCGACGGTTAGCGAAGCCGGTACGATTACCGACCTGCCACTCGATCGGATTCAGAGGAATCCGAAACAGCCTCGAAAGCATTTCGAGAAAAGCGAGCTGGACGAACTGGCCAGCAGTGTCGGCAAGCACGGCATTCTTCAGCCGGTCCTGGTTCGTGAGTATGGTGATAACTACGAATTGATTGCTGGCGAACGTCGCTGGCTGGCCGCTCGTCAGGCGGGGTTGCAGAATATCCCCTGCCGTGTTGTGGATGTCATCGATAAGATCGCCTGCGAATTTTCCTTTGAAGAAAACCTGAAACGGAAAGATCTCAATGACCTCGAGAAGGCTCAGGCGTTCCGAGATTATATCGATCACTTCGAAAGCTCAGTCGAAGAACTTGGCAAGCAATTGAGTATGAGCCGCTCGGCTGTCGCCAACACTCTCCGACTGCTCGACCTGCCCGTGCCAATCAAGAATGCACTCCAGGAACAGAAACTGACCGCCGGACATGCCCGCGCGATTCTGTCTCTCAAAGACGAACAACAGCAACTCGAACTGTGCGACCGCATCCAGAAAGAGCAACTCTCGGTTCGCAAAACCGAAGCCGCCGTCAAGGAACTTCTGGGCAAGCCAGATACGGTTCCCATGACGAAGCCGGACGACAAACCGTCCAAGCCCGAGTTGAACAATCACCTCAAATCGATCGAAGAACAACTCCGCAACAGCTTCGGCGTGAAAGTCGAATTGAAACTGAAGACCGCCGACTCCGGCCAGGTCGTCCTGCACTTTGCCAACCAGAACGATTTTGATCGGATTCTCGAATCGTTGCAATCGGTTCAGGCACGAGCCGCATAATCAGTCCGTTCAGACGCCCCGTGCCAGTTAGGGCACGGGTGGTTTTTCGACAAAATATGCAACATGCTCCCAAGTCTCCCCTTGGGTTCGAGATTAAGCATGACAGGCCAACAGCCTGTCTTTTTTATTGGACATTTATGATGAGCTGAAATCCGGATTGAGGAGGGATTCTTCTCGATTCTCACCGTCTCGACTAATACGATCGGTAGAAATTTCGGAGCGCCATCATCCTGATTATTTCAAACTCAGTCTTTACAAACGCTAATGAATTGTGCAGTATAAGTAGTATAACAATCCTTGAATATGATATCTTGCTGCGTAAATTCAGGGAACGATTCTTCGCACTTCAGTGAGATCTCCCTCACTAATTTCGTCAACCTACCATTGGTCTTCGCTCAAATTGCCTCGCAGTACACGGTAAGAACAAACTCCTTTAGCCTTCACAAACCACTTTTAACTGAGAAACACTTCTCAAGTTGATAATGCAGGAATCCTCTTTCAATGTCCAAGTCTCTTTCTCTTCTGATATTAATAAGCATTTCTCTTTCAGGGTGCGGGGGTGGTGGAGATGGACCTTCTCGCGCCAGTGTGGAAGGTCAAGTGACATTTTCCGGTGAACCGGTTCAATCGGGCTTCATCCAGTTTATCCCTCAGCAAGGGGATGAAGGTGCTCCGGTCAAACTGACCATCAAGGATGGGAAGTACGACACATCGTCCGACCCGCTGGATAATCGGGGGATTCCGTTGGCGACCTGTCGCGTTGAAATCACGGCGACTCGCGATACCGGCAAGCAAATCAAAAATATGATGGGCGAAATGGAGCCCGAATCCGAACAATATATTCCCGCGAAATACAATACCGATTCTGAGCTGCAGACTGAAATTACATCTGATACTGACGAAGTCAATTATGAACTTGTTCCTTAATTTTTATGAGGTAGATCCATGCTGAAAAATCACAGATCGCAACGGTTGGCGTTTACGCTGATCGAGTTGCTCGTTGTCATCGCAATCATTGCCATCCTGGTGGCATTGTTGCTCCCTGCTGTCCAACAGGCGCGCGAAGCAGCACGCCGGTCGTCCTGCAAAAACAATCTCAAGCAGCTCGGATTGGCACTGCATAATTACCACGACATCAATGGCTGCCTGCCAATCGGATGCCTGTTCCGAGACCGTGGTGCAGGTGGTCCGTCTGCATCAAACCAGTCAACCTGGATGGCTCGGATTCTTCCTCAGATGGAACAATCGGCGCTGTATGATCGGATGGATTTTATTCGAGATAAAGTTACTGGTTGGGACCCTAACAATGTTCGGGCTGAAGTGATTCCTGGTTACCGATGTCCAAGCGATCCGAAATCGAATGCGGTTTCTGGATTCGCTCCCACTAGTTATGTTGCTTGTATTGGTGACTCCTATCGCCTTTATGGAGACGGTGGTTCGACCGCCAGTGCAGCCCAGGGCCATGGTAGTTATATCGTTGGAAATGGCACATGGGCACGGGCAGTACTGAATAACGGTAATGAAGAGGGTGTATTTGCTACGAATAGCCACTGTAAATTTCGCGACATTACCGATGGTTTGTCGAATACCATGGCGGTCTCTGAATGTCTGGTAGGCTCTGAAATCAAAGCCCTTTCAGCTGGTGACGCAAATAACTGCGATGGAAACGCAGGGACGAACAATAACAATCGCGGCTATTCCTGGATGTACGGTTATACTTCGACCTGGCCGTTTACGACCACTCGAACTCCAAATGCTCGTTCAGCAGATTGCGAACGTTTTGCGGTGTATGTGAATATGGCCGCCAGAAGCCAACACAAAGGTGGCGTGCAGATTTTGCTGAGCGATGGTTCGGTTCGATTTGCCAGCGAGAATATCAATCTGGCCACTTGGAGAAATCTCGGCCAACGAAATGATGGAAACGTCATGGGTGAGTTCTAGAACATTCCTGGATACAAAACCGACCAGTTGGAAACCAGCTTCGACTTGCCCCTTAAAATATCGGGGTGGTGAAGAGAGTCAAATTTCCTACAATATCCAATCTGAGGTTAATGAACCCGGAGCCGTCAGGCCCGGGTTTTTTTGTGGGTGGTTGCCGATTCTGTTTTCTGCCCTTCCCCATACTCATGCAGCCCATTGAGGGAAACCATGAATAAATTCCGCCGTGAATCACTCAAGCCGGCTATCGATTTTCTGGATAAGATCGTTCAGCCTCTCGTCTGTTACAGTGTGTTCATGCTGGCGTTGGAGTGTCATTTTTATCCGGAATCGAACAGTCTTCAGAGTCATCCGTTCTTCCTCTGGTCAGAACGTGGTGTCGCTTTGATTCTCACGCTCGAATATGTTCTCCGCTGGATTCGGAATTCGGGTCGAGGATTTTATCCGCTCACGACCTTCGGCCTGATCGATCTGGCGGCGATCCTCCCCTTCTGGATCGGCTTCGTGCCGGGCATCAATCAGCATTTGAAATTGATTCGGACGTTACGTGTTTTGAGAATGCTGAAGTTCTTCCGCTACAATCGCGGCCTGCAGGTGATGGCTCTCGGTTTTTATCGCGCCTACTTCAACCTCCGCCCGTTGATGCTGACTGCTATCATGGTCTTACTGCTGACGATGTTCGCACTGTATGAAATTGAAGGCCCCGAGCAGGAAGAGTTTCGTGACCTGTTCAATATCGCCTGGTTCCTGGAAGTGACTGGGACGACGGTCGGATATGGCGATCTCTCTCCCAATTCGATTGCTGGCCGTGTGATTGTGATGGTGTTTATGATCGCCGGGCTAGCCATTTTCATGGCCTGTTTCAGTGCGATCACTTCAGCATTTGATGAGGTGTTTAAAAAAGCGAACGATCCGAATTTCAATCCGCTGGATCACTTCCCGAAAATCCGTAAGCAGCAGGAACGTCTCGAAGAGCTGACTAAAGATGTCGGCACGACGGCGGCTGATGATGTGGCTGCCGAGGAGGAAATGGAGGAAGAGAAGGAGTTGGAAGAGGTGAGTTCGTAGCATACTGTTTTATCTTAATATGTAGTTTGAAGTGTGCCACTGCCGGCTTGCCCAGCAGTGATTGACACGGTGCACTTTTCTGGGGGCTACGATCCGCTTCGACCCCAGCCACCCGAAGTAAGCATTCAGCTGGAAATTCACCACCAGGTTGAAGACCTCTTGCGGACTTCGTCCTCCCAGATCGCAGAGCTATCTGGGTTACCAATTTGCGATCTTGCTGTCTGGCAGAAATCTCTGCGGGATTTGTTTTCGGAAGGCGGAGCGGGTAGGATGGCGGAATCTCGTTTTGATATTTTGCCCACGCTCACGGAAGCACAGATTCTCACATGGATGTCCCCATTCTCCATCAGCAATTGACGCCGGTTCAAATTGAAGCGGTCGAACATTTCAGTGGGCCGATGCTGGTTCTGGCGGGCCCCGGATCGGGGAAGACTCGGGTCGTCACGCATCGGGTTGCCCGGCTGATTGAAAAGGGAGTCAAGCCCTGGAATATTCTGGCGATCACGTTTACGAACAAAGCGGCCGCCGAGATGTCCGAGCGACTCAAGACGCTGACGAACAGTCAGAATCTGTGGGTCAGTACCTTCCACCGATTTTGCGCGCATGTTCTCCGGCAGCGAGCCGGGGTGGTTGGTTTGCAGCCGAACTTTACGATCCTCGACACCGCCGATCAGAAGCAGGCAATCCGGCAGGTTCTCAGCGAACTCGATTACGATGCCGCCCACTATCCACCAGGCAAGATTCTGGCGATGATCAGCAATGCCAAAAACGACATGATCACCGCTCCAATGTTCGTCGGGCAATTCGAGGATTCAGTCGCCGATCATTTCACCGCAGTCGTCGCCAAGGTGTATCCGGCGTATCAGAAGTATTTGCTCAGCTCGAATGCCGTCGACTTCGATGACCTCTTATTACACGTCGTGCATCTGTTTGAAGAGCACGATGAAATCCGTTCGCAGTACGATGATCGCTATCAGTATGTGCTCGTCGATGAATATCAGGATACGAACGAAGCTCAGTATCGGATCGTACGGGCACTGTCTCAGAACTCACGGAACCTCTCCGTCACTGGGGATCCTGACCAATCGATTTATGGTTGGCGCGGCGCGAAGATCGACAACATTCTGAAATTCGAACAGGATTATCAGGACACAAAAATCATCAAGCTGGAGCAGAACTTTCGCAGTTCGAAACTGATCCTGGCGGCGGCAGACAGTTTGATCTCACACAACCGACTTCGCAAAGCCAAGGAACTCACGACCGAAAATGCCGAAGGGGAACCGGTCGAGTTGTTGCACTTTCCAGACAGTCCTGTCGAAGCCGACAGCATCGCCCGGCACATTCGCCATACGGTGGAATCGGGAGAACGGGACTGGTTGGACTTTGCAATTTTCTATCGAGTGAATTCCATTTCGCGGCAACTCGAACTGGCACTCGGACGGCATCATGTGCCTTATCAGGTCGCGGCTGGAGTCGCGTTTTATCAACGGGCAGAAGTTCGAGATCTGCTCGCCTATCTCGATTTGGTTAACAATCCGCAAAATCGAGCTGCCTTCGTTCGTGTGGTGAATGTTCCGCTGCGTGGCATCGGCAAGACGAGTCAGTCCCGCTTAATGAACTACGCGGAGGACAAAGGGCTCACATATATCGAAGCGGCACTTCAGGCCGACGAGGTTCCAAAGATGCCGAAACGGGCGGCGGCTTCTCTCAAGGCCTTCGCCCGAATGATGGAAAATTTCTCTCTCGCCGATTCCGGTTCAGTGGCTCAACTGATTGAGGATGTCGTCGAAAAAACGGGATACACCCGGCCCTGGTCTTCGAGTCAGAATGAACAGGATATGCAGCGACTGGCCAACGTTGAAGAACTGATCTCGGCTGCTAGAAATCACGATACGATTTTCGATGCCGATACATCGCTCGAAGGATTCCTGGAAACGACCAGTCTGGTATCGGACCTGGATGCTCTCGAAGGAGATTCCGAAAAGGGCAAAGTGACTCTGATGACACTTCACGCGGCAAAGGGACTGGAGTTTCCTGTTGTCTATATTATTGGTGTCGAGCAGAACCTGTTGCCGCATGAGCGATCGTTGCGAGAAGGAAATCCAAGGGAGTACGAGGAAGAGCGTCGGTTATTATTTGTAGGCATGACTCGAGCCGAAGAGCGGCTGTATTTGACGGCGAGCAGTTATCGAGATTTGCACGGACGCTCGATGCCGACGATTCCGAGCGACTTCCTGTCAGAAATCGATCTTGTGCAAACCGATGGAACCACGCTCACAAGCGATTTTCCGGAGACCGCTTATCGACCGACTTCACTTGCCTCTAGCGATCTTTCCGACGAAGATGTTAAAGCGATTCGGGCAGCTTTGAACCGACCAGACAAACCTCAATTGACAACCGCAGCTGCGTTACTGGCCGGGAACAACTCGGCTGCTTCACTGCCGTTCAATTTTCCAATCGGCTCATCAGTTCGGCATCCGCGGTACGGATTAGGAACAGTCACGGCAGCAGGCGGATTCGGACATCGCAGGACGGTCACGGTAGAGTTCGAAGAAGAGGATCGGAGTGAGACTTTTATTGTGAGTAAGTGCCCGTTACAACGGATTGGAAATCGATGAGAATGCAGGGTGGCACGTCCCTGAGTGAAGCGAAGGGCGTGGGATGTGGATTCGCCACGCCCTTCACTTCGTTCTGGGACGTGCCACCCAATGTATGTCAGGCACTAACTGACGAAATGGAATATATAGAGAACTCCACAAAAGTGTTGGGTTACGCGTTCCCCTGGCCCAACTTACAACGCCAAAGAAACTAATAGATAAAGTAGACAACCATGAAGTTAGAGATTTTTGCAACAGAACAGGAAATGGGACAGGCCGCCGCGGAAGCAGGAGCTGAGAAAATTCGCCAGGCTCTGGCCGAACGGGGTGAAGCCCGGATTATTGTCGCAACGGGAGCCTCACAATTTACGGTGCTCGGCGCCCTGGTGAAACAACCCGACATCGACTGGTCGAAGGTCACCGGCTTTCATCTCGATGAATATCTCGGACTACCAATGACTCACCCGGCTTCCTTTCGAGGTTATCTGAAAGAGCGATTTGTCGATCAGGTTTCGCTTAAGGCATTTCATTATCTGGATGGAGAAACGGATCCGCAGCAGGAATGTGAGCGGGTCGGCAAGTTGCTGACCGAAGCTCCAATTGATGTTGCGTTTGTCGGGATCGGTGAAAATGGTCACTTGGCGTTCAACGATCCCCCGGCTGATTTTGAAACCGAGCAGCCGTATCTGGTTGTCGATCTCGATGAAGCTTGCCGTCGTCAGCAACATGGCGAAGGCTGGTTCCCGACGATGGACGATGTGCCAACTCAGGCATTGAGCATGTCCGTCAATCAGATCTTGAAAACGAACACGATCATCTGCAGCGTGCCGGATGAGCGGAAAGCGGAAGCGGTTAAGAATTCTGTCGAGGGAAAAGTGACTCCGGAAGTGCCCGCTTCCATTTTGCAAACGCATGGTGATACGACGCTGTTTCTGGATCAGGCGGCGGCGAGTTTGTTGAAGAGTTAGACGCAGGGTTGGAGATCCGGTTCTTGCTGCACCGCCCCGAAAGATTCTTTCGGGGCTATCCGGTTTAAATGGAACATCAGAGACTCAGTAGAAACCACTTTCATTCATGCTTGCCCTGCTTCGCGATACAAGCATTGCCCGCAACTCAGTAATTAAAAAGACATCCACGTCACATTTCCAGCATCATCAAATTCAATACAAAACATATCACTGAAAAAAACAAATCCATTCCAAACATTGTAGCAAAACTCCTGATCACCGTTGCGAGATTGAGGTAGTCCTGCAATTTCAATAACCATATCTCGCGTGAGTGTATCTTCCTGTGCGTATAATTGATTAAGCGTACTCTGATTAATCGCGAGACTTCTAATGCAGATTGAGATCGCACAAAAAACGAAAATAATAAACAATGGCAGAGTTTTCGAAGAGAAACGAAAGCCGCTTGTTTGCTGTGGCATTTGGTACTTTCTCGTCAGATAATGACAGGTAACAAAAGTGTTGCCGAGGACTCACATCTTTCGATCCCAACCCCTCTACCTTCCAATGTCTACCCATTCGCCGAGGCCAGTTTGCCTGGGCTGCGTTCTGGTAATGGTGGCAATTGTTCTTCGAGGATGCCTTGGGATTTTTTCCAGACGATGAGGCCTTCGATGATCATCCAGACTTGCATGATCATCACGACGACGCCGAAGCCGAACAGAACATATTTTTCGAGAGGGAGATCGGACCAGAGCCAGCCGCTGGCCGGGTTGAACATTTGCCAGAGCATTGCCCAGGCGGGCATCAATAACATGAGGCACATTGGGATGGCGACGAAGGCGACTTTCTTGCCCCGACGCCAGAGATAGAAAAAGGTGACCATCAATGCGAGACCTGCCAGTAATTGATTGGTCGCTCCGAAGAGTGGCCAGAGAATCAACCCGCCGGTGCCGTAAGCTCCACTCGGTCCGGGAAGCATTGCGACAGTGAATCCGAAGAAGACCGCGACTCCCGTAGCAACATACATATTGTTCAGCGGTTTGATGTTGAGTGTGGTGCCGAGTTCCTGGATGACGTAGCGTTGCAGACGAGTTGCGGTATCGAGTGTTGTTGCGGCAAAACAGGCGACGAGGACAGCAACAATTCCAATGCCCATCGCGATCGGAATTCCAATCGCAGAGAGGAAGTTGGCTCCGCCATCGACAAAGGCTCCGACTTTGGCAGCCAGACTAAAACCAGCCCAGCCGAGTTCGGGATTGTATCGCGAATTCCAGGCAGCCAGTTGTGTCAAATGTTCTCCGGTCGCGGTCGTCACTCCCATCCCAAGTCCAGCGGTACAGCAGAGGATGACGAGCACAGCCAGCGCTCCTTCGAGCAGCATCCCGCCGTAGCCGACGGTTTGGGCGTCGGTTTCGCAGGCGATCTGTTTACTGGTTGTGCCGCTGCTGACCAGACAATGAAAACCGCTGCAGGCTCCGCAGGCAATTGTAATGAAGAGGAACGGCATAATTGGTGGAGCATCAGCCGGGACGTTTTGGGAGATCATGGGAGCACTGGCGAACAGATCCGTTTGCTGAGTAAAGCCGGCGACGAAAACACCACCAATCAACAAGGCAAGCGCGACGATCAATTGATGAGAGTTGACATAATCTCGAGGCTGGAGCAGCATCCAGACGGGTAAGACCGAGGCGAAGTAGCAATAGATCATCAGCAGGACCGTCCAGAAAATGACGGGATTTCCCCAAGCCGCCGGCAGGGTGATGGGGAGATAATAAACACCAATGGCGACCGCTCCATAGAGAATTCCCAGGGCCAGCAATGAGGGAACCAATAAACTTCCCGTTCGATTGTGCGACCAGAATCCAATCGCGATGGCGACGGGCATCGCCAGCCATACCGAGAGGACGGACTCGGGATAGATTTTGAAGATGACGGCAATCACCAGACCGAAAATTGCCAGGACGACCGTCAATGCAAAAAAGAGAATTAAGAGGAAAAGAACGCGGGCGCGTTTGGAAATGAGACGGCCTGCGACTTCACCGACGGTTTGTCCGCGATTACGCAGGGAGATGACCAGGGCTCCGAAATCGTGGACGGCTCCGATGAAAATTGAGCCGAAGATGACCCATAAAAGAGCGGGCAACCAGCCCCAGAAAACTGCGATCGCAGGACCAACAATCGGTCCGGTGCCGGCGATGCTGGTGAAGTGGTGTCCGAAGATGACGCTCTTTTTGGTCGGAACAAAATCGACATCATCTCGCAATTCTTCGCTCGGCATGAGAGCGTGGTCATCGAGCTGGAAGATTCGTTTGGAGAGATATCGTCCATACGTATTGTAAGCAATGATAAAACCAGCCATCGAAGCGACAGCGACAAATAACGTCCACATAGTGAGCACCCGGAGTGAAAAAGTTAAGAAACTCTCAATGCAGTTCTGACTAAGGCATTGGATTATCATTCTGCACAAAGCAGGCGAGACTTCCAAGCCTGAGTCGAATCAATTTGTGTTGATGGGGATAATTTACGGCAGGCAAGCTAAAACAGATTTCAATTTCAGTAGTCTGAATTTGAAATCTACGTCAATTGAAACACTGCTGAACAAGATGGCAGTTCCGCGATTCCAAGAGTAATCGTTGTTGGCGGGGTGACTGGGATCGACCGAAGTGAGCCCTCAGATTTTATTAACATTCTGGGGGCTTCGCTGTGCTTCGACCCCAGCCACCCCTTCGAGTGACCCTTGTCTCCAAGCTCCCCTTCGTCATTTAATCGATAAAGTCATTATAGTCGTTGCAAATTACCAGGTCTTTCTGGTTGAACAGAGAAATCAGAGAATCTGTCTTTGCCTGATGTACCTAACGTGACGATTCGGGAAGTATCCCTGATGATGTCGAACATTCCGGGAGGTCTCATTCAATGGCGATAGCCTGCTGTGGAGAGACCAAACTGGAATGGGCGATCACCATGAGTATTGTCGTTGATGTCGTCGCAAAGCAGACTAATGCTGTTCGCCCATCACATCACCGATCGCCGGTTCAAGCAGGGACGTTTTTGGGAACGGCGATAGGAATCTATCCACACCACATATCATTCCCCCATTTATTACCGAACGTTTCAGACGGGTCTGCGTTCGATTGATTTGAAAGGAGCCTACAGGATGTTGGTTCTTTCCCGACAGCGCGATGAGAGCATCATGATCGGTGATCATATTAAAATCACTATCGTCGATATCCGTGGAGATAAAATCCGCATCGGAATCCAGGCCCCTGCTGATGTCGCAGTACATCGTGAAGAGGTTTACAACGCGATTCAAACCGAAAAACAAATCGAAAAATCGGCGAATCCGGTAGAGGGGAAATAATTTCCTGCGTTAACCGGTAATATCGAGGAATCATGTAATCGCCATCGCAATTTTGCGATGGCGATTTTTTGTACATTTGTCTCGTTTTGGCGTCATTCGAAAATGGAGAGGTCAATCCTTTTCTGCATATGGCATCTGCAATGAGTATGGAAATGAGGGTAATCTCCTCAATTCTCCCGTCTTGAGGGTTACCCATTTACCTTATTTAAGTTTTTCTTTTTATTTTACCTGTATTGCTCAAGTGGTTTATCCGTAATGTCCGATGGAAGAATGATAGCCGGCATTGTCATCGGACGATGTAGGTTGCAACGCAGATATGTAATTCTGCGCTGCCTCTCCGTTTGACCAACGGGTGAGATCACTTTTCCGGGAGGCTTCCGGGTTTGGATCGAGACGACGGGTCATGGACGGAACATAAGCAGGATGCCCTTTGGCAAGGAATGCCAGTTCTGGTGAGTCATTCAGTGTGAGAGACATCGCGTCATTACTACTGAGATAGCCATCTGAACATGTCGAAACCCAGAAACCTGGCCCCGTCTAGAGAAAAAGCGGTTCAGTCAGAAAATAGGAAAGGCGATTCCCAATGACGAGAATTAACACAAACGTCGCCTCATTGCGAGGCTTGCGTAGTTTGAACCGGGCTAACGACCTGCAGAATACCGCATTGACGCGGTTGTCAACAGGTTTGAAGATCAACTCCGGTAAAGACAATCCTGCTGGCTTGATTGCTGGCGAAACTTTACGTTCACAGATTTCTTCGATTGAGCAATCGATCAAGAACAGTAACCGAGCTAATAACGTGCTCGCAACTGCCGATGCGGCTCTGGGCGAAGTCAACAACCTGCTCAATCAGGTTCGTGGACTGGTTCAGGAAACATTGAACAGTGGTGCGTTGTCACAATCAGAAGTTGAGGCGAATCAGCTTCAGGTCGACGCGGCTCTGTCTGCGATCAACCGAATTTCTGCCAATACAACATTCGCCGGCGATAAGTTAATCGACGGCAGCAAAGCTTTCGTGACCAACTTGACGAAGGCAGATTCTGCAAAACTGGCCGACTTCCAGATTAATGAAGCCGTATTCAGTACGTCTTCAACAATCGAAATCGAAGCTGCTATTACTCAAGCTGCTGAAAAAGCTGAGTTGCGTTACGGCGGTGGAAATCTGAACTCTGCTTCGACCGTCGAACTCTCTGGTACCAAAGGATCTCAGGTTATCTTTCTGGGTGGAGCCAGTACCACAGGTGATATTAAGAACGCGATTAATGCCGCTTCTGATGTGACTGGTGTGAAAGCCAGTTTTGATCCTGGTTTGACCTTTGGACTCGAGGCGACGAAATCGTTTGCGAATGTCAATACAGGGACTGCAAGTGTTAACACTTTGGATTCCCAGTTTGGTGCCACGAGTACTGCCCTGTCGACTTTGACATTCACAGATGCACGTGCAACTCAAACTCAGGGATCAGATGCCTCTCTGGGTGGAACGATCAGCGTTGTGTTTGCCGATACCGTGACTGCTGGTACGACAACCAATACGGCTTCCGTTTCCAGTGTTGCCACGACAGCCAATGGTGACACAACCATTACTATCGAAATTGGTAACTCAACCAGCGGTACTGCAGCTGTGACTTCGACGATTACCGATATTACCGCTCTGATTAACAGCGGAACCTCTGCCAATGCAGTCGCTGCCCGTAGCTATGTCAGTGCTTCCGGTTCAACTGCAGTGACCGTTTCAACGGCTGCTTCTGCTGACCTGGCTGGCGGTGATGATGTTGCTGATATCAAATTCCTGGATAACCGGAATGATGGATCTGGTGGATCTGTCAGTGCACTTGGCGGCGAAGTCTTCGTTCAGTTTGTCGATAGTGCGACTGGAACATCTTCAGCCTCTGCTTCGATTTCCAGTGTTTCGACAAATGCCGAAACTGGAGACACAACGATTCAGATTCAACTGGCTAAAACCAGTGGCACAACCACTTCGACAATTTCCGATATCCTGGCGTTGGTCAATAGCGGAACATCAACCAATGCAATCGCTGCTCAGAGCTTCATCTCTGCAGAAGCGACATCAGCTGATTCAACGAATACGTCAACGTTCTCAGTGCAGACTTCTGCGACACAGTTGCTCGGCGGAAACGATGGAGCCAATAACGACATCACCTTCAACGATGCCCGAGCTTACGGCACCGATGGGGTTGTCAATGTGGTCTTCGCTTCAACAAGTGCTGCCAATGCAACATTGTCTGTGAGCGTGGCCGCAACAGGGACCTCGGATAACACAATCACGGTGAATCTGGCGACTGACGAATTTGGTAATGTCACTTCGACAGCTGATGAAATTCGGACTTTTATCTCGACTGACACCAGCGATGGAGCAGCGACCGCTCGAGGCTTGGTCAATGTTGAAGTTGAAGGTAATGGTTCAGAAGCGGTGACTGCTCAAGCTCAGCAGACGGTCGATATTGCCAGCCGAATTCTGAAATTGAATAGTAGCGAATTCGGTGAAAATCAGTTTGTCGCGGTGAATGTGCTGGATGGCGGATTCTCGACGACAACAACGGATAATGTCACCGAAAGCAGCCGGGATACTGGTAAAGATCTCGAAGCCGTTATTAACGGTCAGGTTGCTCAAACGAGTGGTCTGCAGGCTCGAATCAAAACCGCTTCACTGGATGCTTCGTTGAGCTTCAATGAAGACAATAACGTCCGAGGTCGCCGTGCCAATGTCACGATCACTGGTGGGGGTTCCCTCTTCCAGATTGGTCAGGAAGTCTCGGCTGCCGGCCAAATTGGTATCGGAATCGAAGCGGTCAACACCGCCCGACTCGGTGGTATTGCTGGTAAGTTGTACGAACTCGGTTCCGGAGCCGGTAAGAGCTTGCTCGATATCGGTCCTGATACCCCAGGTAGTGCACTGGTCGACATCGTCGAACAGTCGATCAATCGAGTTTCGACTCTGCGTGGTCGACTCGGTGCGATCCAGAAGAACGTGATCGACACCAACGTGAACTCGCTCGGAGTTGCTCTGGAAAACATTTCCGAAGCCCGATCGGTCATCGTTGATACCGACTTCGCCGAAACGACAGCCGAACTGACCAAGTCTCAGATTCTGAGCCAGTCTGGTATTTCGGTTCTGGCAATTGCTAACCAAAATCCATCTCAGGTACTTTCCCTCCTGGGATAATCTGAGAAACCCTCTCGCAGGGTGAAGACAGCATGACGCTGATATGCTCCCCGACTTCATGATGAGGTCGGGGAGTTTTTTTGTTTAGGGTTTAGGGTTTAGGGTTGAAATGGTGTTGCCATGTGTGTGGTAAGTTTTGAGAAGTTTCTTTGAGGATGCTCCAAATGGCCTGTCTTTCAGGAATTGGGATTTGATAATTGTCGTTGTCTTTGCTGGCGTTCAATGTCAACTTGAGTTGATGAAAGACCGCGTTCAACAGATCTTCTGGTAATGCATTGAACGATTCTGAATAAATGAGATAGCTACAGGGATATTTGAAGAGTCTGTGTGTCAAATCGAATTGATGAAGGGAGCGTCCCTGAGAATCGAATGGGGGTTTCGACTCGAAGTCGTCTTGAAACGGGCTGGTTCCCTTGACCGGGCTGAGCAGGCGTGCTTCCTGCTTAAACAGGAGTCCTTCGACAATGCGAGACGCCAGGAGATTTAAACGGTAGTTCGATTCTTCCGAGAGTCCAGAATCTGAATTTTCTTGTTGCGTCTCTTGAGATTTGAGCTCTTCACAGTAGATACGCCATTCGATGTTGGCCGCGGTGATGAGATTGTGCATGGTGATTTGATGTTCAAGAACCATCAAGGCAACGAGATCGCTGTGAGATGTGGGGTAGAGAGAGGGATCGAACTTTTTTGACAGATCGATCAGATTTGCACCTGACTCCTCGTCGGTTGGCAACCAGCTATGGGAGTCTTCACTCCATAAATTCCCCATATGTTTTTGCTCACCATGTGTCCCGGTGACATACCAGCCTCCCCAGCGTTCACTCAGCGGACTTCGGTCGGTTGTGCGATAGGCGACCGATTGCAGCATCGGCATTCCTGTTCGATCCGTATGAACTGAGCGAACGATATGCCCGGGAATTCGATCGGTATGAGTTGAGGCATGGCAGAGCAGACATTGTCCAAATTGCCGGGTAATTTTCGGAGGATTTGTCAGTTGCTTTTGATCGATTGTGTAAAACACAGCTCCGAGCTGCGGATCTGCGACGGAAATCTCAATGATTTCGCCTTCGGGAATCCAGCCAACATAAACATCCTCATTAAAGAAAAGAGCCCGCGGTGACTCAGGAGAGATAAATCGTCGTTGTCGGCTGGTTTTTGAAAACACCAGTGTTTGAGATGCTGTTGAGATCTCCAGAACCTCAAGGAGAGAATCCAGATAACCCCGCTCGTCTGTATAGTTGAGCTCGACGGCTTTGGAGTCAATCTTTCGAATCAGTTCCGTAATCGGGTTGGAGGGTTCAGAGGTGGAATAATGAATAGGAGATTTTTCAAATTCAATTTGTGCGCGAGCCGTATTCTCGAGTAAGACGGTGAATAGTAAAGTCCATGCAAGTTGAGAAAGATGAGAGATTGCCATACAGGTAAACATTTTCGTTTAAACGGAGTAAATCCGTACCAATTAAAAAAGGCCGGGGGCACCGGCCTTTAATACAGGTCAGTTGGAAATATTAAAACTCACCGATCACATTTCCGTCCTGCATTGCCCCCAGATTTTGCCAGGTTGTTCGATCAATATTCTCGCTGACAAACCGCACGGCCCCATCTGCCAGAATCATTTGGACACCACCGGGGTGAGGCCCACCGAAAATATAACGACACTCCTGCCATGTAACCCCAGTTGTATTATTCACGCATTCTTCGATAGAGGGATAAGGCGAAAGATGTGTCGATCGAGAACTGTGAAATTCTCCTTCGGCCCAGAAAGGCAAATTTCGAACGGGAAGTGCACTGGAATCTGATGCCCAGATTGAAGAATCACTGCCATGATCGTTAGTCGCTCCCTCTCCAGCAATAAATGTGTTCGATGTCCCATCTGTGACATCTCGAAATTTTGATTTCCCGTTTGCGGTCATGATTCCCTGAGCATTTGTGTTCGATCCTGTGGTGGCTTTGAGCCAGTAATCATAACTGCCGGTTCCATATTTCCCCCCGGAAGAGAAGACGTAACTGGATGACCAGGTTCCATCGGTATCAGTGACATCCAGATGACCGCCGCGAGGGTTGGTATTAACGATATTGCTACCCGGCATTGAAGGACACAGATAAGCATCGATGTTTGTTTTGTCCAAAAAGTTATTTTGCGAAGCCGAAGCTCCTTGCCCCGAACTGTCGACACATCCACCAATACCACAGTCGAAATTGTACAAGTCGTACAGAGCAGACTCTTCGATAAAAGGAAGCAACATTGTCCAGCCTGTCGCTCGGATTTCAAAACTTGTAACTTGCGCTCCAGATCCGGCTCGTCCGTAATATCCGGCTGGGAAAACTCCATGAGTGTCGTGATAGTTATGCAATGCTAATCCAATTTGCTTCAGATTATTTTTGCAGCTAGACCTTCTGGCCGCTTCTCTTGCCTGTTGAACCGCAGGGAGCAGCAATGCAACGAGTATGGCTATTATTGCTATAACAACCAATAGTTCGATTAACGTGAATGCATTTCGAATGAATCGTGATGGCATAAGTTTCCTCATAATTTAAATGCAAAGTAAATGAAATGAGCACCTGCGACAGATTAACACCAATAATAATTATTTGTTTATAAGACAATCTACAAGCATATTCAAGCATGTTTTCATAACAAGAGACTGCGTCTCATAACATCAGCGATCATTGGCAGTGCACACACGCATTATCACTCCATGATGTGTTTATGCGTGAGTCGTGCAGTTTTTTTCTGTTGTCTCTCCCGCAGGCTTGATGATCAGAACAGATTGAGGATGATAGTGTGCAGCAATCCACGGGCGTGCTCTCTCGTGTAGATTTCAGTTATTCTAACCTTGATAAAGATTCACCATGCCAACGGACTCCAATAAGTTTATTAATTTGTTTGGTCTCGATCAGGAGCGATCACTCGGTTTTCTAAAAGAATCGACTGATCGTGAAGAATATGAACGTCGATTGGTCACACACGCCAATCTGCAACTCAAAGCCTCCGGTTTGCCTTGCGTGCCTGCCACTGCAGATGAACAGATCTTTGATATCTCTGAGTCGCTGCTCGAAAACTACCGTGAAAAAAATCGTTTGCTACGTTCTTCACCAATTCCTGTCGATCAACGAATCGAAAACTATCTGGATCGCTATTTCGCTTCGCTCAATCTGGAGATCCCACTTCGGCTTCCCGACCAGACTCTCACGCTTGAACGTCACGGGATGGGTCGCGCGCTGTCGTTGCCCGCCAATGGAAATTTTTATAAGAACGATCTGGTCAATTCCTACCGGGTCAAGAATGGTGTTCTGCATAACCCAAGACACGATCGTCGGACGACCAAAGGCACATTTCATGTTGCCGAGGGGGGATTGCCGATTTCTGGTGATAAAAAAGCGGTTCCGAAACTGGTTTTTGCAAATCTGTTTCAAGTCGCCATGAATCCGCCACAAGAGTTTCTGGAACTCCCCTTCACCGCTGATGCTCCCGATAAGGCCCATACTTTCGTATCACTGTATCTCCGTCCGTTGATCGCCCCACAGGTGCCGGGATATGGAACTCACAAAAGTATGGAGATTCGCTTTTTTGCTCCGGGCTCACTGGTCAGCAATCTCGATTTTGTCGAATCGATTTTCGGAAATGCTGGCGACCCGTTACTGCCCGACAACGATGCAGGGCTGGATGTGGAGCACTGGAGCGGACATACAGGCTGTGTCGTATTGGCTCCTCAAATGCTCAGTTGCACGAAGAAAGAACTGGGGTTACCTCATTACGATGATGCGACGGCCCGTCAGCGACGCGACAGCATGTGCTGGAAGGAGGAGTCCGAACTTTATAATGACGGCCAACCGTTCAAGATTACCTGCCGTGACAAAAGTGGTGTCGTCATCACACTGATTGCCGACAACTACTTCGGCTATTGCAAGAAGGAAGTCAAAACGCAAATCAGCTATGCAACCAATCTCTACGGCAATACGGAAGAGGAACATGCCGGCGGTGCGATTGCGTTTCGCAGCTACTCTCTGGGCGAAAAATTCCAAGCGAAGAGTATGCAGTATAATGCACAGAGCTTTGAGGATGTCGTCAGGCGGTACTCCGATTTTATCGATGTCAAACCCGAAGGTTACGGCATCGACAAAAACTTTCCCAATCTGATTTACATCCCGGAAAATGCTTTGGCGATGTTGACCGCGCAGAGCATTTCCTGGAATAAAGACGGCAACAAGCACGAAATTCCTTTGCTGCCCGGTCAGGTTTACATGACACCGAGCGGCTATCAGATCCGCATGGAAAAGCACCCGCATGCACCGAGTTGGCGACTGATTGGAACTGTCGCCGAGGGAACGTTTTGTCACAAGCCCTGTACCGTGAGTGGTGGTGGCAAAAGTGAAATCAGTAAGTCGCTGGTCGACTACATGCATTATGGTCCGTTGTTCGTTTCAAACCTGGATCAGGATTTTAAGCGAATTCAGGAGATTCTCGATAAAGCCGATTTTCAATCCCGTTGGCGGGAAGACTATTCCGGCCAACCCGACTACAAGGATCGGGTTTCTCGACCGATCTTCGGTCCGCAGCGTTCACTGGGAAGTGTCATTAAATTGTTGACACCCTCAGCCGACTACAATGACGATTACAACAAATGGTTGACGTCCATTCCTGACTATCTGCTCTCGTTGCTGTTTATCATCAAACGGTTTGAAGAAGAACACTGGGAAGACAACTGGATGGAACCATTCGGTGTCGATTTGGTGAATGGTCAGCCGGGACATGAATTGAAGTTCCGGGATCGCACACTGGTCGGAACGTATTTGCGAGTCGGTTTCCTGGGGCCACGCAAATGGCGAACGTTCAAGTTACGCCAGGACTTCTCACCTGCAAATAAGATTCAAACTGAAGACGACATCTCCGCTTCAATGGTTGTTCCTGCCAGTCAGTTGAAAAACCTATCGAAATCGGAGAATCAGGACAGCCTGAAGTTTCTTATCAACTGCGAATATCGTTTATTTCAGCGACCGGATGAGGCGATTCATCGTGGGTTTGATAAGCAGGCTGAGGCTGACCTGGCAGGAATGAGAAACTTCATCTCAAACTTCGCTCCCCTGACACGCGAGGACATCCTGCAGATGGCAGAGAAAGTGGTCGATTTCGATGCTTTCAGTAAGCCGATGCAGGAACTGCTCACTTCGATGATTGAAGATGAGGATTCCGAATACGTCGTCTGCTCTGCCAATCCACGAAAAATTGGGGAAGCAAACAGTAAAAATCCTCGATATCTTCAGGCTCGCCCGGATATGAGTAACGTTTTTCCAAGTTATGTCGCCGAACGGGGTTTGCGACTGCATCGTACCATTCCAAGTGATGAAGCGGTGCCGTTTCCTGTGCATGGTGTGCTGATGGGGCGTCGTAACAATCCTCCCGATAAAGAAGCTGGTATCCGCTCGCTGGCTGTTTACAATCCGATTCATTATCAGGAACTCCCTGAGATGTTTATGGATTTGATTTGCTCGCTGACCGGAAAAAGTCCTTCGACGACAGGCTTTGGCAGTGAGGGGGCATTAACTAAGGGCCCGTTCAACATGCTGCGATTTGCAGCAGACTTGAATGCAGCACTGGTGAGTTATTTACTGACTGGACTCAAGGGCTTTTCGACAGCAGCGGGTCATATTGGGCCTGAGGTGCAGGTCGATCACGATATCAGCCTGCTGGTTCCGGAAGTCTGGAGTCGACTCGAACCGCACGAACAGGACCCTGCGTATCTGCTTAAAGAGGGAAGTCTCGAAAAACTGGATGATGTCGAGTTCAATGGCGAAAAGATCGAACTTTCACGACTTGGATATCGCATGACTCGTCGGTTTGTACGAAATTATTTTGGACGCATTTTCGATCATCCCCTTAGCGTGTTCGACGACAAAATCCTAAAGCCGGAAACGCAAGATCCAGAATCGTTTTACGATGGTGTTAAGTATATTTGCGAGGCTCATCGTCAGGTTGCTGAACAGTATCTGGTGGATGGAACTTACGACCAGTTGTGTCCTCCTTTGCAATCCCTCGTAAAAATAATGGCACATGGTTCGGATGATGGCGTGACCGTTCAAGATGAAGAATTCCGCAAACAGTTTACTCGCGAGAATTTAATTGAGAGTGACTGGTATCAAGAGCGACTTAAAGCGAAGCAGGTTGTTGATCTCAAATTGATGCGGCGACATCAGGAGTATCTGGAAAAATGGAGCCAGCAGCCTGATGCGGTTCAGCTTTCTGAGCGGATGCAGATCGAAGATCGAAAAGCCTGGGTGGAAAGCAAAATCACAGAGATCAAATCCGAAGAATATCTCGACTCTCTAACAGGAACGCTCGGTGTTCAGCCGAACTGGGGAGATGAATAACAAAAGCGGAGAGTGGAAAGGGGAAAGTCGTTCAAGGTGAATTGAAAACTTCACTCCGAGAACGAACTCGACTCCATATTGATAATTCCGCTTTCGGCTTTCCGACTTCCACTTTCCAAGTAGGGATCATTGGAATTTGATGCGTTGTGCGATACGCTAATAGGACGTATCTCACAACACGATTCCAACCTGCCTACCTCAAGCCGGAGACGACTTCATGCGGATTTTCCAGCCGATTTCCCTCGCCCTTTCTCTGCTTCTCCTGAATACAGTTTCACTTGAAGCTGGAAAAGTGAACGTTGTTCGCGAAGGCGACAAAGCCATCGTCAATATCGATGGGTCTCACTTCACCACATATAACTTTGCGGATTCGCAGGCGAAGCCCTACTTTCATCCGATTCTCGCTCCCGGTGATGTGCTTGTTGTTCGTGAGCAGGTTTTCAACAAAGAAGGCGAACAGAGAAATGATGCTAAGACTGGCATGGGGCATTTCCATCACAAAGGAGCCTGGATTGCGATTGATACCGTCAACGATGGTCTAAATTACTGGCACGAGCAGGATCACATCAAAAATCAAAAAATTATGGTTTCCTCCCAGGGAGACAATGGCGTGATTGAGATTGTGAATGAATGGCAGGGACAAAATAAGAAACCGCTGATCAAGGAAGAAACCCGTTATACGATCACTCCGGATCGTCTGATTGTTTGCGAGTTAAAGCTGACTGCGATTGATCAACCAGTAACCTTCGGAGACACGAAAGAGGGACTGTTCGCAATTCGAGTCAATCACTCCATGCGAGAAATGTCTGGCGGAGAGATTGTGAATGCTGCGGGCGAAGAAGGCGAAAAGAACTGCTGGGGCAAGCCATCGCCTTGGATTGATTATCACGGCGAAGTCGATGGCAAAACCGTCGGCATCAGCCTGTTTGATAGCGAGGACAATTTCCGTCCCTCACGGTATCACGTTCGTGGATACGGTTTGTTCGCCATTAACCCGTTTGGCGAAAAGAAATACAGCAACGGCAAAGCCGGAGCCGCTCCTGTAACATTGCAGCCAGGAGAATCGGTGAAACTGCGATATGGTTTATATGTTCACGAAGGGGATGAAAAAGAGGGGCACGTTGCTGAGCAGTATCAGAAGTTTGAGCACGTGCAGTAATAGACGCACAATGATCATGGCAATACCCGAGTCATGACTGACTCGGCTCGCCTCTTGATGCAGACTCAAAAATCATCCAATTAGAACGAGGTCTTCCTATGATAAGTCGTTATGCGCTCGCGAGTTGTTTTCTGGGAATGATCGTCTCGATGAGTCCCTCATGGCTTCAGGCTGCTGAGCAGCCGAATATTCTGTGGATCATTGCCGAGGATATGGGGCCAGAACTGAGTTGCTACGGCACCCGCGGCGTGCAGACACCGACGCTGGATGATTTAGCCAGGCGCGGAGTTCGCTATCAGAATGCGTTCACGGTCACGCCGGTCTGTTCGACGAGTCGGTCGTCTTTTATGACGGGGATGTATGCGATGACCATTGATGCCCAAAATCATCGTTCTCATCGCAGTGGCGATAATCCTTTACCTAAAGGGGTTCGCGTTCTTACGGATTGGCTACGACCGGCTGGATATTACACCGCAAATCTCAAAACTCTCACACACCTTAAATATCCAGCCAAGTTCTATAAAGGCACTGGCAAGACGGATTGGAATTTCAATTACGACAAACCAAAGAAGCCTTTTGATACGGACAACTGGAATGACCTCAAAGCTCATCAGCCGTTTTATGCACAGGTTAATTTTTCAGAAACTCATCGCGGCAGCGCCTGGAATACTTCGCATCAGCGCATTCCGCAGATGGCCGATCCTGAGGATATCGATTTGCCGCCTTATTATCCCGATCATTCGGTATCGCGTGCGGTGTGGGCTCAGTATCTCAATACGGTGATGGCCGTGGATGAAAAAGTGAAATTTATGCTTGCCCTCCTTAAACGGGATGGACTGGATAAGAATACAATTGTCGTCTTTTTTGGGGATCATGGCCGGGCGATGCCGCGTGGAAAGCAGTGGCCTTACGACAGTGGGTTGCACATTCCGTTGATCATTTACTGGCCGGAAGGAAATGATCAACTGCCTGAGCCCAAAGGTTATGAGCGAGGTACAGTCAGTGAGCAGTTGATTGCTTCGATTGATTTATCAGCGACGACTCTCGACTGGGCCGGTGTCGAGAAGCCGAAGTTAATGCAGGGTCGGATTCTTATGGGATCTCATGCTGATGAGCCTCGGGAAATTGTGTTTGGCGGCCGCGATCGAGGCGATGAAACAATTCTCCATATCCGCACTGCGCGAACGGATCGGTACCGTTATCTGAAAAATGGTTATCCCGAAAAGCCATTCATGGAGTTCAATCACTACAAGGAAACTCAGTACCCCATCATGGGATTGTTACAATATCTGCATCGGGAAGGTAAATTGACTGGACCGCCTGCAGTGTTAATGGAGCCAACTCGACCGGCAGAAGAGTTGTACGATATCCAGAAAGATCCCTGGGAAATCTATAACCTGGCAGATGATCCGGCTTATGCTGAAATCAAGCAGAAATTGGCGGAGGCTGTTGTCGAGTGGCAGGAAGAGATTGATGATCAGGGGCGCAAGCCGGAGTCGGATGAAATCCTTAAGCATGCGGCTATGGAAGAAGCGAGAGATCGCAAAAAACTTGAAAGTCGACCCGACGACTGGTTCCTGAAACATCCGGCAAAGGGACTCTACAAAGTGCAACTTGATCGATAGGATATTGGAATGACACGCCAATTCAGGGCCGTTTTATTGTTTCTGTTGCTGATTGTCGTTATCCACTCAAGTGGACTTCAGGCGGCAGAGCCAGTTTCAAGACAGGTCGAAAAGCTGTTGCCTATCAGCAAGCAATTGACAATCCCTGGCATCGGTTACGGACAAGGAGTCTGTTTGCACGAGGGGCACGTCTATTTATATGGAGATGCTGCGACGGGTGTGATTCGTGAATACAACTGGAGTGTTGATGAGCCCGAAGAACTGGGGTACACCGGGCTGGAAATTCGACTCACCAGGAATGGGGAAGATATCGCTCCGCATCCGACAGGGCTGACGCATCATCCTGAATTTGGCACATTTCTGGGCGATACGGTGAATCAAAAGGGGACGATTTTCACGGTTGACTGGGAGACGATGAAGCAGGATCGAAATCTGGATCGAGCCGTACTCAATATGGTCAGCGATGATTTAGCATTCAATGGGACCCGACCCGAGTTTGTGCGCGTCAACGACCGCTGGTTAATTGCCACATCCGACTATGGTGATGAAAACAACGAGCTCCGATTGTACGATCCCGAACGCCTGAAAGTAGCAGTACGCTCCAGTGCTACCGGGGTACTCGTCAATAAGCAGGAGTGCGGTCCATGGGTGCAAACCGTCGAATGGGTTCCAGCCTGGAATTCGTTGGCGCTGGTACAGAATCAGATTGCCGGTCTCCGCTATCGATTAACGTTTACGACTTGGAATGAAGATTACCAGGCGACCTATTACGGGCCGTATAATCTGGCGTCTCCAGTTGATGAACTCGAAGGCTGGGCTCATTTGGGAGACGGGTGGTGCCTTTATTTGAGTTCCTCGGTTAAGAATAATGTATCCATTGGCCGGGTTGAGCTTGCCGAATAGTTGTTGGGTTGCGATTTTTTAACCCAACCTACAGGATTGAGCCTCATATTCTCTATAACGAACTGGGGGCTTGGCTTTGCTACGACCCCAGCCACCCATCGGAGATTGTGGATCGAAAAGGCTACTGGCTTCGTTGCGGGAAGCTTTCTATAATTCGGGTTGCGGTTGATCTGCAAGGCACGTTACGCCTGAGGCTGCGTACAATTCACTCGCTTGCGCTTCGTGCTTGTTTTTGACCTACAGGTTAGAGTCTCAGGGAATCCTGGGAATAAGCATCGAAATAATTAAAAGGTACTGGACGATATGGGCTTATTTGATCGGCTCAAAAAGGGACTGCAAAAAACCTCTAAGGTTCTCAATACGGATGTTCGCGACCTGTTTCGAGCCGGGGAAATTCTGACGGATGAACATCTGGCTCAGTTTGAACGACGGCTTGTCGAATCCGATATGGGCGTGACCGCTTCGATGGAAATCGTCGAGGAACTCCGCAAGAAACATCGGGGACGAACGGTCGATCTGGAAGCGATTTGGGAAACGGTTCGAGAGAAACTCAAAGGCCTGCTCAAGGGGGAAGAAGATGTTCACTGGGATGTGAACGATCCGCTTTCCGCTTTGAATCTGGCTGAAGAAGGGCCGACTGTGATTCTGGTCGCTGGTGTGAATGGTGTCGGAAAGACGACCTCAATTGCCAAGCTGGCGAATCTGTTCACGAAATCGGGTAAGAAAGTTGTGTTGGCTGCAGGCGATACCTTTCGAGCGGCTGCAGTGGAACAGTTGCGGATGTGGAGCGAGCGGATTGGCTGCGATATTGTAACCAAGCCGAGCGGAACCGATCCGGCTAGTGTCGCTTACTCCGGTTGCGAACGGGCTCTGGAAACGGGAGCAGATATCGTGATTATCGACACTGCTGGTCGACTGCAGACGCAGAAGAATCTGATGCAGGAACTGGAAAAGATTCACCGCGTCATCAGCAAGAAAATTCCGGGCGGTCCCCACGAAAGTCTGCTGGTTCTGGATGCGACGACCGGTCAGAACGGAATCGTTCAAGCTGAACAATTTTCGGGCATTATCAATTCGACAGGATTGATCCTGGCTAAACTCGATGGCACTGCCAAAGGCGGAGTTGTGGTGGCTATTCGACAGAAAATGGGCATTCCAGTGAAGTATGTTGGCGTTGGTGAGCAAATCGATGATTTGCAATTGTTCGATCCAGACAGCTTCGCGGAGGCGTTAATTGCGGAATGACGCGGCAAAGCCTCTGATGCCCCTTCAGAGCTTGGATTTGGGCCTCAAACAAATCGAACAGCAATCTTCGTTTTACTGCATGTCCTGTTTCAGATCTACTTTTCTCTTGGCCTCTTGGCGGTTAATTATCATTCATCAATAACATAAATAAGTTGAGGGGAGATCCTCACTGGGGTCTTTGTGGCTTAAATATTTATTGTTATAAAATTTAAAATCTTTGCACTACCTATCGTCTACACCTTTCAATCGAAGACAAGCCTGACCTGCTATTGCGGCATTTCAGCTAAGATTTCGTGTGTGTTCCGCGTGTTCGACGAAAGAGTACTGTACGAGGAGGTTAGGTCAATCGGCCTGTAAAGCGAACGCCGTAGTCCCAGAATCCTTCCTGCATGAATTCTTTTCGTCGTGCGATAACGCCTTCGAACCATGTATCATCACGACCTGGAATTGGAATTCCAATCAGGATCTTCTCGTTTGGAATGGGGCCGGGGTAGATAAATCCTGCTCCACTGGAACTGACATCTCGCATAAATACACTAAACGCGAATGGTTCCCCACCCGGATTGGGAATTCGTACGTGAATCACTTTCCGGCAACTGGCTCGCTTGTAATTGCGAACCTGCGTGTAATGATCCTGCAGACGTGCCTCACCTCGGTCCAGCGAATCAAGGATTCTTTGGGCGGATCGCTTTTGTCGTTCCGAATAATGTTCGGCACTGATGAATTGTGTTTCAACCATCATGTTCTCACTCCATTACTGAATCTTCCGCAGGCATGCGACTTGACCTGTCAATCATAAATGATTGCTGGAGACTCAGACCTTGATACTTCTGTTTCAGGATGCCTCAAGTCTTATTTCTTTCGGAAATGAAGACATTGAAATCTATGTCGACATTTTGCATCAAAGCGCAATAGATCGCATTTTAAAGAACATTTAGCACACGATAAGTATCGATTACTGCGATAATAACGCCAATTGTCTGAAATTAGATGCTCTCGACCAATGGTTCCGTTTGGGGATTTTCTGAAACCGAAAATTGATCAAATTACTGGTTTTTTTGATTTCATGACTTTAAGCCATCGATTTTCACAAAACGATGTGGATAAAATGTATAAAATTATGATTTCGCATAACAGGAGAAAACGTAATGAAAAATCGAGCGTTGTTTTGCAGGGCTTCATTCTCCATCCTGATCATTATGATCACAATGATGGAATCTTCTGCAACCTGGGCAGAAGAGGCTCTCGACTCCTCATATTCCCGCCATGGTGAACAGCTCAAACTCGCCTTTCGGGAGATTGTTGCCAAGGCACCTCAATTAGCGATTGAAATTGAGATTAATGAAACGATTACCGTGCCCGGCACGCTCATAGATGCTCAAAAGGGAATTTGCGTCACTAAGGCCAGTTCGCTGGAAGAATATGTTTCCGAGGCTGACATGTTTCGCTGCCATTTGCCGGCTGATCGCTGGGTTGCCGCAAACTTTCTGGGATATGACAAGGCTCAGGATATGATTTTCATTTCCTGCAAACGCCCCACAAGATTGAATCTGCCCGAGGTGAAAACTGCTGAGAAGTTGCAAGCAGGCCAATGGATCGTTTCCCTCAAATATGCAGAAGAGTTGCCGATGGGAATTGGAGTTCTAGGAGCTTTGCCTCGTGAGATACTATCCTCGGAAGGATATGTTGGATTGACGGTCGACCAAAGCGATGAAGGTTTGATGGTGAAAGATGTGTACGCCAACAGTGGTGCTTCTCGAGCAGGGTTAAAATCGGGCGATATCATTCTCAGTGAAGCCAATAAACCGCTGCAGAAACGAAACAGGCTTTCCAGGTTATTTGCCGAGTACGAGCCTGGCGACTGGTTTACATTGAACGCTTTGCGGGATGGGGAATTGATGTCTTTTGATGTGCGAGTCGGGACATCCTGGGACAGCGTGATTGATCGTCAGGCGATGATGAATCGCTTTGGCAGCGATGTCAGTGCCCGCCGCTCTGGTTTTCGCAGTGTCCTGCAGCACGATACTCTGCTGCATCCGGATAACTGTGGTGGACCGATCGTCAATCTGGAAGGAGAACTAGTGGGCATCAACATCGCACGGGCAGGACGAACGGATACGTTGGCGGTTCCGATTGAGGATGTGCTGGCGAAGATGAAAGAATTGCTTGAGTAACTGGCAATAAAGTAAAAGGGAAAGAAATGAGACCCGAAAGAAGTAAATTCTGGGGCCTTCACTTCGCTACGACCCCAGCCACCCGTCTGGTACTTTTTCTCGGAGTATATAGTCAGAATGCCTGCAGGCCTGGAATCATCAACAGACTCCGAATCTGAGCTGAAGAATGATTTGCCCAGCAGTTCTGGGAATGAACAGGAAGTCTTGGTGAATTCTGCTGTAACTACGCAATCGCGCAGTCCCCTGCTCACTCTATCCGATCAGAAAATAGTCGCCCTGATTTGTCTGATTTTGACAAGCTGGGTATTGATTCGCTCGCTTTCGCTTTCGCACTGGCGAGCTGAGGAAATCGAGATTCGGCGTCTGCAGCCCGGGCCGATTGGATATGTGATTGATATCAATGAGGCGAACTGGCTGGAGTTTTCGCTGCTGGACGGGATAGGAGAGGTTATCGGCAAGCGAATCGTGGCTCATCGTGAACAGCAGGGACGATTTGAGAGCATTCAGGAACTGCAGGAGGTCAAAGGCATTGGGGCAAAAACATTTGCCCGGATCGAGCCGCATTTGACAATGACTCAAGAAGAATTTAAACCCGCGCAATAAAAAAGCACCTCACAAGAGGTGCTCAAGATTGTGTAGACTCGATCGATCTTACCAGCTGGCTTTTCGCATTCCTGGAATCAACCCATCCAATGCCATATCACGCAGCATAATACGTGAGACCTGGAACTTGCGATAAACACCGCGAGGACGACCAGTCAACTGGCAAAGACGACGCAGGCGAGTCGGGCTGGAACTGCGTGGCAGTTTGGCCAGAGCTTCGTAATCGCCAGCGGCTTTGAGTTCTTTGCGTTTTTCAGCGTATTTTTCGATCAGAAGTCGGTTACGTTTCTGTTTTTCGATCTTGGATTTAGAAGCCATTTCGCCTTGTTACTCATCAAATAAAGGATTTATGTTCCGCAAAATAAGCGGGCACGAACCTTCCGTTCGTGAATCTGTCAAAATTGAGTCATGTACGATGATCGATTTCGGTTGTTTCGTCAACTGATCTGAAGGGCATTGCTACGCTTTTTTGCTGATTTTCGGGATAATAGAGCAAAAACAGGCAATCTCCGAACTGGAGCAGGCTGGGTTAGCCAATAAAACAAGGGTGGCGGGGGCGCTCTCGTAGAGAAGCCCCCCGAATCGTAGAACTTTCGGGGGCTACCGCTAACGCGGAGCGCCCCCGCCACCCGACTTGTTTATTTTGATCATGCTTTGATATGTTGGTTTAGTGCAAAGTCAGGCCGATGGCGTCGGCGATTTTTCGACATTCCTGCATGGTGGCTTCAAACACTTTGAAGGTCAGCGACTGGGCTCCGTCGCTCATAGCGTTGGACGGATCCGGATGGACTTCGACGATCATTCCATCGGCTTTCACAGCGACTGAAGCCGAGCACATGGAAGGGACAAGATTTGAATGGCCTGTTCCATGGCTGGGGTCGATCACAACTGGCAGGTGAGTCTTTGATTTCAGGTAAGCCACTGAAGCGAGGGGAAGTGTGAAGCGAGTGTGCGTTTCGAACGTGCGGATGCCGCGTTCGCAGAGCATGACCTGCTGATTGCCCTGATCGAGAATGTATTCAGCTGCCAGAAGGAATTCGTCCATCGTAGCCGAGGCTCCCCGCTTGAGCATGACCGGTTTATCGCATTCTCCGACCGCCTGCAGCAGATGGTAGTTTTGCATATTCCGGGCACCGATCTGCATGACATCGGCATAGGAAGCGACCAGATCAACGTGTTGGGGGGTCATCACTTCGGTCACAACCGCCAGGCCAGTTTCTTCACGGGCGGCTGCCATCAGTTTCAGGCCTTCTTCTTTCATACCCTGGAATGAGTAAGGGCTTGTTCGTGGCTTGAAAGCTCCGCCGCGTAGTCCGGTTGCCCCAGCTGCTTTGACGGCCCGGGCCGATGCGAGAATCTGCTCTTCACTTTCGACTGAACAAGGGCCAGCGATCACTCCGAAATTGCCGCCGCCAATGACCAGGTCATGAGTCCGGATGACAGTTGGTTCGGGTTTGGTTTCCAGTGAGGCGATTTTGTATTCTGCGAGAATAGTCAGCACTTTGTCGACGCCCTCGCAGGACTCGAATTTCTCGCGATCTTTTCGCCGGTCATCTCCGATGACTGCGACCACAGTTCGCTCTTCCCCGAAAATGAGATTCGGCTTCAAACCAAGAGCTTCGACTCGTTTCGCCACATCTTCAGCCGCTTCGCGGGACGCATCCTGTCGCATCACAATAATCATTTCTCACCTTATAATTTTCTTAATGGATAACCGATGCGAGGGAAGTTTCATCGAATTGATATCCTTCACATTATACGCCCGCATCTGTGATATGTGTAGTTCGCAGATACTTGCAATCCATGACACGAAGAATTCAAATATGTTCTCTGGAAAGACGGAAACTGCATGACAAATAAATTGTTAACTGTCGATTGGCTGGCACGACCCAGAACGAAGTGATGGGCGTGGTGATTCCATCTTCCAGAGAAATCAGTTGGTTTTTGTCCCCTCCCCTTCTGTGAGAGGGTGAGGGAGTTTAGTGTTGATTGAATAAGAACGTCGAAGGAATCCCCTCATCCGGCCTTCGGCCAACCGCTCCCCAAGGAGAAGGGAAGAGAGTTATGTATAAACAACAGGAGCCACGCGAAGGGCGTGGTCGGGAGCGTATTCCACGCCCTTCACTTCGTTCTGAGCGTGCACCAGATGGAGTGACATCCTGTGATTAAATCGTGGCTGCTGATGGAGTGAGATATTTGTCGATCTCGTTGGAGACAATCACGCCATAATTCATGGCTCCCAGCCAGCCCGACATGATGATGCCGACCGAGCCGGCATGATGCAGGCCCTGAATCTGCTGGGGGAGATCCTGACTGACCTTCAGGCCTTCGAACTTCGTGCCGAAGGAAGACCCCTGGATATGGCGGGTATAATGCTTAAAAGTTCGCGGCGTGGAGGCTTCGACCCAGTCGAGTTTTTCGCGAATGCCGGGGACGTATTGTTCGAGGCAATCGAGAGTTTTTTCGCAGAGATCCTTCTTATCCCGCTCATAATCTTCTTCCGAAAGATTTGCCCAGTCTTCGTAGCGGGCGTTTGTTGAGGAGACAATCAGCCAGCGGTCGGAGCCGGGACGGGTTTCGGGGTAATAAAACGAAAACGTCCGGCTGCTGATTTGTTTACTGAGCATCGCTTCGATATCAAACCCGCGATGTTCTGAGTGGAACAGCAAATCGCCGCAGTAATCGAAACCGACTCCCGGTTTGAGTCCCATGTAAACCTGGCAGGAACTGTTATTAACACGAACCGCTTTCGCTTCTTCGACGAATTCCGGATCGAAATTCTCTTCGCCAGCCAGATGCAGGATTGTCGATTTGATATTTGCATTGGCCAGGACGGCAGTACAGCCAATCCGTTTTCCGTTGACGACGACGCCGGTCACTTTGCGATTTTTGTCGACTTCAATCTTCTCGACCAGAGATCGGATACGCAGGTCGACGCCGTTTTTGATCAGTTCTTCCCGCATTTCGGTAATCAGGGCATCGGTTCCGCCTTTGAAGGTAAACACACCTTTGTTCATGAAGTTGGAAAAGACGATGCCATAGGTGATGGCTGGGTCTTCGAGGGTCGAGCCGTTGGCGTAGGTGATCGGTTCCATGAGCAGACGTACGACATCATCCCGGCCCGGGAAGTACTTTTCGAACAGTTCGCGAGTCGTCATCGACTGATCGTCGTAGAAGTTCATGTTGCGGGCAGTGTCGAAGAAATCCTGCACGGTTTGCGGTTCGACCTGGAATTTGTCGATCAGGAGTTTGGTGAAATCATCGCGATTGAAGGTGGTTTCCAGCGAGAACTGTGGATTTTCGAAGCGGATTCCCTTGAGCTGAACGATTTTATCGGCAATTTCTTTTGTCCAGTACTTGCGACAGCTTTTGACCATGCCGTTGGGGAAGCCGTGGAGGGAGATGTCGAAAATGTGTCCGCCGCGACGCTTGAACCAGGTCGCCATGCCGCCGAGTTGGTAGTGATGTTCGAGCAGAAGGACGGAATAGCCCTGTTTGGCGAGGACATTGGCCCCGGTCAAACCGGCCAGGCCGCTGCCAATCACAATGACATCGTAGTGGTCGCGAACATCTGCGAGAAAATCTTTAGCCATGACTCAGGTATCACGAAAACAGAGGAGAAAACGGGCAAAATATCGAAAAACGCTGAAAATCAGAAGGATGCATCATCGAATATCATCAGCATCAGCACGCCCGATTGTAGAACTGAAGCGTCAAAAGATACAGTCTGCAGTGAGCGCAAATGTTGGAGAAGCTTGATTACAAGCGCGTTATTGGGGCAAGACTGGAAATGCCGCCGTCGTATGACTCTAATCAACTTATACAGAAATGAAGGAATGATTGAATCATCAGATGGTTTTATGGGGGATTCAATTTGGGAACGGATAGCCCAGATCGCTCCGCTATCTGGGTGGACGAAGTCCACAAGAAGACTTCAGATTGATGTGGTAGATTTCTCAGACGTTTCTTGCGGCTGCGCCGCCCCGAAAGAATCTTTCGGGGCTATCCAACTAAATAAAATATTCCACAAGATTCCGTAATTCCTACAACGGAGAAAATAATGGCTGAGCAAACAACGACCTGTTTTCCTACCGATACGTTGAAGTTTTTGAAGGACCTGAAGAAGAACAATCAGCGGGAATGGTTAGCAGAGAATAAGCAGCGGTATGAAGAGTTTTATCTGGAGCCCGCTTTGGGATTCATTACGGCGATGCAGAAGCCGTTGAAGAAGATTTCTCCGTTTCTGGAAGCGATTCCGAAAAAAATGGGGGGCTCGCTCCTGCGGATTTATCGGGATACCCGTTTTTCAAACGATAAGACGCCCTACAAAACACATATCGGCATGCAGTTTCGGCACGAAGCGGGCGGGAATATTCATGCGCCGGGTTGTTATCTGCATATCGAGCCGGGCAATTCGTTTATTGCGGTGGGGACCTGGCATCCGGAACGGGATCCCCTGCTGTGGATTCGTCAGAAAATTGCGGAGGAGCCGAAGGTCTGGGAGAAGGCGATTACTCAGAAGAAGTTTGCCGCTCATTTTGAAATGGCGGGTGACAAACTGACTCGTCCCCCCAAGGGTTTCGATAAAGAGCACCCGGCTATTGAAGAGATCAAACGGAAAGATTTCATCGCTGTTTCGAAGTTTGAAGAGCAGGATGTGACCAGCAAAGATTTTCAGAAGCAGGTTGTCGAGAGACTTCGTGCGGGGACGCCGTTGATGACGTTTCTGTGTGAGGCGCTGGAGTTGAGTTATTGATTATCATCGAAAATGAATTCTAAAGCCTGAGTTAAACTTTGTGAACCAGAACATAATTGAGAGTCGGGTGAATTCATTTTAGGGAATCGCTTCGAGAGAGTATGTTGTGCGGCCGAGCCGTTGAATAGTTAAAAACTGTTGTCCTTAATATCAATATTTGCTTCTTGCAAGATGGCTAAGAATATTAATACATCATCAACAGAATGTCGCATCACGACTTGAAATGAATTAATCTTTGAGTTGTCAGCATCCGAAGCAGTGAAATTCACAATTATATCAGAATCTCCAACCTTTTGATAAGCAATGGCCTTAATATGTTTTAAACTGTACTTTCGACGATCTAATCGAGTTATGACTATACTATTCATATCGCCAAGATACGTTAGAGACATCGGTATGGATTGCAACAGTAGCTTTGCTTTTAAAGTAAAAACATACGCCAAAAATAACGAAGTCAGCATTGAAACAAGGGTTGTCAAAACATCTATACTTATGAAGTATAACCCAAATGCGATCATGCAAATTACAGATACATATCTTAGAGTCAATACAAAATATACACCAATATTCAAATCATATTTATTTATATGAAGTGACGGGCCAATTTCCTTGTCGGTTAACTGGTAAGAAAATATAGGGTAATTTGAATAATAAGTATTGTCTATCATCAGTGATTTCAATGCCCGAACTAATTAGTATTAGCAGGGCATGTCGAGACACACACTACTACTCCTGTTACTCCAAAAGCGAATCGGATGCCGTCCGCTTGCTGAGGCTTCGGGTTAAGATGTTTTTGGAAAATTACTGAGCGAGATTTCGGGCTCGGGCAAGGTCGGCTTCGCAGGTTTTGCGATAGCCATCGATGGTTGTCTTCTCCAGAGCTGCTTCGAGATGCGGGATGGCTCGTTTGGGTTCGTTGAGTTCGAGTAGCAAGTCGGCCAGTGATTTGTGCCAGTAGTAAGTCAGTTGATCGCTCCGGGTATCTGGGCCGAGTTCTTCAGCTTTCTTGATCGCGGCTTGTGCTTTTTCCGGTTGATTGAGTTTCATCCAGGCCCCGGCTGCATCCTTCCAGTTCCAGGAGGCGGTTCGTTCATCCAGGCCGGCCGCTTTTTCATAGGCTTCTGCGGCTTCTTTATATTTTTTGGAGGTTAGATATTGGCGTCCCAGTTCCGCCACCTGAGCGGCCGTCATCCCGCCGCCGGAATCTTTGGTTAGCTTAGCGAGTTCCTCGGTATGCTTGATCGACAAAGCCGCATTGCGTTTGTAACGTCCGTAAAGTTCACTGAGCATGAAGTGAGAGAGTTCTTCCTGCTTTTTGTCTTTGATGTTTTTCTGATATCGATCTTCGAGTTGATCGATTTTTCCGCGTTGGAACATGAAGGTCAGCAGAGAGCTTCGGGTTACCGATTTCGTGGCATTGTGATCGGAATTCAGGATGATGTATTCATTGCATTCAATAAACTTCTCTGGCTCCGGCAATAAGCGATAACAGGCAACCAGAGCGCGTTGAATTCGCATTTTCTCTAAGTCGCTGTCACTGAGTTTGAATGCAGCTTCGAGCGGTTCCTGGGCAGCGGCAAAGTTGCCGGCATTCATGAAGCCTGCACCTGCGTTCCAGGCCTCTCTATAATTTTGATAGTCTTTCGCGAAGACCTGACTTCCCATGGAAATCGACAGCACCGCAATCACAGCAGCTATTTGGTATTTCATCGACGCACTACTCCAGAAAAGGGTCTGCATAGAACGGAAGCTCAGAACTTCCCGGATCATTCCAATGCATTAAGAGATCGATATGAATATCGAAATGGGATTCGTTGTCGACTCTCTTTATATCAATAAATTCGCATGCGAAAAACTAAAACAGGACATGTTTACACCTTTTTGGGTAAATATGCCCTGTTGCTTAGCGATGAAATCCATCCAGATTTCAATAGCTGTACGTTGAAAGGCACAAACTGTTATGAAATCTTCCAGCCCGGTGGAATGGTGGTCGCCTTGGGGGCAACGAGAATTCCATCTCGAATGTAGAGTTCCGGATTGGTCAAATCCGCATCCATACGTCCGTCTGGAGCGACGATTGCACCTTCTCCGAGACGGCAGTTTTTATCGATAATACTCTTATCAATCACGCAGCCATCACCAATTCCGATGATGGGAGTCCCTTTAGACATAAGCTTGTCGGTATCCGCTTCTGACTCGAAATAGTCTGCTCCCATGATGATCGAATTTTTGATCGTCACATTCTTACCGATGCGGCATCGCAAGCCGATCACGCTGTTCTCGATCCGAGTCCCTTCTTCAATGACACAGCCATCGGCAATTAAGGTGCGATCGATGTAGGTGCCGCTGACTTTAGTCGCGGGTAAAAATCGCGGTCGCGTATAGATGGGTGAATCCGGACGATAAAATTCGAAGGGCGGATTCGGATTGGCCAGTTCGAGGTTCGTATCGTAAAACGATTTGATGGTTCCGATATCTTCCCAATAGCCATCAAACAGATGCACATTGACCTGCTTGGTATCAATTGCCATCGGAAAGACTTCCTTGCCGAAATCTTCGTGAGTGGTCTTTTCCAGCAATTCCACCAGTAGATCGCGATTGAAAAGATAAATTCCCATACTGGCCAGGCAATCTCGTCCTTTACTTTCGATTCCCTGGGAATCGATCCAGGCTGGGTCGGTTCGGACAGAATCGATTTCTTTATCGGTTTTCGGTTTTTCGACGAACCCCTTCACTTGATAGTTATCGTCCAACTGCATGACTCCGAAACCTTTAGCGGCTTCGCGATCGACCGGCAAAGCTCCAATCGTGACATCGGCTTTGGCATCCAAATGGGTCTTGAGCATATCGCGATAATCCATTCGGTAAAGCTGATCGCCGGAGAGAATCATGACATGCTTAATGCCAGGCTGCTGGATGTATTTCAAATTCTTGCGGACAGCATCAGCTGTTCCCTGGTACCAGTCTGCACCTTCAATGGTTTGCTGGGCAGCCAGGATTTCGACAAACCCGCCATGAAAGCCGTCGAAGTTATAGGTCTGGCGAATGTGACGATGCAGTGAGACCGAGTTGAATTGCGTGAGCAGATAAATGCGATCGACACCACTGTTAATGCAGTTGGCAATCGGGATATCAATCAAACGATATTTTGCCGCCAGTGGAACGGCTGGTTTCGAACGTTGGGCTGTTAACGGGAAAAGTCGCGATCCTTTTCCTCCACCAAGAACCAGGCCAATAATGTCTCGCATGTGAATCAAAGTCTTTCAATCCAGAATTGTAAATCGAGGGAGCGTTATTATGAGGGAATCTATTCGTCATCCGATTGAATGATCGGGACGATTATTTTTATTGTAATCGCTCTGGCGAAAGTTCCAGAGCGAACAGATGGGAAAAATTTGATTTGATGAGAGTTCGAGACAAAACTCGACAGGATCGATTCTTTCCTTACGAATTGACGGAATACAAAATCCTGATGTATTTAGAGTCTATGTCTCTACAACTTGCGGTATTATCATCGAATTCCCATCTGAATTGGGTCTGATGACACTCGCAGATGGCTGTGAAATAATGATTAACTGGGGTTAAGATTTATTGGCCCAATATTTTTTAATAATGTCTGCGGCTTCACCAGAGGGGGAATTTTCTTCAATCGGTTTCACATTTATTGATGTCGAGCGTGGAACCAGCACCGGAGATTCCAGGGAAGTATGGTCATCACCATTCGGCTTCCCTCCTAAACCCATTTTCGAGGCATCGGCATTCGAAATAATCGTTGTGTCGGCATCGAGTGTCGGCTCATCTTCTGCCAGCCAGTCAATTAGCTCATCTTCGGAGGGAGCTTTCGCTGCAGCCCGAGCCCCAGGCGGTTTGCGGACTCCCGGTGTATTTTGAGGAACAGGTTTCTTTTTTCCTGCCAGCTCAAATACCATCGAGCCCACATGCAGCGTGTCGCCCGGATGTATGGGTACTTCTCCGAAAATTGCTTCCCCGTTAATGAAAGTCCCATTGCGACTGCCAAGATCTTTGACAATGACATCGGTTCCACGGACATGAATTTCGCAATGATGCCGACTCACTTCTGTGGAATTCACACGGATGTGAGCCTGCGGGTCCCGGCCAACGATCACGACATCAGCAGGCAGGGTGAGCGTTTTCCCCTGATGCTTGCCCGTCAAAATTAGAAAAGAAACTTTCATGGCCCGTTTTCTCAAAATTCACATGTACATAAAGATTCTCGTCAAAACTACAGAATCGCAGCCGCTTTGACGTCGATTCCTTTGAGTCGCATTTTCAACTCTTCGACATTCGGCGAAATCTCGAAGGCGTCGGCTCGACTGACGTATTCCAAATCGATGAAGTGTTTCAGGCTGTCGTTGAACAGCTGCATCCCTTCGTCTTTACCGATACGAATGGCGGCAGAGAGTTTTTCGTCCATATGCTCGCGAACCAGTTTTTGAACTGTCGGATTGAATCGCATGATTTCCACGATCGGCACGCGGCTCGGTTTGTCAACAATCGTCTTGAGCAATTTCTGACCGACAATCGCCCGCATGTTCATCGCAATACTCGCACGAATCGCTGCGTGCATTGAGGAAGGGAACAGGTCGAGAACACGGGAAATCGTTCCCGGGGCACTCGAAGCATGGATGGTTCCAAACACCAGGTGACCAGTTTCCGCAGCATGGATAGCCGTTTCAAACGTTTCCTGGTCTCGCATTTCCCCCACCAGCATGATGTCCGGATCTTCACGAACCGCATGTTTCATCGCGACATGGAAGTCGATCACATCCTGCCCGATTTCCCGCTGATTGATCAGACAGTTATCCGACGTGTAAATAAATTCGATCGGGTCTTCAATCGTCAGAATATGCTTGTTGTAATTGTGATTGATCCAGTCGAGCATCGAGGCAATCGTCGTTGACTTACCCGAACCTGTCACCCCGGCCAGAAGAACCATCCCCTGATCGAACTTACAGAGCTCTTCCATAATTGGCGGCAGATACAGCCCTTCGAACGGCGGAATCGAGCGTTCAATTTTTCGAGCCACCATCCCGATTTTGCTCATCTGGGTCATCAAATTCACACGAAATCGCCAGGGTTCGCCATCGACAATCAGCGTTTTCGCAAAGTCGGCCCCGCCATCGCGATGGAAAATATCAAGATTACGCTGATCCATCATCGGAAAGGTCAGTTCAATCATCTGCGATTCACTGATCGGATCCATCTGCAGCGGGCGGAGTCCCCCTTTGATACGGAAAATCGGAGGACGATCGACCTGCAGGTGAATATCGGAACAACCCAGCTTGATGGCAGACTTGAAGATTTTATCAATTGGAATTTCACCCTTGGGATCAAAGGTCGATTCTGTCCACTCTGAAACTAGAACCATCTGGAGATTCTCCTCAATCATTTCGTTGATAGGTCGCTATTTTGTGCGAGCGATGGAGTCTTCATCCAAAATGAGAAAAGAAACTCTCCAAACGCTGCGGATTTAGTCTTTCACCAGCTTCTTATCCTACCGTGAACGAACCCGTTTGGCGAATGAAAAATGAGAGAAAGCGGTTGGGGGCTGGGGAGTGCCAATATTTGCGTTGATTTTCTATTTATTCAACCATAGCCTGAATTATTGGGATGGATAAAAGCGAGTCTCTTAGAGTGTCGTGCAGAATTCACTGGATTAAGAAGCCACAGGAGGGAGTGTGACTGACCGCGAAAGAAACGTTTGCCGCGAAAGAAACGTTTGGGGAATGCAACTTCAAAAAGTTACTATTGAAAATAACAAACCTCAAAGGAAAACCTCTTGTGATTCGCAACGCTGCTTGATGTGAGGCAGTCAGGTTTACAGTAAATTCTTCCGAACAATAATTAGTTTGCAAAGGTTGTACTCACTTCTGAGGAAATGAGGTGGCAATGAAAACACGGTCTATCCTCAGTCAAGTACTCGCTGTTGCAGCGGTCCTGTGCTTTAGCACATCGTTTGTTCCGCTCATCCTTGGTCACTACTTCGCAATGGCTGTTTCTGGTAGTGAATACCATCAACTTATAGAAAACGATCGCCCAAAGAGTTATTCGTCGCTCAAGTTTGGTTCATGGCAAATCGGGCCAGGACCACTTTCTCCCAGTCACATTCTGGAAATTCCACCTAATGCTGTCATTAACAAATATAGAGTTGGCCGTGACTTCCGCCTGCTGAATGTGTTCACATACTATGAAGCATAGTATGAACTTCCAGACGGAACAAAGCGCGTAACTCACGCGTCCGGTTCAGTGCCCATGTTCACTGCGAGAAAGTCAGTCGTCTATACCGCCCTCGTCTTGGGCTGGCTGCTTGCAGTGGCTTGTGCCTTGATGTCTTTTAAAATTGGGGCAGTCACAGGAAGAGAGTGCGCAAACGCTGATCTTCGTTAGGGTGATTGGGGCGTTTCTCGCATGTCGTTAACTGGCGATGATTCAAGGCGAATCGATGCTTGTGCAAACCTCTTGACTTCGAGCGATAACGAAATAAAATCCACGCAAAAAATGACCATTGACTAACAGGGCTTCATAGATTCGTTTAAACCCAGCCTGCAAATACTCATCTTTCCCAGCGAGGAACTTGAGGATACGTTGTTTATGCACAACGATCATGAAAATACCCGAGTCATAGCTAACTCGACTCGCCCTTGTTGAATGAGGAAAAAAGGGCGTGGTAGCCAATGACCACCACGCCCATCACTTTGTTCTGGGCGTGCCACCCAGGACCTTCAGAAGACTCGACGGCTTTATTTTTACGACGAATTGGATTCGTCAATTATTGTTATACACACCAATGGAGTGCATTGAAGTTATCCCAGGTTCAAGACCTGGCTGTCAGTGCTCTACTCATTATTTTGTTGAGCAGGAGGTATTGGCAGGCTTGAAGCCTTGGCTAGCATTTCGGTGCGATAACTTCGCAGGGTGCGAAGCAAGGCTCGTTCGAGATGTTTGACGCGGGTTGTCGTCTCAGCGGAATTCAAACTGTTCTCTTCGGCGATCTGTTGCATCATTGCCAACGATTGTTGACTCAGCTCGAGTGAGTCTTTCAGGTCGATCAGCAGCACCGGTTGAGAAATATCCTTGTGTCCCTGACGCATCTGCCAACGAACTCGGAGAATTTCCATCAGGGCATTCGCATGATCGTATTTCACCTGAGGATCCAGTTTCTGATTTTCATTCAGCAATTCCAAAGCTCGATGAATCCCACGAACCGAGCGTTCCTGACGTCCGCCATAGTAAACGGCATAGAGCCAGTGTTCGAGTTCGCGTTCGGGTTCAGGCGGTTCACATCGCTGATACAATTTCGCGATTTCCGCATGCAGGAAATGGCTGATCAGTGGGTCGAACGGCTGTTCGAATTCTTCGACCTTCAGCAAGTCACTCAAATGGCAGGGATTCTGCTGTGTCGCTTCGCCGAGCGTTTCAAAGTAATTCAGACGACGTTTGTCCTCCGGATGCATTTTCTGCTGGATGCCTTCGCCTTTAACCGGCTCGATGACGGAACGAGGATTGTCGAGCAATCGTTTTTTGACCGACTTGCGATAAACCCAGAATTCATCCGGATGCTTTTCGAGGACCTGTTCCCGCGCAGCGACATCGGAAAGGCGTCGCAGAATATCATCGGTCTCTTTTTGATCTGCATAGTGATTGAGCAATCGCTTGGGATTCTGGGCGAGTAAGTCGCGGACTTCATTCCACTTGTTGCCCCACCGCATCATTTCAACACAACGCCCGAAGGCTTCGGTGCCCGTGAAGACGGAGGCTTTCGCTTTGTCTGTTACGCTTTGTAAATCTTCGAGTTCAAAACGAGCCAGATTCATTGCCACCGACCAGTCCCAGCCGACGTGTGACAATGCTCGTTGAACTTGAGGCGTAGAAATTCGCTCAATCAGGCCTTCGCTGAGAATGAATTCTGAACTGCGAGCTGCAACAAACAGAATTTCACCGGGAGCGGTGTCGAACGCGGTCATGTAGCCGAAAGAATTTTGAATGGTCGTCGCCAGACTGGTCAGCACACTGGGGCCGTAATCTGAGAAGATGAATCGCTGGCAATAAATTCCTTCTTCGCTCAGCAATTCCGCCAGGTGGCGGTAGTGAGCTTCGTTGTACTGACTGGCGCCCAGATAACTGGCGGAGTGTCGGGGCGATTCGATAATCACATCGTAAGTCTGTGACTGAGTGCGAACAGCCATTGCCGGCGAAAGAGTTCGATAATGCACGCGGGAATCCGTTGTTGCGGGTTGCATCGCTTTGGCAAGCACTCCCGTTTTCATTTCTTCCCACACATCGGCACGTTCATCGTAACAGTGCACGTTCATCACCGGAAATTCAAGAGTTGTTTGTAAGCTGAGACCACTTTCGAGTCCAATCAGTAACACTTCACGCGGAGCCTTGTGCATCGAAAGCGGCAAAACGGCTCCCAGCAATGCTCCCGTGGGTTGCGGCACAAGCTGAGCATTCAGGCTGATTCGTCCCTGCGGAATTCCATTGGATCGAATTTGCACATGTTCGCCTTGATGCTTCCAGAACGATAATGTTCCACTGCTTGTTTCAGTCAACTTGAGTAGACGCCCATCATCCAGCCCTGGCAATTCGGAGAGCTGAGTTCCTGATCTCCAGGATTGAAACGCATAAGTGGAGAACAACGCACGGGAAGCCAGTAGAGGTGAGTAAGTCAGCGGAGCCAGCAACATCGACAGACAAGCAACATACATGAGGCTAGCTCCGATTTTCTGAGATCGGCTCCTCGAATATGTCCATGTAAATTGTCGCGAAGCCTGATAGCTTCCCCAGGCAACGGACAGCAGAATTCCAATCACAACCATCGCAGTGAAAGGGACTCCAATTAGAGGGATGAGTGTCTGAGAAAACGTCACTCCAGTCAGTCCGCAAAGCAGCATTGTTGGCAACCAGAATTGAGATTTTCCATTTTGGCAGGATGACATACGACGAGCCATCGCCAGCAAATGCCCGGCCAATAAACCGGCTGGCAGTATAATGAGGACGATCATGCAGGTTCGAAGTGACAGAGCGACTGAAACCGTAGAGACCAGAGCCGAAACGGCCAGATAACCCCGCACCCACAACGGAAAGGCGACGATCACCAGGCTGAGTAAAGCTGCGACATGGATCAATCGCACACGACGTTCGGCCCAAACTGCGAGACTGCAACTGCAACAAAATGATGCAATGATCGCATAAAACAGAAAGGCCGTTTCGGGTTGCAATTGACAGAGGAATCGATAAAGAGCAGGCAGCAGCAGCCCGAGTCCCATCGATAAAATGAGTGCAGACATCCAGGAATCGCGGCCGCGTGATCTCTGTCTCGTAAATGTTTCAGAAGCCGTCTCTGTTGAGCGGGCTGAAGTCATCGACAAGCCCACCAGGACCAGACAGGCAAAACTGGCGGTCCAGTAAGTTGGCCAGATGGCAGAGAGAATCAGTCCAGAAATGGCAATTCCGCAGGCCCAGCCGAGTAATGATTTTGCAGAGATTTCTGAAGCTTGTGAACTGTTTTCCTGGCACCAGCTTCCACAAACCATCAGCAGTGAGATCAGAAAACAGTGGGAGATCGTCACGATCAGCAAAGAGCCAATCGACTGGTCAACCATTGCCTCGGATAATACCGATTCCCAACCGGTCCACCAGAATGAGGAGGTAATGGTCAGCAGCAATAGCAATGCCGTGGCCAGTAGAGGCAGAAGTGCTGTCTGTGGTCGGGGCAGGCTGATTGCGATCAGCGCGCTCAAGCCGACTGCCCATCCGAGGGACGAGCTAAATCCCCAGGTGGTGACGAACAGATGAATCCAGAAAACGCACACGAAACCCAATAAGGCGGAGACAAGAAACTGTCGTTCCGGCAAAAATGGTGTCATTCGGGCGTAAAATCGGTGCAGAGGATGCGTGCTGGCGTCCATGCCACCCCTCAATTCAGCAAAAAATCCAAGGAAACCCAGGCCCCTCCCGGGTGATGAAGTGCGAGTTTTAGTCGAAAATCGCCCAACAGGGCAAGACGATCTCGATATGAACACCATCTTTGAGTCTCATTATTCTTGTCGGATTCCCTCACAAAGGCTCTTGTGAATTGGAAAAAGACTCAATCCTGCATAAAATCTGCTGATAACAATATCTTCTCAGGGAGCGAAATCTTTCCTTCTCCCCGGGGAGCAGTTTCCTTTGCTTCTCCTTGGGGAGAAGGGCCGAAGGCCGGATGAGGGGATTCCTTCAGCGTTCATTTTTGGATTTAAAACGAGCAAGCCCGTTTCCCCCTCACCCAAACCCTCTCCCTCAGGGAGAAGGGACTTGTCGATATCATTAAACTGAGACAAATAACTCAATATTCAATCAACCTTCACCACACAGGATTCCTTCGTGACAAACGCATCACTCTCGCCTGAACTCGAGTCGCTGGCTCAAAATGCGAAAAAAACGCTCGACAAAAAAGTGGTCGACACCGTTCAATTACACTTCCATCCTGAGCTGGGGGCTCCCTTCTGGCTCGAAAAAGCCAAAACCTACGATTTCGATCCCCTCAAAGATGTCAACTGCTTTGATGACCTGAAAAAATTTCCGCTCTTTGAAGACGATTGGCTACGTGGCGGCCCGGTTCGCCGATTTCTGCCCCAGAAATGGTGGGACAAACCAACTTACACCTTCGAAACCGGCGGTACGACCGGCATTCCCAAGAGCCGATGTGTCGTCGACGATTTTCGGATCGATTACGAACAGTTCAGTGAAACGCTTCCAGATGAATCTTTTCCCAAGGGTGCCAACTGGATGATGCTCGGCCCTTCCGGTCCCCGACGTTTGCGACTGGCTGTCGAGCATTTGTGTCAGACCCGCGGCGGGATCTGCTTCTGTGTCGATCTCGATCCTCGTTGGGTCGTCAAGCTGATCAAAAAAGGCAAAATCGAGGAAGCCAAAGAATACTCGGCTCATGTGATTGATCAGGCCATGACGATTCTCTCAGCCGGCCATGAAATCCAGTGCATGTTCACCACTCCTAAACTGTTGGAGGCCTTGGCGTTGCGGCTGATGGATGAAGGGTCCAGCATCGCCGAATCGGGCATCAAAGGGATTTTCTGCGGCGGCACCGAGTTCACTCAGCAATGGTATCGGTTTGCTCGTGAAGAGTTGCTCGGACCGGATGTCTATATCACTCCAACCTATGGTAACACACTGATGGGCCTGGCCTGCGGAAAACCTTTCATTCCGGAAGACAACTTCAAAATCACCTACTACGCGCCGCAACCGCGAGCAGCTGTCGAAGTGGTTGATTTCGATGATCACACGAAACTGGTTGGCTATGATGAAACGGGTCGTGTCAAACTTTACACAATGACCGACGAACTCTTCATCCCCGGATTCCTCGAACGGGACGAAGGCGAACGCGAACTCCCACACGAAAAATATCCCTGGGATGGCGTGAGCGGCGTGCGACCTTATCACGTCTTCGCAAAAACAACGACTGTCGGGGTTTATTAAAGCCGGGGTGACTGCCCCAAACCCAGAGTCAGATTGAATAAGAAGGCCTGAGCATGCCAATGCCTGGGTCTTCTTCAATTAAATGGATGTCGACTTTCCAATCCCAATGATTCACTGCACTCATCAAACGTGTGGAGACTGCATCACATTGCAATCTTATTATTGATTGCCTATGCTAACTCGTACTGAACGCGAGGTCAGTTCCAGGGCATCCGGAACCGCAGGGCTGGAAACCCTGATGACCCACAAATTCCAAACATTCGAAGAAACGTCAGTATTGACGGGGCAAAGTATTGCATTACCGATTGATCGCCAGTTCACGCTCCTGTTTAGTCTGATCAAGAATCGCGTGCAGCAATCGTATTTGAGAATCTGTCAGCTTCTGCTCACGCCGACTCATGGCGATTTGTGCGGTCTGGCAAGCAGCCTCGAAGTCGACCTGATCATCCAGTTTGCCATGCCATAGCCTCGTAAAACTGGGAATATGCTTAGGACAAAGCCTCCCAGCCGGCAGGACCATCGACATCACACCAACATTCGAACCCGTATTAAATAAGGTGCCGATGGCAGTTTTGGCGTGATCTCCAATCAGGCAGCCGATTTTCTTTTCGCCGGTCGAAATAAAGTCCGTCCCCAGCGGAAATTTCACACTGGAATAATCATTCTTCAGATCACTATTGGACGTCAATGCTCCCAGATTGACCCACGGGCAGACGTAGCTGTGTCCGAGGAATCCATCGTGATATTTATTGGAATATCCCTGCATAATGCTCGCTTCGACTTCGCCCCCCACACGGCAAACTGGACCGATCGAAGTTTCCCCGCGGATGTTGGCGCGGAAGAGTTGTGTCTGCTTGCCGATGTAGCAGGGACCTTCCAACCGCGTGAACGATTGAATGATGGCTCCTTCATCCACAATGACTGGCCCGTTTTCGGCATTGATCGAAACAAACGGTTCCAGTTTTGCGGTTGGGTGTATGAAGATTTGCTTGGGATTGGATTCCCGACTGCACAATCCGGAAACATCCTGACTTTGACAGGTCAAGTTTTCGGCCAGCAATACGAAATCGAGTTGAATCATGTCTCCATTATGCTTGATGAGATCCCAGGGAAACTGCAGATGAGGTTTTGAAACCGAGGCCGAGTCATCACTCTTGTCACACTTATGAACAATTGCTGAGAGCGTGCTGAGTTGGGAATCACCAGGGCGTCGTACAAATGCAAATGGGAAATCGTCTACTTGTTTACCGGACTCGCCCTCCCAGAAATCAAGTAGAATTCGAGGATCACCCAGCCAGGTGCCATCGATGATAAGAGTCTCCTCTGCATCGATCCAGGCAAAATCGTTGACGGCTGCCTCCGAAAATTCTTCCTGATAGACAGTCTGCAACTCGTCCCGCACGATCACGCCCCACTGATTGACCGGCAATGTCTCCAGCAGGCGTTGTCTCAGCGAACGAGTTCCACACAGTAGTTCAAAGACCGGACGCATCAGGGCAATCGGCGTAAATCGTGTGGCTATTGAGGGTTCGACAATTAATAGTCGCATTTTATTATCCAGTTCAGCATGTCGATTTTTGGCTTACGACATCATAAACGGTTCTGGAGAGGCGTCCAGTATGATGTTGAGGTTGGAATATATTGAACATTCTGGGGCTGCGCTACACCCCGAACCCAGCCATCCCCCAAAAAGAATATGAAATTACAAGCACGAAGCGCGAGTGAGTCGAAATCGATAAACACACTCGCTTGCGCTTCGTGCTTGTATGTAAATAGGTTCGTTTCCTCTCATCTCCAGTGATTTGAACCTGTTGATGCGTTGCCTGCGACCTCGTGAGTTAGTTGAGCAGGCATCGGCTTGGCGATATACTTCCTTATTCACTGCCTTAATGAAGGAAGCATGCGGTACTCCTGTGTATGGTGCCGTGCCCGGGTTTTGTTTCCGGGATTTTGAGAAAACTCTGTGTAGAAACACCAGAAAGGGGAACTCGCCGTGGCTGCAGTTCGTGTTGGTATTAATGGTTTTGGTCGTATCGGTCGTATTTCTTTTCGAGCCATGGCTGCTCGTCCAGAAGAATTCGACATTGTCGCAATTAACGACCTGGGCGATCCTAAAGCTCTCGCCATGCTCCTTAAATACGATTCCGTTCAGGGTCGTTATCCTGGAACTGTCGAAGTTGATGGCGATTCTCTCGTTGTCGACGGCAAGAAAATCAAGGTCATCGCTCAGCGGAATCCTGCTGAACTGCCTTGGAAAGAAATGAATATCGATGTGGCTCTGGAATCAACCGGATTCTTCACTTCGCGAGCTGGAAATGGCAAGCCCGGATACGACAGCCACCTCGAAGCGGGTGCCCGAAAAGTCGTTCTGTCTGCACCTGCCAAAGACAACGTCGACCTGACTGTTGTGATGGGTGTGAACGACGATCAGCTGACTGCCGATCACAAGTGCATCTCCAATGCGAGTTGTACAACGAACTGCCTGGCTCCAATGGCCAAGGTTCTCCAGGAAAACTTCGGGATCACCAGCGGTCTGATGACGACCATTCACGCTTACACGAACGATCAACGCGTGTCCGATCAGTATCACTCTGATCCTCACCGTGCTCGTGCTGCTGCGTTGAACATCATTCCAACTTCAACCGGAGCCGCCAAAGCTGTCGGACTGGTTCTGCCATCCGTCAAAGGCAAGTTGACTGGTATCAGCTTGCGAGTTCCTGTCCCTTCAGGAAGTGTGACCGACCTGGTTGCCGTTCTGGATAAAGAAGTGACTGCTGAAGAAATCAACAGCAAGATGAAAGAAGCTGCTGAAGGTCCTCTTAAGGGTATTCTGTACTACAACGAAGACCCGATCGTCTCCAGCGACATCGTGGGCAGCACTTACAGCAGCATCTTCGATTCCGGCTGGACGAGCGTGATCAATGGCAACATGGTCAAAGTCCTCAGCTGGTACGACAACGAATACGGCTACTCCTGCCGCACAGCCGACCTGATTGCAAAAATCGCCGGTCTGTAATTCGCAGGCGAAGCTGACATTAGAATATCCGTTCCGTATAGTCATTGACTGTGCGGAACGTTTTTTTATGGGATTGCAGACATGACAGAAGAAATTTCAATTGCGGATGTCGCATGGGGCAGGAAACTGCTGGTCAACAGCATCGTAAAAGTTCTCTTGATGTCTGCCCTTGTGATTTACTTTTATGTCAGTCTCCACGGGCTTGAGACATTGCCTCCCCGCATCGTCCGTTTTGTGCTGACGCTTTTGCTGATGATCTGGCTGTATCGAGGCAGCTCGGTCGCTAAATGGTTGTGTATCGTGCTGTATGGAATTGCCGGAATTATGATGCTGGTGATGATGCCCCTCGATAACCTGTGGGCCTGCCTGATCTTGGGCTCGATGAGCTTTGTCTTCCTGGAAATGACATACCGGCTGCTTTGCTCACGTGATGTCAATGACTTTCTGCTCTGCCAGCGGACAGGGCCGATCCCGCATTATGATGAGTTTGAGTGAGTAAGGATCTTTTATTAATGTCTTTTTCAATAAGGCAAAAAAACATCAACATTAAGATCGCAGTGAGTTTATGGACGATCAGTCTGTTTCTGCCATTTGTAGATCATTTTGAATTTACTTATGACGGTTTTGGATTCACCGTGATGATGATTCATGTCACGGTAACATTGCCACTGAATGAACACCGTCATTGGCTAATGATCGTGCCAATTCTGTATTTAACTCTTCATGCCATAGCCTTTGTGCTTATTTTAGTGAAAAGCGATGTTATTAAATCGAGCGTATTATTTGTGTCTGTTGTCTCAGCTGCGATGTGTTGTGGACTGATCACCCTGTCATATTTGATTGGTTATGTTATTGACGAAATCAGAATAGGATATTTAGTTTGGCTGGTTTCAATGCTGTGGATAACTATTGCAACTCAGTGGAAATCGTTGTCCAATCCAAAATTGAAGACCTCTGACTAGCTTGAGATTTATACAAAAGCATCTTCTTAATGCACGACTTCTGGTGACTACTTCAAACAGGCGCAAGCGTCTGGCCCATCCCGTCAAAATGCAATACGAGAATTTCATGCTGAAATACATCGAACTCAAGAGTGGCCAGAATGATCAGGGGCCGGCTTGGATTGCTCGTGTGAAACTTTCGAAGTCTGGTCGGACGGTGTACTTCAATGGAAAAGCGTTGAAGCGGGCTGATGGGAAAGGGATTTCCGCGAATTATTTTGATCTCGAATCGGGTGATGAGTACTGGGTTTCCGGGGTCAAGAAGAATGGAGAGGATCGTCACTGGGCGGGAGCGGGGATTGTCTGGATTGAAGCGGGAGTTGTGGCTGAGTATCTGAGAGTTATCGGTGCAGATGAAATCGACGAACGTCGGCTCAAGGTGATTGCTGATTTGCCTGAGACCGAGGTTGAAAAGTTCAGGAATCTTGAGAATACACGCCTGGCATAATGGCTGGAAGAGTTCCAAAGTAACTCAATACCTGTGCCACGGGAATACTGCTGATTCTCGCGGAATCTGTAGCGATCCGTAAAAATACGGAATTTTGGGAAACATTCTGCAATCTGGTTGCGTCATAGGTTAAGGTAAATCTGGCTCGATCGCGTCAAAAGTCTCTGGCAATCGCTGGGGGATTGAGCCGAGAATTGCTCTTTGAACTGAATTTTCCCGATATCGATCGATTTTTTACGGCTGATTGCACGCGCAATTGGCGGAAAATATCGATTTCTATTGCTCCAAGAAATTACTGGGGTTCTCGATGAATGCTCGCCTCTGTTTGAACTCTGTCCTGATTTGCTTTTCAATGCTGGCGGTGATGTTCGCCAGTCCAGCTCTAGGGCAGGATGAACCACCTGTGCCGGTGGTGGATCCTGCAGCGGTGGAAGATCCCCCAGCTGAGGCTGCCCGTCCGGTCGATCATCTGATTTACATTCCTTACGATCGATTAAGTGATGTGATTGATCGACTCAAATCGAAAGTGGTCCTTTCTTATGAAGAGTATCTGGAACTGGTCAAGCAGGCTCAGGGGAATCAGACACCCCACAAACTGGACAACCCGGCCATTCTTTCCACCGCCAGTTATTCAGCAGTTGTGAATGGTGAAGTTGCGGAAATCACGGCTGTGTTGAAGTGCCGGGCGTTGAAAGATCGCTGGGCGTCGCTGCCGATCAGTTTTGCCGATGCCGCGGTCGGGGAAGTGTCGACCGACGGAGAAAACAAAGTACTGCTGCGGGGAACGGGTGAAGGAACTTACGAAATCCTGTTCCCGAAAGCGGGCGATTACACCATTACAATGAAACTGCTCAAGCGGATCACGCAGTCTCCAGGTGGCCCCTCTCTCGAATTAAAAGTCCCCCCGGTCGGCATCACCACGTTTGAATTGTCGATTCCGAAATCGAATCAGAAAATCAGTATCTCGCCGCGACATATCGAAATTCCTCCGACACAGCCTGCTGCTGAGAATCGCTCGACAATTGCTGTGAGTCTGGGAGCAACAAAAAGCATTACCGCGACCTGGGTGCCGGATATGAGCGATCGTCCGGAAATGGATTTGCTGACGACGGTTTCCAATCAATTGCAAATCTCGATAGCCGACGGACTGATTCATACCGAAGCCAAACTCGAATATCGCGTGCTACGGGGAGAGTTGGATCGATTAAGAATTGCAGTGCCGAAGGAGCATCGCATTCTCGATGTCACCAGTTCTGCCCGTCTGGAAGGCTGGACCGTCGAGCAGGAAGATCGAGGGCAGATTATCAACATCAAAATGCTCTCGGCTGTCGACTCCAGTTGCACCGTCGAAATTCATACCGAACGCTCGCTGCCGGATGGTCCAATCACATTGGCCGGTATTGGAGAAGATAAAGCTGTCCATGGGGTTCACAGTCTGGATGTGACTCGCGAACAGGGACAGATTCGTCTGACCCACGGCGATGAACTGACGGTCGTCGTCGAAGAACAGGCGGGACTGGTTCGGACGGACTTGGGAGAAAAAGGAGCCGCCCAGCTGGCTTATCGCTACTTCTCGCCGTCGTTCAGTTTTGTCGCTCGATTCGAACCGGTCCAGCCGATTCTCGATTTGAAGCACGATAATCTCGTCATCTTCCGCGAGCAGCGAATTGAATTGACGTCTCAACTGGAATACACCATTCGTAAAGCAGGTGTCTTTCAACTGCAGTTGAAGCTGCCGGCTGACTTCGAACTGCTCGGGGTAAACTGTCCGCAGATGTCGGAGTTTCAACACGAAAAAGCCAGCAATTCTTTGACGGTCGTTCTAAAAGAGCGGACCCAGGGAACGCTTTCCATTCAGGTTCGTGGCTACATCCCTCCCCCACAGCAATACATGGAAGCCGATGCGTCCTCGCTCGATAACCTCCCGCAGATAGAGCCGGTCGGCATCCGTCAGGAAGAGGGTCGGATTATTGCGTATACGATTGAAGCGATTGAACTGGCCGCCAATGAAGATCAGGTGAAGAATGCTCAGCCGATTCCTGTGAATGGAATCCCGTATAAATCCTCGGACACTCAGGTGCGAGCAGCCTGGAAATTTCAAACCCGGCCTGTCGAAATTCCCGTTCGCATTATTCGCCGCCCGACTCGTCTGACCGCTCAAACTTACAGCACGATTCAGGTGCAGCCTTCCGGAATTCAGGTGACGGCTTATCTCGATTTCCTTGTGCAGTACGCAGGAATCGATCAATTCCGCATCGCAGTGCCTAAAGAATTCAGCGATCAAATCGAAATTGAAATCGCCGATAAAAATTCGGTGCCTATCCAGCAAAAATCGCCTCAAGCAAGTGATGAAGAGAGTCCGTGGGTGATTTGGAATATCCAGACTCAACGACCTGTCACAGGTCGTCAACGATTCAAAATGACTTATGATCTCTCCCTGAAAACGGGCGAAGCTGGGGATGCGACCGAGGAAGAAGAGGAGTCCGCAGCCGAGCTTTCGGAATCGTTATTGATCCCCAAACCACTTGGCTGGGAACGAGGAGCAGAAGACCGAATTGATTTGACGCGCTCGACTGGTGAAATCGTCATTCAAACCGACCCGGCTTTATCGGTAGCCGTCAAGGGGATGGGTACGGGCATCGAGCCGATTGATGTGCGGGAATTGACGATGCTGCCGCAGCAGGGGCATCAGGCGTTTCGATATCCGGTCCAATCCGATGACGATCCGATTCGCCTGGAACTGCAGGTTTCGCGTTTTGAAGTGGCCGAGGTAGTGAGTACGGTTGTTTCGAAAATGCTCAGCGAATATGTGCTGGGAACATCGGCCGACTTGGCAGTCCGGTCTCAAATGCAAATCCAATCGAGTCAACGCCAGCGTCTCATTGTTCAATTGCCCGAGTCGGCTCAGCCGATGATGGTTCTGCTTGATGGCGAAACGCGTCAGTTACAGAAGGGGGAAAAATCGACCGAAACGGGCTGGACGAATTATGTGGTCAATGTGTCCCGCAGCAAGAACTCGGACGAGTCGTTCACACTGACTCTGCAATATCTGATGAAGGCGAGTCCGTTATCGGAATCAACCTTGCGGGGAGCAGTTGAATTTTCTGTGCCTCGCGTGTTGAATCCCGGACAGAACTCTGCCGTCGTACAGGAAAGCCGGTGTATTGTCTGGATGCCTCGGACGTTTATTCCGATCCGCGTGAGTTCACCTTATGAACGCTGGCAGCGATATTCCCAAATCTCATTCGAATATGGCGTCTCTGACGATACTTACTCTCAGGATGATCAGCATCAGTGGGCGGGTAACTCGATGGGAGCCGTCAATTTTCCAACGGAAGGCTTAGCATACACGTTTGTTGCTGTTGGTAGTGGAGAAACACTGCAGTTGACTTACTGGAATCGACATTACGTGACGGCATTGATGACGGTGCTCTTGCTGGTGCTGGCCTTCGTGCTGCTGAAAACCAGCTGGGAGAACAAGATTCTGGTCGTTCTGGCAGTCATTGCGGCTCTGGCTGCAGGTTTGCAGTTTGCTCCGGAAGTGATCAAGCAACTGGTGTACTCGGCTCGCTACGGCATTGTGTTTGTCGCGGGTATCTGGATTGTACGTGGACTGTTTCAAATTCGCTCCTGCTGTTTTCCGAAATCGGAAGAACTGACTCAACTCGATGAAACTCCGCCGGAATCGATACACGACGATCCTGCTCCGGGAGGTGATGTATGAGAACTCAATCATCATTCATTCCGAACGCAATCGTTAATAATCACAAGGCGGTAAAGTCGATGGCATATTCCAATAAATACACTATTGATACTGAATCGCAAAGGGTGGCGGGGGCGCTCCACGTAAGTGGAAGCCCCCGGAAGTTGACAGACTCGGGGGCTTCCCTGCGGGATCGCTCCCGCCACCCATCGATGAATTATTATCATCATGCCCTCTCAATATTTTTGTGTATGATGGCCTGCATCTGCTTGGTTGCTTCCTCTTCAGCTTCGCTCCAGGCTCAGGAAAACGCTGCGGTACCACGCAAAACGATCGATGATCACTTTGAACGCATTTATGTCCCAGAAGGTTCGCTGGCGGAGTACTGGTCGCATGTGGAACCGGGAGTGCTGGTCGATCGGGCGACGTTTGAAAACCTGCTTAAAAAGTCGGATGAGGTTCTCGAACCGGACAGCGATCAGCCGCATGGCATTGTGCTGGAGAATGTTGAATACAATGTCGAAATCGTTGGCGATACACTCAAGATTACAGCCGAGTGTCGACTGACAAAACTGAGAACCGGCTGGGCGACATTGCCTCTGCCTCTGACGGGCGTCTCGTTGTTATCAGCGACATTTGATAACCAACCCGCTCCGCTCGGAATGCGTGGCGAACAAAAGCAGTTGACATTCCTGAGCGATTTTGTCGGCTCGAAATCTTTAACGCTCACAATGTCCGTACCAATTTCACGCGTTGGAACCGACGAACTGGCTTCAATGACATTGCTCCCCAATGTGGCCTCTTCGATGACAGTCGCCATAGCTCAGGGGAGACATTTGCGAGTTAACGGAGCCGAAGTCGAAACCGAGCAGGACGAAGCGGTTGCCCGGACCGTGAAGATTCCAACCGGAGGCATGCGAGTGATTCAACTGCGGTGGACCGATGCATTGGGCGAATCGCTCGATGAATCGCTCGTGTTTGCTCAAACCGTGTATGCCATTGGTGTCGAGCGGGATAGTCTGGACTGGCAGACGCTGACGCAAATCGATCTGTATGGCAAACGATTTACGCGACTCGAATTCACAGTGCCGAACAGTTTGGAAATCACATCCGTCTCTGTGCCAGGCTTGCAGGCCTGGGATTTGCAGGATGATCCCGAAGATCCGAAGCGGACATTAATCACACTCACCTTCCGGGAACCGATCCCGCAGCGGGCACGCATCGAAATGCATGGCGTGCAACTGACTCAGCAGGAACGCGAATGGACGGTCGCTTCTCTCCGACTCAAAGGAGCAACAACGCATACGGGCGGGTTGGCAATTTCTGCACCTTCTCAAATTCGCATCAAGACGCTCACTCTCGATGGCATTCGACCTGCGACGCGAAGCTGGAAGCCGGTTGATGATTATACCCCTCGCGGCCCCATACAGTTTTATGATATCTGGAATTCCGAGTTTGTTTTTCGGATTACTTCGGACGAAACCAATCGAGAAGTTCAGGCCGCGGTTTCGCATCGATTGGAAATCAGTGAAGTGACTTCGCATCTGTCTTCGGTCTTTACGCTGCAGTCTCTGTTTGCACCTTTGTTTGAGTTGAAGGTCGATCTTCCAGCTGGCTGGACGATTGCGGATGTGCAAACTGAAGGGACTCAACTGGAGTGGCAATATCTTTCACAGGGGGAAGCGGGATCGCGGATCAGTATTCCTCTGCAGCCACCGTTACAGCCGGGACAAACGCGATCGATTTCGATTGCCGTCGATCAACCTTTCGAGGATGCTGAACTTGGTCAGCAGGCCACGACCATCGCATTACCGGAAATTCGAATTGATGACGTGAAAATTCTGGAAGGCTCGTACAGCGTCGCCGCTGATTTTCGGCTCGATGTGGTGCCGGTCGATGTGAAAGGGATGGACCCAACTCATCTGGGGACGCCGAATGAGCGGTTTGGATATCGTTATCAGAATGCCCATATCGGTGGTGAATTTAAGATTCAACGCAAGCCGACCCGCTTCAATGCAACGCGAATGACGCTCGTCGATGCCGATGAAGACAGTGTGATGCTCTCGTATCAGGCGACACTGGAAATCAGCGGCGGAGGTCTGCGGAACCTGCGTGTCACGCTGCCGAAGAAACTCGAAACGACTGCGGAATTCGTAGCCGGAGGACCGTTTCGGATTTCGCGGCAGGAGCAGTCTACTGCAGATGACCAGACAATCTGGAATTTGACATTTGATCGGTATCTCACGGGTGTCTTACCGCTTTCACTTCAGGTTGTCATTCCCCGTGAAGGTGATGAGGGTATTGTGATTCCGGAAATCTTTTTTGAAGGAGCCGAGTTGCAGGATGATTATCTTGCGTTCCTGGCTGATGAGGATCAGTACCTCGATGTGCAGGTGCTGAACGCCAAAGGGACAGCAGTCTCTCCAGTGGACCCGGCTGACATGCCGATCGCATCTTCACAAGGGCGCAAGCGAGTCGTGGCTGGTTATCATTTAATCGAGCCGGGTGCGACTGCGACTTTATCCATCGATAAATTCGAGGCTGCACCGATTCCAACTGCCATTGGCCAACTGCTCGAAATCGAAACCGTCTGGAAGCAAAACTCTACAATGCAGCAGCAGGCTGAGCTGACGTTTGCTGCGGTCGGCGTGCAGAATCTGCTGGTCAAGTTGCCTGCAAATGCCCGTTTGTGGTCTGCTACTGTCGATAATGTTCCGGTCACTGCTCGTATAGATGGGGATGGATTTCACATTCCCGTCCCGCCGGCTCAGGGGCAAAATTATGAACGGAAACTGCGACTACTCTACACTCCAAAAGCGAACGAGAATTCTCAGACCGGATTCGGAGTGCAGGCGATTCCTGCTCCCGAATTTGCGATTCAGGTTGGTCAGGGAGAAATTCAACCGCTGTATGTACTGGTGACGAACTGGGTAGTACATCACGATTCAGAGTCAATCGTGATGCCGGTTTCGGATGACGTGGAGTTAGCCGAGCAGCATTCGACGTCCACCTGGCTGGGACGTGTGATCGAAAAAATCCGTTCGCAAAGCTGGACGACACTCGCTCAGAATTTTGGAATCGGCTTTGCCCTGCTGCTGATTCCAATCGGCCTGACAAAATTAATTCAGATGGGCGTGATTACATTGCAATCGGGCGAAGTACGTCCCACTTTGTGGATTTTGTTTGGTGTGGTTGTGGTTGGCAGCCTGGGGATCTTTTCGTTGCTGTTGACGAAATCGGTCCAAAGTCCCAGTGACATTGCCTATTCAAAAGCACCGACATCCGATTATACAGATGAATATTACGGTGGGGCAGAGGGCATGGTTGCGGATTCTGAATGGGAGGAACAGAGTGATCGTTTTGGAAGAGCACCGAATTTTGATTCAGGGTCTATGCGCGGTTCAACGTCTTCTGAATCCCTGAAAAGCGAATTATCAACAATAGACAGGCCGGCCAACTCTCCCGAACCAATGAGCGGTCCCGAACCACCCAGAGCTGAACAGCCAATGGAAACCAAGCCGACATCTGAGGAAAAAGCAAAATTGTTGTCATCTTTGGAAAGCAAACGAGCCAGAGCTGCAGAACTGAAGTCTGAAAAAGAATTAGCGAAATGGGGGGCTAAATTTGAGATACAGTCTCCAGATAAAAAACTTAGTGAGCAAGAATATTTTCGGAAGCAAAATAAAGATCAACTCGTCAATGAACGACTGGTTGAAGAATCGGAAGTGAAACAACAGTCGGAAATTCTTGGGGAGGAATTGCCACTTCGAACCAATAACGACCTGCAATACTCTATTTTCCAAAATAACGTTCAACAGAGTCGAAACGACGGCCTCCTCTCACTGCCGATCCGATTGCAGATCCCCGGTAATATGATCACCACCCGGCTGCAGAGTTTTCGGGCTTCTTCGGTTGCGAATGTGCGGATAATTTCGGAAGAGTTTACCAGTCAGATTCGCTGGTTGATTGCCGCGGTTGCACTGTTGTTGCTCTGGTTGATTCGCGACGCCTCCCGTGCCCTGCGGGCCGCTGTAGTCGTTGCGATGGTCGGCATTCCGATCGCACTGACGGGTATCATCCCCGAAATTGCGTATTCGCTCGTTGAAGGATGTTTGCTGGGAGTGCTGGTTGGTGTCTACCTGTGGATTGCTCTCAAGCTGATTCAACTGCTGACTTACTGCTGCCGTAAAGTTTGTGGGTGGTTGTGGAGCACTCGTCAATCGATTGCTGCGACTGCCATTCTCTGTGCATTGAGCCTTGCGTCTTCCTCGGACGTTCAGGCACAGGCAGACGAATTTGTAATGCCGCAAACAAATCAGCCTTCACAAGCGGTGCAACAAATACAGAATTCGCAACAACAACGGGCAATGCAGCAGGCACCTCCCGCACAACAGGCGGAGATTATCATTCCCTGTCCGCCTCCAGAACCTGCGAAAATTCCGCTCGTCTTTCCTTACAAACAGGGAGCTTCTCCCCTGGCAGCCGAGCGGGTGTATGTGCCGAAAGATATTTATCTGAAGTTGTGGAAGAATGCGAATCCCGATGATACTCTGGAATCGTCTCCGATTGACTTCCAACTGAGCGAAGCCTCTTACTCGGCTCGGATCATAGCCGGTCAGGCGAATGCGAAAAATCATACAGTCGAACTGAAAGCCCGGTATGTCATCCGCAGTTATCGAAATCAGGAACAACTGGTTCCTCTGCCCATAGGAGCCTTGCTGCTCGACAAGGTCGAAGTCGATGGCAAACCCGTGGCGGCCAGTATCGATAATGATCAAAGTCCATCTGTCTTAATTGCTGGCAAGGGGGTGCATCTGGTCGATGCAACGTTCCGCTTCCCGGCCAGTGCGATTGGAATCGCTGGTCAGTTTCAGTTGAATCTGTTGCCGGTCGCCTCTGGAGCAATGACGTTCGAACTGCCCGCGGAAAATCTCCAGTTACGCATTAATGAAGGTTCAATTCCATATCAGTTGATTGAACGGGATGGGAAGACGTTTGCCGAGTTCGCCATTACAGCCGGGGGAGCGTTGAATATTGCCTGGCAGCCGAAGGTGTCGACGACTCAACTGCAGTTCCTCTCCAGCGAATCGACACGACAGGTGCTCATTCGCGAAGTGGGCGTCGAACTGCGATACACGTTCCAGTTCGATATCGCTCAGGGAAGTTTTTCCGAACTCGAATTTGAAATGCCAGCGAATGTCGCATTGAAATCACTTGAAGGAGCAGATCTGGCCGGTTGGCAAAAGCAGGCGGATGGACGTTTGCGGGTACTGCTGAAACGCTCGGTCGATGACCGAACTCTGCTCACGATGTCGCTGTTCGCACCATTAACGGTTTCTTCAGAGCGTCAACGGTTTGTCTGCCCGGATGTGATCCCTCAGGGAATTACTCGGGAGATTGGCAGTTGGGCGGTCGGCTGGGAGTCTCTGCTCGATGTCGTGTTCGTCGAAACGAACGGCGTGCGACAATTGCAGAATAACGAATTTCGTCCGCTCGATGACAAACGAACCATCTCCGAAATTCAGCGTGTCTATCGCTTCTCCAGCCGTCCACAGGGGTTAACTCTCGAAATCAAACGCGAACCATCGCAGGCCGATGTAAAACAGTACTCACTGGTCGATCTGCAACCTCATAAAACGCACATCGTTTCGATTGTCGATGCCAACCTGCAGGGAGCGGCGCGGCTGGCGGTTGATCTGGAACTCCCCGAAAACATGCAGCCGATAGAAATTAATGGCGATGATGTGCAGGACTGGTTTGTTACCCAGCCTGATGGTCAGGCGAATGGCGTGCTGACGATTCTGTTCTCTCAACCTCGACAGGGGAATGTCCGGCTGGTTGTTCGCGGGTTTATTCAGCAGGAAAACAGTCTTCAGGAAAGTATTCCCGTACGTGGTTTGCGTATGCTGGGTGCGACGCGATCGACGGAGTATCTGGCTGTTGGTGCAGCCGAGATGTATGGCTTGACGGTTGCTGATGCAGGCAACTCGCAAACGATCGCTCCTGATCGGCTGCCGTCTGTTTTGACTTCGGTTGCCAAGTTTCCAATTCGCATTGGTTTTCTCAATAATTCGAGCACTGCTCAGAATGTACAAATCCAACTCAAACGGGAACAGGCTCAGGTGAAGGCGGATTCTGTGACATTGATCGCTGTCTCGGAAGCTTCGATTGATTACGGTTTGTCGCTCGAGTGGAATATCTCGAAAGCGGCGACGGATCGGTTTGCCTTCATTGGACCGAATTGGATGAAGGATCGCATCGAATTCACCGCTGCGGATTTACGACAGGTCATCACGGTCGATCTGGATGAACAACGCACAAAATGGATTCTGGAAACGCGAACCTCACACGGCGATCAATTCTTTGCGACGGCTGTCATCTCGGTGCCGTATCCTGAAGACCGAACTGTGCGAACACCCTCACTTCAATTTGTGGAAACGGAAGCCGTAAACGCGGACGACAAATCGACCACGCCACTGGATATTCAGGGACATTATGTCGTGCTGGCGAATCTGGGACGTCAAACGCTCGAACCGATTTCCAATCACAGTTCCAAACTGGTATCACGACGGGAGTTACCCATCGAGATTCCCGAAGACCTTGCCCGTCAGGCGGTCGAATTTGTAAGAGTCACGCCTCAAGTGGTTCCCTCCTGGGAATTGAAGCCGCTCGAAGAACAGGAATCGCCTGCGGCTACGATTTTCCTGGCAGAACTGATGACGATTCTTGATCGTCAGGGAACCTATCGAACCACTGCGACTTACACGGTGAAGAATCGACGCCGTCAATTCCTGCCGATTGTGCTGCCGGAAGCGACCGAGTTGATATCGGTTCTCGTGAATGGCAAAGCCGCGCGGGCTACCCGGCATACGATTGACGGAAAGTCTGCCCAACTGATTCCACTCCCTCCTGCCAGTGCTGCTGATTTGGCGTTTGATGTGCGGGTGGTAACGCAAGGGAAACTGTCACACGGATTCGGTTCCGCCTGGATGGGAACCTCGATTTCGCTGGAACGTCCCGATGTGCTTTCACCCGAAGCCTCTGCGAAATTTGGTATTCCTGTGATGCACTCGATCTGGAAAGTGAGCACGCCGGATGATTATTACATCTCGGCTGTTCGGGGAGATAGCTCGAATATGAACGAGACGGAAAGTCAGGAAGTGAGCGAAGTTCGGCTGCGAAATCGACTGCAGGAACTCTCGGAACTTTCGAGTATTGTGAGACGAAAATCAAGCTCTTATAATCAGAAATTACAGGCTGCTTCCAACTTGAAAGGTTTGAAGAAAGCACTGGAAAACGCTCCTGCACAAACTGGAGTCTCCGATCAGCAACGTCAGCAGCAGGTCGAGGTGATTGACGAAGCGGTGGAGAGTCTGAATCGACTTGAAGGACAATCTGCTGCAGAAAATGGAATTCTTAATGCCAATCCGCAATCTCGCGGCCGGATGTTTATCCTCGGTAGCAATAGCGATATCCTGCGAGATAATAGGGATTACGGTCTGGGAGTCGATAAGTCCAGCTCAGGTGCTGAAGGCGAATCTCTGGATGATGATGTGAAGCTGCGGTTTGATTTGAAGCAACTCAATCCTTCAAAACCGCAGTCCACTACTACCCCCGCACTTAAGGGAAAAGCGGCCGAGCAAGGACAGAACGAACTCGAAAATCGCCGTTCCTTACTGGAAGAAAACACTCGCAAAAACACCGAGTTTCTCAAGCAGCAGAAACGCGAACAGATCGACTACAACTCCAACGGCATCTTGGATCCACTTTCAAGAAGTGGAGATTTCGATGGCGATGGCAACAGTGATCTGTCCATTTTTAACAGCACAAATGGTGCGTATGGAATTCAACCGAATGGTCCACCCTTGGGGTGGAGAAGCTCGACAATTGAGTGGGATGATGGCAGTAATCAACTGCAGTGGGGCATGCCTCGGTCTGGCAACGGAATGGGATTAAGTGGCCCACCGACATTGCCTGACGGCAGCCCAGCGGACCAGTCTCGCGGCGGCAGTGTTCCTTATCACTATTACACCGACGTGCCGAATACTGGATTTTACAGTAACTCCGGGGTTAGTATCCGAAATCAAATCGAGTTGAATAATTCACAGCGTGGCCTGGAACTACAGGTCGAGCCGAATGACTTCGCCGTTGTCGGTCAGGATGATGTCGTCTCTTACGGGCGGGCATCGGGTGAAGCGGCAGGGAAGCCAATTGCTGTCATTCCACAGCAGTGGACCACCGCTGGTGGACTTTCGATTCCCGTCACCCTGCCGACTTACGGCAATGTGACTGTCTTCTCGAAAGTGGGTGGGAATCCTCAATTGACGCTCCGCGTGCAATCTCGCACCTTCCTGCAAACTGGTCTCGGCTGGGGCTGGACGATTCTCTGCGGAGCATTCGTTCTGTGGCTGCTGCTCAGCTGCCGAGCGTTAGCGGAAGGCCGCCGGGTTCGCGAAACCGCACTCGGCCTGATGATCGCTGGTTTGGTCGGCTTCGCAGTACTCTCCGGATTGCTCGCGTGGTTTGGACTGCTGCTGGCTGCACTTTCGAGTATCGTCTATGTGGTTGCCCCTCGGGGTGGTTTTAGAAAAGCTGAACAAACACAATAAGGCGATCGTCAGGCGAGCCGTGCCAGTCATGGCACGGTTTTTGTCATGATCATTGTGGAGATGATTGATACCCGACTATCCCGTCGAAATTGATCGAACGTACCCGTCGCATCACTGCGACGGCTCGCCTTTTCAATTATAACACCCGACTCAAAACAGCTTTGCCTCAGGATAGAACTTTGTCAGCACAACTTTCCTGAGCCAGAGCAACGCGATCAGAATTAACAGTTTGATCCAGATCAATGGCGAAGATTGCTGCCAGGCTTCACGAAAGTCGGTGATTCCGAACAGCAGGAATGTGAACGCATACCAGAGTTCCAGTTTTGATTTTCCATGCTGTAAAAATCGCATCAGGACAAGGATCGCAAACACAACCCAAGCGACGCCTTCTGCGATGTTGAACCAGTGATAGACAATTGAAAACCACGAAGTGTCGGTCACATCGTATTGCCACCAGACTTTGCGAAAGATGATGCTGGTGAGGTCGTTCATGTATTCAATATTCTACGATAGGATGGACCTCAAACAAAAGACATTATAATTGTGCCACGGCTCTGTGAGCCGTGCATGTGGTTGTCGAGTGTAACTCACACGGCTCACAGAGCCGTGGCACCGATTGATTTGTAAGTGCAAATATTTACGGCCCAACCGGTTCAAACTCGATCGATTCGACCATCGAGAGGTCGCGGCTGTTGAGGATTTCGATGTTATTGCCTTCGACGGCGAAGACAAACGAAACCTGGCGGCCATCCTCGGCGGCACACAGGTAATAGATCCAGACCATCTCCAGACCATTGGCTGAGCCGGAGGCGACGACGCGGTAGATGTAGTTGCCGGAGTTCACTTCGACCACACCTTTATCGACGATACTTGAAAGCGATTCGCCGAGAGAAGCTTTGATATCGCTTTCGAATTTCTCGGGTGCGACATGCTGGCCCGGTCCAGCGCTGCCGATTTTGGCGATGTTGCACTGGCTGATCAGACTGCCGTTGTCGACCATGCGGAGCACAGCCACTTCAGGGATTTCCTGAAAGACATACCAGTTGCGATCGTGAATCAGACTGATGTTCCAGTGCTTCGATTTGAACAACAACAGCTTTGAAATTTCGGGCAGGTCGAACGGGATGTTGGAAATCTGATTTTCAGAAATCGTCACACTCGGGCTGACTTTGCGCTGCCAGGAAACATTCGCCGTCACTTCCATGCCGGGAGAAACGGTGCTGACGGATCGTTTTTCGACTTGCTCCATCTTCAGTGAAGTCAGTAATTGATTGGCGATATCGAAGGTTGCGGTGCCTTTAATCGAAACTTCTGTCAAGGCTCCAATCGTTGCTCCGGCGACTTTTCCGTTGAATTCAATCGTGGCAATTTGATCTTTGACGGCAATTAATTTTCCAGACATCTCCACCGAGGTCGCCGCTTCGATGCCGACAAACATTTGAGCGGCCCAGTCGGGAACTTTCCAGGTTTCTTCGAGTTCGACATCAGAAGAAGGTAACAACGCCAGCAATGCGAGCGGGTCTCCCGGAATCGTGATCAAATCGAGATCGTGACGTCGCATTGGCATTTTGGGAGCATAGAGCAGCACCCCTTCCCGCTGGCCTTCGCAGATGACTTCGCGGACGAGCGAGGAGAGCGTCAGGTTGGTCACTTGATTTTTGACTTTGATGTTTGAGCGGGCGTTGTCGTAAAGTCGGAAGGATCGCCAGGCACGCTCATCCCGCCCGGCTGAGGGGAGCCGACGTTCGTAGAAGGTGAGAGAAGCCTGCACTTCGAGAGGCAGATCGAGGTCTTTCTTCTCCTGTGTTGGGGTTTTGAGAGTTCCCTGTCCCTGCACCTGGGCAGTCACTTGCAGGGTTCGTGTATCGGCAAGCGGTTCACGTAACGAGTACGACTGAGCCAGTAATGTCGGACTGGAACCAGCACCTGCAATAACTAACACTCCAGCCATCAGGCTATATAATCTCATCGTGTTCATCCTTGATATCAGGCCGAACGATCTGAAGAACGTCATTCGAGCCAGCGTCTGCAAATGGAAAATCTTTGGGTAGATAATATCACAACCGAGTCTGGTTCTTGAATCCCGAATGGGGGATTTTGTTCACTCGAACGATATTTCTCAGCTCAAACAGGTGACAGGTTGGCTGGGGTCGAACATAGTGAGCCCCAGATTAGTTGCCCCTCTGGGGGCTCCGCTTCGCTACGACCCCAGCCACCCCTGGAAAGCTTACAGCTCGCTGATGTCGACTTCGCCCTGGACATCGAGGGGTTCGGGGCCGATGGTGAGGACCTGGAATTTTTCGGCGGAGTGTTCTTCGGCGTAGCGGGTCAGGTCGTCGATGGTGAGTGAATCGACTTTCTGGCGGACTTCATCGAGCGTTTTGATTTCGCCCAGATGGAACCAGTCCCGCACCATCGAACCGGCGCGAGCCATGGTCGATTCTTCCTGCATGATCAATGATGATTTTGCACGAGCCTTACAGCGTTGCAGTTCATTTTCGGTGATATCGAGCCCGAAGTTTTTCAGTTCTTGAAGCGTGACATCAAGCGTTTCCTGGGCACGTTCGTTGGTTGTGCCAGCGTAGCACAGAACTCGGGCACGCTCTTTCAATGTGTTGAGTGAGGCTCCGATGGCATAGCAAAGGCCGCGTTCTTCGCGGACTTTGGTGAAGAGCCGGGAACTCATTCCGCCACTGAGGATGCCGACAGCAGCCCAGCCGCTGTAGTAATCGGGATGATTATAGGGCACAGCCGGGTAGGCGATGCCAATGTTGGTTTGAGTGGAATCGTGCTTCAAATGTCCCTGATGAACTTTCGGTTCAATTTCCGTCAGCGGCTTCGGCGCGATGCCCTGCCAGCCGCCGAAGAGTTGTTCGCAGAGAGCACGCGTGGTTTGCGGGTCGACATAGCCGGCGATTCCGAGAATGGCTCCTTCGGGCACGCAGCAGCGACGATAATGGTCGGTCACATTTTCGAGTGTGATTGTATCGAGATGCTCCATCGTCCCTTCGAGCGGACGATTCCATGGTGGTGGATAGCAACGGCGGCGAAGTTCGATCATCAGTTTTTGACGGGGCTCATCTTCGATCGATCGCAAAGCCTGTTCTCGACCAACCTTGCACATGTCGAAATGATTGGCTTCCATCCGTGGTTCGAGTAACACTTTGGCGATCAATTCCAGTGCTTCGGGCAGTCGCTCGGCGATGGTCGCAGCGGAGATCGTTACATGAAACCAGCCCGGAGAAACTGAATACTGGACGCCGAGATTGTCGAAAGCAATCGATAATTGTCGGGAATCCAAATCACCCGCCCCCCGGAGCATCAATTCGCTCAGGAGTGCAGCCGTTCCATTTTTTCCGGCTGGTTCGTGGGAGGTTCCGGCTGGAAAGGTGAGCGTGACGGCAGCCGAGCGGACAGCTGGCAAATGCTCAATCAACAAGGTCATCCCGTTCGACATTTCGTATTGATGAATTTGCTGATGCGACATAGTGTCTTTCAATTTTGCTGAAGTCTGCTTTATAAAAGCAGCGCAAGAGTTCCGAATCGGTGTATCACTCTATTATAGGAACTGGCAATTTGAGAGGGAACTCTGGCAGGAAGAGAGTGTCGAATCCGGGGGGAATTGCAGCAAGCGGAGTCGAAACAAGTCTGGGGGCTTCGCAGTGCTTCGACCTCAGCCACCCATCGGATTATTCAATGCTGAGTAAGCCAGCAGTGGAACACATCAAACGACAATTAATGCTCGACAGGACACGAATTTTTTCGTTATTAAGGGTTTTTCAGCGGTTTTGTATTGGGTCCGATGATATCGTTCTCGGGAGTATTGGCATCGAGCCATGCTTTGAGGTCGGACAAGACTTTGGGAGGGACAGGCTTAGCTCCCGGCGGGGGGGGAAGTTTCAGAATCCCATTCGCTAACGGGAGAACAACATCATACGCTCCTTGAATCTCTGCTCGATATGCGGTGAATGGAGCACTTTTCACACGAGTCAGTAATGCTGTCGAATTAGAAAACTCAGGCTGATATGCCGTGTATATTCGGAATGCACAAAGTCTCCAATGGGGGGCATTCGGTTTCGCATTATACTGCTGACCCATTTCATAGGCGAAACGGACAATTTCATAATTAATCAGGGTGAGATTAATTTCCCGATTCATTTCTGTCCGTCCCAGTCCGCTGGCAGCTTCGGCACGAACCGTCCAGGGTTCCATAGGGTTAATCAGAATCTCGGCGAGTGTCTGCACAATATAAGGCGTACGTGTTTTATCAAATAAAACCGAAGTTTGTGAAACCGCTTCGACCAGAGATCGCTTGTACCATTCATTGAGATTAGGTTGTTTGAGTTGCGCAATCAAAGCATCGGCAATTCGACTACGAATATCGACTTTGGGCGAACCATCCTGGCACAATCTCATCAAACCGTTGGTTGCAATAATTTTGAGAGCTTCACTTTGATTTTTTTCCGAGATGATCGCAATCAGTGGGTCGGCGATTCCTGTAAACGGAGTTGCTGGGATCTGCTTGGGAATATTTGGCGGTTCTTCATTTAACTCGGTAATCAGCAAACAGGCATTCAAACGCACGGGAAGCGGCTGTTCGTTCAATTGTTCGCAGTGCTTTATGATCAATGGCAGGAGTACGGATCGAGCAGGAGGCTTGGCCAGCAGGTTGAGATCGCGTTTGAGTTGTTCACGGATTTTAGAAAGTTGCCGAAGCTGGCTTTTCAGACTCATCTGCAAGATTTGAATTCGATTGTATTCCGTCAGTAGTGCGATATCTGCCTGAGTGATATTGGTTGTGCCGAGCGCTTTAGTGTACTCGAATTTTTTGCGCTTGAGGAAATCGAGGTCGGCTTCCTTTATGAGTTCTCCGTCGCCCTGAGCATAAGCGGGCGTTGCTTGAACCAGCAGGCTTGAAATTAAACAGAAAGCCAGTGCAAACAGGCTGATCGTAAATCGGGATTCCGTTCGCATGGGTACGCAAGTCACCAATGCATTCTCAACTCGAGGAGAGATGCCCGTCTGCTCGAAACGTTCAAGAAGTCTGAAAATCATAATGCTGTCGGTACTTGATATCGAGAATTAAAACGTGATGGAGCAGACTGTTGGTAACGAACGCCACTAGAGATCATGGCATCAGAATTCATTTTTTGCCAGTCGCGCCTTTAATTATGGTGAACCGGAGACCCTATGCCAAGAGAATAGCTTGGGAATCCGATCTCGGATGAAACTGATGGCCTCTCTGTCGATTGTCCTGACCTCTTGTAACGGTTATAGGGGAAATTCGATGGGCAATTCCAGTTCAATACCCCAAATCTGTTGTCGAACGCTTCTCCTGATCGACACAAGAGAGTGCGAAATTGGAACGAAACCTTGTTCAAAAACAGAACTCAAGGATCACTGGAAGTGATGAATCGTATCAACCAAACTGATATCACGTGGTTAGGAACATAACCGAAGACAGGAATCAGGCATTAATGCCCATGGATATGTTACGCTGAATTGGCTTAGAATAAAACCTTTAATGCCATTTGGTCGTAGTTTCTTCACAGGTGCATGCTGGATTGTCAGTATTAACGGATTGTCCCAAATATTAAATACACTGGCAAAGCCAGTGACATCCTGATTTTTAGTTGGAATGGAGCACTAAACAGGAATCTGATTCACCTCCACCCGTTGGTGACACCTTGAATTCAACGGGATCTCCACTCTTTAGAATATTAAAGTTGCCGTATGTCCTCTGAACTTTTTGCCAGAATTGTCCATGCACGTTGTACAGAAAAAGTATTGGCAGAAGAGCCATTGCCTGCTTCCGGAAAATCGCTGGCCAATGAAATTCTGGAACTGGCGGCTTGGGCACCCTTTCATCGACCTGCCAATGATGTTCATCTGCAGGACTCGGAACTGAAGGCTCTGATGCCCTGGCGGTTTTATGTGCTCGATGATTCGGCATGCCGTCAGTTGCGTGAAGAATTGATGGAAAAAGACAGCAGCAATGTGATGCGGATGCTCGCGACTGCCGACTGCATGGTGCAGGTGACCTGGTTGCCCAATCCGCCCCAGACGGAACTGCCAGAGAAAATTCTCTTTGAGGCATCCCTTGAAAACATGGAACACCTGGCTGCCGCTTCGGCTGCAGTCCAAAATCTACTCCTGGCAGCGACTGCGAATGGGATTCGCAATTATTGGTCGAGTGGTGGCGTGCTGCGTTCCCCGGAAGTTTTTGACCGGCTGGGGATTCCGACTCAGGAAATTCTGCTTGGTTCTCTCTTCTTTTCACCACAGGATGTTCAATCGGGGACAATTGCCACAAGTAAACTCCGCGATAAAAGGGGGCCGCTTACAGGCTGGGTGAAACGAGTTCATTTGAGTTGATTGCTAATTCAAATATCTGAGTGTCTGGGATCGGAACGCAGCGAAGCCCCCAGGACGTTGAAATTTCTGGGGCATCACTTCGTTCGACCCCTGCCACCCATTACACTTTGAGTAAATGACATTAAAATAATAGATCATTTTCAAATGGTATCTGCAGTCGCATGGACACCATATGTCCTTATACCCTGTGTCCTGCTCCTGCAGGACACAGCAGGTAATTTTTGAATCTGCTCTAGAACAGGCTTGCGGAAAGTTAATGACACGTTAAAAGAAAATGAATGTTGAACGAAAATTAGTTCGTGTTGGGATTCGCGTTCATTACTGTTTTGTATCTTCTCGCTGTGCAACATGAGGAGCATCTATGATTCCGCAAAATCGATATTCAGCCCGGCGAGAGAAACTCAAGCGGGTTCTCAAAAAAGAAAAATTACCCGCGTTTCTGGTCTGTAATGAAACCAACGTCAGCTATCTGACCGGATTTTCCGGGGACAGTAGCTGGTTTCTGATCGGCAAAGATTTCGAAATCCTGATCAGTGATGGTCGCTATACGACTCAGATCTCCGAGGAATGCCCAGGAATCCAGGCTGAAATTCGACCGGTTAACAAAACATTACTGCAAACGACAGCCGAAGTGCTCAAGGCGACCAAAGAACCCATTTGCGGGTTCGAATCCACTGCGATCAGCTACGATGCAGCCGGTCAGTTGGTCGAGGCGGTGGAAACACCTGACCTGATTCCTGTCAAAGGGCTCGTCGAACCACTCCGAGCAGTCAAAGATGCTGACGAGATCAAACAAGTCCGAGAAGCGGTTCGTCAGGCCGAAAAGGGCTTTGAATTTCTCAAGTCGAGTCTGATGCTCGAAATGACCGAACTTCAAGCAGCATTTACACTTGAAGAAGGTATGCGTCGGTTCGGAGCCATTGGAGCCGGGTTTGAAATCATTACTGCTGTTGGCGAGCGAGCCGCTCTGCCTCATGCTCGTCCAGGCTTAACTCGCTGCGAAGAATCTCCGTTCATGCTGGTCGACTGGGGGGCTCGAACTTCGACAGGATATGTCAGCGACTTGACGAGGATGATAGTCACAGGTAGCATTTCGTCCAAACTTCAACGTATGTATGAAGTTGTGAAAACTGCCCTGGAAGAATCGATTCAGGCAATTGGGCCAGATGTCAGGGCCAGTGATGTGGATCGAGTCGCTCGCCAGGTTATGGAAAATCATGGTGTGGCTGCGAAATTCAATCATGGGTTGGGGCATGGATTTGGTTTACAGGTTCATGAATCGGTCCGGATGAGTCCGACATCGGAAGATGTGTTTAAGCCCGGTATGGTTGTGACCGTCGAGCCAGGATTGTATTTTCCAGGATGGGGAGGGATTCGCATCGAAGACGATGTGTTAATTACTAAAGGTGGCTGCGAAGTTCTCTCCTCATTGTCTCGTGAACTCGAGGCTCATACGGTTGGGTAGCGACATATCCTGTCCGTGTTTACGATTATTTACAAAGACAATAACGCGGTTTTGAGTCGAGGAATATTTTCGGCTTGATCCTCAGGATCTTTACAAAACGCAAGATTAACATGTCATTCAGGGCTCGAAGAGCGACAGAAAGCAAATGAACGACAAATCCAAGCCAAAACCAGATTCCACTCACGGCCCCATCGATCTGGCTCAGTTGAAAGAGCTGATGGAGATGATGGAGGCTCACGATGTGACTGAAGTCAACCTGCGTAACGGCGACGAACAGTGGCGGCTGCGACGGGGACCACAAGTCACCGCGATGCCAATGCAGGCGATGCCAACTGCAATGCCTCCGATGGCGGCTCCGGTCGCTGCCCCGGCTCAGGCATCAAGTGCACCAGCCGCATCGGGGGATACTGCAGCTCCAGTTGATGACGGTTTAATCGAAATCAAAAGTCCAACCGTCGGGACATTTTACTCATCTCCGAGCCCTGAAGATCCTGCATTTGTGAAAGTCGGATCGCAGGTGTCAGCCGAATCCATTGTTTGTCTGGTTGAAGCGATGAAAGTTTTCAACCAGATTCCGGCTGAATGCAGCGGGACAGTCGAAAAGATTCTGGCCAAAGATGGCGATGCTGTCGATTTTGGCCAGGCACTCTTTAAAGTTAAGCCCAACTAACCACTCGTTGGATACTAAATGCGTATCCATCGGTTTGGGTTATCAAATTCCATCAGTAAAATCTGGTTGACTACTGCATCAGATAGACGATTGTTTTATGTTTCAACGAATACTCATCGCAAACCGTGGCGAAATTGCCCTGCGAATCATGCGGGCCTGTCGGGAATTGGGGATTGAGACCGTCGCTGTTTACAGCGAAGCGGATCGGGGGGCCCATTATCTCACACTCGCAGACGAGTCGTATTGCATCGGCAAAGCTCCCGCCAGTGATAGCTATCTGTTGATCAATCGCATTATTTCAGCAGCAGAAATCGGAAATGTGCAGGCAATTCATCCGGGCTACGGGTTTCTCGCTGAAAATGCTCACTTTGCGGAAGTCTGTCGGGAATGCAGCATCGAATTTATCGGGCCGCATCATTCCGCGATGGAACAACTTGGAGACAAAGTCTCTGCTCGAAAAATTGCAGCCGATGCCAAAGTGAATGTCGTTCCCGGAAGTGACGGACTAGTCACCGATGAAAAAACCGCTCTCGAAGTAGCCGGCAAAATCGGCTATCCCGTACTCATCAAGGCAACAGCTGGTGGTGGCGGAAAAGGGATGCGGGTGGCGATGAATGAAATCTCGCTCAAATCCGGGTTCAGTGCCGCTCGTCAGGAAGCCGAAAAAGCATTTAATAATCCGGGAGTGTATCTCGAAAAGTATATCGAACGCCCCCGGCACGTCGAAGTGCAGGTACTTGCCGATCAGCACGGGAACTGTGTCCATCTCTGGGAGCGAGATTGTTCCACACAGAGAAAGCATCAGAAACTGATCGAAGAAAGCCCGGCTCCGGATCTGCCGAAGTCGGTTCGGGAAGATATCTGTAAATCAGCCGTCCGGCTCATCAAAACCTGTGGTTACTACAATGCAGGCACCGTGGAATTTATCGTCGATAAAGAACATCAATTCTACTTTATTGAAGTCAATGCCCGAATTCAGGTTGAACATCCCGTCAGTGAAATGGTGACGGGAATTGACTTGATCAAAGAGCAGATTCGCGTCGCAGCCGGTGAAGAATTGAAGTTAAAACAGCGGAATATCAAGTCGCAGGGATGTGCGATTGAGGTCCGCATCAATGCTGAAGATCCAGAAAACGATTATCGCGGTTGCCCAGGCAAGATCACAAAATTGCGTGTCCCTGGAGGATTTGGCGTACGCTTCGATTCGCATGTTCATGAAGGTTACGTAATCAGCCCGTATTATGATTCGATGATCGGCAAATTGATCGTGCATCGAGAAACTCGCGATGAGGCCATTGCAGCTGCTCTTTCGGCATTAGACGAATTCGTCATTGAAGGTGTGAAAACGACAATCCCCCTCGCCCGACGTGTACTCGCCCACTCAGCGTTTAAAGATGGTAAAATCGACACCACGTTCCTGGAACGGACGTTTTGAAATCTCAGCAGCAATTCACTATGCTCACTGTTGAATCGTCATGTCAGGCGAGCCGAGTCAGTCATGGGTCAGTTCGCTTCATCATTGACCAGTGAATTGCAAACATCGCAAAAAAACGTGAGTAACCCGAGTCATGACGGACGCGGGGCACCTTGTAGAAATTCAACCCCTCGAAAACTCTAAGGAATTGAAGTAATGAAAGTCGGTCTGTTAACTGGTGGTGGCGATTGCCCGGGTTTGAATGCCGTTATTCGCGGCGTCGTCAAAGTTATTGATAATGCGGGTGGAAAAAGTATCGGTCTACTGGAAGGGTGGCGGGGAGCGATTACGGGAAACCATATCGAACTGACTCCTAAGTTTACCGATCCGATCATCGACAAAGGGGGTACGATTCTCGGTTCCTCTCGAACCAACCCGTTCAAGAATCCAACGGAAATCGATCAAATCGTCGAAACATTTGGCAATCTTGGTCTGGATGCACTGGTCGCAATCGGCGGAGACGACACCCTCGGTGTAGCGAGCAAGTTGTACAGCGAAAAGGGACTGCCGGTAATCGGATGTCCCAAAACGATCGATAACGATTTGAGCGCAACCGATCAGACATTCGGTTTTGATACCTGTATCAACATCGTGATGGAAGCGATCGATCGTCTGCGAACGACTGCAGAATCACATCGTCGTATTCTGGTCGTCGAAGTGATGGGGCGACATGCGGGCTGGATCGCCTGTTATTCTGCAATTGCTTCCGGAGCCGACTATTTCATGGTTCCTGAACGCGAAGTCAACATCAAGGAAATGATTGACGTTCTGCAGAAGCGACGCGATGAAGGCAAAAATTACGGCATCGTCGTTGTCAGTGAAGGAGCCAAGCTCAACACTGATGGTGGCTTTGTGACAAAAGATCAGGAAGTCGATGAATTTGGTCATGTCAAACTGGGCGGAATTGGCGATCACGTTGCCAAAGTGATTGAAAACCGCATGGGGATCGAAACCCGTTCGGTCACACTGGGCCACCTGCAGCGCGGTGGAACACCAAGTGCGTTTGATCGCGTTCTGGGAACCCGTCTCGGTGTGCACGCCGGTCATCTGGCATTGAAGAAAGACTTCGGCAAAATGGTAGCCATGAGAGGAACACAGATTGTCGCTGTCGAGTTGAAAGATGCTGTCGACCAAATGCGGGAACTCGAAGATTCCTTCTTCGACGAAGCGGCTGAGTTCTTGAAGTAATTCTTGGTCAATCGATTTTGATCAAGTCGTAAAATAATAAACAGCACTCGTCAAACATTGGGCGAGTGCTGTTTTTGTGTTGAAACTTCTGCAAGTGCAGAATTACGGGCTGACGATAATCGTTTCGTTATCTTCAGACAGAGCAGCGGCACCGAGTGCAACACCAGTGATTGAGAGTCCGAGTGTGATTGTGTCGAGAGGATCGACAAACAATCCAGACTGTGCACGAGTTGTTGTCGCACCGCTGACGATCAGCACGTTACTTTTTGAAGTTGGGGGAGCAACGGAACCTTCCCAGGCTCGAACGACACCCTTGCCTTCGCCAGCCTGCAATTCGTAGATGCCTGTGTCCAAACCGGCAACAGTGAATTTGCCATCGGCATCGGTCACGGTTGTGGCAACGACTTCATTGTTGCGGCGAACGGAAACTTTCGCACCATTAAGGGCCTGGCCTTGTCCGGTGACAGCTTTGCCATTCAAGGCTCCGCCGTTAGAAAGAGCAATGTCGCTGACGGCTGATTTTGTTTTCGTCGTCCGGGCGACTTCTGCCTGTGTCGAGAAAATCGGAGCGAGCACAAGGCTCAGACACGCGAATCCGGTCAGAAGAGTTTTCATTGTCATGTTCCTTAAGGTAGGTACTGTAGTTTGGTGTAATTCGATTCGTCGTGAATCGAGGAGGGCAGCCTCTTGCTGACCAATACATTTAATGGGTGAGATAAAAATGACGAATTGAACATCCTTATTCTCATCGTCACAATTTCCTGGGCAACTTCATCCTGAAGAGCTTGTCAGGAACAACATGATCAAAGTCTTTAATCAATGCGAGCGGATATTGCTGGAATCTCAATAATGAGTCAACTGAAGTTTTTTCCAGAGGCAGGAATTGCAGAAGTTACATCAAGATTCTGAGTACAAGGCAATGATCAGTCAGGTGAGCCGAGTCAGTCATGACCCGGGTGGGTTTGATTTTATCTCGTTACCGATGTCCTCAACTTCTTGCATGCAATGACATGACGTATCGAACATCAGAGCTGAACGGGATTGTAAATCGAACACCGTTCCCTCGCTGACACGTTTTGAGGTTGCACCTTTATATTCGTTTTCAGGGTTAACACGGAAAAAACAGGAGGCCCTGTCTACTGATTAATGTCGTTGATGTGTGCCACCGCTGGCTTGTCCAGCAGTGTGAAACAGGAATTGGGTTTCAGAATGAGACGACATTTAACGAGGGACGAAACCGCAGGGTGCGTCGAGACGTACTCTAACAATACTTACAAGCACGAAGCACAAGCGAATGTGTCCTGAAGATCTTGACACACTCGCTTGCGCTTCGTGCTTGTGTTTTGAGCAACCTCATGATTGGCTCAATGTGCGTTCTGTCCAATAGTCTCCGTTACCTGTGGGACATCAAGCGGATAGTAATGCATCGCGATATCAGGCAGGAACGCGAGGATCAATCCCATCGAGAGAATAACGGTCGGCATCAAAAGGGCGTATTTCCAGTTTCGCTCAAACTTTAAATGCATGAAGAACAGCATAACTAAACTCGCTTTCGCTGCTGCGACCAGCATCACGAGAGAACCGATTGTGATCTTCCAGGAAGGACTGGAAAACAGATCCAGCACAACCGAAGCCAGCGTCAGTCCGCACAGGCAGAAGAAGATCATCAGGTAATTGGGGTGGGATTCTGTAGTCTCGTGCATTGGAATTATAAGCCTGATGGTGAGCGATTTGTCTTGTAATCTGACCCAATAAAAAGTTGGATTTGCAATGGCAAAGCCAGTGGCACACAACCTGGAAATCAATTGGGTCAAAGCAATGAATATATTGTGTAATTTCCAATTAAATCGTGCAACTGATTTCAAATTTCAGGGTATCCCAATGAGACAGGCTGGAAGCCTGTCCTACCTTGCTATCGCTGGTAAATTGGTACATAACCGTTTTCGAGTTGCAGGATGGTAGCATTGATGGCGGTGGTGTAGACATCGCCAATATGCCCTTCTTTCCAGGCGCCAGACGCATTTTGTTTCGGAAGTATCTGTCGGGAAATATCCTCAAAATACTTCGGCCACACGGTTTCATCCCGATACATTACCTGAGAATAGTAATAGTGTGTATAGTGCCAGTGACCGAAGTAATTGGAACTTCCCCCTTCATTCGGCCAAATGTTTTCCTTACAGAACTCGAGCATTTTCTCGACATGGGTAGATTCATCATAATCGCCGGCACTGTACATGGCGGCGACTGCTGCAGCTGTAATTGGCGGACGGGCTCCACCACCGCGAATTGAATACTGCACCCCCCCTTCCGGAGTAGTGCAGTCTTTGATGTATTGCTTGGCTCGATCGATAATTTCTTTCGCAACCGGAATACCCGCATTGCGGCAAGCACGAAGGCCCTGAACCTGGGTGATACAGGTCGAGCCCTCATCAAAATCGCCACCATCTTTGGCGGAGACATATCCCCAGCCGCCGCGGGTTGTCTGGGCGTAGCCACTGAACTTGACGGAATTATTCAGCACTCTCAGCAAGTTCTTTCGACGCTCTGCCCCTTCTTCTTCTCCAAGTATCTGCGAGAGAAACAACATCGAAAAGCCATGGCCGTATGTGTAGTGATAGTCTTTCTCATAACCGATCAAACCATTCGGCTGAGACATATCAACCAGATAATCGACCGCTGAGCGGACCGTTTTGGCGTATTTTCCCCGATTAGTAGTCGAACCTTCACACAGCAGGGCCATACCGGACAGAGCCGTCATGGCAACACGATACTGTCCACCATTGGCTTCCCAATAACCCTGCCGTTTTTGAGTCCGTACGAGATAATCGAGCGCACGCCCAACGGCCAGTTTGACTTTTGGGTCCTGTTTTCGAGCGTAAACTGGCATATTTGGGACTAGTAATAATCCCAAGCCAGTTAGTGCATGTCGGCGAGAAATCTGCATGAGCAAGGCTCTCAACTTTTGGAACGGCGGATGATCTGCTATGTTTCCGTATGTAACCAGTATAGCAGAGGAGCGGCTTTGGATCGATCAGAATTCTAACGGGAATGATCTATTCGGTCCAATTTTGAATCCGCTCCCAATCGTGACAAGGCATCCAAACCATGAGCAATCCCACCCGATTAGCCGAATTACTCCGCGAACGAGCCCTGAAATTCGGCGATTTCACCCTCGTTTCCGGCCGAAAAGCCAAATATTACCTTGATGGCAAGCAGGTCACTCTGCATGCAGAGGGTTTGCGGCTGGTCAGTCAGGGATTGTGGGATCTCCTTGATGAATTCGAGTTTGATGCCATCGGCGGCATGTCGATCGGAGCCGATCCAATTGTTGGCGGCATGTTGACTGTTGCAGCCGAACAGAAAAGGGACGTCGTCGGATTCATGATCCGCAAAGAATCCAAAGGTCACGGCACCCAGAAATTCGTCGAAGGCCCCGTGGAACCCGGCATGAAAGTCGCTATTGTCGAAGATGTCGTCACAACGGGTGGAAGTGCATTGCTGGCCGTCGATCGCGTGCAGGACTTCGGTTGTGAAGTGGTCGCGGTCGCAGCAATTATCGATCGACTCGAAGGAGGAGCTGCAAACTTCGCCGCTCGAAACATCCCTCATCGCACTCTTTTAACAATCCGGGACTTCGGGCTGGAACCACCAGAAGATCTATAAGACATAGGACGACCGGCTCGACTTTACATTTTGCTCGCATTTCGTCAGGCACAGCCTGATCTACAGACAACTGCAAGGATGTTAAAATGCTTACTGCTCAAGCTGCCTGTATTCAACCGTTTTTGAAAGACAGCTACACTACAGAAGATCTTCAGAACCTGGAGAAGCTGTTAAACGATTCCGGCACATTTCGTTTCGAGGCCCTTTCAAATGGTCTCTTCCCTGCTGCCTTGGCATTGCAGGATGACACCGAATACACCGGCTATTCCAATTGCTGGGTGCGCGATAATGTCCTGGTTGCCTGGGGATTGTATGCGTCGGGACGCGTCGAACCCGCAATGCGCAGCCTGCAGACACTGGCCGACTATTTTCTCAAATCTCGACATCGGTTTGACGACCTGATTGCCGGAAAAAGTGATCCCGACGATCCGATGCAGCGCCCCCACATCCGCATTCGTGGCGAGCAACTCGAAGAGATCGATCAACACTGGGCACACGCTCAAAACGATGCTCTCGGCTATTTCCTCTGGGCCTTCAGCAGGCTCGCTTGCGACCGGGCCTTCGAGCCCACTTCGGATCAAATCGACCTGATGATCCTGTTCGTGGAAACCCTGCACGCTCTGAAATTCTGGGAAGATGAAGACAGCGGTCACTGGGAAGAAGTCCGCAAAATCGCGGCTTCGAGCATCGGCACTGCTACTGCTGGCCTGCTCGAGTTCAGTCGATTTTATGACGAACGAGCCGATCTGTTTCAGGAGCATCAGATCGCCTGTGAGCGAATTGACATTCTGGAAGATGCGATTACCCGCGGACGAAATGCGCTGTATTCAATTTTGCCTGCTGAATGCATTCAGGAAGATCCTCTTAAAAACCGCAAGTACGATGCCGCCCTGCTCTTTCTGATTGAGCCGTTGCAAATTGTCAATTATGAAATGGCGGATAAAATCATTGCTGATATTCAGGAACATTTACAGGGCGATTTCGGCATCCGTCGCTATGTGGGCGATTCTTACTGGTGTGCGGACTATAAAGATATGCTCTCACCTGAGCAGCGCACCGATGATTTCAGTGACAATCAGGAAGTTCGGGATGCACTTCTCAAGCCGGGAGAAGAGGCCCAGTGGTGCATTTTTGACTCGATTCTCTCCGTCATTTATGCCAAACGCTATCATCATTCCGGTGATAAGAATGACCGGGAAAAACAGATTTACTACTTCCAGCGAGCACTCACGCAATTAACAGCTGAAGATTGCCGCATGGGTGGTTTGCGATGTCCCGAATCCTATTATCTGGAAAATGGAACCTACGTCCCGAATGACATCACTCCACTTTTGTGGACTCAGGCAAACTTACTGCAGTCACTGGAGTGGATGAAGAAAACAACGGAAACGAACAGTCAGTAAATCGCACCGATATCTTAACCCGAAGCGTCAGCGAGGGGACGGCGTCTTACAAGCATAGTCCCCTCTCCCTCTGGAAGAGTGTTAGGGTGAGCGGCAATCGGTGTTGATTGCAGAATGAACATCGATGGAATCCCCTCATCCGGCCTTCGGTCACCTTCTCCCCAGAAGAAGGGAAGAACACCGCCCCCCAAGGACAAAGACAGCAAACCGCTTCCTATGCAGCAGGAAAGTGTGCCGAAAATACCAGATGTTTCGGCATTCCGCTTTCCGCTTTCGAACTACTTTCGCCCGATCACAAAACTCGCCAATCCGGCAAACGTCATAATGGAAAGCAAAGCCCCACCAGCGATAGCGAGACGTTTTTCAAGAGCCGATTTGCGAATATCAGGCATCAACGTGGCAAGTTGAGCAGGGCTCAGATCCAGCAGCAGATGACAGCGATACATATCGGCCTGAATGGAACTGTCCTTCAGATTGAGCTGATAGTCTTCGATATACTCGTCCAGAATAAAAGAGTTCAGTTGTTCAATCGAGATTTCTGGAGTTTCACCGGGTGAACTGATTTGTTCAAAAATCGCCTGCTTCGCCTGATCGATCGCTTCCTGATGAGCTTCCTGCCGAGTCACCCAGCGAGCACTGCTCACAATCATCTGCTGATGAAATGTCGGAATCCTTTGAACTCCGGGATGTTCCAGTTGAGCCAGCGCTTGCGGTCCCGCTTCTTTAATCCAGCGGGGATAATTCTGTTCGGGATGCTTCAGTTCTTCGAGTTTCGCTTCCAATTGCTGACGAAGTTTACGAGTTCGCTCTGAGCGATCTTCATCCGGTGAAACCTGCTGGACACTCTGCTCATGAAGTTCAGCGATTGCCTTTTCGTATAGCTGAATAGCCCCCTCTCGATAGGGTTGATTGGTAACTTCCCGTGGCTGACTGGGCTGACCAATTTGCATTGTGTGATTGGTATCATATGTCGCAGTTGAAGACATTTGAACGGAAGGAGGGGACTGGAATGAAACCATATAAAACATAACCGGGAAGGCAAATAACGTCATCAGTAACAGGATACCCGCGATCATCTTCACGATTCGGGCACCTATTCCAGACGACTTCAAACTGAAATAGATTCCAGCATAAATCACTCCCATGACCACATTTCCCAGGATAACGAGAATGGGTATCGAGATGTCAGGAGTTGCATTCATGGGTTTTCTTTCCTTGAGGTTTCAATTTAATACGAGAACTTCAAGATATATCCAGACTACGATTAAGAGATATTGCGAGACTGCATCGGAGCGGCCAGCTGGAGTGCCGCGGTAATTGTTGCCGCCCAGGTAATCCCCCAGACCAGTGGAAACGTAAAAAAGATGCAAATGATGTATGCCGTGAATGCAGACCAGATGATCGAAGAGAATTCATAGCGATAGTTCCTTCGATAATCACTGACCAGCCACCACGAGCGAATCGAAAATAATATTCCGAAGAAGGTCGCATAGCCGACCATTGTCGGTGCCCAGATCGTTTTCAGATGATCCTCACGATGATAGTTAGATCGTCCCTCCTCACTGCTCACATAATCACTCGCTGCGGCTCGATCCATCTCCCCATGCTTCTGCATCATGACAGGAGTCACATAAGCAGGTTGAATTTCGTCAAACTCGAATGCAGGACTTTCCGGGCAGATTTCAATCGGTTCTGCCAGATCGTGCCGTCCAATGTGAGACACGATTCCCGTTTTTCCATGCGGGAAAATGACATTCGGATATTCCACCAGCAACCAGTTATGCAAACCGCTCACCGCTGTTCCCGTGGCGATCCCCGCGACTGCCAGGGCAATTCGAAACCGGGAATGATCCAACTTCCCCCGTGACCATAATTGCGTAAAGCCCAGCAACACCCAGGTCGCCAGACAACTGGAAAGCACGAAGAATGTGATATGTCCGAGATCAAACCCACTGCGTGACCACTGCGAAGTAAAGAAGTCGCGTGAGACAAACAGAACAGCAGCGGTCATCATGATGACGTAAAATGGAGTTCGAGCGATCGCAGAGAAAGTCTGTGCCAACCGCTGAGAAAAACTCCGATACTTCGATTGAACCAGTGGCTTCACGACTTTTCGATTCGAGTGAACTTTCTCACCAAATCGATGACGGTTCGACTCCTCTCCTCGACTGGCATGAAACTCGCGTCGAGCCCAGCGGAATAATCGCATTCCCAGAAACATGCACAGACCAAAGGCCAGCAACGACATCCAGGTCAGGCGGCTGGGAAAAATCCGGAACAGAATCATCATCCCCGCAATCCCAGCTAATACGGGGACTGCCCGATCAGCCAGTCTCTTTGCAGGAACCGCAGGCTGAGTACCCCGAACAGGCGTGCCAGGATTCTTATCCTGAAATGCCTGATCGACTGAGGATTTGGCGATTTTTACACCATCGTCATCCGCCACCTGTGAATTGACTGGCATCGCCTGACCATTCACAGCAGCAGAAAACGCGGCTTCAAATTCTTGAATGCTTTGAAATCGTTCGGTCTCTTCTTTGGCCAGCGCTTTCCCGATAACAGGTTGCAACTTCGGATCGAGCATATCGAGTTTTGGTGGCTCGGTCAGATGCTTCATCAGGATTTCGCCCGTCGATTCTCCATCGAAAGGCACCTGTCCGGTCAACATTTCGTAGGCAATCACGCCCATCGCATAAATGTCGACACCCGGACCATATCGACCCCGGGCAACTTCGGGAGCCATGTAATAAACGGTTCCCACACTTTGCGTATGGGCACTGCGTTGAGAAGCACTGATAAATTTGGACAGGCCGACATCGGCAATTTTCAGATGTCCGTGATCCCAGAAGATATTGGCCGGTTTCAAATCGCGATGCACCAGCCCGCGATCATGCAGAAAGCCGAGACCCTCACAGGCCTGTTTCAAAATCTGACTGGCCTGCTGACTCGACATCCCATTGGGGAATTTTTCGATCGCTTCAGCCAGTGTGTTGCCGGAGATATACTCCATCAAAATCCAATAGTCGCCGTCGGCATCGGTTTTGACATCGAAGATGGTGACCAGATTCGGGTGACTCAAATTCAAGCATTGCGACACGCCACGAAGTTCAATCTCCATGTTGTCGTGCAGAAGTTTGAGCGCAACTTCTTTCCCGGCATCGGTCAAGGCATAATAAACCTCACCAAAACCGCCACGATGGATCGCCCGCTTGATGGTCATCCCTTCAAGCGGCTGATCTCCGGCTGAAAATGTAAATTTCATGATAGGTGTCCCGCGCCCTCTTGTCGGTCAGTCAATGCTAGACCGACAGCTTTTTTAATATAAGGTTTCCAGATAAAACCCAAAATCATCCTGTTCAACATGTTGATCAAAGGGGACAGACAGATCGACCATCTTCTGCTCAGCCGCCGTCTCTCGTCCCACGGGTGATCGAAAATGAAACCGTCCTTGCTGGTAAATTAAAACGCCAGATTGCTCCCAGTGGGGACAACGGATATGAGCCTGGCTCCCTGGCCCCATTAGTAACAGATTTTCCATCAGGATCACGCCGTCCACTCGATCGACCATCCGATCCAGCGGATCGACTTCCAGAACAGCCGTCTGTGATAATGGCGATTTCCTTCGCACAGAAACCGTCACCTGATTTCCCAGGCTCGCTCGACAATTGTTCGTAAGACAGGTCTCCTGAATCAACAAGTTTTCTGGTTTTTCGACATCAAGTGATCCATTTTCTGTAGTTTGTGATTTTATCGAGACAGCTCCCTGAGCAGGTCGAATCGTGTATCCATTCGTTCTGCGGGCGATCACTGCATGATTCGTTGAAAGTTGGCTAAACAGGGCAATTTGCCCGGATGTACCGGCTCCGGTCGGACCGCCGATCATCACTTCATCACTCAGAACGAGTCGATAGCTCCCCACGCGATCTATTCGCAGGATGACATCGTTCAGAGAATGAATTTCCGAATTCGGCATCATCCGATCCTTTACTTTCTCAACGTACTGATCCACGACAGAGTTCATCATCTTATCCGGAAATGATTGGCATTTTGAGAAATATTTTTATGAGTAAGCGGAATTAATTTTACAAGCACGAAGCGCAAGCGAGTGAGTTTTTCGAATCATACATAATTACACACTCGCTTGCGCTTCGTGCTTGTAGTCTCCAATACTCGCAAAAAAAGGTGGGCCAGTGCCCACCTTAGGTGCTGATCAATTCTCAGGTTTACAGAGCACGGTCAGCCAGGTCGGCTTCGAAGTACTCGTCAATCTGGCTGGAGATTTCGACTTCCGGTGCCAGGTCGGCTTCGACTGGAATCAGTCCTGCAGAATTGACATCCGTTTCGAGCAGTCGTTCTTTGATGTCGAGTTGTTTGTTCAACTCGGCAATCAGATTCTTCGCTTTGCTCAGACGGCTGTCATCTACCAGAGTTGATTCGCTGATTGACTCGGCTGCTTTAATCGATCGCATTCGTGCATCCAACTGAGCCAGCTGAGCTTCCAGATCTTTCTTGGTCGAAATCAAAGTCGCCAGGTGTTCTTCGTTGGCATTCAGAGCCGTCTGACGGGCATTCAGGATGTCTTCTTCACGATCCAGCGTCTCTTCAGCAATTTTGAAGCGACGGAATCGAGTGGCCAGATCCTTTTCGACCTGCTGTTGCGTGTAAGACTTGCCGGCAATCACGTACTTGGTATCAGCTGAATCGAGATTGCTGCGTAAAGCGAGGATTGCGTCTTTCTGCATTGTGATTGATTGACGGCGAGCATCGACAGTGCGGTGCAGTGACTCGACTTCGACTTGCTGTTCGGCAATCACGTGCATTGAATTTCGAATTTCAGGCACGAGATCTTTCACTAGCTGCTCGGCGCGACGAACTTCAAATTCAATCGGCACCTGACTTTTCACTGACTGACGAATTTCAGAGCCAGCCGTCTTTATGTAGGTAAAGGCACTCCGGCCAAAAACAAACGTACTGGCTCCAACCAGCAACAACCCGGTAACTATTGCCTTCTTAATCATGGCTCGGTCTCCCCTGTGTGAATTATTTCCGTGAGAACAATTTCTTTTCAATCGCTCAAAATACTGTTTTGTAGGCATCTCATCTCTCCCTGAAGCTTTCTGACAATCCAGAAATGATTGCCAACTCACTTAGCTATTCGCTGAAGCAGGAGAAATATTGAGCAGATTTTGGGAAATTTATCAGAATCTGGGGGAGAAGGTGATTAGAAATTGTCGTAAGTCATTACCAGCATACAAGTAATGACCTACTCCTTGGTTTGTAAATTCTACAAGCACGAAGCGCAAGCGAGTGTGTTATTCACGTATATACACACTCGCTTGCGCTTCGTGCTTGTACTGGATTTAATTTCTTAAGAAATGCTTGATCTAGTGCATTTTCAATAATGAACGGCAGCATACGGCAGGAGCAAACCCTGCGTTCTATGGTCATTTGATGCTCATGCGACTGCAGAAACCATTAATAATGGTTTAGCGTTCGACTGTCATTTCATTGATGACATCAATTTCCGGCGAGAGTTTTTTGAGGGCTTCCTGAGCGAGTTGCTTTTGATAATAGGAGCCAATTTTCCCGCTGACTCGAACCTGATTCGCAAAGACCTGAAAGCGAGTGTTGCGAGAGACTTCATGCGAGGCTCTCCGAAGGGCGGCATTCACCCGAGCCGCCAACTCGTGCGGATTGTCGACGCGATACAACTTATTCATACGGTGTTCCCTGGAACAGAGAAATCAATCAGCGATAAAAATAGAGGGGCCTATTACGCATCGGCAATCTTGGATATGTGTGCTTGTCCGATTCGCTCGCTCCGGGAATGTGTCGCAAAGCGGACAGTGAGTGGCACACTCATTCGCTTTTTCAGTCAGGATCGTCAAAACTGGTTGGAAGGAAGAAGTCCGACAATCGTCAAAACGAGAATCAATAAGGCACGATATTATGACTATCAAAAATCGATCACTCATTCGATGCATTCCTGTTCTGGCAGGTCTGCTCTCTCTTTGTGCTCTCGGCATGTCTCATCTGAAAGCCGATGAAACCGAGCAGAAACGGCTCAAAGAAATTTCACAGAAGATTTCAGAAGCGATCGACAAAGACCAGGATGCGGAAGCGGTGCGATTGTTGTCGGAGTTCATCGCAATCGATCCGGCTTCGCCGCGAGCCTGGTATCTGCGTGGGGTCTACCATTTTAATATCCAGAAATTCAAAGAATCGGTCAGCGACTTTGATCACTATGTGGAACTACTTCCTGCAGCAGAAGTCAAGTTATGGGAGAGGGGCATCTCCCATTATTATGCGGGAATGTATAAAGAAGGAGCAGAGCAGTTCGCGCTGTATCAGACGTATCACGATAACGATGTCGAGAATTCGGTCTGGCGATTTTTATGTATGACCAAAACGGATGGCATCGAAATCGCCCGCAAAGAAATGCTACCCATTCGAAATGATCCGCGCATTCCGTTGATGGAAGCCTATGCCCTGTTTCGCGGAGAATCGACACCAGAAAAAGTTCTGGAAGTTGCCAAAGCGGGAGACCCGGCCCCGGAAGTGCTGGCAGGGCGGATGTTCTATGCACAACTCTATCTGGCACTTTATTACGAAGCGATGGAGGATCATGAACAGGCCAAAAAGTATGCCACCGCGGCTTGGAAAGAACATCAGAAAACTCAAGGCATCAGTCGCTACATGTGGCAGGTCGCCAAAATACATGCCCTGCAGTATGACAAGAAAGAGCAGAGCGAAACAAAACCTGCTCAGCCAGCAGTCGATTGATTGACGACCGCAGTTCCCAGTTCATCGAGAATGGGCAGATGGCCGCCGTAGGTTCGCTTGAGGTTTTCGGGCGTCAAAGTTTCTTCGACAGGTCCCCAGGCAATAAGTCTTCCATTGAGCAGGAGAACGGAATCGAACGAACGTTTGACGGTCAGTAAATCGTGATGCACAACGATGAGCAGTTTGCCGCGGTCTTTCAAGCCGCGGAGAACACCGAGCACAATGTCTTCCGTCGCCGCATCGACACCGGCGAACGGTTCATCCAGGAAATAGACGTCGGCATCCTGAGCCAGCGCTCTGGCTAGAAAAACGCGTTGCTGCTGACCGCCGGAAAGACGACCAATCTGCCGGTTCGCAAAATCCTGCATCCCGACATCCTGCAGGCATCGATCGGTCAACTCCTGTTGAGATTTGCCGGGACGTCGAAACCAGCCGAGTTTGGCGTAAGTTCCCATGAGCACGACTTCGCGAACAGTGATCGGAAAATCCCAGTCCACACTTTCCCGCTGAGGCACATAACCAATTCGCTTGCGGACTTTATCAATCGGCTGCCCGAACAAAGAAACATTGCCCGAGAGCGGCTGCACCAGATCGAGAATCGACTTCAGCAGCGTGCTTTTCCCGGCTCCATTCGGACCGACAATCCCCAGTAATTGCGGGGAATCAATTTCAAAATCGATATTCCACAACACCGGACGATGCCGATAGGCAACCGTCAGATCATGAACATCAAGAATGGCAGCAGGCTTGTTCAACGGGATAAACTCATCAATTCTCAAATTTTGGTTGTCGAGCGTAATTGTTTATTACATGATACATTTTCAGAGGTGCAATTGAAATGTGAATGGCAACTCTATTCAGGTGAAATGACATGAACACAGACAATACGCAAGCATTGGCGGAGCATCGCCACGAAAGAACATGGCTCGCCTTGCTTTGTCACTGGCTATTGATTCTGTGCGTAGTCGTCGCTGTTTACGCAATTAGCAGCGGCCCAGTGATGGGAATCGGATTCTGGCTCCGAGAGACAACAGGACACAACGAGTTTTATGCGGTAATGCTCCCGTATTATCCGCTGTTCGCCTTGAAGCTCACACCATTGGGCTTTGCTTTTGAATGGTATGTCGAATGGTGGGTTTGCGATGTGTTTCAGACGGTTGGCCCTGGATAACTTTCATCGCTTAATAATTGTAGTGATACTGGTATTGATAGCTCGGAAACGGAAATGTCTGGTACTGATAGTTGTACTGGTAGTTTCGTGGTCCGTAATACGTGTTGTACGGCACATATCCTGGGCCGTAGTAGGTTCCGTAATTATACGGCCTCCCATAGTTGTAGTTGCCATAGCCGCGATAATAGGTGCCGTAATTCGGGATGCGGTAATTGTTGTTGTACCCGTTACTGTAAATTCCGCTGTTATAGTCCCGGCTGGAATCTGGACGCCAACTGTAGCGATCAGCCAAGGCGTTCGCTGTGCTGAATGCGATAAGCATTGCAGCAATGGTTAAAGTGCTTAAAAACGATTTCATGACTGCTCTCCTGATTGATAAATGAACGTGAACCATCACGCTCCCACACATTCGGATAATGAATGTCTCTATATTCACGATATCCAGAAATCTGCTGAAGAGAACTGGTTTTCTGTGCAGATCTGAAAATCTTTGGACTTTTTTTAATACAATTTTCGAATACACCTACTTGCGCTTCGTGCTTGTGAAATGAAACATGCGGAAATAATCCTGAATAATCTGCACGATCGTCAGGATCCGACTCGCTTGCACTTCTCTCTTCTGGATGAGTCAACCGTGGTTCAATAATTCTCTTCGAACCGCACGCTTTGAACTAATCTTGAGCGAAGACTGCCAGCATCAACTGGCTTCTCATCAGTCAAAATTCCCTCAGTTGTTCAAGCACGACAGTTCGCATGCTCTTCAACAGTTTCACATTCTGGATTTTCTATGCCGTCGTGCTGATGCTGTATTTTGCCTGCAGGCATCGCGGTCAAAACGTATTATTGCTGATTGCCAGCTACTTCTTTTATGGCTGCTGGGACTGGCGATTTCTCAGTTTAATCGCCATCTCAACGATCATCGATTATTTCGTTGCCCTGCGAATCGACTCCTCAAAAATTGCCTGGAAACGCAAAGCGTTCGTCACCTTGTCGATCTGTACAAACCTCGGGATTCTCGCCTTTTTTAAATACTACGGATTCTTTGCAAATGAGTTGGTCACACTGGGGCAAACTGTCGGTGTGCCGTTATTACTGCCAACACTGAACGTCATTCTGCCCGTCGGAATCTCATTCTACACATTTCAGACGATGAGTTACACGATCGACGTCTACCGAGGCGATTGCAAACCGACACGCAGTCTGCTCGATTTTGCCGTCTATGTTTCGTTCTTCCCGCAACTGGTCGCAGGGCCGATAGAACGAGCCTCGCACTTTCTGCCTCAGGTGATTCAACCTCGCACTTACCAGCCGGGCGATTTTCAGGCGGGGCTGTATCTGATCATCCTCGGCCTCTTTAAGAAAATTGTGGTCGCCGACAATATGGCGGTGCTCGTCAATGCGATTTTTGATACGCCTTCATCACAGTTGACCGGACTCGAAGTTCTGGTCGGTGTGTATGCATTTGCTTTCCAGATCTACGGCGACTTCTCTGGATACTCGGCCATTGCCCGCGGCATCTCCAAATGGCTCGGTTTCGACCTGATGGTCAACTTCCGTAGACCTTACTTCGCGGTCGACCCGAGTGATTTCTGGAGACGCTGGCATATCAGCTTGTCTCAGTGGTTGCGGGATTATCTGTATATTCCGCTCGGCGGCAATCGTCATGGCGAATTGATGACCTATCGCAATCTGATGCTGACCATGCTGCTGGGCGGGCTTTGGCACGGAGCCAACTGGACCTTCATCATCTGGGGAGCTTTGCACGGAGCTTTGCTGGCAGCTTATCGATACTTCGCAACTTCCAAACGAAAAGAACCGGTCTCTGATCCTGCACTGTTCCAAGCCGCCCTGCTGCGGGGCGGCAAAATGTTTCTGATGTTCCACTTCGTCTGCCTGACCTGGCTCCTCTTCCGGGCTGAAAGCATTCTGCAAGCCTGGGAAATGATGATAGTCATGACGGGCAGCTGGGCGTGGACGCCAACCGTTTCACTGATCACCGGCATGCTGATGTTTTGCGCGGGGCCATTGTTGTTGTTTGAAGCCTGGCAGGAATTCGGTGCGAAAGCAGAAGAGTCCTTCCAGATTCACTGGGGCTGGCGAGGACTGGCCTATTCGTATGCCTTAATGATGTGTCTCTGCTTCCCGCCACCAGTGGCCAGCAGTTTTATTTACTTTCAATTTTAACATCCCTGCAGTGATATGTTTTTAGTATCTGGTGCCATGCTTGCATCGCGCAGCAGGGCAAGCATCATTCGAGGCGGATATCCCATGAGTCATTATTAAATCTGAAGTGATGACAATATGAAAACTCAAAAGTCAATTTCGTCAGACAGTGCCTGACCAACAAGGCTTGTATCAAAAGGTAAATAGCTAGACGAGGGTGGCACGTCCCAGAACGAAGTGATGGGCGTGGCGATTGCGAAATTCCACGCCCTTCGCGTTGCTCAGGGACGTGCCACCCAACACAAGTTAGAAACGGAAACACGATGAGCATTTGCATGCCCACACAAGCACCGGAAATCGAGCCACAGGCCGATATCACTCGACCGACAAAACGTCGACGAATGATTCGAGCCGAGTGGGGTGTGCTGTTGATCGTACTCGTAACGTTTCTTGCACTGGAAAGCGTCTTCCGTTTTCGCGGGGAAATTCTCTCCAAGGATATTGCCCATCTGAATTCATTCGAACAGATTTCGCGCGAGCTTGCAGAGGCTGCCCAACCCAACGAACTTCGCACATTATTCCTGGGGAATTCACTCACGCGATATGGAATCGACCAGGAACTATTCACCCAGATCGTGGCCGACGACTATGATCTCACAGTCAAAACCGTCAAGATGAACCCCGATAACACCGCCTTGGCAGACTGGTTCTATGCTTATCAGACCTACTTCAAAAAAGCTGGCCGTCCTCCAGAAGTGATGATCGTCGGTTTTGAAGGAAACCATTTGCGGGATGCTCCCTCTAACCATCTCGATCGACTCGCCTATTACTATGGTGCAGGAAACGATCCGGAAGACCTCGGCCGGTTTGATCTCAAAACGCTCGAACAGAAGATTTCATTTCAACTCTGTCGCGTCTCAGCTGCGATGGCGAATCGGGATCGGCTGCAACGGCGAGTGCTGGATCAAGTCATTCCTCAGTATCGGGAAGGTATGGATCAATTGAATGGTCGACTGCAAATTGCAACATCAGCATCCCCAAAGGTACAGGTCTCCTATGAGCGACTTCTGAAGTTCATCGCTCTGGCGGAGCAGGATGATGTGCAGGTAATTCTTGTTGCGATGCCAGTGCCTGAATACTACGAATTTGACTCTGCACTGCTGGAAGTGGTTTCGAGTACATCTGCTCAACTGATCGATTGCCGGCTCATCCCCGGGCTCACCAACGAGATGTTCTTCGACGGGTTGCACATGGATGAGCAGGCGTCTCGGATCTATACGACGGCTTTGGCGGAGAAAATCGGACTTGATCTAAAATCAATGCCGGCTCGTCAATTCGCACAATTTCCATAAATTTGAGAGGTCTCGACCGACTTCATCAATTTCTGATATCATCCATTCCCACTTTACCCTCTCCTGCACTCCCTTCCATAGATTGAAATTCTGGTCATGCCACGACCGGATTCCCCTCAACATCATGGAATAAGATATTTAAACGACAGAATAGTCGTGTGGCTGCTGCTTGCGCCGATGCTTTCTGTCATTTTTGGGTGCAACTGGATTCAGCGCAAACAGGGTTATAATCAGGAGTTGTGTCGTGATTGCATCGAGCAGTCGTTCACCGCTCAGCAAACAGGGAATCTGGAGCAAGCCAGGCAGCATCTCGAAAAATCCATTAAAATTGAGCCCCATCATGCCGAAACCTGGTGGAACCTGGCTGAACTTTCCATCCAGCAGGATCGCTACAGCCAGGCGATTGTCGAACTGAAAGAATATCTCGAATTACAGCCAGACGATCCTCACGGCTATTTGAGACTGGCCCAATTGTATTATTTACAAAATGAATACGAACTTGCTCAGACGGCCCTGAAAGAAACAATTCGCCGAATTCCTAACAATATCGATGCGATCATGCTTTCAGGAAGGCTTGCAAGGAAGCAGGCAGATCATCCATTAGCGATGTCGGCCTACTATCATGTCCTGCAGGTCAATCCGAATCATGCCGAAGCAACTTTAGAACTGGCTGAAATGCTGCTTGCCAAACACGAGTCTGTCCAGGCGGCGGCAATACTTCGAGGGCTGACTCGTACGAATCTGATCCCGGAAGACGAATCTCGAGCTCATTTGAATCTGGGGATTGCTTATGGGCAAACTGAGCGCTGGGAAGACGCAGTCGAGCATCTCGCAAAAGCGGATGCAATGACGGATCAGCCAACCCCGCGAGATCGATACCGACTGGCTTATGCCCACTACAAGGCGGGTACTTCTCAACAAGCTCTAGAAATCTTGCTGAAAATGGCTGACTCAGAACACTGGGATTCGAGAACTGAAAATTTTTATGCGACAATCACAGGAACAATTCCGCAAACAGCATACACTCCTTCAGTCATGTCTGCTTCTCATGAACACCGTTCAGACCACCCTTTTCTGAAAGACCTGCAAGTAAGCCCAGTCTTCGCAACCGACCGTCTCCTCCAAAAACTTTCGGAAACGGAAATCGATATCGTACCTCCAGAATGGGGCCCAAAATAGCGGTTTTTCAATTCCTGGACACCAAAATCGGGAAGGCCGTGTTTGGTGGGACCGAATAATTCTTGCGCAAATTCTGAGAACCGATTGATATTCATTGTGTCTGGATTCAATGAAGCCTCGTATTCTGACGCCATCTCATATGCCTGCCGTTGACCGATTTCCGAGATTCGTTAGGATATGAAAATTGATGAATTGTACCTAAACGCTGATGGCTGACTATTTTTAGACTTGCAACATGCGGTCATATCGTTATAGTTCGCCGCTTGCGATTGGGTTCCGTTCGTGCCTGCGTACCTCTGCAGACAGCATTAGTTGTGTCAGAGACTATGCGGGAAACAATCCTGAAAATTTGTTTTGCTAGCGTAGCTCAACGGCAGAGCTCCGGTTTTGTAAACCGGTGGTTGTGGGTTCAAATCCCTCCGCTAGCTTTCACTTCAGGCAATCGGCAGACCTGTCGATTATTGAAGTGTGAGGAATGTCTGGGGATGTTCCCGAGCGGCCAAAGGGGTCAGACTGTAAATCTGATGGCTCAGCCTTCACAGGTTCGAATCCTGTCGTCCCCATTCTGTGAGAAAAGAGTGAGTTTCGCAGGCACGCTTGCCGAAACCCCCTCTGGATGTGTACGCTTTGCAGCGTGCATGCCTGCGGGTGTAGTTCAATGGTAGAACTCCAGCCTTCCAAGCTGGTCGTGAGGGTTCGATTCCCTTCACCCGCTTTTTGAGGAAATGACAAAATTCAAGTGACGAATCAGTTAGTTGGAACACAGTGAAAAGCGCTGCTGCTGTAGCTCAGTGGTAGAGCACTTCCTTGGTAAGGAAGAGGTCATGGGTTCAAGTCCCATCAGCAGCTTTGGCCTGCTTAAGGCTTGCTTTTGAGGAATGGCTGGTTGCTTGACCTCGAAAAGGCGATTGCGGTATATGAATTCACCGCCGTAATCGCTCGCGTCATTGTCATACGGTGATTATCATTCAAAATCGTGGTATTAAGTGACGGATCCTGAGAGTCAGGGTTCGGACCGTCTTTTCGGAGCTAGGAATTAAGAGATGGCTAAGCAAGTCTTTGAGCGTACAAAACCTCACGTTAATGTGGGAACTATTGGTCACATCGATCACGGCAAGAGCACACTGACAGCTGCCCTGGTTCAGGTTCAGGCTGCCAAGGGGCTGGCGAAATCTCTCAGTTATGCGGAAATCACCAAGGGTGGTACCGTGCGAGATGATTCGAAGACTGTGACAATCGCAGTGAGTCACGTGGAATACGAATCGGTCGGTCGTCACTATGCACATATCGATTGCCCGGGTCACGCCGACTATGTCAAAAACATGATTACCGGTGCTGCTCAGATGGACGGGGCGATTCTCGTTGTGTCTGCTGCTGATGGTCCGATGCCTCAGACTCGCGAGCATATCCTGCTGGCTCGTCAGGTGAACGTGCCTGCTCTGGTTGTCTTTCTTAATAAGTGTGACCTGGTCGACGATGAAGAGTTGCTTGAGTTGGTCGAAATGGAAGTTCGTGAGCTTCTCAGCAAGTACGACTTCCCTGGCGATGACATCACAATTGTACGCGGAAATGCAAAAGCGGCATTGGAAAATCCTTCTGATGAGGCTTCTGGTGCTTGTATTCAGAATCTGCTCGACGCGCTGGATAACGATATTCCAGAGCCTTCGCGTGAGTCTGATAAGCCATTTCTGATGGCCGTCGAGGACGTCTTTTCGATCAAAGGTCGCGGTACTGTGGCGACTGGTCGTATCGAACGTGGCGTGGTCAATGTTGGTGATAAGGTGCAGGTTATTGGTCTGAGGGACACTCAGGAAACCACTGTGACTGGGGTTGAGATGTTCAATAAAACACTCGACTCCGGAATGGCTGGCGATAATGTTGGCTTGCTGTTGCGTGGTGTTGAAAAAGATGACATTGAACGTGGGCAGTGTCTGGCAAAGGCTGGCACGATCACTCCTCACTTCCGCTTTGAGTGTGAAGTTTACGTTCTGAGTAAAGAGGAAGGTGGTCGTCATACACCGTTCTTCAGTGGCTATCGCCCACAGTTCTACTTCCGCACAACGGACGTGACTGGTGCAGCAAAGTTGCTCGGCGGTGCAGAAATGTGTATGCCGGGCGATAATGTGGCCTTGGAAGTTGAGCTGCAGAAGCCAATCGCCATGGACGAAGGAAGCCGTTTCGCTATTCGCGAAGGTGGCCGAACTGTCGGTTCTGGTGTTGTTACTAAGATTCTCGAGTAGTCTTACTCGATGCCTTGGGTTTTTTAGTTGACGTTAATTGTAGGGGTTGATTCCTGCTGATAGTCACTGAAGTGAATCAAAGGCGAAGCTGCGGCCGTAAGGCTGAATGAGAAATTTCACCAGCCTCGCTCTTGCATGAACAAGGGCGAGGCTTGGTTTTCTTGAGAGACGTTTTATTTTACTGATCTAATCAATAGTGTTTGAGGGTGACTGATATGGCTCGTGAGTATGTCTGGTTGGAATGCACTGAGACAGGCATGCGTAATTATCGTGTGCCTAAAGAGATGCGTGGTACCGAACGCCTGGAGCTGATGAAGTACTGCCCAAAACTCCGAAGGCATACGACTCACAAAGAATCTCGCAAGAAATAATCGAATGAGTCAGTCGCCTGGGCAATTCATCTCGACTAGGCAGGCTGGGCTCGTTGTGCTATTTTCTTGATCCAATTCGGGGCCGGTGGGTTCGGGTTCACAGCTGCTGCTCGGGTTCTGGTGTTGTTTTAAGAGGTAAGTGCAGGCTTGAGGCAATGAGTTGGCACGCGATGCAAGGGTTTGCTTTGAGTGCCAGGGTTTGGGCGAGTGTAACTGTGTACTGAATATCAACGGGCGTAGCTCAATTGGCAGAGCAGCGGATTCCAAATCCGCAGGTTGGGAGTTCAAGTCTCTCCGCCCGTGTTTAATGTCTTAACTTTGCCATGAATGGTTAAGTTGCGACACCAATTTGTTTCGAGTTTATAAAGAACATATTGTTCGGCGGGACAGGAAGTATGTCGAAATCTAAGTCGTCGTCTGGTTTGCTTGCAGAAATGTTTTCAGCCAGTCTGTACAAGCGAGCTCAGGGCCAGCAGGTTCGTCAGGTTACTGGTCTGGCCATTGCTGCGGTCTTCATAGTTGCTGCCTGGACGATGAAAATCAACCTGCTCAGTGGCCTTGATCCAAATCTGCAACTAATTATCCCGACAGTTACCGGGGCTTTGGGGTGCTGGTTTGCGTATCGTATTGTTAATTACCCTCGTGCAGCTGATTTTTTGATTTCTGTGCAAGGGGAAATGGAGAAAGTTTCGTGGCCAACCTGGCCACAGTTATGGCGAGCTACCATTGTGGTGCTCGTTGTTATGGTCTTTCTGGCGGTCTCACTCTTTGCCTTCGATGTTATCTGGCAGTTTGTGTTTACCCAGGTGGGCTTTCTGAAGGTCTGATTGGGTAAAGTTCTCGACGTTTTTCAGGAAAATATCCTCGGCGCTTGGATTTCTTCAAATCTATAGGCGTCTGGCACTTGAAATTCAGCAGCGAGATTTCCATAATCCCCGTTTCTTTGCTCGGGGACGAATTACCGAAACCGCTTAGTTGTCGGTTGACTGGAATTCGTGAGCACTTAATTTTGGATAGGTTGTGAACCTCGTTCCATGGATGATCTGGATATCGACAATTCGAAAATTCCTTCACGGGATGATGAAGCTGCCTCAGGCAAGCCAGATATGCTCTGGTATGTGCTGAAGGTGCAGTCGAATCGTGAACGCACCATTCGTGATGCGTTGTTGCGTCGAATTAAGCGGGATCATCTCGATGAATATTTTGGCGAGATCATTATACCGACAGAGAGAATCGTAGAGACGAAGAGTGGAAAGAAGCGGGTCCGAGAGCAGCGTCTTTATCCTGGCTATATCATGATTCAGATGATCCTGAATGATGACTCTTGGTATCTGGTGCGGGATACCGGAGGGGTTGGTGACTTTACTGGCTCTGCCGGCAAGCCAATTCCAATGCGGGAAGAGGAAATTGTCCGCATGCTTGGGCAGGAAGAGACTAAGGAGGAAGAGCCCACTAAGGTTAAAATCAACCTGGGTGTTGGCGATACAGTCAAGATTGGCGAAGGGACCTTTGAGAGCTTCGAAGGCTCCATTGAGGCCATTGATGACGCCAGTGGAAAAATTAGTGTATTGATTGAAATCTTCGGCCGACCAACTCCTGTTGAGTTGGAGCATTGGCAGGTTGAGAAGATTTAGGCTCCGGTTCCTTCGGGCAAGATGTTGTGTTGAGGGGCTTCGAGAAGAAAATGATCCGTTAAGGGTCCGTCAGGTGTCTGGCGATAAGGTGAGATAATATGGCTAAGCAGCTTGTCAAGGTGATTAAGGTACAGGTCGTCGGTGGTCAGGCCACTCCGGCTCCGCCGGTTGGTACGGCTCTGGGGCCTCATGGGGTGAATATTGGTCAGTTCGTTCAGCAGTTTAACGAGAAGACCAAAGAGTTCGCTGGCGTGACAATTCCTGTTGTGATTTCGGTCTACAATGATCGCTCTTTTGATTTTGTCACTAAGAGTCCACCAGCAGCAGTTCTGCTGAAGCAGGCTGCTCAAATTGCCAAGGGGTCAGGTAATCCTCTGGCAAATAAGGTCGGTCGTGTTACACAGTCGCAGCTTGAAGATATCGCTAAGACAAAGCTGGATGACCTGAACGTCAAAGATGTGCAGCAGGCATCACGAATGATTGCGGGTACTGCTCGCAGTATGGGTCTGGAAATTGTTGATTAGTCTGACCTTGGGTCTCGCTGAATATACAGAATTAAGAGTTGTTGGAATTAAGGTTATCGAGATGGCTAAACGTTCAAGACGCATGCAGGAATTGCGAGCCAAAGCGGAATCGCTTGGCACGGTCAATCTGGAAAAAGCAGTCGCAGAATTGAAGACCATGGAGTCTTCACTGAAAACAGGTACGAAGCCTTGTAAGTTTGATCAAACAGTCGAAGTTGCGATTCGCCTTGGGATTGATTCCCGGCAGGCTGATCAGCTCGTTCGAGGTTCAATTGTTTTGCCGCACGGTATTGGTAAGGCTCAGCGGGTGATTGTTTTTGCCAAGGGTGATGCAGCGGCTGCCGCAAAGGCTGCCGGGGCAGACGAGGTCGGCGAAAAAGACCTGGCTGACAAGATTCTCAAAGAGAACTGGCTCGACTTTGATGTCGCGATTGCCTCTCCGGATATGATGGGAGTTGTTGGTCCACTCGGGCGAGTTCTCGGGCCTCGTGGCTTGATGCCATCTCCGCGAGCGGGCACTGTCACGCAGGATGTGGCTAATGCGGTGAAAGAGTACAAAGCAGGTAAGGTTGAGTTCCGAAATGATTCCAGCGGCAATGTTCATTGCGTAGTTGGGAAGATGTCATTTTCGGAAGAGCAATTGAAAGAGAATATAGAAGCGTTTCTTCAGCACGTTCAGTCGTTGAAGCCGAATGCTCAAAAAGGTGTTTATGTCCGTAATGTGGCTCTCTCGAGCACGATGGGTCCTGGGATTTCCGTTGCTGTTTAGTTGAGTTGATCCATTATTTCGGTTCGTATCGGGCGTTGTGTCGCTGCGACCAAGTCCATTTGAAGTTGGTTTAAGGTGCTTCGATGAGCAAATTTGTCAAAGAGATGGTCATGCAGGATATCGAGTCTCGTCTGGACGGGACCCGTGATGTTTTGGTTGTGGATTCATCTCGAATGGATGCGATTTCGGATAACGGTTTTCGCCAGGCAATGCAGGAAAAGAATGTGCATTTGCTGACGGTCAAGAATTCATTGGCCCGCAAGGTGCTCGGTGAGGCGGGAGCCGCTCTGGGTGAAGTCCTGAAGGGGCCATCGACTCTTGTGTGGGGCGGCGAAGATATTGTTGCCTTGTCCAAAGAGGTCACCAAATGGGCAAAAAAAATCGAACCGTTGCAGGTGAAAGGGGCCAGCGTTGAAGGCCAGCCTCTGGACACAAAGGGTGTCGAGAAACTTTCCAAAAGCCCGGGTCGAGCAGAATTGATTTCACAAATCGCTGGTCTGATTCTCAGCCCTGGTGGCCAGTTGGCAGGAGCCCTGTTGGGGCCTGGCGGCAAGCTGGCAGGCTGCGTGAAGGCTGTCGAGGAAAAAGCCGAGGCTTAATCGCCCTGGTTTAAAGCGTAATTGCGGCGTACGCCTGCCGCGTAAATGATTAAGATTGCTGAGCAGGGTACGATCAGCGGATATACTGTCACTTATTTGATAAACGAGGGGGATGTCATGGCGACAGCCGAAGCAACAACAGAATTTTCAGAGGAAACTAAAGGCCTGGGCGATCAGATTGTCGGTTTGACATTGCTGCAAGCCAAACAACTGGCTGATTATCTCAAAGAAGTCCACGGCATTGAGCCTGCCGGTGGCGGTGTGATGATGGCTGCTCCAGCAGGTGGTGGCGATGATGGCGGCGGAGCTGCTGCAGCTGAGAAAACCGAGTTTGATGTCATTTTGACTGGCTTCGGCGATCAGAAAATCGGCGTCATCAAGGCTGTCCGTGCAATTACCGGACTCGGTTTGAAAGAAGCCAAAGATACTGTTGAAGGAGCTCCAAAGCCCCTCAAAGAAGGTGTCTCGAAAGAAGATGCTGAAAAAATCAAGGCTGATATTGAAGCTGCCGGCGGAACTGCAGAAATCAAGTAATTGCTTTCTGTTGCCGTTGCATCAAAGCTAACATACAGCATCTTTGATGCCTAAAGTGCCAATTCAGAATGGGGAAAGTGTTTTCTTTTCCCATTCTGTTGCATTTTTTTCAAATAAGGTTACCATTTGGCAGTCAAGAATTGCATCAGGTCTGCTATCCGGTCAATACGTGCGTCATTGCTTCAAGCTCGAGAATTCTATCACCCCATTGTCGCGTGGAAGTTCTACTTCTGTGCCGGCTTCCCTGTGCGCAGGCGAAGCCCCTTTGCTTGGGAGATATCAGGGGGGAATTGCTTGTGTTATCTTCAATCGCGGTGGTCTTGGGGAAAACCGTATTTGCGACAACTGGCGTGAATATTCCAGAGATGCCTTAAAGGGCAAACCATTATTTCGGCTCATGAACTTGCAAGCCACAGAATATTTGCCAAACGCCAAACAAGATTGATACTTGGCAATAATTTAAATTTGATTCAACCAGTTGATGGGAATTAGGGGAGAGAGTCTATGCCTGTACCTGTGCAACGCATTATCAGCTCAAGTGTTACAAGAAACACGGGCAAGTTGCAGTCCGACTTTGAAATGACCGGATTGACAAAGATTCAGACGGATTCCTACGCACGGTTTCTTCAGGCTGATGTGGATCCTGCCCGTCGTAAGCCAGTTGGGCTTGAGGAAATATTGCGGGAAATATTCCCGGTCGAAAGTTTTGATGGACAGTTTCGCCTCGAATATGTCAAGTACGAGCTGGGTAAGCCGCGTTATTCCCCAGTGGAATGCCGTCAGTTGCGATTGACCTATGGTCGTCCTCTGAGGGTCTGGTTGCGATTGCAAAAAGAGCAGGCGATCGAAGAGGAGGTTTATCTTGGCGATCTGCCGATTATGCTGGGCGGTGGCGAGTTTATCGTCAACGGAGCCGAGCGTGTCGTCGTCAGTCAGTTGCATCGGTCTCCAGGTGTCGACTTTGTGATTAATGTCGAGCCGGGAGAGCGTAAGACTCACTCCTGTCGTATTATTCCTGAACGTGGCAGTTGGATTGAATTGCTGATCAGTAAAAAGGAAACGCTGGGGGTTCGTATCGATCAAAGCGGAAAGTTCTCCGCAATGACGCTCCTGCGAGCCATGGATAAAGGGCATTCGACCGATGCGGAATTGGTTAAAATGTTTCATCCGACGGAATCGCTTAAGATCTCAAAAACGGCAGAGGCTTCTGAATTTACCGGTCGGGTTGCAGCTGAAGATGTGATTTACCCTTCAGGTCATGAAAAGTGTGGCGAGATTATTGTCGAGTGTGCACACAAGCTTCTTGAAGTGCAGGCTCTCGAACTGCTTGAGTCAGGCATTAAGCAGATTGAAGTTGTAAAGACGGAAGCAACTGATCCGCTGATCCTCAACAGTATTCTGGAAGATACGACAACAAGTCACGAAGAGGCGTTGTTGCGGATTTATCAGCGTTTACGACCTGGTAATCCGCCTCAGTTGGATAAGGCGATTGAACTGTTCAAAGAGAAATTCTTTGACTTGAATCGCTATCGTCTCGGCCGAGTTGGTCGATTCCGTATCAATCGGAAATTCCAGCAGGATATTTCTGATGACGAAATGACACTGCGTCCCGAAGACTTTGCCAACTCGATTCATTACCTGATGCGCTTGCGTGGCGATGACGATTCTGCTCATGTCGATGATATCGATAACCTCGGTAACCGCCGTCTGCGAACGATTGATGAACTGGCCAACGACGAAATCCGCAAAGGTTTCCTGAAGCTTCGACGTACTGTTCAGGAGCGCATGAGTCTCAAAGATGTCGAGACAATGACGCCCCGGACATTGGTGAATCCTAAGAGTATTTCAGCGGCCATCGAGTTCTTCTTCGGTCGAAGTGAATTGTCTCAGGTTGTCGACCAGACTAACCCATTGGCAATGTTGACTCACGAACGTCGTCTGAGTGCATTGGGTCCAGGGGGTTTGAATCGTAAGCGTGCAGGTTTCGAAGTTCGTGATGTTCACATTTCCCACTATGGTCGAATCTGTCCGATTGAAACACCGGAAGGTACAAACATCGGCTTGATTTCAAGTCTTGGTGTTTATGCCAAAGTGGATGATTATGGGTTCCTGATCACGCCGTATCTTAAGGTCGTTAACGAAAAGGTGACCGACGAAATCGAGTGGTTGCGAGCCGATGAAGAAGCTAAGGTTTATGTGGCTCCAGCCGATACACCATTAGAAAATGGTAAGATCGTCGATGAGCGAATTCTGGCCCGTTATCGCCACGAATTTGTCTGGACTGTAAAGCCGAACATCCAGTACTTCGATATTTCACCAAGTCAGATGACGGGGGTCTCCGCCGGTTTGATTCCGTTCCTGGAACACGATGATGCGAACCGTGCCCTGATGGGTTCGAACATGCAACGTCAGGCCGTTCCCTTGCTCATTACTGAGCAACCGGTTGTCGGCACAGGGATGGAGAAGATTGTCGCAGAAAATACTGGCATGTCGGTCTACGCTGAAAAAGCCGGTAAGGTCACGTATGTTGATGCGACTGTCATTGAAATCGATGGCCTCAAGCACCCACTTCGCAAGTACACCGGACTGAATGAACGAACCTGTCTGAATCAGAAGCCTTTGGTTTCAATGGGCGAAAAAGTCAAAAAAGGTCAGCTGCTGTGTGATACGGCTGCGACCCGCGATGGTGAACTCGCCCTCGGACGAAACGTGCTGGTCGCGTTCATGTCGTGGGAAGGTTACAACTTCGAAGATGCGATTATTTTGTCCGAACGACTCGTGAAAGAAGACGTCTATACTTCAATTCATATCGATGAATTTGATGTCGAAATTCGCGAGACCAAACTAGGACGCGAAGAATTTACACGGGACATTCCGAACGTTAGCGAAAAAGCACTACGTCATCTCGATGACAACGGCATCGTTCAGGTTGGAACTCCAGTTTCTCCTGGCGATATCCTCGTCGGCAAAGTGACTCCAAAAGCGAAGTCGGAACTGACACCTGAAGAAAAACTGCTGCATGCCATTTTTGGTCGTGCTGGCGAAGATGTGAAAAACGAATCTCTCGAGGTTCCTTCGGGAGTTGAAGGAATCGTGATTCAAACGGAACGCTTCTCTCGCAGAATGAGTCTGACCGAAGTCGAAAAGAAGAGTTACGAAACCGAACTCAAGCAAGCTGAAAATGAAGGCAACGAACTGGTTGCTGAGGCCTTTAAAGCGTTCTTGAAAATCTTCGAAGCGGCATTGGATAAACATCTTGCTGACGACGATGGTGTCGAATTTCGCTCGATTGAAGACAGCAAAGTCCTGGCTCAACATGCGGAACAATTCAAAGGCAAGTTTGATCAGCTTGATATCCGCAGTCCTCAAAAAGTTGCCGACTGCAAGAAGATTATCAAGGAAGAATGGCGATCGGTTGAAGAAGCCATTGATACCCGCGACGGGAAAATGAATACACTCAAGCGAGGCGATGAATTGCCGAGTGGTGTGTTGCAGATGGTTAAAGTCTATGTCGCATCCAAACGACAGATTTCTGTCGGGGATAAGATGGCTGGTCGTCACGGAAACAAAGGGGTGATTTCGAAAGTTCTGCCAATCGAAGACATGCCTTTCCTCGAAGATGGAACACCTGTTGATATCATTTTGAATCCACTGGGGGTTCCAAGTCGTATGAACGTGGGGCAGATCCTCGAAACTCAGCTTGGCTGGGCTGCACAGAAGCTTGGCTTCCGTGCTTTATGTCCGGTGTTCGACAGTATCGACGAAAATGAAATTTTCGACATCATGGATCAGGCAGGTTTGCCCAAGGATGGTAAGAGCCAGCTCTATGATGGTCGTACCGGTGAAGCGCACGAGCAGAAAACGACCGTTGGTCAGATTTACATGCTCAAACTGCATCACTTGGTTGATGATAAGGTCCACGCACGTGCGACGGGTCCTTATTCGTTGATCACACAGCAGCCGCTGGGTGGTAAAGCTCGGTTCGGTGGACAGCGATTCGGAGAAATGGAAGTCTGGGCTCTCGAAGCCTATGGAGCCGCTTATATTCTGCAAGAACTGTTAACTGTGAAGAGTGATGACGTCGAAGGACGGACTAAGATTTACGAGTCGATGGTCAAAGGCGAGAATACTCTGGAGGCTGGCACTCCTGCCAGTTTTGATGTTCTCAACAATGAAATTCGCGGCTTGTGCCTGAATATGCAACTGGAAAAAACAACCGCGTAATCAGATCAGCTGCAGCCGATCTGATTACTGATGTGATCGTCGCGACGGTGGCGATCTCTCGAATATAACATTCCTCACCCGACAAGGAACTGATCTATGAGCACTGGTGAGATGCAGTACGAACGCGTCAACGATTACGGCTCGATTTCGATCCGCCTGGCAAGTTCACACGATATCCGCAGCTGGTCTTTTGGCGAAGTCAAAAAGCCGGAAACCATTAACTACCGAACGTATCGTCCAGAACGCGATGGATTGTTCTGCGAGCGAATTTTCGGTCCTGAAAAGGACTGGGAGTGTGCCTGCGGCAAATACCGCGGTATGAAATACAAAGGGATGATCTGCGATCGTTGTGGGGTGAAAGTGACTCACTCTCGCGTGCGCCGTAAGCGTATGGGGCATATCGAACTGGCTGCACCGGTTGTGCATATCTGGTTTTTTAAATCGATGCCGAGCCGTCTGGGCGCGCTGTTGAATATGAAAACGACCAGTCTGGAAAAAGTCATCTATTTCCAGGACTACGTTGTTATCGATCCGGGCGATACTCCCCTGCGACTCGGTCAGTTGCTGACCGAAGCCGAAGCTCGACAAGCTTGGGATAAGTATGGCGAAGGATCGTTCGAAATCGAGATGGGTGCTCAAGCCATCAAGAAGATGCTGCAGGCGATCAACCTTGTTGAAGAGTCTGAGAAGCTGCGCAAAGAGCTTAAAACCACGAACAGTCAGCAGAAAATCCGTGATTTGACCAAGCGGCTCAAAATCGTGGAAAGTCTGCGAGACAGCCCGAACAGCCCTGAGTGGATGGTGCTCGATGTTGTTCCTGTCATTCCGCCGGAACTGCGTCCGCTCGTTCTGCTCGATTCGGGTAACTTTGCCACGAGCGACCTGAACGATCTGTATCGTCGAATTATCAATCGAAATAACCGGTTGAAAAAACTGGTCGATCTGAACGCACCGCAGGTCATCGTCAACAACGAAAAACGGATGCTGCAGCAGTCAGTCGACGCATTGTTCGATAATACACGCTGTAAACGCCCCGTGCTCGGTTCTTCGAACCGACCGCTGAAATCGTTGACGGATATGATCAAGGGTAAGCAGGGACGATTCCGCGAAAACCTGCTCGGTAAGCGTGTCGATTACTCGGCTCGTAGTGTGATTGTCGTCGGTCCCGATCTCAAACTACACCAGTGTGGTTTGCCGAAGAAGATCGCCCTGGAATTGTTCCAGCCGTTCGTGATCCGCCGACTCAAAGAACTCGGTCATGCCGATACGATTAAGTCCGCCAAGCGAATGCTTGAACGTAAAGATGAGGACGTTTGGGATATTCTAGATGAGGTGATTACGAATCACCCGGTCCTGTTGAACCGTGCACCGACTTTACACCGAATGGGCATTCAAGCCTTTGAACCGACTCTGGTGGAAGGTCACGCGATTCGAGTCCATCCACTCGTCTGTAAGGGTTTCAATGCCGACTTCGACGGCGACCAGATGGCCGTCCACTTGCCGTTGTCGATTGAAGCGCAGGTTGAAGCGACGACATTGATGATGTCAACAAACAACGTCTTCAGCCCGGCCAACGGTCAACCGATCATTACGCCATCTCAGGATATCGTGATGGGTTGCTATTACCTGACGCTGAGTCGCGGAGGACTCAAGGGTGATGGTTTGATCTTTGCCTCTGTTAATGAAGTCTACATGGCTTATGAACAAGGTAAGGTATCCCGTCATGCGGTCATTAAACTTCGCCTGCCGAAAGGTGTTCAGGTTAAGGGGGATGGGGCGGAAAGCTTCAAGTCCGGTGGTCTGATTGAAACGACTGTTGGTCGTGTCATGTTCAACGAAGAGATCGTCGCCAAAGGCATGTCCTTCTATAATCGGACGATGAAAAGTCGCGATCTCTCCAACGTGATTTCCGACTGCTATCTGGAAATGGGACGTCGTCATACGATTGAACTTCTCGATCGCATGAAAGATGCCGGTTTCCGGTCGTCGACTCGCAGTGGTTTGTCATTCGGTACCAGTGACCTGGTGACTCCACCAAGCAAAGAAAAAATCATTGCCGAAGCCGAATCCATCGTTCTCAAACAGCAGAAGCTGTACGATCGCGGGATCATTACGAACCAGGAACGATACAACAAAGTACTCGATACCTGGGGTGGTGTTCGTGAAAAAATCACTTCCGAGATGATGGTCGAAATGGAAAACGATATTCGCGATGAAGGTCGCTATGTCAATCCAATCTTCCTCATGTCAGACTCGGGTGCCCGAGGGGGTGTTGAACAGATTCGCCAGCTGGCAGGGATGCGTGGTCTGATGGCCAAGCCATCCGGTGAAATTATTGAAACGCCAATTAAGGCGAGCTTTAAGGATGGACTGACAGTACTCGAGTACTTCAGTTCGACTCATGGAGCTCGTAAAGGTTTGGCCGATACCGCTCTCAAGACCGCCGACAGTGGTTATTTAACACGTAAACTGGCAGATATCTGTCAGAACGTTGTCATCACGATGGAAGATTGCGGCACGACTCAGGGGATTACCAAGGGGATTGTCTACCGCGGTGAGAACGTTGAAGTCAGTCTGGCGGACGCGATTCGCGGACGTGTCAGTCGTACGAATATCGTCAACCCGATTACGGACGAAGTGATCGTGCGTGAAGGCGATTTGATTACGGTTGAGAAAGCTCTGAAAATCGAAGATCTCGGCCTTGAGAAAATTCAGGTTCGTAGCCCGATGGCTTGCGAAGCGGAATTGGGCATGTGCCGCAAATGTTATGGTATGGATCTTTCAACAGGCTCGATGGCCGAAGATGGTTTGGCCGTTGGAATTATTGCGGCTCAGAGTATTGGTGAGCCGGGTACACAGTTGACGATGCGAACGTTCCATATCGGTGGGGTTGCCCAGCGAGACATGGAAGAAAGCGAACTGAAGTGTCGTAAGGGTGGTTACATTCGTTACGCCCGTATCCGTACCGTTGTTAATAACGAAGGTCACAACGTCGTGCTGACCCGAAACGGTGAAGCGGTTGTGATGGATGCGAAGCATCGCGAGATTGAATCGTATCGTATCCCGAACGGTTCGATTTTGATGGTGACCGAAGGTCAGCAAGTTGAGCCGAATACGGTGATCTGTCAGTGGGACCCTCATGCGGTGCCGATTCTGGCGGAAGTGGGCGGTAAGGTTCGCTACGACGATATCATCGAAGGTCGAACGATTCGATCTGAAAAAGATCGGTCGGGTAACGTTCGAAAAACCATTATCGAGCATAAGGGTGACCTGCATCCTCAGATCATTCTGGAAGATGGCACAGGAAAAATTCTCGACTTCTACTATCTGCCGGAACGGGCGACTGTGGAGATCACTGAAGGAGCAGAAATTACTGCTGGTACGGTTCTTGGTAAGCTGCCTCGTGAATCTGGCGGTACTCAGGATATTACTGGGGGTCTGCCACGCGTAACCGAACTGTTCGAAGCTCGTAAGCCGAAAGACCCGGCTGTTCTGGCAGAAATTGACGGCGTCGTCGAACTTCTGGCCGAGAAGAAACGTGGTAAACGAATTGTTGTGGTTCGCTCACCCGATGGAACCGAAGTCGAACATGTGATTCCTCACGGTAAACAGCTTTTGGTCCACAGTGGAGACGAAGTGGTCGCAGGAGATGCGTTGGTTCGTGGCCCGTTGGTTCCTCACGATATTCTACGAGTTTCCGGTGAGAATGCCGTGCATGAATATCTGTTGCACGAAATTCAGAATGTGTATCGAGCCCAACGTGTGGGTATCGATGACAAGCACATCGAAATCGTGGTCTCTCAGATGTTGCGAAAATTGAAGGTCGACGATGTGGGTGATACCGATTTGTTGCCAGGAAGTCTGGTCGACAAAATCGAATTCCGACACTCGATCGATCGTCTCCAGCAGTGTCTGCGGATTGCGGAACCTGGAGATACCGAATACGAAATAGGCGATGTCGTCCAGAAAGAGGAACTGGATGAGGTGAATGCCCAGATCGAAGCCGAAGGTGGCCAGATCGCAATCGGCAAAGCTCCTCACCCTGCGGTCGGAAGTACTCAGTTGCTGGGAATTACCAAAGCAGCCGTCCAAAGTGAAAGCTTTATCTCGGCAGCCAGTTTCCAGGAAACAACCAAGGTGCTGACCGAGGCTGCTCTGGCTGGGAAACGGGATTACCTTGTCGGTTTGAAAGAAAACGTCATTCTGGGACACTTGATTCCAGCTGGAACGGGTTTCCATACTCATCAGGAATCGGAAGTTCGAATTCGACCAGAAGCTCTGCAGGAACTGCAGGAAGAGAAGGAACGTATTCTGGCGGCTCGGATGGATCTGTTGAACCAGATGGGTGGAGATGGCAACGGTGCCGGTCAATCCTCAGGGATGTCTCATACACCTGCTCCTTCCACAATGACTCACGAACGACCTGCTCCCGGGGCTGGCCTGGGAAGTGTTGTTCCTGACGGCGAATAGTCAAGATCGCCTGATATTGAAGATTTAAGAGAACGCAAACAGCAGACAAGTGTCTGCTGTTTGTTCATATCATGTTCCAGTTAACGGCAATGATCACACTGTAGAAAATCTGAACTTGAAATGGTGCTTCCCAATGACAGCGGTGAATGAGAACTTTCTGAAGCTCAAAGCGGGCTATTTGTTTCCGGAGATTGCCCGGCGAGTCAATTCGTTTGTAGAGAGCCATCCTGATGCCCAGGTAATCAAGCTCGGGATCGGCGATGTTACCGAACCATTGCCTCAGGCAGTCATCAAAGCGATGCACGCTGCTGTCGATGAAATGGGAGATCGCTCGAAGTTTCGAGGCTATGGTCCGGAACAGGGCTATGCGTTTCTTCGAGACAAAATTGCCGAGCACGATTTTGCCAGCCGTGGCGTGACGATTTCAGCCGATGAAATTTTTATCTCCGATGGCAGCAAGTGCGATACGGGGAATATCCTCGATATTTTGGGGAAAGACAATCACATTGCCGTTCTCGATCCCGTGTATCCAGTTTATGTCGATACGAACGTGATGGCCGGGCATACCGGCTCGGCTGATAGCGAAGGTCGCTATCAAGGTTTGATTTACCTGCCTGTCACCGCTGAAAATGATTTCACTCCAGAATTGCCGGATGAACCGGTTGATGTCATCTATCTGTGTTATCCCAACAATCCGACTGGTGTTGTGGCGACGAAAGAGACACTGACAAAATGGGTCGAGTACGCCCGCGAACATCATGCTCTGATTCTTTTTGATGCTGCCTACGAAGCCTTCATCACCGATCCGGAAATTCCCCATTCGATTTATGAAATCGAGGGAGCCCAGGAAGTCGCAATTGAGTTTCGCAGCTTCAGCAAGAATGCCGGTTTTACGGGAACACGTTGTGCCTTTACCGTCGTGCCGAAATCCCTCATGGTGACGACAAGCACTGAGAAGCAGGTTTCGTTGCATCAGTTGTGGAACCGTCGTCAATCAACCAAGTTCAATGGCGTCTCTTATATCGTGCAGCGTGGTGCTGAGGCGGTCTATTCCCCAGAAGGGCAGGAACAGTCGAAAGCGTTGATCGCCTTCTATCTGGACAATGCTCGTCTACTGCGAGAAGGGTTGGAAGCGGTTGGCATTTCAGTTTACGGCGGCGTGAATGCTCCTTACGTCTGGCTGAAGACGCCGCAAGCGTTCACGAGTTGGGACTTCTTTGATGAACTGCTCAACAAAGCCCATCTCGTCGGAACTCCCGGTAGTGGCTTTGGAGCCTCGGGCGAAGGTTACTTCCGTCTGAGTGCGTTTAATAGCCGGGAAAATATCGAAGAAGCCGTGAAACGATTCCAGAAGATTGTTTCTTAACGATCAATACAAGGTGACTGTCTATCCAAAATATCGTTTAAATTCAGCATCGGTGAGTAGGCAAACGGCCTGCGGAACAGGGCACACAACCTGAAGTTTTAATCGGAACGATCCACTAGCGCATTTCCAAAATCAAATTTCCGCGTTCTGTCTGAGCAAATGCAGCGATTTAGGCAAATAATCGTACATGCGAAGGCACGCTGCATTTAGAAATGCACTAGTCGAGTTCGACGAGAATGACTCATACTCGTGTGATAACAGTCAGAATTAAGTGCGTTAAAACGGCACCCTTCGATACCGCGTTCCAAATAAAAAGCCGGAGAACTTCAACAATTTTTAAGAACACTGGTTACTTCCTGATGAAAACCGGTAAATAATCACACCCGGGTGGCTGGAGGCGGAGTGAAGCGTAGTCCCCAGATTGTCAGGTGCACGAGCGATTCCGTCTTATTTCATTTCGATACACTCGTTTGCGCTTCGTGCTTGTAATTATTCGGAAACAAATTGTGTCCATGACGGAGATCCCTCAACATCCTAAAGCTTTGGAAGATCAGCCTGTCTATCCGACTCGGGGGCGTTGGTTGATTGCAGTGATGTTCCTGTTTGCGATCTCCGTTTCCGTTGGCTTATGGACTTACTGGGAATTACACACACGTCCTTTCCGGTCACTCACCGATGCTTTAGGCGAAAAGTTTCCAGACTCAAATCCAAGGGTCGAAGGGGGAAAGCATGGCCTGCATCGTGATATCGATTCCATTCTGCGAATTGTGATCCGAATCGAATATAATCCTGAACGCGAACCGGAACGTTATGAAAATGATGTCTTAACGATTTTGCAGATGGCTGCGAATCATGTCGAACTTCAGGCGTACGACCGCTGTGATATCCATCTGTTTCGTCAGACGCCCGAAGAAGAACCGGTCGTGACGAGTCGAACGATCAGTCGCGAAGATTTTCCTCAACCTCAGATTTGACTTGCTGAGTATTCAGTAAAAAGCCACTCGCAAAGCGTTGCAGGGCTTTCAAGTTTGAAAACTCAATCTGCTCGCGTTCCCCTGTCCAGCGATGAGCCGTGCTGGAATGGATGTAAAGAAACCGGTCTTTTATTCCATAATTCTGGAGAGTTGCCAGTGCGACTGCGGTCAGGAATCGATCTTCGGGATAAGCAGGGGCATGGGTTTCGGCAAATGACCAGCGAAACAGATCGAGCCGAACATGGTCGGGGTAAACGACTGTCGTGAAACAATGCTGAGCGACTTCCGGAGGCAGGTTTTTCAAGGCTTCACGTTCAATATATAGTTGAACCTTTGCTCCACGAGAGGCATATAAACCCCAGCCCGGCCATACATCACAGAGATTAAACCATTCTGTTGCTGGAAACAGCAAAGCCGCAACAATCGCTATTCGTCCCATATATTCTCTGCGGCGTTTGTTTTGATGTCCGTCATTACGAGTATTATCTGGTTGGAAATTCACACTTGCGAATAAAATAGAATTCTGCAACAGGAAAAATGCATTCCAGACTAAAACTGGCAAATGATGATTCAGCCCGAATGGTCCGAGAATCAGTATCAAACCGAAATGCAACATCAGACTCAACCGCCAGCCCCAGCGCCTAGAGAAACGGAAGCAGAGCAGCAAGGCAATCAGAAGTTCCACTAGCGGAAACAGCCCAACGATCACGGTTCGCATCGACTCGGAGAGATCGATTTCGATGGGTAGCAGTTTCAGGGTCCCATCCAGTAAAACCTGTCCGTGTGTTTGCAGAAACGAGGCATCCAGCTTCGAAATCGCTGAATAAAAATAGATACTGATTGTCACTCGACGAATCCACTTGAGTGAGTTGGCAGGTCGGAAGGCAGAAAAGCAGATTCCGTACAATAATATTTGCCAGGCCCAGGCTTGAAGTCGATGTTGATTCGTCAAAATCAGAAAGCCGAGAGAGACACAAAGGATGAACCAGAGAATTTGAAATCTATTGATCGCCAGCTGTCGGTTATGCTGCACATCAGCAGAAGTCTGCGTAAGATTATTGTTTCGGAGTTTTCTCGGAGAGAGTTTCGCTGCCATTCGCGAGATGTTTTCAATCACCAGACTCGTCGCTGTACAGCCCAGAATGATTAGTGAGAACAAATCTCCGTAAGCTGGTATCAGAAGCTTTAAACCAATTAATGGGATGAGAGGATAGTTGTGAGAGTTGTTCCATAACGGCCAGGTGAATGCAATTTGAATAAAAAGTAATATCAACGTTAAAAGGCTGAGTGATGTCGTAGTCAACATGCTTTGCCCGTCAATGGGTTGTGCAGCAGTCGGTGTTTCGGAATTCATCTGTCTATTTGTGCTTTAAACAATTCGACTGAAATCAATCGAAAGAAAATGTGTAGAACAATCAGGGAGGTCACTCCCGTTCTTTTTTCCTAGTCAAAGGGATCACAGAGGATTATCACAAGGTCCTTGATCAATTACAGTATGCGTTAGAATAAATAGAGAGCGTTCATCAGAATTTACAATCGTTGTCGAGACACTTGGAGAGAGATCATCATGAAAACACTTTACGGCGGAATTGAAGCAGGGGGAACCAAGTTTGTCTGTGCGGTTGGTTCCGGACCTGGTGAAATTGAAGCAATCGAGCGTTTTCCCACAACAACTCCTGAAGAAACTCTCCGGCGAACGATCGATTTCTTCCGTCATCAACAGGACGCCGGGCATCATTTTGAAGCGATTGGCATCGCTTCGTTTGGTCCGGTTGATCCTCGTCCAGATTCCGAAACGTTTGGCTACATCACCGCGACTCCCAAACCGAATTGGAGTCACACCAATTTTGTAGGGCCGATTAGCGATGCCTTTGGGATGCCGGTCGCTTTCGATATCGATGTGAATGTTGCGGCTCTGGGAGAGCATACCTGGGGTTCTGCCATCGGACTCGATACCTTTATTTACATGACCATCGGCACCGGTATTGGCGGCGGAGGCATGATCAATGGGGAATTAATGCACGGGTTGATCCATCCCGAAGTCGGTCACATTCGCATCCCACACGATCTGGAACGCGATCCCTTTCCCGGACGATGTCCTTACCATGGCGACTGTCTGGAAGGACTGGCTTGTGGTCCGGCGATTGAAGATCGCTGGAAGAAAAAAGGCTTTGAGTTGCCACCCGATCATCCCGCATGGGACCTGGAAGCTGAGTATCTGGCTTATGCAGCTCTCAATTACATTTGTACGGTTTCGCCTCAGAAAATCATTATGGGGGGCGGTGTGATGGAACAGCCGAAAATGCATGAGCTGATCCGTAAACATGTGAAACGACTCCTTAACGATTACATTCAATCGCCCACCCTTATCGATGGTCTCGATGATTTCATCGTCCCCCCGGGACTTGGGAATGAATCTGGAGTTCTTGGTGCATTCGCACTGGCCAAACATTTGCATGGATAACGGCTCAACTGGAAGCTGGGCAACATAAGGCAAGTTTGACGGTAATCCAACCTGAGGAAGCTCTATCGGTTAATTGCGTTGTTCACTGCAAGATCTCCGTTCGTTGTAACGATTATTTCGATTGCGCCAATTCCAACGGTCGTTTCGGTCGATCTCAATGATACATATGCTCTTCGAGCAGCATGCGCAGGGTTATTTTCCCTGAAAAGTATCATCGATATCTCTGGATTGGCTGAATTTCATACGATGCGTGGGACTGTTCGACAATGCGATCGATTTTTCAGCGGATGCCTGCTGATGATTTCGATACTGATCGGATGTCAAACTGAGTCAGCGACTCGGTTTGAGCCCTCTGCTTTTAAATCTGAAGTCGTTGAGACGACTGATCAGAGAGCCCAAACCACAAAGTCGCCTGGTGTCGAGTCAATTCGATTTTTGCCCCAACAGCAACGCAAAGAAACGAATTCTGTACAGGGACAAGCCGGAGCGAATTTTGTAGCACAGGCGGGAACCTCAACTCACCAAATTTCAGATGAGCCGGATTCTTCAGAAGAGACGGAGTTTCAATTGTTGAGTGATGAGGTTTTCCAGAATGTGGATCCTCTCATTCCATTTGATGTTCCCTGGCCTGACACAAAAGATGCGATTAATCAGTTGCCTGCTGATTTAAAAATCCCGTTTGTGCCTGCCGAGGAAAGTACCGTTCAGAACTTCTCAACGGTACGCAATCCTGCTCCAGAACCGGAACTTGCACCTGACCCCTTCCAGTATCCCGGACCTGCGATTCCCCGACAAAACGGACCGGCCTATTTCGATATTGAAATGATTCCGCCAGTCGCCTCAAGCCAATTGCAAATTGAACGGACTGGCGAGAATTTAACGATCATTGCCCGGGATGCTCCGCTCAGTGCTGTCGTCACAATGATTGCTCAGCAGCATGGTTTGAACGTCATTCTCAGCGAAAATCTGGAGATGGGAATTACGCTGTCTCTACAGGACGTCCCCCTTCAGGATGCACTCGACAACATTCTGGCCACAACAGGTTGCACCTGGGTTTTGCAGAAAAACATCATTCTGATCACTAAAATCAGTAAAGATTCCGACGTCCGTCCCTATGTACAGGGCCGACAAATGCGCGTCATTCCTCTTAACTTTGTCTCCGCTTCTGAAGTCGAAAAAGTTGTAACAGGATTGCTCTCGCCTGTCGGGCAAATTTTCATTCACGAAACCGATGCCCTCGATAAACGCCGCACTCAGGAACGGATTATTGTCGAAGATCTTCCGGAGTATGTTTCACGCGTCGAAAACTATGTAATCAATATCGATCGTCCGCCCCGTCAGGTGCTCATCGAAGCGCATGTCATGCAGATTAAACTGGATGATGAATGTCGGCACGGGGTCAATCTGTCCTATATATCGCAATTGGCTGGAGCGGATATCTCCGTTTCCTCAGGTGGTTTTGCCAACCCGATGGCCAGCCCGGCTTTTCTGCTCAATATCAGTGGAGGCAAAATCGATAATGTGATCGAAGCGATTCAGGATACAACAGACTCAAAAACTCTCGCTTCCCCTAAAGTTCTGGTCCTGAATGGACAGGAAGCCAAAATTCAGATCGGTGAACAAATCGGCTATAAAACGACGACGGTTACGCAAACCAGTACCGTCGAAAATGTCGATTTTCTGGATGTCGGTGTCGTGCTGAACGTCACTCCGATAATCAGCGATGACGGCAGAATCCTGATGAAGGTCAAACCGGAAGTCTCTACTGGATTCGTGAATCCGTCAACAGGCCTGCCCGATAAGGATACAACGGAAGTGGATACTACTGTCATGGTGCAGGATGGTCATGGGGTTGTCATTGGAGGATTGATTAAAGAGATCAATTCCGACCGCCAATCAAAAATCCCATTCATTGGAAGCCTGAAATACATTGGCTATGGATTTCAACGCCGCACAAAAGACAAAGAACGTAATGAAATCGTGATTACTTTGATTCCCCGTATCGTTCCCTATCAGGGTGACTATCGCTGCGTTGATCAGGATCAGTTGAATCGCTCAATGACACCACTTCTCTATGGGCCATTACTGGAAGTCCCCCGTGGAGAACCTGAATTGCTCAATTCGCGAAACAATCCCGCAAAATTGCGAATTCGACAACCTTGCCAGGGGGATTAACTCCCGCATCCAGAGCCGTATAATGACTAAGTCATCAACAGTGCTCGAAACAGATGAACTTGATGATCCTTAATTTTTATTTTTAACAATCGATTTTTATCTTGATAACGTCAGGAAACAAACATGAGCGATCACATGGAATTGCCTGCTGCATTGCAGAATCTGATAGAACGAAGAACGACACCAACCGGACGAAGGGAAGCCGATGGTGAAGGGACTCTAACAACGAATCAATACGCAGGTCGAGAGCGCAGAGCCGAGAGCAGACGCACGAGCGATGCACCTCTCGAACACATCTTAAAAGATGGTGGACAATTCCAGTGCCCGAGTTGCCATGCTGAATATCTGGTTGTAGGCACGATTGAAAATCACGCCTGTCGCGGCTGCGGAAAAACGTATCGACTCATGAAAAAGTAGACACCCGGTAGGACAGGTTTCCAGCCTGTCTTAATGTCCGTTGGCACCTATAAATGGACAGGCAAGAGCCTGTCCTACCTTCTCTAAAACCGAAACCGGTGCCTCAATCGTCCTGCCGAGGAGGTTCTGGAGCTTCAAACTTGTCGGCTGTCGGACGCAAATCTTCCTCGACTCGCTTCGTTTCGACAGGTTTAGCGGGGGCCGGCTCGCTGTAAGCCGCTTTACGCATATCCGTTTCAATGGATGTCATGCCGCGTTTGAATTCGACAAACCCCTGCCCGAGACTCCGGGCCACTTCCGGCAACCGCTTGCCGAATAACAGCAATGCAATGAAGCCGATGATTATCATTTCGGTCCAACCGGGTGAAAACATGGTCTCTCTCCCGAGATTAAGCGTTATCTCAACGCAATAAATTAGAGTAATGAACTTAAAAAATTAGCTATTGGACGATTCTGAAGACTTTTCCGATTTCGATTTCTCAGAATCGTCATCCAGACTCTCATCGATACTTGTCGTCATCCCTTTTTTGAATTCGGTAATACTTTTACCGACAGAAAACATCGCTGTGGGAAGTCGTTTGCCGAAAAGTAACAGGATGATCAGCAGCAGAATAATCAATTCAATGCCACCCGGCATTCCGGGGATAAAACCTAAACAGGTCATGATTCAATTCTCCAATTTTCACCTGAAATTGAGGGAAATCTACTCAAATTGAGCAGTGATATAATTTGAGTCCGGGGTGGACTTCGTTGAGGACAGTTAACATCGTGACTTCGCAGACAGAGCGTCGATTGGGAACCGTTCTTAATTCCTGATCGAACCTTGAATTGAACCGAGGCTTGGAGAGGGAGTCTTTCACGCTCAAGCTGTGGGGAGTATTCGACCCAATAACAGTTCAACTCAGAAAGATTCAACGTAATCTGGCGAAACCGATCTGCGAGCATCGCATGGCAGCTATTGAAAATTCAATAGCGAGAAATGCTCAAGCTGGCCACCCGGCATGTCCCACAGGGGAGTAGGAAGGTTGAGCGGTATAAAAATTATGACCATCCCACAAGCCAATGTCAATCATTGAGTTTCCCAATCAACATGCTTTTTGAGTTAATCACTTGGAATCACAAGACTTGGGGATCTGTAGCGGTTCGCGAAACCTTATCAAAAAGACCGATTTTATCATCGAGTTCCAGGGACAAAATGTTCGATAAATAGTTACAGAGCTACGATCAAATAAGAGATCGTACGAAAATATTACGAGCACAGAAAACAGTTCTATTGTTATTACTGCCTATGTCACATGATGTTACCGCGAATCGAGGGCGTCTGACTCACTGATGGATTTATGTCTTTAACCACTCTTCAATTTAACACGCTGCATAATTCCCTCAAACAGGGGACGGATAAAATTGCGGAGGCACTACGGGCAGTTTTCGATGGGGACTGGTCACTGGACTTGAGTGAGCCAATTGAATACTCAAAACTGTCTGCTCTGGAGGATTCAGGACTCGTTTTCAAACTGTCGTTGGAAAGTGAAGCAGTATATCTTCTAATTCCTGAAGGACCCATTTTGCCAGAATGGGCCAGCCAGCCAGAAGAGGAGCAGATCGGTCAGCTTGAAGAACTTGCGAAATCACTTGAGAAAACTCTGCTTCAAGACATCGATGAAACGGATCAACGAGCAACCACCTGGAGTCAGAAACTTCAGTTAACACTCGAAGAAGAAGCACTTGAGCCTCGTTGTTCTGTGATTTCAATTGAAGCCTATTCCGAAAGTGATCCCAGTTCGAATCAATTATTATATCTAATTGTGACTGCAAACATGGAAGAGAATGTTCCAGTCACTTCTGATTCTGCCCCAAAACCTGAAACACCATCTGAAAATCATCACGACGAATCCACACCAATGTCAGATACGAATACACAAACTGAAATCAATCCCAACGACTTGGTCAATCGGGTTCGTCGGGTACTCCCGTTAACGGTGAAAGTGTCTGTGCGAGTTGCCGAAAAGAAAATTGACGTTGGTCAACTCGCCAATCTCTGTCCCGGCACGCTGATCATGTTCCAGAAATCCTGCGATGACCTGCTCGATCTGTATGTGAACAATCAGCATTATGCCCAGGGCGAAGCGGTAAAAATCGGCGAGAAGTTCGGATTGAAAATCAACGCAGTCGGCATCAAGCCGCAACGCCCCCCCGGTGTGTTTACGCTTTAAAACCTGCTTGAGCCAACCGCAGCCCTTGCGATCAAAGCTGCATATTTGCGACAATAAGCGATATTTGAATCGCTCAACATAAACGCCGTAGGGTTTATACACGTGTCGCAAAAAGCAGTCGTCTTACTCAGTGGAGGACTCGATTCCACCACCACGCTCGCCATCGCTGCAGACCAGGGTTACGAACTCTACGCGCTTTCGTTCGATTACGGTCAACGCCATCAGTTCGAACTTGAAGCCGCCAAAACTCTGGCTGAGAAGTGGAACGTCACACAGCACGTCATCATCCCTCTGAACCTGGCCGCGTTTGGGGGCTCTGCTCTCACCTCCGAAATTGCAGTCCCTAAACACCGCTCGCAGGAAGAAATGAATGACGGGATCCCTGTGACGTATGTCCCAGCTCGCAATACCGTGTTCCTTTCGGTCGCCATGGGCTGGGCAGAATCCCTCGGCGCCAGCGATATCTTCATCGGCGTCAATGCCGTCGATTACAGCGGCTATCCCGATTGCCGTCCCGAGTTCATCAAGTCTTTCGAACAGCTGGCAAACCTCGCCACCAAATCAGGCGTCGAAGGAACACGCACCTGGAAAATCCATGCCCCGTTAATTCAACTGACAAAAGCCGAGATCATCCGCACAGGAACCAAACTCGGTGTCGACTACGGCTCAACCCACACCTGTTACGATCCCGACTCCGAAGGCCGCGCCTGCGGCCAATGCGACGCCTGCATATTACGACTCCAGGGCTTCGCTGAAGCCGGCCTAACCGATACAGCCGCCTATCAACCCAAGTAGACAGACAATACAATAATCATAACCAAACCTGAGTGGGTGGCACGCTCTGAGCAAAGCGAAGGGCGTGGTTTCGCAGGATCACCACGCCCATCACTGCGTTCTGGGACGTGCCACCCACTTCCATCTCATATGCAGAAAAGTAGGGTGCGTCCTGACGCACAAAAATCGAGTTCCAAATTCATTTTGACTCATTAACTGAAGTTTTGCAAAAACCCTGTTGCAAGCACGAAGCGCAAGTGAGTGAGTTTTTTTAAGATCGATTTGAAATCCCAAGAAATAAGAACGCCTGACGAAACTGAAATTGTTTTTTAACCACAGAGGCACAGAGGACACGGAGAAGTCTTGAAATCCAAGGCTTATGAAGACTTCGATTGTTTGAGCATGACAGCCATTTTCCTAAAATTTCTCTGTGTACTCTGTGCCTCTGTGGTTTTAATCTTTCTCAAGATCTGTTGAGTCATTTTCGTAGTTTGGTTTCAAACTGAAGTTTTGCAAAACTCCACTCATTAAGATTACATACGGCTAATAAAAAGAACATCCAACCCGATATTGACTCGAAGGCAAGGTGCGTCAAGACGCACCCTGCATATTTCAAACGGAATTCTATTATGACACCTCATCAACTCCCGTTGGCCACCCTCCTCGTTGTGACACTCACCTCCTTCAGTTGTGCCGCAGAACCACAGGCGGAAACAAAATCGTCCTCAAATGCTACAACCACTCTCGGTGAAGACTGGCCCGTCTTCCTCGGACCTTCCGGCATCGGGCTCTCCTCGGAGACAGGTCTGATCAAGGAATGGCCCGCTGCAGGCCCGCCGGAACTCTGGCAGGCTGAAGTCGGTACCGGATACAGTGCTCCCTCCGTTCGTGGGAATCGGGTCGTCTGTCATCATCGAATTGGTGATGAGGAAATCGTGCAATGCTTCGATGTGACCAATGGAAAAACACTCTGGAAGCATTCGAATCCCTCTCAATTCTCCGACCCCTACGGCTACAACAACGGCCCCCGCTGTTCGCCATTGCTGACCGAAACCCTCTGCTACACCTTCGGAGCCGAAGGCCGTCTGCTCTGTTTGAATCTGGAAGATGGAAAACTGATCTGGGAACGCAAAACTCACGAAGACTTCAACGTCCCGACCGCCTTCTTCGGCGTCGGAGCAACTCCCATTCTCGAAGACGGCAAACTGATTGTCCTCGTCGGCGGCCAACCCAATTCCGGCGTCGTTGCCTTTGATGCCCAATCGGGCAAAACCCTCTGGGAAAGTTGCGGCAAAGAAACCTGGAACGGGGTCGCCACCGGCTGGCGACGGCAGGAAAACTACGAGTGGACCGGCGAGGAAATGATCGTCTCCTACTCCTCACCCATCGCCGTCACCATTCACGGCAAACGACAAATCCTCTGCCTGCTCCGTCATGGGCTCGTTTCGCTCGATCCTGAAACCGGAGCCGAGAATTTTCATTACTGGTTCCGCGCGCAGGTCCATGAATCGGTCAATGCTGCCCGGCCTGTTGTCATCGGCAATCGCATTCTCCTGACAGCCGCCTATCAGACAGGAGCCGCCTATCTGGAAGTAGCCGAAGATAGCAAAAGCGTGAAAGAAATCTGGCGCGATACCGAAAACCTGCTCTGCCACTGGTCCACACCCATCCCCGTCGGCAAGTACATCTACGGCTTCAGCGGCCGTCACGAAAACGGCTCCACCCTCCGCTGCCTCGAACTGGAAACGGGCAAAGTTGTCTGGGAAACCACCGGCTGGGAAGGCCCGCTCGATCACCTCTCCCCCGCATCAAGCAGAAGCGTCAAAAATTCGAAGACAGACACCATCGACCCCTGGCCCTACTACGGCCGCGGCTCAAGCATCTGGCTCGACGGACAATTCCTCATCATCGGAGAACGCGGCACCGTCGCCCTCATCGAAGCCACCCCCGACCACTTCCACGAACTCAACCGCTTCAAACCCAACCAACTCAACTACCCCGCCTGGACAGCCCCAGTCCTGAGCCGGGGACGATTGTTTTTGAGAAGCGAAACAGCACTGATGTGTTATGATTTGCGGAAGCCAACAAAACAATGAAATAATCAACTCGCGTAGCTCAACAATACCAAGAGATTGCCAGTTCATAAAAACATTTGCATGCTACTTAATGTTATGGTTCCAAGAACTCAACTCTGAGAAAATAAGGCAAATGTTTTTTATGTCCCGTGCATTATTGATATGGATTCTCCTCTTAAGCTTTACAACTTCAAATGCACTGAGTGTTAATGCTGATACTCCCCGTTACATTTCTTGGGATAATTGCGTCTTGCCCGAAATTGATCTCGATTTCCCATGTACCAACCCAACTTACCTTATCAATGACGAAAGAGTACCCAGAGACATCGTCCTAACAGACAAAGCAGCGAGGGCGGGGATCATGAACGCAAAAATTAAAGACCTTAAGAGATATCGTGATGAATACTCCATTAACTATAAGCGTTTCAAAGACATAACTAATCGCGAAGCGGTATCTCGCCCCTTTGTTGTCACAGTTGATATACGTTGTATGAATCAAAAGGGACAGTCAAGAAGGAATCGAATTGATCTACTATTAGAACTTCCAGCCGACTTTGAAGAAATATTCACTAAAGAGGCAAAGTTAGAGCTAAAAAGAAGAGAGCAAGAAGAAAAGCGTAGAATTGCTCAAAAGAAATCGAAGGAAAATGAAGACCGAGAAAATAACGTAAGAGCAATTAGAGTAGAAAGGGAAGAAGCTCATGCCATCAATCAGCTAATCAACCCTCCTGATCACGTGATGATGCACATGCTGATATTTCTCGGGATAGTTGCAGTGTTACTTGTTCCAATAGACATGCTGTCACTTGCAGTTATTGAAAGGATGATTCTGCGTCATAAAGAGGTAGATATTAATTCATCCTCTAAAACTCAACTCATGTTTTGCTTTAAATGCGCACTTGGAACAGTGATTATATGGTTTTTCTCTCGCTTGTTTAGCCCTTCGATTGCATATGAAGTATTTGGCATTTATTCCGTCCCACAACTTATTGCTTCTTCGCTGGTAACTCTGATTAGTGGTCGTTTAATATTAACATATGTCCTATTAATGAATGATAATATGTTTAGTAGGAATAAACTCTTGCCGGCTGTTATTTATTTTAACTTATTTGTGTTCCTGATAATGTCATTGATGTTTGGTTTGATCGTTATGCTTTCGAATTTATCTGAAATGTTTGAAATTTACTTACCTGCCTTTTAATTCCATCGACTGGTGGCTGGGGTCGTAGCGAAGCTCCAAGAATTCGGCGCATGTCTCGACAGACATTGGCAGTTGGGCCCCTGTGAAAACTCGCTGGATTCAACGGAACTTCCACCAAATTCTCGTGTCCTACCCTTGTTAGAATCCATTCTCCTTCCCGTTCACCCACGAATGCTATCTGGATGGGTGAGTTTTCAAGAAATTCCGGCTATATTCTGATCATACAGTCCTAAAATATTGGGATGATGTGAATCGAAACCAACCCCGTTATTGTAGATGAAATAAAGTTAGACCATGTCGCAGCCAGCCCAATTGAAGTTTTTGACTGAAGATCAAGTCCGCCAAATCGCTTCCAGCCACGATTTGCCGTTGTATGTCTATTCCAAGAGCAAACTCGATGAAAATGCGAAAAAGCTGACGTCGTGGCAGGCGCCTTATGGGGTGACGCTTCGATTTGCCATGAAAGCGAATCCGTTTCCTGAGGTGATTGCTCAGATCTATTCGCACGGAATCGGAATCGATGCCAGCTCAGGCTACGAGGCTGAAGTCGCCATGCAGGCGGGCGTAAAACCAGCAGACATTCAGATCACTTCGCAGCAGATGCCGGATGATCTTGAGGAACTGATCAAGCAGGGCGTGAAGTTCAATGCCTGTTCGCTGCATCAATTGGAAACCTACGGCAAAATTGCTCCCAGCACTTCCGTCGGCGTGCGAATCAATCCCGGCAAGGGGACGGGCGAAGGACTCAATAATCGTCTCACCACAGCCGGAGTCGCGGCTAGCTTTGGGATCTGGCATGAATACATTGATCAGGTACATGAGCTGGCCAAAACGTATGATCTGACCATCGATATGGTGCACACCCATGCCGGCACAGGTGGCGATCCCGATAAATGGCTCGAAGTGACAACACGAAACATGGAAATCGTCGAGAAGTTTCCGACGGCGACCAAAACCAGCATTGGCGGCGGCTTCAAAGTCGGACGGATGCCGGGCGAAAAGTCGGCTCAGATCGATGTGATCTCTCCGCCAATCGCAAAACTGCTGGAGGAGTTTCATGAAAGAACCGGCCGCAAGATTCATCTGGAAGTCGAGCCGGGCTCGTTTCTGGTGGTCAATATCGGCGCCCTCATCACCGAAATCATCGACATTAAAGACACCGGCAGCGAAGGCTACAACTTCATCCTGATCAACGCAGGCATGACCGAAATCCTCCGCCCGTCCCTTTACGGAGCCCAGCATCCTCTCGTCGTCGTTCCCAGAGAAGACAGACCCGCTGGTGAGGTGGTCGATTACGCAGTCAGTGGTCATTGCTGCGAAAGCGGCGACATGCTGACAGTCGCAGAGGGCGATCCCGAACGTCTCGAACCAAGATCACTGCAAAAAGCAGAACTCGGCGATTATCTCATCGTCGAAGACGTCGGCGCCTACTGCGCAGGAATGCGAGCCGGTTCTTACAATTCGTTTCCGCTGACCAAAGAGGTTATGGTTGATTAAGTTATTGGAAAGACTCTCCATTGAATGGGTCTCATCATGCAGGAATTCAAAGTTATCCCACATCAGTCAATCGGCCCAATACATCTGGGGATGCTTCGGGATAATGTCCGGCAGATTTTTGGATATCCCAATTCAGTCGAACAAGCTCATGTGAAGTGGGGTATCCACTGGCCGGATCGGGATTTCTTTTTCAGGAACGCATTTCAGGTAACTTATAATTCCGAATTTGAGGTGACTCATATTGAAGTTGCCAGTGAGCCGGATTATGTCGTAACGTTTGCAGGAATTAATGTTCATACTGCCAACCCGCGGGAAGTGATCGCCGCTCTTGAAAAACTGGCTCCCGTTGACAACGAATTCCGAGAGTATCCAGTTAACCTCTGGTCTCCAGATCTCGATTTGAATCTATTTCGATCTCAAACTAATGATGGAAATTTCGAGACGATCGGAATCAGCATTCCTACCAGCTGATTGCCTGATAAACTGAGCCCGAAATAATGTTGGGTTACGCGTTCCACTAATCCAACCTACAGAACTACAGGACTTCGCAGGAATGCGGGCCGGTTCTTACAATTCGTTTCCGCTGACCAAAGTATTGTGACAGATAGCCTACGACTTCACTATCATTATTTCATCGGATACTCTGAAGGCAGGCTTTCGAAGTCCCTATTAACCTGAGCACAATGATCGATGTCAGTTCAGTCCTACGATTTACTGCAGCGTATATTGGCAGTGTTCTCAATTTTATTAATTGTCAAAGTGACGATTGGCATCGTGCTGGGATATAATTTTTATCTGCCTCCTGACTTCAATTCTGATTTTCTTCGTGGACGGGAAGATTATTTCTATGGCGTTTATTGCTGGGCGTTCTATGTCCACATCATTTCCGGGCCAATCACATTATTTTTGGGCTTATTGTTACTTAGCGAACCACTTCGCAATGCTTATCCACATTGGCATCGCTGCATGGGACGGTGTCAGGGGCTAATCGCTCTGTTTTTGTTGGCCCCCAGTGGGCTTTGGATGTCGCAGTACGCTTCCGGGGGAACGGCAGCAACAATCAGTTTAGCGTTACTGAGTTGTCTGACAGCAGTCGCTGTAGGGTTGGGATGGAATGCCGCGTTGCAACGTCGGTTCGAACTTCACCGCCGCTGGATGTTGCGAAGCTACCTAATGATCTGCTCTGCGGTCGTGCTGCGTCTACTGGGTGGACTGGGAAGTTTACTTGGAGAGGTGCCTTCGTGGTATGATCCCGCTACAACGTGGTTAAGCTGGCTTGTGCCTCTGATAATTTTTGAAATCTATCAGGCTCGGAATCCAAAATCGAAGCCGTATCGGAAGAGCTGATTTAATCATGTTCTTCGATGGCCTTGGTTATCTCGACTGCAGAGGGAAAAGACTTCGATCATTGTATTTGTCGTTCGAAGTTGCTCAGCGTTGGCTGAACTCTGATCGCTTCGTAAGCGACTCTGCCAAAAGCAATTGCCTCGCGAGATTTTACTACTGCAGAACGAACTGAACTACAATCGGGAACGAGTTAAAAGCCCTCATGATATAATATCTCATTGTCCTCGCTGGTGGCAGTGATCAATGCGCGTAAAATATCTTGCGAAATTTCTGCACTAAGAAATGTTACACGGCCATCGGCGAAGAGCACGTTCATTCCAGATTGATGTGGTAAGCGAGAATCATTGGAAATTTTCAGGAAAGAAGCTTCGCTTGCGTCTTGAGGGGCCATCCAATGGACGGCGTCTTCTTCAGGCATTTCGACAATTAAAAGAGTTTGGGCAAGTCCGTCTCCATTGGAGATTGTGTTCAACTCCCTTCCTTCAGTGGCTTGAATACAACTGTCCGTCGTCACGATCGCTAAATATGAAGTATGTGTAGCAGGGCTACTGGATTCAGGGCATCGATAAATGTCAGGAGTCGTATTGAAGGCCTTCAAGTTTGCCGGGCTGTCCCATGGCTGGTTGAGGTCAATTTGACGATACAAGGCTACATTATTTAGGAACGGGAGGAGTAAAGTACGCCAGCTGTGCAATCGATGGCCCTGGGCGTCAACCGTGTATGCTGGTGGCAGAGTACCGTAAGTGTCTGCATAGTTATACAGAGCAATTCCAATATTTCTCAGGTTATTTACGCACTGTGATCTTCGAGCCGCTGGACCCGCCCTCCGGGTGCCCGGCAGCATTAAAGCAATAAGGACTCCAACAATGAGTACGGCGATGCCAACTTCAACCACTTTCAAACCGGCTCGACATTTCTCAGAATCAAATCCTTCTGCTTTTTTCGAAAAGTTGCTATTCATGTTGTCATCAGTTTCTGGTGATTTGGAAGCCAGTGTTTCGGATCTCTCACTATCCTATCATGATTTGTTGAACTACAGCAAAAGGAAACTGTAATTTTGTTTCATCGAGGACGTGCTCTGTTGAGCTTATAATGATGTTCTTAAATTACTAATCTGCACTGAGGCGGATATGCAATCCGCCTTACTGCCCACCGCCAGCGAAGCTGAAAGTGAAGACATCTGTGATATCTGTAAACACAGGTTGCATGCCGAGGCGGACGTAGCGGCGGTCGGGGGAGACGACTGCGGTGGCATTGAGTTGCACACCCGAGTTGACTGGTGCGACAACGGGTGAGAAGCCGACGGCTCCGAAATTGTTGTTTTGTTGTAGTTGCGGTAGGACGTAGGAATGCGGCTTACGATACTGGTTTCGTAAATCGTGCAGCGTGAAGGCGGTTTCCTGTTTCTTTTGCTTGATGGTCTGCTTGATCGGTTCAAAGACGGGGGCTTGCTGAGTGCGTCGGCCCTGATGTAGCGAGATCCTGAATTTCTTCTCGGCTTTGTCGAAAACAACATTCACCATTTCAGTATTTTCGTGATCCGTCCCGGCATAGCGTGTTACTGTCAAACGTGCCCGATTACCGACGATTCGACCGGAGTTGTGTCGGACCGTGACAACATAATCCCCCGGAGCGGCGAATGCACAGACATAGTCTTCATAACACTCCGCCTGATTCGGCCCTGCTCCTTCATGAAGGAGTGAGCCGCCGGATGCGGTATGGGGTTGAGCGAAGGAGCATTCGGTGCCGAGTGGTTCCTGAATAATTAAATCGAGATCGGCATCGCCTGACCAGGTCAGTTTTAATTGCAAATCGCGGATGAGTGCCTGCTGCAGGGTTTCGGTCATGCGATTCGCCTCTTCGGCCCGGCCTTCGTTTTCGAGGCGGAGTTTCCAGTCAGAGAGTAGCTTGATTGCCAGATCGTGCTGTTTTTGAAAGCCATCGTACCAGAAGTAAGTCAGAATTCCTGAAGCCGCCCAGGTCAGGCTCTCGATATCCTGCGTTTTGTCGGCCAGTTTTAAACCGAGCAGGTATGGCTCGGGACGGGTTGGTTCGAGTCGTGAGACCTGTCGATACATTTTGAGTGCCTGCTTGTGAGCTCCCAGACGAACCAGATAGGCCGCAGAACCGAGAAGATTGGGGACATCGCGGACGTTGAAGTCCGTCATGGAAAGCAGGATCCGTTCGACTTCCTGCTCGGGACGCCCTTCGATTTGCATGGATAACGCGAGGACTTCATACATCCAGGGTTCTGGCTGACCTGCTCTTAAAGCCTCTTCAAGGGCGACAGTGATATGATCGAAATGTTTGTCTCGCTGCAACTTTTGAATCATTCTGCGAACTTGAGTTCCTTCCCGTTTCGTTGAGAAGTACTGCTTCCAGAGTTCGCGATTGGGAGAGGCCTGCAGATTTTGGAGGGGATCGATCTCATCCTGAAAAAAGGTGACTGGAACAGAACTTTGCAGCAGAGGAAAGCAAAGGTTTTGAGCCGCGAGAGAGAATTTTTCCAATAAAAAAGCGAACTGAGAAACAGTGTTCTCAGTTCGCTCGATAATTACCAACTGGTTATTGCAATATTCGCAATGGTGCAGAGAGGTTACTGGTTTTTTTTTGCAGTTGGCAGAGTCGCAGGAGGAATGCTGAAGAAGCCTCCACCGCCACCCTGTTGACCGCCGAATTGACCACCACCGCCACCGCCAAACTGTCCACCTTGCTGACCGCCATTGACACCGCCGCCACCGAGCAGGCCGCCACCACCACCCAATTGCTGGACAGGGATAACAAGGTCGGTGACTGGATAAACGCGGGTTTCAGTCGCTTCTTCGGCTTTGAGGACGGTTGTGATTTTCATCACTTCATCTTCAATGACCCAGGTCAACTCAACTGGAGTCGGTGTCTGTTCCAGCATGATTTTCAGTGCAGACTTGAGCCGAATTCCTGAGATGAAGATGTTCACAGGCTCATCAGTCGAAATACCTTCGTCGTCAAGAGTGACGACATCGAGTCGAATATTGATATTGTGCAGTTCACCGATAATTTGCAAGGCATCGACAAGAGGAGTATCGACAAATTGAAGTTCGGTTTCTTCTTCCAGAGCGGCTCGAATTCGTCGCTCGGCTGCGGAATCGTCTTTCAAATCGACAGACTTCCAGATGCTGCGTCGTTCGGTCAAAGCCTTCCAGACGGGAGCAGCTGGATATCGAATTGGAGGTTCATCCGGGAATGGAACGTGTGAGAATTCGACCTGCGTCAAAGTTTCCAGGAAGCGGTCTGCTCGTAACGCTCGTAAGTAACGGGCATCTTCCAACTGACCGGCCGCTTCAGCGGAGAAGCGGGCTGCAGCAGCGGTTCCGCTGAAAGGAACCAGTTCGACTGCGGCTTCTGCAACCGATTCCGCTTGTGCATAAGCAGCTGGTTCGCCGTGAAAACCATCGTCGAGAAGGGCTCGAACCTGATCGATTAATTGTTCCAAGCGTTCTTCTTCAAGATACAGGCCTTCGATGGCTCGTCGACGTGCTTCAACTTCAGCCAGTTCCTGTTCGAAACGAATTCGATTATTACGGAACTGTTCGCGTTGGGCACGAACCTGCTGAGTCACATCCAGTAGTTTTCGTTCGAGATTTCGTTTCAATTCTGGATCGATATCCGCTGCAATGCGAACATTCCCGGCCATCCCCTTCAGGATAGAGATAGCCGCATCGGGGTCGTCCTGAACGATTGATCGAGCCTGTTCAATAGCCCGGTTGACTTCCAGTGCCAGCTTTTCACCAGCAGCTTTGGACCGATTTTTGAATCGTTGAATCAAATCCTGTTCGATATCAGTTGGTGCGTCGGTTCGTCCTTCAAGTGCCGAGGGTTCACCAGGAACAACAACAGGAGCGTCTGTGTTGTCTTCGCCGGGGACCACCGCAGAATCATCCTGCAGCAAGGCGACCTGACGAACATCGAGTAATTTTGCTGCGGCCTTATTACTGGGGTCAAACTGTAACAGAGCGTGTGAAATCGCGACCGATTCCTTTGTCTTTCCAGCATGAGCTGCAGAATTAGCGGCTTCGAGCATGCCTGCAACATGTAGTTCAAACTGATTTTTTGCAGAACTGAGAACAACCTGGCCAGCCGTCGGTACACTCAAGCCCTTGTCCTGATCTGCTCGCAACCACAATGCTCGCAGTGAAGGGTGACCAGCAACAGCCGTTGAATAATTTTCAACATGAAACCCGATTTGATTGTTATTCTCATCACTCAAATCGATGCTCAGACCCTTTGTCGCTTCTTCAATCTTGCCGAGATAAATCGTTTCGCGATCGGATCGCAACGGCAATGCGGCATGCGGATAAAGTTCGATGCCTTCGGTCACTTCGACCTGACTTGGATACCAGACGGGTGTCGAGATTGCTTTATTGATCGCAGCAACGGTTTCATTTACGGGCTGGCCCACTTGATCCTGAAGGACAATTCCACCACTTCGCAGAGCCAGAACGCCGAGCAACTGCATGTCGACTTGAGAGCCGAGGGCATAGCTGACAACAGGAGTTTGTTTATCTGCAAGAGCTTTTGTCAGTTCCTGCATTTTAGTTTCAGAAATTAAATTCGCAGCACTGAATCCATCGCCCACATACACGATCACGCTACTCTTGCTGGCGTCTAAACTTTTCAGCGAAGCTTCCACGGCTCCAGAAAGATCGGTTGAACCAGCGGGAATTCGATTGTTCAATGCTGCAGTGATTGAATTCACTTTTTCAGCAGTCATCGATTCGAATGAGTCCGTCAACGCAGTTTGAGACAGATCAATTGCCCAGACTGCAGCGGATGTCTGCTCAGGAAGTTGTGAGAGCAATTCCCGCACCACGGAAATCGACTGTTCCCGGTATTCGCCCATCTGGCTGGCGGAGGTGTCGACCAGAACCAGCACCTGTTCCGGTGCTCGGGATTTTACAGCCACCTGAGACAAGCTCAGTCCGACAGCAGCATAATCGCGGCCTTCCGGTGTCCGGTAAACTTCAAGGGTAGGAGAACTGGTGGTTTCTCCGGCAACGCTCAGTGAACTGAACGTTGTAGTTCCTGCACAAAGCAGGGCTGCTGCTAGCCAAAATCGTGATCGCTTCATAGTGATGCATCTCCCGGGGCAGGCCCGTTGCATGCGGTCGTGGAAATCGGTATGGCCTCTCAACAAATCAAAGCCAGCCCGGACCGCTCGGTGTCATTCGATAGTGGACGCGAAAATCTCTGCGAATGAATAATGAGATTATCAAGTCATATTAAAATGGATTGTATCCTCAGTTTCGACCCCCTTTGAAGCTTTTTCTTCCGAAAATCATCAGAGTTAGCAGAATTGATCAGATTCCTCCCGAGCAGACGTCAGGGCAGAAACGGCAGTCCCAACCCGCAAAACCCTCAAACTTTCACTAACCGATACCAGACAACCTCTCAACCACTGATCTGTTAGCTAAGGCGGTCATGGAGAGATTTTCCTCATGTTCGACGCGTGTGGCCAATGTCGAGAGGCGAGTGGCAAGATGGCTTCGATACTATTATCAACCACTCTAACCTCTCACCCCTAACCTACTCTGGCCTCTGGCCTCTGGCCACTCAACACTGGCCTATTTCCGCTGTACAGATTGACGTTTGCCCTGCCGTATGACACTATGAAAGGAATGTCACTTCGAAGGATTGAGCGTTATGTCGGTTGAACAATTTCATCCTCTGGTTGCCAAGTGGTTTGCGGAAAAGTTTGAGCAGCCTTCCGAGCCACAACGTCTTGGCTGGCCAGCAATTGCGGCTGGCAAGCACGCTCTGATCGCCGCTCCGACCGGTTCCGGAAAAACGCTCACTGCTTTTCTGGCGATTATTGATCGTCTCTTTCGCCTTGCTCTCGCGGGCAAGCTGAAGGATGAGATCAATTGCATATACATTTCGCCACTGCGGGCACTTTCCAATGATATGCAAAAGAATCTGACGGAGCCGCTGCGGGAAATACGCGAGCTGGCTCAGCAGGAAGGCTACAACGTTCCCGAAATTCGTATCGGATTGAGAACCGGCGACACACCTGCCAAAGACCGCGTGGCGATGATCAAAAAGCCACCTCAAATTGTGGTCACGACGCCAGAATCGCTCTACCTCTTATTAACAGCTGAAAAAAGCCGCGAGCGGCTCGGGACCACGCAAACCTTAATCATTGATGAAATTCACGCGATGCTGCCCGATAAACGGGGCGCCCATCTGGCATTATCGCTCGAACGGCTCGAATCGATTTGTGAACGACCTCTGCAGAGAATCGGTTTGTCTGCCACGCAAAAGCCGATTGAACTGGTTGCAGACTTTCTGCTGGGTACGCGAGATCGTTCCACTCCACTTCGCAGTGTCGACTGGGAAATCGATCGTAATAAAGTGTCGGAAGAAAAACAGAAGCGATTGTTTAAAAATAATTCCGATGAGGCAGAACGGATACCAGATTCATCTCAAACCCGAACTCTGGAAATCATTAATATCGGGCATGCGCGGGATTTAGATCTCGGAATCGAAATTCCTCCCAGTCCGCTCTCTGCAATTTGCTCGCACGAACAATGGGCGGAAGTGAATACCCGCGTGATCGAACTGGTCAACTCTCATCGCAGCACTTTAATTTTTGTCAACACACGACGCATGGCCGAGCGGGTTTCGCATCAGTTGACTGAACTGCTGGGAGAGGATCAGGTCAGTAGCCATCATGGCTCGCTCTCTGCTGATATTCGACTCGATACCGAACAGCGTCTCAAAACCGGGCAACTCAAAGCGGTTGTCGCGACTGCATCGCTCGAACTGGGGATTGACGTCGGTTACATCGATCTGGTAATCCAACTTGGCTCCCCCGATGGCATCTCCAAATTCCTGCAACGAATCGGTCGTTCCGGACATGCACTCGGGTTGACTCCGAAGGGGCGTCTGTTCGCTCTCACTCGTGATGAACTGGTCGAGTGCATGGGCTTGATCCGGGCTGTACGTTCCGGTCGGCTCGATGTGATTTGCTGCCGCAACGCCCCACTCGATGTGCTCGCCCAGCAACTGGTCGCTGAAGTCGCAGCCACAGAGTGGGAGACGGATAATCTCTTCGAATTGTTTCGCCGCGCCTGGCCGTATCAAAAATTGGAACGAAAAGACTTCGACGATGTGGTCGAATACCTCAGTGAAGGGATTACGCATCAGACAGGCCGCAGCCGGACTTATCTACATCACGATCAAATTCAGAAACGTGTCCGCCCTCGCCGCAGTGCCCGACTGGTTGCCGTCAATAATGCGGGATCTATTCCCGATATCGGCTCCTATCGCGTGGTTGCCGAACCGGAGAATGTTGTCGTCGGTTCGCTCGATGAAGATTTCGCCGTCGAGAGTCAGGCAGGCGATGTCTTTCTGTTGGGGAACACATCCTGGCGACTCAAAGGAATCCGCGGGAACGATGCCATCGTGATCGACGCGCAGGGCGCTCCGCCGAGCGTGCCGTTCTGGAGAGGAGAGTCTCCCGGGCGAACGCTCGAACTTTCCGAAGAAGTTTCCCGACTGCGGGAAGAGATGGAAGCGAAACTTATCGCCGGGGAATCGAAAGCCGACATCGCCAAATGGCTGAAAAAGGAAACGCACTGTTGTGATTTTGGTGCGGAACAAATTACGGAATACGTCGCCGCTCAAAGAGCCGCGTTGGGTTTGGTGCCGACTCACAAACGGATTGTTTTTGAACGCTTCTTCGATGAAACCGGCGGGATGCAACTGGTGGTACACGCTCCGTTTGGTAGTCGGATCACAAGGGCGTGGGGCTTTGCGATGCGAAAACGGTTCTGTCGATCGTTCGACTTCGAACTGCAGGCAACTGCTGATGACGATGGTTTCATTCTCACACTCGGTCCGCAACACAGCTTCCCGATTGAATCCCTTTTTCCGATGCTGACCGCTGCCAATGCGTACAAATTACTGGAACAGGCTCTCATCTATGTGCCAACGTTTCAACTTCGCTGGCGCTGGAACCTCAACACCGCTCTGATTGTCGAACGCCGTAAAGCCGGCAAGCGGGTTCCCCCTGCTCTGCAGCGATTTCGGTCTGACGATCTCCTCACGGCTGTTTTTCCCAAGCTGACCGGCTGTCAGGAAGAGCACGTCGGCGATCATGAAATCCCCGAGCATCCGCTCGTCAAGCAGACCATGGAAGACTGTTTCAACGAGGCGCTCAATTTTAATGAGTTGGTCAATATCCTGGGGCGAGTCGAAAAAGGAGAGATCACGTTCGTCGCCAAAGAAACCCGCGAGCCATCGCCCTTCTGTTATGAACTTCTGAATGCGAATCCGTATGCGTTTCTCGATGGAGGCGAGGCGATTGACCGCCGGGCACGAGCAGTGGGAACACGAAGGTCGGTTACTGTGGAATCGGTGAGTGATTTGAGTCGACTCGATCCACTGGCCATCGAACGCGTTCTCGAAGAAGCCTCGCCGGTCGTGCGGGATGCCGATGAATTGCACGACTATTTACTGACTCGTATTCTGTTGCCGAAGAATGAAGGCCAACTCTGGTCTGACATGATGCAGCAATTGCAGGAGCAGCATCGCGTTACGTTGATCACCGTAGAAAATCATCAATTCTACATCCCGGCTGAAAAGCTGCTCATCGCGCAAGTCCTCTGGCCAGAACTGGAGATGGAGCCAGAAGTGACTGCTCCTGAACGTGCCAAACCTCCAGCTGCCACGACCGAAGCCCGCGTCGAAATCCTGCGCGGCTGGATGGAATATCTGGGCCCGGTCACGACAAAAGAAATCACCGCTCAACTCGGGTGGACAGAGTCGCAAGCCGATGCCACTTTCGAAGCCCTTGAGGGTGAAGGCTTAGTACTACGTGGCAAGTTCCGCGAATCCTCGCAGTCTTTTTCTGAAGACAACACCGTCAACCCACCATCAGAAACGCTCAATCATCCCGAGTGGTGTCATCGCCGACTGCTGGCTCGTATTCATCGCCTCACGCTGGAAGGCTTGCGGAAGCAGATCGAGCCGGTTGATGTCGCAACTTACATGCGATTTCTGTTTCGTCATCACGGTTTTCACCCGAGTACCCGACGTGAAGGAGCAGAAGGACTTTACGAAACCATCACGCAACTGCAGGGTTTCGATTTGCCAGCCGGGTATTGGGAGCGGGATCTGCTCAAGTATCGTGTCCGCGATTATTCCTCCGCATGGCTGGATGAATTGTGTATGACGGGCGAAATCAGCTGGGGACGGTTGTATCCCAATCCGAAGCCGATTGAGGGAAAAGGGCGTCCCCTCAAAACCTTGTCGCGAAATTCTCTGATCGCACTCTTTCGGCGGGATGATGCTCATTGGCTGCTGCCGGAGCGTTCCTCGTTACCGACGGACAACCTCAGTGGAGTCGCGCAGGATCTGCTCATGGTGCTGCAACGTCAGGGAGCAATGTTCGCTGGTGATATCGAATACGCTGCTCAACTCTTACCGACACAATTAACGGATGCCCTCGGCGAATTAATATCCCGCGGCTGGATTACCTCTGATGGTTTTGCCGGGCTGAGAGGCCTAATTGGGCAATCTCGTAGTACCGGGAACGTATCCTATCCGCGAAGAATGACTGGTGGACGCCGTCCGAAAACCTTAGCGGGACGGGCAGGGCGCTGGTCGCTTTGGCGACGTGACGATGAACTGGACGATCCCGAAAAAATGCGAGGCCGCGTGGAAGCCTGGGCGTGGCAGTTGTTGCATCGCTGGGGTGTTGTTTTTCGGGATCTGCTCGAACGCGAACAGGGAGCCCCCCGCTGGTATGAACTCGTCCAATGTTATCGTCGTCTCGAAGCTCGCGGCGAAATTCGCGGCGGTCGCTTCATTCGAGGAGTCGCCGGAGAACAATACGCTTCCGCCGATACTGTCGGCCAACTTCGTAAACTCCGGGATGAGAATCTCGATGGCGAAGAGCTGGTCATGCTCAATGCAGTTGATCCGCTCAATCTGGCCGGAGTTCTGACGACACAAACTCGTGTTCCCGCCCTGGCGAACAATCGCGTGGTCTACTGGCGTGGAGAGGCGGTTGTCGGTATTCAGAAAAAACAGTTCCGCCTGCTTAAAGCTCTTACCACCGAGAATGCTTTAATCCTCGCTAAGCTCCTCGACTTCTCTCCGGGAGAAATCGCCGCGGCTCGCCGAGAATATGTTAAGCAGAATCCTGCCCCCATAGAAACAGTTATAGCGACTGAAAAAGAACCGGCTCTTTTCTAAATTGAACTCTATCTATTCTTCTTTGCTTCTCAACTGGTATAAGCAGTTCAAGGTCAACCTGAAAAATTTTTAAAAGTCTCGAAACCCGAGGTTGACAATTCTGTCAGAAGCAGGCATTGTAATAAGAGTCTGCTGATAAGAATTCCTTTTGTCAGCAAATAAATTATCAATTCACGATTTCGAGCACAGTTAAATCAAGCAACAGACGCGATAGCGAATATTTATTATCGGTTGTTGTTTCTACCCCATTGAGGGTTTGGCTTCTGCCAGTGATTTCAATGGGGACTGGATGGTATACCTGAACCGGGTCTCCTTCCTGAAACATCATGTTCTAACGATGTTTTAAGTTGAAAGAGTTTCTCGCAGATTCAAAGCTGGCTGGCAATTACCGTCGTCTTCCTCCTCATATAACCGAGCCTTTAGCTTCGAGAAGTTCCTTCCCTTTAATTCATCGAATATCCTCTTATTATCCGGGAGTTATTCATGAAACATGGGTGCCAAAAGTCCGTGCGCGGATTTACATTAATAGAACTGCTCGTGGTCATCGCGATCATCGCCATATTGGTCGCTTTACTTTTACCAGCCGTCCAGCAGGCTCGGGAAGCGGCTCGTCGCAGTGCCTGTAAAAATAACCTGAAGCAACTCGGGTTGGCTCTGCATAACTATCACGACACCCACCAGATGTTTCCCATTAACTGGACAGTGAATCACAATCACAATGAAAACACCCAGGAAGGCTTTTCCTGGATGGCTTACATCCTGCCTTTCGTTGAGCAATCCGCTCTCTACGACACAATCAACTTCGATGTCGATCTGGCCAATGCGGCTAATAGTGCTGCTGCTCAGGTGGCAATTTCAACCTATTTATGTCCTTCGGATCCTCTGAATCAGAAAGGCCGTTTAACTAACCGAGCGAATGCACCCAGTAGTGGAACTGCTTATGGAGTTAACAATTACAAGACTGTCTCAGGCAGCAACTGGCAATGGGGAGATCATACTGCTGTTTCATGTGTTTCCTGCAAAAGGAATGCAAATATTATTCAAGGACTCGATTCGCCGAACGGATTTATTGGCCGGCGAACCGGATATTATGCATCGTCTCCCCCAACACTGATGAAAGATGTGACGGATGGAACCAGTAACACTCTTGCAATTGGTGAAGCACTTCCAGGAGCCTGCAGTCATAGTTGGTGGTGGAATTCGAATGCGGTGACAGGGAGTACTGGCGTCCCATTAAATTACTACTATCCGCCAGGAAAGTAGGGTATAGATCTATGGCAATACAATTACAACTTTGCCAGTGAGCATAAAGGGGGCGGTCAGTTTGCACTGGTCGATGGCTCGGTCAAATTTGTTAGCGAAAACATCGATACAAATCTCTATCGTGCGCTGGGGACTATCTCAGGATCGGAGTCGACTGGAGAGTTTTAAATCTCGAATGTGATTCTACTTGTGTAGTGTCATCAATCAGGCGACGTGATTGACAACATAATGATTAATGATAAGGGTGAAGATGAGGTTAAATGGGCACAAGGAAATTTGTTTTCTGATGATATTTCTACTTGGATGCGGCGGGGCTTCCAAACTCGACACAGTACCAGTCACCGGCATGGTGACATACAACGGTGAGCCGATTGCTGATGCCAGCGTTACGTTCTATCCAGAGAAAGGTCGGGCTGCTTCTGGAATGACTGACCAGGATGGCATCTATACTCTCACAACATATGAATCTGGCGATGGTGCGGTCGCAGGTAAGCATAAAGTTTCGATTTCAAAACAGGAGGCTCCTCCGGGAAACAGCACCGAAGAACTCGAAAATATCAAAGCGGAAATCCCTCAGAAATATAATAACGCGGAGACATCAGGACTGACGGCTGACGTGGTCGCTGGTCAGGATGCTCCCATCGATTTCAATTTAGCTGAGTAATCGCGTTCATTCATTTCACTTTTAAGTAAAGGATCGTCTCATGCATGCGAAACAAAAATTCCGAATCCGGGATGGCTTCACGTTGATCGAGCTGCTCGTGGTCATCGCAATCATTGCCATACTGGTGGCTTTACTGCTCCCAGCCGTCCAGCAGGCCCGCGAAGCCGCCCGGCGAAGTTCGTGTAAAAATAATCTCAAGCAGATTGGGCTGGCACTGCATAATTATCATGATGTGTTTTCGACACTCCCCATGGGAAACAGCAGTCGAAATGGCTGGGGTATTTCCTGGATGCCAGCATTGCTCCCATTTGTCGAGCAGTCGGCCCTTTACGATAAGTTTGACTTCAGTCTTCCCAATGTTGGATATTCCACTCAGTGCACGAATTTGGGAACTGATGGCAGAACGCTGATCAACACATTTCTGTGTCCGAGCAGTCCCCTGCCAACTCGCGTGACATCAACCTGTGCAAATTCCATGAGAGCATCCTACGTAGGAATTTCAGGTGCTGCTGATGATGCGATTATTACTCCAGCACAGGCAAAAGTTATTGGAGCCAACCACAATCAATGTTGTGGCCCTGCTGGTTTTTCAGATACAGGAATCAAATCGACAGGTGGAATGCTGGTTGGTCCTGACGGAGGAGGTTCAACAGGTGAAGGGCGTGTTACAGCTGGAGGTCGCTCCCGTCGTTTTGCGGAAGCGGTAGACGGAACTTCCAATGTCATTGTCGTGGCAGAATGTTCCGACTTCGCATTCAATTCAGCGGGATCCCCAATCAGTATTGATGGGAGCCATCCTCATGGCTGGATGATGGGAACATATCATGATGCAAATCGTCGTCGAGAATTCAACTTGACGACTATCCGTTATGCTCCCAATACAAGAACGTACCCTTTACCCGGTGTGGAATCCAATCATGGAGCCAACAATCCTTTGATGTCTGCTCATAAAGGAGGAGTTCAGGTTGTCTTGCTCGATGGGCATGTCGCCTTCATCAGTGAGAATATCGATCTGGTCACCTTAAAGCGGCTGGCATTACGAGATGATCGTCAACCGGTTGGGGAATATTAAGCCAAACTGGTCTTCCAAACTTATTTAAGAGAGTTGGGATTCTGCGCCGCGAATCCCCACTCTTTTTTCACTCACATTCGTTACGGAAAAGTCAAGAGATGTTACAGCGTCAATCGTTCGGTTACTGGTCCATGGGACTGGTTTGTCTCATTTTCGTCGGTTGCTCTGGTGGGGACAGTCGTGAGTACGGTTCCTTAAGTGGAATAGTTACTTTAAATGGCAAGCCCGCTCCAGCAGGAACCATGGTGACGATGATAAATCCAGAGAATGGAGCAGCGACCTCAGCTCAGGTTCGAGCCGATGGTGCGTATAATTTCCCGCGAGCTCAAGTCGGCAAGTATAATGTTGGATTTGTTCCTCAAGGAAAAGAGACTGTTGCCGAAACGGATCCTGACAAGCTCAATGAGATGATTAACGCAGGCACTTATAAGGAGCCTGATGCAGAGACCATCATTCCGGAAAAGTTTAAAACCCCGGAATCAAGTGGGTTAACCGTTTCCGTCAATCTGGGAGACAATTCTCACGATTTTAATCTTTAACTGAAATCGTTTAAGCAATGTATTATCGAATTGAGAATCAGAATCACTCACTTCGATTTTGCAGTCGTTGACGTTCATGATTGGATTGTCATAATAAGTTGACATTCAGCAATACTACGAGTGTTAACCGAGGATCAGAATCCATGAAGACATTTCCGCAGCCCTTTGCGTTTCAAATTCGCGGAGGGCTTTTCTTGTTCCTGTCGATTTTCTTACTGATTTTCCTGGGTAACGCATCGTTACTTTTCGCAGAGAAGTCTCAACCCAACGTCGTCATCTTACTGGCCGACGATCTCGGCTATCAGGACTTGAGTTGTTACGACGGCCCCGTGAAGACGCCCACACTGGATAAGCTGGCCGCCAGTGGGATGCGGATGACGCAGTTTTATTCGGGATGTGCGGTCTGCTCGCCTTCGCGTGCTACTCTGCTTACGGGGCGGCATCATATCCGCACGGGAGTTTACAGCTGGATCAATGATGCGAGCCAGAATTCGCATCTGCTCGAGCGGGAAAATACGCTGGCAGAGATTCTCAAATTGAACGGCTACACAACTGCCCACATCGGCAAGTGGCATCTTGGATTGCCGACCAATGAGCGTGACAAACCGACTCCCGGAGATCATGGTTTTGACTATTGGTTGGCGACTGCGAACAACGCGTCTCCCAGTCATAAGAATCCTGACAACTTCATCCGCAATGGGGAACCGGTCGGAAAAACAGAGGGCTACTCCTGCCAGTTACTGGTTGAAGAAGCGATCGGCTGGCTGGATTCTCGCTCGAATGACGATCGTCCATTCTTTCTTAATCTGTGGTTTCACGAACCTCATGCACCAATCGCAGCTCCTGACAATCTCGTCAGCGAATATGGCAAGCTCAACGATAAAGCTGCTATCTACTCGGGAACGATCGATAACACTGATCGCGCAATCGCACGACTGCTGACAAAACTCAAGAAACTCGATGCTCCTGAAAATACGCTGATTGTGTATGCATCCGACAACGGCAGTTATCGCGATGATCGAACCGGTGGCTTGAAGGGAAAGAAAGGGCAAAACTGGGAAGGAGGTATTCGTGTACCAGGGATCTTCAGCTGGCCCGGCTCAATTCCTGCAGAGCAAGTTTCGTCTGAGCCAGCTGGGGTTGTCGATATTCTGCCTACCGTTTGTGGACTACTGAAGATCAATCCCCCAGCCAATCGTCATCTCGATGGCTCAAACCTGGCGCCACTTCTGACAGGGCACACGGATCAGTTTGAACGGCACCAGCCATTATTCTGGCATCTGCAGAAGTCGCGTCCCATTGTAGCCATGCGATCCGGTCAGTACTCTCTGGTCGCCGATCCAGACTATAAGCTCTCGACCAGCAATATGTTTGAGGAAGCCTGGATCCCAATAATCAAATCGGGAACCTACACAAATTTCCGGCTTTATGATCTGGTGAAAGATCCCCAGCAAACTCAGGATCTGGCAGCGTCCAATCCAGAAGTCCTCAAAGAATTGAAGTCACAACTGCTCGATATCAATACGAGTATCATGCAGGATGCGCACGACTGGCATCTGGAATAGGCGTTGAGGGAGCACTTCTACGGTTGATTATACAGGGACTGCAATTGTGGTGAGGAGATTGTCGATGATCCCTGCAGCTCGATCTCGACTCGACTCTCGTAAAATTCCCCCGACAACAATCCGGTGAGCAAACACAGGAACCGCCAGGGCTTTCACATCATCGGGGGTCACATAATCTCGGCCACTGACAAACGCAAAAGCCTGCAAAGCGTGCATCATCGTGATCACTCCCCGGGTGCTGATTCCGAGAGAAAGCTCCGCATGATCTCGTGTTGCATGGGCGATTTGCAGAATGTATTCGTGAATCGAATCGTCCATCTTCACATTGCGGACTTCATCCTGGATTTTTACAAGCGCTGTTTTATCGAGAGCCGCCTGCAATTGGCTGACTGGTTCCCCAAGTCGATGAGAGCGTAGTACTTCCTTTTCGACTTCCATCGAAGGATAGCCGATTTCGATTCTCAGCATGAAGCGGTCGAGTTGATTCTCGGGTAACGGATAGGTTCCTTCGAATTCATGGGGATTTTGTGTCGCCAATACAAAGAAGGGGCGCTCCAGAGTGTAGGTTTTTGCATCGACAGAAACCTGAAATTCACTCATCGCCTCAAGCAATGCACTTTGTGTACGTGGAGTGGTCCGATTGATTTCATCGGCCAGTAGCACATTGGTGAAAACAGGACCGCGGCGAAATTCAAAGTCGCCAGAGCCCGGCAGGAACACACTGGTTCCGAGAATATCGCTCGGAAGCAGGTCGGGAGTGAATTGCAGACGTGTGTATTCACAGTTCAGGCTCATCGCCAGAGCTTTGGCTAAAGATGTTTTTCCAACTCCCGGAGCATCCTCAATCAAAAGATGCCCTTGTGCCAGCAGAGCAGTGACAGCGAGTCGAACGGTTTTGTCTTTGCCCAGGAGGACCTGACTGATATTGGAAATCAATTTTTCAATGGCCGCGTGGGAATGATTTTCCACAAACTCTCCATCGGTTTAGTGACTGCGTTAATCTTAATACGGTAACTCATGTTGAGAACGCAGTATAAAACTAACGAGAACGCAATTCATTCGTCAAAGCATTGCATAAGATTTTTGAGTGCGAAATCAAAAAATCGCTTTTCCAGAGGCTCAGATAGATATTTTGTGAAGATTTGATGTGAATATGCTGAGATCTTCACCACAATTGTCGCGAACAAGAGACTTGGCTACAGCTTAAGCGAACAAATCATCGTCGTCTTCATCCTCATCGCCAAGATCGAATTCATCCAGATCGCCGCTGAATTCATCGGAGGCCAGCTCAGCCGATTGAAAGTCTGTACTGCTGTCGTCCAGATCAAACTCATCGTCCGATACAAAGTCCTCTGCAGCCAGGTCGTCATCGGAAAACTCATCACTGGCGAATTCATCGCTTTCGAAAGCATCTTCTTCGCCGCTGAGCATTTCTTCATCGTCTTCGATATCGAGATCATCTGTTAAAGGAACCCCGGCCGCAGCTGCCTTGGGAGCTGAGCTGACGAAGATCGCAATGCCGAATGGAGCCAGCAGGCACATTACGCAACCCAGGAAACCAGCTCCGAGAGGTCCCCACATGATGGCACTCTCTTCGACAATCGGCAAACCGACGGTAACCAGTAGGAAACAAAGATAGCCGGCCAGCGCAGCTGGTATGAGTGAAATCAGAAATGCGCTCCACTTACCCATGGGTCAACTTTTCCTCTGAATATTCAGTGATTGATCAACAGTGTTGGCAATAATTTCTCGTAACTATTTGCAATTATGGTCAGCATCGTCATCAATTGCACACCCTGTTTACAACGATCAGGCAAAATCAATCCCTTTGGAAAGACTCTGACAATTGTAACGATCCTGACAGAAAGATCACTCGCGAAGGGAATTCTGATTGTTTACAGGCAGTCCCAATCTGGAGTGCGATTCTTTGGAAGTCGGTCGTAATCGGTTAAATCGAACTTGAGAGGCGTGATTGTTACATAGTTTTCCGAGAGTGCCCGGATGTCGGTTTCTGTTTCAAATTCATGATTGTGCAGCGGATCGTTTCCACTCCAATAATAAGGTTTGCCTCGGGGATCGATGCGTTTTTCCATGGTTTCGGTGTGACGTTTCACTCCCATTGTCGCAAAACGGACTCCCTGGAGTTGTGCATTGGATGGAGGAAAGTTGATACTCCAAAGTGAGCCTGCTTCTGGGGGGTGAGCTTCCATAACCCCAAGCAATCGTTGCAGAATGCGTACGCTTCTGCTGGCAGCGAGTTCAAAATCTGGAGGGGTTGTTGTGTTCAGGGAGATCGCCACTGAGGGAATTCCAAAAAAAGCGCCTTCGATCGCAGCGGCGACAGTTCCCGAATACAGCACGTTGATGCCGTAGTTCGATCCGGAATTGATGCCGGAAACGATCAGATCAGGTTTGCGAGGGCAGAGCTCTAAAATTCCCAGTTTCACGCAATCGGCAGGACTCCCATGCACCGACCAGCCAAATCGCTTTCCCTCTCGATAGACTTCTTCGACCTGAAGCGGGCTACGATACGTGATGCTGTGCCCGACGCCGCTTTGCTCATGAGCCGGTGCAACAACGCTGACTTCTCCCAGTGCACTCAGTTTTGATTCCAGTGCAATTAAACCTGGTGCGTGTATCCCGTCATCGTTGGCCAGTAGAATATGCATGATGTGATTTTGTTTTCAGATAAAAAATAACCAGCAGAACACAAGATTTATAGCCGTCGTCACGAATGTGTCACGGGGAATTGTCGGGGAAAATAGGATTCAGGCCAACAACAAGCCGCTACCTTAAATTGCGAATCAGTAGTAGAAATCACTTTCTGAATGCGACAATGTATCAGAAAAGCAGCAGGGTGTTGACTGAACACAACACGAGTTCGCTTCCACGGTGATCATCTGGCACAGCGAACCTTATCAATCCACTGTTAATTAACGATTTAGGTCACGATCCCCAAAAATTCCTTTGCTCGGATCATAATGTGCTTAGGATGGAGTCAGGAGAATCAAATTCGGACGGGCTTGCCTGTTCACGCGGAAAAGGAGTTCTGTGCCACCGAGCTTTGAGCCTGGAGTCTGGCATGACTTATCCGTTAACAATCAATTCGATTTCCTCATATTATTGTCGCACACAGCTACCGCCGATTGAATTTCACTCCTCTAACGAACCTTCGTTCAGGCCAGTACGAGAAAATACTACAGTTTGCCCGCCATTGTTGAAATCAGTAAAGCTGGCAAACTGTATGCGGGAGTTTTCCGCCACGGAAATTGAACTGGCATTGCTGCTGAATGCACTGAATGGACATTCTCCACGCTATGCTGCAGATAGCACAGGGTTGTCCTACATGGCTGGTAATTCCCTGGCGGCTTTGGCCTCTTACCGGAATTACGATTCCCGTATGAAACCGTATTATTCCAAGCCTGAGCGAGTGGTAGAGGCCATCGGCACGAGGTTCGACAGGACAATTTGAGGCTGATTGCTTCTCAAAGGAATAGCCTGACTTCTCGGAGCAGTCGGGGCGAAAACGAAGAGAATACGGAGGGAAAAGCTGTCAACGATTGCCATTTGTTTTTATTTTTGTCATGATAGCGAGTGAATCGCAATAACAGGTGTTCATTGGGACATCGCGATTAAACTCAAGATGAAGTCCTATTCAATACTGACACGGCTGTCAGCTTTAGGTTTCACAATAAGACATAAATACTGAGTTACAGGTGAATGAAATCTAAATTCACCTGCTTACGATATCCACCCAGGGAAAGGTTTTAACAGCACCAGGGGATAGCGTCTGCCATACCTGATTAGCACCTGCTAGCATCGGGAAAAAAGAATGGTTGATTGGGCTGACCCGATCGTTTTCCGTTTTCTCGTTCACAAAACGGCTCTCGCACAAAACTGCAATCGAGCCACACGTTGAATTGAAAATACTTTTAAGCCTACACATTGTCGTGATCGGGATTCGGAAAACAGAGATGGGACGTAATTACACCAGCAAAAAGTTGCTGTACTTACTCGATACATCAAGAACCAGCCTTGATCAGTCAGCTCGGGCAGTCGCCCCAAAAATTCGTCGGAACGATATTGAATAGTAACAGACCTCGGACGACCGAAAACCTAGAATTCTTATTGGATAATGACGAGTAGAACTTGTCTTATCCAATTCATTTTTTCTCTGTTTTTCTGTGAGATTTCAATTTTCTCTGGAAAATTTCGAGTCATCTGTTTCATTCAAAAAAGCAAGAAGGATCTGAGGACTGCTAGAGTAAATCTACAAACAGGACACCAGTTTGCAGTACTGACAGGAATCACACTTTCAAGACTCCGTCTAACGAAGAAAAACCCATCACTGTTAGAGCCTTTCTCACCGATTGAGAAAGGTCAATCATGAATACAGAAATGCTGGTCAATGTTTACCAGCCTGAGGAAAGCCGCATCGCAATTGTCGAAGATGGTGTCCTTGAAGAGCTTTATGTCGAGCGGAACAGCCAGGAAAGTTTCGTCGGCAATATCTATAAAGGTCGTGTCGTCAATATTGAATCGAGCATTCAGGCGGCATTTGTTGACTTCGGCGTCGGGTCTAACGGGTTTCTCCACGTCAGCGATGTCGAAGCCGAGTACTTCAAGCACCTTCCACCGGTCGAGAATTCACGACCACAACGGGATCGCTCGCGACCACCAGTTAACAAAGGCGGTCGTCGTCCTCAGAACAAACGCCCAGGCAGCGAACGTTCCGTGGCGGGCAAGCCTTCCATTCAGCAGATTTTCAAGCGTGGCGATGAAGTGCTCGTGCAAGTCATTAAAGATGGCATCGGTACAAAAGGTCCAACACTCTCGACTTATATCAGTATCCCAGGTCGCTACCTCGTTTTGATGCCTGCTCTACAGCGAGTTGGTATCAGCCGGAAAATTATCAACCTGGATGATCGCAAGAAACTTCGCGATATCATCAAAGAGCTTGAGCCGCCGGAAGGACTTGGCTTTATTGTTAGAACGGCAGGGATTGATCGCTCTGAAAAGGATCTTCGCCGCGACATGAACTACCTGCTGCGATTGTGGAAGACGATTGTTCGCCGCATTGAAAAGCAGTCTGCCCCAGTCGATATCTATGAAGAAAGCGACATGATTACTCGCACGATTCGCGATATCTACACCAGCGAAATTGATCGGGTACTGATTGACGACAAAACCCAATACGAGCGTGCTCGTGAGTTCATGAAAGTCGTACTCCCCAAGCAGGTCGATCGCGTTCAGTTTTACGAAGGCTCCGAGCCCCTGTTCCATAAATACAATATTGAGCAGGAAATTACGAATATCCAGAGCAGAACTGTCCCACTGCAGGGGGGAGGTTCGATTGTGATTGATCCGACAGAAGCCCTGGTTGCCATCGATGTCAACAGTGGAACACATCGGGTTGATGATAATGCCGAGGAAACGGCTTATCAGGTGAATATTAAAGCGGCTAAGGAAATTTCCCGTCAAATCCGTCTTCGCGACCTTGGTGGAGTCATCGTCAATGACTTCATCGATATGAAGGCCGAGAAGCATCGCAGGGGGGTCGAGCGAGAACTACAAAATGCCGTCAAACGCGATCGTGCTCGGACCAAAGTGCTGAGAATCAGTCCGTTTGGTTTGATTGAGATGACGCGACAGCGAATTCGGCCTTCGCTCAAGCGGAGTATCTATGAAGAATGCCCCTGCTGCAATGGCACCGGCTCGGTCAAAACCGCGGAAAGTGTCGCGATTGAAGTCATGCGGGAAGTGATGCGGGCCTCAAGTCAGGAATCCATTGGTCGCATTTCCGTCGAACTCAATCACCGCGTGGCAACGTATCTGGCCAACAAAAAGCGAAAAGAACTACTCGAACTGGAGGACCGCAACAAGGTCGTCATCAACTTTGAATCTCGCTACGACGTGAATCCCAATCATCTGGAAATTCGCTGTCAGAGTAAATTTGGTGATGAAATTGCGTTTTCACACAGCATGAGCTCGAAATAACAGAGGAAAAGTCGTAGAATTCCCAGCTGAAACGCTGGACATTCCCATAAAAATCGCGACACTGCGTGATCGCTGATCGATAACAGCCCGTGGAGGCTGAAATTTCTGAGAACAAGGTATTCGGTTATGTTTGCAATTATTGAAGATAGTGGACGTCAGTTCAAAGTCGCTCCCGGTTTGGAAATCGCTGTCGATCTGCGTGAAGGTCTCGAAGAGGGTGGCGATCTCGTTTTCGATCGCATCCTGCTCGCCAATGGTGGAGCCGGCAGTGTGATCGGAAAACCGATCATCGAAGGAGCGACAATTGCCGCCAGCATTGTCGATCCCTACTTCAAGGGGCCTAAACTGGAAGTCCAGAAGTTCCGTCGTCGAAAAAACTCACGTCGTCATACAGGCCATCGCCAGAAATATGCTCTCGTTAAAATTGGCGATTTCAATGTGCCGGGGCTGGAAGTTGTCGAAGAGAAGGTTGAATCTGCCCCTGCAGAATCAGTCGCGATTGAAGAGACAAGCTCAGATGAATAATTAGAAGCCGTTTTAGCATCACGTTTTTGAATGCTGAATTATGGCCTCGACAAGATCCAAAGGTGACTGGTTTCCGGTCACCTTTATTTCTTGGCACTCGGGCAAATTGCGAAACCAGGTGTGCTGGCGTTTGGCAAACTGGCGAGTTCTGATTTTGATCATTTCACGAGCTTCATCCAATGGCATGTCGCCGCTCAAATGCTCGACCATCTCTTTGTAGCCGAGTCCCTGCAATGCGGTTCTCGAAGCAGGGGGATTCCTTTGGAGCAGCAGTCGAACTTCTTCGACAAGTCCCTGCTCAAACATCAGGTCGACGCGTCGATTGATTCGCTCATAAAGCCAGTCTCGATCCGGATGCAACCAGAATACGTTGCCTGAAGTCTCTTCTGGAATGCGGGCAGCCTGCTGTTGTTGAACAGAGAGTTGGGTTCCAGTCAGGTGATACACTTCCAGGGCACGGATAACGCGTCGCAGATCATTGGGGTGCAATTTCTCTGCCAGAGGGGGATCACACTGTTGCAGTTTACCATGCAGACTTCCGGGCGAGTCTGCTTCCTCAGCTTCCAACTGACGCCGATAATCCCAATCAGCATCCGGGCCTTCAAAAACTCCGCGTAAGATCGAGCGAAGATATAAGCCTGTGCCACCGACAAATAATGGTGTTCTCCCTCGACGGACAATCTCTGCTGCGATCTGGCTGGCACAGCGGACAAATTCCGCTGTGCTGAAATCCTCGTCAGGGTTGATGATATCGATCAGATGATGCGGAACCCGCTGCCGTTCTGCGAGAGAAGGTTTAGCTGTCCCGATATCCATCTGACGATAAATGGCCATGGAATCGAGTGAAAGGATTTCCGCATCCAATCTCTCGGCCAGCAGCAATGACGTTTCCGTCTTCCCGACAGCCGTCGGCCCAGCCAGAAACCAACACTTCGTCAGGATTTCAGGCGGAACATTCATGCGCAAAAGTATACATCAGAAATTTTCGCAAAGGTAGGACAGGCTTGTTTCGGAACTTATCAGCGGGCATCAAAAAAGGGAAGCAGAATGAGTGGATTCTGCTTCCCTGATGGTCGATTCGCTTGATTTATTTCACGACTTTATCTTTTGAAGCCTGCTTTAATACGCTTTGTGTCTGCAGTGCTTTGTCGAGTTGAATTTTCATTGCGGAAGTGTCTTTGTAGCCAACCACTTTGCCGAGTAAATCGGCGTTTGGGCTCAGTACGACTGTGCAAGGCAGAGATTTGACTTCCAGGATCTTTCCGATTGATTTCTGTTCATCCAGATCAAGATGCACGGGAATAAAGTTAGCCTGTACATAAGCCTGCATCTGTGGATCGGAGAAGGTTTCCTTTTCGAGCTTCTTGCAGAACTTGCACCAGGTGGCCCCAAACACAATCAGCATCGGTTTGCTTTCGCTCTTGGCGAGAACGTGTGCCTTCTGTAATTCCTGGTGCCAGACTTTTTTATCCAGTGTTGTGTCGTCAGCTTTCAGCGTGGTGGATAAAACCAGAACAGTGGTGACGATTGTTGTAATAATCAGTCGCATGGGAAACCTCTTTGCGATATTGACCGCCCTGCATTTTCTGGAACAGGAAACGATGGGATGATTGTGGAAAGATGAATCCAGAAACAAGAAGGAAATCGTTCGAGTGAGTGCATGCTTCGGGTGTTTGCAACTGCAGAGACGAATGTCTGTGACTGCGATGAGGTCAAACCGATTTGCTGATCTTCAATTTCCTGGCTTCAATGATGAGGCTCGCTCATCGACGTCCATAATCGATATCGGTGTTTAACGGTGTGGACTTGCGTAGATTTTGCGGATTCTAAGGATTCTCCGGATTCGAGTCGAGATCCTCCTGGCTGTTGGGAATCGTCTGATTCTTCTTAAATCCCAGGATCTCCCCCAGTTCTTCAACTTGTAATTTTTTCAAACTGAGTCCGTAAACGATGACAGCCACACTGATCAAAAACAACAACTGCACAGCTTGCCAGCGTTTGAGTTCAGGGTCTGGTAATACTTGCAGTAGAAGCCAGATTGCCAGTGACATGCATAACGTGCTCAGGATCAGCTTCCCTACAATTTCTAAATTTGTTGCGGAGAACGAAATTGGAATATTACGCTTTAAAACAGCCCATAAGTAAATGAACTGTACGACAGCCGCGATAGCCGTGGCATAGGCTAAGCCCTTGCCTCCGAGCCAGATCATCAATGGAAAATTCAAAACGAGATTGAGTGATACGGTTGCCAGCCCGATCCTCAAAGGAGTTCTGACATCTCCAATTGCATAAAACACTCGCTGTAATAAGGTGATTCCCAAATAGGACCAGATCGCAGTGCCGTAAGCGATAATTGTCTGCGTGGTTTGCTGCGTATCGAAGGCATCAAACTGTCCTCGCTGGAGCAATGTTTCTGCAATGGGATAAGCTAACAGCATCATGCCTGCAGAGGCTGGTAAGCCGATGATGAGTACAAAACGCAATCCAAATTGCACATCCTGTCGAACCGATTCCATCTGATTGGTTTTCACATGAAGAGCCAGACGCGCAAATAGAACTGTCCCGAGAGCGATCCCAAAAATTCCCAGCGGGAATTGATACATTCTCTGCCCGTAATATAGAGCCGAAGCGGAACCGGGTGTAATCCAGGAACCTTGCTCCGGTAACGCAAACCACCAGGCGAGTGTTCCATCGCAAATCGAGTTGACCTGTGTGATCGACAATCCAAATACAATGGGCAGCATGTGGCGAAAGACCTTGCGAGCCTCGCGCAATTGGTCACGCGTGTTCCAGTGAATACGAAACCCCAGTAGAAATAAATGCATTGCCGGCAATAGCAGTTGCATTCCCCCTCCCAACAGGATTGCACCGATGACAATGTAAACTTGCGTCTGTGGATCTGTGTAACAGGGAGTAATGAACCAGATTGCCAGGATCCAGATCAGGTTCAGCAGGATCGGGACCGTTGCAGGAATCGAAAAATACCCCTGGGCATTCAGCATCGCACACAACTGAGCAGTCGCACAGATGAGCAACACATATGGTAACAAGGCCCCAGCCATCACCAACAATTCACGGCTCGATTCTCCGAGGAGATTCGTCAGATACAATGTGCAGATCAGTCCGTAACCCAGCAATGTCATTAAGCTCAGTGTCACAACTAAAATGAAGAGGACAGCTGAGGCGAGTTGCTCAGCTTTTGACTGATCCTGTTCAAGGGTTTCGGCATAGCGGGGGAGAAAGGCAGTGGTTAAAGCGCCTTCTCCAAATAAGCGTCTGCTCAAATTCGGAATGCGAAATGCCAGTGTGAAGGCATCCAGCAAAGGGCCATTGCCGAATGTCGCAGCCATTCCCATGTCGCGAATCAAGCCAAGAATGCGACTCAGAAACGTCAATAAGCCGACCCTGCGGACGTGACGCATCCAGGAAGAAGATTGGTTATGGCCCGAAGAGTTGTGTTGGGATTGCGACAACGGTGCGATGTCTTCCATGACGTCACAAAAGGGATTTGTTTAGGGGGTCCGTTAACTCACAGACCTCAAACATAGTTCATTGAACGGAATCACGCGAGAGCGGTTGTGTTCTCCCGGTAGTTTGTCTCTTGTCGATCACTCAGTTAGCAATCGGAGGATCCAAACGAGCAGAATTGATATCGAGCTCTTCAAGAATCGAGATGATCCGTTCGGTGCAAATTCCCCAGGAAATTCCCCAGGTGATGATATCGAGATTTTCCCAGTCGCAGATCAAGCGATCCAGAACCCGCTCAAACAGAAGGTCGTTCGATTGGATCAGTTCAAGGATATAAGAAGAGGGGGTGTCTGAGAATTCTTCCCAGCGTCGCTGTCCCATCACATGCTCAATACGCTTTTCACGGCAATATCTTAACCAGTATTTACGATACCAGTCGTGCACGGCATTCCAGCCAATATCGTGACCACGCTTTTCGCTTTCAATCCATTTGTAGCGATCTGCTTCTCGCGCCCCTTCCTGATGCAAACTGCATAAATCGGAAGGACGTCGTGTCGAAACCATAGTCATATCGAGCGCTCGATTTCTGGTCTTCGTTGACTGATCTGGTGGAACGTTCTATCTAAAGATAAAAGATACAGGTTAAAAAATCTCAAGCTTCGACGAAAGTGCCTGCTCTTTCGTCGAATTCGAAAGATCCCAACCCGAAATCTAAGCTGCAATGCAGTACTGGAGCCTGATTCACAGCATATTCAAACAATATAAGCTTATTTTATATTACTTCTTCATGTTCTGGACAAGATGAAATAAGTCTTACAAATAAAAAATGGGTAATTTTACCTATAGACATGCGGCGGGATTCTACTTTCAACAACTTTGGGAGCAATTCATTGATCTGGCGACCGTCGTCTCTGCGTTAATCGGAAGGTGTACATCGGGTCATGTTATTTGTGAACTGCGATTGATGGGAATTCAATTCGGACTCTGTTTGTTAAATTGGACCAGTTTTTCCAAAGATATCGGTTGTGAGGACCGATTATTAACATTGTCCCAGCGAGTCGAAATGACATCGGGATAACAATCATTAAGCACTTCGCTTTCAGTAAATAATTTCTGAACGAGCGGCGAAGTGGTTACCGGAAAGTTGTAGTTAGACGGTCCCGATATCGCTCTATTTTTACTGCAAATTGCAGAGTGAGTTCCTCATGAAATTTCATGCACATGTCTCTCGAAGCTTGTGTGCCGGCCTCCTGGGCGTAATCGCCGTATCAGGATTGACCGGATGCCAGACGCAAATGGGCGGGCAAACCCTGCCTTCGGCGTTCTACCTTCGTGATGATGTACAATATTTCCCGCACGGGCCTGAAGAATTGCTTCCTAATCAGGAGCGAGCCCTGGCGGAATATCGTGCTGAGCAGAAAGCCGTCCGCGAACGGATCGACGCACGATAAGCAATCTTTTTGCCCCCAACGCTCTGGGCAATCCAAGCCTTCGACCCCCGGATGGGACTGTTTCCATCATGGTTTGGTCGCTGCTGGATTCCACTGAATGTTCTGCTTTTCCCCATAATCGCAGGTCATCCGAATCATTCAGAATGGAGTGAGCACTGAGAGCCGATTACGGCTTCAGTGTGAGGGGGGAGTAGTCTCGCGCTCGGCTAAACCATTATCAATATGGTTTACCGAGCGCTGAGACTGTTTTTTCATGCGCGGTGGTTACAAGTGAACTTTTTCCCAAGGGAGTCGTTTTCATTACTTAGGGAGCGGTGTTCTTCCCTTCTCCTGAGAGAAGGTGGCCGAAGGTCGGATGAGTGGGAGCCTTCGACATTCTTATTGAAAATTATACCGATTCCTCCTCACCCTAGCCCGCATTTCTCACCCGGTTTCTCATTTCTTCTCCCGGGGGCTTGCGGGGCGGGAATTTGGTTTGGTGGGTGGGGATTGGGAGCGTGGAGGGGGTGTCGAGAGGTGTTTTTTTGGTGCCAGGTCGGATTTCAGGCCGTTTTTGTCAGTTCGGCGCGTACCGCGAGCGCGGTGGGCGCTGTGGTGGACTCTTTCGAAGCCGATTGGGCTCATCCAGGGACAGGCCGCGGCGGGAGGTCTTGCAGGTTTTGCCAGACCTGGCCGAACAACTCGCGATACGGGTATGCTTCCGACAGTGACAGCCACACCTTCCGGCACGTCACCCGCACCTGTGCCCCGATCTTGAGCAGCTTCACGCGAATCGTATCGCAGCGGGCCTTTGCGTGATCGGTTCCCTGTAAGCCGTGACGTCGCAGAGCCGCCAGCAGCACATAGGCCACCGAAGAAAACCACAACCGCAGTTGATTGGCCCGCATGGTCGCACAACTCGTCCGGTCGGCGAACAGACACAACTGCTGTTCCTTGATCCGGTTTTCCATCTCGCCGCGCTGACAATACAGATCTTCATACAGCGTCCGGGCATCGGCCTGGTCTTCTGTCAGATTCGTCACCACAAACCGCGGGTTCTCGCCTTTCGAGAGATGCTCGGCCTTGGCGACAACCCGCCGCTGGCAACTCCAACTTTTCAACGTCCGGTACCGCAGGTCAGCGAACAGGCGAGCGGCTTGTTTCGTGTCGTCAAAAAAGAGCTTGGCGGCCACCCGCTGAGCCTCAATCATTTCCTTGAGTCGCTCGTTTTTGGCCAGCCCCAAAATGTATTGGACTTCGTTCTTTTCGCACCACTGCATGATCGGCTCGCGACAAAATCCGCTGTCGCCGCGAATCACGATTCGCACCTCCGGCCAGCGCTGGCGAATCAACGGCACAATCCGCTGCAACTGTTCCACTGTCCCCAGACTGGCATCGATATCGGCCGGTCGGAGCTGCGCACACAGCAGGTGCTCGCCACAGAAAATATACAGCGGCAGATAGCAGTACTGCTTGTAATAACCGTGAAAGAATCGCCCGAGTTGATGTCCGTGCAGTGGATCATCGGTGGCGTCGAAATCGAGAATGATTTCTTCGGGCGGCCTCTGGTGAGCGTCGAGAAACAGATCCACGAACAAACGTGAGAAGTCGCTGCAGTTGGCCGTGATCTTTTTGTAGCGGCTCTCCGGGCTGGCTCCGGGGGGAGTCAACTCGAGTCGATTGAGCGTGCTTTTGCCGGCCAGAGCATGCCCGCGATCACGTTCCCGCGCTCGCTGTTGTCCGGTCAGATCGTCTTTGCCGGCCAGCAGCGCGAGCAATGGATCATCCCGCAGGCGGTCATGATCATTGAGGTCTTCATAGCCGAGCGTTAACGCAAAAATACGCTGCCTGACCAGTTCGAGCACGGAGTGCTCAATATAATCGAAATCGCGATGATCGCTAAAACAACCAGCGACCCGTGAAGTCAACTTCAGCTTGTTATCGAGTTCCCGCAGCAAGAGCCCGCCCGCATCGGAGGTGATCATCAGACCATCAAAATTGGCCACGACTTCGCGACGCTGGTGGGGTTGAAAAGTGAGGGACTTTGTGGAACACTGTGTCATGAGAAGGCTGCCTGTCGTTTGGGGTGAAAGCTGTTGTGAGAAAACAACTTATCCCAAACCAGGCAGCCTTTTTCCACCCCCGGGTGAGAAATCCGGGTTAGCTCGTTGACCTTCACTGGAATTCCTTCCAAAGCCTTCGCACAAGACTGGGTCTATGCCATTGGGAATTTTATGATCCCCGTGGTGGCCTTTGTCGGCGTTTACATTGCCCTCCCGTTTTACCGGCGGATTGATGTCACCAGTGCTTATGAATATCTGGAGATTCGCTTCAACCGTAGCGTGCGATTGTTTGGCAGTGCCAGTTTCACTTTGTTCCACATTTTCCGTATGGCTGTCGTGATGTCTTTGACAGGTCTGGCGCTGGCGGTTGCCACACCGCTGACTCCGGAACAGTCGGTTTTGTTGATGGGAGTTCTCAGCATTATTTACTGCACAATGGGAGGGATCGAGGCGGTCATCTGGACCGATACTATTCAAACAGTCGTTCTGTTGGGTGGAGCATTGCTTGCACTCATTCTAATGGTTAACGGGAGTGACGGCGGGTTCAGTGGATCTGCTCAACTGGCCTTTGATGCAGATAAGTTTCGACTGGCCAACTTCTATTGGGATCCCTCCAGTGCTCAAATCGCTCTCTGGGTTGTGGTGGTTGGAGCGATCGGGCAGAACGTCTCCTCTTATACTGCTGATCAAGCTGTGGTTCAGCGATATATGACAACGCCCACGGAAAAACTGGCTGCTCGATCGATCTGGTTAAATGCCATCATGACGATACCAGCGACGGTCCTGTTTTTCGGAATCGGCACAGCTCTGTTTGCGTTCTATCATTCCCATCCGGAAAGACTTGATCCGACAATCACGACCGATCAGATCTTCCCCCTGTTTATTGCAAACGAAATGCCGATCGGTATTGCCGGTCTGATCGTCGCAGGCATTTTCTCTGCCGCTCAATCGACCGTCTCAACCAGTATGAATTCTACTGCGACAACCATCGTGACCGATTTCATGCGACCGTTTAATGCTTGCAAGACGGAACGTGGCTACCTGATTTCAGCACGTACAATTACATTTCTGATGGGAGTGATGGGAACATTGCTGGGACTGATTTTTGTTAATCCAGAAATCAAATCGCTGTTTGATGCTTTCATCAAAATCATCGGCCTGTTCATGGGCGTTCTCGGCGGACTATTCGTTCTGGGTGCGGTGACTCGTCGTGCGAATTCCTTTGGAGCTCTGACGGGTGCTTTTGCCGGAACGGCCTTTATGTTTTATCTCTGGCGATTCACAAAAATCAACGGTTTTCTTTACACCGCCAGCGGTATCACGGTTTGCGTGACTGTTGGGTATCTGGCAAGCCTTTTCGTTGCCACTCAAGATTCCAATAACTGATTATTTTTATTGGAACGAATACAAGCACGAAGCGCAAGCGAGTGAGTCAACATGAATCATTTACTCACTCGCTTGCGCTTCGTGCTTGTATATAAAGTCGTAGGTCAGGCATAGTTTGACCTACAGCGGATTTATTTCGCAACCATCACAGATGGAATGGTTCACTCAGCCTTTGATCACTAAATACGCGATGGTGATCCACGAAGCAGCCAGGCAGTAAATGGCGAAGTATCGGAGCCGATTCTTGCGAACAATTTTCAGCAAGACTTCCAACGCTCCAATGCCAACGAAGAACGAAACAATTGCTCCAACGACTAAGACGGCAATCGGAGTCGCACCGGATTCACCCCGAGCGATATCGATTCCATGCAAAAGTGTGGCTCCTGAGATGGCGGGAATGGCGATGAGAAATGAAAACCGAGCCGCAGAAATTCGTGAGACACCGACCATCACACCACCAGCAATCGTACTCCCCGAGCGGGAAATCCCAGGCACGATTGCCATCGCTTGAAATAAACCGATTAAGACCGATTGTTTCCAGTCCGGAGTCTGGGGTTGATCGAGGGGTTCGGATTCAACTTTCCCCAGCCAGTCACAAAGCCAGAGAAACAAAGCGGTTACCATCAAGCCACAGGCAGCCACCATCGGAGTTTCAAAAGCGGCTTCGATGTAATCTTTCAATGTGAAGCCGACAATCACAATGGGAATCGTCGCCACGACAATGGAAATCAGCATCTGGAAATCACGAAGGATGTGGATGAGGTCTTTTCGGTAAACGACCAAAATCGATCCGAGTGTCCCCAAATGTAATGCGATATTGAGTGCCAGGTCATCTGCTCCCCCTGCCGCTTCGCCAGGAAGAAATTCATTGACGATCACCAGATGACCTGATGAACTGATCGGAAGAAACTCGGCTATGCCCTGGACAATGCCCAGCAAAAACACTTGAAACCACTGATCGATATCCATTCAAACATTTCTTCCCTGAACTTGAATCGTGAGTCAACTTGACACACTCGCTTGCGCTTCGTGCTTGTATCTGTATTATTTAAAGTGTGCCCAGCAAGTCAAACCATGTCGCGATGTCATCAAACTCTTCTTGAGTCGGTGGCGATTGTACTTGAGAAATCCAGACCGGAAGACCATGACTTTTTACAAATTCTTTCAATTTGCTTTGAATCTCATCAGTAAGATCTACGGTATACAACAGGGCGAAACGGAATCGTTGGCCCGGTTCGTTGAATGGAAGATCGAATTGTCGAGGAATCGATTGAATAACGTTCCCGTGAATTCGACTACGGTGAGTGGTGGCAAACTCTATCAAAAACTCTGGTTGATTTCCCGTAATAAACAGCGCTGTCGTATCTCGATCAACTGAATATTTCTGCTCGACATCATCCAGACAGGATTCCAACGCCAGCGTGTCGGCTGCAGTCCAGGCAACTCCCGGTTCTGTCAGTGGGCGAACCAGGAGAAACCCTCGAGTTCGACAGATGCGTTTCCATTGCGCCAGGTCTCCAGCAGGAAGTTGATCCCCCTGACTCGACATCCAGAGAATCAAACCGTAACGCCGATCCGTCTGATAATCTTCAGGCAGATAAATCTCATAATCCAGACTGGTCTCTGAAATTGTATTTTTCAGTTCGCCACTCTCTTTCAACTTCAATGCCTGATTCGGCTCACTTCCCGCAAAAGGTAAAGGAACTTCCACAGGGATGGTTTCGATGGCAGAAGATAATGTCACTTTCAGAAGTTTAGTTTCTCCCTCGCGAAGCAAGCCCAGCGTGACTTCCTCCCCCGCAGGTTTAACGGAAAGTTTCATCGAGAGTTCAAGGACGTTCTGAATTTCTTCCCCATTCAACGAGGCGATCACATCGTTCTCCAGAATTCCCGCTTTCTCCGCAGCGGAGTCGGCAAGCACAGATCGAATCGCGACGCCTGATTCATCTTCCGCAATTCGTTTCGGCAAAATCCCCAATAAACCATGCTCAAATGTTTGTAACTCAGCGGCCAGCACCATCGAGACTTCTTCAGTGGAATCTCCGCGGGAAACAGTCATCGAAATGGTATCCCCGGCATACTTTTGTCCGAGAACCTGCTTGAGCTGGGCGACCGATTTCACCTCTTTGCCTTCGGCAGTGAGCACGCGATCTTCAGCTTTTAATCCTGATTCTGCCGCTGGAGAAGTTGGCCTGACTTCTTTAATGACAGGATCGGTCAGGAAGCCCGGGGTGGCAGAAAAACTGACTCCCATCAAACCCGGCTTTAAAGTCTCTCCTGCTTTGAGACGATCGAGCACCGCAAAAATATCCTGTAACGGAATCGCAAACCCGATTCCGGAATCGTACCAGTTCATCCCGTCCATACTGCTTGTGCCTTGCGGCGAGAGTGGCGTGAGTATCCCCAAGACCTCTCCCTTCAGGTTTGTTAAAGGTCCACCATAATTTGCAGGAGAAACTTTAGCGTCGGTTTGAATCGCCTTCCCTTCAACTCGCCCCAATGCACTGACCAGTCCCAGCGAAACATTCGGGCGACGAGCATCGTATGTTCGCCCCAAGGCCAGAACCCATTGCCCCACTTTAATTTCCTGAACAGGCACCGCCACGGCCGGGATTAATCCCGTCGCCTCGATTTTCAGTAATGTCGTTTTGCGAACTTCATCGCGTGCGACGATTTGAGCAGGGAGGCGATTATCGGTCTCAGGAAGTGTGACTAAGACCGTCGCAGGATTTGAAGCAAAATTGAAGGAACTCGTAATAATGTAACCATCTTCTGATACAATGACGCCGGTTGTTGGTCCTGTTCCAGTCAACACATCATCGACAACATCGGCTCCACCAACTGTTTCAATTCGCACCAGACTCGGACTCGCCTGCAACATCGCCTGAGTAATGATTGATTCGGCATTCTCACCCGGAAACGGCGCAGCCCAGATTGGAGAATTGAGAATAAGGATCAGGCACAGAATTCCGCATACTGTCACAAGTGATTTTCGGAGAGTTTTCGCCTCGCTGATACCTGTTTTGCTCATATTTTTGACACCGCTGGGTGGTAAAGAATACATGATGTAAATTATCCGCTGAAGTCAGAATTGAATGTCATTCTCACGAACTCTTTACTCAATTAGGAGAATGTATCCTCTCCAGTGTCCTTAACACTAGGCTGGGAAGTCAAGTACAAGAGGTTTTAAAGGGCTCGACTGGTTTCCGAATGTAAGCCTGATGTTTACAATAGAGTCGTCAGTTGCAGGTCAGATATCATTTTGACTGGTCAAACTGGGAGAGAAATTGATCGATGAATGAACGACTAACAATTGGCTGGCGGGAACGGATCGATTTGCCAGACTGGGGCGTGCAGGGTATCGAAGCCAAATCGGATACGGGTGCCCGCTCCTCAGCAGTCGATGTGAAGAATCTGAAAATTGAAGAGGACGACTACGTCTCCTTCGATGTGGCTTTATCGCGAACCGATCGCAGCCTGTCCAAGCCGGTGCGAATGAAAATCAAACGGCACACGCAGGTCAAATCGAGCAACGGCCATATCACGGAGCGGGTCGTTGTGGAAACAACTCTGCGAATTGGTCCGGTCGAAAAAAATGTCGATGTAACCCTCGTTTGCCGGAAGCGTATGCAATGCCGCATGTTGATTGGCCGTACTGCGTTGGGGAACGATTTTGTGGTTAGCTCCAATGATGTCTATCTGTTGACAGAAAAGTTCGAACCCAAAAAGAAACTTCGTAAGAAGTCCAGCAGGAAGAAAGTGACCATCAAGAAACGTCGCCATTCTTCAGAAGAGGAGTGACGTTCCAGTGCTGTAAAACAGCCACAACAGCAATAACCAGATCACATCCAGAAATCGCCAGTAAATCGCTGCAAGACGAACGCCATTATGATACTCATGATCATAGCGCCCCTGGAATGCCTGATAGGTAACGAAAGCTAATCCGAGCAAGCCGGCAAAAAAATGCGCAACATGCAGGAAAACCATCAGTAATACCGCTGCCACGGAACCTGAAGTTCGAGACGATTGCTGCCAATGCTGTTCGAGTAATTCATACATGCCAATCGATTGCAGCACACAGAAAATGCAGGCGATCGTCAGCGAGGCACTCAAATAGCGGCGAAATTTCTGAAGCTGCTCTCTGCGGACGGCTCTGTATCCTCGAAACAACAGATGGCTTCCGATTAACAGTAAGAGTGTGTTGATCCACAATATTGGTGGAATAACGACTGGAGTAATCGGATGAGAAGAGAAAACAAACCGTCCCAGATAAGCGACGATCGCTCCGACAAAGAAAATCGCAATCGAAACAATCAGACCATAAACGAGAAAACTCGTCTTTGCAAATTCGGGATACACCCGTGTTTTCACGAGAGAAGGTGACGGCTTCGACATGGCTCAACCGTAAACAGAATGTAGGCCAGGTGATTCCTGACCTACTGAGTTTGAACAAGTTGAAATGTCCCGATGTTACGGGGTCTCTTCAACTTCGCTGTAATTGTATTCATCAATTCTGTGCTGATACTGATCGGTATCTGTCATTGCAAAACCCAGGAACAGGGAGACGAAGACAATCGAGAACAGAAAAAAGATGGTATTCAATGGCTTATCGTAAATCATATGCATGAAGAACAGCATCACGAAAGCCGCCTTGACTGTGGCAATTGTCAGTGCAACGTGCACGTCAAATCCCTTGGGAATGAGTGGGCTACCCGCCAGGAGCACCGTCACGATTGTCATCACAATCAGAACTCCAAACGTACCCAGCAGAATTCCTGGAGACATGACATGGGAGAAGCCATGATTGTGATCTTCATGATGGTCAGACATAGTCTCAACTCTCAACTACAACGTTATATAATATGGGAAACCGAATCACTCGACAAAAGAAATCGAAACAGGATCAGTGACCAATCAAATACAGGAGTGGGAACAGATAAATCCAAATCAGGTCGACAATGTGCCAATACAAGCCGACGAAATCGACTGGTCCGAAGTAATCGGGCCGGAAATGGTTTTCAACCGATCGGACCATCAGCCAAGTGATCGCAATCATGCCGCAGATAATGTGGAAGGCATGCAGACCGGTCATGAAGTAATAAATACTGAAGAATATGTTGGCATTCCGTGGAGCATCCGCTTGTGAATTTGTAACCACGGGAGTGGAGATCGCAGGTATGGCATTGTTCATTTCACCAAGAATCATGTCAGGAGCTTCAGACGCTTCAATTCCTATTTTCTCCTGAATTGCCAGAGCTTCGGCATCAATTTCGGCCGCTTCTTTCTCTTCAGCAGTTTGTGCATGGTCATGCTCGCCGTGATCATCTTCTGCGTGTTCGCCTTCATGCTCAGCAACCGCATGGGAATCTCCGTGACCATCAGCATGATCGCCGGCATGTTGGGCATGATGGATTTCGATACTGATCCAGATTCCTGCTAAGATCCCAAAGATCGAAATCAATCCGGCAAAACCGGTCGTCCTCCAGGGACGCGAACCAGATCCATAACCGATTCCTATCAAAACCAGCGGAATGACACATGCGAACCACCAGAACTTCTTGATTGTATCCAGCGAAGCCATCACACGATCTTCGAACTCAGCTTTAGGAAGTGGTTTTCCAACTTCAAACACCTGCGACTGTTTACCGATATCAGTCGCTTTTACGAAGGCTCCCGACCAGAGCAGTCGCTTATGGGCTTTCTCGGTGTACTCAAAGGTTTTGACACCCAGGAATAGAGCCGCACAAAACAGAGTCACACCCAGCAGAGTGACCAGTCCCGTTCGTTGTCCCAGTTGAGCACAACGAACAGCCCAGGCCATCGTCAAGCTACTGAAGATCAGCACAATGGTGTTCATGCCCCCGAGGTATTTGTCGAGAAACTGAGACGCATAGATGAAGACTTCGGGATGAGTCGACCGGTAGACGGCGTAGGCACAGAATAACCCGCTGAAAAACAGGATTTCGGTGACCAGAAACAGCCACATACCCAGCTTGCCCGAGTCAAACTGTTGCTCGGCGTTATCAAAATGATGGGCACTGAATGGTTGATGATGCCAGTCGTCATGACTGTCTTCATGGGATTCATGCGGTTCCACGGCTGTCGCCATTGGCTAACCTTTTCTGTCGAATCGTAATCGGAGTAAATTGTATGGCTACTGTTTAATCAACTATTAAAAAAACAGACAGCTATTCAATATCAATATCAATCTCTGCTGTGCAACATAACTAAGTTATTATGTTGATTAATCTGTCACGGGAGGAACATCGCCTCGACGAATGAAACTTTCGGTGTCCGGATCCCAGACAACGGAATTCATATCATAAGGGTTTCCTACCGTCGGAGTTTTTTCAAAGTTCGCCAGAGGTGGTGGAGAACCGCACTGCCATTCGAGAGTCGCTGCTCCCCATGGGTTAGCTGGAGCTTTCTTCCCTTTGAACAGAGAGACGATCAAAACAATTGCTGCCAGCAATAATCCAAATCCGAGCAGGAAGGCTCCGATTGTGGAGAGCACGTGATAAACTTGAAACTCAGGGAGGTAGTTATAATAGCGTCGAGGCATCCCGCGAGAACCCATCACGAATTGCGGGAAGAACGTTAGGTTGAAGGCAACGAAAACGATCAGACTGGAAATCTGGCCCCAAAATTCGTTGTACATGCGACCCGTCATTTTCGGCCACCAGTAGAACAATCCACCGATGAATGCTACTAATGTTCCACCCATCATCACATAGTGGAAGTGAGCCACCACGAAATAAGTATCGTGCAAGTGGATGTCGGTTGCCAAGGCTCCCAGGAACAGACCTGTTAATCCACCAATTGTAAACAGAAACAGGAAGGAGAGTGCATAGCACATGGGAGTCGCCAGAACGATCGAACCCTTGTACATCGTGGCCAGCCAGTTGAACACTTTAATCGCAGAAGGAATCGAAACGCTGAACGTCAACACGGAGAAGATGATCGTCACCATCTCCGATTGCCCACTCGTAAACATATGGTGTCCCCAGACGAGGAAACCAAGCAGAGCGATCGCCATACTACTGAAAGCGATGAACCGATATCCAAAAATTGGCTTGCGACTGAATGTTGAAATCAGTTCGCTGATGATCCCCATCGCAGGCAGAATCATGATGTAAACAGCCGGGTGAGAATAGAACCAGAAAAAGTGCTGATAAAGCACCGGGTCGCCACCCAGTTTCGGATCGAAAATCCCCAAACCAAACATCCGCTCGGCTGCCAGCAGTAGCAAAGTAATACCGAGCACGGGAGTTGCCAGCACTTGAATGATGGCGGTTGCATACAGTGACCACAGGAACAACGGCATTCGGAACCAGGTCATTCCCGGTGGTCGCATTGTGTGAATAGTGACAATGAAATTCAAACCTGTGAAGATCGAACTGAATCCAAGAATGAATGCTCCGAATGTAGCCAGAACGACATTCGTCTGGGATGTATTTGTTGAATAGGGAGTGTAGAACGTCCAACCAGTGTCCAGGCCCGTCGTTAACAGTGCGCAGATAAAGAAGATGGCCCCGATGACCCACAGATAAAAACTGCAAAGGTTCATCCTAGGGAAGGCAACATCTTTCGCACCGAGCATAACCGGAAGAATGAAGTTCCCTAATGCAGCAGGGATACTTGGGATGATGAACAGAAACACCATGATCGCGCCGTGCAGTGTGAACAGCTGATTGTATTGATCGTGAGTGAAAAAGGTTGGTGTACCGGAAATGTGCTCTGCCCGTAACAGCAGTGCCAGGAAACCTCCCAGAAACATTGCGGTCATTGTACCGATCAAATACATCACGCCGATCCGCTTGTGATCGAGCGTAACGAGCCAAGACATAATCCCTTTACTTGCGGTCAGGTAATTGTCTTCTGGACGACTGGTTTCGGAATGAGCGGGCATAACGTCAGTAGCCATGCTCTTGCTCCTTAATCTATAAAAATTGAATTTCAAATTTGAATTTGAGTCACATCAGTTTACTGAATGGACTTGATATAGGCGATGACAGCGTCGATCCATTCGTCTTTCATCTGGCCTTTGAAGCTTGGCATTTTTGGTTCATAACCAAGACGAATTTTTGCAGTCGGCTCCAGGATCGATTCACGAATGTAGTTTTCGTCCATCAACACTTTACCCTGCCCAGCAATTTCGACTTCTTTGCCAAAGTTTCCTTTAAACGAAGGCCCAACTTTCTTGGAACCATCAATCGAGTGACATTGAGCACACTGGAAGATTTCGACAATATTTTTACCAGCCTCTTCCAACGGAATGACCACTCCACCGGGACCTTTAAGTGGGTCTGCAGCGACTTCCATCCAAGCGTCAAACGTCTCTTTAACTTCGTCCGTTGCATCTTCTGCAGTCACTGGATGAACTACGACTTTTGTGATCATATCTGAGTGTTTCTGCCCACAATATTCGGCACAGAACAAGTTGTAGACGCCGACATCTGTCGCCTCAAACCACATGCCCGAATATCGTCCGGGAACAACATCCTGTTTGGTCCGAAAAGAGGGAATGTACAAACTATGCAACACATCTTTGGACTGCATGATGAGTTTGACCGGAGTTTTGACCGGAATATGAAGTTCTTTGGCAATTGCCCCTGTCGGATATTTGAACTGCCATTGCCACATCGAAGCGATGACATTGACTTCATAAGCCTCTGAGGGTGGACTACGCATATCGACATAGCCGGTGAACCCCCACCAGAAAATCCCCAGAACCAGAAATCCGGGGATGACCGACCAGGCCACTTCAATTGTCGTATTGTGTGATGGGCTGGTCTCAGGCTCCTGCCCTTCAATCCGGCGATATTTGACCACGAAGTAAATCATGAAGCCAACAATCGCTACAAAAAAGAATGCAGACAACCAGAAAGTGAAATAGAAGATCGCATCGACATTCGAAGCGAATGTCGAGTGTTGTCCTGGAAAGGGATTGATTGAGTTCCAAAACTGAGTCATAGGTAATGCCTGGGTTGAAAACGGCAATGACTAGAGCACTTTGCTCTACCACTTGCGGTCGCACGGACGTTCAAATTAATGATCGGGATGAGTTGGCACCCGCAGATCGCCGCAATTTAATTTGTAATATGCTCTTAATGTGATAATTAGGGTCATTATGTCCCCGGAATGATCGAAGTTTGACCATGACCGGGAATGTGATCGGGATCGACATTTTCCAACTTACGGCGAAATCGATGACAGGTCCAGAAAATTAGTCCCAGAACCAGAATCGCCATCGCACCACCAATTTTCATGATGTTGCGAGCTGTCGGAGCGTAACGTCCTTCAGTGGCATCATAATGAAAACAGATCAGTAGAAAATGATCGAATGTTGTTCCAATTTTCCCCTCACTGGCTTCAACCAGAGAGAGTCGCACAGTTTGAGGTGGAAATTCCACTCCGTAGTGATAGCGTGAAAGTCGACCATCCGGAGTGGCAATGCAGAATACAGCAGGATGCGAATATTGGCGTTTTTCGGGAAGATATACGTATTCAATACCGACCGCTTCTGCCAATTGACTGATGGAGTTTTCAGGCCCCGTCAGAAAATACCAGCCCTCCGCCTCGGCTGCTTTGCCGTATGACTCCAGATATTTTTGCTTCGTTGCTCGCGCCTGTTCTGCAGTTTCCTGGGGATCCAAACTGACCGATATGATGTGAAAGTCCTTGCCGGCAACCAGATCGATCTCTCGCAAAGATTCAACCAATCCATTCAACTGCAAAACGCAGAGCATGGGACAATTCGAATAATTCAGTGAGAGAATGACAGGAACATCATCGGAGAAACAATCCTGCAGTCGGATCGCCCGGCCGGAGTCGTCAGTAAATTGCAATTCTAGAGGAAGCGTTTCGTTGAGGTGTTCGACGAGTTTGATCTCTGTCAAAGCCGCTGGCATGAATGCATCCCGGGGATCTGCAGCCGTGCAGGATGACTGAGTCGCAGCTAAAACCACGCCCATCAAACACGAATACAAAAAGCAGGAGGTAACATTCATGACAATCAACTCAGCTGGATATTTTCTTCTATTAGGATTCTGTGGATGGGACTGGTTCAGGAGTCGTTCTTGGTGCAGGTGTTTCAGCAGGTTGCTCTTTTGTTTGATGAGTCAATTCCTGAAGAACTTGTTTTTTCGCATCTTCGATTGGGATCGAAACCAGACCTTTTTCCTGGTCGACCCAGGAAAAACTGTTTAACTCTTCATTTTGAACCCTCACGGCAGCATCCGTAAGTGCCAGCGGAGCATCGATGTTTTTGCGTTGATGTTCAATCGTCTGGAACTGATAGTACAACACCTGAGCCGCAACAATAATCACAAAAGTGATCACTGCGGAGATAATCCCCACCAGTGTGATGGTTCCGGTATATAAATCGTCGTAACGTGCCATGATTCAATCCGTCGGAGTATGTAGTGCTCTGTTCAAGCTTAATTTTATTGGCAAATTATGTTTGCCCAGTTCCATTATTCCGCTTACTGGTAAAACCGCTAGAGTAACTCTGGTGAATCGCGTCGATTCGCCGCACTCAGAGCTTCAAATCAAATGTTATGGAAAGCCAGTGATTCCTGCAGACGAGGATCTTTGACAGCCAGTACCGTAAATTGCTCAGAGAGTTTGACGGTACCAAAGACAAAGAAACCACCAATGCCAACCAGGCATCCCAAATCAATCAGTCCAGGAGCTGGGGAACCAGGAGAAACTTCAGGAATGATAAGCCAGTAAAGATCAATCCAGCACATTACCAGCAGATAAACTGCCCAGCAGAACAACTGAGAAGGATTTCGCTTCACCGTTCGAGACATCAATCCCAGAAATGGGATCGCAAAATGCCCAATGATGAGAATCAAAGAGACCATTTCCCAACCGTTTTCCTGACGTCGCATATACCAAACTGTCTCTTCAGGAATGTTGGCATACCAGTAGAGCAAATATTGTGAAAAGGCAATGTAGGCCCAGAAACAGTTGAAACCGAACAATAATTTGCCGATATCGTGTCGATGTTCGGCATTCACGGTTTCGTTCAACATGCCCTTACTGTTTGCAAAATGAACGACAATTGCCAGTGTTGCATAGAAGGCCACGTTGGCATTCGCAAAATAGTAGACACCGATAATCGTGCTGAACCAGCGTGGATCGAGTGACATGATCCAGTCGACCGATGCAAAAGTGATGGAGAGTGCGAACAGAATCAAGGAGACTGCACTGTAGCGTTCCATTCTCAAACTCAATTGAGGATCGCCAGTTTCATCCTGTTTGGCCGAGGTCATCAGATAATAACGGGAGCAAAGAATCCAGAACGCAAAATAAACGATGGCCCGAATAGTAAACCACATCGGGTTGAGATAGATTTGCTTATGAATCAGAAGCGGGTCAGTCGCAGCGAGCTCTTTGTTATTCCATAAAAACAACACGTCGCTGCCATTGAGCAGTAAGAAAACGATTGGCACAAACAGCACCGCCAGGGGAACAATTCCATTGGTCATCATCTCAGCCAGTCGACGCACGACAGTACTCCATCCCGCCCGAGTCAGGTGCTGAATCAGGATGAAGAACAATGCCCCGAGTGCGATACTCAGTGCGAAGCATAAGTTATGTAGATAGCTGAATTGAAAACGTTCCCAGTTGTTGGACGTGACCGCAATCAGCCCGGCAATCAGCAAGCCGATCGCGCCGGCATACATTGCGAAAAGGCCGAGTTGCCCGACGTTCTGTTCGAGAGTTCCCGGATTTTCAACAGGAATGGTTTGTCCGTGGTGTGCCATGATGCTTAGTCGTATCGAAAAAGTGTCTCGATGAAATCGGAAAATATTATTGAACGTCTGCCTGAAGCCGTTTCTGTTCTTCTTCAGGTAGTTGATCGAGTGTTGCGGAACCTGCTTTTTGTAGTGCCCGCACATACAAAACAATAGCCCAGCGATCTTCTACGGGAATTTGAGATGCGTAACCGGGCATCTTGCGAACACCATGAGTAATGGTGTTGAAAATCTGCCCGACGGCTTGGTCGCGAATTGGTTGATCGTAAAGTGTGATAGGCTTGATCCAAGTTCCAATTCCGGGAGTCCCCTTCTGCAGAGCCATTGCCCGTTGAGAGACCAGGCCATCTCCTTTACCGGTTTTGCCGTGGCAGACAGAACAGTAAATGTTGTAGCGGGCTTCTCCGCGAGCCATCAGTTCTTCATTAACATCGAGTGGAATTTCAGTCACCCAGGCAAAGTCGCCCAGTTTGACAGTTGTGCCGTCTGGATTTTTTGCATTAGGAAGCAACAGGGAATGATCAATCTCAGCTGACGCGTCTGCTTCGAGACCTTCGCTCAGTGGAATATCTTCGTAAAAGTCGCCCCGGGCCAGAGTGCCAGCAATAATGGGCCGCATCCCGCGACCATCTGTAAACATCTTTGAGGTGCGTTGTGATTTTAACTTCGGTTGAAAATCCATGTCGGTCAGGATTTCCACGCGAGGAACATCTTTGGGCATCGCTCTTATGCGTGCCAGCAACACGAGAGGAATTAAACCAACGATCAGCAGAAAAATTGCCAGAGGAGCCAGAAGCTTCGGTAAGGCAGTGCTTGCATTGGGATCGATACATTCGTCGACTCTGACTGGATTGAGAGCCTTTAAAAACTGAGCCGTATCCTCTTTGTGAAACTTGGGATCTTCACATTCGATACCAAGAAAGAAGCCATCGGTCGTTACTTTCTGGAAAGGATCGACAAAGAAAATTCTGTTGTAAAACTTAGGCAGGTTGTTCAATGCCAACATGCCGAGCAAAGCACCAAAGGCAGAAAACAGAACCGAAAGTTCAAATGTCACCGGCATATCAGCCGGAATGCTGAACATTGGCTTGCCGCTGATGATGTACTGGTAGTCGAATGCGTTGGTTAAATACTGCAAAGCCATCGCGGTGGTCGCCCCGGCGAAGGCACAGCCCAGCACGATGAACGGCAGGCGAGAAGGCTTGATGCCCATCGCCTCGTCGATACCGTGCACTGGAAACGGGACATAACAATCAAAAGATTTGAACCCCGCGTCGCGTGTTTTTTCAGCAGCATTCAGCAACGACGGTACGTCGGCAAATTGAGCGACATAACCCGCCAGAGAGGGCTCTGGCGCAGGTGCCACTACTTTAGGATGTTCTTCAACGGCCGTTGTCATAAAGACCTCTTCGTCGGTGAGCAAGCTCTTTGGGAACTCGTCTCAAATCGATTTATTCAAAATCTGTTACTCTGTTTTCAGATCAACTCAAATTTTCTCAATGAACCTGATCGTAAACCTGTTCCGGGTAATCATCGGAATGGGGGGGCATTACAGATTTCACTTCCGCCATCGCGACCACCGGTAAGAACCGACAGAAGAGCAGGAACAGAGTGAAGAACAACCCAAAACTTCCGATCAGCATCAGGACGTCAATCATTGTCGGCTTGAAATATCCCCAGCTCGACGGCAGAAAGTCGCGGCTAAGTGAAGTGACCGTAATCACAAATCGCTCAAACCACATCCCGATATTGATAAAGATACAGATAATCACCATGAACCAGGGTGTTGTCCGACACCATTTGATCCAGAAGAATTGCGGACTGATAACATTGCAGGAGACCATCGTCCAGTAGGCCCACCAGTAAGGCCCGAAAGCTCGGTTCACAAAGGCAAACTGCTCGTAAGGATTACCGCCATACCAGGCAATAAAGAATTCCATCGCGTAGGCATAGCCGACAATCGTCCCGGTTGCGAGCATGATCTTGCACATGTTCTCCAGGTGGCGGATGGTAATAATCTCTTCAAGTCCGCAAAGAACACGGGCAGGAACCAGCAGAGTGGCCACCATGGCAAACCCACTGAAAACCGCACCAGCGACGAAATACGGAGGGAAAATCGTTGTGTGCCAGCCAGGCAACTGAGAAACGGCAAAGTCGAAACTCACGATAGTATGAACACTCAACACCAGTGGTGTTGCCAGTGCAGCCAGCAGTAGATAGGCCTTTTCATAGCGACTCCAGTTACGAGCCGAACCAGTCCAACCCAGCGACAACACGCCGTAGAAAATTTGCCGAACTCTACTGGTCGCACGATCCCGGAAAGTTGCCAGATCGGGAATCATTCCCATGTACCAGAAGAGCAACGAGACGGTCGCATATGTTGAGACGGCAAAAACGTCCCATAACAGAGGACTTCGAAACTGTGGCCAAAGTAACATGGTGTTCGGAAGCGGAAACAACCAGTACGCAAACCAGACACGACCAATGTGAATCCCCGGAAACAATCCCGCACAAACGACAGCAAAAATTGTCATCGCTTCTGCTGCTCGGTTAATTCCCGTTCGCCAGTTCTGTCGAAACAGGAACAAAATTGCTGAAATCAACGTTCCCGCATGACCAATACCAACCCAGAACACAAAGTTCACAATCGGCCAGCCCCAGAACACCGGAGACATGTTCCCCCAGACTCCGACACCAGTCGTGAGCAGATAAATGATGCAGAACTTCAGGATTATCAGCCAGGTGACTGAAATCCCCAATGCCACAAAATACATTGGAGGGATCCGCGGCTTTTCTGCCAGGAGACAGACCTTATCTGTCACACTTTGATACGTGTTACTCCCAGTCACCAGGGCAGCCCGTTGACCAGGGGTTTCCAGCGTATTGTCGCAAGGATCGATCGAAATGGAGGCCATATTCAAACTCAACGCGTTACGAGAAAATTGTCTTCAACATCAGTCGCAAAAAAAATTAACTACTCAGAAGTGGATGCAGGTGCGGTCGAGGTTTCAACCGGCTTGCTATGCCCTGCGTCACCATGGCTAGTGGTGTGCTCTTCCCCAGGATGGGCACCATGCTCGTGATGCTCTTCCCCGTGTGCATCGCCACCGTGTGCATCATCGTGCTCGCCATGTGCATCATCGTGCCCATGACTACTACCCGGTTGCAGATAATAATGACCTGCCAGTGAGGGATGAGGATTTCGAACACGTCCCAGATACTGAGTTCTTGGCCTCACATTCAACTCACCGAGCAAGGCGTATGATCGTGGATTCGCCTGATTCTTCGAGACTTGACTCTCTGAATCTTTGAGATCCCCGAAGATAATCGCATTGGTCGGGCAGGCTTCCTGACAGGCGGATTCAATTTCGCCATCTTTCACTCGCCGACGGTTGTTTTTCGCCGTGATTTTCGTGTTCTGAATTCGCTGGACACAGTAAGTACACTTCTCCATCACACCACGACTGCGAATCGTCACTTCAGGATTCATCGTTAACTGAACCAGCTCCCGCTCCGGCTTCATCATCGGAATGGCATTACTGTAATAATTGAAGCGACGCACTTTGTAAGGACAGTTGTTCGCACAATAGCGGGTTCCGATACAGCGGTTGTACGCCATATCATTCAAGCCCTCTTCACTGTGAACAGTTGCGGCGACTGGGCAGACCTGCTCGCACGGTGCATTTTCACACTGCTGACACGTCACTGGTTGAGTCGAAACGCCCATATTTTCTGGCTGATCGGGATCGCCGACAAAGTAACGGTCGATGCGAATCCAATGCATTTCGCGTCCGCGAGAAACCTGATCTTTCCCAACGACGGGAATATTATTTTCAGACTGACAGGCAACTGTGCAGGCATTACAACCGATGCAACGCGCCAGATCAATTGACATCCCCCATTGATACTCTCCCGTCCACTCCCGTGCCTTCCATAGCGATTCAATACGCTCTGGCATATGCGTGCGATGTTCGACGAAATCGGGATGCTCTTCAAATTCCGTTATGGTTCCTTCACGAACCAGGGCCCCTACCCTCTTTCCAATCTCATTCATCCCGGCAACATCAATGGCCCAATGGGACTGAGTGGTCGCCAGCAGGAAGTCTCCGCCAGCTGCTGAAACCGATACTGAGGAATCAAAGCCAGTGGCAGCTGAAGACATCAACTTCCAGGCACTCACACCGACAGGCTCAACACCATCCAACTCACAACCACCAACATGGCCAGCTAACGTTCGACCGTAACCCAGATTCACTCCGTAAGTATTTTCTGCCATGCCAGGCAACTGAAATACAGGAATCGTGATCGTATGATCGCCACGGGAGATAGAAATCAGATCGCCATCTTTAACTCCAAGTTTCTTGGCAGTTTTCGGGCCGATCGTCGCCACATTATCCCAAGTCAACTTCGTTAAGGCCCCAGGTGTTTCCTGCAGCCAGGCATTGTTACCGTAACGGCCATCGTAAATTGTATCGTCCAGCAGATAAACCACTTCGGCTTCAGGTGCGCTGTTTTCTGAAGAGGCAGAGCTGACTGACTCAAACCAGTCAGCAAGCGTGGAATCTAACTGAGCGGAGACCTGCGGACTGGCAATTGCCGTCAATGCAGTCTCACCAACAAAGCCATCGTGAACATATCGGTCCCAGTCTCGCTGAGTCATGCCCGATTTTAGAGTGCTTATCGTCTGGCGAACAATATCCTGTCCGCTACGAACCTCCTGCTGCATAAGCAGGGCCAGTAACTCAGCTTCGCTCACTCCCTTGTGAAATGGTGTGATCAGAGGCTGGCGAATCCCGACTGTTCCATCCCAGCTTCGCCCATCACCCCAAGCTTCGAGATCATGAGCTTCCGGCAAATACCACTGACACTTCTCAGCGGTCTCGTCATCGTATTGCCCCAACCGCATCGAGACGGGAACCTTGGCAATCAGCTCGCCAAGCCCCAACTCTGCTGGAACATTATAAACCGGGTTTCCACCCAGCACGATCAATGTTTTGACACTCCCAGCCTTTAAAGCCTCTACGAGACCCTGCAAACCTTGAGCATGCGACAGACGATCAGCCCCGGGAGCAGCAATCGCGGTAATTGTCTCCCCAAGATTCCCTAAAAGTGCATTCAACTGCAAACAAGCCGCGTGCACCTCAGCAGGCTGACCAGGACCGGCAGTGAGAATTGATCGCCCTTTGTGGCTGACAAGATCATCGACAATCGCATCCAGTACGGCACGCTTAGGATCTGCCTCGGCCTCTGTCGAGGACTGAGGTGCCCCATTCATTGAACTCTGCAATGCATCCTTCAGCTCAGCGACAAATGCCCCAATCTGAGAAGAGGCCAGCGGGAAGCGGTGATCTGCCGATTGCCCCAGCGTGGAATAACAACTCTCCACTGCATAAGTCCGGTTCATTTCACCATCTTCAGGCACCCTGCGATTCGCCCACTCACTCATATGACGCAATGCATCAGGGTGAAAATCAAGCAAATCGGAATCCAGACCAACAATCACATCAGCCTTGGAAATATCATAACGAAGCCGTAATCGACTCCCCAGCGCGAGTTCTGCCCCGAGCAACTCGTTATCACGGGAAGAAGGAACATATTCCACCCACTCTGAAGTCGGCAACAACTGCTGAAACTCACCCTTGAGGCGCTCCGCCGATGGGGATGAATTAGCATCACTGAGCACAAATACGCCTGCTCCGCCGCTCGCCTGAGCACCCTTGAGCCAAGTTTTTGCAAAAGCCTCAAACTGCTCCCAGGTCCGAGCCTTTCGACCGGAAGATGCTTGTTCCCGCAGAACAGCATCCTGACGGGGATCATACAGATTATTGTGCTTGCCAGTTGCGGGCTCGCGAGCGATTCGATCGGGATCGTAAAGCTGAAGCACACTTCCCTGAATAAAACCATCCGTCCCCACAAACCCCTGAGGATGTTCGCGATTTACATCAATCTTGATCGGTCGACCATCATAAGAAGTCGCCAGAACTCCATAGGCAACACCGGATCGCTCCAGCAAAGTTGCATATTTCACAGGAACACCAGGCGCTCGATTCACGGGACGCTGGACGTACTCAGCAACTTTTTCGTCTTCCCAATGGCAACCAGCCGCACCTGCCATCGTGAGCGAAGCCCCCATCACCTGCAACCAGCGACGGCGGGAAACACCTTCTGGCAAAATAGAGGCCGCAACGGGAAACTCCCGCTCCAGATATTCCCGAAACGAGGGCTGCTCGTAGTATTCTTCCAGACTTCGCCAATATTTCGCCATGGATCGTTTTTTTCTTATTCTGCGAAATTCGTTGCAGTTGAGTCAGTAACTTTAAATTAACTTACGCTGAATCAAACCAGCGACCTGCCAAAACCCTTAAAACCAGCCACCAGCCAGACCTATCGGTGGCAGGTCGAACAATTCTCTTTTGGATGAATATTCAAACTGACAGCAATCTCGGCACCAATATCTTCCTGCCCTGGACCGGGCTCCCAGGCGAGATTCGTCACTTCATCCACGGGCCTTAAACTTGGCTCAGGATTGCGGTGACACGTCAAGCAGAACCCCATCGACAACGTCGCCTTCTGCTCAACCACATCCATTCGATCAACCCTGCCGTGACAGGAAACACAACTCACCCCACGCGTAACATGGGCGCTGTGATTGAAATAAGCATAATCAGGCAGATCGTGAACCTTACGCCACAAGACGGAATCACCAGTGACGGCAGCTTCACGAACAGGGGCAAGCTTTTTGCTTTTCACATGAATTGCAACCGTAAGCGACTGACCGTCCTTATCGACACCCTGATGACAATTCAAACAGGTCGCGACTGGAGGAATCGCAGCCTTGGCAGCAAATTCAACAGTATTGTGACAATACCGGCAATCCATTTTCAGCTGCCCGGCATGCAGAGCATGACTGAACGGAACGGGCTGCTCTGGACGATAGCCGACATCAGAAGTTAAGGGATGCACGCCGTAAGCAAACAGCCCTGTATAATAAAGCACGCCGATACCCATGAAGCCGGCAACGGCAGGCAAGAGTGGGTTGATCCACGCAGGAAAATGAAATCGACTCATAATTCACCAGGCTAAGCAGCGGTTTTCAGCTTCCAGGATAATTGCATCATGCAATTTAGAAAAACCAATCGAAGAAACAAGAAACCTGCTAAACACAGATTGAGAACATCAACTAAGACCTTTTCGGGATCATAGTCACTTCATCGAAAAATGGAACCGCCGCAACAGAGAAGATCGCGTGACAAATTGCCGCAGAATCTCTCGAGCCAGCGTTCCCCGGTTCTTTTCTGCCGAATTTGTCTATCTGACACTGGATGACCATTCAGAATTTCGGACGAGTATCTGGGGCAAAACTCATTTGATGTGGTAAATTTTATGGGGGTTACCTACAAGAGACTCGTAACGGCTGTTAATTTCGAGGATAATGTACTCAGATCATTTGAGCCCCGTCCCAATAGGAAAGAGTCACCGATGAGTGGAGCCGAGGATATTGCCAAGCAATGCTGGCAGCGTGGTACGAAAGCTGTTAACAGCGAAGATTACGACTACGCCACCGATATGTTCCATAAGGCTGCTGTACTTGTTCCCGATAATCTGGCCTATCGACAATCCCTGAGAGCCGCCGAGTTCAAAAAATACAAGAACAACGGCAAGGGGGCTGGCATGATGTCGAAGCCCAAACTGGTCAGCCTCCGGCAAAAACTCTCGCGTGCCCGCTCGAAAAAAGAATGGGATGAAGTCGATCGCATCGCTGAAGAAGCCCTCAAGCTGAATCCCTGGGACGCTGGTTTCAATGCCAGTGCTGGTGAAGCCTGTCTGGAACGGGGATATAATACAGTTGCGATCTTTGCCTATCGGACCGCTACAGGCCCAATGGGAGAGCCGGATAATGTCAAGCTCCTGCGTGAATTTGGTCACCTCCTTATGGAGGACCGACAATTCAATGAAGCGGCTGGAATTTGGAATAAGGTTCATAAGCTCGATCCGACCGATGGTCATGCTCGTCAAATGATGACTGCTGCTCAATTTGAGCAAACGATTAAACAAGGCAACTTTGACGAAGCGGAAACAACTCGCGACGTCATGACAGATGCGGAAATCAGTTCTCGATTGGGGACTAAACCAAAGCGAGGCGAAGCCGATGCTCCCGGACAGGATCCGGAACAGGATTTATTGCATCAAATTCGCAAAGACCCCAAAAGTGTTGAGCTTCATCAGAAACTGGCCCACCATTACGAAACCAAGGATCAATTTGACAAAGCTTATGAAGCCTTGGAGAAAGCTCTGGAACTTTCTAAGGGAGACCGGGCAATCCATGAGCTGGTCGAAGATCTCGAGCTGAAACAGAAAAATAAAGAGCTGGATAACCTCAAGGATGCTGCTCGCAAAGATCCCGACAACGAAGATGCAAAAAAAGCACATTCCCGATTTGCCCGTAAACTGCTCGACCGGGAAATTGAAATCATGGCGGAGCGGACATTGCGATATCCTCAGGATAAACGCCTGAAATATGAATTGGCCCGCCGTTATAAACGACTCAACCGCTGGTCCGATGCCATTCCACTCTATCAGCAAGCCAGCCTCGACCCACGGCTCGAAGTCGACGCCCTGGTTTCTTTAGGAAACTGTTTTCTGAAAGACAACAAACCGACACTCGCGAAAAAGCAATTCCTTAAAGTAGTCCCTTTAATTTCCTACGAAGATAAACCCGATCGTTTCAAGGAAGTGCATTATCTGCTCGGAAGGATTTTGGAAAAAGAAGGGGATAAGAAATCCGCCGAGGATCATTACGGCGAAATCCTCGCTGTTGATTACGACTATCGCGATGTCCGGGATCGACTCCAGGGACTCGACGCAAAAGACGACTGAATTCTGTTTCGCGCGTAAGATGACGGGGGCACTCTCTATGAGAAGCCCTCAAATTCTAGAACTTCCTGGGGGCTTCCGCTATCACAGAACGCCCGCCACACAAAGCCACCTGAATGGAATCAGGTTTTGTATGTGATTCCTGTTAAAAATGACCGTGTGCAATTTTTGGATGCTTTAATAATCGTTCGTGTTGTTCTCCCACCCATCAACACGTTTCAATGATCCACCCTGGAAACTCATTCATGGGATCCGTTGTTGATTAGTAAGCGCCCAACAACATTCAACATTGAAGGCACATTTCGTCAGACAGGAGATGTTCGACGGGTCGTTCCTATTCATTGACTCACAACGACTCACAAACGTGTAATAAACACATGCAATTCTGTCGAAGTGAATGCTTGATACTCTCTACGTCACTGATTATCGTGACTCACAAGCTGATTAAAGTCCTGGCAAATGATCTCTGTGAGGGCTTTTCCTGATAACGATTCACAGAAATAGATTGCCATGTTATCGATGAACTCTTACTCCATGCGAACTCTCCTCGTCGTTGCCTCCTGCATTTTAATCGCAAAAACTTTACCAGCACAGGAACAATTAGAGGTCCCTCAAAAATGGACTTATTCTCCTGAACTCCTCAAACCATTCTGGCGAGGAGATCTCGTCGAACAGGAATCCGTTCTTTTTCTAAAAAGTAAACCTGAGGAGCCGGCGCGAGGAAAGGTCTTGTTTCCCATCGAGGAAGTTATCTCGGTACGTAGTTCTGCGGGGGACAAAATTTATCAGGAAGGTATCGATTATCAATATGATGTCGGAACCCGTGAACTGATTATTCCGGCAGGGTCTGAGATTGTCACATCAGTCGCTTCAGACCTGCGACGCCCCGCGAATTCGCAAAGACACCAGTTGACGCATCGTGATGGCAACGGAGAAATTCTATTTGGTAGCGGATTAGATTATCATCAAATGCAAACATCCGTGACCTATAAAAAAGCCAATTCTACTTGGCCTCTCATGATGCCGGAATACGATGCCAGCGTTCTGCCGATTACACTGCAGAAATTACAGGATCAACAGGAAATTTCCATAGTCCTGCTGGGAGATAGCATCTCCACGGGATGCAATGCCTCAGGTTGGGGAGGTGGTGCTCCTTATCAACCGCCGTATCAGGATCTGCTCGTCCAGCATTTACAACATCATTATCAGGCAAAAGTTAAGCTGACGAATCTTTCGGTAGGTGGAAAGTCGACTCCATGGGGGCTGACAATGATTGAAAAGGTGACTGAGCACAAACCCGATCTGGTCATCCTCGCCTTTGGAATGAATGATTCGGCTGGTCGTTCCGCTGAAGAGTACGGTCAAAACACTGCCAAGATGATTAAGGCCACTCGCGATGTGCTACCACAAACCGAATTCATTTTGATTGCAACCATGCTGGGAAATCGAGATTGGACTCGACTTCATCACGAAATCTTTCCTTTATACCGCAACGAACTCGCAGCGTTGTGTGAGCCGGGGATTGCGTTGGCCGATATGACAAGTGTCTGGAACCAACTTCTTAAGTGGAAAAAAGATGCGGATTTGACTGGCAACGGGGTCAATCACCCCAACGATTTCGGTCATCGTATCTATGCTCAGGTTCTTGCCTCATTACTCATCAAGTGAAGGGCTCGATGATATCGTGCGGAATTAGGAGTTTGTGGCAACTGGTGTCGCTCAGGCAGTTCCTGTCCTACAAGATTTTCAGTAACTTCACGTATGTCCAATATTGCAAACGCTGATTTAGGCTGCGTTGATCTGTCGATCGACGCAGCTTGTTTCATTTCCTTCTGTTGATTCGGAGAAATATTCGGTAAACTGAAAGGAGATCCCCAACCAGTTCAGAAATCTCTTGCTCCTCCTCATTTGGGCAAACGGTGACATCATGACGACTACCCTCATTAATAATGCAATCTGCGTATTTCCCGACCATCTAGACCAGCTCGATGTCCTGCTGCGGAATGGGAAAATTGAAATCGATCCTGCCGATACCTCTTCTGCAGATGAAGTGGTCGATGCCACGGGTTTGCATCTCATCCCTGGTATCATTGACGATCAGGTCCACTTCCGCGACCCGGGACTGACCCATAAAGAAGACCTGCACACTGGGTCGCGGGCCTGTGCAGCTGGGGGCATTACAACTTTTCTGGAAATGCCTAATACGAATCCGACAACCACAACGGTTCAGGCTCTGCACGATAAACTGGATCTGGCAGCCGGGAAGTCGATCGTTAATTACGGATTTTATATTGGAGCAACGACCGACAATATCGAGGAACTAAAAAAGGCTGAGCGCACACCCGGAATCAAAATCTTTATTGGTTCGAGCACTGGGAATTTACTGGTCGATGATCAGGAAGCTCTCAAGCAGATTTTTGCGGAAACTACGTTGCCAATTTGTGCCCATTGCGAGGATGAAGCGACCGTGCGGGCGAATGCGGTCAAACTGGCTGGCGGGAAATCTTTTGCCGATCATTCGCTGATTCGCAACCATGAAGCCGCAATCATCTCAACAAGACGGGCGATGGATCTGGCGATCAAATACAATCATCGATTTCACGTACTCCATGTTTCAACCGCTGAAGAATGTGACATGCTGTACTCGTATTATGCAAGTCTTGAATCGATGAACGACTGCATCATCACCGCGGAAGCCTGCCCACATCATCTCTATTTCAGTATCGACGATTACGAACGACTCGGTTCGCTGATTCAAATGAATCCTTCCGTGAAAACGAAGAAGGATATCAAGCGATTGTGGCGAGCATTGAATGAATGGACAATTACCGTCATCGCGACCGATCACGCGCCTCACACATTAGAAGAGAAGAAACAGCCTTATCCGAAATCGCCATCAGGTTTACCAGCCGTCGAAAATTCACTGGCATTAATGCTCGATGCGGTGAATCGAAACATGATTCGGCTGGAAAATATCATAAACGCGATGACGATCAATCCTGCTCGCGTCTGGAACATTGCCAACAAGGGTGCACTTTGGGAGGGGTACGATGCTGATGTCGTACTTGTCGATCTGAATTTGAAAAAGACAATCCTTAACGAATATCAGTTAACGAAAAGCGGCTGGTCGCCCTGGCACGGCACCGAACTGACCGGCTGGCCCGTCAAAACGTGGTGCAATGGCGAAGTTGTGTTTGATGGCAAGACTGTGAATACCGAACATCGCGGACGTGAAGTGACGTTTAATCGTTGAGAATCAAAAGCTGATCTCAAGTCGCAATTAAATATATTAAACAAGAATTAAAAGGTAGATAATGACGCTCAAGGAAAGACTTCGTTTCGGGCTCGAACATGCTCGCCGCGTGACGAATAAACTTCTGGATGAGATTCAGGAACCGAACGACTGGGTACTTCGCCCCACTCCAAATGCCAACCACGCCATGTGGATTGCCGGACATCTGGCATTAACGGATAACCGTTTTGCGATCATGCTTGACCCACCCTCGGCGATTGACCTGGATCATTTGAAGGATCTATTTGGAAAATTTTCGCAACCGCAGGAAGAACTCTCGGCTTATCCCAGCGTGAAAGAAGTCCGCGAATTGATGCGGGATCGTCGGCAGAATTTCCTACGAATTCTCGACAACTGCAGTGAAGAGGATTTGGAGCAACCGACTCCCGAAGGAGCTCCCCCCTTCATGCCGAATGTGGGCATGGTCTTTCAAATGGCCGCCTGGCATGAACCGATTCACACCGGCCAATTAACAATAATCCACCGCATACTCGGCAATACCCCGTTGGCTGATCGCCCAGTCGGGAAATAGAAATGTAGGGTGCGTCCTGACGCACCATGCTCGACTCATATTACCGTTTGATATTGAGAGTTCGTTATACCATCTTTTTACAGGATACGATTGTTCTGCATTCGCATATCCATTCCGGTGCGTCAAGACGCACCCTACTAGACTACATATTGAAACCCCTTATGTTAGATCTTCTCGTTGTCGCGACACATCCGGATGATGCGGAAATCAGTGTTGGGGGAATTATCCTCAAAGCCATTTCCGAAGGGCTGCAGGTCGGAATTCTCGACTTAACGTCAGGAGAACCAACTCCTCATGGAACGGATGCAGGACGTCTTCAGGAAACCGCGGCAGCCACCAAAACGCTTGGAGTTCAATGGCGGGAAAATTTAAATTTGCCAAATCGGAAACTCGAAGCCACGCTCAGCGATCGGCGAGCGTTGACGAATGTCTTTCGCACAACCCGACCGAAAATGATTCTGGCTCCCTGGTCCGAAGATGCTCATCCCGATCATGTCCGCGCCAGCCAACTCTGCGACGATGCCCGCTTCTGGGCAAAACTTTCCCGTTCCGACCTGGAAGGCAAAGCCTACTGGCCACCAAAGATGCTCTACTATTTCAGCGTCCATTTGCGGATTCATCCTAAGCCGAGTGTTGTCGTGGATATCAGCGAGCACCTCGAACAAAAAATGCAGGCGATTGCCTGCTATGAATCGCAAATCAAAACGGGACGAGACCAGAATTTCCCAACCGTCTTGGACGACATCCGCGACCGCGCCCGCTACTGGGGCTGGGCCATCCATTCCACTTATGCCGAACCGCTGATTTCACGCGAGGAGATCGGAGTGCATTCGATGAGTGGACTCATGTGAAAACTAAGAAAAGCCGCCTGAATTCTCAGACGGCTTTTCTTGTTAACTCTACTTGGAATACTCTACTCAAGATCAGTCGGAACTGGAACTTTGAGAGTTTCAGAGCCTTCGTGATTGATCGGTCCCATGACGGGTGAGTGAATCTGATGTTCTGCGATTCGGCTGGATTTGTGTGATCGGCCGTCGGCGATCCGACGATCCAGAATCACGCGGGCGGCATCGCGAACTTCGACATCGCTCAGGCGTCGCAAGTCACTCAGTTGAATCAGCGGTTTCAAGACAGCCAGAGTGTCTTCAACAGTCGATTTGAGTATTGTGATTTCCTGAAGCTCGCTTCGCATGTTTGATAACAGAGCAGCCTGATGTTCGAGTTCGAGTTGGAAATCTTCAAGGAGTTCTACTGTCTGAATGGCAGAAGTGATTCGAGTATTGTCGGTTGCCAGGTCTTTTTGGAAAGTCATCATTTCCTGTAGATTGACAGACGCTTTGGTCAGGTCTTCCTGATTTTGCTCCAGCAGTTTGGCTTCCAGGGCAGCCATGCGAGCCAGACTCTGCTCAGCTTCAGGAATTGCTTCCTGCTGTTTGATGATTTGAGCGTGCAATCCGTCAATTTTAGTCAGTATCTCATTAGATTCTTCCAGATTTGACTTCTTGGCAACAATTTTATTCGTCAAGTCATCCATGGCTGTTAAGACCATGCTGGCTTCATTCATGCCTTCTGCTTGCTTTGACATCCGCTCGGTCACATGTTGAACATCTGCCATCACTTGATCGGCTGCCAGCAGATCCTGACGAGTTATATTAGCCGACTTGCCTAAACGAACAACATGCTCATTCATAGATACCATGTGAGCCAGGGAATCCTGAGACTGGGCAATCGATTCCGACTGTGTCTTCAAAACTGTCTGCATGGAAGCGAGGTTGTCGAGAGTATTCATGGCCACATCCTGACCGGAACTCAAGGCCAGAACGTCATCTCGCATTTTACGAATTGAGGCGAGTGACTGCTGAACTTCAGACATCTGCCGCTGTTGCTGACGCAGGCCTGTGAGTAGATCGTTGGTTTTCCACAAATCATCCCGAGTCCCAACCAGCATGTGCATTTCAGACTGCATCATTGCAATTTCCGACTCCAGAGTATGCATCCGCTCTGTCATTGGCTTAGTGACGGTCAGATACATACCGAACAGTCCAAACACCAAGCCAGCTGTCAGCATGGACCAGGTTTTTGAAATCTTACGATTCGGATTTGGTTTTGGGGAAATGTGTGCGTTGTGCTTGAAGTGAAAATTTTGGTTCGCCACGGTATGGTCCTCCTGTCGCGTTGCAGGGGTACGCGACTTTATCGAGTTGAGATTGTATTTCCGAGACCAGGGTTGCCCGCTTTATCCAATCGGCAATGACATCCCATCCTTTCTCTACTCTCTGTTATCGCCATTTTTCGGTCATTCATGTGGTTTGTCTCACTTTCCCATACGAGATTTCATACGTAGGGCGAATTAAACGAGGGGTAGGGATTGCAACGATTCGGTCAGTTATTTCGGGTTGAGAATACTTTACCCGACATTTATTCAGTTGGTGAGAAATTCGCTGGATGCTGGCGTACTCATCTCGAAACGCTCATCGATGAACAAGTACTTTCAGCGGAAATTTTCGAGCAAGCTTCTGACAGTCTCAATTCAAAAAAAATTGAGGAAAGGAAGCCATTTACGTCTAGGCGATCTGCAATTACTCATTACAATACATGTTCACTTGCTTATGAAAGAGTCCTCTTTAGGCCCCTTAGCGGCGAAGGAATTCCGCAATGAAAACGGAAGAATCTGGTTATTTTAATGAATGGTCTTCGATCGGAGAGGTGAAAAAGTCTCGCTCGATCGATATGCATCATGCAGCTCACTCTGTCGAAAAAGAACTGGCAAGTCACCTCAACAGTAAATCCGGTATGGAATTTGAAAATCTGGTTGTACGTCGCCTGCCCAACGATGCGATCTGTCTCGAAGGAATTTTGAGGACAGATGATTCTGATTTTGACCTGAGCGATTATTTGAAATGTGCTTTGGGAGTCGAAACCATAGTCAATCGCGTCACGATGCGTGGAACCTGTGGTGCTGGAGAAGAAACGCTTTCCGGCGAGGATACTGTTGTTGACTGGAGCTAAAGCATATTCAAAAATACCTGCAGCGTTCGGCAGGAGCAAACACAGCGATTTAGGACATTTGGTGCCCATGCGACTGCAGAGACCATTTGAAAATGGTCTAAACCCTGCTTCAGTTCAAGTTCAAACAAAATTAACACCTGGCAAGGAAATTTCCTGCCAGGTGTTTTCTATTAATAACTGGAGCTTTGCAAAACGACAGCTGGGAGATAATTCCAGAATTGCGGGATGAGTTACCAGATGTTTTTACCATAGCGAGCCCAGTGAGGATTTCTCCTCAACCCGTTTACATTTTGATTCATGAACCGCCAAGACGCCAAGTGAAACAAGAGATCAACAGAAATGAAAATGGATTTGAGTGAATCAGGTTGAATTCACCACTAAGGCACAAAGAGATTTAGGGTTCATGAAAATCAATCACAAAACAGCCAGATGAGTTTGAGGCAATATTGTTATACAACTCTTGGTGCCTTTGTGTCTTCGTGGTCCAATTTCATTAACTGAAATTACGACTTGTTTCACTTGGCGTTTTGGCGGTTTATTTTCATGAGAGAAAAATAGATCGGAAGTAGGACATTCAATAAAATAAGAGTTTCGCAGGGTGCGTCGTGACGCATCTTTCACTCGAAGTTTTTGAACTCGACTTCATACCATTCGATCTGGCTGCCCCAATTGGGTGCATATTCTCCGAGTTTGATATCTCTATGAAATGAGGACCAGGCCCCTTCGGAAGCACGCTTCACGAAACCGTGTTTGAGGGGTTTGACATGGAGATAATCCACGCCTCTCTTCAAGTCCACTACATCATGAATTGTATGCCGGTAGAATTGCCGCTGCCAGACACCTCGTTCGCCCCTCTGAATGCGGCTGCGGGAAACAGTCGCGGACACCCCTCCGGCAGCCATTCAGTTTTTCGTAATAAGAGATTTGATGCGTCGTCATCGCAAGGAGTAATCTTGATCTCCCCTTGGCAATTCCCAGATTGTGTCAAAGATGATCTGGAAGTAGAACTATTGCAGTTAAACCACGTTTCATTTGAAAACCGGAGAAATCAGAATTCATCTACAAACTGACTTTGGATTTTTTACACCACAGAGGCACAGAGAACACAGAGATTGTTTTGCAGGAGAGATCCAGAAAGACTCAAACTTTCGAATATTGTATCAGCGATCTATGAGATGATATCTCCGTGTCCTCTGTGGTTTTAATAGTTCCTAAACTCGTTCTGCCGATTTAAACTGCACTCCATTAGAAAACAGCCAAAAAGGTTATGGCAACTTGCAGAACTCGTCTTGTTTTTCATTCAATTTGTATTCGTTCGAGTGACACGATTCGCTAACCCAATCTTTGATCTGTTTATCATCTATGGAAATCCGGTTCCCATTCGGAATAGGGTTTAGATCGAATGGATACTGGACTCGAACTTTTTGATGGCACTTCTGAAAAATTCTCTTCCCATATAAGTCGTGAGAATTTGACGACGCTTGTGTGTCACGACCGTAAAAAAGAAAAGATGTCCATCCCGTGATTGACGATAATTGATCATGCGGCAATGCCGTTGTTTGTTGCATGAAAACGTGACGAAGTGGATTGGTTCAGGCAATCACGTTTTTGATGACGTTGCCATGAACGTCGGTCAGACGGAAGTCGCGGCCGGCGTGGCGGTAAGTCAGTTTGGTGTGATCGATTCCCATCAGGTGGAGAATTGTGGCGTGCAGGTCGTGAACATCGACCTTGTCGCTGACAATCTCTTTCCCAATTTCATCCGTTTCACCATGCACGATTCCTCCTTTGATTCCCCCTCCTGCCAGCCAGATTGAAAAACAGTTGCCATGATGACCGCGACCGTTCTTACCTTCTTTGGTTGGTGTGCGTCCAAACTCTGTTGCCCACACGATCAGCGTTTCATCGAGCATGCTACGTTGCTTGAGATCTTTGATCAGCGCAGCGATTGGCTGGTCGACTGCTTTGGCCAGCGGAACGTGTTCCTTCATTTCCCCGTGTGAATCCCAGTTGGGGCGAGAGCCGGTATCGATCAGTTCGATGAATCGAACACCTCTCTCTGCCAGTCTGCGAGCCACCAGACACTGCCAACCGAAGCCCGTGTTCTCGCCTCGTTTTAGTGCATAGGCTTCCAGAGTTTTGTCGTCCTCAGTGTTCACATCGAACGCTTCTGGACCTGCGGTTTGCATTTGAAAAGCTGTTTCAAAAGATTTGATTCTCGCAGCCAGTTGAGTGTCGTCCTGTCGCAACTTCAGGTGCCCTCGATTGAAGGCTTCAGTCAGCCCGAGTTCCAGTTGCTGAATGTCTTGCCGCGTTGTCAGTGGAGCGAGGTTTTCGATGGGGTGCTTACCGGGAATAACCCTGGTTCCCTGATGATAAGCAGGTAGAAAATCGCTGGCATAAACCTGTGTTCCGCCATAGGGCAGGTGAGGGGCGACGACAATGAACGATGGGAGATTCTGGTTGATCGTCCCCAGTCCGTAACTGAGCCAGGACCCCATGCTTGGTCGAGCAAATGTCGGCGAACCGGTATGCATTCCCACGGCTGCTTCAGTATGGTCGAAATGTGCGGATTTCATCGAACGAATCACGCAGATATCTTCCATCTGTTCCCGCAGTTGTGGAAACAGATCGCTCACTTCTGTCCCACATTTTTTGTTGGGACTGTAAGGGAAGACACTGCCCATCAATTTGTCTTTTCCGCTGCCATCGCGACCATTCGCCGAAGGTTTCGGGTCGAAGGAATCAATATGAGAAACCCCACCAGTGGCAAACAGAAAGATGACCCGCTTCGCTTTGGCAGTAAAGTGTGGAGCCTTGGGCGTGAGTGGCCCCTCTGTCAATGAAGACTTAGTCTCTTCGGCCAGTAATTCGGACAGAATTCCGGGAAGCAGAATCGAACTCCCAACCATAGAGCGAATGGCGTTGCGGCGTGTCATGAAGTTGTGCATTGTTAATCCACGTACAAAAATTCGTTTGTGCGAAATAGGGCAAGAGCGAAACTGGTCCAGCATTGATGCTTGATCTCATCTGGCGACTTGTTCTTATCGGCACCAATTTCATCACTTAATGTTTTCTGAAACGACAGGGTGTTAGTTTTGTCATCTGTTGTCGCTGGGCGACCGAAAGTCAACAAGAACGCGAGGTCGATTCTCTGGTCGTCGTTGTCACATTCTGCCAGTAACCTCGTAGCAAACTTTTCGGCTCGACTATGTACGAACTCATTATTGAGCAGATACAGTGACTGAACTGTGGTGACGGAATTGTCTCTCACAGCGGACGATGCGTTTCGGTCTGGTCCGTCAAATGCAGTAAAATAGGGGCGGGCATTCAACCGCGTCGTCATCAAATACACGCTTCGACGATTACTTTCGTAACTGTCTCGGAATGGATGATGCTGCGTGTATCCCCATTTTTCGACAGGAGGAAATGGGTGGGGTTCCTCCATACGTGTTGCATCCAGTTCGGTACTGAGCAGCAGCAGCGTGTCACGTAGCGACTCTGCATCCAGACGTTGCCGATTATAACGCCAGCACAATTCATTATCGGGATCAACGTCGATCGCTTGTTGAATATTATTCTGATCCTCGGCGTCTCCTGTGGTACTGGTGAGTTGATACACGCGAGAATTCATGATCTGTCTGTGCATGTGCTTGACCGACCAACCGCTTTCAATAAATTGCGTCGCGAGCCAGTCGAGTAATTCAGGATGGGTGGGAGAAAGCCCGCGAATGCCAAAGTCGCTAGGGGTTCCCACCAGCCCTTTGCCAAAATGATACTGCCAGATGCGGTTGACCATGACTCGAGCGGTGAGTGGATTCTGTGGATCGGTCAGCCACTCGGCTAACTGCAAGCGACCGCTTTGTTTCGCTTCTTTGTCGGTTAGCCGTTGGCCGCCGAGCAGGTCTGGGAACTTTCGCGGAATCAGTTCGCCTGGCTGCTTCGGTTCTCCACGAATCTGCAGCGCTGCGTCACCAACTTGACCATCGGTCACAGCGTAAGCGAGTTCTGGACCGGGCGATCCCTCTTTGAACAGCGGGATGAAGCCCCGTGGTTTTTTATCGAGTTCAATCCCCGGGAACGCATACTTTGTGCTGTTGAAGATACCATACAGACCGTAATAGTCGGTCTGCAAAATCGGATCGAACTTGTGATCGTGGCATCGGGAACAGGAAATCGTCAGCCCCAAAACGACGCGTGCCATATTGTCAATGGTATCTTCGATCGTTAAGTGTTGCGGGTAGTCTTTAATCACTGAGCCGAATCGCCGCGAACTGGCGATATAACCTGTCGCAATAATATGTTCGTTGCGTTCGTCGTCGGTGCTGGCTGGTAACAAGTCGCCTGCGATTTGCTCCCGCAGAAATTCATCGTACGGTTTATCGTTATTGAAGGCATCGATAATGTAATTGCGATATCGATAAGCCTGCGGGATGGGATAGTCAGAATTTTCGCCCGCAGTGTCGGCGTATCGCACCAGGTCCATCCAGTGCCGTCCCCATCGCTCCCCATATTGTGGCGAAGACAATAATCGTTCGACAACATTCTCAAATGCCCGAGGAGAAGGGTCGTTAACAAACGCATCGATTTCAGCTGGAGAGGGAGGCAATCCAATCAGATCGAATGTGGCCCGTCGTATCAGCATTGGTTTGTCAGCGACAGCAACGGGGCGTAACTTTTGACGTTCGAGTCTTGCGAGGATAAAACGATCGATTTCAGTTGTTGCCCATTGTGAATTAGTATTTTTGGGTGGGATCGGATGACTGATCGGACGAAACGACCAGAACTCTCTCGCTTTCGCCACGTCGATGGTTTTAAGAGGAATCGTAGTCGCACTGCGGCGGGGATCGGGCGCGCCACTGCGGACCCATTCTTCAAGTGAGGCGATCTCAATGTCCGAAAGTTTTTCATCGGGCGGCATCTGCATGTTGTCGTTCTCATAGCGAACGGCTTCAATCAGCAGGCTGTGATCGGGGTCTCCGGGAATAACTGCCGGCCCGAGTGACCCACCTTTCCTTAAGGTGGGGGCCGAATCGACCAGAAGATGTCCTTCGACCTGTTCAGACTTCTCGCTATGACAATCATAGCAGTGCTTGATCAGCAGCGGTCGAATCTGACTTTCGAACATCGCGAGTTGATCCTTGGTCAAGATGTTTGTGCCTGAACCATCATGCTCGCCTTTCCAGATTTCGACGCCCGAGAAATTGGCAGCTCCCCCTTTACTGGAGATGACAATCGTTCCCTCTTTAGAATCTGTATGCCATGGCCCAAGTTTTTCCCAGTGTCCCTCTCGACCGCTGTTGTAATTTCGGACAACCTCGGCATCGTTGACAAACACGGTGTAGGTCTCTGACCGATTGTCTTCCCAGACATAAAGAAAGACCGTGTAACGTCCTGTTGGAATCGAATTGAGTTCCACACGATTTCCACCCCAGCGGCTGGAACGAATCATTTTCGCGCGCTCAGCATCTGTCGATGGCAGTAATTTTACATCCTGGTTGTTGAATGACTTATCTTTGCAGGTGTATGTCTTCGCATCCTGGCCCTCCCAGACATTTCCATCAATCGAGACAGCCGGACCGTTTAAATTGAGTCCACGGAAAAACGTCGGTGCCTCATCGGCAACACTCGTTGCTACGACGGAAAAACTCGTCATCATAAAAACAAAAACAATCCGCAAGCCGCGATTATCTGCGGGGCGAAAGCAACACCCGTTTGCCATACTCGAGATGCTCCTGAAGTCTATTAACTGCCAATTCTGCGTCACCCGTGATCACTGCGTTTGCGACGGCAGTGTGCTCTGTCCAGCTTGATTCAATTCGATCCTCATACCGCTCAAATACGCGACCAATCACCCGATACATCTTTTCTCGCATCTGGGTCATCACCCGAATAATCTCCTGATTGCCCAAGCAGTCGCAGAAGATTCCATGGAATTCCGCATCCAGTTTAATCGCAGCAGTGTGGTCGAATTCTTTCGCAGCCAGTTGATGCTGCTGAAGATTTTTGCGGATTCTTGTGATGTCGTCATTGGCGAGCTTGCCGGTCACACTGCGAAGCACAAACGATTCCAGTGCGAGTCGGATCTCGAACTGGTCAGCAATTTCATGGACTGAAAGTTCACGAACCATAATCCCCTGCTGCGGTGAAACCGAAACCAAACCTTCCGATTCCAGACGCTCTAGAGCTGCCTTGATCGGCGTTTTACTCATGTCCAACTGCGCGGCAAGCTGTCGTTCCGAAAGAAATGCTCCCGGAACAATTGTCGAATCCTGAATCTGACTTTTGAGTTGTTCATATGCTTTCTCTTTAAGTAGAGAACGTGGGCTGAGTTGCTGCATGTCTGGTCTCTCACCAAATGCGGTCATCGGCGATTGAGATTATTGATTTTGATTTCGCTGATTCGACTTCATGTATTAATAAAACAGCTGAAGTCTAACTGAGATCTCAGTCTTGTCAAGAATTGTGCATGAAAATCCTCACGGCGCATTTTTCGAGAGGACATTTAGCATTTCGTCGTGGTTGACAGGTACTGTCCCGCGTCCTACCCTTGCACGGCAATATCCCGCCTTCTACCGGTGCCGCACATGCATGACATCAATCGGGAATTAACGCCTGCAGGTCGAACGATCGCGATGCTTGCGCTCATTGTGGCTGGCGAAGCCGTCTTCTTTCTGCCATTTGTTCTTCCTCGTGTTTTCCGACCGACATTATTGGACGTCTTTGATGTGACCAATCTCCAGCTGGGGATTGCCTTTTCGGTTTACGGAGTGGTTGCAATGTTGGCGTACTTCCCAGGCGGGCCACTCGCAGATCGGTTTTCGACTCGGAAGATGATGTCATTTGCACTGGTCGCAACGTCGATCGGCGGTTTTGCGCTGGCGACGATCCCCTCGTTGGCAGGACTCCAAGTGCTATACGGATTTTGGGGCGTGACCACGATCTTGTTGTTTTGGGCACCGCTGATTCGAGCCACGCGCGAGTGGGGTGGTACCAAACTTCCGGGCCGCGCGTTTGGAATCCTTGATGGAGGACGTGGGCTGGTTGCTGCTGCCATTGGCAGCGGCGCGGTTGCACTATTCTCCTTTTTCATGCCCTCCGAAGTTCAGAATGCAACGCTCGAACAGCGGACAGTCGCCTTCAGACAGGTCATCTTTCTTTTTGCGGGCATCACATTTGCCGCTGCCATTTTCGTATGGTTCGCTTTGCCTCGCTCAAAAGAATCCTCCGACGACTCGCAGAGCAAGTATGAGCCGGGAGGAGTTGTTCGTGTACTGCGAATGCCGACGGTCTGGCTTCAAGCAATCGTCGTGGTTTGCGCTTACGTTGGATACAAAGGCTTGGACGATGTTTCTTTGTACGCGCACGAAGTCTTGGATTACGACGAAGTTCAAGCGGCCAAGGTCGGCACGCTTTCGATGTGGGTTCGACCTTTCGCGGCGATCGCCGCAGGCTTGCTGGCCGATCGCTTTGGCGTTGCCCGACTGACGATGTTGAGTCTGTTGGTATTCGGTATTGGCAGTGCAGCGATAGCAGCAGGCGCGTTTCGTCCAGGCGAGACTGTGTTCTTCTTCGCGACGTTGATTGCCACCAGTGCAGCTGTGTTTGCCTTGCGAGGGCTGTACTTTGCGATGATGGAGGCGGGACGTGTGCCGTTTGGTGACACCGGTAGCGCGGTAGGTATCGTCTCAGTCATCGGATACACTCCCGACGTCTTCATGGGGCCATTGATGGGGGTCCTGCTGGATCGTTGGCCGGGTGAACTCGGACATCAGTATGTCTTTGCAGTACTAACATTGGCCGCGACGGTCGGCCTGATGGCGTCGATCCTTTTCTGGCGCATCGTGCATCGCCCAATTTAAAGCTCAATTGTTCTGCGGCCTCGCCTCAGTTTGCGACTCTAAACCATTTTAAATGTTATCTGCAGTCGCTTGGACCTCAAATGCCCTGAAAACGCTGTGTTTGCTCCTGCCGGACGCTGCAGGGAACTTTTAAATATGCTCTAAACCCTGTACCAATTGGAAACCGGATTTCCTGTAGCATCTTGAAAATCGCCCCGCCGCTCGGGTTTGATTATTTTTCAGTTTTCATTTGGAACGCGCTGTGGTTTCTGAAATGTGTAAGTATTCATCATCTTGCAGCACCTCGAATTGTCAGACTTGTCTTGCAATCCGGCTTTCATAAGGCGATGATCAATTCTTTATCAGAGCACTCATAACCCTGCCCCATTGTTTTGAGTCTATCCGATCACGGTGCATTTGATTTCGACCCACCTGCGAAATTCGACTCGGATTGAGGAGAAAGTTCATGCAACGACGTCAATTTCTGGTTGCTTCCGGCCTCGGTTTCGCTGGATTGAAATTCGGATCCCCAACTCATGCAACTCCTGCATCGCCTCCGAATTCACGGCCTGGCAAAGCGAAATCGACAATTCTGTTCTTCCTCTGCGGCGGAGCCTCGCATCTTGATATGTGGGATATGAAGCCAGATGCTCTGCTTGAATATCGTGGTCCCTTCCGGCCCATCGAAACTTCTGCGCCCGGTGTGCTCCTTTCCGAGCATCTTCCTTTAACGGCCAAGCAGGCTCACCATCTGGCTTTTGTCAATTCGGTGAAAGGGACCGTCAACACGAACGATCATCATGCCGGGTATTACCACAATTTAACGGGCCATGTTCCCGACCAATCATTTGTCATTAAGGGAAACAATCGAACGCCAGAACGTGAAGACTGGCCATATATCGGCTCGGTCGTTGCATCGCGTCGACCTCAGCATCCTAATTTACCCAACGCAATTTCACTGCCTCATATGCCGAGCCGAGCTCCTTACACACGGCCTGGACAATTCGCCGCTCGCATCGGAGTCGAACACGATCCGATGTATATCAATGGTAGCAATGAAGAGCCGCTCAAATTTCAGGCCCCAGCTCTCGTTTTGGAAGGGGGCATTACGGCTGATCGGATGACCTCGCGATTTTCGCTGCTCGATCAAGTCAACTCGGCACGCCGTTGCTTCGATGAAACCGCCAACACCACAGCATTGGGAAAGCATCAACAGCGAGCCTTATCATTGTTGCTCTCATCGCAGTCGACATCCGCATTTGATTTGTCTCAAGAGAAGCCAGAAGTCATTGAACGATACGGCAAAACGGTCAACGGAATGAGCTTGCTGGTTGCCCGTCGTTTAGCTGAAGCCGAGGTTCCGTTTATCACGGTCTTCTGGAAAGGTGATAGCCGCAAACTTGCCAAAAAATGCAAGAGTGCCGGCAGCTGGGATACACATGGTAATAACTTCAAATGCCTGCAGGAAGATCTACTCCCCGAGTTTGACCAAGCTTACTCTGCATTGATTGAAGATCTGGCTGATCGAGGGATGCTGGAAGAGACGCTCGTGATGGTGACCAGTGAAATGGGCCGAAAACCTAAAATCGGAGATCCACGATCAGGTGGAACCATCGGAGCTGGTCGCGACCATTGGACACACTGTTTGACAGATGTTCTGGCTGGTGGAGGAATACAGGGCGGGCAGACCTATGGGGCCAGCGACGCCCGTGGAGAATACCCCATCGACAAGCCTGTGACTCCCGCCGATATCGCCCACACTGTTTATCATGCCATGGGAATTAACGATCTGATTGCCTACGACAAACTCGAACGGCCTTACCATCTCTTGGAAAACTCAAAGCCTTTGACGGATCTGTTTTGAACTGATCACACCAACTCCAATTATTATCCATGTTTTTTGTCATCCCGAAGACAGTCCTACCATATTTACCTGACGAATTTCACTCCAGGAACGTACCTTATGATGATGACTGATTCTGAGAGCATGCCTCATCTGTCATTACGCTTATCGTGTCTTATAATCGGGCTCGTCATTGGCAATCCTGCAATATGCTCTTGTGCCGAGACAGTTGATTACCTCACCACAATCAAGCCTCTGCTGGAATCGAAATGCTATTCCTGTCATGGCGTGCTCAAGCAGGAAGCAGAGCTACGTTTGGAGACTCGGGCATTAATGCAACAAGGGGGAGATAGTGGCTCGGTAATTGAGCCAGGTAGCCCGGATGAAAGTCTGCTGTTAGAACGTATCACCGATGAAGAAGACTTGCGGATGCCGCCCGCTGATGAAGGGGCTGCTTTGAAACAAGATGAAATTGAGCTAATTCGTCGTTGGATCCAGGAAGGCGCCATCGCTCCTGAGGAATCGCCGCCACATCCTCCCTCTGAACATTGGGCGTTCCGCAAAATCCAAAAACCAGATTTACCAGCTCTGCATGCTTCCAGTGCAGATTCCGAATCGGGGAGCATATCTCCCAATCCGATTGATTTATTTCTTGAGCAAAAGCGTGTCGAACTTGGGTTAAAAACTCAACCGCCAGCCACGCGATCGATACTGATTCGACGGCTCTATCTGGATTTGATCGGATTGCCGCCAACTTTGGAGCAATTGCAGGACGATCGTCCCTGGAACGAGATTGTCGACGAACTGCTGGCAAGTCCGCATCACGGGGAGCGTTGGGGGCGGCATTGGATGGACGTCTGGCGTTACTCCGACTGGTACGGGTTGGGTAAGCAGTTGCGATACAGTCAGAAACATATGTGGCGGTGGCGTGACTGGATTGTCAATTCACTCAATGAGGATCTCGGTTACGACCAGATGATCGAACAGATGCTGGCTGGCGATGAAATTGCCCCTGATAATCCTCAGGTGATTGCCGCAACAGGATTTCTGGCTCGCAACTACTATTTGTTCAACCGCACCACCTGGCTCGACAGCACAATCGAGCATACTGGCAAGGCATTTCTGGGGCTAACACTCAACTGTGCCAAATGTCACGATCACAAGTACGATCCGATCTCGCAGGTCGACTATTATAATTTTCGAGCAATCTTTGAACCGCATCAGGTTCGGCTCGATCCCGTTCCCGGAGTGACAAATTTTGAACGAGACGGTTTGCCTCGTGTGTTTGACGATCACCTTGAAGAGAAAACCTTCCTGCATGTTAAAGGGGATCCCAAGAACCCTGATGAAACGGTTTCTATTTCTCCCCAGGTGCCTAAGCTATTCTCCAATTACCAGCCGAATGTTTTGCCGGTAGAGTTACCTGCAACTGCTTATGTCCCCGGTCTTCGAGAGTATGTTCAAAACGATCATTTGAAGAATGCAAAATCGTTACTGGAGTCAGCCCAACAGGAGTTGACTGCTGCCATCAAGAAAAAATCGGAGAGAAACTACGAACCTTTTGAGTTCGTGGATTCTTTTGATCAACCTGATCCGATGAACTGGGAGGTCATCGGAAACGCATGGGTCTATAAAGACGGAAAACTGCAGCGTACGACTTCCACACGAGAGCCTGAAGCGATCCGATATAAGCATGACATACCAACGGATTTTGAGGTCACTTGCCGATACACAGCCACTGGTGGGGCGACGTATAAATCGGTCACTTTTCGGTTTGATCAGTCAGACGATTATTCCTACAACAATTTTGTCTACTCGAGTGCTCACGAGCCTGACCCTAAAATCCAAGCCGCGTTTACTCGTAATGATAAAACGAGCTATCCTGGTGATGGACGTATCTCTCGCCCGCTTGAAGTGGGACGAAGTTATGAAATTCGTTTCGCGGTCCGCGATCGCTTGATGAATGTCTGGCTCGATGGAGAATTCGTACTTGCCTATCAGTTCCCGGATCGTCAACCTGATGGACACTTCGCGATCTCGGGATTCGATGCAACCGTGGCCTTCGACGAGATTTCCATCCGATCCCTCGCCCCCGAAATGGAATTGACCAGCCCCAAGAGTGATAAAAATACCTCCACTCAGAATCCTGAGCTGGTCGTTAAAATAGCCAGGGCGAAGCTCGCTCTCGCCCAGGCGAATCTGCAATCGTTACAAGCCACTATTGAAGCTGATGAAGCGAGATATGTTGACCAGCCTGCCAATGACGTTTCAAAGTCTGCTCAACATGCCGCTCATATGCAGGCCGAAGCCAAGGTGGCCTCAGCTCGATACGAACTTCTGAAAGTTGGTAGCGATGAGAAAAAGCAGAAGACTGCCGAAGAAATACTGAAGCAGGCTGAAGCGAATCTAACAGCCGCCAAGTCGGGCGAAATTCCGTACAAAACTTTGCGTGCCTCCCAAAAGGCACTCGAAACTCCGGCAGATAAAATGGAGGATTATCCAGCTGCTTATTCATCGACAAGCACGGGGCGTCGTACTTCTCTGGCGAAATGGATGACATCCCCTGATAACCCATTAACGGCTCGGGTTGCAGTGAATCATGTCTGGATGCGACATTTCGGTAAACCACTGTTGGATTCAGTTTTTGATTTTGGACTCCGAGCAAAACGTCCTGTGCAAGCCGAGTTGCTGGACTATCTCGCTGCCGAATTTATGGAGCACAACTGGAGCTTCAAGCATTTGCATCGTTTAATCGTCACTTCAAATGCTTATCAACTGAGTTCCTCCACGAGCGATGCTGATGCGACGACTCTCTCTGTCGATGCAACGAATGAGTATTACTGGCGGATGAACACCAGACGAATGGAATCACAGATTGTTCGTGATTGTCTGCTGCAACTGGCCGGGCAACTCGATCCTCAACTTGGCGGGCCTTCGGTCGATGTTGGGAACAAAAGCAAACGTCGCAGTTTGTACTTCAAGCATTCTCGCGATCAGCAGGACAAATTCCTGACAATGTTCGACGATGCGGATTTGCTCCAGTGTTACCGTCGCGATGAAAGTATTGTGCCTCAGCAGGCGCTTGCACTTGCTAATAGCGAGTTAGCTATCACGATGGCCGAACAAATCGCTAAGTCGATTGATGCTTCACGGCCTGATCAAGATTTAGAATCTTTTATCAGAACTTCGTTTGAAACCATCATCGCCCGGCCTGCTACGCCTCAAGAACTTCTAGCCTGCCAGGATTACTGCACACAACTTGCTCCGCTGGTTCGAAAGCGATATCCCGATAATCCGGAGCAACAAGCCGAGAGAATTCGGACCCACCTGATTCATAGTTTACTCAACTACAACGATTTTATATCGATCCGGTAACAGTTTCATGCATCGTAGACAACTTCTAAGTAATTCCGCCCTTGGCTTTTCAACTCTTGCACTGCAGGCAATGCTGCAACGTGATGGCTGGGGGGCCGCAGAGAAATCGACTAACACCCTGACAGCTGGATTGCCTCATTTTGCACCGAAAGCCAAAAGTGTGATTTGGTTATTCATGCGTGGCGGCGTGAGTCACATGGAAAGTTTCGATCCCAAACCAGCTCTTAATCAATACGCTGGTAAAACAATTCCAGAAACTCCCTTTGCAGATGTACAGAATCCCGAACTTCTCAAAAGGGTTCGGGTTGTGGTCGTCAACGATGCGAACGGTCAGCAGCGAAACAAACTGTATCCCCTTCAGGTCGGTTACAAAAAATACGGCGAAAGCGGCATCGAAATCAGTGACTGGTTTCCGCATATCGGTTCGCAGGTCGATCATCTTTCCATCATTCGTTCCATGTGGACCACCGACGATAATCATGGTGCCCAAGTGCAGTTTCATTCGGGACGCCATATGCTCGATCCCCGCGTTCCAACAATTGGGGCCTGGATCAATTGGGGACTTGGCTCGTTGAATGAAAATCTACCGCAGTTCATCAGTATGGGACCTCGTTTTTTCGATCGCCGTGACGGGCATTACCTTGGCCCTGCTTACGATTCCATTGAACTGAAGGTCGACCCCAAAAATCCTCTCGACTACGCTCAACCAGAAGGGGACCTGACCGCCGCCGAGCAGCGACTCGGGTTTGATCTTGTTAATCGGCTCAATAAGCTTACGACTGAAAACTATCCTAATGATGCCGCTCTTGATGCGCGTATCAAGTCTTACGAGTTGGCATTTCGGATGCAGACTGCCGTGCCCGATGTGATCGATTTTACTCAAGAAACTGAAGAGACCCAGAAGTTATATGGATTCGATCAGAAACAGACACGGCCATTTGGAGAACAGTTACTCGCTGCCAGACGGTTTGTCGAACAGGGGGTGCGGTTCATTCAAATTCAACATGGAGATGGAGCAGCCGGAGCCTGGGATCAACATTCCAATCTCAAAACGAAACATGCCGAGTTGGCCCAACAAGTAGATCGCCCCATCGCCGGATTGATACAGGATCTGAAAAAACGGGGGCTGCTCGATGAAACGCTCGTGGTATTCGCGACCGAATTTGGACGCACACCAGGTTCACAGGGGACAAACGGCCGCGATCATCACCCGTATGGATTTAGCGTCTGGATGGCGGGCGGAGGTTTGAAGGGAGGTGTTGCCCACGGAGCGACCGATGAAATTGGTTTTCACGCCGTTGAAAATCCACACTATGTGACCGACATTCACGCGACACTGCTTAAACAACTCGGTCTGAAATCGCACCGTATGGAAATCCCCGGACAGAAACGGCTCGAACAGGATTTCGGTCACCCGATTGAAGAAATTATTGCCTGAAATTCATAGGAAATGTTGCAGAGCCAGCCACATGAAAGGATACGGTCGAAATTCGATCAGTTCCGTTTCCAGCATAAAATTGCTAAAACAATTTTCGCGGGATCATACTCTTCTGGCCTCATGTAAGTGTCATTTCTGAACTGAATTCTCTGAAAAGTCTTTATTGATGAATCAAACCGGCTCTCACCCTCTTGTCTTAAAGCATGGTTTGACTGAAGAATACCCTTTTAACCAGAATTATCTGACAACGGATTCCGGTCGAATCCATTTTGTGGATGAAGGAACCGGGCCAGTCTTACTATTTGTGCATGGCAATCCGACCTGGAGTTTTGCCTGGCGGAATTTGATTAAACGATTCTCGCCGACACATCGCTGCATTGCGATTGACCACCTTGGCTGCGGCCTTTCCGAGAAGCCTCAAAATGAAGTTTATCGCTTAGCAGATCATATTGAGCGTCTGCAATTGCTGGTCGAAACTCTTGATTTGCAGCAGATCACTCTGATTGCTCATGATTGGGGAGGAGCGATTGGAACTGGAGTAGCCGGCCGAATCCCGCAGCGTTTTTCACGACTCGTATTAATGAATACCGGTGCTTTTCGCTCGCAACAAATTCCATTTCGTATCGCCCTGTGCCGCATTCCACTACTGGGAAAACTCGGGATGCAGGGAGCTAACTTATTTGCCCAGGCAGCTGTCCACATGGCTGTGAATGAAGCGTATCCGCTTTCGCCAAAAATTAAAAAAGGATACCTTCTGCCTTACGATTCCTGGAGAAACCGGATCGCGATTGATCGGTTCGTCAAAGATATCCCTCTCAGCCCCAGCCATCCGAGTTATGAAGCTTTGACCGAAGTTGAGAAGGGACTGACCAAGTTGACTGCCAAGCCCATTCTGCTTCCCTGGGGGATTAAAGACTGGTGCTTCACTCCTGAATTTCTTAAAGAGTTTCAACGAATCTTCCCCGAGGCTCAGACGGTTCGCTTTGAGGAAGCCGGCCATTATCTTTTTGAAGAACGTCCTCAGGAACTGGGGGATGCAATTGCAAAGTTTATAGGACAAACCGAGGAATCCACTTCAATCTCATCAGATTAGACCATTTTCAAATGGTTTCTGCAGTCGCTTGGACTCCAAATGGCCGTACAACACTGAGTTTACTCCTGCAAAAAGCTGCAATTATTTTTTTGAATAGGCTTTTAAGGATCCTGCGTAATACTTAGAGCATTCCCACGACCATCACTTCGTTCTGGGACGTGCCACCCAGAACGTTGTGGATACAATTCGTATCCTACTGTTACCAAATTTGAGTTGTACCATGGAGATCAGGCAATGCCTGACGTGCTACTGTCTAATAATTGTGTTTTGTGCTTGTCTCTCCGTTTATGTTTCAGTTCGCTCGATAATTTCGTTCGGGAACTGGAGAACGAATCAAGCCGAGTGGACGGAGTGAGAGGACAATCAGGAAGCCTGCTAAAAATCCGCCAATATGAGCCCACCAGGCAACACCACTCGATTCGGTCCCTCCCAGACTGTAAGTCCCCTGCAGGAGCTGGAAAACGATCCAGATTCCCAGAAAGACTTGAGCGGGCAGCATCACGGTGAAGAAAATGACGAACAGGGGAACGAGCGTCATGACTTTTGCGTGGGGATATAGAATAAAATAAGCCCCCATGACACCCGCGATGGCGCCACTGGCTCCTATTGTCGGAATTGTCGATTCCGGCATGCTCAAGTAATGTGCCAGACTTGCCAGTACTCCGGCTCCCACATAAAACAAAAAGTAGCCAATGTGCCCCAGACAGTCTTCGACATTATCTCCAAAGATAAACAGAAACAGCATATTGCCCAGAAAGTGCATCCAGCCACCGTGCAGAAACACGCAAGTTACCAAAGTCAAAAATGGTGCAACGGCTGATGGGGCGGCAGGACGTTCAACAAGTTCGACTCTCCCCGGCTGAAGTTGGGCGGACCGATACTCCTGAACCATCACTTCCGAATCCGGATGGCTCACCCGGGCGGGAATCATTCCATAACGCTCAACCAGATCGGGAGCTCCTGGCGGCTGAGACAGCTGAATCAAAAAGGCAATCGTACAGCTGGCCATCAACAGATAGTTGACATAAGGCGTGCTGCGTGAAGGAATCGTATCGTGAAGTGGAATCATGCGAATTGACTTTCAGCGATTGAAGCCGGGACTCATTAATTGTCTCTCGATGGGATGAAACCCCTCGCCTTCAGACGAAACCTTTAGTGCCCTGTTCCAATTAAAAATTAGGATATCACTGGCTTTGCCAGCGCATCGCAGCTTCAATTTTAGCCTCGACTTGCATTGGCGGAGCCAGTGGCACACAACCCGAAGCTATAACTGGAACAGTCCACTAGAACCATTGGGCTACGGATTGTGTGTCGAGTACTTCCTTGAAGCTGAAGTCGGTTAAACAGGCATCACTTCTTTAACCAGTCGAGTGAGATCAGGAAGTCATCCATCTTATGGATCGTGTCTGCAAAGTCGTCCTTGTTCCTCGAGTAATTGAAGAAGCCATGAGGGCGGCCTTCGTAGCCATGCAGTTCACATCGCAGGCCCGCTGCTTCCATTGTATTCTGAAAGCGTTCCACATTTTCGTAACGCACAGTGGTATCTCCCGTCCCATGAAAAATGATCGTGGGAGGAGTATTGGCATTGATGTGTTGCAGCGGTGAAAGTTCTTCCGCCCGATCCCCTAATTTTTTTGGTCCGCCTGCCCAGCCTTTATCGGTCGTGTCGGCAACCGGGTTGAAGAGCAACAACGCATTCGGCACAGAAGAGATCGCATTGTCTTCCTGCGGGTTATCGAATTTTGTTAAGGTTGCAGTTGTCGCTGCAACATGCCCGCCAGCCGAACCACCACCGGCTGCGATGCGGTCAGGATCGATATTGAATTGTTCGGCATGTTGACGAACCCAGCGAATTGCCGATTTGCCATCTTCAACGCATTCGAAGGGTGTCGTCTTATGCTTGGATTGAATCCGATATTCGGCAGAAATCGCGACCATTCCCTGATTAGCCAGATGTCGGCAGTGGGGATAAAACTGACTGGGGCTCCCACCGACCCAACCACCACCAAAAAAGAAAACGACCGCTGGTCTTTTAACATTTTTTGAAGAGGCCGTCGGTTCAAAAACATGCAGCTTCAGCTCTCCCTGTTCGGTTTGTTTGAACTCGATAATCCGATCGGGTTTCGCATCCTTCAATTCCTCGATGGAGGTCTCTGCTGCAAACAGAGCAGGTGATAGCGACAAAAGCATTCCCGCCATCAGCAGTGCAAGTCTGAGTTTCAATGACGAATGACAAATCTGAAGCATGAGTCGACTTTCTGAAGCATTTAGGAGTTTGGAATTGGTTAACTATCCTGACAGCCGCCGGAGGCAGCGAACTTGCATCTTATCCGGCAAAGGGGGATGATCCCAGTTTGATCAGGTATGATCACCCTAATTTAAGCAGGAATAGAAATGGAAATCTCAATACCCGACTCCCCCCATTTCCGAAACATCATCGCAATTGTCTTTGGCCTGATGGTCAGTGCGATTGCCGTCGGTACGATAGAAATGCTCGGACATCAAATCTACCCGGAACTGGCTGATCTGGATTATGAAGATGATGCCCAGATGAAAACGATTCTGTCGAATGCCCCTGCAACGGCACTGGTCTGCATTATTGCTGCCTGGACCTGCGGAAATTTTTTCGGCTGCTTTGTCGCTGGCGTTATGGGCACAGAGCAGGGAACTTTCTGCTGTATCGTATTAAGTGTCATTATTGCATTCCTTGCGGTCACAATGCTTTCTCAGATTCCGATGCCGAAGTGGTTCACGTTTCTGGGGCTCGTCATGCTTGTTCCCGGCGGATTCGCCGGCTGGTGGCTCTCGCGATTCACACTTGATAAATTACAAAGTTCGGTCATCGACAAATAAATTCGTTCAGAAGTTCTGTCTTCCAATTTTCAATCGTTGTACAATCGAGTTCATCATGCGTTCAATAGTTCATTGCCTGTTCCTGACTGCCATTGTTTTGTGTTGTTCTACATTGGCATATTCGTCAGACCCTGAATATCAACCAAAAATCGAGCCGAGTTCCAATGAAGGCAAGCAGGCGATTGAATCGTTCCGCATTCCGGAAGGCATGCAGGTCGAACTGGCAGCAGCCGAACCGAATGTGGCTAATCCTGTCGCTTTCGCTTTTGATGAACAGGGGCGGATTTACGTTTGCGAAACGTTTCGACAAAAGCAGGGAGTCGAAGATAATCGCGGGCACATGTATTGGCTGGAAGACGATTTGCAGGCTCAAACGGTCGCCGACCGTCGGCAGTATATGTTGAAGCATCATCCGGAAATGCTTTCTGCCTGGACCGCTCAGCACGATCGGATTCGACTGCTCGAAGATGAAAACAAGGATGGCACATACGAAACCGCGTACGTGTATGCAGATGGATTTAATGATCTCGTCACCGGAACCGGAGCTGGCATTCTGGAGTTCGATGGCGACGTCTATTACACATGTATTCCCCGCCTGTGGAAGTTTGAAGATACCAATGGCGATGGGCGGGCTGATGAACGCGAAATTCTGCAGGATGGTTTCGGAGTCCGATTCGCCTTTCGTGGACACGACATGCACGGCTTGACTCTCGGGCCGGATGGACGAATCTACTTCAGCATTGGTGACCGCGGATACAACTTGATCATAGAAGATGGTCGAGTGCTCAAACGCCCCGATACGGGAGCGGTCTTTCGTTGTGAACGGGATGGGTCTAATCTGGAAGAATTTGCTTACGGTTTGCGTAATCCCCAGGAACTTGCCTTTGATGATGATGGCAATCTCTTCACCGGCGATAACAACTCCGATAGCGGCGACAAGGCCCGTTGGGTGTATGTGGCAGAAGGTTCCGATTCCGGTTGGCGAATGTACTATCAATATCTGAGTGATCGAGGACCCTGGAATCGTGAACGAATCTGGTATCCATTCCAGGCCGATGAGGAAACGACAGCCGTTCAACCCGCTTACACTTTGCCGCCCATTGCAAACCTCGGAGATGGTCCTTCCGGGTTGGTTTCCTATTATGGTGTCGGACTACCCGATCGATACCAGGGACACTTCTTCCTGGCTGACTTTCGCGGACAAGCCTCGAATAGTGGAATCCGTTCTTTCGCCAACAAGCCGAAGGGAGCCGGGTTTGAACTGGTCGATTCTCATGAATATCTGTGGAACACGCTCGTGACTGATGTTGATTTTGGTTACGACGGTCGCCTCTACTTTTCCGACTGGGTCAACGGTTGGGACGGCATTCAAAAGGGACGCATCTATCGACAACAGCCTGAGGAAGATTCACTGAAACAATCAGGTAATGAAGTCGCACAGATATTTCAGCAGGCGTTTGCAGACAGGTCTGTTGAAGAACTGATCTCGATGCTCAGTCATGCGGATCGTCGTGTCCGTCAACGTGCTCAAATTGAATTGGCGTCACGCAATGCTCAACAGGAACTTGTCGAGGTTGCTATTCATTCAAATGAATCCAGAGCAAGACAGCACGCGATTTGGGGGCTGTGGGAAATTGCTCGTCAGCCCGAAAAGAAAAGTGCGCTTGCTAAACTCATGCCACTGTTTCAGGATCCAGATGCCAATATCGTGGCACAGGTCTGCCGAGTTGTCGGAGACTGCCGCTATCAAAAAGCATCTCAGGAAATACGAGGGGCTCTCAAGCATGAGAATCCTCGCGTCGTCTACTATGCGGCAATTGCCTGCGGAAAGTTAGGGATTGCCTCTGCCAAAGACGAATTACTCTCACTCGCAACAACTCGCGGGAAAGAAGATCCTGTCTTAAGACATGCTCTCGTGATGGGTTTAACCGGAATTGGCGCAGCTCAGCAGTCCACAGAACAAACGGTCGAACTACTGGATGATCCCAAAGCAGGGACACGAGATTCCCGATTGGCGGTTGTGGTTGCCTTACGACGCTTGCGTGATTCTGCCATTTCGCAATTCCTGAATGATGCTGAGCCGAAGGTGGTCATCGAGTCGGCTCGGGCCATTCATGATGAACTGATCGAATTCGCGATGCCTGCACTTGCCAGTTATCAAGGAAATCTGACCTTTTCGGAGGCTCTGACGCGACGTGTGGTGAATGCGAATTATTTGCTCGGACAGCAGGAGAATGCAGAAACTCTTGTGCAAATTGCCACCAACGATCGTTTATCGGAAACCGTCCGTCAGCAGGCGATGACCGCACTATTGAATTGGTCGAGTGGATCAAATATCGATGCCGTGATTGGCAAGTATCGTCCAAGAACAGGACAGTCTGCTCCCTATCTGAAAGAAATTGTTTCAGGGTCGTTACCCGATTTATTCCGTGCCAGCGAGAAACTCCAGAAACAGGCGGTTGAACTGGCTGCTCTCTTAGAGATCTCTGACATCGCACCTCAGATGATGGAGTATGTCGATGATGAGAAGGCTTCCGTTGACTTACGAGTTTCGGCTTTACTGGCACTCGATCAGATTGCGACGAAGAAAGCCGATCCGATTGTAAAACGGATGATTTCTTCTGAACTGCCCGAACTGCGAAAAACGGCCCGCAAGATATTCGCCGCCCGGCATCCGGCAGAGGCGGGTCCTGTATTACAGGCCGCAATCGATGAGGGAACTTTGGCTGAGCAACAGGATGCAATTCATCAGTTAGCAAGGCTCGATGCAAAAATGACTCAGCAGATCCTGGCTGATCTGCTCCAGAAAATGTTGGCTGATCAATTGCCGCTAGGATTGCATCTTGACGTGATCCAGGCAGCAGAGGCCACGCAAGATCAGCAGTTAACAGGACTGGTCAAATCGTACAACGAAAAATTCGAGGCGGGGAATCCCGTTGAAAAATTCCGAGTTTGTCTGGAAGGTGGAAACAAGACATTGGGCGAAGAACTCTTCTTCGGAAACGCCGCTGCTTCCTGCAGGCGTTGTCACCTGGTCAATGGTCAGGGAGGTGGAGTCGGGCCAGATCTCTCCGAGATCGGTAAGAAAAACGAAGCCCACTACTTGCTCGAATCCATCGTCGATCCCAATGCAAAAATAGCCAAGGGGTTTGAGACAGTAATTCTAGTTACGATTGAAGGAAAAATTGTTTCGGGAATCATCAAAGAGGAAACCGACGATTTCATCACTCTGGTGAAGCCGATGGGAGAAATCGTGCAGATTGCTCAAGACGATATTGAAGATCAGGCTCCCGGAAAATCAGGGATGCCGGCTGACATCGCCAACCAGATGACCAAAGCACAGATTCGCGATCTGGTCGCTTACCTAAAGACCTTAACCGAAAAGAAAAATGTCGAAGCTCATGGAATTGAGGAATAAGAACGCCAGACAAAACTCAATAATTAAAAGCGATCACGCAAGTCATTAAAGCAAGGGTGGCGAGGGAACTTTCGGGGGCTTCCCCTAAAGCAGAACGCCCCCGCCACTCCAGTTAATGATTCAGTTATTATCAAGTTTTGTCAGAGGAATTAGAACATGCCGGAAACACCCTCAGAAGAAGAGTGGTTCGATATTGTCGATGAGCACGATCAGGTTCTACGAAGTGCACCGCGCAGCGAAGTGCACGGCGAAGGACATCTGCATCGAGCCACACACATCTGGGTGATCAACTCTGCAGGAAAACTGCTGATCCATTTGCGGGCAGCCGGTAAAGAAGAGGAACCACTCAAGTGGACCTCATCTGCTTCCGGACATGTCAGTGCAGGGGAAGCTTATTCCGTATCAGCGGCTAGAGAATTGTCGGAAGAACTCGGCATTGAAGCTCAGCTGACCCGCTGGCACAAAATTATGTCCGGACCGGAAACAGGTTATGAACATACCGAGCTCTATGCCTGTCAGAGTGACGCCGTTCCAATACCCGATCCGAATGAAATCTCAGAGATTCAATATCTGGATTTCGCAGAGATCTACGAATGGCTGGACAGAGAACCAACCGCATTTACACATCCGTTTCGCGCGTTCCTGCGCTGGTCGCAAGAGAATTCTGATAAGATCGTCTTTGATTAAATTCAAAGTTAAATTAGAACCGTATTATTTAGATTACAGCAACGGTACATAGTGATCAGCATTGCGGGATCTCTCTGCTACTGGAATGATGTGATCAAATTATGCAGATTATCGGCCACTGCGATGCCTGTTCTGTATTTCAGGAGAAATCTTATTTTTACTGAATGACAATCGGCTGGAGCGATAGTCGTTAATCATCAAGTCAACAGAAGCTGACCGGAGCCGTGGGCTATGGACTGAAGTCATGGAGTTCTGATGAATTGCTGTCGCAATCCGCCCACACGTTCTGGTGAAATTTTCCAAGGGGTAGAACCTGAAGGTTTCGCCTGAAGGCGAGAGCCTTGAATCAAACTTGGGACCCATCGTTTGCAAAATAATTCCGCGTGTCGTCATGTCAGGTCATGCTTCACCTTTTGAGGAGAACATCAGTGAATCGAACTCAAAGCGCTCTGTTTGCTTTTCTTGCCGTCTATCTTTCCGTTGCTTCGCCTCTGCAGGCGGTGGAACGGCCGAATATTATTTTGATTATGTCGGATGATATGGGCTTTTCGGACATTGGCTGTTATGGCGGGGAGGTGGAAACGCCGACGCTTGATGCACTGGCCGCCAAGGGTTTGAAGTTCACTCAGTTCTATAATACGGGGCGTTGTTGCCCGACGCGGGCTTCCTTATTAACGGGGCTTTATCCGCATCAGGCGGGGGTCGGTCACATGATGAATGACAAGGGGCTTGAAGGTTATCGCGGGGAGTTGAATCAACGATGTCGTACGATTGCCGAAGTGTTGAAGCCAGCCGGTTATTCGACATTTATGGCTGGTAAGTGGCATGTGACACCGCATATTGCTCCGGGGTCGCCACGAAATAACTGGCCATTGCAGCGGGGGTTTGATCGTTTTTATGGAACGATTCATGGAGCAGGAAGTTTCTTCGATCCGAATTCGCTCACTCGGGACAACACGCAAATCTCTCCCTATGCCGATGAGGAATATCAGCCAGAGACTTATTATTACACGGATGCGATCAGCGATCATGCGGTGCGGTTTATCGATGAGCATCAGCAGTCGAAGTCAGATGATAATCCGTTCTTCATGTACGTCGCGTACACGGCTGCGCACTGGCCGATGCATGCGTTGCCCGAAGATATCGCCAAATACAAAGGACGATTTGATGCGGGTTACGAAGAATTGCGAAAAGAACGCCTTGCCCGAGTGATCGACTTAGGACTTGTCGCCGAAGATACGCAACTTTCACCCGGTGCCCGTGAGTGGGATCAGGTACAAAATCGCGAGTGGGAATTGAGATGCATGGAAGTGTATGCCGCGATGATTGATCGGATGGATCAGGGAATCGGCAAAATTGTGAACTCGCTCAAGCAGAACCATCAGTTCGACAACACTCTCATATTCTTTCTACAGGATAACGGCGGCTGTGCAGAAGGATTGGGGAGATCACCTAGAAAGAATCTGACAGCTCGGGCTGTAACGGCAACTCTGGATCCGATGCCAGCCGATGAATTGCAGACCGGAATGATTCCCGCTCAATCGCGCGATGGCTTCCCGGTTATCATGGGTCCGGGCGTGATGCCGGGGCCGGCTGATACTTATATCGCCTATGGCCAAGGCTGGGCGAATGTCTCGAACACTCCCTTTCGCGAATACAAACATTGGGTCCATGAAGGAGGCATCTCAACTCCGCTGATTATTTCCTGGCCGGAGCAGATCTCCTCAGGCGGAAAACTGGTGCGGGAGCCAAGTCACCTGATTGACATTATGGCAACCTGTGTTGATGTAGCCAGAGCGAATTATCCGCAGGAAGTGGGTGGTAATAAAATTCATCCGCTGGAAGGTTTGAGTCTGTTGCCAGTCATTGAAGAACAACCACTTAAGCGTGAAGCGATCTTCTGGGAGCACGAGGGGAATCGAGCGATTCGTGTTGGTGACTGGAAGTTAGTTTCTAAATTCAAAGAGCCCTGGGAACTTTACAACATTAAGACGGATCGAATCGAAAGCCACGACTTGAAAAAGCAGAATCCCGAACTGGCAATGGAACTCGAACAACGTTGGGATTCTTGGGCAGTACGGGCAAATGTGTTGCCATTGCGACCGAAAAAACAGTGAGCATCGGAATCCCGAATAGGAAGTCAATTCAATCGCCAGTTAACAATTTCATCATCAGAAATTCATGGAATCCCTTTCAGCTTAATATTGTTTCTATTTGAAATCAGATGCAATGAAAGAGAAATTCTGTGACTTTGGGCCCAAGCGACTTTGAACCATTCTATAAATTATTAGGAATCCCGGCTGATCAACAACCTCCAAATTATTATCAGCTACTGGGGATTTCTATCGATGAAGATGATCTGGATGTAATTCGAGTTGCGTCTCGTCAACGTCGTGCATTGATCAAGTCGCATTCTCAACTCGGGCAACTCCCCGAGGCCAATGGTATCCTGTATCAACTCCAGGAAGCTGAACTGATTTTATCCGATCCTATTTCCCGTAAGGAATATGATGATCGGGCAGATCTGTTGCGGCTGAAGAAGCAGAGTTCATCCGATGATCCTCTCTATATCCAATCGAAAATCGAACCGGCTGCGCCCCAAGTTGTCGGCGAAGAGACTGGCCTCTGGAAAATGTTTGCAGGGATTTGTGTTCTGCTTGTTGTCGTGTTTTCGCTGTTGGCCTGGCTGAATTCGGGAATCGTCTGGAATAAAACGCAACCGGAAATTGCCTCCAGAGGTGACGAACAAGACAATACTTCCAGCCAGTCCTCTGGGAATCCGATTGATGAGTCTGGCGATTCTCCGACACGGGAAATGATGGAAGGAGGAATCGACCTGCTTCCACTGATCAAGCTTCCGGAGAATGTTATCCAGGCAGAGTGGGAATTTAAAGATCAATTCTTAATCGGGGACTCGACTGCGAATTCGAGTCAAAACTATTCACTGGTAAAGATTCCTTATGAGCTTCCTTCAAATTATGTACTCCAACTCAAAGTCAGGAATACAGACTCCCGCGATGACAGTGCCCTGGTTGCCGGGCTGGCGAATCAAGATGTCGGCTTTGCGGCTCACATGAAAGCCAACCGTACACAGAGTTGGCTGATGGATTACGAAACGGAACAGGCTAATGGCATGCATCAGGATCGCAAGCCGGTTCAGTTTTTTAACTCGGAGGTGTTTTCGATTTTGACTTTTCGAGTGACTGAAAAATCAGTTGTGGTGGAAGAAAACGGAATCCCAAAACTCAAATGGGAGGGGGATTTCAGTCAGCTCTCCCGCAAAAAATTCTGGGCGATGCCTCAGGGAGAAGATCCCCGCAGCCTGTTTCTGATGACGTATGGACGTTATGAATTTGCCGAGATCCGGCTGCATCCATATTACGGTCAGATGCGACCCTTGACCGAATTGAATACAGTCGAGGGCGACGAGCGTGGTCCCTGGTTATCTGCAGATGGTTTGACCTTGTACTGGTGGGTCCGTCCGACCATGGAGGCGGAGTCGGAAATTTGGAGTGCCTCTCGACCAAATCACAATTCGGCATTCGCGAATAAGCGTCGCCTGATGCAGGGGGAATCTCCCACAATCACCGGCGATCAACTCGAGATGATTTATCTGCCAAGTCGCAGTAAAAGTGAAGCCTTGCATATTTCGACACGTGAATCGATTCAGGAGTCGTTTTCTGATCCGGTTCCAATTCCTGCTTTTCAGGACTTTGCCTTCGATAATCCGTGTGTGAGTCAGGATGGATTGACGATTGTGATGGAGAGCCGCTCTAAGAATGGGAAACCATATCTCGCGACACGAAGAAGCAGAGCAGACGCCTGGAGCATCCCTCAGGAAATGATTGTTCCAGAATGGAATAACCAACCCGGTCGCTGGCGTGCTCCCATGTTGTCTGAAGATGGTTTGATTCTCACTGCGACTTATAGCACAGACACAGGAGATCTCCATGTCCGCACAACTCGCGTTAATCGTGACTTGAACTTCAATAAAATGGAGCAGTCGGAAATTTCCCAACTGGGTGAAAGTTTTGCTTATCCACGGATCAATGAAACAATAGGCGAACTGTATCTAGTAAAATTCCCCAAACCGGGTGACTTATGGGTTTCCAAATGGCCGTTGGAGTAATGACGACAGAACTCGTATGGTTGAATTCGATCAAGTCTGCTTTATCTGTAGCGTCTGGCGATGCAAAAATACTAATAACGTTAGGCTTCAACGCGATACGCTATTACTGAATGTGTTCTTGGATTCATAAATTATTCAGTCCGACTCATCAATCTTGTAGTCCACTAAAACGGCTCGATGATCGCTGCCTTCGCTGGGGATTGCCTGACAATGGATCGGCTTGAGTGCTGGTGTCGACCAGCACTGGTCGATGCGAATTAGTGGTAGTTGATTCGCGATCGTACAGCCCCAGCCAACGCCTACTTCTTCAAAGGCGTCCTGCATGCCTGATGAGAGTGGAGAGAAAATTGCGTCTCCCGGTGGAGCGTTGAAATCCCCAGCGATAAGAACTTCGCTGCCTAGTGAATGAGAAGGAAGTTCTTTGAGAACGGAATTCAATTGGCTTCTCTGCAATTTGCGATGCTGTGAATAGGCCTGCCAGCACTCGGGATTCCAAAGATCGAGTCGAAATGGCGGGGCATAAAGGTGTACGGGAACCAGTAATAATTCAACGGTTCCAGATTCTGTCGGAATTCGGGACTTTGCGGGAAGACAATAGCCTGTAAAATCAAAGGGGGCTGGTATTTCTTCCAGTGGATATTTTGAAAGAATGGCCACATCGGGATCCCAGGCAGAAAAGCCTGCTTCGCTAAATATTTTTATTCGAAGTTTATCCAGACTGTCGCGACTGACTGTTTCCTGAATGAGGATGATATCGGGTTCATATTTTGCAAGTGCCAGAATCGCTCCCGCAGAATCGTGACAGTTGAGTGTAATCACGCGTAAACTTTGACTTGATGCAGCACGCGTGACTGGTGGACGATTCTGATAGAGACCTCGTATGAGTGCAATTGGTGTATCCGAAATCAAATAGGTCAGTGCCAGAAAAGGGACCATGATCCAAAAATACTGGCGAGTGAAGATCGTGCCGTAGAGCAAGAGGGTGATCAGGCAGGGAATCGTCCAGACCCAGATTGGGTAAACAGTAATCGCCATGAATGAATCGGGACGGATCGAATAAATTATCGTCAATGAAATAATAATTAGACTACTGAGAAGACAGACCGGTATCATGAACCGCTTTCGTGAATGAAAGACCTTATCATCACTCGAATGTTCAGAGGATTGATTCATCGTAATTCAATTCCGATTCGAGGTGCTCGATTGTCCAAGTAAAAAACTTATCATTCAATAACTGATATCCGCAGTATAATATTCAATTGAACTTGTTTGAGTAATCTCAAAAGTAAGAATACGGAGCAGACGTTTGTACGAGCAGCTATTTTCAACGGCATTATATCAGGCGGAGCAGGGGCGGTTGCCCGATGCGGTGGTGCGTCAGGGGATTCGGCAGTTGTTGACGCAGCGGCGCCGCGAGCGGGAACAGGGGACTTGCACGGATCATCAGGAGCGACTGCAGGCTTTTCTGGATGATGCCCGGAGCAGTCCTGTTGCGGTTGTGCCCGAAAAAGCCAATGAACAGCATTATGAGGTGCCTGCTGAGTTTTTTAAGTTGGCTTTAGGGCCACAGCGAAAATACAGCTGCTGTTTTTATGAAAGTCCCGAGACTCGTCTTGCCCAGGCAGAGTCGAAGGCACTCGAATTGACTTGCCAGCAGGCCGAAATCAAAAACGGGCAGGCAATTCTCGAACTCGGTTGTGGCTGGGGTTCGTTGTCGTTGTGGATGGCCAGACGCTATCCGGAAAGTCAAATTGTAGCCGTCTCGAACTCGGCTTCGCAAAAGGCGTATATCGATCAGCAGATTCAGACGCTCGAATTGAACAATTTGAAAATTGTCACTGCAGACATGAATACGTTCGCCCCTGAAGGAATATTCGATCGCGTGGTTTCGCTCGAAATGTTCGAACACATGCGAAATCATGAATTGCTGATGGAGCGAATTGCCAGCTGGCTGAATCCTGGTGGCAAGTTGTATGTGCATATTTTCTGCCACAAAGATCATCCATATCTTTATCTTTCCTCAGGTCCTCAGGACTGGATGTCGGAGCATTTTTTCAGTGGCGGAATGATGCCGAGTGATGAACTGCTGCTGCATTATCAGAAAGACTTGGTTTTGGAACGTCGCTGGCGATGGAACGGAAAACATTATCAACTGACTTGTGAAGACTGGTTGAAGCGAACCGATGCCGCCCGCGAAGAGATCCTGAAAATCTTTGAGACAACCTATGGGGCAGAAAATGCCCGTCAATGGTTTTATCGTTGGCGAATGTTCTTCATGGCCTGTGCAGAACTGTTCGGCTATCGAGATGGCAATGAATGGTGGGTTTCGCATTATCGTTTTGTGAAGCGGGAGGCGAAATGAGTCTGCTACTGATTAATGCGGGAGTGATTCTCGGGCTGATGATTCTGATGTGGTTGATCAGCCTGCCGCTGAAAGATGTGAGTATCATCGATCTGGTTTGGGGGCTCGGCTTTGTGCTGGTCGCCTGGACGACTTATGGCGTTGCCATTCAAAGTGGAAAGGTTTGTTATCTTCTCCCCTTGCTGGTCACGATTTGGGGCGTTCGACTCTCTGGCTATCTCGCATTGCGGAATGTCGGTCACGGAGAAGACAAGCGCTATGCGAAGATGCGTGAAAATGCAGGCGCGACTTTTCCTCTGGTCAGCTTATTCACGGTCTTTGTGCTGCAGGGAGTGGTGATGTGGACCGTTTCGCTGCCGTTGCAAATTGGGATTCCTCAGAACCCCGGTGTTCTGAATGCTTTCACTTATGTTGGCTCATTTGTGTGGCTGGTGGGAATCGTCTTCGAAGCTGTTGGTGACTGGCAGTTGGCTCGCTTCAAATCAAATCCGGACAACAAAGGCAAAGTGCTCAACACGGGTTTGTGGCGATACACCCGGCATCCCAATTACTTTGGCGACTTCTGTGTGTGGTGGGGCTTCTGGATTTTATCGATCTCAGCTGGTGGTCCTTACTGGACAATTCTGAGTCCGATCGTCATGTCGATCTTCCTGATGTATGTCTCAGGAGTGACACTGCTGGAAAAAGATTTGAAAGAGAGCAAGCCAAAGTACGAAGAATATATCCAACGAACGAATGCGTTCTTTCCTGGTATGCCTCAGTCTGAATAAATTATTTGAACCAGGGATGGACACGGATGTGCACAGATATGCTTATCCGTGGTTATCCGTGTCCATCCCTGGTTCTTGCTTTATTTTAGTCAGAATCGTTTCAATTAAGACATCCTCTCCCAAGTCGATGACAGCTTCAATCAGTAAGGACTGGCAAGTGATGCCTTGAGGAATCAATTCGCGGATTTTGACCAGATCTTTCAGAGTGGTGACCAGTCGACCGTTTGCATGTTCTCGCGCTACTTCTGCTAATTGATTGAGGTCGTCCTGTGTGTAGTGGTGATGATCTGGGAAGACGAACCAGTTCTGGTTGTTGAGTTCCAGGCCCAGTTTCATGAGGCCTTTTCTGAATCCTTCGGGATTGCCGATGCCACAAAAGGCGACTGCTGTTTGATGCGATTCTGAAATCGGAACGGTATTGCCGCGATGGTCCTGCCAGCCGGTGGGGGCGAAGTGAACGTGTATTATCGGCACTTCAGTAGACCGACGAATTTTCTTTTCAATTTCTGCTAGTTCTTCTTGAGTGATTTGATCGGTGCGGGTGATCACAATGAGATGAGCACGTTTGAGTGCATTGAGAGGTTCGCGTAATAAGCCTCGGGGCAGAAGATGGTTGTAGCCGAAGGGATTGACGGCATCGATAAGGACCAGGTCGACGTCTCGTTTGAGTCGTAGATGCTGAAAGCCATCGTCGAGCAGAATGATGTCTACCTGATCGTCAATCAAAGCTTGAGCGGCTGCGACACGATCGCGGTTTTGCCGGTGTGGAGTGCGTGGACACATCAAATCGAGAACCAGCTTTTCATCGTTAGCCGGGATGTTTTTTGAGTCCTCCGATTTCAAAGCTCTGTAACCACGGCTGGCGATTCCGGGGATCATGCTCTGTTCAATGAGAAGTTTAACGAGTCGGGCAGTGAATGGAGTTTTTCCAGTCCCCCCTGTCGTCAGGTTGCCGATGCTGACTACGGGAGCATCGACGGCATGGCTGGATTTCAAGCCGCTGCGGTAGAGCGACTGATGCAGGTTCAATCCTAAACGATAAAACGGTTCGGCAAGAGTCGTGCCTGCTCGTAGCGAATGTGCGAACAGATCGCCTCGTCGGCCGGAAAGTATGTCATCGATATCCTTGGGGTTCACGCAAACAGTTCCCGCACTGGTTGTCCCTGTCCATCCTGAGTCACATAGAATGGACGACCTTCTGTTACAAAAGCGGTTTTGGGAGAGATCCCCATCGCGGTCATGATAGTGGCGTGCAGATCGATCACCGAAACTGGATTTTCAATCGCGAGCAGCGGGCGTTCGTCGGCTGTTTTGCCGTAGACGAATCCCTGCTTCATTCCTCCGCCAAACATCACCACGCTGGTCCCGCCGGTAAAGTGGCGATGTAATCCGTAGTGCTTGGGCTCGCTGAGGGTATCGACTTTGAATGTCGCCTGGTCGTTGGCATTTGAGCCGGGCTTCCCTTCGATTAATGCATCTCGGCTAAATTCTGAAGCAATAATAACCAGAGTCCGATCGAGCAGTTTACGGTCTTCGAGATCTCGAATCAGTTTTGCAATAGGACGATCAATTTCACTGTGCAAACGAGCGACAGTTTCGTGTCCGCTCTTGTGAGTATCCCAGTGCAGGAATGGGACATACTCGGTTGTGACTTCCACAAATCGAGCCCCGGCTTCGACCATCCGTCGGGCCAGTAGACATCCGCGACCAAAGCGGCCGGTGTCGTAAACTTCGCGACTTTCCTGGGGTTCGTCGTTAATATCAAACGCCTGACGATCTTTTGAGCTGAGTAATCGATACGCATTTTCCATAGAACGCAGCAGCGATTCCCGTTGATAGTCGCTCATGTTCTCGCGGTTTGGATTTTGATCAACCAGTTGTTTGTAGAGTCGATTGCGATTTGCGAAACGCTGTGAGCTCATTCCGCTTGGAGGTTGAACCGCTTGAGCAGCCTGTTCAGGATAAGGCAGATTCATCGGCCCGAATTCGCTGCCGAAGAATCCACCAGTGGTGAAGGCCTTGAGTTCTTCCTTCTCGCCGACTCCTTCAAGTCGCTGACCGATATTGACAAACGCGGGCATAACCGGATTTTGCGGGCCGAGAACTTTTGCCATCCAGGCACCGAGATGCGGACAGGCGACTGTTTGCGGTGGCACATAGCCGGTATGCCAGTGATATTGATGCCGGGAGTGCAAAATGCTACCGAGATCGGGTTGAACTGCAGAGCGAATGAGCGTCGCTCGATCCATCACCTGAGCAATCTCGGGCAAGCCTGCAGAGATTTTCAGGCCATCGACCGAAGTGTCGGTAGCCGGGAATGTGCTGAGCATGTTGCCAACCGGCATCCCGACTTCATAAGGAGCATACCCCTTCGGATCGAACGTTTCTGGAGCCGCCATCCCGCCAGCCATCCACAACAGTATGCAGGCATCGGCAGTTGGCGCAGGGTGATCGACATCTTCATTGGCAGAGAGCAATTGAGGCTGACCAGCCATCCAGCCCGCGACATTCATAGCCGCGAGCGACTGTAGAAACTGACGTCGCTTGAGCCTGCTTTCGAAGGTTTCAGTTTGTTGTGATTGTAAAGTTTTTGTCTTCATGGTTCGATTCCTCCAGATGTTCACACATCATTATAACACAGGATGGCTGGAGAAATCGACTGCGAAACCTGATGATAATTCCTCTGACGTCACACAGAGTTGAATCCTGAACTGAGAAATCACCAGGGGATTGTTCCGCTTAAAACTTCGCGTTATGTGCCACTGGCTTCACTAGTGCAAGTCAGGACTAATGCCGAAGTTACGATTCACTGGCCAAGTCAGTGCCACACTAAGTTATTAGTAGGAAAGAGCGGAGATATGACCTTGTGAACACTATCGTTGTCTCGAATTTCTGCAATTTTTGTTTTGTGTGAGTCATTTTCCTCAAAATAGACACCCCAAAGGCATCGCGTTGATAATCAGATGAATTCTCAGACAGGAAAGGGGAAATAATCATGAAGAAAATTGATTAGAACACCTGCAGTTGGCAATTTCAGGACGTAAGCCGTGGCTAATTAATTGACTGACACAACCCAGCCATTAGCCAAAACGGGCAACAATCTCACGATGGAAACCATTGCCCGAAAAGAACTTAGGAATGGGACTACTCGGACTTGAACCGAGAACCAACGGATTATGAGTCCGCTGCTCTAACCGATTGAGCTATAGTCCCGAAGATAGATCCATCGTAGCTTTCAAAAACGTCAAACTCAAGGATTCCAGTCATCCCATCGCTTATCAAATTCCGTTTCCATTATGGGGAATTGTAACGTAGTGGACAGCATGCCTCCTTATTTGGTTCGGAATTATGATGATTAAGTATCCGATGTCGCCCAATCTTCAGCGGAATTAATCTCTGCAGTCTGGCGGATATCGTGTTTAGCGCCGATGGTTGAGATTCCGGAAGCAAAACAATGCACAGCAAACCAGGCATTTTGAGAATTGAACTTGGTCTTGTTGGATTTGCTTTGATCTGATTATAGTTCTGTCAAATCTCAAAATTTCACGATCAAATCCAGCATCAATTCACTTCGACCGGTTTTCAGGAAGAAATTAGGCAAGTGAGAAACTCAGACGGACCACTCAGGAGGAGTTCATCCGTGAATCAACCGGCTCGCGAATTCCCACCGTTTTCCGGTGCGGTGATCTGCTACAACGAAGAGTCGCATATTGAGCGATGCCTGAAGTCCCTCGAATGGTGTGAGCAGGTGGTCGTTGTCGATTCCGGTTCCAAAGATCGAACTGTTGAGTTGGCACGACAATTCTCGAATGTCGAAATCCATGTCCGTCCATTCGACACGTTCATCAATCAGAAAAATCATGCTCTCGAAAAATGCAGTAAGGAATGGGTGATTTCACTCGATGCCGATGAAGTTTTGACAGAAGAAAATATCACAGAAATTCAATCATTACCACTGGATTGCTCCGGATATCGGATCGGTCGACGCTCATTTATAGGCAATCAGGAAATACGCTACGGGACTTGGAGTCCTGACTTTCAGTTAAGGATTTTTCGCAAGTCATGTTCCGCCTGGGGAGGAACGAATCCTCATGAATCGATTCAGATCGAAGGTGAAGTCGGTTATCTCGAATCCCGGATGCTGCATTACAGCTATGATACTCTAGATGAGTTTGTCGAGCGAAATACAAAATATATCCACATGATGGTCGATCATCTGGAAGCGAGTGGACGAAAAACCAATGCGACTGAGCCGTATGTGCATTGCGTCGGTAACTTCGTGAAGGCTTATTTTGTGCGACGCGGTTTTCTGGACGGAGCTGCGGGCTTCTTTCTTGCTCGACATATCGCGGGTGGATCATATTTGAAATATCGCCTGCTGGCTGAACGAAATCGAGAAAGCAAAGCCGCGTAACATCAGATTCCATCGTGCTCTTTCGAAATCAATATTCATAACAGGAACGTATTCATGACAACATTTCACAAACAGGCTGGGCAGTTTGTCTCGACCTGGAGAGATAAGATTAAAAGTGGACGCAAACGATCAAAATTGCATAAGCAAATGAAGGATATCGATCCTATCGATCTTTCAAATATCGAACGGGTCATGCCGTTTACGATGCTTAGCCCGGATCGACTGTATGCCTTCATGCAGGCAACGCGGCACATCTGTCATGCAAATATTTCCGGTGCGGTTGTAGAATGTGGTGTTTGGAAGGGCGGGGCGGTAATGTCGTCTCTGCTGACCATGCGGGATATGAATCGGACCGATCGTGAATACTTTTTGTACGACACATTCGAAGGGATGCCAATGCCTTCAGAAAGTGATAAAAAGTACGATGGCGATAAGCTGCTTACCGACTTTCAGGAACGTCAGATCGGAGAAGATGGGTCAAGCTGGTGCCGTGGTGAATTCAATGAAGTTCAGGAGAATGTTTACGGCACAGGATACGATCCTGCACGAATTCATTTCATCAAAGGGAAAGTGGAAGAGACCATTCCTCACACACTTCCTGATCAAATTGCAATTTTGCGACTCGATACCGATTGGTACGAATCGACCCGTCATGAACTCGAATATCTCTACCCGCGACTTTCACCAGGTGGTGTGCTGATCATAGACGATTACGGCCACTGGGAAGGGGCCCGTCAGGCAGTCGATGAATACTTCGCCGAGCACCACATTCCTATGTTATTGCATCGCACCGATTACACAGGACGCATCGGCGTTAAAGCGGCGTAATTGAAACTCCAGGGTTATAAAAAAGATTATAGGTCAGGCTGTGCCTGACCTACAGCTCAATTAGATAACATTGTCTGAAAGGACTCAGACTCATGCGTGCATGTTCAGAAACACTCGAAGCGGAAATGACCCTTGCAGAACAAAATTTTCTGCAGGGTTTGATTCGTGAGGAAAACTTCTCGGGATCACATCTGGAGATCGGCACCGCTGCCGGTGGAACGCTCTGTCGCATGATGAGTTGTTTCAACGATGATTCACGACCAAAGTTCGTCGTGGTCGACCGAATGACCTATTTCCCAAAACAGGATGAAATTGTCGCTGAGAATTTACGGCAGCATGGACTGTCTCCGGAAGCCGTCGATTTTCGGACCGCGACCAGTTCGGAGGCCTTCAAAATTGCCGAACAGAAAGAGGATCGCTTCGATTTTATGCTTGTCGATGCCTCTCACAAAATTCTGGCAGTCATGTCTGACCTGCGTTGGACACGGTTGTTGAATGTGGGTGGAATCGCCTGTTTTCATGATTATGCCGACAAATTCCCTGGGGTGAAACTTTCGATTGATCGCTTCTTGAAGCAGCATCCGAATTACGAAGTCATCGGTCAGGCTGACAGCCTGCTGGCGATTCGAAAAACAGGACCGTGTGCACAGGGTGAAGTCTCAATGATGGACAGTGCGTACAGTGTAATGATGCATTTCCCGCTGGTGGTCGACCGTAAAATTAACAAATGGAAGTCTCGCAGCAAAAAGGCGGCTTGAACGAATCCTCGCTTCAATTACGATCGTATGCATGTTGATTCAAGTTAAATCGAACGGTAAATCGAGCTTGTGATTGTTCGAGTTCGTTCCATTCTTTGAAAGTGATTTCCAGTAATTCACGCACTAGGATCGTGAGAATTCCCGAGTCATGACTGACTCGGCTCGCCTGAAATGCACATTTTCTGCTCATCTATCCGCGTTGAGGAGACACTGCTCAATGTCGACTTCGACAAAAAATATAAATCCTGCCACAAAAACGAAAACGAACGCTTCTTCCAATCACCCGCTGCGCATTGCTCTGATCCGCCAGAAATTTCGATTTGATGGTGGCGGTGAGCGCATTGTTTCCCACATCTCCGATATTCTCTCCAGCCATGGTCACGATGTTTCCTTGATTGCCCGTCAGTGGGAAGGAACAAGTTCTTCTGTCCTGAAATGTAATCCCCCCAAGTGGACACGAGTGCAAAGGGAAGCCCTGTTTGCAAAACAGGCGATCTCAATTTCTGAGCAGGAAAATTTCGATCTGGTTCAAAGTCATGAACGGATTCCGGGATGTCAGGTTTATCGAGCTGGTGATGGCGTCCATCGCAGCTGGCTGGAAGAACGATCCCGCACGATGCCTGGCTGGCGTCGCTGGTTGTTGTTTCGAAATCGTTATCATCGGTACATGCTGGCGGCCGAGAAGTCGATGTATGAAGACAGCCGACTGAAGTGTGTTATCTGCAATGCCCAAATGGTGGCCGATGAAATTGAAAATCGTTTTGCGATTGATCCAACAAAGCTACATGTCATCTACAATGGTGTCGACACGGATTGTTTTCATCCGAGCCTGAAGAAATATCGACCTCGGGTTTGTAATGAATTGCAGATTTCCCCCGATCAATCGATTGGTTTATTCGTCGGTTCGGGTTGGGAACGAAAAGGGCTGGCACAAGCGATCCGTGGACTGCAGGCTTCTCCTGCACTTTCACTCATTATTCTGGGGAGAGATAAGGCTCAATACGCATTTGAAAATCTGGCTTCTAAACTGGGCGTCCAAAAACAGGTCCACTTTGCGGGCGTTCAAAGTGAAGTCGCCTCCTATTACGGCGCGGCCGATTTCTTCATCCTTCCGACTTTATACGATCCCTTTCCGAACTCGATTCTCGAAGCAATGGCCAGTGGTTTGCCGGTTTTGACAACAATGAAGTGTGGAGCAGCGGAAATAATTACTGATGGCGAAAGCGGCTACCTGCTTGATTCCCAGGATGAGTCTAGTTTGGGAACGGCTCTGAAAAAATGTTCAACTCGCGAGCATTGTCTAACAATGGGAAAGCAGGCTCGAAAGACAGTTGAGCCATTTACTATTGATGCCATGCAGCAGAATTTGACAACTCTCTATGACCAACTTTTGAATGGATGCAATGGATGAATAACACGTCCTTACGAATTCTCCAGACAGAAAGTTCCTGTGGTTGGGGAAATCAGGAAGCTCGCATTCTCATCGAGTCACTGGGCATGCAATCCCGTGGGTATTCTGTTGAGCTGGTTTGCTGTGCGGAATCTGTCATTGCTTCCAGAGCGAAAGATTGTGGGATCCCAGTGACGACCCTGCCTATTCGCAAACGAAACTTTCAGGGTCTGATTTCAGCTCGTTTGTTGTTGTCGAAACGTAATGTCGACATCGTGCATACACACAGTTCGACAGATAGCTGGCTCATGACTCTGGCGTGCAGGGCGTCGATCAAACGTCCGAAAATTGTGCGGACTCGACATGTCGGCGCTCCTGCGAAATGCAAGTCGGCATCGAAATGGATCTATTCCAAGGGGGCAGATTATGTGATAACGACCAGCCTCACAATTCGCAATTCTTTGATCATCAATTATGGTCTGAGTGAAACCTGTTCTTCGGCGATCCCAACCGGCGTTGATTTGTCTCACTTTCAACCTATGAATCAATCGACTGCGCGAGAGGTCGTGGGTTTTCCTGCACAGCGAAAACTGATTGGATTCGTTTCCGGCTCTCAGGGACAGACAGAGCCTGAATTTCTTTGCGAAGCGATTGCCCGTCTCGATCGCGATGATTTTGATCTGTTGATTTTGGGAACAGGCCTGGATCAGACGCAAATTGAAAAATGTGTGTCCAATTACGAACTTAAGAATCGAACCTACGTGATGGAATCTCCCGAGGATCTTGTCCCGTGCTTGAATTCTGTGAACTTTGCAGTCCTGCCGGCCTGCAGAAAAGAGGCTGAGCAACAGTTGCTACGACAGACAATGAGTTGCGGGATTCCCGTCTTCACGACACTCGATGATCATAGCGAACCGATTACGATCGATGGGAAAACAAGTCGGCTGGTATTTCGTGAAGATACGGAAAGTGTGGCAAATATTATAAATGAACTCCTCGACGATGATCGACAGTGTAAAAGCCTCGGTAGAAATGCTCGTGAGACCGCTTGTGAACAATTCAGCCTGAAATCGATGCTCAATCAAATTGAAGAGGTTTATCAGCAATTGGCTGTAACAAGACGAGCGGCTGCTTAATCTTAAGTACACCTAATCACTGAAGTATTGCAAATTCCGGTGATTGTATCGCGCGTGCGTGACCTACACCTTATTGAGCAAGCGTTTTCACCTGTCTAATATTCGCATACGGTCATTTAGCTTCCAGAAAGTCATCATAATAAGGGTGGCGGGGACGCTCTCGTAGATAAGCCGCCGAATCGTTGAACCTTCGGGGCTTGCGTAAAAGCGGAGCACCCTCGCCACTCCCAATTGATGTTATCTGTATCAGGTATATTTAGTCGTTCTTATATTATTCGACCTCACCTTTGTCATTTTTTTTGCGTCTTCGCCACCAGGTGAAGCCAATAATTCCAACGATGGGTGTGCAGAACGCGATGGCCAGTTGTCCCCAGGCTGAGAACAGAACGATTTTATGCACCAGTCCCGCATGCTGATCGGCAGTCACGGGAATCTGGCCCGTATATTTGGCGACATGATGAAGCAGGCTGGTGGCTAAACTTTCTGTTGGGATTTCCTTGTGACAAGCTGTGCAGGTTCCCGCACGATTCATTTTCGCTCGTTCTTCGTTATTCAATGCCCTTGATAACTTGAAGTGATGACCGACCGTCATCAACGGTTGGCCATCTTCGGTCACGATACGTGACCAGTCGGTATCCATATTCGGAATCGCATTCAGTTGGGGCCAAGTACGGTTCGGAATAATTTCCTTATCAATGGTTTCCAGGTCGACATAAATATCTTTATCCAATGGCCGCGTGCCTCCGATTCCATAGCCGAGGGCTTTGTCAGAGGCATGACAAGATTCACAACTCCGGGCATTTTTTGTCATTGTATGAGGCTGCGTTGGGGACATATCCAGAGCGAGTGTGCCATCTTCACCACTCCCTTCGGCTCCTCCTTTTGTTTTAAAGATATGATTCACAAGAATTGGTTCGCCATCAGCTCCAATGATTGTGACGGAAGGCTGACAGCCGGGAGCTAGTGGCGTGATGCGTCCTTCTCCATTGACGCCGAGCATCGGGTTTTCCCAGCGGAGATAAGATCGTTGTTCGGAAATTTTTCCAGGAATCATCAGGTCGTAAGTCGATTCTCCCCGGTCAGCTGCGTGTTCGGGTTCCTGATGTTTCCGTCCTGCTGCCACCCAATCAAAATTCTGTTTCTTCTCAACGGCTTCATTCAATACGAGTTTGATCGCCTGCAGTTCAGGATCGTTTCCGACTTCCGGGTTTGGTTCTGGGCATTCTTTGTTACCCGTGTAATCGATCTTCACGTGGCATCCATAACATTGTGGTGCCCATGAAGCATGACAGGTGTAGCATTCCATCCGATTCATATGGCTCTTAACTGTCGACATTGAAACCAGACCACGTTCGCTGATCAGATTTTCCTTTTTCAACTGCTTAAGCGACTTCGTCCGCAGGTCTTTTCCGTTGGCGGTATGTACGATAATTTCATTGCCATCTTTCACGACGTTTCCGTAAGGATTTCCGCGAGCGGTCAGCAGATAGCCATCTTTCGGCTCGTAGACAGTGCCTTGCAAGGTGTGTTCGTTCAACTTCGTTGTTAGTCCACGAGCGGGACCTTCTGCTGGTTTTTCTTCGTATTCATCCATGAACCCGAGAGGTAAGTCCCAGGGAAATTGGTCGGGCGTGCCGTGGCAGTCGGCACATTCAATCTGCACAGCTGCCAGATTCGCGGCGGCCAGAAATCCATCACTGTGGACATCAGTGGAAGTGTGGCAATCCTGACAGGTCATTCCCTTCAAATAGTGAATATCCTGCTCCATCGCGATGTAGTGCTTGGTATGCAACTTCGGCTGTGGTCCGCCGTCGGCTGCGAAGGGAGCCTCGTAAGGGGTTTCCATCAAACCCTGAAAGGAAACGCCGATTCGTTTGCCACGATCGTGGCAAGTGGTACAGGTTTCGACGGGGATTCCGGAATACGTTTTTTCATGAACTGTTACCTTGGCTTCCCGCGTTCCCTGAATCGAATGCACGAGGCAGTGTCCGGCATCGATATGAGAAACTGAAGCATCGGCTCCTTCGTAGAAACCTTCGTTGCCGTAAGGGACGTGGCACGACGAGCAGCCCATCCCCCGAAAATCTCCTCGTTCCTGACGACCTTTCACGGCATGATGACAACGCTGGCATTCCGTACGAATATACGTGAAAGCGGCCAGGGTCGGATCTTCTTTGACTTTGGAAATATCAGTCGGGGCATCGGGCAGAGGCAGGTGACGGTCGACCCAGACGTTTGGCTCCATTTTTTTGAGTCGTTCCATATACTTACGATAGACATCGGTTCCCAGTCGATCGAGTGGATTCTCGGGATTCTCGACCGCGTAATTGGCCCACAGATGTTCGTAACCGGTTAAACCTCCGAATGCCCAGCACACGCCCTGGATCTTTCCGGCTTCGGTCATCATGAGACTCCGCCACTGCACATCGACATGCTTCGGATGACATTTCCCACAGGTGTTTTGATTCACCCACGGGCTGCCGGGATCGGGATAGAACTTTTCGAACGTATGGGCGGCTTCCTTTTCGGTGGCCTTCGGGTCTCCGCCATGGCAAACGATACACCCAGCCGGGTCGCCCATTGCTTCCCCTTCGGTCATAATGCGTTCGAGCATTTCCGATCCCGGTTCGCGAATCAATTCAATATCGGCATGACATTTCATGCAGCCGGAATTCATGGCTTGCGGATAATGGTTGGCTAGTTTGTCTGCAGCATGTGCAGAGAGGCAGAAATTGAGAATTGTGGCGATCGTCAGAGGGATCTGTGCGAATCGCATAGCGATTTTCCGTTTCACGAGAGAGAGTTTTCCGAGCGGCATCCTTGATTGGATAGGAATTATTCCTGTATCGTGTCGTATATTGACCGAGAGCACAACAGCTGAGCCGTTTAACTACTGTTCAAAATGCTACATCCTCAGAGAAACATACGTCATGGCAGAAGCGGATAAAGATCTCCTGCTCAACTATATGCAGAAGGATATCATTCTCGATTTGCAGAGTATGTATGTCTGCGTGGGAACACTGATCGACCAGGATCATCGCTATCTGGTGCTCGAGAATGCGGATCTTCACGATTTGAGAGATACATCGACGACTCGCGAACGGTATATTATTGATTCTAAAGTGCACGGCATCCGAGCGAACCGCGAACAGGTGCTGATCAATCGACACGAAGTGGTCGGGTTATCTTTATTAGATGACGTGATTTCGTGAGTGGAATTCCTATTACAAAATAAAACTGTCGTTGAGGCTGATCTCTTCGTCCTTGCGTTATTTGGAAATTAATGTCATTTTCGCTGCTGAATTTTGGAATGCTGGCTGGATTGCTGGCGGTTGCTGTGCCCGTGCTGGTGCATTTGCTCAATCGACGTCGTTTCGATGTGGTTGAGTGGGGGGCGATGCAGTTTCTGCAGTTGGGTGAACGGACTCGACAGAAAATCAAACTGAGCGATCTGCTGCTCCTGCTGATGCGAATGCTGATGGTCGCAATATTAGTGCTCGTTTTCACTCGACCATTTCTGCAGGGAAATCTCTACATTCGCAATCTGTATCCCGAGCCAATCGATCTCGTGATAGTGATTGACAGTTCTTACAGCATGGGCTGGACGGGTGAAGAAATTACGCCGCATGCACGGGCCATTCAATCGTGTCACAACATTTTGGACAATCTCTCGTCGGTCGATCGAGTGGCCATTATCGATGCTCGAAATCGGTCGGAACTCCTCACACCTGCTCCTTTGACGGATGCCTCCACAGCCCGATTGGAACTCGAAAAGCTAAAAGGCCCGGATGGAATCACCGACATGGCTGCTGCCATTACGCAGGCCTGTCAATTACTGACACAATCGTATTCGACAAGGCGGGATATTGTAGTCCTGACCGATCAGCAGGCGCTTTCCTGGGCTCCGCCGGAAACCGCGAGCTGGTCTGAGTTTTTGAAATTGCGACAGTCAGCTGCTGTTCCAATTCAACTTTCCGCAATCGATGTTGGCTCCGGAAATATGGATTCGATAGAAAATTATCGAGTCGACCGCTTGAAGGCTTCGCGTGATATTACGGTCGTAAACTCGCCGATCACCATCTCGACACGTGTTGGATACAAGGGGGCATTTGCTGAAACAGAGTGTGAACTGCATTGGTCGGTGGATGGTCAGCAATTGAGTCGAGAGTCGGACGCATTGAGATTACAGAATGGCGAAGAAGCGGTTGCAGAAATAACGACCCGTTTCGCTGATCCTGGCAATCACATCATCACGGCATCGCTGGATGGCGACGCCCTTCCTGGAGATAATGTCGCTGAAATTGTACTGGATGTTGTCGATGAAGTGCCCGTTGTGATTGCAACCAATGCCGACTCACTCACCGATCCCGTCAATCAGGACGAGCCGGAAACAGAATTTTATCTTTCACGCGTGTTCGGGAATCCCGATATCGAGAAGGTTTGGGTTTCGGCTAAAACCGTGAAACAGGATCAAATCGATGCGGCTCTGCTGGATAAGACTCGCGTCCTGTTTCTGTTGGGACCGGGGCCAGAAACGATGGATTGGGAACTGCTGACGAATTATCTGGTCAAAGGTGGAGGACTTGTGCTGTTGCCAGATCGAAATTCGACGCCGGAGGATTATCAGAAGTCTCTCGAACAATGGATGATCGAAGGTCGTTCGGTCCTGCCGGTTCAATTTCATCAACGTAAAGATGTCGTCAATGAGCCTGTAAAGCTCGACTTGAAATCATTCTCCGCGGCCTGGCTGGCACCATTCAGCGATCCCACAAAATCTGAACTGGCCGATGTGCTCGTTAATCGTTATTGGGATTTGTCTCTTAAGGAGCAGGATCTCACCAAACCGACAGGTAAGAATGCTCTAAAACTAACTATCGAAATGGGTCCGCCTGCAGTCACCGCAAACTTGCAAAACGGTTCGCCTGTTTTTGTTCAGCGGAAAATTGGCCGCGGACAAATTTTGGTCAGCTCAATTGCCTTTGATGGAGCCGGTTCCGATTTGATCCGTCAGCGAACGTTCGTTCCTTTGATGCACGAACTTGTTTTTGGAATGACCCGCACGACTTCCGAAAGAAACCTGGATTTGACACAGGCGATTATCGTTCAGCAACTCCCCTGTCAGCCCTTGAAACTGAATGTCACTGCTCCCGATCAAAGCCAGCTGACGGCTCAACGGACCGGCAGCGGAGATCAATTGACCTGGCGACTTTCCAACCTGAAGCTTTCGGGGATTTATGAGGTTGAAATCGATTGTGAAAAACCAGCCGGTGAACTGCAGTCAAATAATGAAATGCCATTTTATGCGTTTGCTTCCCGCGAAGAATCGGACATCACACGGCTGAGCGCCGAACAGAAACAAGACTTCAACGGAGCCTTCAATCTGAACTGGCGGACCAATTCCAAAGAAGTGCTCGATGATCTGGCGACTGCATCGGGAGGCATTGAAATCTGGCCGATCCTGCTGTTTATTGTGACGGCTCTATTAGTTGTTGAACTGCTGATGACCCGCCGTCTCGTTCAGGGGGGACATCGGCAAATTGAGCTCAATGAAGCCTCGCTTGCTGCTCAACAAACGTGAGTCTTATCTGTTGGGTTACGCTGCGCTCACCCAAGCTGCGAATTGGAAATCATGACCACTCTCGAATGACACCGGAATAGATTCGATGAGTGGTATATTGATCGCGAAGTAATAAGGCTCCGTCTTCATCAATTCCTTCACAACGACCGATGACGAGATCTTCTGCTTTTCCCGATTCCCCACGATCCAGAGTGACGAGAGCGTGATCGAGCAAATGACAACTCTGCCACATTTTTGGAAAAAGTTGGGATCGACTCTCGGCTGACTGTAATGCCGCCTCGAAACTTCGCATGATTTCTATCAGGAGTTGGATGGAGTCCAGTTGTGCGCCGAGAGAATCGCTCAAAGAAATCGCGGAGTGTTGTAAATCGGCGATCATGTCAGCCTTCGAATTATTGACATTTAAGCCGATGCCGACCACGAGCAGAGTTCTTTTATGAGCGGGTTGCTCGAGCAGGATGCCGCAGACTTTGCGCCCTTGCAGGTACAAATCATTCGGCCACTTGAGTTGCATGTCCGATGCTCGTATTTCTGTGACGTTTAAAATTGCCTGCCTGACGGCAGCAGCTGCAATCAGTGAGAGCAACTGAATTTCATGTGCGGGAATCTCGTAGTTAGCCGGTTCGATCAATAAGGAAAATGTCAAAGCACCTTGGCCCGAGATCCAGGAATTCTTGCCTCGCCCGCGACCAGCGGTTTGCTTTTCGGTGATGATGAGCGTCGGTGTTCGATATTGACCGGCACGCTCGGCAGCATGTCGGTTCGTCGAATTCAACTGCTCATGAGGATCGATCTGCCACTCAGGAAACTCCCGTTGAACATCGTTGAGATCGAGAGACTGAGAATAAGTGGTCATCAGGGATTATTATTTTTGAGAGAAATTCAATTACCAAGTACGAAACGCAAGCAAACCGGGTGCCATGCTCAAACTCGTTTGACATGCAATGCGTGAGTGATTGCGCAAAAATGAAAGCGTCAGATTCATGTGTCATTCGTTGCTGAATTGGGGCATCAATGTCTAAACCAGCATGTCCACGGCAAGCGTGAACTTGGCACCTGGCTCATGTATTTCAAGCTATCTAAGTATCCAATAGATATTCATTATTACGCGTTTGTACGCGACCATGCATGTTGGAATATTTGTTAATAAGCATGAAAACTGGGTACAATGATATAACTATTGATTCTTCATCGTATTTGGACGATCCTTTCACGCCTCTGTCTACTCCGAAATTTCTTGCAATGATAATATTACAATTGAAAAACAACTTAGGGAATAATAAATAATTAAGGAGTAAAATACGGTTGTATTTATTTGGAATGAATCGTGCAATAACTAGTGTCTCTTTCGCATGAAATATTCTATAGGCAATGCCAGTGTATTGCTTTTTGCTGATGCGGATTTTCCCTGCAATGGGCAGTATCACAGACATTTCTACACATCGCTTGGAGATAAGATACTCTTTGTCAACTGTTCTTAATGCCAGCTGAGTTGCCACATTGATCATTAGAATTGCATACGAAAATGTCACGATGAGCGAAATTCCAAAATATATATAACTAGCCTTGAGTGCCTGGTCTATGAGTTCAACCAATACTGTGGAGCAAGCAAATGTGCTCACAAACACAATAATCCAGCTGAGTAAAGAAAATATAAGAAAGTCCTTGAATTCACGAATTATCAGATAATTGTTTGAAATTGAATATTTAACATTAACTGTTACCATGATATCTAAATCTATACGATTTGTTTATTAGCCGAGTGCCATGCTTAGTCTATTTTTTTGAGCACGCAATGCCTAAGTGAATTCAACCAGCGTGTTGGACCTGTCAAAGTAAGTGAATGTGCAGAATGAAATCGTAAGATTCATGTTTTGTTCATTGCTGGATAGAGGCATAAATGCCTAAAACACCATGCGGAAATGTAAATGATGGTTTAACCCACCTCTTCAACTGTCTTGGCAATTGCGGCGAAGTCTCCCTTGAGAGATTGGTAGAGGTGTCCGTAGTGCGGGTAGTATTTGTTGTAGACTTTCTTCGTCGCATTATCCGGCTTGGTTTCCGTCACCACCGAAATCGTTTTCGCACAGGCTTCAACGACATTCTTGTAAGCACCCGTTCCGGCTGCCGCGAGTAATGCGACGCCGTAAGCCGGGCCTTCTTCGGCGTTGATGGTCACGACTTTTTTGCCGTAAATGTCAGCCTGCATTTGTCGCCAGAATTCGCTGCGGGCTCCGCCGCCTGAGAGGCGGACCTGCTTGACCGGGATGTTCATCTCCTGAATGATTTCGAGTGTATCCCGCATTGCATAAGTGGCGCCCTCCATCACGGAACGGACCAGATGTTTGCGTCCATGTCGGAGACTTAAACCGATCCAGCAGCCACGAGCATGAGGATCGGCATGGGGGGTTCGTTCGCCTGTCAAATAGGGCAGGAAGAATAGCCCCTCACAGCCAGCTGTGGCTTCACTCGCCTGAGCAGTGATGAGCTGATAAGGATCGACCTTGTCTTTCTTCGCCTGACGGACTTCGGCATCACCGAGATGATTGCGATACCATTGCAGCGAACCACCAGCTGAGAGCACGCAGCCCATCACATGCCATTGATTCCGCACGGCATGACAGAACGTATGCACGCGACCTTCGGGATCGACCTGCATCGCATCGCTGTGAGCAAAGACGACTCCAGATGTTCCCATCGTGGCCGAAACGACGCCCGATTTCACAATCCCGTTTCCAATCGCCCCCGCTGCCTGATCGCCTCCTCCGCCAACGATAGGAGTTCCTTCGAGCAATCCCAACTTCTGGGCGGCTGCATTGGTCAATGTACCAGTCACATCTTCCGATTCGTAAACTTTCGGCAGAATGGCGTTATCAAGATCGAGCTTAGTCAACAGTTTTCGAGACCACTGTCGTTTGGAAACATCGAGCAGTAGCGTTCCTGAGGCATCGCTCACTTCGGTCGCGAAATCTCCGGTCAATTGATAACGCACGTAATCTTTGGGCAGCAGAACCTGAACGACTTTGTCGTAATTTTTGGGCTCGTTATTTCGCAGCCAGAGGATTTTCGGAGCGGTGAACCCTGTCAGTGCTGGGTTAGCGACCATGCCGATTAGCTTTTTGCGTCCCCCGGCTCGCTTTTCAATCTCCGCACACTCGGCCACTGTCCGTTGATCGTTCCAGAGGAGAGCCGGGCGGATGACTTCGTGATTTTTATCCAGAAAAACCGAGCCGTGCATCTGACCACTCAGGCCAATTCCCTTCACATCGGCCGGTTTGATTTTTCCAGCTTTGAGGACCGCTTTGACTCCTTTGATCGAAGCGTCCCACCAGTCAGCCGGGTTTTGCTCTGACCAGCCGGGGCGTGGGCTGTCGAGAGGATATTCAAATGTGGAAGTGGCCAGGATCTCGCCATCCTCACGCATCGCCAGAGTCTTTGTGCCACTCGTTCCAATGTCGATGCCCAGATATACGCTCACGGTTGCTCCAGAGATTTTTTATTAAAGGTAGACAAAATATCCGATGCGGTAGCCCCCGGCTGCTAGATGAAAAATTCGGGAGCTTCTCTTCGAGAGCGCCCCCGCCACCCGGGAGGTTTCAAATGAAACAGTTTTGATGTCTTAATGTAATCATCAGCCAATTTGAGTGCTACTGAGTCGGGAGAGGTTAGAGATGAGAGGGGAGTGGTTAGAGTTTTGGACAATCCTCGATGGCTAAAAATCTCAGGTTTCTTTCAGGAGTTCTTCTCTGTCCCCTCAACAGGCTTGACCGGGATGCCTATAATCTATTATTCCCATGAAGTGGATGCAGGAGGCGATCGGATAATCAGTTGTCAGTTGTATGAGGCATTTAGAACTCGGGCTGACTCGTTAAGCTGATTTTGATAAAGTTCCCCGAACGAAATTGACCGACTGAGTCATTCCGACAAGTAAATCGGGTTGTTTAAATTGTAAAGCACGACAACGGAGTGCTTGGAAGTTATTTGAGGCTCAATTCAAAGCCCTGACGGGGCACTCGGAATTGAGTTATGCTGCGAAGGAGCAGATTGCATGTCGAAGTTGTCTTATTCCCCTGATTACAGGGATTATCAATCAGAAACCATTCAAAATTCGGGTGGCGGATACCAGCGTCAGCGAAATATGACGATTGGGGATTTGCTGCTGGAAAACCGCATCATCTTTCTGGATGGCCCGATTCACGATGCATCAGCGAATCTGATTGTCATGAAGCTGTTGTACCTACAGTCGGAAAATCGCCACCAGGATGTCCACTTGTATATTAATTCGCCGGGTGGATCGGTGACTGCGACTCTCGCAATTTACGATACAATGCAATTCCTCGACTGTGATGTCGCCACTTATTGTGTGGGACTGGCAGCCAGTGGGGGAGCCGTTTTGATGGCTGGGGGTGCCAAAGGGAAACGATATTGCCTGCCTCACTCGAAAATGATGATTCACCAGCCGTTCGGTCAGGTCGGCGGACAGGTTTCTGATATTGAAATTCAGGCTAAGGAAATCATAAATACACGTCAATTGCTGAACGAGATTCTGGCGACACATACAGGTCAGGATATCGATCGAATTGCAGTTGATACGGAGCGCGACCGTTATTTGACCGCAAAAGAAGCCAAGGAATACGGGTTGGTCGACGAAGTCGTCGAGAAAATCAAGAAAACCGACGCCGGCAAAGAGTAATCCGGCTCCCTCTCGAATTCATAATTGCGAATCGATCAGCTTTTATCAGGATATTAAAATAAGATGACAACTCTCGTCCCCTATGTTGTAGAAAAAAATGGCCGTGATGAACGGGCCATGGATATTTACAGTCGCCTTTTGAAAGACCGCATTGTTTTTCTGGGCACTCAAGTGAACGATACTCTCGCTAACAGCATTGTCGCTCAGTTGCTGTTTTTGCAGTTTGATGACCCTAAAGCTGATGTGCATCTTTATATTAATTCGCCTGGTGGTTCAATCACCGCAGGGATGGCGATTTACGACACAATGCAATTCATCAGCTGCGATGTTGCGACTTACTGTCTCGGACAAGCTGCGAGTATGGGAGCGGTTCTGTTAACTGCTGGTACTCCTGGAAAACGAGCCGCTTTGCCGAACAGTCGGATCATGATCCATCAGCCACTGGCTGGCATGGAAGGAACCGCTACCGAATTGGATATTCATGCTCGGGAAGTGATCAAAGTCAAAAGACGCATGAATGAAATTATGCAGAAACACACTGGTAAAACGATCGATGAGATCGAAAAAGATACCGATCGCGATAATTTCATGACGGCAGAAGAAGCCAGAGATTATGGCCTGGTCGATAAAGTTCTCGAGCAGATCCCTCAAATGGGCTAAGGAATTGAACAGGAGACATCAGGTCAAACCCTGATTGTGAGCCTGATCATATTTCATCATGGATGATGTCATGAAAGCGTTCTGTATAATCTTGATTTTCGGTCTGCTTAGTGGGTGTTCGACCCGCAAGCAGACCGAATTGCTGGAAGCACGACTGCGCGATCAGCAGGAGATGATGACACGACTTTCCGAACAACTCGAACGCTCGAAAAACGAGCTGAGTATCGTCCTTCAGGAATCGCAGGACCTTCGCTCACAACTGATCGCATCTGGAAAACCGGTTCTGCAACCCGAACAGTCCGCTGTGCTCTATCGACTGGCTGGCGTCCAGGTCGATGAGCTTCAATCCGCAATTTTACCGGCCAGCAGCAGCGATCAGAAAATTCTGAATCTGGTCCTCACGCCACTCGACCAGTACAGGCAACCACTGAAAATTCCGGTCGATGTCACTCTGGAGATTTCTACCAGCGAAAAAATCGTAGAGACAATGAACATCACGTCAAAAGACCTGGCAGATAACTGGTCGTCGGGTTGGATTACCTCGGGTTACGTTCTGCAGCTACCGATTGAAACCAGCAAATTGCTGTCACCACAGATTAGTATTTCTGTGACCTGCAACACACTGGATGGACGGCAATTTGAAGACACCGTCAAACTCGAAGGCCTTTCGCTCCACTTGCGAAACGTTCCGGATCCGATTGAACCCGTTTCATTTGAAGAGCAGTCTTCAGATATCTCTGAGGAAGCCCAGAAATCTGCGATTTTGCCCAACCTTCGCATCGACACTTCTGATCGACGAACGATCGATGAGTTCCCGGTTTATCGGTGAATAGCTGGGCAATTTCTCACGGTCAGTGAATACAGGGAGATAGTACCAATCACTCTGGTCGTCAAATACGAATTTACGTCTGGTGAGCAGATCAGCCTATCTCTATTTGACCTGACTTGTTCCGACACGTAGACTGGAATACAGGCTTTCAGGGGCTTTCCTCTGATCCTCCGCTCGCTAACACAATTCTCCATCCCGATCGAGGGTATTTTGTAATGAGGTCTGCCATGAATCTGCGCCCTGCTCAATTAATTTCCCGACTTGGCCTCGTATTGATGCTTCTGCTTGTTTCGTCTGCAGCACTCCAGGCTCAGGATGAACATATCGAAACGCATACGTTAGCGACCAAGGATCGCTGGCCGATCCACATCACTTATTACAAACATGCGGGAAACCGGGACACTCCCGTTGTCGTGCTGCTCCATGACCAGCGAGGAGATCGTCGCGTCTGGACGGCTGGATTCGCCAACCAGTTGTGGACCAAAGGTTATGCAGTCATCGCCGTCGACCTACGCAAACATGGAGAAAGTAAGCTCGAAGACGAGACTGGAAACCCGTCGGATGTCGGCGATGTCAAGCCGGACGATTATAAAAAAATGGTCGCCTACGATATGGATGCGGTTAAGGATTTCATATTCACCGAGCATCAGGAGCAGAATCTCAATATGCGGAAGATGGGTATTATTGCTCCAGAATTTTCAGCAATTATTGCGATGAATTTTGCAATGATCGACTGGCAGCAAAAACCGTACGACGATGCTCCGACACCTCAAATGCGTACCCCACGGGGCCAGGATGTGAGGGCGTTGGTTTTAATTTCTCCAATGAATTCGGTACGAGGCTTGACGACCGTTGCTCCCATTCGCTTGATGCGAAACAGCGCGCTTCCCATTTCATTCCTGTTTTGTGTCGGTTCCGAGGATACCCTCGACAAAAAAGTTACCGAGCAGTTGTATAAACAAATCGCTGGTCGCAACCCAAAAGATAATGAACACGTTTTTTTAGAAACGTATCCCTACAACCTCAGAGGTATGGCGTTGTTTGGGAAGGGACTCAAAATCGAACCTCATATCGAAATCTTTCTCGAAAAGAATCTCCTCGAGCTGGATGACGAATGGGTCGACCGCCGCAGCCGACTGCAACGTTAAGCCAGATCAATGCATCGTCGATTAGTGCGGATTATGAACTGATGTCCGTAGGAGAAATTCATGCAGAGCAGGACCTTTTTTGTAGTGATGATTGCTGGTCTGGTCTGGCTGACGAATGTCACGATACTGTCTGCAACAGAGCGGATGAATTTTGTATTCCTGCTTGTCGATGATCTCGGCTGGGCAGATCTGGGATGTTTCGGCAGCGAATATTACGAAACGCCTCACATTGATCAATTGTGCGAATCGGGAATGAAATTCACTCAGGCCTATGCTGCCTGTCCGGTTTGTTCTCCAACACGTGCCAGCATTATGACGGGGCGTCATCCAGTTCGCGTCGATATCACCGACTGGATTCCCGGGATGGACGCCAGTCGTAATCCGCATCAAAAGTTTCAGCAGGTGGAAGATCGGGAGAATCTGGCACTCGAAGAAACAACGATTGCGGAAGCGTTAAAAGAAGCCAATTACCAGACGTTCTTTGCTGGCAAATGGCATCTTGGAGAGCAGGGGCATTGGCCGAACGATCAGGGCTTTGATTTTAATCTCGGCGGACATCATCGCGGGTCTCCACCAGGAGGGTATTATGCTCCATGGAATAATCCCGTTCTGAAGTCGAAAAAGCCTGGAGAATATCTGACGGAGCGATTGACCGAAGAGTCCATCAGTTTTCTGAAAAAACGGAAGACCGACCAGCCGTTCCTTTTGTATCTCTCGTATTATAATGTGCATACTCCAATTCAACCTTACAAGAAAAAGATTGAGCATTTCCAGCAAAAGGCCAACCAGCAGTTTGAAGAAGACTCTCCACCCATTACAGAACGGGACGCTAAGTCGCGAGCCAGACAGGATAATCCCGAGTATGCCTCAATGATTGCTGCGGTTGATCTGAGTGTGGGCAGCCTGATGAAGACACTGGCGGAACTCCAACTTGAAGAAAACACAACGGTCATTTTCTTTTCTGATAATGGCGGGCTTTGTACGAAACCAACTCCCGGCCCTACATCGAATTTGCCATTACGATCAGGTAAGGGCTGGCTGTATGAGGGTGGAGTTCGAGAACCGATGATTATTCGCTCTCCTGGAATCACAAAGGCGGGTAGCGTTTGTGTGACTCCCATTGTCAGCATGGATTTCTTTCCGACGATACTGGAACTGGCTGGACTCCCTTCGCAACCTCATTTGCATGCCGATGGACAATCTCTTGTTCCATTATTGAATGGGCAAGGACAGTCAGAGGAGCGAACATTTTACTGGCATTATCCACACTATCACGGCTCCACCTGGTGTCCGGGAGCATCGATTCGGGAGGGTGACTGGAAGCTGATCGAGTTCTATCAAGAAGGGACACGGGAACTGTACAATCTTAAAGAGGATCCGGGTGAACAGGAGAATCTAGTGAGTGAAAATCCTGTCAAAACCTTGGAATTGCAGCAAAAACTGGCCCAATGGCAAAAGACGATGAAAGCGAAAATGCCTCAGCCACTTGAATAAGTCCGAACCTGTCGAATGATCACCTGTCGTAACCAGGAAACATACATCTCAAGCTGGATTCACTTATTTTGAGGGTCAACTGTATATTTCGACCACTTTTCCGGGTAGGATACCCTGAAACGAACGCAATCGACGAAATGTTGATTCTACTATTTTGGTATCTTGCGGAGTAACGAGCGATTTCTGATTTGCACGAACAAACTGAGACTGTGATTGATCAATCTGAAGCGACAACCATTTTCGAGCGCAGCCCGGAACAGCTGGCCAAGTCGCTTGATCTGGCATGCCAGTGCGCGAAGATTGCCGATGAACTCAAAGGCAGCGACATTGTTGTTCTTGATCTCACAAAACTGACTCCGGAATTCGATTACTTTGTGATTGCGACCGGAAACAGTCGACGACAGCTGCACGCCATCGTGGAAGAAGCTGATACGTTGCTGGAAAAATCAGGTTCCAATCGGATCAGCCTTGAAGGTTACTCCGGCAATAACTGGATCCTGCAGGACTACGGCGATATCGTGCTGCACGCTTTCGATCCGGAAAACCGCGAACTGTATGATCTCGAACGCCTCTGGGCCGATGCCACCCACGTCGACTGGCAAGCTCATCTGGCGAAGTCGAACTGATGAGTTGCTATTTTGGAATCATGATTTCGACTTCGGCGAATTGAAACGGGGAATTCTCGTAGGCTTCTGCCATGCATTTAAGAGTTTCCCAGCGGGTTCGATGCCAGGGATTTTCCAGCTTCGGCATATCTTCAGGAAGCTTCAGTAGCAAACTTTTCCGAACGACCATCGCCCGAATTTTTCTCGTCCTGACCGCTCCATCGGCTTCGTTGGTCAGACAGATTAAGAACTCCTGCTTCTCGACGGGCAGCCCTGCTTCTGCTGCGATCAGGCCAGCCGAGTATTTTTCTGAGATTTCATTGAGCACCCCGTTGAGAAAAAACCAGCTGTCGTTTTCAGGGATAGGGATAATTGGTTTTGTGGGGACGGTTTTATCCGCGTACTTGCGAATCGTGGCAGCTGCATGTTTGTTGAGAAAAATTTCCTCGCCATCTTTCTCGATGAGCGTGCGAATCCGTAATGTGCCTGCTTCGATATAGGTCAGCGAAATATTGAGGCGATCGAGAAATTCCCGCTTCGTCCAGTTCCTGCGTTCGCGGCGACGACCGATATACCATCCGACAATCATGAACCCTGCTGCGGTAGCCAGTTTGACCCAATGATCATTGAGTTGCTCGGTGATCGCCTCGATCAATTCCTTCCACATGGTGATCCTCTAAGATGTCTGAATAATTTCGTATTCTTCAAATTGTTGTTATAGGAACTAATCGCGGCGGCGGCGGGCGCGTTCTTTGGCTTGAGCAAAGATGTCGACTTTCGGTTTTGTTTCCTGAGGGGCAGGCTCGACCGTCTTGGTTGACTTTTTAGCGAATTCTGGCTTCTCGGAAACAGATTTCTTTTTCGCTGTTGGCTGGGGCCGAGATTGAGGGCCACGATATTTGGGAGTCGCAACCGGCTCTTGTTCCGCAGCTGCGGAGCGTTGAAACAAATCGCCCCAGAGAGCCAGCCGGCGTCCCGCAATTTCCATAATGATTAACACCAGAGTGATGATGAGCAGGTGCGGAACCAGTGAAACTTTCTTTGGACTGCGAGGTGGATTATCGAAAATACTCAGGACTTCGGTTCTCTGTTCGCCACCTGTCAAAGTTGCCAGTTCTGCAAGAACTTTTTTGCCGCTCGGCAAGCCAGGGCGTGGTGCGAACTCGGGTGAATAGGGCAGCGACAATGCAGGACCCCTCTGAAATTCGCGACTGCTGGTTTTGACGAGTGTGCGATAGGTTCCCATCGTTTCCATGCGGAAACGAGCCTGCAATGTGTCTGGACCGACCCAGGTAAATTCAGGCGTGAAGGTTTCGGTTCGTTCATCCCCGGGAGGCACAACGATCATTTCCGGGATTTCATTGCCGCCACGATTAGGGCGATTGGGATCAAGTTCAATTGTCGCGACAGCATCCTGTCCATCCCGATCCACTGTGACGAAAACATCTTCAGGAGATTCTCCACCCAGTAACCAGCGGGCATGCGTGATGAGGAAATCGGGATACTCCTCCCAAGAACTCAAGCCGCCCGAAAACTGGCCATCGACTTCCACAGTTAGCGCAGCCACCCGGCCCACCCCTCGATACCAAAAGGCTGAGAAAGGAGCCGCATATTCATCCTGGGACACGACACCCATTGTGGCATCGGGCTTGAGATAACTCAGGTTATAGCCATCGACGTTCGGGAAGGGGGAACTGCCCCAGTCGCCAATGAGCCGGGAGTCGGTCAGTTGTTGTCCACCGATCCCGGCTGGTTGCGTTTCAGGATCTTTCTCGATGAAACTGCTGCGGGCGACCGACATCGTTTCTTCTGTGAAAAGTCGCGGAAGCTCGGCGGCGTCGTTCGTGAACATGATGTTCCCGCTGCCGAGTTTGGCGATATCTTCCAGAAGCTTGGCGTCCGGGTCGGAGGTTTGTCCGAGACCGATCACGCTGACGGTAATTCCTGCCCCCTCAAAACTTTTCAAAAGCGATTTATAACTTCCCGGCTCTTCACTGTCGGCGGCATCCGAAAAGAGAATGATATGTTTCGTTGATTGTTCGGCCTTGACAAGTTCATCGCCAGCGGCGACGAGAGCTTCGTAGACGAAAATCCCTCCGCCCATACTTTCGATGCCGAGGACCTGATTGGCGATCGCTTCCGGATTATCGACATTCTTGAGTGGCACAATGCGATGCGGCGTACTGTCGACTGCAATGACGGCCACACTGTCCCCGGGTGAAAGCAGACGGATACATTCGGCTGTGCCGAGATTGGCGAGATCCATTTTTGTTTTTCCGCCGGAGACGGGAGCCATCATCGAACCGGAACGGTCGAGAGCGATGGCCAGAGCGAGTCGATTTTTTCGATGCTCTTCTCGCATTTCCATCGAAACGGGAAGAATTTCATCGAGTGGACTGTTGAAGTAACCACCGACTCCGAAACTGCGTTGACCGCCGGTGATCAACATCCCGCCACCAAGATCTTCAACGTACTGTGCGAGCAGTTCCATCTTCTTGCGTCCAAAATCCCGGGCGGGAACATTTTCCAGGATAACCGCTCGATAGGGATCGAGAGTATCCTGACTGAGCGGGAATTCCTGAGCATTGGCGACGTCGACATCAATTCGCCCGGCTCGTAATGCCTGAACGAGATTGCCAGCCTGACCATCGGAATTCAGCACCAGTAGACGTGGCCCGGCATCGACTCGCAATCCTCCTTCGCCACGATTGTTCTCGATGATTGGATCCCCATCCAGAACCAACTCGGCTTCATAATTGACGAAGCCGGGGGCATCGACAATGTCGCGAAATAGAAATCGGTTTCTCCCGAGATCAAACGAGCGTTCCGCAGTCGCGATGACTTGTCCATTGCGTTTGATGACGAGTGTCCCATCGGCAATTTGATCGGCCTGCACAAACACCGAAAACTGAAACGGTTCGCGAGGCGAAACTTTTTCCGGCAGGTTCACGGATTCAACCGCGATATCGCCCACACGGAGACGATCATAAAGTCGGTAATCGATCGGCACATTGGCTTCGCGTGCTAACCGGGCAGCGGAGGAAGGATCGAGACCGTTGGCTTCGCCGTCGGAAAGCACGAGGATGCGCGTCGGACGTTTATCATCGGAGATATTCACTGCAGACTGAACAGCTGCGTTCAAATCGCTGCCATCGATATTGAGTGGTTTTGAATATTCTTTGAATAAGGCATTGGCGGAGGGAACCCGTTCGATTTGAGCGGTCGATCCAAATGTGATCAGAGCGACGCGATCGCCATGGCTGCGGTTGCGTTCCAGATTATTGAGCAGTTCGACAACACTTCGTTGAGATTCCGGCGACATCGAGCGGGAACGGTCGGCGACAACAATAACATCAAGTCCTTCACCACCCAGATTATAAAGCGGTCCGGCAACCGCCAGAATCAGGAGTGCGGCTATGAAGCCCCGAATCACTGACGTCGCTTTGCCGTATCGACCGTATCGCCAGAAGACGAATGCGAGCGGGAATGCGATCAGGAGCAGTTCAGGAAAATAAAATTCGATCATAACAACTGAATTCACGCGGCAAGAGGTGACGTAGGTGCGGGAGAATTCTCAAATTTTATTGTATGCACGTCCGGCATCGAAAAACCAGTTGGCAGGTATATTTGGAGTAGAAACTCCTGAAGACATTCTCATACAGCACAGGATGCCTGTCCAAAAGAATTGAGTGGAATTCAAGTTTTTCTGTTCATTTCATCAGATGATGTTGATATGATATCAGTCTACGATTTTCCCACCTGCAATCTCGCTGACTTCCCAAGATGAGAACTCAGTAAATCTACAAGAGAGTGGCCGATGAATATCTTACTCCGTAGAAACTGCCTGTTTGCTTTTCTTTTTACGTCGTTGTTTCTGATCAATTTCGACATCACGCTTGCTGCCGGGAAAATTGATTTTAATCAGCAGATTGCTCCGCTGCTTTCGGAGAACTGCTATGCGTGCCATGGCCGGGATGCGGAGCATCGCGAAGCGGAGTTACGGCTCGATGTTTCGGCGGAAGCAATTGCGATCAGAGAAAATGGAGCGGCGATTGTGCCGGGGAAGCCGAAGGAGAGTTTGATATGGCAACGGATTGTGAGCGAGGATGAATATGAAATCATGCCTCCGCCCGATTCGCACAAGAAACTGACAGCTGAGCAGAAGGAACTGATTCGTAAGTGGATTGAGCAGGGAGCCGAGTACAAAGAGCATTGGTCGTTCGTCGCTCCGCAAAAGCCGAAAGTGCCTGAGACATCATTCACGAATCCGATTGATGCGTTTCTGGAAGTGAAGCGTCAGGAACTGGGATTGCCTCACAATGAACGAGCCGACCGTCGCACGTTGATTCGTCGGGTGACTCTCGATTTGACGGGGCTGCCTCCGACGCTGGAAGAAGTTCGCGAGTTTGTCGTCGATGAGTCTGACGATGCTTACGAAAAACTGGTCGATCAATTATTGAGTCGTCCGACATATGGCGAGAACATGGCTCGCCCCTGGCTCGATCTGGCCCGCTATGCCGACACGCATGGATTGCATCTGGACAATAAGCGGTCGATGTGGCCTTATCGGGACTGGGTGGTGCGGGCGTTAAATGAGAATCTACCGTTTGATGAATTTACCCGCTGGCAACTGGCGGGGGATTTATTACCGAATGCGACGCGAGATCAACAGATCGCCTCCGGTTTCAATCGCTGCAATGTGACCACTAGTGAAGGTGGCAGTATCAATGAAGAGTGGGTCTTCCGCTATGCGGTCGACCGAACGACAACCACAGCCGAAGTCTGGATGGGAATGACGGCTGGATGTGCGGTCTGTCATGATCACAAATTCGATCCTCTCTCCGCCAAAGAATATTACTCGCTGTACGCGTTTTTCCATAGCGCGGCTGATCCGGCGATGGACGGAAATAAAATTGATACCCCACCAGTTTTGAAACTGTATTCGCCGGAAGACAAAGCTCAGATTGCAGATCTGCAGGCACAGCTGACAGAGGTCGAGAGCCAACTCAAAACAGCGATCACAGAACTGGCATATCTCGATCCGGCAACATTGGATCCTGCACCGACACCGGAAGAAACGGAAACGGTCTGGTTTGAAGATGGCTTCCCGAATGGCACCAGCCCGCAAAATTCAGGTGGTCCACTGAAGTTGATTACTGCGGAAGAAGGTCCGGTTTTCAGTGGCGACCAGGCACTGCAACGAACCGCTACCGGTCTGGCACAAGATTTTTTCAGTGGGGGAGCGGAATTTATTGTTCCTGAGAATGGCAAATTCTTCGTTAACTGTTTTCTCGATCCCGAAAATACACCCGAGACTGTAATGATTCAGTTTCACACGGATGGCTGGAAACATCGCGCAGTGTGGGGAGCCGAGGAAAAGATTCCCTTTGGAGCCGCAAACACCACCGAAAAAGTTTTGATGGGTGAATTGCCAACAGTCGGAAGCTGGGCGCGGCTGGAAGTTGAGGCTGAGAAGATGGGACTGAAAGCAGGCGATAAAGTCATCGGCTACGCCTTCACACAGTTTGCCGGGACAGTCACTTGGGATCGCATGGGAGTGATTTCACGAGTCGATAAAGCGAAAGATCCAAACTGGTCATATACGGTTTGGAAAGAACAGAATCAGGGAAAAAGAAATAACGATTTGCCGGAAGGTTTGCGACAGACGGTTCGCGGCAAACAACCTAAAGACTGGTCTGAAAAAGAAGCTGAACAGATTCATCAGTTCTGGCTGGAGAATTTCTATTCCGGTCTGGATGAATCTATCGTTGCGTTAAAAACTCGCAAATCAACGGTTTCAACTGAAATTGAAAAGATTGAGAAAGATGTGCCGGTCACGTTTATCATGGCTGATATGCCGAAAACTCGTGACAGTTTTGTAATGATCCGCGGTGCTTACGATAAACCAGGCGAACAAGTGACTCGCAATGTCCCTGCCTTTCTGCCGGCTCTGCCAGTAAAGGAAGAGGGACAGGAATATGACCGTTTAGACCTGGCGAACTGGCTGGTGAGTGGTTCGCATCCGCTGACAGGTCGAGTGACCGTGAATCGATTCTGGCAGAAGTTCTTCGGTATCGGGCTCGTAAAAACGAGTGCGGACTTTGGTCTGCAGGGAGAACCGCCGAGTCATCCCGAACTGCTCGACTGGCTGGCTGTTCAATTCGTGGAACAGGGCTGGGATATGAAGGAGTTGATCAAGTTGATTGTGACCAGTGAAGCTTATTGCCAGAGTTCGGCAGTCACGCCGAAACTGCTGGAGCAGGATCCTGAGAACCGATATCTGGCACGAGGTCCACGCCTGCGACTGGATGCCGAAGTGATGCGAGATCAGGCATTGTTCCTCAGTGGCTTGCTGGTGCAGAAAATGGGTGGAGAAGGGGTGAATCCTTACCAGCCCCCGAATATCTGGGAACCAGTCGCGTTTGGAGGAAGTAACACTAGGAATTACCAACAAAGCACAGGGGAGAATTTGTATCGCAGGAGCCTCTACACATTCCTCAAGCGGACTGCTCCTCCACCATTCATGTCGACCTTTGATGGACCGAGTCGCGAGCAGAGTTGTTCACGACGGGAGCGGACAAACACACCACTGCAGGCGTTGCAGTTGATGAACGATATCCAATACTTCGAAGCGGCCCGTGGATTTGCCGAGCGTATGCTGAGTGAAGGTGGAGAAACTCCGGATAAACGGATCGCCTGGGCTTTTGAAGTGGCGACGTCTCGACAGCCGACAGCTGAGGAGAGCCAGTTGATTCAAGACGTACTGAAAGATTATGAGGGGCGTTATCAAGCCGATACGAAAGCGGCTCAGGAAGCGATTACTGTCGGGGAGAGCAAGCCGTCCGAGAAATATGCTCCTGCAGAATTGGCTGCTTATACGTTGGCTGCGAATTTGATACTGAATCTGGATGAAGTGATTAATAAGAATTGACCTGTCATCTTAGAAAATACCCGCATTGCATGCTTGCCCTGCTTCGCGATGCAAGCATGGCACCGAAGTTAGCACTGATTTGATATTGAATGTGAAGAGGTGAACTATGAAACCAGCGATTGATTACCACAGACTGGCTCAGCGACGGCAGTTTTTTGCTTCGAGTGGATTGAGTCTGGGTGGGATGGCTTACGCAATGTTATCAGGAGCGGGAACATCGCAGGCAATTGCGGCTTCGAGAGAACAGGTCAATCCTCCGTTGCCGGGGTTGCCGCATTTTGCACCGAAGGCAAAACGGCTGATCTATCTGCACATGAACGGGGCTCCGTCTCAGTTGGATCTGTTCGATTACAAGCCGGGCTTGCAGGACCATTACGATCAGGAATTGCCGGATTCAGTCCGCAACGGTCAACGCATTACCACGATGACGAGCGGACAATCCCGGTTCCCGGTCGCGCCAAGTAAGTTCGCCTTTAAGCCGTGTGGGCAAAGCGGCATCCTGATGAGCGAACTCGTCCCTTATATGCAGGAGATCGCCGATGAGATCACGATGATTAAATCGGTACACACCGAAGCCATTAACCACGATCCGGCTTGTACGTTCGTGATGACCGGCAGCGAGATTCCAGGCAAGCCGAGCTTGGGTTCCTGGCTCAGTTATGGGCTGGGAAGTGAAAGTAACGAGTTACCGGCATTTGTGGTGTTTACGCCAACTTTTCCGGCTGGAAGTCAGGCCCAGGCGTTGTTTACACGCATGTGGAGCAGCGGATTTCTGCCGACTTCTCACAATGGTGTCGCATTAAGAGGAACGGGGGATCCTGTTTTGTTCATTCGTAACCCGCCAGGTGTAACGGGCGAGGATCGTCGAAAAATGCTTGATGCGCTCGGGCAACTCAATCAGAAGACTTATGAACGTCTGGGCGATCCCGAAACGCAAACGCGAATCGCTCAGTACGAAATGGCGTTTCGCATGCAGACGAGCGTGCCCGATCTGACCGACCTGAGCAGTGAATCGAAAGAAACGCTCGAAATGTACGGGCCCAATGTTGAGAAGATGGGAACGTATGCTTCAAGTGCGATCCTGGCTCGTCGTCTCATTGAACGGGGAACGCGTGTCGTGCAGATTCTGCATCGGGGTTGGGATCAGCACAACAACTTACCGAAGCTGATTAAAAATCAATCTGAAGATGTCGACCAGCCAACGGCAGCCTTGATCAAAGATTTGAAACAACGGGGACTGCTTGAAGATACGCTCGTCGTATTCGGTGGTGAGTTCGGAAGAACGGTTTATTCTCAAGGGACACTCACCAAAGAGAATTACGGCCGCGATCATCATCCGCGAAACTTCTGCATGTGGATGGCAGGTGGAGGTGTTCGCAAAGGGATGACATACGGTCAGACGGATGATTTCAGCTATAACATCACTGAAAATCCAGTACACCTGAACGATTTGAACGCCACGATACTGCATTGTATGGGGATTGATGATCGCAAACTGAGCTATCGTTTCCAGGGACTGGATCAGCGTTTGACAGGTGTCGAGGCTCCTACGGTGGTGAAGGAAATTCTCAGTTAATTTATTAGATGCCTGTCCTACAGGAGATTGATCGGGTCAGATTCGATCTGGCTGGCAAAGCAATGAATTTGGGGAAATTCATTTTGAAGTATTTTCGCCAGTTTTTCGCAGGCAAAACGTTCCGAGTGAAAATGTCCAACGAGAACGAGTGCGATTCCCCGCTGACGAGCTTCCAGACAGGCATGGAAACGAGCTTCTCCCGTGACGAGAACCTGACAACCCTGTGTCTGAGCCTGTTTCATGTACTCAGCAGCAGCTCCACAGGCGATTCCGGCTTTGGAGATTTTGGCATCTAACTGGCCGACAAATTGGACAGGCTCGATGCTCAGTAATGATTTGATCTGCAAAATAAAGTCCTGAAGGAGCATTGGGGGCGTCAATGTGCCCATGCGGCCTGACCCCAATCCGGTACCAGCTAGTTCCTGATCTGCGGATGACTGCAGTGGCAGGCAATTCTGCAATTTCAGCCGTTCGCACCATTGCTGATTGATTCCCCGAGCAGCACTGTCAAAAGCGGTATGTGGCGAATACACAGCAATATTATTCCTCGCCAGATCGAGTAGCATTGCACCTTCGGACGTCTCTGTGGTGATCCGTTGAACGGCACGGAACAGGATCGGATGATGTGTGACGATCAGGCCAACATTCTTTTCGATGGCTTCAGTCGCTACGTCTGGAGTCAGTGTCAGGCAGGTCATGACCGAAGAAATATCCTGCTCACTTTTCCCCAGAAGCAGGCCGACATTGTCCCAATCCTCAGCCAGTTCAAGAGGGGCAAACGTCTGTAAATACTGCAGAATAAGATCGCAAGATGTCATGAAAGTTCCCAGAGCGTTCGAGAGGCAAGAATGTAATCTTTCTCACTTTAGGTCAGTTGGGCAAAAATCTTCAAGGCAATGTATGGAAGTCTTTCAGAGGAAGCTTACAATATTAAAAAATGTTCACCGCCACCTTACTATATCTATACAAACTGTAACTTTTGGTAACCCGCTTTATGTTGCAAGGATTGCTGAAGCTCTTTGACACAACAGGTTTTCCGCCACGCTGGTATTGCGGTCCTATGTGGGTGCAGGAGCCAATCTGGGGATGGATGCACATCATTTCTGATGCGGCGATCTGGGGTGCCTACATGGCAATTCCTCTAGTGCTTTTTTATTTCCTGCGCCGTCGAAAAGATCTCCCGCAGCCTCGTATCATCGTGCTGTTTGGGGCTTTCATTTTATGCTGTGGATTTACTCATCTGATAGATGCGTTGATTTTTGAATGGCCAATTTATCGACTCGCGGGTTTGATGAAACTCATCACAGCTGTTGTTTCCTGGCTTACAGTATTTGCTTTAATACCAATAATCCCGCCGATTCTTGCGTTTCGCAGTCCAACTCAACTCGAAAATATTATTTCCGAGCGAACTCAGGAATTGCAGAAACTGACTCAGGAACTGCAAAGGCAAGTCGAAACTCACAACCAGATCTCTCTGGAACTCGAAAAGGAGAAAGAAAAACTCCAGCTGGTTTTGGAAGCTGGAGGAATGGGGACCTGGAATTGGGATTTAAAGAGTGGCTACATCAACCTGGATGATTTTGAACAGGGATTATTAGGTCTTGGAAAAGAAAACGGCATCATTCGGATCGAAGAATTTATGGAGTATGTTCACCCGAATGATGTCCATGAGTTAAACAATGCCCTGCAGGTTACTTCTGAAGAAGGTAAAGAATACAATCACGAATTCCGCTTTAAAAACTCAGAATCCGATTATCGCTGGCTGGCCGGGCGGGGAGGGATCGTTCACGCAGAATCTGGTGAAGTGACTCATATGTATGGTGTCAATTTCGACATCACAGCTCGCAAGAATGCAGAAAATCAGATCGCTAAAAATGAGCAGAAACTCCAGCGAATTCTGGGCAGTCTGACCAGTTTTGTTGGTGTTCTCGACATTGAAGGTCATCTGACAAACATCAACCGTTTTGCGACCGAGCATATGCAGGTGCAGGACGATGACGTCCTCGGACAATTTCTGTGGGATTGCCCCTGGTGGTCGCAGGACCAGGAAGCTCGAAAGCAACTCAAACAGGCCGTCAAGGATGTTGGAAAAGATAAAAAAATACGCTTTGATATCGAAGCGAGAATCTCAGATGAAGAAACGATTTCTCTCGATTTCAGTCTGGTACCTGTTTATGACATTCAGGGAAATGTGAAATCTCTGGTCGCTTCCGGGATCGATATTACTTCCCGCAAGCAAGTCGAAGAAACTCTTCGGCTGCATACCAGAGCAATCGAATTTGCTAAGAACGGGATTCTTATTACCGATGCGCAACATGAGGATGATCCGATTATTTATTGCAATGCCGCTTTTGAAGCATTGACGGGATATCCAATTGAGGAAGCGCTCGGAAAGAATTGCCGATTCCTTCAGGGGCCGGAAACCGATCCCGCCAAGGTACAAGAGCTACGCCAGGCCATTGAAAACCGTGTCGAATGTCAAGTCACGATGCTAAATTATCGCAAGGATGGAACTCCATTCTGGAATGATCTGCAAATTTCTCCTGTGGTGGATACCAGTGGAAACACGACTCATTATATTGGCGTCCAAGCCGATGCCAGTGAGCGCATGCGATATGAGCAATCACTGATTCAGGCCCGTCAGGCTGCCGATCAGGCGAATCAGGCCAAGAGTAATTTTCTGGCAAACATGAGTCATGAAATTCGCACCCCGATGACTTCCATTCTCGGTTGTGCGGATCTGCTGTTTCAACAAATCGACGAACACTCCTCTAAGGAAGTTGTTCGAGTCATTCGAGAACAGGGCCAAATGCTTCTGGGAATCCTCAACGATATTCTCGACCTCTCTAAAATTGAAGCGGGAAAACTTGAACTCCAGAAGTCCCCCAGTCAAATTTCGAGGATTATCGATTCGGTGATTTCTCTGATGCAACCAATTGCAATCGAAAAGCAGTTAGAAATGAGCGTTCACTATTTGACAAAAATCCCCAATTTCGCCTTGATCGATCCTTTGCGAGTCAGGCAGATTTTGATGAATCTGGTCAATAACGCCATCAAATTTACAGATCAAGGAACAGTTCGTCTCGAAGTGGTTTGTGAGGAAAAGGGGAATTTTCTAGAGTTGTGTATTCACGTCGTTGATACCGGTGTGGGAATTGAGCAGGAAAATTTGAATCAGATTTTTGAAGCTTTTACTCAGAATTATCGCACTTTGAATAAATCGAGATCGGGAACGGGTTTGGGGCTCACGATTTGTCAGCATCTCTCTAAAATGATGGGAGGAGAAATTCTGGCTGAAAGTCAAATTGATTCCGGCAGCCGTTTCACATTGAAGCTCCCTTTAGAAAAGACTCCAGAAATGACGCAGGTTGACCCCGATTCTCTGGATAGAGAATTAAACCCGCATGATCTGCACCAGATTTCAGATGCGAAAATTCCTGCTCGCGTCTTAATCGCTGAGGATTCACGCGGAATTCAATTCCTGCTGACACGTCTGCTGGAAAAGAAAGTGAAATACGTTGAAGTGGTCGAGAACGGACAACTTGCGATTGAAGCTGTCGAACGTGCTCAGGCGGAAGAAAATCCTTTTGACATGATCCTCATGGATATGCAAATGCCAGTGATGAACGGACATGATGCAACACGTAAACTGCGATCCCTGGACTTTCAGAAACCCATAATTGCATTAACCGCAGAAGCGATGGCCGGTGATCGTGAAAGTTGCCTCCGGGCCGGCTGCAGCGACTACCTGTCCAAACCGATCAGCATTGAAAGCCTGATCGAAATTTTGAATCGTTATCTCATCCCACAATCATAATAATCTCGATCTTCCTCTTTGTACATCGGATTCCATGAACTCAACACACAAACAAGCCTCAGATTCACCAGTCATCCTGATTACCGGAAGCGGAAAGCGGCGTGTCGGGAATGTGGTAGCCGAGCACTTTGCGACTCTCGGGTATCGGATCGCTTTACACTATCATTCCTCCCGGGAAGAGGCTCTTGGTTCTCGACAACGGCTTTTAAAAGAAGGAGCTGACTGCGAAATTTTCTCGGCTGATGTCTCCAATGAAGACCAGGTCAATGAAATGATACAGCATGTCCACTCACACTTCGGTGCTCTGGATGTGCTCGTGACAACCGCTTCGATCTGGTCAAAAACAGCCTGGGATGAAATCACTCCAGATCAGATTCGCAGAAACTTTGAGATCAACACACTCGGAACATTTTTATGTGCCCGGGCAGCTGGCAATTTGATGATCAATCAGCCAAAAGGTGGTTCAATCATTACGATTGGCGATTGGGCGATTGAGCGTCCCTATCTCGATCATGCCCCTTATTTTCTTTCCAAAGGTGCGATTCCAACTTTGACACGCGTCCTGGCAGTCGAGTTGGCCGAGCGGAACCCAAACATACGTGTCAATTGCATTCATCCCGGACCAGTAATGTTTCCACCAGAGACCACTGAAGCAGAGGCAGAGGAGTTAATTCAATCTACGCTGCTCAAGAAAGCAAATTGCCCGGAAATGGTAGCTCATGCCGTTGAAGGGTTTGTCAGGAATCAGTTCATTACTGGAACATGTCTGCCCGTCGATGGCGGCCGAAGTATGCATGCACCCTCCGAAAAACGTCGCCAGTAACCAATCCGTACCATGTTGTGGCAGAGATCCCCGAATCAGCGGTGACTTCCCTGAGGGGCTTGAATCTGCCCGGTTTTGCATTTTGCAGTCCGACTAGCCCCATTTGATTCCGTCTCTCCAAACTCCAAAATTAACTTTGTTGGAGATGATTACCTCGATAGTATTGGTTTGCAGACTTCAAAGCTCCAAGTCCACAATCATAGAAATGAGTTTCAGAATGAGAATTGTTATTCCGGCATTCCTGATGCTGTTCTTCCTGTCTGCACCTGTATTGGCTCAAAAAATTGTGGCACATCGAGGAGCGTCTTTCGATGCTCCCGAAAACACACTGGCCGCATTCAAGCTTGCCTGGAAAATGGATGCCGATGCGATTGAAGGCGATTTTTACCTGACTGCGGATCAGAAAATTGTCTGCATTCACGATAAGTCTACAAAACGGACTGCCGCAGTTGAGAGGGAGATTGCAACATCAACTTACGAGGAACTCAAATCTATCGATGTCGGTTCCTGGAAAAGCCCGGAGTTTGCCGAGGAGCGAATTGCGACCCTGGAGCAAGTTCTCCAAATCGTCCCCGCTGGCAAAAACTTCCTGATTGAAATCAAATGCGGCTCTGAAATTGTGCCGATGCTCACGAGAATCCTCAATCAAAAAATTCTGCCTTTCTCCCAGATCCGCATCATCTGCTTCGATGCCGAAGTCATCGCCGCTTGCAAGAAATCTCTGCCAGAGATCAAAGCCTTCTGGCTGACTTCATTTCGTCAGGATAAGAGAACAGGAAAATGGTCTCCATCTGTTGATGAGGTGCTGCAGACTCTCAAACGGATCAAAGCCGACGGACTCGACTCCAGAGCCGAACGGGAAGTCGTAACTGCAGAGTTTGTCACGCAGGTGAAAAATGCGGGATATGAATTCCATATCTGGACGGTGAACGACCCCCAAGAGGCCGACCATTTTTCAGAACTGGGCGTCGATTCCATCACGACCGATCGCCCCGATTTGCTTAGTAGAGTTCTCGAAACTGCTGAATAAATTTCATCGCAGCTAAGAGGACCTTCTTAAGAATTCTGCTGCTTTTCCCGCAGTTTCTCGGCCTGGTACTGCTCTTCCATTTCAATCAGCGTCGCCTCATCGACTGTTTTATTAACGCGAGCCAACCCGAGTTCGATGGCTCGAAAGCGGCGTTTGAACTTTGCATTAGTGCGACGGAGTGCTTCTTCCGGATTCAGTTTCCAGCGGCGGGCGATATTGGCCAGCACGAAGAGAACATCGCCTAATTCATCCTCAGCCCGTTGGCGTCGGGCCTCATCCTCCATTTTCTCATCGGGCGTATGCGTTGCTTCGATTGCGATTTCGGTGACTTCTGGATTCGTGTCTCCATAAAGTTCCTCGCGCAGTTCATTAAGTTCTTCATCGAGTTTGGCGAACAGCATATCGCGATGCGGGAAATCGTATCCGACTTTAGCCGCCTTTTCCTGGAGGCGAGCAGCCGCCATTAATGCCGGGAGGTCTTTAGGAAGGCCATCCAGTTTCGATTCTTTTTTCGGTTTGCCTTCTGTTTGCTTGATTCGTTCCCAAGTCACTTTCACCGCTTCAGCATCTTCGACATTTTCTGTGCTGAATACATGCGGATGACGGCGAATCATTTTTTCAGTGATAACCCGAACCACATCCACGATCGAGAATCGACCTTCATCAGCTCCGATTTGCGAATCGAGCATCACCTGCAGAAGCACATCTCCCAATTCTTCGACGATAGCCGTATCTTCACCTGAGTCGATCGCTTCGAGCAACTCGTAAGTCTCTTCCAGCGTGAAAGGTTTGATCGTTTCGAGCGTCTGCACCCGGTCCCATGGACAACCTTCCGGTGATCGCAGATGGGCAATCACTTCACACAGTCGCCAGAACTCGCTTTCCACCTGTTCGCGGTCAGGAGGTACGCCAGTTGTTTCTGGTTTGGGAGTAGAATTCATGCTGGATTCGCCTGATCGAAAAATGTTCGTAATCACATTGTGCCATGCAATTGATGATTTTTTAGCCGAATGCGACTATAATCAGTGATCGTTCACGAACACAATCGCCCCACTCAGAAACTGGAGTTTTTCAATGTGGAAATCAGCGCTGCGTTTCTCGTTTCTAATGATCGCAATTAGTATTGTCACACCGATTATTGCCGATGAGCCTGAAAAGATTGAACCGCCTCAATTGAATAAAGCCGAGCAGGCTTTTCAGGAACAGTTGAACAATGCCGTACTCGTCGGTTACTTCTCTATGGAATCTTCTAAAGAGGGACCGAATCGTCCGGAACGCTATGAAATCCGCCGCATTAATAAAGTGAGCGATTCGACCTGGATGTTTCAAACCCGTGTGAAATACGGTAGCGTCGATACCGTCGTCCCAATCCTCGTTCCTGTCAAATGGGCCGAGGATACCCCAATGGTCTCCCTGACCGACTTCACAATTCCCGGACTGGGAACCTTCACCTGCCGTGTCCTCTTTTACGGGGATCGCTATGCAGGAACCTGGCAGCATGGAAAAGAAGGGGGGCACATGTGGGGCAATATCGAAAAAGGCAAAGCCTCTGAACCAAACAGCAAACCGACGAGGCGACCTAAAGAGTAAGGATCTCGATTTGCGGCACTATATTAAATGATGAAGGGTGGCGGGGTATGAAGGTGCCACGGCTCTGTGAGCCGTGTTTATCCGTGTCATCAGAAAGTAAGAGGCTGGAAGAAATAAGATTGTCAAATGCACGGCTCACAGAGCCGTGGCACGACCAAATGAGTTTATCTTTTGGCTGTTTTAAATGTAACCCCAGCATTTGCAGCCACTTATGGAACACACTAACAGTTCACCCTTTGTGCTATTGAGATCGGAAAACACCAGCTTCTGTACGAAAAGCTGTCTCTGATAAGTTTCCAGCCGGATTCGCTTGTCACTCCCGGCCTGGCTGATTAGAATGCCCAATCAAATTTTGCGAATATCCCGGCTTCGGGATCTCAGTTGTGACCCGTTGCCTGTCAGGTAAAGACCATGAAAAAAGACATTCACCCAAAATATCAACCTGTTGTGTTTCTCGATTCCAGTTCTCAGGACAAATTCCTGATTCGCTCGACGATGACCTCCAAGGAAACCATCCAATGGGAAGATGGCAACGAATATCCGCTGATTAAAGTCGATATCAGCTCGTATTCTCACCCATTCTTCACTGGTCAGATGAAATACGTCGATACCGCAGGTCGTGTCGAAAAGTTCCAGAAGAAATACAACTGGGCCAAACGTGGCGAAAAATCGTAACCATTATCCTGCTCTTGTGTCTTCATAAAAACACACCAGCACGATACTGGTTTAGATTGCTTAGGCAGAACGCCGCAAATTTTAATGGTATGGATATGCTTTAGCTGAATTTCGAACTACCGATGCGGTGAGCCGCGTTTCTCACGATGTGAGATAACGCGGCCTTTGTGATAATCTGGTCAGCTCGAAAATCATTTATAAGGTGTCTCCATCATGTTTCCCAGCTTGGAAACGAAGTATCAGCGGTTTCTGGAATTGGAACGCAAACTCGTCGATCCTGAAATTCTTTCGGATCAGACGAAGCTCCTCGCTATTCAAAAAGAATACGGCGGCCTGAAAAAAGTGGCAGCCGTGGTCAAAGAGTATCATGCCCTTGTCGAAGACCTCGAAGCGGCTCAAATGATGCTCGACGAGGAAAAAGACCCGAAAGCCAAAGAGTATGCCCGCAAGGAACTCGAAGGCTACGAAGAAAAACTTGAAGAAATGCAGGTCACGCTTGAAGACCTGGCAACTTCGGGCGATTCCATCACACGTGGCGGTCTAATTCTCGAAATTCGTGCCGGCACCGGCGGCGACGAAGCCTCGCTCTTTGCAAATGATCTGTATGAGATGTACACTCGATTCATCGATGCTCGTGGCTGGAAGCGGGAAGTGCTCGATTTTCAACCGACCGAAATGGGCGGCATCAAAGAAGTGATCGTCGCAGTCTCCGGAGAAGGGGCCTTCCACGAACTGCAGTTCGAGAGCGGCGGACATCGCGTTCAGCGTGTTCCTGAAACCGAAACTCAGGGCCGAATTCACACCAGCGCTGCCACAGTCGCTGTACTGCCGGAAGCCGATGATGTCGAAATCGAAATCCGAGACGAAGACCTGCAGATCGATACTTATCGCGCCTCGGGACCGGGTGGTCAGAAGGTGAATAAGACGGAATCCGCGATTCGTATCACTCACATTCCGACTGAAACAGTCGTGACGTGTCAGGATGAGAAAAGCCAGCACAAAAACAAAGCCCGGGCGATGAAGGTACTGCGAAGTCGTATTCTGGAAGCACAAATCCAAAAAGAAGCGAACGAACGAGCCGAGCATCGACGGACATTAATCGGCACAGGAGATCGCAGCAGTCGCATTCGGACCTACAATTTCCCTCAGGGGCGCGTGACCGACCACCGTATCGGCTTGACTTTGCACAAACTGGATCAAATCATGCAGGGTGGACTGGATGAGTTGGTTTCCGGATTACTTGAGTTCGACCGCCAGGAACGTCTCAATAGCCAGAACTAATGAGGCTAACCAAGCACGATGGGTGGCTGGGGTCGAGCAACGCTCGCCCCCAGAAGTGATTAATCTGGGGGCTCACTTCGTTCGACCCCAGCCACCCAGATAATTTTTTTGTTCGTATAAAGTCAGGAGGACTTCTTTGGAATCGCCGCAGCCCAATAATCCGGTGGCGAATCCGCAGTCTACAGAGTGGACTGTGCAGAAAATCCTCACTTGGACGACCGAGCATCTTCGCAATAAGGGGATCGAATCTCCCCGGCTCGAAAGTGAAATCTTGCTCGCACATGCTCGCAAATGCGAGCGTATTCAACTCTATACAAACTTTGCTGAAGTCCTCAGTGAAGAAGTCCGCGCGAAAATGCGGGAGCTCGTCAAGCGCCGGGTGAATCGTGAACCGGTTGCTTATCTCGTTGGTAAGAAAGAGTTTTTCAGTCTCGACTTTCTCGTCAAGCCGGGAGTTTTCATACCGCGACCCGAGACCGAAGCTCTGGTCATGAAAAGTCAGGAAGCACTGGCGAATCGAAAGTCTGCTCATATTCTGGAACTCTGTTCCGGAAGTGGTTGCATCTCTGTTTCCCTGGCTAAACAGCTATTAGAAGCACAGATTACTGCTGTTGAACTCCACGATATCCCTTATCAGGCGACTCTGGCTAATGCCGATCGTCACAAAGTGAGTCAACGCGTGCAGGTTTTGCAGGGAAATCTGTTTCAGCCTTTGCCAGCCGGTGTTCAATTCGATTTACTGGTCAGCAATCCTCCCTATGTACGAGAGGATGAAATGGCCGAACTGGAGGCTGATGTCCGACATCACGAGCCCCGCGAAGCCTTGGTAGCCGGGGAAGATGGATTGGATATTGTCCGCAAAATTCTGGAACAGGCAGGAACGTATTTGAAACCGGGAGCACTTTGTCTGCTCGAAATGGACCCCGCTCAAACGCAGGCGGCGATAGAATATGCAAAGCAAATCGGAACCTGGAGTGAAGTGCACGGATTCGTCGATGATACCGGTCGAACACGATTTTTGTCTGCGAAATATCAACCTTAAGGCTGTAAGTCAAAAGGGTGAATGATGGATCAGCTCAAAATTCAGGGGGGATTGAAGCTCAAGGGAACTATCACCGTTTCCGGTGCCAAAAATGCGGCTCTTCCCATCATGGCGGCTTGTCTGGCCATTCCTGGGCGCACGATCCTCGAGAACATTCCCAAACTTCGCGATACCAACAGCATGATTCAGTTGCTTACGCAGCTCGATGTCAAAGTCGAACAGGCTAGTGACAATACGGTGACTCTGGAACCGCAGTCGAATCTAATCAGTCATGCTGATTACGATCTCGTTCGCACCATGCGGGCCAGTGTTTGTGTCTTGGGGCCACTACTTGCCAGTCGGGGAGAAGCGACGGTTTCTTTGCCGGGAGGCTGCAATATTGGACACCGGCCGATCGATCTGCATCTCAAAGGACTGGCTGCCTTAGGGGCAGAGATCTCAATTCAGCAAGGTTATGTTCATGCCAAAGCCCGAGAATTACGAGGGGCACGCATTTTTCTAGGCGGGCCTCAAGGCAGCACAGTCACAGGAACATGCAATGTGATGTCGGCTGCGGTGCTTGCCAAAGGGGAGACTATCATTGAAGCGGCTGCCTGTGAACCGGAAGTGGTCGATCTGGGAAATTTTCTGCAGGCTTCCGGGGCTCACATCGAAGGACTGGGCACACCGACCATAAAAATTCAAGGCGTTGAGGAACTTCAGGCGATCAAATACCGAGTGATTCCCGATCGCATCGAAGCGGCAACCTGGATGATGGCAGCGGCTATTACTCAGGGGGATGTCACTCTCGAATCTCTTCGAATCGATCATCTTTCCGCTCTGTTTGATGCTCTGCAGCGAGCAGGAATCGTTCCGGAAATTATGTCAGATTCCGTCCGAATTTCTGGCATCCATCAAATGCACCCTGCGGATATTGTTGCATTGCCCTATCCCAGTTTCCCGACCGATCTCCAGGCCCAGATGACTGCACTCATGACTCTGACAACGGGAATCAGTGTGGTGACAGATCGAGTTTTCCCGGATCGCTTCATGCATGCTGCTGAGTTGATGCGAATGGGAGCACGACTGCGACGCGATGGTTGTAGCGTAATTATTGATGGCGTCCCGACTTTGAGCGGTGCCCATGTGATGGCCTCCGACCTGCGCGCCTCGGCTGCCTTAATAATCGCCGCTCTTGCTGCGCAGGGAGAAACAATCATTCGCAGGATTTATCATCTCGAACGAGGATATGAAAATCTGACCGGAAAACTGATGAGTCTGGGGGCGGATGTGGAACGAATGAAGGAGCCAAAGTGATCAAATTCGAGGAATTCGGCGACCTCTCCGCAAGATTTCCTGCCCGCTCGCCTTCAATCTCCCGGACAGACAACTATAATGCGGCTCAAATTAATCGGATATTAATCCTGTCGGGTACGCTGTGCGTACCACACTCAACAGATTATCAATGGTACGCACAGCGTACTCTACTTGTTGCCCACTGGACCAAAACACGTGTTAAGAACTCATACTTGCGGCGAATTACGGAAATCTCATGTTGGCGAAAGCGTCACGCTGGCCGGTTGGGTCGATAAATACCGCGATCACGCCGGCATCGTCTTCATTGACCTGCGAGACCGATACGGCCGGGCTCAGATCAAATTCAATCTGGAAGATAACAGCAACACTCAGAAAGAAGCCCGTGGCTTGCGGCATGAAGATGTTGTTCAGGTCATCGGGGAGGTCGTGGCTCGTCCGGACGATATGGTCAATCCAAAACTGGCGACCGGAGAAATTGAAATCCGTGTCAATGAGTTGAAAGTGCTCAGCAAGTCCGCGACTCCGCCATTCCTGCTCGATCAGCCGGATCTTCCCAATGAAGAATTGCGGCTTAAGCACCGCGTTGTCGATTTGCGTCGTCCCGAATTGCAGAACGCAATGGTGCTTCGGCACAAGTTCACGAAAATCGTTCGCGATTATTTTGACCGACACGGTTTCCTCGATATCGAAACGCCAATCCTCGGTCGCAGTTCACCGGAAGGGGCTCGCGATTATCTGGTTCCGTCTCGGGTCCACCCGGGTTGTTTCTATGCGTTGCCGCAATCTCCTCAGATTTTCAAACAACTTCTGATGTGTGCCGGTTACGATCGTTACATGCAGATCGCCCGCTGTTTCCGTGATGAAGACCTGCGAGCCGACCGCCAGCCGGAATTTACGCAGATCGATCTCGAAATGGCCTTCGTCGAGCAGAACGATGTGCTTTCTGTTGTCGATGGCATGATTGCTGAAGTCCTCAAAACACTCAAAGGCATCGACTCACCGGTTCCTTTGCCGCGTTACACGCATGCAGAAGTGATGGAACGATTCGGTTCTGATAAGCCCGATATGCGATTCGGTATGGAACTGACCGACCTGAAGGAAATCGCAGCCGATTGCGGATTCGGCGTCTTCAGCAAGACCATTGAAAATGGCGGACGAGTTCGTGGACTGGTCGCGCCCCAAGCTGCTGAAAAGTACAGCCGAAAGAATATCGATGCTTTAACGGCTTTCGTTGGCGATTACGGTGCCAAAGGCCTGGCCTTCTTTAGAGTCAACGAAAGTGGACTCGATTCTCCGATTGCCAAGTTCTTCACCGAAGAACATCAGCAGGCGATCATCGATAAGATGGGCGCTAAGCCTGGCGATTTGATTTTCTGTGTGGCCGATAAAGCCCCCGTCACCTCGGCTGCGCTGGCTGCACTGCGAAATCGACTCGGCAAAGAGCTGGAACTATTCGATCCCAAGGCGTTTTCCTGCCTGTGGGTTGTTGAGTTTCCTCTGCTGCAATTTGATGCAGAGACTGATCGCTGGGTCGCCGAGCATCATCCGTTCTGCTACCCGCATCCCGATGACATCGAATTATTGAAAACAGATCCCGGCAAAGTTCGGGCACAATCGTACGATCTGGTGGTCAATGGTTATGAAGCCGCTTCCGGCAGTATTCGTATTCACGATCCCGCGATTCAGCAGCAGATTTTCGATCTGCTCAACATCAAAGCCGACGAAGCCGAAAGACGATTTGGCTTCCTGCTTGAAGGTTTGCGATACGGTGCACCACCACACGGAGGAATGGCTCTCGGTCTCGACCGCTGGGTGATGCTCCTTTGCGGTTACGACAACATCCGCGACGTAATCGCCTTCCCCAAAACACAAAAAGCAGCCGACATGCTTTCAGGGGCTCCATCGATGGTCGACGAAAAACAAACGAAAGAACTGTATCTCGAATTGAACCTGCCCGAAGAGTAAACCCGAAGGTCAGGCTGTGCCTGACGAGATAGAAGATGGGTTAATCAATTGATGAAATTACAAGCACGAAGCGCAAGCGAGTGAGTCAAACCGATAATTACACACTCGCTTGCGCTTCGTGCTTGTAAAAAATCTCACAATTTCAACTTGTTCACAAGGTCCTACTTGGGAACAAGTGATTGAAGAAAACACAAACAGGAGAGAGTAAAATGAGCAGTTCGGAATTGCATCCACTGGCTGATGAAGTCAGTCAGCATCTGACGGATCCGAGAAAAACGTTCATGATGCTCGTTTATTGCGATGTTCAATCGGGTAAAGAAGACGAATTCAAAACAGCCTTCCATCCAGCACTCAAAGCAACCGTTGAAGAAGCGGGCAACTTCACCTACCGACTCATTCAACAGGCAAACATTCCCACGGCCTTTATCGTCATCGAACACTGGCAGGATCTGCAGTCACTCGATGATCACCTCAAACACCCCTACCTGGAAAAACTCTTGTCCGACCTGGAACCCCTGCTGACAAAGCCTCCCAGAGTCGATGTTTTTCAGGAATATGTCGCGTTATGAGTTTGAAGCTGCTTTTTGGAAAAGTTATCGATTGGAAAGCAACTTGTCATAGTCCGTATGCGTGCCAATCCAAAACCAGATAATTTCGTTGTCATTCATAATGCCCACCGCTCGATAGTCATCGTTTATTCGCACTGAATAAATGGGATTGCTGGCGTGAACTTTCTTGAATCGAAGACTGGGATGCTGAGGATTCTCTCTAAACTTTGAGTAGGCTTTTTTTGCCTGCTGCTGAATCTCTGTTGGTAGTTTTTCTAGATGATTGCGGAATTGCCGAGTCGTTTTGGAATTGATCATTTCTCAAATTCCATCTCCTCCGTCAAACCCTCACTATTCTCAGTGAGGGCGGCTGCCCCCAATTCGGAAAGTCGATCCTGACTTTTCGCAAACAGAGCATCCCATTTTCTTTCAGAATCCAGCTCCTTCATCATCCAGTTCGCAATTTCATCCTGCTCCTCAGGCGGGAGTTTTGAAACTCGATCAAATAGCTGTTCTAACAATTCTGTCATAACAAATTTCCTATCCGTTCATGTATTCATCAACGATCACATTGTGAAAGAAATGATCAGAATTGCAATCGGTTTTTGATGAACCCCATTCAAAAATAGAGGACTACTGACCATTCCCCGGACGTCGCGGCGGTGGTCCTGGTGGGCGGCCAAATTGTCTACCACCGGCACTGCGTTCGGAAGGAGCAATGCCTCCCTGGATTTTGCTGACCGGTTCATCAGATACCGTCTGGCCAATCACGAGATCGAAGTTGGCGTTCAATTCGCCGAATTTTGAATCGGGAATCGGATCGAATGCGGCTAGAATCGTTTCTCTCTCTGCCGGTGCGGAGATGCGACGGAATAGCCCATCACGTTCGTTTTGAGGCTCTCCTTTAATCAGCAATTGAGTTGTCAGAATACGATGACCATTCTGACTGACGGCAAAGTGGATGTGCGGAGTTCGTCCCGGGTAGGCGACTGGCTTGATCGTACGGAAATAATACTGCCCTGTGGAATCAGTCAGAAAGCGTCCGTAACCCTGGAAGTTGCTGTCCCGATTGGCAGCATTGCTTGTGCCTGAATGCAAGTAGGCTCCCTGATTATCGACCTGCCAGATTTCAACAAACGCATTACGAATCGGAGAACCATTCGCGGTGAGCACTTTGCCCGAAAGATGTGTAAGCTCTCCAATGGCAGGCGTGATCGAATTGTTCACGACAATCAAATCGTTATCGGTATCGAGCGGCAGTTTATCGGGATAGAAGGGCCCCTCAGTCATGCGGGAAGTGGGAGTCAGTTGCTCCGCGAATAATCCAGGTGTTGTCCAGAGTGCGGTCGTGGCAACGGCCATCGATTGTAGAAACGCTCGACGTGGCTGAATGATCATGAATCGTTTTCCTTAATTTGAGAAGCTCCTGATTTCTTAAACCACTATAACGGCAAAAAGTGTCGCTCTCAAAAGAAACTTTTCAGGAAGCTGCCGGATACAACGAGTCTATTGTCGCACGTTGAGGACAACAGTGTTGCTTTCTCGAAACAGTCTAGTCCTGGCGATTACTCGTAGACTCTACAAATATAGCGTATTGAACAATTGATTGTGTCTGGCATGTCTGTTGCTCCCTGTTTCGAACATGTCGAATTTCATGAAGACATCTCGTTCACTGTGCCTCTTCGCATTTGCGATACTTTGCGTTACCGCATTTGCTGACGCTCAGGAATCGAGCACGTATGTCAAATTGCATCTGCATGACGGACGTCATCCGGTTGGTAAACTTGTTCCTCAGGAAGATTCCAGCGAATGGATTGTTCTCGAATCGTCCTCGGCTCAACTAGCCATCGTGAGTCGTTTTCACAAAACGAAAGTGCAGACGATTGAAAGAATCGATCCGGTCATTGTGATTGAACCTGAAGAGTTATTACAGCGACCAAATCCGGAATCCGCAAATCGATTCAGAGCGAATGCTTTCCCTGCTGTCAGATCGATTCAATCGATCGCGATTCATGCAGCCGCGAAAAGTTGGGATCGTGATGCCGAAGCCGATGGTGTGAGTGTTCAACTGGTCGCGTTAGATCCTCAGCAGAATCGTTGCCAGTTGCAGGGATCCGTATCGTTTACACTGTATGCAGAACGCTATCACCCCAGGCCCGATGAACAACGTTTCGTCAAAATGGGTGATTGGACGGTTCGACTTTCCCAAGATTTAATCGACCAGCACGGGGATGCTCATATCCAACTCCCCTGGCGAAATCTACGGCCGGATGTTGACAGCGAGTTTCTTTCACACGGTTTTCTGAAAGCCCGACTGAATGTGCCCGGAGTTGGCAGCTTCGAAGCCAGCGATGCCAACGTCCCTCTACGGGAGTTCAGTCAATTTCGAGATGATGCTGAGATTCATTAGGGATCGCAGTATCCCTTTGATTAATAATCACAGTAGTACAAGCACGAAGCGCAAGCGAGTGTGTCCAGGCTTATTTGACTCACTCACTCGCTAGCGCTTCGTGCTTGTAGTTTATCGACTAAAAATTGATTAACGAGCGGCCTGCAATTTCAGTGTAATGGTTCCCTCATTATCCGCGATTTTGCTCCAGTCCTCACGGCAGCGAACATAAAGTTTTCCATCGCACTCGGCTTCAAAAGTTCCATCTGTGCCGAGTTCAAAGGGTTTGGTCAGTTCATAGTCGTTAAAAATCACTCCAATCAAACGTCCATCGCCGGTGTCGTTGCCATCTGCTGTGAATTCCTCTCCATCCTCTTCAAGTGTCCATTCTCCATTCGTCGAGTAGGAATAACGTTCTCCAGCGGTCACTTCCAGTCGGGAAGCCTGCCAGCCATGGTCAGCTTTGATTTTGACGGAAGAGGCTCGGCTTCCTCTGAGTGGTTGAAACTTCGTTCGCCAGTCCCAGCTGCATAAATCGACTCGATAGCCAACATCCATATTTTCGACGAACATCTTGTGCTCAAACTCAATTTCCTTTGCCATTGTGCCATACACGGCAGCGAAGGAAATGCGAGGCTGCTCGGACATCAAAGCCAGACCGAGCGGTTTGAATCGTTGAGAGTAATTCTCGTTGAATCCGAGTAAATGACACAGTGTCCACCGCCAGGCATAATTTTGCCAGGAGTCTCCCGTAAACTGATCTCGATCGACCAGTTCTTGTAGCGGCTTATAAGGGCTCGTTTTCAAATACTTGATAACATACGGATCGCAATGCACGGTTTTGTCATCCGGTCCCGCCCAGTATTTCCCAATCTCAGCCATCCCTTCGCTATACCAGACAGGCCCAGTACTGCCGAAGGCCTGCCCGCAATAAGCATGCACCGCTTCATGTTGAGGGGTGCCTCGATCAGCAATCGCGTACACCACCGCTTTCGCCTGCCAGACCCGACCGAGACTGCGTTTTTGAGTAATGGTCAATCCGCCGCCCGTCGAAACAGACTGCCACGCATTAGCGGGCATCATATCGGGAGACCAGACCGAAAGATCTTTGACGACATACATCTCAATGATGCCGGCATTCTTCTTCCCCCAGTACTTGGAAACCAAATCGAGCATCGTCTCGAGACGCTTAAGCAACTCCTGCGATTCTTCAGCGGAAAGATCACTCCGCATGACGAAGTTTTTCGATCGAGATTCACGAATTTGCGAGGCCCTCTCCTGAGCGAGTATGGTAGATTGATTCAAACAATTCCAAAATATTAATTCACAAATAAGTAATGCGATTAGTTTTGTCCGCATGATATGTCTCCCATTTTTTGATATTTACTGTTGATGAGTTGATCCACTATTGGAGAATATTATTTTTAATTGTCGCTCCAGATGACTCTCAAAATCTCATGAAATTCAGGGTCGAACTCATTGAGCTCGGCTCTTACGAATGGATAGAAATCGTTGCGATAAAAAATAGGCTTCGGTTCCCTCAACAAATGCTCAATTATCCCCATCGAGACAGTTTGTGCAACTTGATAGGAAAATCGGAACTATGAAATCTCTTCGTAAATCGCCGTTCAACTTGCAAAAGGGAACACTTCCTGACAGCCTTATCAAATCGGCAACTGTCATTTCCGCCGCATTCTTACAGGTTGATTCCTAATCAAAGGATACAGTCATGAAGCTCGAAACTTTTTATCGATCGTTCGCAGTCATAGCCGTAACGCTCACATTGTTTCTTCAAGCAGGACCGGCAGTCGCTGAAGAAGTCACTCACAGTTTCCTCGCCTGCGGTCAAAAGACATACATGGTCGATGGTGATGGCAACACCATCTGGACTTATCCGCATTCCACTCGAGATGGCTATGTTCTCCCAAATGGAAATATCGTGCTGACTCTCAGTAAAGGAAAGCAGTATTCCGGAGGTGCTGTGGTCGAAGTCGCAACCGATGGCTCTGAACGTCTGATCTGGAAAGGAACGCAATCCGAGGTCAATAGTGCTCATCCGACGGCGTCGGACACATTTGTAATCACAGAAGCCGGGTCCAAGCCACGTTTACTGGAAGTGGATCGCGCTGGTAATGTTGTTGTCGAGTTCCCACTGGAATGTCAGACCGAAAACTTCCATCTGCAAACCCGCATGGCTCGCAAACTGGACGATGGAACCTATCTGGTTCCTCACCTGCTCGATTTTGCCGTGAAAAATTACGACCGCAACGGCAAAGTGCTCAGTAGTATCGATACAACGGTCAAGAACGATCCCGAACGAAAGATTCACTCCTGGCCTTTCACGGCAATCCGTCACGGTGAAGGACATACGCTCGTCTGTTGCACAAATGGAAATCGTGTGGTCGACTTCAATGCAAAAGGGGAAAACGTATGGCAACTCACCAACGAAGATTTCCCCGGCACCTGGCTGCAGGATCCTTGCGGCGGTCAGGTCCTCCCCAACGGAAATTTTGTGATTACGTCCTACAAAGTAAATCGATCAAAGATCGATTCCCCGAAACTGATCGAAGTCAATCAGGATAAGGAAGTCGTCTGGACCTATCGCAGCGACAGCCCCGTCGGCATCCATCATTTTCAGATTCTGGATACGAATGGATTGAAACTCACTCCACCCGTTCTGAAGTAATCTTCAGTCTCGCTTTGTCCGTAATCCTTATAGAGCACTTTCAATGCGGACTAAAACAGAACGCGAAGACGCGTTGGGTGGCACGACCCTGAGCAAAGCGAAGGGCGTGGCCGTTTGCAATTCCCACGCTCATTAATTCGTACTGAGACATGCCACCCAGGAAGTCGCTGACACAATTCGTATCTTACTGTTACCAAATTTGAGTTGTATTATAAAATCAGGCATTGGCTGCTCGACGCTCGGTTCGCCGTTCGGCGACTGCTCACTGGAGTTTTGCAATAGTTCAGCGACTTTGACAACCAGGGAATTTATTGAGCCTCTTTTGGCGACTCAGTCTTTTTGAGAAATCCTACCGCACTTGCTTTCTCCAATAAGCATACTTTTGTATGTTCGGGTTGAATTTCATACGGACAAGTTATTGGAGGTTATTAATGAATCGTTGGAAACTCTGCTTGACGATTGCAGCTGGAATTCTGTTGGGAGTTCATTCCAAAGAATTCCTGAATGCCGATGAGCGGCCGAATATTGTGATCATTTTGGTTGATGATATGGGTTTTTCGGATGTCGGCTGTTATGGCAGCGAGATTTCGACGCCGAATTTGGATCGGCTGGCTGAGAATGGATTGCGGTTTACTCAGTTTTATAATACGGGGCGATGTTGTCCGACTCGGGCGGCCTTGTTAACGGGACTGTATTCTCATCAGGCCGGCATTGGTCATATGAATCAGGATAAGGGGGACAAACGGCCGGGATATCGCGGGCATCTTCTGAAAAGGTGCGTCACAATTGGGGAAGTGCTTCGGCCGGCAGGATATTTAACGGCTGTCACGGGCAAGTGGCATGTGGGAGCTTCCGATCATAGCTGGTGGCCATTGCAACGAGGGTTTGATCGATTTTATGGAGTTCCTCAAGGGGGCGGATTTTATTTTGCTCCGACGAAGGGACGCGATCTTGTTGCCGGAAACGATATTCAGTTTTCCTTCGGTGACAAAATGCCCGAAGGGTTTTACACGACTGATGCGTTTGCTGAGCAAGGCAATGAATTCGTGAAAGAAGCGGTCAAGCAAGAGAAGCCGTTTTTCTGGTATCTGGCATTCAATGCACCACACTGGCCTTTGCAGGCTGATCAGAAAGATATTGAGAAATATAAAGGGAAGTATCTCGAAGGCTGGGAAGCGACACGGAAGGCTCGTCATCAAAAACAGATTGAATTGGGTCTAATTGATGAGGCGTGGGATTTGACGCCGCAGGATCCTGAGGGGGTGAAGTGGTCTCAGCTGGATCAGTCGAGCCAGGAGAAACAGGATCTGGGAATGGCCTGTTATGCGGCTGTGATGGAGCGAATGGATCATGCAGTCGGAAAGGTTGTCGCATCCCTTGAAGAACAGGGAGTTCTCGACAACACGCTGATACTATTCCTCTCTGACAATGGAGGATGTGCCGAGGGAGGCGATCTCGTCAAGAATTCAGGAACTCCGGAAGCCGCCTGGGGTTCTGCTGATTCTTTCATTCGCTACGGCAAAGCCTGGTCGAATGTTTCGAACACGCCGTTCCGCAAGCATAAGCATTGGAACCATGAAGGGGGAATTGCGAGTCCGCTGATTGCTCATTGGCCGAAGGGGATTCCTCAACATCGTGAGGGGACATTCTGTCGGCAACCTGCACATGTGATTGATCTGATGGCAACTTGTGCTGATCTTGGTCAGGCGAAGTATCCAAAAAACTTCTACGGCAATGAGATTGTGCCATTAGCGGGTAAGAGTCTGAAGCCACTATTGTCAGGCAGAGAGCAGCGGATTCACGAAGTCATTTTCTGGGAGCATGAGGGAAATCGGGCAGTTCGTAAAGGAGACTGGAAACTGGTCGCGAATGGACCGAAAGGAAAGTGGGAACTGTATGACATGCAAAATGATCGGACAGAAATGCACAATTTAGCCGGCGAAAAACCTGCGAAGGTCAAAGAGTTGATTAGTGACTGGGAAGAATGGGCCAAAGAAAGTTATGTGTTGCCGTGGATCTGGAAGCCAGGGTATATGAAAGCCAGGGCTGAGCATGTGAGTCAGTAACATTAATTCAATCGACGAATTCGTCAGCGGGATCGAATTTCGGAAAGACGATGTTCAGAATTTTCATTTCTCCGATCGCTCGGTGACGGACGCCGGGGGGGATCATGATGCACATGCCGGGTTTGAGGGGCGTGAGTTGGCCATCGAGTTCCATCAGGGCATCGTCTTTGCATTCGAGAATGTAATAGGTCTCTGTCAGCGTTTTGTGATAATGCGTTTCTGCATCAGTTGAGATTTCTGTCAGATGGATTGTGCCGGGAAATTCTGCAACATCGGCAAAGGCACGGCGAGCAGTGCCGCAGGGGCAGGGAACTCCGGGCAGGCTGGCCAGATCGACAATGTGAGGCTGATTTGATTCTGAAGTGGACAGTGGACTATTCCTGAGGCGAGGGTTTTTTGCCGCAGTAAGGGCATTCCTGAGTGTAAATGATGCGGAAACACTTGCGGCACTCTCTAGGACCGTAAATGACTGGTTCAAACTGCATTCGCTGATAGATCAGATAGATAAATACGAGCACGACGAAACCAGCAATCAGATAGCCGCTGGAACTCCAGGAGAGAATCATCTGAGCGACAATCGCGATGCAGCAGACAATATAAACTCCGACCGTCCACCATTTGTTGCGGACATTCTGTTTGGTGATTTGTTCCTCATTGATTTTGTCGGAAAATTCGCGACCGAGGAGTTCCTGTTTTGTATCGTAGATTTTGCGGGCGTCCTCATCGCAGCCGATTGCACTGAGTAAGCGTTCGATGCTGTCGAGCACGCGGTAACTGTCGTCAAAATTCAACTGGCGTTGATGGGCCCAGCGATTTCGGAACTCTCGAAGTTCGCTAACGAGCGAGCGTTCGTAATGCCCGAGATGTTGACGAAAAACGGCGTTCCACTGATCCCACATAACCGTCAGAGCCGAATGTGCATCCCAGGTGAAATCGTCCGACTTGCCTCCGGGCGATTCTTCACGAGGTCTGCGGAAACTCGAACGCGCGTTTCGCTTCCATTGGTCGCCGAATGTTGCTCGGAGCTGACTTTCGACATATGGTCCGAGGGCGTTGGTCAGAACATCAAGTGCATCTCGAACGTAATCGCGCTGGAGTTCTGTCTGTGATTCGGCTGCCTGATTGTTTGGTGGAGAGTCCGACACTGTCATCACTTATTTCAATTAAGTCGCAGGCGTTCAGCCCCACGTTATTTGTTATTGGCAAGTTTCAATTGTTGTTGAGTCAGACTGAAATCGACAATCACAGGACGATGGTCGGAAATTGAACACCACGATTGCAGGCAGTGATGAAAACAGACTCCTGAGTTTGACCAGACCTGATCCAACGTCAACAGTGGAAATGGCCAGGGCCATGTTGGTTCGAAACCCGTTCCGACTGCATCGTAAGCGTTGCAGAGTCGGGCATCAAGAGGCTGGAACAAGGGAGAGTCTCGTGGGGTATTAAAATCTCCTGCGACGAGGAGCGGGCCATCGGATGATTCATCGACTAATTCCGTCAGTCGTGCGATTGGTTCTCGACGCGACAACGTCGGACGTCCGTGGATATCGACGAATAATAAATCGAATTTACCTGCAGTCGTTGCGACTTCGACCTGACGATACTGCCCTTGAGGTCTGAGGGCTCCAACCTGCACCTGACCGGCTGTTCCACGCAGTAACAGCACCATTTCTGACCCAAGGAGTGTGACCTCGTGATCAGGAAAATTTTCCTGCCAGAAACGGCGCATCTTTTCTGAAGGCGGCCCCGCTTCAATCAGCATGTAGATATCGGCATAGTGAGACTGCATCTCGTCTACGACATTGTCAAACCCGTTTCGTCCATGACAAACATTCCATAACATCAGCCTCTGTTGAAGGGGTTCCTCGATCGAATTTATTGCCTGATTCTGAATGGGATAAGAGCCTGCGCTTTGGGCAATCACCATTGCCAACAGACACCAGCCCGCGCTGGCTTTGGAGTGACTCAGGAAAAAAGCGGTGATCGCCAGAAATAATGCCAGCAAGAACAACAAAGGCATGGGGGTGGCGTAATGATAAGCCGTCAGCTGATTGAACGAGGTCAGGTCGCGAACAGTCAATCGGAGCAGAACGGCAATGACCCAGGCTGAAGCGAGGATTATATAGGAGGCGACAATCAAACCACGAGGGCGGATTCCCACATCGGTTGAAGCTCGCGATATCGGCGACAATATAGAACGGAATTTCATGGTACCGGTGACGTCTTAGAGTCAGAGAATGTTCTTGTTCGATGCCTGCCTTGTCCGGGCAAAATCGAAATTCCCTGAATGCTACGTTTCGTATCGTAGTCGACGTCCGTTGTCGCTGCGTGAATTTATTACAGCTTATCTGAAAATAGAAATAGCGGAAGGCCGGATTTTCAGCGGCTTTCATATCGCATTCTATTGATCGTATCGTCCCAGGGACTCAGAAACTGAAACAAAAATCCCGAAATGGCACAATTGAGTGCATTTATTCAAATTGATATAGGAGTGCCACTGGCTCTACCAGTGCATTACTACATCGGTGATTGTTTTGACCTGCACTGGCGAAGCCAGTGGCAAATAATCCGAAATCAATAGAGATGACAGATGACACAATTGATTAAGCCAGAACATCCTGAACGACCTGTCCATGTACGTCTGTTAATCGGAAGTCGCGGCCTGAATAACGATAAGTCAGTTTTTCGTGATTGAAGCCGAGCAGGTGCAGTATCGTTGCCTGCAGGTCGTGGACGTGAACCGGATTTTCGACCGCTTTGAAACCGAATTCATCGGTTGCACCATACTTGAATCCGCCTTTAACACCGCCTCCCGCCATCCAGGCGGTGAATCCGTAATGGTTATGGTCACGTCCGTTGACCTTTCCTGCGTTAGAACCGGGTGTTGGCAATTCGACAACAGGTGTTCGTCCGAATTCACCACTGCAGACAATCAATGTGTCATCCAGTAATCCTCGTTGCTTGAGATCCTTAATTAAAGCGGCAATCGGTTGATCGCACTGCTTGGCAAGTCGAGCATGATTCTTTTCGAGATCGTCATGGTTATCCCAAGGTTGTCCCTGTCCATGCCATAATTGCACAAATCGAACACCACGTTCAACCAGCCGTCGAGCCATCAGGCATTGACGGGCATGAGCTCCCTCGCCGTACATTTCCTGAATATGTTTGGGTTCTCGAGTCACATCAAATGCATCGGTCGCTTCCATCTGCATGCGATAGGCCAACTCGAAGGACTGAATCCGCGATTCCAGTTGAGTATCACTGGAGCGAGCGGCAAAGTGATGTTGATTCAATTTCTGAATCAAATTGAGTTGTTCCCGCTGACGCTCGTAAGGCAACTGATTGTTCTGAATATTGGCAATCAGATCTTCTACTTTCTGCTTGTTTGTATCCAGGTGTGTTCCCTGAAAGACTCCCGGCAGAAACGCAGATCGCCAGTTGGCGGATTCTTTAATCGGATACCCCCCCGGACACATCACAACAAAACCTGGCAGGTTCTGGTTCTCGGTTCCCATCCCGTAAGTCACCCAGGAACCCATGCAGGGACGAATCAAATTCGATTCTCCGCAGTTCATCAGCATAAGGGATGGTTCGTGATTTGGAACATTGGCGTGCATCGAATGGATAAACGTCATGTCGTCGACGCATTCACCCAAATGTGGGAAAATCTCACTGACTTCGATGCCGGATTGTCCATGTTTTTTGAACTTGAAAGGCGAAGCCATCACCCCGCCCGTTTTACGCTCGGTGCGGAGGTTCCCCCCTTCAATCGATTTACCTGCCCATTTTTCCAGAGCCGGTTTCGGATCGAACGTATCGACCTGAGAGGCTCCTCCATTCAGGAAAATATGTATGACGTGCTTGGCTTTTCCTGCAAAATGAGGCTGCTTGGGCAACATCGGATTTTTAATATCCGCTGCTCGGGCTTCATCTGCCAGCAAGGTCGCACAGGAAAGAGCCCCAAAGCCCATCCCGCAACGTCGCAGCATTTCGCGTCGTGAATAGATGGTTTCGTACATGACAGTTTTCTTTATATTGAGAGATTGAATTATTTAGAGTCGATTGTTCTGGGGGCTTCGCTACGACCCCAGCCACCCGGTTGACTGACTTCTGTAGGTCATCACTTAATCAACAAACAAAAATTCGTTGGTCAGAATCAACGCCTGGGCCAGTTCTTTTTGACCGGCTTTCTGATCCTTGTGAGTCTTCAGATAGTCCACGCACCAGTTCAACTCCTCTCCGCTCGGCTCGCGCTGTAAAACTCGATGATAAAGTGCGGTCGTGAAAGCGTTTTCCGAATTGTCTGAAGCCAATTCCTTTTGAACGTCCTCAGACAAACGTTGACACAAATCCTGCACAAACGGGGAATTCATTAAATACAACGGCTGCTGCGGAACAACCGTTTCTGTACGTGCAGAGACCGAAACACTTGGCCCGGCGACATCGAAATTCTGCAGCAGTTGGGAAACATTATTGCGATCGATGTATCCATAAATCGCACGGCGGAAGGTCGGCTTGTCTCCTTCGAGTTGTTCGGAGCGACCTTTCAGGCTTTTATCGAGTACACCGACTGTTAAGAGGATGGAATCTCGCATCGACTCGAACGGCAACCGTTTCCGATTCATCCGCCAGACCAAAATGTTTTCCAGATCATTCTGTTTGCCAGCGGCATTGGCCTGACTGGTTTGTCGATATGTTTCCGAACTGACAATCTCTTTGATCAACCATTTGACCGACCAGTTATTTTCCATAAATCGATATGATAAATCATCCAGCAGTTCGGGATGTGACGGAGGAGCGGTTCGTAATCCGAAATCGCTCGTTTCCTGAACCAAAGGCTGACCGATCAATTGCATCCAGATACGATTCACAAATACCCGAGCCGTCAAAGGATTTTTCTTCGAGGAAATATCCTGAGCCAGCTTGAGCCGTCCACTTGATTCGTTACTGAACGGTTCACTGTCGACTGAGCTGAGAACTTTGAGGAAGCGGCGTGGAATCTGATCTCCCCGCATTCCTGGATTTCCCCGTTTGAAAATATACGGTGTGATCGGCTTGTCTTTATCATTCAGAACCATCGCTCGCGGCGGTGAACCTGGCGAAGTCACCATGTGAGCATCGATTTTCTTTTCCAGTGCCCGATGTTTATTTCGTTCATCCCGGTGAAACAATGCCACCGCTTCCGTTCCATCGATATCGACAGGGAATCCGGTTGCTGTCAAATGTTCGCGAATCTGCCTCCAGTTTTCCCGCTGATCTTCCGGAAGTTCTGCTTCGGGCTTGTAAGCTGTTGTGATGAGTTCCGAATACAGTTTGACATAATCGTACATGTGCACGGGACGATTATTGATCAACCTTACTTTTACCAGCGGATTCGGTTCGTACTTACCTTGTTCCATTTGCTGAAGAACATTGCCCAAACGGATTTCAGCATCCTTGTCGAAGTCTTCCGGCTTGAGATTGATCACCCGTCTCCAAGCTCCAAACACAGGATCATTCACATCTCGCTGACGCAGGTAAGCCAGGAATTGGTCGCTGAGTCGCCTGCGAATTTCGTACTTCTCTTTCAATTCATACCGACCTGTCTGATGCTTCAGTTTATCAGCAACTTCCAGAAGATAGTTTTCGATATGAGACTTCGCTTCGCTGGAAATTTCCCCAGCCAACTTATTCTCATAATCGTGAAGATTCTGCTCCAGTTTGGCCAGTTCTTCCTTGTACTTTTTAAAGGCGGCTTCATCGGGTGGATCGCCGATTTGAGGTAACCGTTCCGGTTCTTCACAGCTGGCAAATACACCGTAAAGCGAATAATAATCAGCCTGTTCGAGCGGATCGAATTTATGATCATGACAGCGGGCACAGGCAACCGTCAGGCCCATCAAGCCTCGAACGGTCACATCGATACGGTCATCATAAATTTCCTGCGACTTATTCAGGAAACGGTTGCCAACTGTCAAAAATCCGAGAGCCGCCAACGATTCCTCGCTACGACGCTCCGGCATCAGATCAGCCGCGAGTTGTTCAATAATAAACTGGTCGTAAGGGAGATCGATGTTCAGAGCATCAATCACATAATCGCGATAGGTGTAGGCAAATGGATAACGTCGCTCTTCGGTAAAGACATATCCTTTCGTATCGGCATACCGCGCCAGATCGAGCCAGTGTCGAGCCCATTTCTGTCCGAAGTCCTTCGAGGCCAGATATCGATCAATCGCCTGACTCCAGGCGGCATCACTCGAATTGGTTTCAAACTGCTTAACCTCTTCGTACGAGGGAGGCAAACCGGTCAGATCAAACGCGAGCCGACGGAGTTGCTGACGAGCTTCAGCTCGCGGAGATTGCTCCAGACCAGCCTCTTCGACTTTTTGACCAATAAAGCGATCGATCGGATTAGCAACGCGAATTTTCTCGCTGACACCTGGCAACTTTACTGGTATGATCGGCTGAAAGGCCCAATGCGTTCTTGCACGCTCAAAATAATCGAGTTCTGAAACCTGCGGTGAAGATTCCGGCCAGCGGGCACCCTGCGAAACCCATTGAGTGAGGCTGGCAATTTGCTCGTCTGACATTTTTCCTTCAGGCGGCATCTGAGAATCGTCTTCAGAATAGCGAATCACTTGAATGATACGGCTCTCGTCAGGATTTCCTGCTTCAATGGCAGGTCCACTTTCGCCACCTTTAAGAATGGCAGCATGGCTATCGAGACGCAAATCTGCCCATTGCTTCTTCGTGCCGTGGCATTCATAACAATGCTCGACCAGAATTGGACGAACCTTATTCTCAAAGAAATCCGCCTGTTCTTTTGTGATTGTTTCAGCTGCAAAACCGGTCGATGCATTCGTAACCAGAAGCGCAAAGCACACGAACAGAATTTTGCGGACGCAATTCATCATATTATTATCCGGGTGGGGTTGGATCAGGAGGGAGTTCAACCAGATTAACTTTCTTAACATCATGGCCTACTTATTTATTATATCGTCTTTGAAGTGTCATTCAAAAGCAATTTGATAAAATATCTCGGTAAACATGCCTCATTCAATGTAATCCAACGGTTCTACCGGTGAGAATTGACCAGTCTCTGCCATTTCCTGCAGAAACAGACGAGCCTGATGATAAAGGCCAGTGGTTTTCAAATCCTGCGCAAGCCATACAACGATGAATCGTTAGTCGCACAAAGTTCTCTGAGAATATTCATGAGACTCCTCCAATAATAACCCTGAGTCTTCTGTACTCACTGTGTCAATAATATCTGGAAACTCATCCCCCAAGTCTGGAATGATCTCCCGGCTGGAGCTTTGCAAAACACCACACTAGTTAAGAACTTTATGAGAGTTTGCAAAAATCTTGACGGTCTCGGATTGACGAATGATTCTCGTTTGTCAGGATATGAATTCACAAATCCGACTGCTGATTTGAACTTCATCGACCCGCTCGCGGTCAAAATCAGCATGTAGCCCCATGAGGAGATACGATGAAAATTGCCGATTTCTACAACGAAGTTTCCCGACTTACAGACACCTCCAAAACTCAGATTAACGCCGCAGAAACCAAACGAGTTCTCGCAGTCGCTTTCGATGTGCTTTGCAAAATGGATGCCGATGACTTTGCGGATACGATGAGCAAAGGGATGGCATTGGCTAAAAAGCGAGCCTCCAAGTAGTTCGAGTTAAGCCTGACAATCCAGGAGGACTCTTATTGCAGAGTCCTCTTTTTTATGCGAGATCGCTATTGTTTCTCGAACATACTGAAGCTGGCAGAAAATGCTTTAAAAGAACTCTTTGGCGGTTTTTTGCAGTTCTGGAAACAAGGCAAGCAATCGATCCACGAACGAGCCGACCACTTCTTCATTCTGAATTTCTTTGAGATAGCTTTGTAATAACTCTTTGCTCGCCTGAGAGTGATGCATACAGAAATACATCCAGGCCCAGCTGTCCCGGTAATGTTCGGGACGCATGTCCGTCAGATCCTGCATCTCTTCGAGTTCACGGGTGCGGATCGGTTGACGGAAGCGAAAACGCCATTTCAGATTCGATAACAATTCCTCATTTCGTCCCTTAATTTCAGCAGGCACTTCAAAATACTTGGCGAGGCCTTCATCGACCCAGATTGGCAAGTAGGGCATCGATCCATGGAGCGTTGCATGGGTTGTTTCGTGTCGCAAATCGGTTTCCCAACTCCGGGAGTAAATCACAAATACGTAGAGACGGTCTGGTGCCTTCACAAATAGCGCGGGACGATTGACCGCTTCGGGAATACGGGGGCGAATGTAGTTTCGATAATGATAGGATGATGAGAAAACCATGACATCGATCGTCTCATCATAAACTGTAATCCCCAAATCATATGAAATCTGTTGCTGCAACAGAGGTAAAGACTGAATCGCGGGTAGAATTTTTTCGGTTGCAACCTGTGACTGTACGCGAAAATTCTCATGTGTAAATGTGACTGGCCATTCCTCAGCCAAAGCAGTCTGAGTGTGCACGGATAGCGTAACCGCAACGGCCATAACAACTTGCGTAAATGAGCAGAGCAATTGGTAATTTGAGGTCCGAAGCTTCAAAATCTAAATTCCTCGATGCAATCGGCACATAACGGTCTGAGACCTCACCTGTTTAGTTGTCAAACGCCGTCGCTGTCAATTGCAGTTCATTCGGACAGAGAATTCACCCCGAACGGTTTTCAAACGTCTTCACAATGTCAGAATCGTTACATTCGATAACTTTGACACTTCAATGCGCATTCCATCTCGATCAAATCAATCCTCAGCCGTCTCCTCAAGCTAGATTTGAAGCGTGAACACAACATAATCCATCTTCCTAAAACAACTCACTAGAATGGGAATGGTGTGTTCTGATACGCAGAATCTCATTTCTTCGAGGAATGAAGTTCCTGAAAATCTTACACTTATGAGAGAATGGCTCGGTAGCTAAATAGCATGTCCATCGATGAACTCCAACAACAGCTCGATGAGAAGGATGAACTCGTCACTGCGCTGACACAACAGTTGGAGCAGGCGGCCGAGCAGTTGGATCGAATGCATCGCTCGGGCGGCCGATCTGGACTGCACAATGCTCAAGAGAGTAAGGTCATCAATCCTCTGAATGAACAACTCTCGACCAATCTCAATTATCTGATTGAGCAGTGGGAGGAGTCGCAGATTGCAAGTTGCCTGGAACGAATCGAATCTCAAATCGAGGATCTGAAAAGTTCCGTCTCCAATATCCAGCTACCGGCTGAGCAATCGACGACCAGGAACTGGTCTCCTGAAGACGACGACAACAGACCGACCGGCTTGCAACTCGATGCATTGAAGGATGTTCTCTTTGGTGCCACTCCCGAAATAACTGATGAAGTATTTGATGAATCCTTAAATGAGATTGAAGCGGATGAAGATGTAATCACATCGATCGATCCTCTTCCCCCAACTCCTGCTGCAGTTGATTTTGAGCAAGCGAATCACGAAGAAATGATTTCTGCAATTCAAACTCGAGATGATTACATCGAGAACTGTATTTCGATGTATCGGGACCTGCGACTGAAGTCAGGTTTAATCCAGCCGATCAACTGGGAAGTGATCTCGGAATGCCCTGAAGAACTGGTGGGAAGTCTGCAGGAACTCGAATCGCATTTGCGGGAGCAGGCTCGCCTGAATGAAGTGACTATGTCACTGGAGCGGGCCCGTATTAGCCGTGAATCGACACAGTTGAGGCAGTATCGTGTCCAACTGCAGAAATATGTCAAGAAGCATAATCTCGACCCGACTGAGCTTCCCTCTCTTGGTGTTCAATTGTCCGATGAGTCCGCGAATGAGAAGCGTTCGTCCGTTCCCAATCAAAAATGGCTGAGTTTACTACGGATTAAACATCAATCCGAGTAAGTGAGCAATTCAAATAACAAGACTTACTGAGCGTTCATTGCCACTCACAAGATCAAGCATGAAAAGTCATTTCCTATGCTACTGGTGAATAAACTTGTTCCCATTCCAAAAAAGAAACTCCTCGCCAGTGTGATGAGATCATCGGGAATGAATGCCGTTTTGCACAGACTACCGACCTGGTCTGGTTTGCTTGTCGTCAATTATCATCGGATTGGACAATCTTCCGCTTGCCCTTTTGACCAAAATCTGTTCAGCGCGACTTCTGAAGGACTGGAACTTCAGCTCAAACATTACAAACGTCACGCCGATGTAATACGTATCTCTGATCTGGACGAGGTTTTGAAACGTCGAACGGGGAAATCGGTACTGATTACCTTCGATGATGGTTACCGTGACAATTACGATCTGGCATTTCCAGTACTCAAAGCGGCCGATGTGCCTGCGACGTTTTTTGTGGCGACTGGCTTTGTTGATCAGCCTCGAATTGCCTGGTGGGACGAAATTGCCTGGATGATTCGGCAATCAAAAGTGAACAAGTTGCCGGGCAGTGTCTGGTTTCCAGAAGGGCTTATTATACCTGAACAGGATCGTAGCTCGGCTTTGGGAGCAGCCGTTCGGAAATACTGGACTTTGACAGGGAATCAGACGGAACTGTATCTCAACGATCTCGCAAAGCAGACGCAAGCGGGACGTTGTCCTGTAGAGCTGGCGGACAAAATGTGGATGACCTGGGAAATGATGCACGAGATGTCAAACTCGGGCATGGATTTTGGCGGACATACCGTCGACCATCCGATTCTTGCTCAACAGTCCGGCAAAACGCAGCGGCGTGAGATTTTCGAAAGTCGGGCTCGGTTGATTGAAAAATTGGGAATTGAACCTCAAGCCTTTGCCTACCCTGTCGGACAGGCTCATATGTTCTCAGCCGAAACGAAACATCTTCTCAAAGAGGCAGGTTACAAATATGGATTCAGTTTCTATGGGAACTATGAATCCTGTGTTTCGGTCGACCCCTACGACATCCCCCGCTGCGCGATCGACTTTAACATGCCTCAGGCAATTTTCGATTCCCGTCTGACACTGCCACAGATTTTTGCGAAGAAATAATTGAGCATTTACGACTCAATACATGTACAAATATGGACAGTATCGTAATGTTTCAGTCCAGTAGGGCGCGTCTTGACGCACCTTTCACTGTCACCGAATTTGACGGGTATTGTTTATTCTCGTGCAATAACACTTCGAGAAAGGTGCGTTTAAACGCACCCTACTTTTAAAAGCCGTGCACGAAGACATCCAGGAAGATGACGAGCACCATTAGACTCAGCACGAATGCCATACCAATATAGGTTGCGGCTATCAGAACCCGTTCGCTTGGTTTTTTACGGGTGATGCCTTCGTAAATCAGGAAGATCATATGTCCGCCATCGAGTACAGGAATTGGCAGGAAGTTCAGGACAGCCAGGTTGATACTGAGGAAACCAAGGAACATCGACAACTCGGCGATTCCCTGCTGGGAAACCTGATAGGCGACTTTGGCAATTCCAATCGGTCCGTGCAGTTCTTTAACGGACAAGTTTTGCGTGATCAGATTCCGCAGAGTCAGATAGATATCGAATGCGGAATTCTTTGTGTGAGAGACTCCCATTTGAATCGCTTCACCAAAGCTGTCTGCTTTTTGTGAAACCGAAAGCAGGCTCATCATGATGCCTCGTGTGGGCAGGAACCAGTCCTCGGAGCGAGTCGGGGTAAAGGTGACCGTTTCTGGAGCAGATCCATCTCGGACAATTTTGAGGCGGATATCGCGGGAGTTGGCCACCTGAAGTTGCCAGAACGCATACATCCAGTTGCGATTCGACTCATTCAATTCAATCACTACGGGATCGAGTTTATCCATAATATCCGGCTTTTCAGTCCCCTTGGGAAGAACTAATTCAACCTGCTGAATTTGATCTCCCGCTTTAACTTTCCCATCAGCCGGGCTGCCTTCCTGAACTTTCAGGACAGTTGGAATCATGTGGAATGCGATCCCGATTGACTGCACAGAAAGGGGAGTGTTGGCTGAAGAGGGGCGTTCAATCCAGCCCGGAATATCGAGCGGAGTGATGACCAAATCGTGACTTTTGGCTCCCGAGCCTTTTTCTTCGCGATTGACGACAACCGAAATTTCCTGTCCGTGACGCTCTGCAAAATAGTCAGGCAACGTCAGGGGATTGATATCTTTACCAACATCAAGATCATCAATGCGGACTATTTTATCGCCCGTTTTCAAACCCGCTTTTTCAGCTGGCGAACCAACCTGAACAGCTTCGATCTGGCCGATATCCATCCATAAACCAAGTGTGCGGAAACCCTGTGGTCCCACTGTAATTTCAACATCTGAGCTTTTATTGTTTTCATCGGTCCGTTTGACATTGAATTCCACAGTGTCTCCCCGATGACTAGCCAGATAATTCTGGAGTCCCGCAAATCCATCGAGCTTCTCACCATCGAGAGAAACAATTTCATCCCCAGGTTTGAAAGGAGGAGAGGCTTTATTGGCAGCTGTACCAGCCAGTGTCGCATCGCCGTTGGGGACAAATTCTTTCGGAGCCAGGGCCAGGCCGCGAATGGGTTCGACACCAATTTCTCGGCGGGTTCCATTCATCGTCGGGAAGATGCGAGCTTCGAATTCTCCGCCATCGTAGTGCACACCTTTGACATCCAGATACTCGGATGAACTCAAGGCTGTGGCTCGAATAATGTCGCCAAAGGTGCTGACATCACGACCGTTGATTTCGGTAAGACGATCTCCCTCACGCAAACCGGCTTCCCAAGCTGGTTTGCCTACGAAAACGGTTCCTAACTCAGAGGGGGGAACTTCCACGCCCTGCTGGAAGGCAAAGGCGAAGAACAGCAGGCCAGTGATGATATTCATAATCACACCGGCAGAAATGATCGCCATCCGCTGAGGCACATTCTTTGCAATGTATGATCGAGGATCTTCGGCGACTTCTTCACTGGTCAATTGAGACGGGTCGGCATCGTCCTGGCCGAGCATCTTCACGTAACCACCAAAGGGGATCAGGGAGAGTGCGTATTCCGTCTCACCCCATTTCCAGGAGAGGAGAATCGGGCCGAAGCCAATACTGAAGCGTTCGACATTCACATCGCACCATTTGGCAACGGCGAAATGCCCCAGTTCGTGGAAGAAAATGACCAGTCCGAGGCCAAGTGCCACGATGAGAATATTCTGAATGCTACTCAGACTGACCGCGAGGACGCTGGCAGCGATTAGGGTTGCCACAGAGTTGTCTCCTTGCGCGCCCAATCATCCAGGGCGACTAATTCATCCAAAGTTGGTGATGCGATAAATTCATGCGCTGACAGGACTTCCCGGCAAACGCGCTCGATATCATAAAACGAAAGTTCATTCTGAAGATAGCGCGAAACGGCTATCTCATTGGCGGCATTCAGGACGGAACCCGATGTGCCTCCTAGCTTTGCTACGTCAAATCCTAGCTTAAGCGCAGGGAATGTTGCGAGATCAGGAGGAGAAAAATCAAGTTGCTGATTCGTTTTAAAGTCAAAACGAGGCGCAACTGCTTCCCAGCGTTGAGGATACGACAAAGCATATTGTATTGGTAATCTCATATCTGGAGGAGACAGTTGAGCAATTACTGATCCATCTCGATATTCGACAAACGAATGCACGATCGATTGCGGGTGTACGACAACCTCAATTTGCTCGGCTTGTAAATTAAACAACCAGCGAGCTTCAATGACTTCCAGAGCCTTGTTCATCAGAGTTGCAGAATCAATTGTGATTTTCGGCCCCATATCCCAAGTCGGATGTTTCAGGGCTTGTTCCGGCGTTTTGCTGGCGATTTCCTCGCGTGATAATCCTCGAAACGGCCCACCACTGGATGTCAGCACAATTTTTGCAACATCTCGCTGATTCCCCGCCAGTAATGCCTGAAAAATAGCGGAGTGCTCACTGTCGACGGGAATCAATTCACTTCCAGATTCGCGAGCCAGTTCCATAATAATAGGGCCAGCGACGACGAGCGTCTCCTTATTGGCAATCGCAACCCGTTTGCCCGCTTTGACAGCTGCATAGGAGCTGGCCAGCCCGGCTGCTCCCACAATTGCAGCAACCACTGTGTCGATTTCTTCAAACGCAGCAACTTCGGTCACTGCCTCAGAACCGAATCGGACTTCAGTTTTTGAGGGAAAATCGCTGAGAATCGCTTCGTTTTGAACAGTTTCATCAGCCAATATCGCCACCGCAGGCTGAAACTCATGGCAGATTTTCGCCAGTTCTCGCCAGTTCCGATGAGCGGAAACCGCTCGAATCTGAATCTGATCCGCATGAGCCCGGACGACATCCAGACAACTCGTTCCAATCGAGCCGGTCGCTCCCAGTAAGGCTATCTGATTCATCGAAAGAATTTGAAACTTCACGAACGGTGCGGTGAAAAGAGATCAAATCAATGACTGACATCGATCTGAACGAATACGTTGCGAAGCTTAGTCTGTTCCGATGTTCTTTCACAAGGGAGACTTAGGCCATTTTCAAATGGTTTCTGCAGTCGCATGAGCACCAAATGACCAAAAATCGCCGGATTTGCTCCTGCCATATGCTGCAGAGACTTATTAAGAATGCTCAAGGTAAAAGTGAGGCGAAACCTGATTTCTGGCGAGTTTTACCGATTAAGTTAAGAAATATTGAATCGCCAAGACGCCAAGATACAGAGAGAGTTTTGATTTGATTTGAATATCCAGATACATAATGAGGTCAACGATTTTACCTCTTCGTGAACTTGGCGTCTTGGCGGTTCCAAAATTTATGATCTAATGAATAAGCAGAATTTTGCTGCTTTCATTTCAGCGATGATCTTTTTGTTAACACTCGTGCATCGGAATGTGGTTTGTTAAGTTTGACTAGATGGACACCCTCACCAGTCAATAATCAAGGAACGAATAAAGATGACTCTCACCTCACCGAACAGCATGCCTGTAAAATTTTGTCTGCTGATAGCTCTGATTTTCTGCACTGCTGCAGTTCCTTTGCAGGTGCAGGCCGATGATCTGCGTGAAGATTCGATTGTCGGGCAGTTACCGCTTGATACACCATTCCTGGCCGTCAGTCGTTTGCATCGTGAACAATACGAGGCAATCAAATCGAATCCTGCGATTCAGAAACTGATTCACCTTGAAGCATTTCAGAATCAATGGAATCGACGTGATAAGAAAAAGTTGCAAGTCACAATCGAGGCTGATGAGGCTCTGGAGATTGAAGTCCAAGGGGATGAAAAATCGGTCGAAGTTGAAGTGGATGTCGATACTCAGAATTTCGATGACTTTTTGAAGGGTTTGAAGAAGACCGAACATGGCGAGGAGGCGTTGGCTTTTCTGAAAGATGCTGCATCTCATGAAGTCTTTGTGTATGGAGATTCCAGCTGGGTAACAATGCCAAAGTCGTTTCAGTTTGTCATAAACACGATGCAGCGATTTTCCGGCTCCAATTCTGATCTGACCGATGATGAAAAAGCCGCCAAGCTTCTGGAGAAACTTAAAACGCTGCCAATTCAACAGTATCTCAATATTCAATTGCCGAACATTGTCTTTGGATGTCAGGTCGAAGACGAACAGCGGGCACAGAAACTGTTTGGACAACTGAAAGAGACGATTCAGGAACAGCTTGAGAATTCAGATGATGAAACCGTCCAGGCTTATCGTGATTCCTTTCAGGTAAAGATGGTCGATGGCGTTGAATATCTGACTGTCAAAATTCCCGGCAGCTGGATTCCGTTCTATCTGATCGATCGCTCAGAAATGACTCGCAATCAGGAAGCCCTTCTTGAGTTCTTTCTCGATGGAATCCGCAAACGCTCCTTCATCATGGCTTTGGGAGTGCGGGATCATTCGGTTCTGCTTTCAATGGGTGGTGATCTTAAGCACTTGAAACGTCCCACTGGAGACAAACGGCTGATTGATCATCCTCACATGGCGAAGCTGCTCGAACTGGCTGATCAGAAAGTGACCTCCGTCACTTATTACAGTGAAGGCATGGCTCAGGTTGGCTGGAAAAAAGATGGCAACCTCAAAGGCTATGAAAACTGGGCTCAGGAGATTCGCAATCAAAGTGAAGAGTCTGAGGGTATCGCTAAAGTCATATCTGATCAGGCCGCTGAGGATGTGGTTGATTTCGGTCGGGATCTGCAGAAGTTTCAGTCAAAACCGGGGGCTCATCTCGGTTACAGTCTGATGACGGCTGAGGGCTTGGATCGCGTCAGTTATAACTGGTCGGAACATCCGGAACGCGATGGCTCTCAACCACTGACTATTATCGACCATGTCGGAGGCCAGCCGCTTCTCGTCGTCGCTGGTCGCAAAGCCTATCGTCCCGAAGTGTATGAATTCCGCTCAAAATGGATCACGAGAACATGGTGGTACATTAATAAAGGAGTACTGGCTTTCTATCCAGAAGGTGCAAACGAACGGTATATCTATGCCGCAATACTGGATCAGATCCGTCCGCATGTCATCGAGTTTGATCGGATCACCCGCGAACTGTTCGTGCCTGCGTTCAACGATGGTCAAGCGGCTCTTGTGATCGATGCAGTCGATTTACGGGACGAGCCAAACGAACTGATCAAAGAAGATTTCCCAACTTATCCTTACTTGCCACAGGTGGGGGTAATCTGGGGGATTTCTGATCGTGAAAAACTCGTCGAGGCCTGCGATGGTTATCGCAAAGCCCTCAATCAATTGCTCGTTAAAGCGAGCGTGATGTCTCCCGACGATACTGATCCTGTCGTGATTTTAAAGCCGACAGCTGATGAAGTCGAAGGGGGAACACTCTATCATCAGGATCTGAAAAAGATGATCGCAGAGGGACAAAATGAAATTCCGATCCTGCCGGTTGGTGTCGTTAGCGACAATCTGGCTGCGATTACGAGTGATAAGAACTTTGCGATGAAAGTACTGGAATCGAACAAGCTCACTATCGATTCCCCGATTGAAAACATCGATCAGCCGATGTCCTGCTTCAGTCATGTCGATCTGTCAAAATTATGGAGCTTGATGGAACCTTATGCGAAACAGGGAATTGAGCAACAACTGGAATCCGAAGAAATCAACTCTGACGAGGCGGAAATTTCCCGGGCGATGTGGAACGTCCTCAAGCAGCTGAAATCGGTTTCTTCAACGACAGTCAAAGAAGACGATGCCTGGATCCAACGCAGCCACATTCGATTCGGTGAAGTCGAGACAAAAGAATCCGAATGAACGAATTGATTCAATGCCATCTGCACTCTTTGCTGTTGCCAGATGTGTGAATACAAAACATGAGCCCTCAGAAAATCCAACATTCTGAGGGCTTTGCTTTGTAATGATGCTCGAGGCCGAATTACAAAACATGTTCAAAATGACCGAGTGCTCTTAATGACTGTGTGCAATCAATATACAGTTGGAATAAGATTGAAGTCGAAATGATTGGTTCATGGGTAGCACTCTCTGAGCAACACAAAAGGCGTGGTCGTCCGCATTTTCCACGCCCATCACTTCGTTCTGGGACGTGCCACCAAGCAACTTGCTAATACAAAGAAAAATCATGACTGTCAAATAATTGCGCATAGTGATTTTACATCAGGCATCATACGCCGATCACGCAATCTCTTTCAAAACTTCTTGAGCCGCCTGAATTGTTTTATCCAGATCTTCCTCGGTATGGGCGTTGGAAATAAACATCGCCTCGTATTGACTGCATGGCAAATAGATGCCCCGGTTGAGCATACCGTGAAAGTATTTGGCGAATCGCGAGGTGTCGTTCTGGCTGGAGATGCTGTAGTTTTTGACCTCCTGCTGATTAAAGAACAGGGTCAGCATACTGCCGACGCGGGCGAGTTGATGCGGGATGCCTGCTGCCTGAGCCGCTGCGGTCAGACCAGCTGCCAGTTTTTCACCCATCAATTCGAGATGCGGATACGGGTTGACATCGCGAAGTAATTTTAAAGTTGACAGGCCGGCTGCCATGGCGACGGGATTTCCGGAAAGCGTGCCCGCCTGATAAACCGGGCCATCTGGAGAGACCTTGGCCATGATGTCTGCTCGTCCGCCGTAAGCACCGACCGGCATGCCCCCGCCGATGATCTTGCCGAGCGCGGTCATGTCGGGTGTGATGCCGAACAGGCTCTGGGCACATCCAAACGCAACGCGGAAGCCGGTCATCACTTCATCGAAAATCAGCACGGTTCCATGCTTTGTACACAAGTCCCGACAGGTCTGCAGAAATTCCTTATCAGGAATGACGGTTCCCATATTACCGACGACAGGTTCAAGAATGATACAGGCAATTTCTGAACCGAATTTTTCAAAGGTCTCTTCAAGTTGCTGACAGTCATTGTATTCGAGCGAAAGCGTATCCTGAGTACAGCCTTTCGGGATGCCGGGGCTGGACGGAGTGCCCAGCGTGAGGGCTCCACTGCCAGCTTGAACGAGCAGGCTATCGACATGACCGTGATAACAACCGGAGAATTTGATGATGCGATCCCTTCCGGTAAATCCACGGGCGACGCGAATTGCCGACATAGTTGCTTCGGTTCCCGAGTTGACCATGCGGACTTTTTCGAGAGACGGAACGGCTTCACAGAGGAACTCAGCCATTTCAGTTTCGGCGGCACAAGGCGCACCGAAGCTGGTTCCTTTGGCGAGGGCATCGCTGATGGCCTGCATCACTTGCGGATGTCGGTGCCCGAGAATTTGCGGCCCCCAGGAGCCGATGTAATCGATATATTGATTGCCATCCAGGTCGTAAAGGTAGGCTCCCTGCCCTCGATCGATAACGACCGGTTCCCCGCCCACGGCTCCGAAGGCACGAGCAGGGCTGTTGACTCCACCGGGAATGACTTTGCGGGCGCGTTCGATTTGTTGATGACTTAGCGTGTGGTTCATGGTGTTTACTTCTTAGATGTATTGAAAATGGTGTCTATTTTGATTTTTGTTGCGAATGCCAGCCTTCGAAGAGCAGAGCGTCCATGCGTAAGTCCTGGAAGGTTTGATACTGTTTATTGATCTCGCTGACAATCAAGCCCGTGTATTGTTTCTTTTCCAGCAATGGCCAAACGGCATACATCAATTCGCGTGAACAGTACATCGGACGATGTTCGTCGGCTCCAGGGATGTAGCCGGGCAGATGGATGTGGTTGAGTTTATCGGCATAGCGGTCCAGAAATTTTGAGAAGAACTCGACCACTTGAGGCAGAGGAGCATCCTGCAGCGTGAATTTCCAGAGGTGTTCGATATCGAGATTGAGTCCAGGATTTTTATCGGCCCATTCCCAGAACTGCTCTTCGGTGAGATAATGGTTCTCGACCGCGAAGCAAATGTCCGGATGCCATTCCTGAATGCTGGCTCCCCATTGATCGAGCATCGGTTGATGAATGACTATCGCTTTGCAATCGAGCCTTTTGTACAGATCAACGCAGGCTTGAGCTGCCATTTTAGTCACTTTTTTATTGGGGAAATGCGGGACATATTCGATAGGATAGTTTTGGGCTGTTTTAACGATTGCATTGACTTTTGCCAGAATTTCCGGAGTGAGAAAAAACTCTCCATAGCGGAATCCGGCTCGCCAGGCTAAGGATAAGGTGGCTTCGTCGGGGGCGAATTTGGTGGCAATTTTCAGCATATTGAGATCCGCAATGAATGAAATCCTAGTGAAGTTTCATTATCGCGACTTGAAAAGATCCTTCAACGGCGGTGGCGTTTTTCTTGAGATGTTTCGGTGAGAATAATATGTAGGGGGCTAGCCAAGTCAGCAATGTATTTGTCAGGGCAGTGCGTGGTCTGCAAGCTTTGTGCATCAGACCGCTGGTAGCGATTGAAACGATTGCGAAGTTTTGTTGACCGAATGCAAACACGGAATCTGTAGGAAAATGTCAACATGTACATTTTGCAGTGAAAACGTGTGTTATGATTGCAACACAGACTGCGTAAACCCGGTTGAAATTGACTTAACACGCGTCAAGAAAAGTTGACACACAATTCAACCAGGGCCAATTGATTGACTCGGGAAGCCTGAAGATTCAGTTGCTTCCACAAACTGGCATCGAGGCCAATATGGATCAGATACAACCTGTAGTTTTTTTAGTGGCGGTCATTGGTTACACCGTGGCGGCGACGATCTGGGATCAAAAATATTACAAGATTCCCAATAAGCTGACTCTGCCCATGTTTTTTGCGGGGTGGATTTATCAGGGCGTGTTCGATCAGTTTTCGGGACTGGCCACAGGCGGATTGGGATTTCTGGTCGGTTTTGGTGTGCTTTTCCTATTATGGATGATCGGCACAGCAGGCGGTGGAGATGTGAAACTGTTTGGAGCGTTGTCCGTCTGGATGGGTTTCAAATGGTCTTTATACATTCTGATTGTCAGTACGTTTATTGTTGTTCTTGTCACCATTTGCATTGTGATTGGAAATGTACTGATGATTGGGCCTAAGCGGATGAAAAAGAAAATGCTGGCGACGGGGAAACCGACAAAAGCTGGCGAGAAGCGAAAAGCAGAAACGGTTGAGGAAAAACAACAGCGTCGAATTATGGCCTATGCTTTACCTATCGCATTCGCCACATGGGGTTTGTTGATCATGGCCTACACAGTGAGCTGGCCACCACTCCCGTGGACTTTAATTTGAACAGACAACTCGGATCATCGACATGATATCAAATCGTAAGCGAATAACCCGAAAAGGCTTCAGCAGTATGGAACTGGCATTAACACTGCCAATTCTGATGCTGCTCCTGTTCGGTCTTTTCGAATTCTCGATGCTGTTTTTCGCAAGAGGAACTGTTGTTGAGGCCAGTCGGGTGGGAGCCCGGGCGGCGACTTATCCGGGAACGACGGAAGAATTTATTCAGGAGTCTGTGATGCAGTCGCTGGGGCCGAAAATGGCTCGGAATGCGGTTGTAAAAGCAGAAATGGGAAAATATGCCGGCGACCCGTGTGTGGTTGTCGTCAAAGTGCCAATGGGTGTGGCCTCGCCAGACCTGCTTTGGCCAGTAGGTTTCAGTTTGAGTGATCAATATTTGATTGCTGAAACGGTGATGCAAAAAGAATAATTGAATATGACTCAGGCTTTCGCGATGGAGCTGAAAGCCAATTCGGCATGGACGAAATAAGCTTGGGAACAGCCGGAATTCGGCAATACAATGGGGAACAATTGTCTGACTTCAATGATCAGACAGCCTTTTTGGAATCGGAGAGGGGATCGTGAGAGTACTAACACCAGCCTTAATTACGTTGCTGATGCTCGGCGTCATCGGCCTGCTTGTCTTGTTTTATATCGTTAAGACCTTTTTCTGGGTCGGCGAAGCACCAGAACCGGTCAGCACTGTGCGAACAGTGCCCATGGCCTCTGCAGATATTCCTGCAGGAACTTACATTACAAGCGATCACATTGTGAACGGTCGTCTGGACGAATCGAAAATGACTCGCGAAACAATCCTGAACAAGGACGCGATTATTGGTCGATACGCTAAGAAGGATATTCCGCAGGCTCAAGCAATTGAAACCAATCAATTGTACGCACCTGATGAACGGCCTCCATTAGAGATGAATCCAGGCATGCGAGCCCTGACGATTGGATTGGGCAACAGTACCGATCTGGTCGATGGCTTGATCAAACCAGATGACTACGTCGATGTGCATCTTTCCATCAACGATAACCAGGGCGATGCACGCTACCGTGGTGGATTCACGATGACGATGTTCAAGGGTGTCCGCGTATTGGCCATCAATCGAATGACTCAGCGAACCGACCTTTCTCGCGGTGCAAATACCATCACATTCGAAGTCACACCGATGCAGGCGAACATCATGCTCGAAGCACAGAAGCATGGTGAGATTGTCGTGACATATGCTCCCGACGGACCAGGTTCTGGAGGTGTCGATGTGGCGGAAGCCGATCGGGCTTACTTCGAAGAAATCCTGGGACTGCCAGAACCACCAGAAAAGGATAAACCTTTCCTGACAGAAATCTGGCGAAGAGGTTCTCGTTCGGTCATCGGTTATGGTGACGAGTGGGATGATAATTACGATGACAACTGGAACAGAGCAACTCCCTGGATTGAAACCCCGGGCTGGGCTCCACCGAGAAATAATAATGGCGGATATGGAAACGGATATCAGGGACGAGGCGGCTACAACGGCTACCGTGGAACTCAGGTTTCACCGCCGACGCCCAGCAATCCCGAAACGCAACAGAATCCTAATACGGTAAATTCTCAGTTGCGTTCCAACGGACGTCTGAACCCGTCTGCCTGATCTCACGTATATGTCAGAACCGGTGAACTCAGGTTCTGACGATCCCCGTGGAAACATGGCGATTCCAGAATTTCTATCGTGATTCATTTTTAGAACCCGGTAAAATTGGAAAAGCCTGAAGACACTTTTGATTCCCAGAAATGCTTGCGGCTCGTCATTCCGTTCCCAAGCAAAATTTGATCATCAAGACAATGAGGCGATTGTGAAAACGCAACCTTCCAACCAGAACAACAATTCGACGCGACGCGGTACGCTGTTGCCGGCGATTGCGTTCTCGTTGCTGGTCGTTGCCGCTGCCTCGGCTCTGGTGATGAACAAATTATGGATAGACGCAGCCGAAATTGAACTTCAGAATGTCGCCGAAGCCACTGCCCTGGCAGCGGCTGGTGACTATCTGGGTGATGAACTTCTCAAACCTGGCTTCGATGCCGATGCTGCTGTCGAACAGGCCAAACAACGAGCCGCCCAAGTCGCTGCCAGCAATCTGGTTGGCGGTCAGCCGGTCTCATTGACAATTACCGGTGATGACACCGATATTGTGTTTGGTCGTCGTGTCGACAATGGCATCGACCCCGAAACGGTCTTTCTACTCACAAATAAAAATCCTTCTGTCGTCGAAGTACGGGCCAGCCGTTCTCGCGATTTAGGGAACCCGATCAATCTGTTTTATCCCGGCGTGACCAAACGGGCTTATGCCGATGCGACCATGATTGTTGAAGTCACTTTCGATAATCATATCGATCATTTTGTTGCGGCACCGGCACGACCGATTCCCGCACTCCCGCTGGCAATACTGGCGAATGATCCTCTGGGGAAGCGAACCGATACCTGGGCCAACATGATTGAAGCAGCTCACGGAGCTGATGATTACGCATACAATGAAGTCACACATGAAGTCGTAAAACAGTCCGACGGAATCCCGGAGATCACCCTCCGATCTGTCCCGCTGAAATCGGATCCACTTAAAGGCAACGTTCAGTTGCTCGACTTCAATAATGAGTTGAACGACCAGAAAATCATTCAGCAGATCAACAACGGTTTGACTCAACTCGACATGAAACCCTGGAATAATCGGTTACAGGCTCAGGAAGAGATGCAAATAACCGGACTGGGCAATATTACGACACCCATCCAGTTCGCAATGGAATCTCAAATCGGTCAACAGAGGTTGTGTCTATTGTATAATCAGGCCACTGCAATAGACGTTCCCGGCTGGACCTCATTGAGTTGTGAAGGTGTTGTCGCTATTCGAATTTTGAAGGTGATTCCTGAATCAGGCGAATCGGCTACCGTTATTGTTCAACCGACTGTACTGACGACCAAGTCTGCAGTGCTGACTCAATTCTTTAATGAGATGGCCGACTACCCGAATCTGCCACCAAACCTGGCCAGGATGATGATAGAACCAAAAACGAACGAATCCAACAAATACGTATACAAGATTTATGTCAGCCGGTAATCACTCTTTCATGTGAATGTATCGGTTGAAGAGATATTCAGGACAGGTTTCCAGCCTGCCCTACCAGCGATAAGAAAATACTTAATTTGACGAGTGCGTCAAAACAGAATCGTTATTGAGGAAGATTGATCATGGCGACTATGACTGAAGCCGATTACGACTACGAATCCAATGCAGAATCCAAACGTGCGTTTCAACAATTGAAAACACGTCTGCATCGTCAAATGATCGATGCGATGGATTTGTCAAAAGCAGGCAAACTTCCTGAACACGAACTTCGTAAACAATTGCGAGCCTTGGCCGCACATCTGTGTGACATGCACTCCGCCTATCTGCCCGAATCGGAACGGGAACAGATGGTCAACGAGATCATGGACGAGATGTACGGCTTCGGTCCCCTCGAACCATTGATGAACGATCCAGAAGTCAGCGATGTGCTGATCAACGGAGCCGACACGGTGTTTGTGGAACGTCGCGGTAAACTGGAACGAACCGATGTTCGGTTTGCCGATAACAATCACCTGTTGCATCTGATTCAACGACTCGTCGGTCGTGCGGGGCGACGTATCGACGAAGTTTCGCCGATGGTCGATGCCAAACTGCCAGACGGTTCTCGTCTGCACGCTGTCATCCCGCCCCTTACGAGCAAGGGGCCAACGCTTTCCATTCGACGATTCAGTAAAACAGCTGTCGAATTTGAGGACATGGTTCGATCTCGAACACTCACTCGCGAGATGGCCGACTTCCTGATCGCCTGTGTGAAAGGCCGAATGAACATTCTGCTCAGCGGTGGTACCGGTGCCGGTAAAACGACGATGCTCAACCAGCTTAGCCGGTTCATTCCGATGACCGAACGAGTTTTGACCATCGAAGAAACCGCCGAGCTTCAGTTACGACAAACCGATGTTGTCAGTATGGAAACCCGCCTGCCGAACGTGGAAGGCAAAGGGGGAATTTCTCAACGCGAACTGCTGCGAAACTCGTTGCGTATGCGTCCGGATCGGATCATCGTCGGCGAAGCTCGTGGAAGTGAAGTTCTGGAAATGCTCCAGGCCATGAATACGGGTCACGACGGTTCGATGAGTACCGTTCATGCCAACGACACCCGCGACGCACTCGATCGTCTTGAATTGATGATCGCGTTGTCCGGTGCCGAATTGACTCCGACAGTTGCCCGACGATACATCGCCTCTGCTCTGCAGATTCTGGTACATGTTTCTCGATTGAGCACTGGCGAACGTAAAGTGATGCGTATCTCTGAAGTGGCTGGAACTCGTGAAGGGGAATACAACGTGGAAGACATTTTCGTCTACCGCATGACCGGAATCAGTTCAGATGGCAAAGCCGAAGGAGCTTTCTATGCAACGGGTTATGAGCCGGAATGTATTCGTCGCATGACAACTCTGGGCCACGATGTATCGATGGACCTGTTTACTGCACGTGAGTTGATCGCAGGTGGTGAGTATATTGTTCAGGAAAAGAAATAAATTTTTAGAGATCGATTGCCGTAGGACAGGCTTCCAGCCTGTTTAAGAGAGAATTGCAGACAGGCTGGAAGCCTGTCCTACAAAGTTCTGAATAAGAACTGGGGGCTCACGTTGTTCGACCCCAGTCAAACTTATTCTTATCAATGACTGCTAAGATGACCAAACGTGAATCGTTCGCGAGTGGAACATCTTCGACAGGAATCGAAAAGGTTGCCGCGATGGCTACAGGATATTCACAACCAAATCAAATCAAATCGCGCCCCGAATTCGCGGACATTCTCAAGCCGCAGGATCAATATGCGACTTCAGAGAACACAAGTGGATTGAACGGGATTAATACGTGGTTTGATCGACTGATGATTCAATCGGGTTTGCCGATTTCTCCGATGGCCGCACTTGTGTTATGTGGTTGGCTTTCTATTGCGATGGGCATTTTCATATACGTTGTATTGGAAGACCCAATTGCAACGGCTATTGGAGTACTGCTTGGTTTTGCGATTCCGATTGCAATTCTGATGGCGATGCGATCGAGACGACAATCGATGATTTTACGACAAATGCCACCGATGATTGATGAACTGGCCCGAGCCGCCCGTACGGGACGGAGTCTGGATCAGTGTCTGGAAATGGTGGCAGAAGATACCCCCGGTCCACTCGGTGATGAAATGGACCACTGTGTTCGTAAATTGCAGATGGGCGTCACCATGAATGAAGCCTTGTACGAACTTCCAGAAAGAACGGGTGTGAATGGCCTGCGAATTCTGGCGACTGCATTGAGCGTTCACCAGCAGACTGGGGGAGATCTGGTTCGAGTTTTGGAGCGACTTTCGAAGACACTTCGAGATCGATCGATGTTCCTGGGACGTTTGCGAGCGATTACAGCAGGTAGCCGGGCGACGGCTATTTTGATGATCCTGTTGCCACCAGCGATTCTGGCATTCTTTATTTTCCGCGATCCAAATTACCTGAGCAGACTAATGAATTCTGATTGGGGCTTCTTCATCACGATGATGGGAATCTTTCTGGAAATCGTAGGAGCGATCTGGATCTGGAGAATTCTGGGAAACACTCAGAACACGTAAGAAACAAGCGAGCCGTGCCAGTGAAGGCACGGTTATTCGCATACGCATTGTGCGTATATTTTTACGATCAGTTGAAAAATTAATCGGACGCAACCATCGCCTAGCTGCGATGGGGCGCCCGAAATGAATCTATAAAAGCGAATTTCGTAACAAACCGGCTCAGCCATTTGGATGACGATTATGAATATCCGAGAATACTTACAACAGACCGAATTTGCAGGCACGACTCTATATCAGATTGCGATCTGGATTTTCATTGCTGCTTGCGCCCTGTTGGCCATCATGCTCTTGAGACGGTTTTTTCGCTGGATCACTAGTGGGTCTTCGTCGAAGTCGACCCCTGCCACAAAGACTCAGCCTCGACCAGAGATGCAGCGGGATCGCGATCAGCCTGCAGTGACCCTGACTTCAGACGATTCTCGGCAATCATTTGCTCGCTCTGCTGATTCCCTGCTTAAAGATGAAACCAGTGGCGATCAACGAGTCCTCGCACCAGCTGAGGATTCCATCTTCCGCGATGAACGCGATGAAGTCGATGAACCAATGCCGGTTCTTTCGTCCGAAGAGTCGATGGTGAAAGAATCGTCTCAACCTCAACGTACTTTCCAGGTCGCTTCCTCCAAAGAAACCCGAGAGTACACAGGCAAACAACGAAGCTGGACATCACGCTCTCTGTTCGGGAAACCGATCACTGGGCAACAGGTCGATTTGCCACGAGTCAGTTCCAGTGACATTCCTTTCGCGGATCGTAGCGACTATCGATATGGATCAAGTTTAACACCAGCCCTCGCTTCATTGATGCCCGAAACCGACGAGCGAAAGGCGGCACTGAAGAAAGATCTGATTCAGGCCGGATATTACACTCCTCACGCCTACGATAACTTTGCAGCCGCTCGGTATCTCGGACTGATGGCACCGATCCTGATTTTCGGCGGCCTTCTGATTCTGGCTCCACCAGCAATTGAATGGATTTTTATCCTGTTAATCGTTGTCGGTGCCGGGCTCGGCTGGGCGATGCCGCGGGTTTTCATCCGCTCCAAAGCGGCTCAACGTCGTAAGGAAATTGAAAACGCTTTGCCGGACGTGATTGACCTGCTCAATATGTGCGTCAGTCAGGGAATGACTTTGCGATCGGCTCTGGCTCGCGTCTCCTGGGAAATTTCCGAAACCTATCCGGCGATGTCCGAAGAACTGCGAATCGTCGCCGAACAAGCCGACTTAAGCACAACCGAACATGCCCTGATGAACCTCAACGAACGTGTCGATGTTCCTGAGTTACACTCGTTGTCTTCCCTGTTGATTCAAACCGAACGCATGGGAACGAACGTCAGCGATTCATTGACCGAATATTCCGACGGAATGCGAGCGACTTTACAACAGCGAGCCGATCAGAAAGCCAATGCCGCGACATTCAAACTGTTGTTTCCAACAGTTCTATGTCTGATGCCGGCCGTGTTCATGTTCCTGCTCGGCCCAGCCGTGGTCGATCTGTCTGACTTCTTCCAGCGTGGGGGAGTCAACCAGTTCAATCAGGTCGAAACCGACCGATAAAACATCAGCAATTCAGTTTTGATTATGCTGTTTACGGCTTTCAAATGAAAACCGGGAAATAATCAAACTCGTTTGGTCCTGTTTAAGATGCTAAAGGAAATCCGCTTTCCAATTGGGACAGGCTCTAGACCATTTTCAAATGGTATCTGCAGTCGCATGGACATCAAATGTCCTAAAAACGCTGTGTTTGCTCCTGCTGAACGCTGCAGGTGATTTTGAAAATGCTCCAGAAAGCATTTCAATTATTCAACAGTCCGATCCCTGTCCAGGTATTGTCAATCTGCTTTACCACCATAGATAGGACCGCAGGGTTTCGATTGGGGCTCGAAAAATCACATATCCGAGTGGATATTTCCCACAATCGAGAGTAGCCCGAATTCGTGTTCCTGGGAGTTGGTCAGCTTCCGGTGCCTGCAAGTCGATCGCTGCGACTGCAAACGCCTGGCCCGTCGGATGTTGTTCGACAGTCGGCGAGAGGATTTTCAGGACTCCGCTCCAGCGACTCTTTGCTTCTGCCAGCGAAACCAATTTCCACTCCTGTTGGGGAGCCGCTTCCAGAGTTTGTTTCACGAATTGCAAATCAACATCTCGAACCTCGACAATCGCCTCCCAACTGGAATGAGGATCACCTACCGTCAACAGGTGTTGACCCGACTGCACAGGGCGACCGGCTAGCTGATGCTCGGCATCCCAGGTGAGAATCTGTCCGGCTAGCGGACTGTTCAATTTGAGAGACTCAATACGATGTTTCACTAGAGACTGTTCTGCCTGTAGGCCCTGTAGTTCTGCTTTGAGCTCAGCCAGTCGGATCCCGATGTTCACATCGACCGTATCCCGGCCATCATTGCGGCGTTCCGCTTCCGGGCGGGTGTTACGCAGGCTGCGAATCTGCTCATTCAGAGTGGCAACTTCGCCATCCAGAGCACTCAAGCGAGTTTCCAGATCCAGGCTCGTAATCGTCAACAACAGTTGATCTTTGTCGACGATACGATTCTCTGGAAGATGCAAATCATTGGCATGGATCGTGCCCGTTTCCGGAGCATACAGATTTCTTCGATCCTCCGGAACAAGATATCCCTCAGCAGAGATTGTCATCGGTATTGGCAGGAGTACAAGAACGGCTGCAATGACCAAGCCTGCAGGCCACAGCCACCAGCTTCTCGAACGTTTTGTTGAAGTCTGCTTTTTCTGAGCAGATAACACCAGTCGCCATACGGGAAACTCCTCGATCAACTCGGGATTGATTGTCATCCGGGGAGTTTGAAACGATTCAAGCAGGAGTCGGGAGGGATGATGAAACTGTCCTGCAGGATCGACTTCAAAAACGTGAATTGATTTAGCAGATAATGAATAGTCTTTCAGGTCTTGTGCCTGGAACGTTCTGGGCTCTGGGAAATCGTTGTCGAAAAGAGTACTGGCAAACTGTGTCAGATTACGCAACGCTGGAGAACGGGAGTCGATTTCCGATCCACCGCTGATTGCCAGCAATTGAGTCTTTTGCCCCACCTTTTGAAAAAGACTGCAGCGATTTGTGTAACCATGGACGACCAGTAATTCCAGCAACGCCTGCAAACATTCAGCGGGGGGAGTCTCTTGCTGGATTCGCCAGAACTGCTGCAGCAATTCCAGAGATTGAAAATTATTATCTGGAGTCGCTGGAAGTAAATTTTTGAGCCACCCTGGCCCATACTCGTGAGTCACCTGGTGAATGCGGTCGGATTGTAAAAATGGCTCCATCGAAATTTGATTCGTGACAATCATTTCAAAGATGCCTAATGCGACATCGTTTTCAATCAGTGGGACGGCGATCAGTTCCAGGCTGACCGCCTCAGACGATTTGATTTGCGAGGCTTGTCCCTGAGCCTTGAGGACGGTCTTTTGTTCCGCAGCTCGCTGTAATAATTCGTGATGCCCTGCCCATTTCTGATAGATTGAAGTGGCATCCTGGTCACCAAATCCGTGACTGGCCACAAGATGAAAGCCATTTTCGGAATCAATCTGCCAAAGCAACCAGGATGTCGCTTCTGGAACAAGTTGGCTGATTTCTTCAGCAATATTGGATTTTGATTTTTGCATAGGAAATCGATGAGACATTTATGGATGGGGCAGCAAAGCGTCCTGCCACATTGACTTGAGATCAAAAACAGTCCGACCTTCTTCACTGCGTTTTATCAGACTGCACTTCGAATTGCATTGTCCCTGAAGTTAAGTTTTTGAAGAACGTATATCTGTCAATATAGGTTGTTTAGGTTGCTTATTACTGTCATTCCGGTCTTGCGGATCATTTCGGTCGTGTTTTCTTTGTTTCACCCCACTCCAATCACCGATAGAACGATGGAAGGTGTACTTACATTTTGAGTTCGTTGTTGTCATTTGACAGGACGCATTGTGACACTTTCAGCTCGCAATGGACATTATTTCCCAGGGACGGGATCAATTTTGGCTGAGCCAACTCCACAATTTGATGCTTTCGAGCCTGTCCGTTCAAAAACGGTCAATCGATTTGCGCGGGGGCTGTTTCTATTCAGTATAGGAACACTTTCGCTGGCGTTATGTCAGTTGACCGGTTGTCACTGGCCCGGTAAACCAACCGCTGGGGTCTCAACGGAAACTCAGAAGTATTACCAGACCGCTGCTGCTCAAATTGAATATCCTCAGCTGGAACAACCGGTTCCCAGCGATGCATTGCTCAACAGTAACCCGATCAGTCTGGTGACCGATCTCGATTCGATTACCTATCACAACCTTGAACTCTCCAAAGCCGTTTCACTGGCTCTGGAAAAATCGAAAGTCATTCGCAATCTGGGAGTGACCATTCTGCGATCTCCCGAATCCGTGACCACGTCGTTCGATCCGGCTTTGGTCGAATCCGATCCGCGCTTTGGTGTCCAGGCTGCCTTGAGTGCCTTTGACACCTCATTTGGTGCCAGCGTGATTCATCAGAACAACGACCGGGCTTTGAACAATCAGTTCTTCGGAGGTGGTACACGATTACTGCAGCAGGAAGCGACCGTTTTGCAGGCCCAGCTGGGGAAACAGTCTGCCTCCGGTACAGAATACTATCTGCGAAACATTACCGATTACGACAAAAATAACGCTCCCGGAAACCAATTCCCCGGAGCCTGGACGACTCAACTCGAAGCCGAGATGCGTCAACCGTTGCTAAAAGGTTACGGCGTCGATTACTGGCAAACCGTCGGTAACAGCCAGACTCCTGGCCTCTACAATGGTGTCTTAATTGCTCGAACTAATACCGACATTTCCCAAAGTGATTTTGAGATTGCGATTCGCGATTTTGTCGCTGAAGTCGAGAATGCCTATTGGGATTTGTATTTTGCTTATCGAGACCTGGAGACGAAGATCGCCGCTCGGGATGCCTCTCTGGAATTGTGGAGACGGGTGGATGCTCTGAAACAACTTGGCAGAGCCGGTGGTGAAGCCGATAAGGAAGCCCAGGCTCGCGAGCAGTATTATCGCTTCGAAGAAGATATGCAGAATGCCTTGAACGGGCGTCCGGAAGACAATACGAAAACCTACAATGGAACCTCAGCCGGTTCGTTCAAAAGTAATGGAGGAGTGCTCCGACTGGAACGACGCCTGCGATATCTGATTGGCATGCCGATTAACGATGGCAGCCTGGTGCGACCTGTCGATGAACCGTTGGCTGCTCCCGTCTGTTTCAACTGGGAGACAAATCTGGCAGAATCAGTCGATCAACGACCAGAACTTCGTCGACAGAAATGGGTGATTAAACAGCGTGAACTTGAGATGATCGCTGCCAAGAAATTGCTGCTGCCAGATCTCGACCTGGTTGCGTTGTATCGCTGGCGTGGATTTGGGGAAACACTGACGAATCCAAGTAATGGTGGTGCACCCCGCTTCGATAGTGCTTACGGAGATTTGGCGAGCGGACGTTTCCAGGAATGGGAACTCGGAGTTGAACTGGATGTCCCACTGGGAAATCGCCAGGCGCATTCCGGGATGAGAAATGCGGAGTTCAAACTGGCTCGTGCTCGTCAGGTTCTCAAAGAACAGGAACGCGTAATCGTACTTGAACTAAGCAATGCGATGTCTGAATCGGTCCGAGCATGGGAAGTGATGCAGACAGTGCGGGAGCGTCTTGAAGCGGCTGGGGATCAGGTGAATGCACTCAATGCTGCTTATGAAGCCGATCAAGCTCCATTGAATCTGGTCCTGGAAGCTCAGCGACGATTTGCCTCTGCAAAAAGCTCTTATTATTCAGCGGTGTTGGATTACAATGTTGCGATCAGAAACGTGCACTTTGAGAAAGGATCCTATCTCGAATATTGCGGCGTGCATACCTCGGAAGGACCTTGGTCAGAAGGTGCCCATCAGTACGCAGCTCGCAAGTCTGATCTGAAACAGCCGATGCCGAAAGTTCCACGCTGGATCAAACCTCCGCGTGTGATCAGTCACGGAATGACTCCAGATCCAAACGATCAGGAAATCATTGCTGAACCTGTCGAAGAAATGGGAATGCCCTACTTAATGACTCCTGAGGAAATGCCTTCAGAGATTCCAGTGTATGAAAATTCTCAAGATCAGAAACCGGAATCCGAAACGGATACCGAACTGACACCTACGCCCATTCTACTCCCCGAAGCAGGGGCAGCACTCGAACTGAATCCTGAGTTGTATCTTCAGGATCCCGTCTTCTCCGATGAAACTGCCAACTCCACTCCAGTGGTCCGGCCGCTGTTTGAGTAATTGCTGATTTGTAGACAATATTCGTCAACTGAAAAGCTAAGGCCTGTTGTCCCTTCTCGGACTTCTCGACGGATTCGACAAGCGAATCTTCTTGAGTTACGCTATGTAAATCCAACCCAGGAACTGTAGTGCAATGGCTTAAAACTGATAATCGTCAGTTCGCTTGCCGGAACTTCAATCGAAAAGAACCTGATGAAACCTAAGATTACGGCTGTCGTGTTTGATCTCGATGGCTTGATGTTTAATACGGAAATGATTTTCAATAAAACAGGCACCGAGCTTCTACGGCGGCGCGGGATAACCGATGTGCAGCCTGTGATCGATCGGATGATGGGTCGCCGGGCTCATGAAGCGTTTGCTGAGATGATTGATCACTGCAATTTCACCGAGAGCATCGAAGAGTTGCAGGTCGAGTCGAATGAGATTTTTCATGCCCTGCTGTTCGATCACATCGAGCCGATGCCGGGGCTGTTTGATTTGCTCGATCTTATCGAACAGCAGGAATTGCCCAAGGCGGTGGCGACCTCTTCCGGTCGGGACTATCTCGAAGAGATTTTGACACACTTCAGCATCCTCGACCGATTCCAGAAGACTTTCACCTCGAACGACGTGGAACACGGGAAGCCCCATCCCGAGATTTATCTAAAAGCGACGCATGAGTTGGGACACTCCCCAGCGAATGTTCTTGTACTTGAAGACAGCAGCAATGGCACGAAGGCAGCCGCGGCTGCGGGGACTCATATTGTGTCTGTCCCACATGAATTCAGCCGAGGCCAGGACTTCTCGAGTGCGAAATACATCGCAGAATCGCTGTCCGATCCTTACATTCTTAATTTGCTGCGGTCATAATGCGAGCAGACAAGTCGTGCTTGTGTTATAAGACGAGTGCGATCCGCCACCTTTGTTGATCAACCAAAAAATCATCAGGCAATTCCTGACCTATCAAATTAAGCTCCTTATGAGTCCTCAAAGAAAACCTTACATGAAGCATGTGAAGCGAAACTCCAAACCGGTTTCGCGTGGCCCACTGGCCGAAGAACATTTTTTACCGATCGATCTGGAAGAAGAGCCGTCCGGGAATCTTCCTGTCGTGGAAGTGAAGGCTCCCGTGAGGCATCCCATTCTCTATCGCAAACGGCTCGGCAACTTTGATACCCGTGCCCGACCGGGCGATCTCGTCAGACTCGAATTGAGTGATGGGACCCACTTCGGGCATGGTCTATTCAACTCCCGAGCCGAGGCGACGATTCGAGTTTTAAATCGGACAGACGAAGTCCCCAGCTATGCCTGGTGGAAACGAATCGCTCAGCAGGCCTGCAGTGTTCGCAGAGATCTGCTCAAGGTGGATGCCGATACCAATGCGTATCGAGTTATTCATGCAGAAGCGGATTTGCTGCCCGGGATTGTGATTGATCGATACGACAACATTCTGAGTGCAGAGTGCTTTTCGCTGGGGATGTATCGTCGAGCCCAAGGAATTCTGGAATTGATTCAGGCGGAATTAAAAACCGAGCACTGGCGGATCACCTCGGCCCCGCATTCTCTCGACCATGAAGGTTTTAACGAACCGGGGCTCAGTTCGCCTGATTGTCCGAAACAATCAATGGTTGAAGAATTCGGCACGAAGTTCAAAGTCGATTTTGATGAAGGACATAAGACCGGATTCTTCTGTGATCAGCGGGACAATCGTCAGCAACTGGCCAAATTCTGCGAAGGGAAATCCGTTCTCGACTTGTGTTGTTATACCGGCGGATTTTCTGTGCAGGCCAAACGATTAGGCAGCGCGGCTGAAGTCACTGGAGTGGACCTCGATGAAGATGCGATTGAGACAGCCAAGGCCAACGCAAAATTGAATAAGCAAAACATCCGCTTTGTACATGCCGATGCATTTCCGTATATGCGGGACATGATTACGAACGGCAAACAATACGATGTCGTAATTCTCGATCCACCGAAGCTGATTAACCGTCGAGAAGATTACGAAGAAGGCCGGAAGAAATATTACGATATGAATCGGCTGGCAACGCAACTGGTCGCACCGGGTGGATTGCTGCTCTCCTGCAGTTGCTCTGGCTTAATGCCGCCAGAGGAATTGTCCAAGACGATCGCAGCCTCGATTCCAGATAACAGTTGTGGTCGCTTCTTGCGAAAATGGGGAGCGGCGTCCGATCATCCCGTCGCGGCTCACTGCCCGGAAACGGAGTACCTGAAAGCGTACCTGGTGCAGATTGAACCTCGGTGATGATCTTATAATGAACCACCAAGAAGGATATTTTCTGGATAAAATCAGACATGTAGGAGAATATAAGCACGAAGCGCAAGCGAGTGAGTCTCACATAAAGAACACACTCGCTTGCGCTTCGTGCCTATATATTAACTTATACTCCTTGGCGTCTTGGCGGTTAATAATTCAGGCAGACCAATCATGACTCGAATACTCGATAAAGTGAAGCTGATTGGTCCCGGAATCCTGGTTGCGGCGACGGGAGTGGGAGCGGGCGATCTGGCGACTGGAGCTTTGACGGGGAGTCTGCTGGGAGTTGCCATTCTGTGGGCGGTGATTGTCGGTGCTCTCTTTAAATATGCGATGAACGAAGGACTCACTCGCTGGCAACTGGCGACTGAAACGACACTGCTTGAAGGTTGTTTTCGCTATTTCGGAACAATTTTTCTGCTGGCATTTCTAGCCTATCTCATCCTCTGGACTTACTTTGTTTCCGCAGCATTGATGAGCGCCTGCGGCGTCGTCATGCATGCGATTCTTCCTGTGTTTGGTTCTCCCGAGAACGACAAATGGTACTGGGGAATTCTGCATAGTCTTGTTGCGGTCGGATTGGTATTCACAGGAGGATATCGGCTCTTTGAAAAAGTGATGACTGTCTGCATCGGTGTGATGTTCGTGACCGTGGTGTTGACCGCCGTCGCAATGCAGCCAAATCTGCTGGACGTTCTCTCGGGCATATTCTGGCCAACCATACCTCATGCAGATGGACAAGGCACAAACTGGACGATTGCCCTGCTCGGCGGTATCGGTGGCACGTTGACAATTCTCTGTTACGGATACTGGATCCGGGAAGAAGGGCGGGTGTCTCTCAAAGATCTTCCGACATGTCGAATCGATCTGGCGAGTGGCTATCTGATGACCGCCATCTTTGGAATGGCGATGGTGGTGATCGGCTCAGAAATTGTCATCGAAAAAGGAGCTTCCTCAAAAACAATTGTTGTTATCGCTGAGAAACTGCAGGAAGTCTTCGGCAACTTCGGTACACCGATGAAGTGGATTTTTTTGGTCGGAGCCTGGGGAGCGGTTGCGAGCAGTTTACTGGGTGTCTGGCAGTCTGTGCCGTATCTGTTTGCTGATGTTTATGAATCGCTTGCTGCCAAATTTTGCAAACGGGATTGTCAATCGGTCAACGTTCGAAGCTGGCCGTATCGTCTGTACTTAATCGCCATGGCGTTTATCCCGATTCTCGCCCTCTCGACGAACTTCAAATCGCTGCAGAAAATCTATGCGATTTGCGGTGCGTTGCTAATCCCCCTCCTTGCAGTCGTTCTCCTGATTTTGGGAAACAGTTCACGTATGATCGGGCGTGAGAATCGAAATCCGCTGTGGAGTAATACATTGCTTGGTGTTGCATTGTTGTTTTTCTCCGTTGCAGGTCTGCTTGCACTGGCAGAAGTATTTCGTGTAAAACCAATGACCGTCAAATAATTTCTAAGGTATGATCAGGCAACTTCCGTGAATTCAGAATCCAATACCCAGCCAGAGAATTCGAATTCCACTAATGAGGAATTGAATCAACTCGTCACTTCCAGTCAGAAAGTGATGGCTCATGCGTGGATGGTACGGACTTTCATCAAGCATTCTGATGAAGTGGAAGATTTTCCAGAACTGATGGGTATTGTTCGCAGCGTGTTCGACACCTCACGAGCTTTAGAAACTCGTGTCGATAATCCTGCTGGTTACTTCAAGATGCTTAGCAAGAAAATCGGCAAACTGGAAGCAGCAACCCGTCAATTCGCCATCGACGCCCCGGAAGCGTCAACACATACGAACTTTCAGCAAGCGGTGATTTCCGTGCAGACATGTTGTGAATCTTTGCGAGAGATTCTGAATCAGAGTCATGTATTTTTGAAGAAATCTGTGTAATTTATATTTTTCCTGTTCCCCAGGGGAACTTGGGGAAAGAAAACAATCTCAACCCGAAGCGTGAGCGAGGGGACGGCGTTCAATCTACAACTGAGTTAAACGCATTCCTAAACCACCTGTATGTATTCGCAAAAGAAAATCCGTCGCCCTTTAAAATTAATAGGCAATCAATCAATACAAATCGCGCCGTCCCCTCGCTCACGCTTCGGGTTATGATTTTCATGTAACGTGTGTTGACTCTCTCGCTTTCGCTTCGTGCTTGTCGGCTTACTCTACCGAATGGCATCGATTGTAATTACTCGGGCGGTCGGGCGTGAGAGGTCGATGAGGAGTGGTTCTCGTGAGATTTGTTCGGTTGTATTTCCAGCCGCATCGAAAGCAACCATGCGCAGGTACATTCGAGTGGGGGCGTGATCGGGCAATTCGAAACTGAATGTGCCCGTGTTCTGGATGCCGCCGTCTACCTGCTGCCAGGGACCGTTCACGTTGGCGGAGTAGTACAACGACACCGGCTTTTCGGCTGGGAAATCGTCGTGCAGACGCCACTGAACGGTCAATTGATTGATATGCGGGCCGTGTCCCTGATAACTTTTCAACAACTGCAGTTGAGGCGGATGGGAATCGACAAAGACATCAATTTGTGGTTTTTGTCGCGGTTGTGGAGGTGGTTCGGCATTGCCGACGCCGCTGTGAATTCGGAAGTGAAAACCGTAGCGTCCATCTTTGGGAACGGAAACTTCCATCGGACTTTTCAAATCGGCATCCACTCCATACCGCCACCACTGCTGACCATTGTCCTGTGTGATAAACAACTCCACGGCTCCAACTCCGGAAGGACCGACGCCAGCAACCTGATAATCGATATGAAATTGATGGCCGTTGACATGACGGGATCGCACACCTTCGATCTTATTGATGGGAGCAGGGATTATCGCCTGGTATGGATATGTTTCGGGCATTGAATAAGTCGATTGCTGAGGAACTGCTTCAAATGCAGGAGTCTGCATCGGTGCAGTCAGCATCGGAACAGAACTGATTTGTGGCTCGACCGATGGTGATGGAAACGATGGCAATGTTGGTGCCTGAGGTTTTTCGCCGACTTTGACCTGCTTCGGAATAATCAGAGGCATGGCATCATTGGCCACGCTTTCCGGGTTCGGCTTATCAACAGGTTGTAACACAGGCAACGAGAGTTCTTCATGCGGTTCACTGATATTTTCAATGTTGCTGACCGGTTTTGACTTCTTCTGAATCGGTTTTGGCTCTACAGGAAGTTCTCCCAGGACCACGAGGTTCTGTGTAACGTTCCCAGCAGTATCAAAAACCTGGCCCCGAACTTCTGGCAATTGACCGGGCTGAATTTTCCATGCCGTTTGACCCGACATGGCTTTGGCAATGTAGACCATCTTCCAGTCGTCGGCAGAAGTATTGCGAAATTCAAGGATCAATGTTTCGACATCGGCATGAGCATCTTTTATCTTCCAGGAAAGGCCAACGCGGCCTCCCGATTCGCGAGTCAATTGAAGTTGAAGTTCCGGGTTTTGTCGATCGACGACAACCTTCAACCCGGGTGGACTTTTCTTGGGGTCGGGATGCAGGCGTCTTCCGGAATCTCGAATCGAGACCGAAAACCAGTATTCACCTTCGCCAGTCGGTTCAAATTGAAATTCCTGATGATCGATCGGTTGAGTGGCCGCTTCGTTCCAACTGCGACCTTCATCCACCGAAACGAACAGCACCACTTCGCGGGCCTGCAAGCGGGAGAGGAGTTCCTGATCGTATCGGAACGGAATGGTGAACTCATCACGAGCCGTAATGATTGTCGCAGGTTCAGCGGCCCGACTGCTCGACAATGGAAATGCTCCACTGCAGAGTGTGCAGACTATCATAAAAATTGAGAACCGTCTCATTACTGCCCCCTGGCGAGTTCAGGTATCGGATCTGTCCCAATTGAACAGCGATACCAACTTCCGCGACTGCCCCGATCCATCGAAATGCAGATTCCCCTCAACGTGCCAACTGCAACTTAAGTCTCCATTGTAATTTCTCACAATAGCTGTCCTGACAATAAGTTACGACAATTTATCTATAACGGAGAGCCGCTGGCGATTACTCAGAATTCCCTCTGAGATCGCCAGAATAGCTTCTTCCACGCGGTAATAAATCGCGCACGTATCGACTGTATCGGTTATTCGGGATATGCAGCTTGAAACGAATCCGGGGAGGCAAGAGCGGAAAGTCAAATGAGCTGGGTGCCATGTTTGCATCGTGCAGCATGGCAAGCCTAAAGTGACCTTCGAGGATTTGTGATGAAGGTGCAGGGCAGGCTGCGCCCACAATAATCAAGGCGGCACGCACGTTTCGTCAGGCAGTGCGCCTGACCTGTAACGATCTGAACTGGAAACAAGAATTATCCAATCGTCAATTTTTTCAGTGGATGCCCCGCATTGATGGTTGGCCGTTCGGGGCGACCTTTGTGGCATAATTCGAGTTGCATGTGATGCCGTCCGAGCAAGAGAGTCAGGTTGCGTGCAGGACGTGGATGTGCATTTTGTCTTTGATGGCATGCAATCCGACTTCATCAGTGGCACACGTCAAAAGACAATAACATCAACTGAAGATTGCTCAGTAATATCTGAGAATCAGCTTTTTTTCGTGCGTCGTTTCAGTGGCGGACTCGGTTCCACATCTTTGAGCACATTGGCAATTGTGTCCAAGAACAGGTCCATCGCGAATGGTTTTCGGAGATAAGCCGCCACGCCCAGCATTTCTGCATAGGCTTTATGCCGCCCGCCTTCATTGGCGGTCACCATGATAACTTTCGGAGGATTGTCGAGTGTTTTCAGGAACTCGAGGACTGGGAATCCCCCCATGCGGGGCATCATCATATCGGTCACGACGAGATCCGGCTTTTCGCTCGTGATCGCTTTTTGACCATCCATCCCGTTGTTGCAAGCTGTCACACGATAGCCAGCATTGTTCAGGACAGCCTGCAATGTGGTGGAAATTTCTCGATCATCTTCAATCAGCACAATATGCTTGGCAGTCATGAATCATCCGTTCTCTCGGGGCGGAATGTGTTCCGCAAAGTGCAGGTGGGGCTCTATCGAGCATTATTTTGGGAATTGAAGACATGGAACACCATCTGGATTCCAAATGTCGATATCAGTTATACCATAAAAACAATGCCAGAGACAGTAAATTCATGGTTAGGGCTGAACTTGAATAAGTCAATAAAAAAAGTCCGGCAGCCAGATAAGCTGTCAGACTTCATGAAAAAGAGATAGCAGAGCTTAACGCATCGCAACTTCCAGGAGATCGTCAATGACTAAAGTTTCCTGCATATTTCTTAACTTGAGCAACGCCCGTTTTTCCAACTGACGGACACGTTCGTTACAAACACCTAGCTTTTCAGCCAATTGTTTGTAGGTGGGAGCTTTTCCGAGGCCGTCAAATGAATACCTCTGACGAATGATCCATTGTTCGCGTTCATCGAGTTGGGTCACCATGTCACTCAATTGATTGGAGAGTGTGCTCCAGGATTGTTCCGGCAGAATGGAATCTCCAGTTTTGTCGGATTCTGAGTTTAACTCGAATGACTCCACGCTGAGCATTTTTTTACGCAGCCTTTTAGTGAAACGATACATACTTCTGGAGATCGAGTAATACCCATAGGTGCTGAAGCGATAACCCCGTCCGATGTCGAATTTTTCGACGGCCTGCATCAGAGCCATCACTCCATCACTGAAAAGATCATCGAAAGACATTAGAGGGGTAACAAATTTTCTCGTGATTGACATGACCAATCGCAAATTAGAGCGGATAATTAGATCCCTGATTGAAATCGCCTTATTCAGTTTTGCCTGAGCCTCAAGGATGAGTTTCCGATCTGGATTTTCAGGATCGATTTTTGACCGAAGCTGGTTAAAGCGAAACTTGAGATAGTTCATCTGACTAAAAAAGCAAGCTTCGTTTTCAGGTGTCAATAAAGGTGCCTGCCCCATGCAAGAAGACATTTCCAGCGATGAGGAGTCGTCATTCGGACGAATCTCCATCTCTAAATTCCGTAAATATGTGTCAAATTCATTGTTTTCAAATTCTTTGGCAGCATTTTTTTGCTGATAACGGCGGTCAGAAATATATTCTATTTCCTGCCCGAGTAGGGCCGTTGCGAGTTCTGACAATCTTTTTCTAGTGAGTCGTTTATTCCGATCCAGTGCAATGCTGTTTATCGATTGAGATTGTACCAATTGCGGACCGCTTGTTGCTTCACTCGTCAATTCATTATTTTTTACATCCGGGGACTGATTCATAACATGACTCCAAGACTGCCAATAAGAGAGTGAAGTAAAATAAAATATTCTCGTTCTTGAAAAAATCTGACTCGGTCAGGGATATGTCAAATCCCTGACCCAATCAGCTAAATCGATAGGCTGAAATTCAAGCTGATCCCGATTATGGGAGAAGAACTGTATCGATCACATGAATGACACCGTTGCTGGTCACAATGTCTGCCTTGATAACAGTGGCATTGTTGATTTTCACTCCATCGTGAGCATCAATTTTCACTGCGCTCCCGTTAAGAGTTTTGGCCTTTTTCAATTTCACGACATCTTTGGCCATCACTTTGCCTGCAACGACATGGTATTTCAGAATACTGATCAATTTGTCTTTATTTTCAGGCTTGAGCAGGCTTTCGACAGTTCCCTCTGGTAAAGCTGCAAAAGCTGCATCAGTTGGTGCGAAAACAGTCAATGGACCTTCGCTTTTGAGTGCTTCCACTAGACCAGCTGCCTGGACTGCTGCCACTAATGTGTTGAAGTCATCTGCTGCGACTGCGGTGTCGACAATATCTGCCTTCTTGTCGCAAGCTGCGACTGGTGCAATTGCGGTCGAGAGCAGAGCAAGTCCAGCTACAAATACATGTGAAAATTTCATCGTTCATCTCCGTTTGTGGTTTGTGGTACAGAATGAATGTGGGGCTCAAGATTTTGCAAAACCTAAAAAACGTTCAAAACGTTCATTTAATAATATACGGCTTGTTTTATTACGCAAGGTGATTTGAAGACAAAATTTCATAAATATTCAATATTTAACAGTCATGCCATCGGACTAGGGTGGTAAAGGTGCTATCGTTTAACATATTAGAGGGTTAAAAAACGACCAAAACGTTAACTTACTAAGCAACCCAAGACTTCTGTAAACAGTCTCGAACATATGATGTTAAGTCCAAAACAAATCGCTGAAGCCTTACAGGTGAGCGAATCTTCCGTCAAACGCTGGTGTGATAGCGGTCGACTCAAGACACAATACACGTCTGGAGGGCACCGTCGTGTCGGCACAAAATCACTGCTCCAGTTCCTCAGGGACAGCAACAAGACATTGGTTCATCCTGAATTGCTTGGATTGCCTGCTTTTCCTGCCGATGAAAATGCTGATCCTGAAAAACTCTCAGAACAGCTCTGCGAGGCATTGCTTAATCTTGACGAAACTCGCAGCAGGCAGATCATTTCTGAGCTTTATTTATCCGGCTTGAGCGTTTTGCAAATTATGGAAACGATAATTGTCCCGGCATTGCATCTGATAGGTGATCGTTGGCAGTGCGGTGATGTTCAGATTTTTCAGGAGCGTCGTGGCTGTGAGATTGTCACAATCCTGATCCATGACCTTCGTCGTATGATTGATGAGCCCCCGGCTGAGGCTCCGCAGGCGATTGGCGGGGCAGTCTCGGGCGATCCCTATAAAATTCCTTCACTGGTTATTGAAACCGTGCTCAAAGAAATCGGCTGGAATGCGACCTCATTGGGAGAAAACTTGCCGCTGGAAACCTTTGCTTCTGCCATCGATGCTTTGAACCCCACAATGTTGTGGCTCAGCCTCTCTTATCTTCGAGACGTCAACCAGTTTCTCCAGGAGTATCAGACGTTCTATCAAAAATATGGTGATCGAGTCGCTATCATCATTGGCGGTCGAGCAGCAACGCCAGAGCTGTTAAAACAAATGAAATTCTTTTCGTACTGTGAATCGGCAGAGCGTCTGGTTGAACTCTGCCAGACCTGGTCCACGATCCAGCAGCCTCATCAAACTTCCTGAATCCATCGACTTTTCAAACTCATTGCGAACCGATAGAGTCAATTCAATAACAGAAGCTGAATTCTGCAAGTAGTTACTCCTGCTTCGCCATCCCTATTCCGCTCTGATGAATGAGATTCTTTTCGGGAGATCTTCCAATGAGTTTGAGACTAAACTTCTGTGGTGGTTTTCTACTTGCCTTGTGTGCTTGCAGTTGCCCCGTGTTACTCGCCGCCGAGCGGCCCAACATTTTAATGATTTTCACGGATGATCAGGGTTATCACGATGTCGGCTGTTACGGCAGTGAAATCTCGACTCCCAACATCGATCGTCTGGCAGCAGAAGGCTTGAAGTTGACTGAGTTTTATGCCGCCAGCAGCATTTGTACGCCTTCCCGATTTGGTTTATTGACCGGCCAGTTTGCTCATCGTTCACAGGATCATCTGCTCGGGGCTTTGATGTTCCTTTCTGATAGGGATGCCGAGCGTGGCATTCATTCTCAGGAAGTCACCTATGTTTCTCGACTGGCCGATGCGGGATACCAAACGGCTTTGGTCGGGAAATGGCATCTGGGACATGGATCGAAAATTTTCTGGCCGACAAAACATGGCTTCGATTCGTTCTTTGGCCACACGGGAGGGTGCGTCGATTTCTTTACGCTGAACTATGGCAATCAGCCGGACTGGTATCGAGGTGAAGAACTGGTTGATATCGAGGGCTACGCGACAGATGTCATCACCGCGGAAGCGGTTCGAGTTCTTAATGCCCATGCCGGAAGCGAAAGGCCTTTGTATCTGCATATCGCATACAATGCTCCTCATTTTGGGAAGGGGTATGATCTACAGGCAAATTCGACCGTCAATGTGATGCAACCGAAGCCTGATGATCTGGCAAAAGTTGCTGAAATTGAAGATCCTCTACGACGAAGTTTTGCCGCGAAAGTAGTCGGTATGGACGAAGGAATCGGTCGCATCCTGCAGAGGCTCGATGATTTGAAAATGACGAAGAATACGCTTGTCATTTTCATGACGGATCACGGTGGTGATCCCGATTATGGGGGGAGTAACATTCCGCTTCGAGGTGGAAAAGCGACGCTGTATGAGGGAGGCTTGAAGGTTCCCTGCCTGATTCGCTGGCCAGGCGAAATCGAACCGGGTAGCGTATCGGATGACGTGACCTGTGCCGTCGATTTCTATCCCACACTACTGGAAATCGCAGGAAGTGATCTCGGAAAACAGCAGCTGGATGGAATCTCGCTGGTTCCAGTATTTAAGGGCGGGCAACTTCCTGCTCGCCCTCCTCTAGTTTTTGTAACGGGAGCACATCAGGAACTCAGCCGCAAATCATGGCAAGCGGTTCGAGATGGAAAATGGAAATGGGTTCAACCACCGGGAAAACAGGGACAGCTCTATAATTTAGAAACAGATCCCAATGAAAAATACGACGTTGCGGACAAGTACCCTCAAATTGCCGAGCGACTGAACATCCTTGTCCAGCAGCAAATTCAATAACGCCGTAGTGCTCTGTCGAGCTCTAAATGTCATCCTCAATTTGCTATTCCGCAGGCAGTTTGCCTGCTCCTCCATTTTGAATAGAGATGATGTTGAGAGATGTTGGGCCTACAATTTTAGAGTGTCCAGATTTCGCTGACAGTGAAAAAATATGAACAACGCAAAAATTGCCGATCAGTTCGATCAACTGGCTGATTTACTGGAGTTGGAAGGTGCGAATGCATTTCGTGTGCGTGCTTATCGAAATGCTTCCCGCACAATTGAAGGCTTGTCGGAATCGCTCGCTTCGATTGTCGAAGATGATCCCGCCCAACTGCAGGAATTGCAGGGAATTGGGAAGGATCTCGCGGAAAAAATTGAAGCCATTCTTTCAACTGGCGAACTGAGACAGCTCGAAGAGCTGAAAGCGAAAATTCCAGCTGATGTCGTACGGATGTTGCGAATTCCTGGCATCGGTCCTAAGAAAGTGGCCACACTGTACCATGATTTGAAAATCACCTCTCTCGAACTTCTAAAACATGCGGCTGAGGAAGGCAAGATCTCCGAACTCAAAGGCTTCGGCAAAAAGACCGAGCAGATCATTCTCGAAGGCCTGGAACAACTCGAACAGGCGGGTGTGAGGATGTATCTGGCCGATGCAAAACCGTTTGTCGATGCCATTGCCGATCAGCTGAGAAAGCTCAAGTCGGTCGATCAGGTTTCGGTTGCCGGGAGTGTTCGAAGACTCAAGGAAACGGTCGGCGATCTCGACATGCTTGCGACAGCAGACGATCCCACCGAAGCGATGGACTACCTGGCCAATCATCCCCTGACAGAAAACGTTATCGCTCGCGGAGAAACCAAACAACGTGTTCGCTTTCAACCACTCTCCCCCTGCATGACACCGGATGGAAATCGTATTTCACTCGAAATGGATTTGCGGGTTGTGCCCAAAGAAAGTTTTGGAGCCGCCCTGCAGTATTTTACGGGCTCGAAAGAACACAATATTGTAACACGTCGACTTGCTAAAGAACGCGATCTCAAACTGAATGAGTATGGATTGTTTCATGGAGAAGACCCTAAAGCCGCAGCGACTGAGGAGGAAGTCTACGAGGCGCTCGATCTGCCCTGGATTCCACCGGAGTTGAGGGAGAATCGACGCGAATTCATAGCCGCTGAAAATGGAAGGATTCCTGACCTGCTCGAAGTCAGCGACATCCGTGGCGACCTGCACATGCACACGACCGCGACTGATGGGACCGCGACCATCGAACAAATGATCGAAGGGGCTCGCGAACGTGGCCACAAATATATTGCGATCACCGATCACTCCAAACGAGTGACGATGGCGAACGGACTCGATGCGGATCGCTTACGGGCGCACTGGGAGGAGATTCGGAAAATCCGTGAACACTATTCCGACATCGAAGTCTACTGCGGGATTGAATGCGACATTCTGGAAGATGCGACGCTGGATTTGCCGGATGATGTTTTAGCCGAGGCGGACTGGGTCATTGCCGTTCTTCATTACGGACTCAAACAACCTCGCGAACAGATTACAAAGCGTCTGTTGACTGCAATTGAAAATCCGCATGTGCATATGCTCGGTCATTTATCGGGACGTTTGATCGGCAAGCGACCGGGAGCGGATGTCGATTACGAGACGATCTTTCAAGCCGCAGCCGATCATGGCGTGATGCTGGAACTCAATGCACATCCCTCTCGGCTCGATCTGGATGATATTCGAGCAGCTCAGGCTAAAGAGATGGGAATTCCAATAGTCATCAATACCGATGCCCACTCGACTGCCGGCTTCGACTTGATGCAGTGGGGAGTCTATCAGGCCCGCCGAGCTGGACTGACCAAAAAAGATGTCGCCAACACCAGAACCGCAAAGCAGTTCCTCAAGATGCTACGCTGAAATCGTACTCAAAATCATCTGCCACATCTATTTCATAGTGGTTTAGATCAGTGAGGCCAAATTGAAATCGAGGGGATTCCGTTTTCTTAGAGCCCCCCTCAAGTCATCTTCAATCATTAATAAGCCTGAACCTGCAGACCAGGAATTGCGGCTTTGATCGCTTCTATTCCTTCATCGGTGACTTGCGTATTGCCGAGGTTGAGTGTTTTGAGTTTCTTCAATCCGTGCAGATCTTTGAGCCCTTCGTCGGTCACGCCGGTCAGTTTGAGATTGAGAGACTGCAGATTTTCCAGAGGTTTGAGATGCTGCAGGGCGGCATCCTGGATTTGCGTGTCCTGCAGATTCAATTCTGTCAGTGTTGTCATCCCACTGATGCTGGCGAGACCTTCATTAGTAATTCTTGTGAACCAGAGTTCGAGGACTCGGAGTTTTTTGAGAGAATTCAAATGAGCCAGTCCAGCATCGCCGATGAAAGTTTCGTTGAGATCGAGAACTTCGAGGTTGCTCAATGTGCCAATATGTTCGCAGCCAGCATCGCTGATGACGGTATCGCGAATGAGCAGAGTCTTGATCGACTGCATTCCGGCGAGATGCCCAAATCCTTCATCGCCCACGTTGTCGCGACGCAAATGGAGCGTGTCCAGTTTTTTCAACTTGCCGACGGGTTCGAGAGCCGCATCGTCAATGGAAGTGTCATCCAGTTCCAGTCCCTGTAATTCAGGATTCTGAGTCAGAGCGATCGCCCCTTCATTGGAAACAACAGTCAGGTTTAAGTTGACGCGGCGAAGAGTCGGAATCTCGGCCAGTGTTTTTGCACCGACATCGGTTACGTTAGTTCGTTCAAGTTTAATGGTCGAAACAGAATCGAGTTCTTTCAGGTAGGGCAGACCATCGTCTGTGATATTCGTGAATCGCAAATCGAGTTCGCGAAGTTTATCCATTCCGGAAAGATGCTTGAGACCTTCGTTGGAAATATCGGTTTGACGCAGTCGTAACGCGATCAGATTCGTCAGACCTGAAAGTTCTTTGAGGCCCGGGTCATCGAGTAATGCTTTTTCGAGGGAGAGTAATTGGAGTGTGTTGAGCGATCCAACAGTTTTCATTCCTGCATTCGTGAAGGTCGGGCCAAACAGGATTAATCGAGATAAGTCGGGTAGTCCCTTCAGGTACTCCAAATCGGCATCGCCTGCTTGTGTTCCAGAGAAATCGACAAGTGTGACATTGCCGGCTTCATTCTTATCCAACTGCGCGCCAAGCGTTTCAAGTTTAGCGACCGCTTCGGCATCGTCTGCTGCAGCAGGTGGCTCTGCCGCATTTTCAGGTTGAGACTGTTCTGAAGTTGCTGGTGGTGTCGGTGGTGCAGGTTTGCAGCCGACAATCAGAAATGGAGCGGTTAGAAGAAGTGCAACGGTTGCAAATGCGAGTTTCATATTCAGAGCTACTTTCGAGCAGAATGATGGTCTGTCAGTGTGGGTATATCCGATAGGGTCCTAAGCCAACCTTCCAGAGTAACGCACCTGAGTTCACTGTTCAAACGGGAAATCCGCTGGCAGGATCTAATTTTTTCAGTATGAGAGGTTTCAACTGAAAAATAGGAATTTCTTGAGGATTGACTTCAAAATTGATTGAGTAAATTGGTACGATAAGATCAATCAAGACTGATGGATTCTTTTGAAACGGCTGGGAAGTTCATTACGACGGACTTCCCGCTCACCCATATTCGTTTAGATGAAGATAGGAATTCTATGACTAACAACAATACGAGACGCGACTTCTTAAAGACAACTGCTGTCGCTGGCGCTGCCTACTGGGTCGCCGGTTCCCCGAGCGTTGCACTGAGTGATAGCCCGAACGAAAAGCTGAACTTCGCCTGTATTGGTGTTGAAGGAAAAGGTTCGAGCGATACCGATGAAGCTGGCCGTTATGGCAATGTTGTTGCCCTTTGCGATATTGATGAAAATCGACTCGACAAGAAAGCCCGTCGCTATCCGGATGCGAAGAAGTTTGTCGATTATCGTGAAATGCTGACCGAGATGGGAGATCAAATTGATGGCGTAACCGTCAGTACGCCCGACCACTCTCACGCCCCGGCTTCAGCCATGGCCATGAAAATGGGTAAGCACTGCTTCTGCCAGAAACCTCTGACATGGTCGGTCCATGAAGCCCGAGTCCTGCGAAAACTGGCCAATGAACATGGTGTTGCTACTCAGATGGGTAATCAGGGAACATCGGAAAATGGACTCCGCGAAGGTGTCGAAGTTGTTCAGTCGGGAGCGATTGGAACAGTCACTGATGTGCACGTCTGGACGAATCGTCCAGTCTGGCCGCAGGGAGAAGGGCGCCCCGAGGGAACTCCAGAAATTCCTAAAGGACTCCATTGGGATCTGTTCCTCGGACCTGCTCCTGAACGGCCCTACAATCCTGCTTATCTCCCATTCAAATGGCGTGGCTGGTTGGACTTCGGCACAGGAGCCCTGGGCGATATGGCCTGTCACACCGCCAACATGGCTGTGATGGCTCTCGATCTGTTCGATCCGACTTCCGTCGTTGCGGAAACGACCGGCATTGTCGAAAACGAATCTTATCCGAAATCTTCTTCGATCGTCTTCCAGTTCCCAGCGACCGACAAACGGCCAGCTGTTAAAATGCACTGGTACGATGGCGGACGTCGTCCAGATCTGGATATCCTCAAAGGGGAAGATGTGCCAAACAGTGGTTCGATTCTCATCGGAACGGAAGGAGCCATGTTCTCACCAAACGATTACGGTGCGAAATACGTACTTCTGCCTCGCGACAAGTTCAGCGACTACAAGAAGCCCGAACAGAAACTGCCTCGTTCTCCAGGACATTTCAAAGAGTACGCACTGGCCTGTGCCGGTGGCGATCCTGCGATGTCCAACTTCAACTATGCTTCCCGTCTGACCGAAACCATCCTGCTTGGCAACGCAGCCATGCGAGCTGGAACAAAAATCGAATGGGATGCCGAAGCTGGCAAAATCACAAATGTTCCTGAAGCGAACAAGTTCCTCTCTCGCGATTACCGCGAAGGCTGGACTCTGTAATAGACTTCGAGAACTGGAAATTAAAAAAGCCCTCGCTCTTCGGAACGAGGGCTTTTTGTGTTACTGATCACTCAGCCTCTGCAGCGGCTTCGGTCACCTCATCCTCAGGCACATCATTCCAGGGATACTGACTGACATTCGGCTCAAGCAATTCACCGTTTGCATCGAGTCGAAACGCGATTCTTGTGAGATGCCCCGGCTTTAGTTCAATACTAGAGCGGAACTTCGCCAATGGTTTTTCGGAAAATCCAACCTGAAAACTTTGTGGGGCCAATCCTTCGACAATTGCCATTCCCTGATTGCTGAGTGTTTTGGTATAGCCGTAAGGGCCACCAAAAGTGATCGGACCGTAACTGAAGTGCCAGTCTTTGACAGGTTGACCGTCGGCATCAGTTAAGGTAACGAGCATCGTCGAAAGCTCATGCCATTTCGGACGCAGCAGCATCACTTCTCCTAACGCTCCAACTTCTTCTTCAGGAGGTGGGAGTTCGATGATCGCTGGCAGATGATAAGGAGACGCAATTTTCAAACTGCCGGCAGCGCGACTGAAATAGGTAAAACCGGAAAACTGGCCGGGATAGATTTCATGATAGGTTCCATCTGCTGTTGAACTATCCCCCGGGTAAATTCGATGGAAAGTTTTGCTGTTCTTATTCCGAGGTGCAGCTTGAATAGGAGAGCTAGCTCCAGTGGGGGATCGATAAAACATTTTAATACTCTTTTGACCCTGCAGTGTAATTCGTTCCTCCGGCTGAGGATCTTCCAGGAAGACTCGCAGGAGTTTCGAACGTCGTGTCCCTTCACCGACACTTTGTAATGCCTCAAATGAATTACGCCAGCCAGGTGAGTCGAGTGGGTAGGGATTTAGAATATAGTTCTCATGCAACTCCAGTTTCTCAGGATCAATTAACAGACTCCTGCTGTCTTCAGGAGATAACATGACATCTCCCACATCACCCCCAGCCTGCTGCCGTCGCACAGTCAATGCCCATTTCAGTAGGGACTCAGCATCTGTTGCTACCTGATGCTCCGGGGCAGGAATGACTCCATTTTCCAGATCAACACCAACAACTCGGAATTGCAGACTTTCCTGAGGGACCCGAGCTAGTTGTTTCTGGAGTTCTTCGTCTCCCGACAGAATCAGTTTTGTGATTTCCCCTTGAGGACTCCAGGTGACATCCAGAACTGCAATCACTGTATCAAATAACGCTACAGTCTCTCCATTGACTCTTAGAACAAATATTTCAACGGCTTTAATTTTCTGGCCAGGTTCCAGGCTTTTGGTGGAAACTACGAACGGATTAACAATTGCCACAGGTTTCTGTGTCAGGATGTTCCTCTCAATATAGCGTGGAACGAAATAGTTCTTTTTCGAGAATTGCACATGTGCAGGATTAGGAGTTTCCTCCTCAGACACTGTTTCCGAATCTGGGCTCGGTTCCTTGGGGATCGTCTCACCGGATTCTCCTTCGACCTCTTCGGTTCGCGGCTCAATTGCAGGCAGTGAATCGTCGGCTGGAGTGATCTCATCTGCGTCAAGGAGCGAAGTTGCGCAAATAATTACAACCAGCAAATAGGCCCCTTGAATATTCCAGTCGATCTTCTTCATGTTTGTCTCCTGTTGTTGCCTGAGAACTTTTTGAATTTGCACAGAGATAAGAAAATTTGGCCTGAAGGTGTACAAATTAACTGTTCGTCCAGTCATCATAATATTTCGTCGATCTCTGATACACGTTCATTATGTGGAAAATGAATTAAATAAATACAGGAGTTCACGAATTAGAGAGTAATTTCTCATATTTCCACTGACGGTATCAAATTCTCACACTGCTGTTCGTCTCAATGAACGAAAAAACAATCACTTGCCAGCGTGCTGACGGCGTGTGGTTCCTCACGCCCACACCTGACCGCAATCGCGACTCCTCACGGACCAAGGTATCGAAAAATTCGCGCTGCCCGAAGTCTGGCTGTTCGTGCCCGACTCATCCGCAAACTCCTGTACGCTCCAGTAAAAAGATGGTTCCACGGGTGAAACCATCCTGATTAGGAAGTGAGCCATGCCTCTGATCATCCATAAAGAATAAATTTCGAAATGGTTGACGGTCGACCGTCGACTGATTATCGTAATCTCATGAACAAATTACGAGAAAAGACGCTGAAAAATAGCTCGACCTTTAGAAAGGTCGAAAAACAAAGCGTTACCAACGATGTCGAAGGCCAGTTGCGCGAAGCCATTCTGGACGGGCGTCTCAAACCAGACGAGTCGCTTGCAGAAGCTCAGTTGGCGACCCAGTTCGGTGTAAGTCGCGCATCGGTGCGGCAGGCCAAGTTTCAACTCGCACAAGAAGGCTTGCTTGAATTTGATTCTCGAGGCACGGCCATTGTTCGCACACTCACTCAGGCGGATGTTCAGGAAATTGTCGAGTTTCGCGAAGTACTCGATTCCGCTGCGATTCGATTGGCGTGTACGCGGTTGACCGAACATTCTGCCTCAAAACTGACTCGCTGTATTGAACAGATCGAAGCGGCACCGAACCTGTTACAGTTAACTTTGCTGGACATCGCTTTCCATGAGGAGATCGTCCGAGCCGCCGAAAATTCGAGGCTGCTTGCTGCCTGGCAGTTGCTGCGACCGCAGCTTGTCTTCTGGTTGGCGAGCATGCAGCGAATGCATGCTTCAATGATTTCTCAGACACATTCGGAAACTGCGGAGTCGCATCGTGAATTGCTCAATGCGCTTCATGCTGGCGATGCAGATCGTTGCGAGCAGCTTGCTCGTCGTCACGCCAATGGTTTGAAGAAACTGTTCGATAACATCGACACCCCGCAAGGCATCGGTCAGTTTCGTAACACATGATTGGCAATGCATGCCGGATATTTTGTAGGCACTTTCCATCTTCTTGATCCTCTTGATTGCTTTCATCGTCACTGATGTTCATGGCGTTATTCGTATGCATGGCTTTTGTCATGCTGAAATTTGGTGATGAATTGCTTGTCAATCAAAGTTTTCAGGTGCCAACACCAATAGCCGTGTGCAGTCAGCCAGCCGTATTCCAACAATGCCTTGCCGTCGCCCGTGTTGAGCAATTTCAATAAAACGCCTGCCACAGATCAGTCCAGCCACCAGTGCAACACGTTTGTCTTACTATCTTCGTAAGCGTGTGAAGCCTGAATCAGCAAACGATTCGGGGTTTGGTCGTTTTTCGAACCGACGATGATGCTGTTGGAATACGCGCCGGTCCCGGTGTCTTGCATGCGCAGGTAGACGCCATCATCCCACTTCATACCGTCGGGCGAAGTGTAAAGAATCATGTGACCGCTGCCTTCGCCATACGCACCGCTACGGCCATGCATATAGAACTTTCCGTTGAAGCCAATGAATTGCGGGTTGCGGATTTTGCGGCGGAAGTGCGAGGTTTTCACGGTGGACCACGTCGTGCCGCCGTCGGCGCTGGTTGTGTAGTCGAGGTCATGCTCGTTGGTGCGGTTGTAAACAAAGGCGATCAGATCTCCGTTCGCCAGACGGCCCAGCGATCCATAGCCGCGGTCTTTGGTGTTGAAGGGCAGCGCGCTTCGTCGGGTGAAGGTCTTGCCGCCATCGCTGCTGACGTGGAGTTCAAAGATGTGCTCGTCGGTCGTTCCCCACCACGTTCCCGTGGCGTCGTTGGCGAAATGCAGTGCGCGGATTTCTCCATCGTGATACACGGCGTCGTAAACTCGGCCGCGCGTTTCGCACACCGGCTTGGGCTCGCTCCATGTTTTCCCACCGTCCGAGCTAATGGAAGACAGCGGTGTCCAGTAAGGTTGCCACAGCGCGGTCGTCGAGATGTCACAGATCAGGTAGAACAAAACGATGTCGCCTTGATCTGTCAGTACCGCTTTTTCGGCCATCGCCGTGCGGCCCTCGACTTTCTTAAAGAGTTGCTTCGAGAACGGCAGCGGCAGCCGGTTGCTCCAGGTCCGTCCGCCGTCCAACGATCGTTTGAACTCCATCCATCCGACCGCCGAGTGTCCGCCGTTGTCGCCGGAGCAGTTGGGGTAGAAGGCAAGAAGTTTGCCGTTGTCGTATTCCACTAACGCATGCCCCAGATGACCGCTACGATTGGTCGTGGAATGGTTAATGAACAGGATGCCCGCGTTCGGCGGATTCGGCGGTGTGATCTTCAGAGCGGACGTCGGTGTTGACTGGGCGCTTGTCGTGTTGGCGGCCAACGTAACAAGGAGTGCGACCGCGCCGATCCGAACGAACCATGTTGGAGAGTATGTTGCAAAGAGTTGACTCATGCGGGGCCTCCGAAGGCTTGTTGTTGTGGACGACAACAGTAAACTGCCACCCCATATGTGGCAGGCTCGTTGCTGATAGGAATTTTGATTCCCAGTAGTCTAGTCGTCCCTGCATAACCCTGTAAAGTCTTCCATTTTAGGGTTGCAGAGCCAATTCGGTTTGGTATTTTTGACCAGCTTTCTTTCGATTCCTCTCAAAAGCTGGCAACAAAAATGTTGCCGAAAAATTCCCGTTCTGAACCGGATTTGTTCACTGTTTCGCTTAAAAAAGTGATTGATCTGGAGCATTCTCTCGTCAAACTGGCTGCTTTAATCGACTGGGATGCGATTCGTCAGGAAATTGAACCTGTTTTCTGTGACGACAATGGTCGACCGGCTACGGAGGTGCGGGTTGTGATGGGATTGTTTTATCTGAAGTCCGCCTTCGACCAGAGTGATGAGCAACTCATCCAACGCTGGATCGAGAACCCTTATTGGCAGTGGTTCTGCGGCTACACGGTGATGCAGCATAAGCCGCCGATCGATCCCACCACGCTCTCCCGCTGGCGTTCGCGGCTCGGAGCCGAGCGTCTCGAAATTCTTCTGCAGCAAACGATTCACGTCGCCCGGCGCACAGGGCAACTTCGCAAACCCCAGCTCGCAAAAATCAATATCGACACGACCGTCCAGCCCAAAGCAATCGCCTTTCCGACCGATGCGCGTTTGTATTTCAAAGCGGCCCGTTCGCTGGTTCGAATGGCTCAAAATGCGGGTGTGGTATTGCGGCGATCCTACAAATTCACCAACAAAACTCTCCTGGTGATGCAGGGGCGTTATGCCCGTGCGAAGCACTACCGGCGCGCCCGCAAATGCGAACGCAAACTCCGTACGCACCTCGGCTGCCTTCTGCGGGATGTGTCGCGGAAGTTGACCAGTATCACGAATCCGACGCACCGGGAAGCCCTCGAGCAACTGCTGACAATCGTAAGGCAAATATTTAAACAACAGCGAACCGACAGTCCGAAAATCTACAGCGTCCCAGCGAGGCTGGTTTGTTCCGATCGAATGATTCACTTCTCACGTAATCATGCCTTAAGCTCTTTTCAATTTATGATACCGTCAACCGACGGAACCGCACGTCGAGTGCATCGCCAAAGGGAAGGCGCACAAGAAGTATGAATTCGGCTGCAAAGTGAGTGTGGCGACCACGAATGCCAATAACTTCATTGTCGGTGTGCTTGCTTTACATGGGAATCCCTTCGATGGCCACACACTTCAGCAGGTGGTGAAGATCACTGAGATTGAGCCCGCACACATCATAGTTGATCGTGGCTATCGTGGCCATGATTATCAGGGATCAGGGAAGGTGCATCTGGCCGGGCGGATTCCAAAAACAGCGACGCGGGCGTTTCGGAAAATGCTCAAACGTCGCAGCGCAATCGAGCCAACAATTGGCCATCTCAAGAGCGATCACCGGATGGAGCGAAACTATTTGAAGGGTCGCGAAGGAGATCGCATCAATGCTCTGGTGAGTGCGATTGGTTACAACCTGCGCAAGCTCCTGGCCGGTCTGGCCTGCGCCTGGTTTTTACCCATCCTGGCCATCGACAGACTCAACGGAAAACTCAAAAGCCGGCTGTATCAATTCATTTTGCCGGGACAAAACCCCAACACTTGGCCTTTTCTGATAAGTCCGTAGACACGCACCTGAACAAATCAGGCGTCAAAACGCATGATCGGGGTTATTCAGGGACGACTAATTACGGGTTCATCAAAGGCTGGAGCGGCGAAGAGGCTTACAGTGTGCTCGCGAATTCATCCGACGCCACGGTGCAGATTCCAGGGACCATGAAACCCTTCAGCATTGCCACGCATCCGTCGCCTGCGCTCTCGTCGGTCATCGGCTGGCACTGTCCCGAAGCGAGAAACGTCACGATCACCGGAACCGTGCAGGACGCGCACACCGCCTGCGGAAATGGAGTGACATGGACGCTCGAAGTGCGTCGAGGCAATACGCGAGAATCTTTTGCCAGTGGCGTCACGAAGGGCAATGAAGTCAGCAGCATGGGACGTTTTGAAAACGTGTCTGTGCAGGCTGGCGATATGATTGCGCTGGTGATTGGTCCAGGCCAGGGAAACCACGTCTGTGATCTCACAGCAATCGAACTGACGATTCGAGATGCTGAGAAAGAATGGGATCTGGCCAAGGATATCGTTCCCGACATCCTGGCAGGCAATCCCCACGCCGATCGATTCGGCAATCGAGACGTCTGGTACTTTTTTGGTGAACCGGAAACGCACGGCGTCACGGCAGCCATTCCCGGTCAATCGCTATTGGCTCTGTGGCGTCGGGAGAAAAATGCCGAAGCGCGTTCCCGTCTCGCTCTTCAGGTGCAACAATTGCTTCAACAAGACTTCGACTCGATTCCTGCCGACTCGCCCAATCGAACAACGCATGCACAACTGCTGTCGTTCACGGGGCCGTTGCTGGCATCGGCATTGCGATCGGCAAGGGTCGTGGATGACGAAGAATCGGAATTCCCATATGGAATTGATTCCGCACTCTTCGGCAAACATCCTGACGGCGCTGATGTCGCCGCGACCAGTCTATGTGTGCGGGCTCCATCATTGATTGAAGTACGCCTCCCCGCGTCGCTGATTGACGGAGCGGAGTTCATCGTGCAGGGACGATTACATCCCACCAGCGGGGGCGAGGGTAGCGTGCAACTCCAGGTCACAACTACGAAACCAACAGCCACAGAGCTGCGTCCCGGAACCTACAACTCCGAGAATCTCAATGGGGCCTGGACGTCAAGCATGCCGTCCATGGCGTTCGAGGCGCCCGTGCTGGTGCACGACGGCAGCGCTGCCCGCCAACGATTCGAGACGGCATTCTATGAATTTCGCGAGATCTTTCCCGCCGCCGTCTGCTATACGACCATTGTGCCCGTGGACGAAGTGGTGACCCTGACGCTGTTTCATCGCGAAGACAAACTGCTGTCGCGATTGATGCTCGATGATAAGCAACATGCCAAGCTGGATCGTTTGTGGGCCGAACTGCATTTCGTCAGTCGAGATTCACTCACGCTGGTCGATGCATTCGAACAGATTTGGGAATACTCAACGCAAGACGGTCCTAACGCACCGAACGGCGACAAGCGTTTGGAGCCGTTACGCGAACCGATCATGCGGGGAGCGGATGAGTTCAAGAAGTTGCAGGTCGACGTGCAACCGCTGCACGTCGAGGCTGCAATTCGGTTTGCCGAGCAGGCGTGGCGTCATCCCCTGACCGAGTTGGAACAGCAAGCCATGCGAGAGCTCTATCAAACTCTGAGGATCAAAGGCGTCGCCCACGAGGAAGCCGTTCGCCTGCTTATTGCCCGTGTGCTGACGTCGCCCGCATTTCTGTATCGCGGCGAACTTGTGGAAGAAGGCTCGAAATCCAATCCCGTCAGCAATTGGGAATTGGCGACGCGACTGAGCTATTTTCTATGGTCTTCCTCGCCCGACGAAGAATTGCGCACCGTAGCCGCCTCAGGTAGGTTGCACTCCAGTGAGGTACTGGTCGCTCAGACCCGCCGCATGTTGCAGGATGGTAGAGTTCGGCGGCTCGCGACTGAATTCGGCTGCCAATGGCTGCACATTCGCGATCTCGAAACTTTGAACGAAAAGAGCGAACGGCATTTTCCGACATTTGCTGGATTGAGGGACGAGATGCAGGAAGAGGCTGTCCGTTTCCTGATGGACATGTTCCAGGCGGATCGGTCGGTGCTGTCGTTGCTGGACGCCGACCACAGCTTCATGAACGCCGCACTTGCCGGGCACTATGGCATCGAGTTGCCGGGCGGCGATTTACCAGACAACGACTGGCAGCGGGTTGAAGGCCTGCGTGCCCGCGGTCGTGGAGGTATGCTAGGCTTCGCCGCAACGCTTGCGAAACAGAGTGGCGCATCGCGTACCAGCCCAATTCTGCGAGGCAACTGGATTAGCGAAGTCGTGCTGGGCGAGAAACTTCCGCGACCGCCCAAAGACGTGCCGATTCTGCCGGAAGAAGCTCCAGAAGGTCTGACGGAACGCCAGTTGATTGAACGTCATAGCAGTGATCCCAACTGTGCTCGTTGCCACGAACGCATTGATCACTTTGGCTTCGCTCTGGAAGGCTTCGATGCGATTGGCCGAGCACGTAGCGAAGATGCCGCAGGACTGCCGATCGACACGCTGGCGAAACTCCCAGGTGGAGGAGAGTTAAATGGTATAGATGGCCTGCGCTCGTATCTCCTGGAGCAACGCCGAGAGGACTTTCTCCGCCAGTTCTGCCGCAAACTACTCGGTTATGCACTGGGACGCAGCGTGCAACTGTCAGACAAACCGCTGCTGGACGACATGCTCGTCCAGCTTAATTCGCATGAGTACCGAGTCAGCACTGCCATCGAACTGATCGTCCTGAGCCCACAGTTCCGCGAAATCCGCGGGCAAGAGTGACCCATCCTACAGACCAACATCTACATTGGAGTCAACATGAACCAACATCATTTCTCTCGACGTTTCTTCCTGCGTGGAGTGGGCGTCAGCATGGCCTTGCCGTGGCTCGAATCGTTCAATGTGTGGGGCGACGAACCGCATATCACCAAGCCAGCGAGCGAAGCACCGGTGCGTTTGGCGGTGCTGTTTTCCGGTAACGGTTTTCATTCGAAACAATGGTGGGCGAAGGGTGAAGGCCGCGAGATGGAACTCGGCAAGGCGTTGGCACCGCTGAGCGATTTTCGTGAGAAGCTATTGTTCGTGCGCGGCCTCTATCATGAAGAAGCACGGAAGGGAAACATCCACAGTTCGCAGACGGGGAACATCCTGTCCGGTGCGCCCATCGCCTCGGGCGGTGAGATACGTTCGGGAACAAGCTTCGATCAACTTCTGGCTCAGACCTACGGACGATCGACGAAAGTACCGAGTCTCGTGCTGGGATGCGAGCATTCAAACCCGTCGGTCCACAAGAACTACTCGATGCTCTACAGCTCGCACATTTCGTGGAATTCACCCACGACGCCGACGCCGCTGGAGCTCTATCCCGCGCTGGCGTTCGACCGTCTGTTCAAGGACGAAGTCGCACCCGGTGACAAGAGTGTGCTCGACGCCGTGCTGGCGGACGCTCAGGACCTGCGACGTCGTATCAGTACCACTGACCAGCGCAAGTTGGACGAATATCTTGATTCCGTACGCGATGTAGAGACGCGCATTGAAAACGCTGGCAACCGAGGTGAAGTTCAAGGCTGGCGTCCGACACTCGAAAAGCCAAACATGAACCGTCCCGCCGACGGCATTCCACAGGACATCGCCGAGCATATGCGGCTCATGAGCGACATCCTCGTGCTCGGTTTTCAGACCGACACCACACGAATCACAACGTTGAAGCTCAACAACGATCACAGCGCGCTGAGATTTCCGAATCTGGCAAGTGTCGAGCAACCACAGCACGGAATCGATTACATGATCCATCATCTGCTATCGCATTCCGACGGCGAGGACTGGCTGAAGGTCAATCAATTCTTCATGGAGCAAGTGGCCTACATCGCGCACAGGCTCGACTCGATTCAAGAGGGCTCGCGTACGTTGCTCGACAACACGATGCTCATGCATTGCTCAAGCATGATGGCCGGAGCGAAACACGATAACGACCAGCTTCCTGTGATCGTGCTTGGCGGTGCCGGGGGACGTTTGCAGGGAGGCCGTATTCTGGATTACATGGACAAACCCGAACGTCAGTTGTGCCGTCTGTTCCTCTCAATGATGGACAAGATGGACGTGCATCCAGAAACGTTCGGCGATGCGAATACCATGCTTGAGGAAGTCTAAATCGGACTCATGAGTAGAATACACTTTTGATAGACTTCCTGGAGTGAAGGACGGTGCCGTTTACGGAGCGACCGTATTTGCACATCATTTCCATAACATCCGCTGACCATTTACTTAATAGCCGTATTCCAAGAAAACATAGCGAGGATTGACAGGAAACAATTGACAGGAAACATAGGGCTCAAACCTTCAATAAATCGCTACTGTAACCTGCAACCTGCGGTAATACCGTTCGTAAAATCGGTCCTGCGTAATGGCGGAGAATGATTTCTCGATTTATCATCCGATCGCGAGTCCCTTTGCGAATTCCCTGGATTTTCGGTTTTGCTTCGTCATTCGTGCCGTCAGAGAGGCATTTCTGACTGAATCCGTTCGGCACACAACACATCGAGCGTTTAGACCATTTTCAAATGGTATCTGCGTCGCATGGACATTAAATGTCCCAAAAGCGATGTGTTTACTCCTGCTGAACGCTGCAGGTATTTTTTTAATAAGCTCTAGAACAGGATGTCAATCGTCTTTGCCTGCTTCCAGCACCGAGAGGAACGCCTTCTGAGGAATTTCGACCTGACCGAATTGTTTCAGGCGTTTTTTCCCCTCTTTCTGCTTGGCCCACAGTTTCCGTTTTCGCGTGATGTCGCCACCGTAACATTTCGCCGTGACGTTTTTTCTCAAGGCAGAAATCGTCTCGCGGGCAATAATCTTTCCTCCGATCGCTGCCTGCAATGGAATCTCAAACTGATGCTTGGAGATTTCATCTTTGAGTCGCTTAACCAGCCCGCGACCTCGCTTTTCAGCCACGTCGCGATGCACAATTGTTGCCAACGCATCGACCTGAACCGACTTAACCAGCACATCCATTTTCACGAGGTTGGCAGTTTTGTAGCCTGTGACCTCGTAATCCATCGTGCCGTAACCACGTGTCGCCGATTTGAGGCGGTCGTGCATATCGTAAATAATTTCCGCGAGCGGTAATTCGTATATGACTTGCGCGCGATCCGGGCCGAGGTATTCGGTATTGATGTAATTCCCACGGCGTTCTTCACACATCTGCATCAAAACGCCAATATTGGATGTTGGTACAATGAAATTCACTTTAGCGATTGGCTCTCGGAATTCCTCGATGCTGCCTGCATCCGGCACATCCTGCGGATTATCGAGCATCATCACTTGTCCGCCTCGTAAGAGCAGTTCATAGGTGACGTTCGGCGCGGTCTGAATGAGATCGATATTGGATTCATGTTCGAGTCGCTGCTGGATGATTTCCATGTGCAGCATTCCCAGGAACCCGCAACGGAATCCGAAACCGAGGGCATCGCTGGTTTCCGGCTGGAATGAGAAACTGGCATCATTCAGACTCATTTTTCCGAGTTCGTCGCGCAGTTTCTCGAAGTCAGTCGCTTCAATCGGATACATGCCGCAGAAAACCATCTGCTTGGGTTCACGATAACCCGGCAGTGCTTTTTCGGCTTTGCGATGCTCGTGAGTGACCGTATCGCCGACTTTCACATCTTCCAGTTTTTTGACACCGGTAATGATATAGCCGACCTGCCCGGCTCCCAGCGACTCACAGGACGTCAGCTTGGGAATAAACTGGCCAACTTCAATCACTTCCTGAACCCCGCCGGTTCGCATGAAGCGGATTTTATCCCCTTTGGCGATTTGCCCTTCGACCAGGCGAATATAAATGATGACGCCTCGAAAGCTGTCGTATTTGCTGTCGAAAATCAAAGCTTGCAGTGGAGAGGTGGAGTGCCCACTCGGATGAGGAATTCGTTCGATAATCGCCTTGAACACCGTCTCGACACCGACTCCGGTTTTGGCACTGACCCGCAGAGCCTGAGTGGCATCCAACCCGAGAACGGTTTCGACTTCGTCGAGAACTTCTTCGACGCGAGTTACTGGCAAGTCGATTTTGTTGACGACCGGAATAATCTCCAGATCGACCTCAATGGCAGCATAGGCATTCGCAACCGTCTGTGCCTGCACACCCTGAAAGGCATCGACGAGCAGTAATGCCCCTTCACAGGCAGCCAGTGAGCGGGACACTTCGTAGTGAAAATCGACGTGGCCGGGGGTGTCGATTAAGTTCAATTCGTATGTCTGCCCCTCGTATTCGTAACGAAGAGCGACCGCGTGAGCTTTCACGGTAATTCCACGATCACGCTCGATATCCAGATCGTCGAGCATCTGATCTTTGAAATCGCGTTGCGTAATCGCTCCTGATTGCAGCAGCAATTGATCGGCCAGCGTACTTTTACCGTGGTCGATGTGGGCAATAATTGAAAAGTTGCGAATGAACTCGCGTTCCATCCGTCCAGCTTTACTCGTTGACCTCCCTGAAGCGGCCATTCCTGTCCTCAATGCCCTGTTGGGGCTTTATATTGGTATTCAATTTACGGAAACGCACGCCATCAGCGTGCCAGATCTCATCTATAACTTCGAATATTTAGACTTGGTAAGCTAAGCAATCAATTCGCAGGCGAGATGAATCGGCACAACCAAATGTTAAATGGTCGGCCAGATTTGGCATTATACACACAAGGTGGGCGTTGGTGGGAGAGCATAGGCCATCAATTGTTGCAGTACAATTGGTTTTGCATATGAATTCTGCAACTGAAGTCCACCGCATACAACAGCTTACGCCGATGCGTCCTGTTTCCACTGGCTTCCCACTTTGGGATTCCACAGCGTTGGCAGCATCGCGAAGAAGGCCGCAGCATACGTTGAGTAGACCGGATTTTCCGGATTGTTTTCACCGTAAACGACTTCGCTGGCTACCGGAAGTGAGTAAAACGGGATGCGGGCATATCGATGATGGGTTCCGTGATGATCGACATGTTGCATCATATTGGAAATTGTTTTATCGATGCGTTTTCTGGGAATGACCGTACGTGTCCCGGAAAGGACAGTATCCCCTAGCAGTCCCATGTGTTCAGTGTATTTATTCAAAGTCTGATACATCCCCGCAAAGGCGTACGGAATTCCAAATCCAACGATGAATTGCACCCACCAGCCTTGCCAGGCGACAACAGAAAATAACGTTCCCCAGACAAGGAAAATCAGGCTGTATTCAAAAATGACGCGTTTTCGTAAGTCTTTTTTGAGTTTGCCGCAGACAAACAGAGATCTGACAAATAACAGTGGCGTGTAAATGAAACCAAAAAAGATTTCCAGAAATGCGCAGAGCATGCGAAATGGACGGGAAGTCTGGGGGTCGTTAAAGGGCCAGAGTTCCGGGTCTGATTTGGTTGCCATAAAACCGTGATGATACGCATGGGCATAACGATAAACGCTCAGTGGAACGAGAGAACCTGTGCCACATACGATGCCGAAGAGGGTGTTTCGACGTCGATTTTTGTCGAGAGTGCCATGACTGGCATCGTGCAGAGAGAGCGGCTTTGTGTGAAAAAAGTGCCCGAGAGCCAGCCAGCAAATGACCAGACCAATCCACATTTGCTGATAGTAGAGTGTTATGCATGCCCAGATCAGTAACACAATTGCGACATTGTTCAACTGCTGACGAAGAACGGCACTGCCGGACTGCTGATGCAGGTCCTTCATCTGCAATTTTTCGTCCGCTGCCAATTCCTGCTTAATGACATGCCGTGGAGGTTCGGAAGGAATTTCTCCTTCCTCATTAAAGATAGGCTCTGAAGGCGACACAGTGATCATGAATTTCAGACTGACTTTTGAAACAACATTATTACCGGCAAAACTCCATTGCCATCACATCCTCCCTAAAGATTATGAAAAAACCTATTCCTGATTGTTGATGCATAACCTTCTAAATCACAATCTACACAGACCATGCAGGAAATCAAATGAAAAAAGATTCCAAAATCAGTCAGCTGTTCCAGAATACTTTAGTCGCTGCTCATTTTAATGATGATACGCACCAAAGCCTTTTCGTCGACGTGAACTGTAAGCTTCGAGGGAAGCTTCGATAATACTCATACAGGGCTCTGCTGGTTGAATTTTGTTCACCTCGACAACTTTTTGTTCCAGCTGCTTGTAATCCTGGAAGAAGCGCCGGAGTTGATTCAACCGATGTGTCGGTAATTCATCTGCTTCCCGCACATGATTGTACTCGGGATCATCCACGGCAACCGCCAGAATTTTGTGATCCGGCTTGCCACTGTCAATCATCGTCATCAACCCGATGGCCCGTGCATTAACGAGCGTCAAAGGGGCGACGGCTTCTTTACACATGACCAAAACATCCAACGGGTCGTCATCTTCGGCCAGAGTTTGGGGGATAAATCCATAATTTGCCGGATAGTAGACTGCCGAGTAGAGCATCCGGTCCAGTCGCAATAAGCCAGTTTCTTTGTCCAGTTCGTATTTCACACTTGAACCCATCGGGATTTCAATAATCGCCTGAAATTCAAGAGGTAAATTTTCACCAGGGGTCACATCGTGCCAGGGATGAGTCATGCCGTCGCCTTATGGGGTCTTCAAATTTATGGTCAAAATAATCAGCCAATGGCTGCCTGTAAGTTGTAAACGCTGAAAATGGACTGTAAAGAATAATGCCCATTGCTAAACGGTTGTAGTCTGCCTGATCCTTCCATGCAAGACTTTCGAGTGAAATGCGACAGAATAGTGTCTTTTGCTGTAAACGGCAGGACATCCGTCTCGTTCCCGAGGTCCTTCTTGAGAACAAGTAGAAACTGTCTGACGATTGGAATTCCCTGTGCGCGCTCTTACTTTCGACAATTTTCAATCCCGACCCTACATTGCAGAAGTCCCCAAGCCTGAATGTCCAGCCGATGGTGTGCTGATTCAAGTGGAAGCAACGGGATTATGCCGCAGCGACTGGCATGGCTGGATGGGACACGATGACATGATCCAGTTGCCGCATGTTCCCGGACATGAATTTGCAGGCACGATTTCTGAAGTCGGAACCCAGGTCAAGCGATTTCAGGCAGGTGAGCGTGTGACCGCTCCCTTTGTCTGCGGATGTGGTCACTGCGAGTATTGCGACCAGGGAGATCAGCAAGTGTGTCCTCATCAGACTCAACCTGGCTTCACACATTGGGGATCCTTTGCCGAATATGTGGCGATTCATCAGGCCGATGTCAATCTTGTCCAACTGCCCGAATCAATGAGCGGACTCGAAGCAGCCAGTCTCGGCTGCCGGTTCGCCACTTCGTTCCGCGCGATCGTCGATCAAGGTCAACTCAGAGCAGGAGAATCGATAGCGATCTTCGGCTGCGGAGGTGTTGGACTTTCGGCATTACTGATCGCAAAAGCACTCCAGGCCCGGGTGATTGCTGTCGATGTTTCAGCAGATACGTTGCAAAAAGCAAAATCATTGGGGGCTGATGAAATCGTCAATGCCGCCGCAACTCACGATGTTTCTCAAATTGTACGAGAACTCACCAATGGAGGCGTACACATTTCTGTCGATGCCCTGGGCAGTCTGACAACCTTTCATGCATCATTGGCAAGCCTGCGAAAGCGGGGGCGACATTTGCAAATCGGCCTCATGACAGGCGAACATGCTCGACCCGAAATACCAATGGGGCATGTCATTGCTGACGAACTTCAACTGTTCGGCTGCCACGGAATGCAGGCATTTCGATATTCCGCGATGTTCGAGTTAATCCATCGAGCCAACATTCCACTCGGCAATTTGATCGAACGAACGATCTCACTGGAAGAAGCGATCGACTATCTTCCCGAAATGTCCCGAGGCAGTCTCTCTGGAATGACAATGATTCGAGTGGAAGCGGGAAGGTAGAAGGAGGAAGGCGGAAATTAAGATGGAAGTGCTTGTTGGGTTACGCTTCGCTAACCCAACCTACAATTAATACCACTACTCTAACCTCTCAGCACTAATCTCTAACCTTTCTCAATCTATTTCAAGAACCCCTTCAACAAATCAAGCGCTTTCTGACTTGTTTTTGTGGGAGAGTCCTCTTCAGTATCGGGCTCGAGGCTGGCGATTGGGCCGCGTTGCATATTGGGTAGTGTGATGGTTTTAATCTGAACGTGATCAATCGCGACATCACCCAGGCCGTAGAGTTCCATTACGATGTGCACATCCTCCTGTTTCCAGATCGGGCGCATCATTTCAAACTGTTTCCATTCAGTTTCCTGCGTCCATTGCAGGGCATTGGCGGAGCCGAACTGGGTATCATAAATGCGAAAACCTTCCAGGCTGCTTGTCAGAGGACGAGGGATGCGAATCCAACCCGTGACATGTAACAGTTCTCCTGCCTTAACGGGAATGGCGGGAGTTTCATAGCGGACAACGGGCTCATCGATTGTGACCACTGGTTGATTTTCCGTCGGCACCGAAACCATCCGCAGGCAGTAATCACCTTCGTGAACGTGACTCGGGTCCAGGGCATCGTAAACGGCTACTTGTTCTGAAGAAGTGACATCTCGCGTCCAGCCTTCAACCCGCATCGAGTCGGCATCTTCAAAGTTAGCGGTGTGAACAAGCGATGCTCGCGGGGAGTCTTCCTGTTGCCCCAGCAATTCAATCAGTTTCCAATAATCAGGCAGTGTCTGAAAGCAGACCGCATGGGGGACCGAAGTTGGAGACGACAAATGTTGAACTGCATTTTGCCAGTGAGTTCGTTGGAGAATGCGGAGAAGCTGGCAAGCCATTTCTGCATTGTCTCGGGTTTGATGATAGTGTTGTTTTTTGAGTGAAAGTCTCGATTCCTCAATCAGTCGATGACTTTGCAACAGCAGATGCGAACCAGCCGAAAGGCCGACTCCCAGTTCATTGAGTTCGGAATCAATTTTCTGAACGCGTTCAAATTTTGCTTCCGCAAGCTCTAACGATAACTCAGCCGCACGAGACTGAATCTGCTGGATCTTTCGTTCCATTTCCTGAGCCACGCCCTGATCGGTGGCGACCATCAAAGCGGCTGTCATATTAAAGCGGGGAATACGGATTTCTGTTCCACCCGCTTTGCGTGACGTTTCCAGCGGCCATAGTCCAGTAGGTGTAATTTGCCAGAGAAAAGCGGATTCTGGCAGACTTCGCACCAGAATTTTCAAATCGTTTGCTGCCAATGGTCCCGGAACATATTGAGAGTCGGGCTCCAGAGTTGACATCAGAATGACCAATCCATGCTCACTGCGAATCAGGGCACACGAGAGTTCTTCTTCTGATGAAGTTTCAAGAAGATTTTGTTGAATGGGGTTTCGTTTAGAGCCATTGGAATTGGAGAGTGAAACCTGAAACTTATCGATGACTTCTCCACCTGCCAGAAACGGTTCGAGCAGATCAAGTTCAGTCATCAGTTGTTCGAGTACCAATCGACGTTCTTCGAAGCCTGGACCTTCTGCATTTAAGGGAGTCCAGTTCCAATAGCCAAGCCCTTTGCAGCCGGCACATAACGAATGATACGTTTGCAGACGAATCTGCTCTGGTTCAACGCTTGCAGGCGATAATCCAATTCCTTTTCGATAGTCGGCGATTTCACGGGAAGGTTCAGTCTGCAACCAGGATATTACAAACGTTCCCGGCTGAGCGCGCCTCATGCGTCTTTTTAAATGTTCTGAATAGGCTTTGAGGCTGTACGGAGTTTGCAGGATATGCTTGCTGATGCCCAGCATATCGACATCGCGCGAGAAAATCGTTTCCTCTGCAGTGACATCGGCTAGAATTGGCCGCCGCTGTTCGCGATCGCTCGTTTTGACCTGATGAACCCAGTGCTTTAATTGCTGATGACTGGTCGGATCGATGCGAACACCAAGATTCCAGAACAGTACGCCATCGGTTTCTTCACCAAATGGGGCCAGACTGCCTTGAGCGGCATCGAGAATTTTTCCATTTTCTGATTTCACACTGGGAGGCCAGGCTGTCGCCCAGATTCGCTCACGATTCAACTGATTGACCAGATTGCGATTCAGATAGTTATCGACCCAGACGACATTCGGGCCAATCTGTTTGAATAATTCCACAGGTTCGTGCTGATAGGGAACAATCACCGGAAACATCGGTCGTCCCTCTACAATAAGTCGATCAAGCTGAAATTCGATCGTCGGCTTTCTCGGCTCGTTTGCTTCTGCCTGCGATTGATTGAGCCACTCGGTTTCGGGTTCGACAATTGGCGACATCCTTAAATTGTCGAGCATGATTTCTGTCATGCCTTTCCCGAGTGTCTGTTTCAGGTAAACGCGATCAATATACATTTCCCTGGGATCAAGCTCTTGCGGCTTCAATGAGGCACGCCACAAAATGAGGTGCTTGCCGATCTGACTATCAGTCGTTGTGAGTTTCAGTTCCTGCCATTTCGTCACTTCCGTTAAGGTCTGTCCGACAAATAATCGAGTGACTGGTTCCTTGGTCGTTGGATCAATTTGATGAGGAAAGACAACTCGCGCAGCTAGCTGTGTGCCTGGTCGATTACAAAAGACTGCAGCAGAGATTCGCAATTCTTCAAACACGCGCGTCGGCTTGACTGCGGTTTCAATCACCAGACTGACATTATTGTCAGCCGCAACAAATTGAAATCTTTCTGCCCCCATACCTGAAAAGGCCAGAGACTTGGTTCGCTCTTGCAGTTTCAACTGCACCTGCTTTTCATCAAAATAAAGTCGACAACCGATCTCATCGCCATCGAAATCATCCACATACTCTTCGGCTTGAACTGAGCCAGATGATGTTGAGAAAATGCAAGCCAGCAGGAAACCCTGCAAAACACAGACAAAGCTGGAAAAGCAACGGTTTCTTACCACCGAATCTGCTTGATCACTGAGGATTGTGAATTGTACTGGCTGAAGCACGTTGGCTCGTCCTGAGCTGAGTTAAAAATTTGTAATGACCAGCGAGATACTGCAGAAAATATTGAAGAGGTTCAAAAGTGTTAAAATATGAGAAGGTGTCAGACTTTGAGCGTTCGACTTATTAATTTCGATACAATCCTGACGATCCGAAAATTATCACTGGACTTCCCCCTGCAGGACCTGCAAAATCGTCTTCATCAAACAAATTGATACCGTGATTTCAACGAATACCGGGTTCCTCCGCAATCTGCTTGTGGTGCAATGGGTATCTCATAACAATCACAAAAATCAATTTGCAGGCTGGTTTTCCTGAGAATATCAGACATCAACGCACTGGGACAACACCAGAGTTCACAGTCTATCCTGAGAAAACCAGCTTTGAAAATGACATAACTCCCTTATCAGTATGGGCTTACTGGGTTTTGACTTGGCAGTAATGATAACCCGGAATGTTCAGGATCATATTATGCTTTCACCACATTCAAGACTTGAAGCCCAGGAATCCAGTGAATTACCCCGTGAACTGGTGGAATTGGGGGTTAACTTACAGCGAATGCCCGCTTCAGTTCAGCGAGAAATGTCTGAAAGTTACGATCAGGTCGTCGATTGCGTCCGTCGTCGGCGTCGCATTCTCAATCTTGTCCAGGAAGCCCTGGCACAGTTGAGATTGGACATCAAATATCTGATGTTCGATCTGGAAATGACCCGAAAAGAACGGGATCTGCTTCGTGCTCAACTCGATGAACTTGACGAACTCGATTGAATCATATGGCTAGACTTGGATAAGATGAATATGTTGAATCACTCCCAAAGTGATTTCGGCTCCTGCCTTATTTGTCTCACCTGATTATTATTCCATTGAGTTTCGTTAGAGAAATCCTATGTCCTGTCGCATTGCGCTATTATTAACTTCCGTTATTCTGATCAATCTGGTTTCCGAGCATTCCACATTTGCCCAAAATTCCTCTGTGGCACCAATGGTTCGCATGCTTGAGAGTGGAAAGATACCGGAAGAACGTTTGCCAACAATTCTCGGATTGATCTGTAAACGAGGCGATGCGGTCGATCTGCGATATGTATTCGATAAAGCGATTTCCGCTGAGACATATTCACCCAAAACCCGTCTCGTCATTCTCGAGCTATTGGCAAATACGACCCGTGACCGAAAATTGAAACCCGAGGGCGATTTGACCTCGCTTGGCAAAGCTCTGGAGTCTGCGATCTCCGACGAAAATGTGGCTATGCAAAAGCAATTGATTCAGTTGATCGGTCTTTGGGATGTAAAAGAACTGGCAGGGGATCTGGAAAAGAGCCTGCAGAATCCCAAGACACCAGCGAGTTTATCGGGAAGTATCATCACCGCTCTGGCGAATCTGGGTGGCAAAGATGCTCGACAGACAATCGTCTCCCTGACAACATCCAAGCATTCCAAAGCTGTACGTTCTCAGGCGATTGAAGCTCTGGCAGGGATTGATCTGGCTCTGGCCGCTGACTCGGCTGCAAAATTTCTGAGTGAAGCGACACCCAAAGACAATCTCAATAATGTCATTCAGCCATTTCTGGACAGAAAATCTGGACCAGAAGCACTCGGCTCTGCCCTGGCAAGCGTCGAAATTAAACCGGATGTTGCCAAATTAGCCATTCGAACCATGCTCACATCTGGTCGAAACGAAGCCGCCATCTCCGATCCGCTCTCCAAAGCGGCCGGGTTGGATACCAATATGGAACCATTGACCAAAGAAGAACTGGCTCAGTTGGCCCAGGAAGTTCAGCAGCACGGCGATTCCGCTCGCGGCGAATTGATTTTTCGTCGAGAAGAACTGAATTGTTACAAATGTCATTCGATCGGAAAATCTGGGGGGAATGTCGGTCCTGACTTAAGTGCCGTTGGCGGAAGTTCGCCAATTGATTATCTGGCAAACTCTTTGCTGCTTCCAAGCCAGGCAATCAAAGAGGCTTATAAAACACTGCTGATTGTCGATATTGACGGCTTGCAGCACACTGGCATCGTCGTCGATCAGGACGATGATCGTATCATTCTTCGCGACGCTCAGGGCAAAGAGAAAACGATCGCCGTTGATGATATCGAATTCGAAAAAGAAGGTAATTCCCTCATGCCGGCTGGCTTGACCAAGTTCCTGACTCATCAGGAATTCCTGGATTTGGTCCGCTATTTATCAGCACTCGGAAAAGACCCCGGCTACACAATGTCAGCTGATCCGACTGTTTACCGCTGGCGTGTCTATCAAAATCCGCCTGGGAAAGTGACTGGCGAATTGTTTGATGACGACTCCGTCCGCAATATGTTGTTCGAATACGCTCCGGAAAAATGGCAGCCTCTGTATGCTTTTGCTTCCGGCAATATTTCCATGCAGGAAGCTCGCGAAAAGACTAAAGGCAATATCATCTTCCTGATGGCTGAATTTGAAGTCACTGTCGCTGGCAATATCAGCATTGATTTGACTTCAACCGAGGGAATGACGATCTGGGTGGATGACGAGCGAATTTCGGCTGCAGATTTGAAAAACCTGCAGGTTGACGAGGGATCGCATCGCCTGCTCCTGAGAGTTGATCGTTCCGCCTATGGCAAACAGGAACTCAAAGCCATCATTCGTAAAGGTGAAAATCCAGCCGCTGAATATACAATTCAAGTCGGTAACTGATTTCCCCGCCAACGGTAAGTTCAATGTTAATTTGAGTTAAATAGACCGTTTGCGCTGGTGTTTGTTTCTCGCTCTGCTATTCTTTATGTGTAAGCTGTGCATTTGTCATTAACCGCACAAGTTACCTTAACTAACAGCAAGATGAGCGAGGACAAGATGAAATTCAAAGCTGCACTCTTAATGGGGCTGACGACGCTACTGCTCTCGTCGCCAACAACCACAGAAGCTCGTCGCCGAGCCTGTCGTTTGTGGAATTGCGGAGTCGGGCCAATTAATTGTCTCGATGATTACTCCTGTGCCCCTTGCGGTCCAGTCTGCGAACCGAAGTGGCAGGAAGTGGAATGCACAGTCATGGTTCCCGAAACGAGTTACGAAACTCGCCGGGTAATGACCACGCAATACACACACGAAGTTCGTCAGCGTCCTGTCACTTATTACGAGCGAGTCCCTCGTACTGAAGTCCGTCAGGTTTCTTACACTGTTTGCGACCCCGTCAAGCGTGAAAAAACAGTCCCTCATGTGACCTGCCGTCCGGTCTATGAAGATCGTGAAGTTTCTTATAATTATTGTGAACCGGTTTACGAACAGAAGGTTGGCTACCGAACTGTCTGTCGTGCAGAATGGGACGAAGTTCCTTACGAGTACACGGTGATGGTTCCTCGAACCGAGTGGCATACGGGTGTCCGTAAGGTTTGTCACATGGAACCTGTGACTGCGATGCGAACGGTCTGCGTCGATGAAGGCTGCTGGGTCGATAACGTCGTTGCTGCTCCTTGCTGCAACATCGGCTGCGGCCCAGGAAACTGCGGTTGCTATACCGTTTGCCGCCCCATCATCTGCCGTCGATGGCAGCCAAACATTGTCCAAAAGCAGATTCCTTACATGACATGCCGTCCGGTTTATGTCGATCAGGAATACCGCTACTGCACAACCGTTTGTGAACCACAAACACGAACTTGTACTCGACGAGTTTGCCGAATGGTTCCCGAAAAGCAGGAATACACATACACCGTCTGCCATATGGAGCAGAAGACAGCCGTACGTAACGTACGCGTTTGCCGCTATGTCCAGGAAACTTCTGAACGAGTCGTCCACTACACCGAAATGGTGCCTCGTACGGAAACTCGCGAAGAAAAATACACAGTCTACGACTGCGTCCCTCATGAAAAAATGGTCGATTACACAGTTTGTGTTCCCGTCCAGGTTGAAAAAGAAATCCAGGTTCCCGTTTGTCACATGGTTCCCAAAACCATCGTCAAACGAATTCCCGTTCCCTGCTCAACCTGTCCAGGGAACACCTGCTACTAAAGCCGGATGAGCTATCATCAATTCAAGAGCCGCCGAGCAATCGAGCGGCTCTTTTTTTGTTATCATCTTTAGCCTCCGCAGGCTTTCTGATCATCATCATCATCATTCTGAACATCCTGTCCGATCTCGTGTCAGCAGTTGACAGTTGATTGCTCATCTGACCATAGTTGAGGCATTGCTTTATAGATTCTCAAGGAACTTCCCGGCTCATGATTCTCGGAATTGATTTAGGAACAACCAATTCGCTCTGTGCTGTTTTTCGCAATGGTCAACCGGAGTTGATCCCAAACAGTCATGGAGACCTGCTGACTCCATCTGTGGTCGGTCTCCTGGAATCCGGTGAATTACTGGTAGGAGAACCGGCTCGTGAACAGCGGGTCACTCGTCCGCAGGCTGTCGCGTCACGATTCAAACGCTTGATGGGAACGAAAGAATTACTGAAGCTGGGCAGTAATAAATGGAATGCGGAAGAACTATCGAGCTTTGTTCTGAAAACTCTCAAGCAGGATGCCGAGGCTTATCTCGGTGAAGAAATCACAGAAGCCGTCATTACTGTTCCGGCTTACTTCAACGATTTGCAGAGACGTTCGACAAAAATTGCTGGTGAACTGGCGGGACTGAAAGTACGGAGGATCATTAACGAACCGACTGCTGCCGCACTGGCCTATGGCTTTCACGATCGGGACGCGGAAAAACATCTGCTCGTGATTGATCTGGGAGGTGGAACGTTCGATGTCACGTTGATGGAAGTCTTCGAAGGGACGCTCGAAATCATTGCCTCAGCCGGGGAGAGCACACTCGGCGGAGAAGACTTTACCGACCGCCTGGCAGGCTCGCTGCTGGAATCTCAAAAGCTGCATCTGGAGTCCGCGGAAATCCAACATCCTCAATTGGTCGCGAGACTCAGGGAAGAATGTGAACAAGCCAAGCGCAAATTTGGCAGCGCTTCTCAGGTGACAATCCGCATTCCCGATCACGAAGGAAACTTTTCAACTGAGCCGGAAAGTTTGACGATTACTTCGGAAGATTTCACAAAAATCGTCACTCCTTTACTCGATCGAATCCGTCGCCCGATTGCACGAGTTCTGCGAGATGCAGGCCGATCTGCTGAACAGATTGACGACGTTATTCTCGTCGGCGGTGCAACCCGCATGCCGGTTCTGAATCAGTGTGTCAAAGAGATGTTTGGCAAAGAACCGATGTGCCAGCACAATCCCGATGAAGTCGTCGCGATTGGAGCAGCAATCCAGGCCGCACTCATTGTGAATGATGCCGCGGTGCAGGATATTGTGATGACGGACGTTTGTCCGTTCACTCTCGGCGTTGAAGTCGTCAAGCAGTTTGCCGGTCGGGATGTAAATGGTTTCTATCTGCCCATCATTCATCGAAATACGACGCTGCCAATTTCAAAAGAAGAAGTTGTCTCGACAGTCCGAGCGAACCAACGGCAAACCAATGTCCGCGTCTACCAGGGTGAACATCGCAAAGTAGAAGATAATATCTTTCTTGGCGAATTGACGGTCAAAGATATTCCACTCGGTCCTGCTGGTACACCAATCTGCATTCGCTTCACCTACGATTTGAATGGCCTGCTCGAAGTGGAAGCCTTTGTGCCCAATTCCGAGAAACGCTTTCGCACAGTCCTGACCAATCACGCTCAGCATCTTTCTGAAGCAGAAGTGCAATCAGCAGTCAAAAAGCTGGAGAACATCAAATTCTATCCCCGCGACGAAGCTCAACATCAACGCCTGCTCCAGTTTTCCGAACGCGTTCTTGGAGAAATCGCACCAGACGAACGACAACAGTTTGAGGAAATCATCGACAGCTATGAACAGGCCATGTCCTCGGGCGACCGAGAGTTCTTTTTTGAGGTCCGCAGTTTTCTCATCGCCCGCCTGAATGAAATCGGCTTTCCTTATGAAGAGCCATCTAACGAAAATGATTCCGACGATTCAAACTAGAGCCGTTTCCCTGAATGTGTAGCGGGTGGTAGTCTGAAATATAGGGCTCAAACCATCAAGAAGCCGCTACATTTAACTGCAAACTGCAGTAAAGATGACAAATAACAAGGATCAGTTGCGATTGCTTCCAGTACCCAATAAGGACAAATTCTTCTCGATTTGATCCCACCCAACCCAGGGCTCATCACAACGCCCCTGTGTGCAATGATAAACAGTCACTTTTCCTTCAACCGTGGACTTCCCCTGAAGTTTAGCATTCAACAACGACCACGCCGGAGTCTCTTCGGACTGAACAACGAATGTCGACAATGGTACATATTGCGAGCAAAGCTGATGAAATCTCTTTGTGAACGTTTCCTTGTCTGGTACGATACAAATAAATTCCGAAGTCGGCCCCAAGTGTCGATCCAAAGCCAGCAATGCCTGGCACATGCCCGTGGGCTGATGCAGTAGTGTTCCCGAAACTGTATCGAGTGCAGCCGTTGCGACAGCGATAAATTTCTCATTGTCCACAAGCTGCCCCAGCTTAAAAAGAGCATGAATCGCCAGATTCGTTCCTGAAGGAATCGCATTGTCGTACTGATCGCGGATTCGCACAATCAATTGTTCATGATCAAGTGGCGTGTACAGAAACGCGGCTGATTCCTCATCGTAAAATTGAGCAATCATCGTCTCACTCAATTCAACGGCCGCTTGCAGATATCGCTCTTCCTGAACAGCCAGCGACAATTCGGTCAGCCCTTCAATCAGGCAGGCGTAGTCATCCAGAAAACCAGAGATCTGGCAGCGACCATCCTTGTAACTATGCCACAATCGACCTTGATCATCCCGCATGGTTGAGAGCAGAAAATCTGCTGTAGTTCGTGCAGTTTCTCGATACGAATCTGAATCGATAACCGCAATCGCCTGAGCGAAAGCCGATAGCATCATCCCATTCCAAGCGATCAGAATTTTTTCATCGCGACCAGGCGGTATCCGATTGGCTTCCCGATGCTTCAATAAAGTTTTGCGGGATCGCTCTAAAATATGCTCTAACTCAACTGGTTCTATCCCCAACTGTTTGATAAGCAATTCCTCCGATAGAGGACGATTGAGAATCGTATGACCTTCCCAGTTGCCATGCTCGGATACGTCGTAACAGGCACAATAGATTTCCGCATCCTCACCAAGCAGTGTTTCGATTTCTGATTTCGTCCAGACGTAATATTTCCCTTCAACTCCTTCGCTATCGGCATCTTGCGTTGAATAGAAACCACCTTGAGGAGCTGTCATTTCCCGCATCACATAAATGAGCGTCTCCTTAACAGTGTTGAGATATTTCTGATTTTTTGTTGCCAAATAGGCGTCGAGATAGACTGGTACGAGTTGAGCATTGTCATAAAGCATCTTCTCAAAGTGTGGCACGAGCCAGCGTTGATCGGTTGCGTAACGCGCAAATCCTCCTCCGAGATGATCGTAAATTCCGCCATCCGCCATTTTGTCGAGCGTCAGACAAACGAACTCCAATGCCTTTTCATTGCCGAAGCGTTTCCAGGTGCGTAACAGCAATTTGAAATCGACCGGGTGAGGAAACTTCGGAGCCTGTCCCAGTCCACCGTGTTGCCAGTCTGCGGCTTCGAGAATTTTCTGCTCGGCATTTTTCAGCAGATTTTCATTGAGTGTACTTTTCATCCGCTGCTCAGTCTGCAACTGGTCAATCGCCTCTACCATTTCGCGGCCTTTGCCCACACACTCTTCCCGATGCTGCGTCCAGTAATCGTGAATCCGCTGGAGAATCTCACCAAATCCGAGCATCCCCTGCTGAGAAGTTGGCGGCCAGTAGGTCCCCCCGAAAAAGGGCTCGCCTGCAGGTGTCATAAAGACCGACATCGGCCAGCCACCCTGTCCGGTCACCAACTGGACAGCTGTCATATAAATCTGATCGACATCCGGCCGTTCTTCGCGATCGACTTTCACATTGATAAACCATTGGTTCATCAACTGAGCAATCTGCGGATGTTCAAAACTCTCCCGCTCCATCACATGACACCAGTGACAGGCGCTGTAACCAACGGAAAGGAAAACGGGCAATTCACGTTTTTTCGCCTCCGCAAAAGCCTCTCCTCCCCAAGGGTACCAGTCCACAGGATTATAAGCATGCTGCTGGAGATAGGGGCTGGATTCATGAATTAAACGATTCGGCTCGCCATGAGTTTCGCTCATTGGATTCTCTTTCCGCTTTGTAGAATAGGTTCCCCCTTATTGTAACGCTTGGATGGGGTGGCACGACCCAATACGCAGTGATGGGCGTGGAGGTTGAGTCAAACCACATCGATTGTAATGAGCAAAGGCAAGCCAACCATAGACTCAACATAGCCTGAAATTAGTGCATATTTTGAGTATTTACCCTTTTTTAAGGTGAACATTTCTCGAATTTGGAGTGTCTGCCAGACACAACGCCCAAACTCCTTGACACCCCCCGGGAGTTCATGCTACGTTTCGCGTACAAACCGCTCGGAGAGGTGGCAGAGCGGCCGAATGCACCGGTCTTGAAAACCGGCGTCGGGCAACCGACCCAGGGTTCGAATCCCTGCCTCTCCGCATCCCCAAACACCCACGAGTCATAACTCATTGACACGTGGGTGTTTGCGTTGATGGGCTCTCTTTCGAAAACGCATTTTGTGGCGGTGTTTGTGGCGTTTTGTGGCGGAATGATTCTCTGAATTCAGGCTCTCCGCTGCTTTTTGAACGCCGTTCTTTGTCTTGAGTCCTGCTGATTTGACTCAACGACTGCCCCTCCGAGCGTTCGCCTCAGCTCAATGATCTTCATCGATATCGAGGGATGATCTCTTCAGTTCCGACTTCACGATTTGGGACTCTCTTTGCCCAAACGCTTCCAGCGAGGTGGCTCTATTTCTCACTCATTTGCTCATTTCAGAAAGGAGTATTTATGGCCCGAAAAACGACCAGCTTTCGCGTCGGTCGTGTGCGTGGTGATCTGCGTGGTCAGGTCTGGTATTTGACCTATCACGAAAATGGTAAGCGACACCGGTCGCGTTCCGGACAAGATCTAGCTGAAGCCAAAAAGCTGGCTTCTCAAATCAATGTCCAACTCGAAACTGGGGTTCCAGCTGTCCTGAGTTTTGATTCGATCTCAATCGACGACCTCAGAACTCGCTGGTTGGACCATCACGAACATGTGACGCGATCCTCTGTCCACACGATCAAACGCTACCGGAGCGCGACCCAGCATCTGATCAATTTTCTCTCGCAACACCGGGTACCTCAGGTCACTGCCCAATTCCGTCTGGAACATGCCGAACAGTTTGCACGATACCTGCGAACGCTGGAAGTGACTCCCAATGGTCATCCCCATTCGATTTCACGTCCGTTACTCGACAAGGGAGTTCTCTACATCCTGCATTGCTGTCGTTCTCTATTCAACTTTGCCATCAAAAGGCGACACCTGCCTCCCTACAGTGACAACCCTTTCAGCAATCTGGAATTCGATCGGATGTCAGTTGAGGATTCCAAACCGATCATTCTGTTTACTTCCGATCAGGAAATGCGATTCCTGCAGCACTGCGATGACTGGCAAGTCTCTCTATTTCTGACACTCATGCTGACAGGAATGAGGCCGGGAGAAATGACACACCTGTTACTGCCAGACGATGTCAATTTCGAGCAGTCGGTTTTGCAGATCAATAATCGACCTCAACTCGGATGGCAGATCAAAACCCGAATCGCTCGTGAGATCCCATTGGTCAACGAACTCTGTCAGATCCTTCAACATATCACCCGCGAGCGATCCAGTGGGACCCTGTTGCAGCGGAGACAGTTTGCCGAGAATACCCGACAGATTGAGAATCCCATTCCGGCAAATATGGAACGCGAACTTCAACAACGACTTGTCGTACAGAAAACCGACGAACCCACTGGACTCGATCGAGTCGCCAGATTGAGAATCTGTCGTACAGTCTGGCGCGATGCCGGGGCCATCAAAATCGAGCAGGTTCGTTCTGAATTTATTCGGGTCTGCGAACGAGCGGGACTGCAGGGTTTCACATCCCCAAAAATGCTGCGACATCTGTTTGCGACGACTCTGCAGGATGCCAATGTTGATCCCCTGATCCGTTGTGAGTTGATGGGGCACTCCACGGCCAATCAGAGTAGTTCTCATAATCTGGGCATGACGGCCAATTACACGCATACCCGCTTTGAGACCAAACGCAAGCAACTCCAATTTGCTCTCGATTCCCGGGCAGCAACAGCATTTGCCCGAGAATGGCTTCAGCAGCATGCCTGAGTCAACTTGAGTTGCGACATCCGTTTGGAGAGGATCTCCACAACCGGAGCGAGTGTTCTGTCGAGAGCCAGGTCGTATTGTCGTTTCAGCTCATTAACGTGCGTGTAACCGACAATCGGAGAATTCCCCGGTGATTGTCCCATCAGATATTTTCTGTAGAACAGAGGGACCCCCGAATTCTCCAAGGATGTGCTGAACAGATGCCGAAAGTCCTTCAGTGTGGCCTGACTGGGCCAGCCCAGTTTCTGTTGAATTCCATGGAATTCATGCTCAACCTGATCATAGTTGATCCCCCCAGCCTTCCGGATCTGCAATTTGAGCAATCGCTGACGCTGTTCAGGGGAAGGAACATTCCGTTTCTGGATCTGCGTTTGAAAGTCATCCGAAAACTCTTGGACTGTGGCAAAACTTTTTTGGGGCTGTTTATTCCCCTGGAAAATCATTCGCTGGGGGAACAACAGGCAATGCCTGTCCGAATCCGTTGCCAGCAAGGTATGGACAAGTTCAGGAATGGGAAAGCGTTTATCCCGTAAACCCTTGGTGTCGTAATCAAATCCAGGACGGCAGACAACCTGCAGCCATTCAGAAGATAAATCTTCGCGAAAGATGAAGCAGGGTTCTGAGGCGCGAAGTCCGAACAGGATCAGGGGAATGAATAATCGTAGCTGAAAACAATCACACTCTTTCAGAAAGTCGCAGGCCATCGAAATCGTAATGTCGGGCTCCCCAAACAGATCGGGAGCCCGACGATGATTTCGTGTCCGATTCCCACAGAACGGATTGGAGAACCCAGCCGGCAGCAGGTTTCCCCGCTGACCATCGGCTGCCCAGGTATACATCGAACGAATCACATCCAGAACATACTCAGCTGAGCGAAGCGGGCGGGTAGCAGTATTGGTGTGACCGTTTGGTGAAATCTGCAATTGAGAAAGATAGGCTCGCAGTTCCTGCACGAATTTTCGATCGACACTGGCTGCTGTCGCCCAGCGTTTTTCAATTTTTGGTTGAGAAACAAATCCCCGATAGTGCTCCAGGGCTGATGCATAGCGTCTGGCTGTCGCAGGACTGATTTCTCCAGCGGCGGCTCGCTGCTGGAGATCCTCAATATACTGTCCAATCAACTGCTGGTTTCCCAGTCGGCGGGTTCCCGTACAGGAAGACCGATAGTGGGTAAGTCGCTCATCGATGGTCCGTGCCCGCACAATCGCCGTTAGCAAATCCCCCTGCACTCGTTCAGCCACGTTCTTTTTTTCGGAGGGCTCCCACCATTGCAGCAAAAAATAATCGGCCCGGCGATAGACGCGAACTTTCTCGGGAGCCGCTATCCCGGCTGGGAACTCAGTAAATCTCTGCATTTTAAATTTTTTGCCATATTTTTGGGTCCACTCAGAATCTGTTTGCGTAAAATGACTTACATCCATGTTCAGATCTCCTAAATCCATTGTGCGAGGGTTTAGGAGCTAGGCATTTGCGCGCAGGGATTGAGGAGAATTTTCGGATGGAACCAGAAATTGAACGGGGTTTGAAGGTTGGAAATCGAACGTTTCCACTTCGTCTACATCGGGATCAGAATGTAGAATTAGGCAATTTTACGATTGATCAATGGTGGATTGATAAACGCGGTCTGTATAAAGATCGCAGATCAACATCCCCAAACCATGACAAAATCATTAACTTTTACTGGGCGTGTTGTCGTGAAGATGGCCCTCAACATGAGTTAGAAGTCAAAGAATCATTTTTACTGGCAAAACTGTTGCCGGAGACTCGGAGCAATGGGGCTCGGAAAGTCTTCGATGATTCCCGGATGTCACAAAAAAATGAGAGTGAGATTCGGGATCGTCAAAATCAATTGGAATCAATGCTTGCCAGTGCTCGTGATGGGCAAAAAACTCAGCAAGAATTCCATGATGAGACATTTCAAACACTCAGTTCGCCAAAGTATGGCGAAGAGGTTGATGAGCAGTATGCTCAATTTCGCACCGAACTTATGGAGGATGCGTGTGATGTTCTTGAAAATGATCCCGAGCAAGCAATTGAATTGGCCCGCAACGCTTGGAGCGAGTGGAATAGAATATACAGTCGCAGATCGGATCCAAACGGAGCCAATGAGATTCCTAAAAAGATCATGGACATCTTCTCCTATGAAGCCAGAGCCGCTCTTCATCGCTGTTATTCTTATGCGTGGATGCATTTGATCCAGGATTTTGTCGCTGAGGGCTTGTGGAATGAGACAACAACAACATTTCATAGAATCTGGCATCTCGATCTCCCCATTGAAGACCGTTATAACGATCAGCTGAAAACGCATTTATTTCATGGCCATACGTTTGGTCTTCACCCGGCAGGTAGCGAATTGATTCGCACTCAAACCGGTCGGGAATTGATTGGAGAATTAATCAGTAATCCATGTGAGTGGGGATGTGTCAATCGCTTTCTGAACGCGATGCTGATTTCCGTCCATCTCTATTCATCACAAATCGAAGAGTCTCGCTCTAACAGAATCAAGAGACCTCGCTCATTTAGTGAGTTTCAGCCTGGAATTACAATCAGTGATATCATTCCTGCAGTTGATGCTTCATAAATTCGTGCTAGTCGGGCATTCAACACGCTCGCGGTGGATCGCCAGCTGAGTTGTGAAGTGTGTGCCGACTCTCCCATACTTGAGTATTTCCAGTTAAATCCTCAAGACACAGATCGTGATAACATCTTTATAAGTTATCAATGTCCCTCCTGTAAAAAGCCAAGTGGTCATTCAATCCGAAGATCTGAGATGCAGCAGTTTCTTCAAGACAGGGACATTCTGTGATGGTTTTCAGATTCAAAAGCAGGCGGAGGTACGACTCGGTATTGTCTTCGTTATTATTCCTTTCACTTCAGATCTGAAGATCCAGCAATATCTGTTTTAAGCGGTTCATTCTCCAATGAGAGTGGACCGCTTTTTTCATGGATACGGCCTCAAACTCTCCCCGACATTTGCACGGGAATTCCAGAATCAAATCTGATCATTACAAAAAGGAGATCACTATCAAACCGCAACCAGTTGTGAACTCGTCATCGACAGGTGACCAACTCGATTCAGACGCAATCTCCGATCAAACCCTGCGGAAATGGGCTCTTCTGCTGGCAAATGCAGAAATGGATTGGCCAGACGAACTGACACCGCAACAGCAAATGAGATTGCTGCTGCTGGTACGGGAGCAGAGACGGGTAAGTCTGCTGACATTGATGGCGCGAATCATCGCAAAATCGCTCGTCTCAGAGGAATTTCAACGAAAAACCTGAAAACCATGAAATTCAGGACAGGATTCAGAGATTTCTGCTGCGCGCAAATGCCTAGTAGTGCCTGACGTGCGTTGGGCCGGTGTGAATAAAGCGTTCCATCGTCCTGATTTCTGAGTCTATCAGGTGAGGATTTGCCAGGTGAACTCAAATCCCTCAACTATTAAGGAAGAGGATCATGTTAATTGATCGATTTGATCGCAACAAAAAGTACCGCGTCGTGATTTATGTGCGGATGTCCACAAAGATGCAGAATGAACGATCTCCTGATCAGCAGATTGAGAGGATCAAGGAACTCATACACCGATTACAACTTCCCTGGGAAGTGGTTGCAATTTATCGGGGTGATGGAATTTCTGGTCGTAGTAGCCGCAAGCGACTTGACTTTCAGCAAATGCTGAAAGATCTCAAATCCGGCAAAGTCCAAGCAGAATTAATCCTCGTTGACTCTTTTGAACGTTTTTCACGTGCGGACAATAATCACGAAATTCGCTCAAAGCTGGCTCGGCAGGGCATTAAAATTCTAACTGCGGACAGCAACTTCGAGAACCCAGACAGTGTGCCTGGAAAAGCACTGAGTTTTGTCGAGTCGTTCCGGGCAACTGAAGAAGGACGAATCAAAGCACATAACGTCCTGAGAGGGAAGCATGATGCTGTTAGGCTTGGGCATTGGCCAGGGGGATCGGCTCCGTTTGGATATCGATTGAAAAACATCATGACTCTCCGCAAGGGAGTGGAGGAGATCGACTATCGGACTATTGAACCGATCCCTGAGCATAAAGGAATTATTCTGAAAATATTTGAGTCTGCGGCTCATGAAAATCTGGGGGCCTCCAGGATCTGCAGGAAACTCAATAAAGATCCTGAGATCCCAGAAGACCTCAAACCCTTTTCGATCAGTTCCATCGACAGTTTTCTGCAAAATGAACTGTATTATGGAGAAATGATCTGGGGTAAATATTGCTATGGAATCGTCGATGATGTTCGGGTACGACAACCAGTTCCGGAGCAAGATTGGGTCCGAAATGAAAACTTCTGCGAGCCGATTGTCGACAAAGCCCTTTGGGATTTGGCCGCTAAGAATCGGGCCGCTCGTCGGTTGAAAAACAATGATTCCAACGATCAATCAAAGAACGGATGTAGACCCAATATGCCACATGCAAGAGGAATTGCACTCAAATATCCTCTCTCTGGATTAGTGATCTGTTCCTCCTGTGGCCGATCAATGGTCGCCACTTCAGGTGCAAAATACAAAACAATCTCAGGTGAAATACGTAATTATGTGTCTTACCGCTGTCCGGCACGGTTTGCTGACGAGTGTGACAATCACTTCTCAATACCCGAGGAGTGGCTCAGAGAGACCGTTTTTGATCTCATCCGACAGCAACTCTTTTCCATATCCCAATAATTGCTGACCTGATCGATTCCGATTGGGACGCATCGAGGACGGCGATTGAATTCGCCGTTCTCTTCTTTTTATTTACTCAATTTACACGGAAGTACAAGCCAATGATTCAAAAAAACAGCTGATGCAATCCTCCAATTTTGGACGTCTACTCTCTGAAGTACAAAACCAAGTGGAACAGCTTCAGCCAGATATTGCCACACAAAAAGAAGCTCTTCTCTAGGAGAAAAGAGATCTGGAAAAGAAAAGACGCGGTTGGTTTGAAACACTAAGTAATCCAGATATCTGCCCTTTATTCCGCAATGAGGTCGAGCACGAATCACAATCAGCCATGGAACGAATCCATCAAATCGAAACAGCACTTAATGATTTGGATTCCGCGACTCGTCAAAAACGGGAGGCAATCGATCCTGATTGGGTCGCAGATCGACTGTTGAATTTAGCTCGGATTCTCGACAGTGAGCATGCCTCTGCAATGAATGTGGAATTATCAAAACATATCAAATCCATTAAATGCAGTCCAGAAGGTAAAGTGGAGGTCAACACCTGCCTCATGGGGGTATTGGCTGAACTGGAAGAAGCGAATGATTTGTTTCAGGTGTCAGACGATATGGACTCGACATTGGAAAAACTGGTATCAAGCCACGGCGACGCACGCGCAGAAATCTGACAGAGGTATTTGATGATGATAGTGCCGCAATCGCGAATAACGATTTTGCTGTCGATCCCGAGCGATTCGACAAGTTGAGCCCGCAATTGTTTCAGAAGCATGAGTTTCAAGTGCCCAAGAAAAAATCCTGGCCTGAAGAAAATGCTCAGCTTGTCGCTGAGTTTCGATTGAATAAAAAACTTTCGATGGAAAAAACTGCGAAGCATTTCGGGATGTCTGTTCCGACTATTCGAAACGCATTGAAATACGCCAAGAGCCAGTATGGACTGGACGCATTCGGAAAAGAACTCAGTCGCATGAACCATCAAAACTGGGCCAAGGAAAATGCCACACAGGTTCTCGAGTATTTCGAGCAACCGGGTGTCACCATGTCTGACGCAGTGGAGCATTTTGGCAAATCCCAACCGACGCTCTCGATGGCAAAAAAATATGCCCGTCAAATGGGGGAAGAAGCAGTCACGCCGTCATCGTCATCAGACGATCCCAGTACATCCAGGGCTGAGATCGATCCTGAAAAGTCTTCCTCCAGAATCTGATCGCTCAGTGGGGCATTTGACCGGCAGCCATTGGGCTGCCGGTATGGATTGTTTTTTAACTATCAAGGATTTCGAGGACATCGTTTGATCTGTGAGCACATCGTTCACAGGTCAAAAGCAGCCCCGCAACTTTTCTCGGATCGTACCAGGTATATGACCATGTCCATGATACGATCCGAGAATTCTTTCTGCTGGGTTTCTTGATTGAAAAATCGAACAGAATCTCTGTATTTAAAGGGTTATTTCATCATCGCCAGCAACTGACCACCTTTGAACACATAAAACTTCAGTTGTCACCGCAATCGCCATGGTTGCATGCGTACACATTCCCGGTTTGGATGCCGAAACTTGGTCCGGTGAAGGCGAACAGAGCGATGAGTGCGGCAATGAGGAGTGATCGTATTATGGGAATCGGCTTCCGGTGTTGATAACGGGTGTTGTGTTGGTTGAGCTATTGTCTAACGAGCGCGCTTCTGAAATTTTCCGGTTGTTTCCAGTTCTATCTGGCTTTTTTGCAAAAAGCCGGCAAATGGCGGAAATATTATACACGTGCACACTTTTGCATTCAGCACTTCCGCTGGCGATAAGGCTTGCACCTCCATAACTGGTCATGTTCGACAGTTTGGAAGCCTCAGCTAAACAATTGGCAAAAACGTATCATTATATAGTGATGGAGATCCATTACTCTTCAGTCGGAGTCTTTTCAAACGGTCAGTATCTCTCATTCATCCACAACCCCGATGAACTCAGTTTATCAGAATGCTCTTTTCGCAAGGCCCTGGTCATATAAATGTCTGAAATGAGTTTCGACTCGTTTGGCGAGCCATTCGCTTTCGATCTTCAGGCCCACTTCGATGTTTCGCACTTGACCGGCCTCCGTAAAGTTGGCTGACGATACAAACACTTTTCGGGAATCCACAACAACACATTTGGCATGCAGAGAAGATGCACAGGGATGTCGTCTGCAATCAAGCGGGGGTTGTAATAAACATCGGGAAGTCGGCACCTCAGAGGCCACTGCTTGTCTTTGAATCGTTGCTTGAACCTGGACAAAGGATTGCTGACGGCGTCGTGTCAGCATCTGGACGAGGGACATTCAGGAAGAACTGGACCTGAAGCGAGGGGAATTGCTCCATACGTGTGGCAAGTGCCTCGAAAACCTGTTGTCCCTGATAAACGGCGTATCCAATCACGAGAACGGAGTGATTGGCATGTGCGAACAGTTCGCGAACCACAACAGATGTGTCCCGGTTCGTAATTCCAGGGGCTTCCGGCCCAGATGTGACGAGGTCAATAGGAGGCTCGACAGCCTGTCCTCCGGTACGGTCGGCGAGGATCAACTCCCGGGGTTTGGCGATCTGCTTTTCTGAGAATCCCTGCTCTGCCAAACCAGTCAGCGACCATAGGATGGAATCAGTCGGCTCACCTGCAATGCTGTGTACGGGGCAGCAAGCCGTTCAGAACGCAGGGCTGCAATCAGGGATTGCAGGTCGCTATTGCTGAGTCTCGTCAAGGTGCCGTTCATGAGCCCCTCAAACTGAAGAACTCGATGCCAAGATGATCCACAGTGGGAACGACAAGAGCGCGGTCGAGGAATTCATTGTGTTGTTCGCAGTAGGTCTCGGAGATCAGCAGGCAGCCATGACAGGCTGCACCGTGCAGAAAACGACGTTCATGCTGATTTGCTGGCTCGTGTTGAGCACAAACGGAGTCGTTCGAGCAAAGCTCCCCCATTTCCAAAGCGTTGTGTATGTGTTCGTGAATCCGCCGCCCCACCTGCACCAACCCGCCGAGCGTTCCCTCAGCATCGGATGTGCCCGTGTAAAGCAGGATGCCGTAACCAACATCAGGAATTGTGTAGATTCGCTCCCGAATTGAGCTGGCGGGGTAGCCGCATTCTAGGGAAACAGCAGTGACCAGCAGATGGGAGAACGAATGAAACAGCACATAGGGGAGCAATCCACCCGCTTCGACAACCTTCTTATGGGCTCCCGAGTATTCGCCTTTCCAGGCTTCGTAGCCGGCCAGTAGCCGTGTACCGCGGGCAATCAAATCCTGGCGGCTCGCCCATTGCTCAACTGCATCTTTGCGGAACTGAATGAAGATTCCCTCGCCCCGTTTTTCGATTGCAGGCAACCATGTAATCTCTCGGGCCAGCGCAGCACGCTGAACACCCATTTCCAATTCTCCATCGATATCCGGTGAAACCGCCTCAAATCTCGTGAAGCCTGCTTGAGCCATCACCTCGCGAAGGCGGTGGACCAGCACGACACGTTCGACCTGGCTCATCCAGGGAGCATCCCAGCAGTCACGCGGCAGGTTTCGTGCGAAAAAGTTTCCATCCGGTTTGTCATCACCGAGTTCGTCCTTACTGGCGATCAGCGTTTCCATCTCGGCATGTTTGATGGACTTCGATGTTTCCGCAGATTGTCCTCGTCGAACTTTCACCTCGGCGAAAACTTCGTCATCATTAATACCGTCCAGAACCGTGTGGACCTTTGCCTTCTTGCGTTCGTATTTGAGTTCGCCCACATCTTCGACTTCACCAATAAAGTACCAGACGGTTTCGACAGCGTCGCGAAGGGTTTCATTGCGATCGGGCAGAGAAATGACGCTCATGAGTTGGGCGAAGTACGCATTGCTGGCGGTTCGGATCAACAGACGATTGATTTGATCACATGACTCCTTTGAAAAAGGTCCCAACTAGGGCCGGTTACTATCACAGTGTTTCAGAAGAATGGGCTGTTCAAATGCGGCGGCCATGCTTCGCTCTGCGTTTCCGCACTCGCAACGGACATAGACTTCGGAAAGATCTCCGCTGGTTCCCCTTTCTTCGATCCACATCTGACGGCGACATTCGGTCTTTCCGCCATGTACAAATTCGTACCAGTCAATATCGCCGATGTGTCCATTCCGGCACGTCCTCACAAATCGCACCGGAACGACACTGCGTTTCTTCTTGCTGTCGTCGATGAATTTGCCTTTGGTCAGCATCCTGCGATGGACCAGCATACGTGCGCGGACGGTGCTTCGTTTGGAATCACTGTCGACATCCTGTGTGATAAACCACTCAGGAAACTGCCAGCCTCAGGTTCTCTCCCTTCGAGAGATGGCTCGGCCTTGGCGACAACCCGCCGCTCGCAACTCCAACTTTTCAATGTCTGGTACCGCAGGGGTGAAAGCTGTTGTGAGAAAACAACTTATCCCAAACCAGGCAGCCTTTTTTCCACCCCGGGGTGAGAAATCCGGGTTAGGGATTGGTTCTTTTTCCCAATCCCCAATCCCCAATCCCACTCTTCTTGGTAGTCGAGGCGGAACTCGAACAAACACATTCTAACAAGCGAAATAAGCGAAATTACATAATGCGCGCTGCAGAATCCGGTGCAGTTGATGCACAGCTTGAAGATACGAAATATTTGCTACAAAGATAGCCACATCTCTCCGTCTCTCTCATTCGAGACATTCTCAAATTAGTTGGCAAATTAAGAGTCTCCGAATGATAAAGGCTTTGGAGTATGTATCCTTTCACGCCACGGATAACAGATATGGAATGGATTGATCTTAACTGGCTGCTGTGAGTGCGGTCGTCAGGTCAAGGAATCGGTTGTGTTTTGATGGCGGCAGGTTTCCAGTATGCTTAGGATTGTGTCCACGAAGCGGATGCCTGATTCTCTGTTGGTTCCGAAGGACACTCTCCGCCAAATGACTGGATTTCTTAACGATCACTCGGTGTGATTATTCGTCGCAAGAATTATCGGATTGCTCACGAACCGCCACAGATTCTCTCGACGCCAATACAATTCCCGACACGTGCCAGTCGTCGGGGAGTAGGGGAGTTTGAGTCCGCACAGCAAAAGAACTTCGGTCTGCTTGCGAATCCGTCCCCTCGTGATTTGAAAACCTAATCAACTGATCGTTCCATCCTGGCAGCGGCGGATGGACGCAAACAACTTCCCAGCCTGCTTCAACAACTGTTGACCGACTTCGGCGGCATGTTTACCAGCGTATTCACTCATTTTCTGAAAGTTTTGTTTGTCGATCTGAGGTCGAACCATCATTTCAGATGTGCCCCAGCATCTTTGCTGACATTTTAACCGCTAGTGTAGTGTCACTCAAATGCGGGAACTTATTTGGGTTGAGTTGCGTCTTATCTTTCAACTAAGGAGGATTTGACGATGCGAGTGGCTCAGCAAATTGAATTAACAGACTCCGAGCGGGTTCAACTGACGAAGTGGTCGCGGGGACGTTCAACTCCCTCAAGGCTTGTGTTGCGGGCTAAGATTGTGCTGTCTGCGGTCGAGGGTTTTGAGAATCAACAGATTGCCAGTCAACTACAGTGCACCCGGAGGACCGTCTCACGATGGCGGAATCGGTTTGCTCAACTGCGGCTCAATGGCATCTCTAAAGATGCTCCGCGATCTGGTCGTAAGGCTTCGGTCCGGGAAACAAAAGAGGCTGAGATACTCCGCAGAACGACGCAGGAAACTCCCGTCAATGCAACCACTGGTCGACGAGAACGATGGCCGTAGCTGTCGGTGTGAGTCGTTCAACGGTGCAGAAAGTCTGGCGAGACAATGGCCTTAAGCCGCATCGAATCAAAACGTTCAAAGTCTCCAATGATCCTGACTTTGCGGAAAAGCTGGTCGATGTTGTGGGGTTGTATCTCAATCCCCCCGAGCATGCGTTGGTTCTCTCGTGTGATGAGAAGAGTCAGATTCAGGCTCTGGATCGAACTCAAAAAAGCTTGCCGAAGTTTCCGGGGCGACTGGGAACGTTAACACATGATTACAAACGTCATGGCACAACAACATTGTTTGCGGCATTGAAAGTAGCCGATGGGACATTGATCACACAGTGCCAACAGCAGCATCATCGTCATCAGGAGTGGATTAAGTTTCTGCAGCAAATTGATCGGAAACAGCTTCCGGCCTGGAATTGCATTTGATCGTCGATAACTACGCAACTCATAAACATGCCAATGTGAAAGCTTGTCTGAAGAGACATCCCCGCTTTCACATTCACTTCACGCCCACGAGCAGTTCGTGGTTGAATTTGATTGAGAGATGGTTTGCCGAGTTATCCCACAACCGCTTGAAACGGGGAGTTTTTAACAGTGTGAAACAGTTAGTGACTGTCATTGAAGAATATGTCGAGCATCACAATCAAAATCCGAAGGGTTATCAATGGCATAAGACCGCCGAACAGATATTGGAAAAAGTGAAACGTGCCAAAGCCGCTCTGGATAAATGCCTTTCTGAATGAGACACTACACTAGAAGCTATCTCAAAACCGTTTTAATAGTGTAAACGCACAGCCGAGTGCGACGAAGCCTTCGTACAAAAAATCATGGCGTTCCCAGCGTGTGACAATGCGGCGATAGTTGTGCAGCCAGGCGATCGTACGTTCCACGATCCACCGTCGTTTGTACCGACGAATTTTACGACCATCCTGTTTGACAGCTCGAGTGCGACCCCGGCGATGTGGGCAAATGTAATCAATTACGGCTTCCTGAAATTTGTCTCGAATGCGATCAACATCTCCGGCTTTGTCGTAAATGATCCGTTCGGGCTTGTGGTTTTTACAGGTCATTTTTACAAACAGCGGCTCAATCAAGATCGATTCGTTTCGCGATGCCGATTCGGTGTCGATCGCCAGCGGAGTACCGTGGCGATCCACCAGAATCATAATCTTTGTGCCTTTCCCACGACGGGTGGGACCAATCTTTTTACCCCTTTTTTTGCCGAGGCAAACGTGCCATCGCCGAAGGTTTCACTCAAATCAATTTGGCCATTTCCTTCCATGGTGACCAATAACCGTTCCCAAACCTTCATCAACGTTCCATCTCCGGACCACGCGGCGTGCCTGCGGTGGCAAGTCGCTTTCGATGGGTAGGCCTTTGGTAAATCTTTCCAACGGGCTCCGGTGACGAGAATCCACAACACACCCTCCAAACAGTCGCGAGGGTGGACCTTGGGACGGCCGCCCTGTTTGGCAGGGGGGATCCAAGGAAACAAATCCGCAATCAAATTCCATTGCCTGTCGGTTAACACAACCGTTCGATCCGTCCTGGACACTGAGCTTGTGGACGACCGATGTCGTTTCGGCCACCAAACCAGTGTCATGAGCATGAGAATGCCTCCTTTCGGGAGAGATTCTCATGCAACTTTCAGGCCAATCGACTGTACGATTTGACGTTTTGAGATACCTTCTAGTACATCTTCGCCTGATCGCAGGTCACAGTACCGGAAAATTCCTCTGTCAGTCATTCCGACAGTATCTTCCCGTACTGACTCGGCCGGTTCTGAAAGAAGGTGAACTGATCAGCCACAAACGTCCTCAGCCAAGTGTTCTGAGTAGGTTGTTTCATCGGAATTTCGTCTATCCGCATCCGGATTTGTCGCGGCAGTTGACTGATCAGCTCATTGTATATGGGTCTCAGTGCCGCTGTTGTGATGTTCTGGAGTTTACAGATCCAAGTGGGAATGATAGGGATTTTCAGAATCGATTCGAGAAACAGGCTCGTTCGGCGTTTACTCTGACGATAATGAGCCATCAGGAGTGAGACAAAGGTAGTCAGTCGCGGCCCCGTTGAATGAGTCTACCTCGTCGGGTAAGGGTTCCGCAGGTCGTGATGCCACACTTGGAACAGCAGAGACGATGCTGCTGATACTCGATGATGTCGGGTTGGATCTCCGGTAATTTATAGACTTGATGACGCAGTGACTCGATCTCTTCACCGCTCTGTTCTCGCCCGCAACGCCGACAGACAGCGGGAACGCATGGAATGATCTGATGAACATCTTCGATCAGCACCAGTTCCCGTTTCACCTTTTTGCGCCCTTACAGGCCACCACGTTTTCGCTTGGATTTCGGTTTGTCAGCGGGAGCTTTCGCGTGTGAGAGTTGACTGGAGGACGGCAATCTGTTTGTCCTGTTGCTTAATATGATCAAACTGCATGCGGATCACCGCCTGAACATCTACAGTCTGGCGAGACAACCACTCGTCAGGAATTTCAATCGAATTCCGTGTCATGCACGTATCATGATTCAATCCATTCAGATGGCAAGAGAAATTTCAATTTCGGGGATGTGAACGTTTACAAAACTGACCGCAAGTTGAAATTCGGAGAATTCATTGCGTTATATTATAGGAAATCAAGTGTAATCTCATGCGACTACCCTGAGCGAAGATGATAGAGAAATCGTAATTTATTGTTCGACATGTGCGTGATCTTACTTATTGGTTTTCAACTTCTTAACTCATGCTGCTTTCCTGGAAACCTTATTAAGCAACTTATGCAGATCTTCTGCGTGATTATCACGATTGAAATGCAGCGTTACATAATCTTGACCTGACTTCCCCATACTCTCAGATATTTGGGGGTCGACAGCCATCGCCATAACCGCCTTTCTTAATTCTTCGGGCTTACCAGGATGAATAAAAACGCCTCCATTCGCTGATTCCAGAACTTCTCGTATGACACCATCAATTCCCAAAATCACTGGACGACCAGCAGCCATGTAATCAAAGACTTTATTTGGATAGACAGTCTTAAACATAGGAATATCTTGTAAAGTCGCCAGGCAAACATTCGAGGCGGTCAGATAGGCAGACATTTCCTGTTTTGCTACCCCTCCGGTAAATGTTAAATTGGTAAGATTTAATTCCTTCGCGAGTTGCTGGAGACGCGGTCGCTCTTTGCCATCACCAACAATCAAATAGTGGATTTCTGGTGCATCAGTCATACTTGCGGCATGAAGAATCGTATCGATATCGTTTGCCATTCCAAGTGCACCTGCATATGTTGCAATGAACTTGTTTTCCAGATTCAACTCTTTGCGGATATCTCTTGTATCCATGCTGGAATTAAACATCTCTGGATCGACACCATTTGGAATGACTGAAATTTTTTCCGCTTTGATTCCTTTGCTCAAAAGGTAATCTTGATATGCCGGAGAGTTCACCAAAATGTGAGAGGCTCTGGCATAGAGAAAAGATTCAAGTTGACGAGCCATCCAGATCAACACTGGATTTTTCAGCACACCCATGTTAACTGCAAATTCAGGCCACAGGTCACGTACTTCCAGTAAAAATGGACAACGCCGAATCACACTGAGGATCCATGCAGATACGGCTTGGAAGATAGGCGGTGTTGTCCCAATCACGAGATCAGCTTTTCCCGCACTCAAACCTGCCAGGACAGAGGTGACCATAAATGAAAGAAAAGAAACCACACGCCATACAAAGCTTCGATGATAGGTAGGAATCGTATATGCCCGTAGCACATTTATCCCGTCAATTGTTTCTTTAGAAACTAATCCTTTGGATCCCTCTTTTCGGATTCCATCGAGATAATTAGTGTCACTGGCAACAACCGTAAAATCGTATCCCCGTTTGACCAGTCTACATGCCATCTCATAATGACGCGTCCCACCTCCCTGGCCAGGAGAGACAAATGCCTGATGAACTAAGAGAACTCGCATTATTCGATTTCCATTTCGTCTGAGATATTTCCATTCATGGAAACATGATTGATTAAACGCCCCGCATCGCCAAGCCTTATGTCTGCAGCCCAGTCCGGAGAACTGATTTGAAGTTCGTTGTTATTAAAAGACATTTGACTTTCAGAAGGGCCAAATAGTGTCCAATAAGTTACCGCGTGAGTATTTACGGTTGCGTTAATGGATAAATTTGGAACTCGATGAAGGTAATATGCAGAATGCCATCCTCGAGTACTCTGAGGATCAGCTCTGACAAGCGAACATTGCATGTCGCCTGATGCAATGATCTTCATCTGATAACCTCCAGACTCCAATTCAAGCTTTAGCATTCCTGATGCCGCATCCAATTCGTATGGAGCATCACATAACTGCCAGTGAAGACAATATTCGTGCGACTGACGACCAGAAAGTTTATCAATAACAAGCCAGTGCTCTTCACCCAGCCTTAACAGGCCTCTACGACAGCTAACTGGATCCTTGAGCCTGAAGTAACCATCGTGACTTCCTTCCCACCAATCCAGTAGTTGTCCAGGAGAAGACTGTCTGTGTTCCTGTTGGCCAGTGACCCACGGATACCAGAAAAAGCGACTCACTTTTTCCATCTGGTCATTGCCGTCTACAGTAACAGCATTATGATTACAAGTTAAGCCTAACTGTTTATCCCATGGTGCAGGAGAATTATAGCTGTAAGTTCCAGGATCGATCGCGATATTTTTGCCTCGCCACCAAAGGTCGAAATGAAGCATATCTGCCTGAGAGGGGCGATGCCTGAACTTTCCCGCCCGAGTCATCGCAAAGCTCTCGCTTGTCCTGATTACATGATAGCCACCCTCAACAGCAGAATATCGTTGCTTTTGACCTTCAATGATTTCAGAATTCAATGACGACGCACCACCTAGCCAGAGTAGCTCCTCATCCCAGGGGCCATTTTCAAAGCAACGCCGATGATCGCATATTCCATGTGCGGCTTGCACAATTGGTCGATAATCCTGATAGTCGCATTCACTCAAAGGGAATACCAAGGCTCCATCGTTTTGACCATAGCAGGGAACTTGCCCACTTTGCTGGTCCTGAACTTGATAAAGAAAATTACCTGCAAGATGGATTCGCTCTCGTAAGGAATCCGTCAATCTCTCTTCATGGAGTTCGCCGAGCCTCCAACACCAGAGATAGAGATGTAACATAACTCGATGATAATTCATCGAATGCTGCGAAAAAGTACCATCCGCATAAATAAGCTCCTGGGCTTGCTTCTCCAGATATATACGCCCCATATTTTTCCAGGGAGATGCCATCTTCAACTCAGGAAAAAGCAAACCAATTGTCCATAATGCTGCCGCTTCACTAACTCCATGATTGTTTTTCTGACTCAAAGCATAATCGATTGTGGCAGCAATTCTCTGACCTGAAATCGCAATCATTTTCAGGAGACTCGCAATTCGCTCGGGGGTTGATGATAAGGAATTCGCAAATCCATACAGGCCAAAGCACCATGCCAATACACGCAAACTGATTTCCTGTCCGCACTTCCAGTGAATACCTGCTTGAGGTCGATTACTGCACTTCCAATCTTCTACTGAGTCCCAAAATGCTTGCGCATAACTTTCGTCAGGTTTACGCCAGTAAGCACGTACTAATAAGAAAGCCGATGAAAACCGCGAAGGCTCCCATAGCACTTTAATATCGCCATGTTCAAAATCCGAGATCTCGCACCAATGGCTATCCGAGTCGACCCTCATACCAGTCCATGGATTCTCATGCCAGTCGGGAGGCCAACTGCTTTTGATTTCATGAAATCCAAAATATCGATTCACTCCCGAAATTAATCGATCCGCCTGTTTGATCGTATTCGAGTCATTTCCATCCAAAGCTTGAAAATGCTGAAAGTACTTGGGGCGATCGGCCGGTGAAAAGAAAAAGGGGAGGTCTTGTTTCTCGCGATTCCACAGGATTTCATCAGGACCAGAAATGGTCGGATTCTTTAACAGGGCATCCAGAGAATGATTGTCCCAGTGTGAGATTGGGAATTGCTTTTGCAACATCCCACTCTTCTTGCGGAACTCATAGCAAAATCGATCCATTAACCACAAAGGCCCAAGAGCTTTCAGCATCCGGTAGGCCATTGGCAATTTGGACAACACGTTCCTGAACTTCCCGTTTCTTGAGACAATTTCAATTGAGGTAATTTAGAGTCGAATCCATTAATGATCCTGTCTTCGATGAAAAGCTCTAAAACCGTGGTAAATTAGTCTATGATCAAAGATTTGTGTACCCGAGTTTTTTGTCAGAAAAATGCAAGAGAAATGCACCTGGCATTACCCCGCCTGTTTCACAATTCGAGCAGTTTCGGAAACAGATTCCGTAACTACAGAGAATGGCGTTCCTTCACGCAAACTCTGAACGGCAAGAATTGAGGCCAAGGTCGTCGCGCGTATCTCTTCCCAGGAAATTGGCAATCCAAAACCCGTCTTAATCGCGTCAGTGAAGGCAACTAATTCAGCAAGGTGTCCCTTGTCCTGATTTCCTTTCCAAAGTCGCTTCCGTTTCCCTTGGAACCAGCTTTCTGCGGAATTGAAATCGTCGATGACACAGACTTTGCCTCCGCCAAACACTTCCACTCTCTCTTTGGAGAAACTTTTATCACCACCTGCCAGATATCCAATATTGGACACAGACCCATTCTCATGTCGAAGAGTGATGAAACATTGATCATCCGTAATTCCAGGGGCATCAGGACCACCAATCGATTCCGCAAACACACGAGAGACTGGAGAACCAATCAGATAGGTGGCCAGATCGATCGCATGACAGGCTTCTCCAATGATTCGACCGCCTCCTGCTTCTTCATCTTGCACCCAATGATCGGCCGGAATTGCCCCGGCATTAAAACGGATTGAAACGGTAAGCGGACATTCCACATCCTGATAATACTTCTTTACCGCCTTGGCCGCTGGTGAAAAGCGGCGATTAAAACCGACCATTAAAATGCCGGCTGAGTCTCCCGCGGATTTCCAGCTTTCTTCAATTCCGATAAGCTCCTCAACATTCAGGCAGAGCGGCTTTTCAACAAAGACATGTTTGCCATTCAAAAGTCCTTGCGAAACCTGCCGGGCATGTTGATCATGTCGAGTCAAAACAAAAACAGCATCGACCTGATCACTGTCGAATACATCCTGTTCGTCACTACTCGCAAGAGCGAACCCAAGCTTCTTACCACAATGCGAGGCAGACAATCCGCCTGAAGTACACAGCACATGAGGCTCGACAGCCGGAATTCCCATGAGCTTAGGCAACAGAGTCATTCTCGCAAAATTGCCAGCTCCCAGACATCCTATACTTATCGTTACAGTAGACTTCTTGACAGTTGGTCTAAACTGAACTGATCGTTCGACAGCAGTATCTTCACAATACTGCAAAATAATCCCCAGATAGGGTTCGCTGTTTGATTCAATCAAATCATAAGCAGACTTCGCGTTTTCAATTTCAAATCGATGAGAAATTAATGGCTTCACATCCAGCTTGCCGGTAGACATCAAGCCCAGTAATGCCTGCATATTTCTTTGCTCAGTCCAACGTACATAAGCCGCGGGATAGTCCAGCCCTCCTTCTTCATACTGACTATCATATCGTCCTGGTCCATATGAACAGGAAACTACAAATTCGGCTTCCTTAAAATAGAAGGGACGACGATCTAACTCTAATCCAACTACCCCAACCAGCACCACGCGTCCTTTCTGACGTACTGCACCGGCTGCCAAATCTATTGGTCCATTAGACTTGGTAGATGCAGTAATCAAAACTGCATCTGCTCCCAAACCATGGGTCATCTGATCGACATCCGAGGCTCTTATCCCTGGACGGGCCTCAACAGCCCCCATTCTCTTGGCAAGTTCACATTTAGCAGGATCCAGATCTGTTCCAATAACCCTAACGCCAGCGGCATTCAATAAACCGACTGCTATTTGACCAACTAATCCCAAACCGATAACAAACGCGGTCTCTCCCAGGTTAAGTTCTGCAAGCCGAACTCCCTGTAACGCGATGGAACCCAGTACAGTAAAAGAAGCCTCTTCAAATGAGACTCCATCAGGAATGCGAGCACACATGTTTTTGGGGACACAAACAACCTCAGCATGAGGTCCTGCAGTTGCGACATGGTCGCCGGGCTTAAACTCCTGAACTCCAGCACCAACAGTTAACACTGTACCCGCTGAGCAATACCCCAACGGCATCGGGTCATCAAGTTTTTCTCTAATCTGCTGAATGGTATTCCGAAGCCCTTCCTGCCTGACCTTATCCACGATACGCTTGACATGATCAGGCCTTGACCTTGCTTTTTCAAGCATAGACTTTTGCGCCAATTCCCTAAGTGACTTCTCTGTTCCAGCGGAAATCAGGGAACGTTGCGTTGCCACTAATACACATCCCGGCCTAGCCATAGGGCTAGGAACGTGTAAAACAGTAAGGCTACCGCTACCAATATTCTGGATAACTTGTTTCATTAGTGTACTTATCTATGAATGACCAATATTATATAATGCAATATGTAAATACGTTTCAAATCGTTCCCGAATAATCATCTCTTTACCAAAACTCGCTTCTGTAATCGATATGCAGACATTACTGGGCGAAAGAGTAAATGGCGGATGACTAATGGCATCAACCCTTCACGTAATTTATCGGAAGTTTTGTTTTGCTCCTGGAAATTATGCACATCCATTGAAAACGCTTCTCCGTATTGCTTTACTTGACGTGGAAACACTTCTTTCTCGACATAACTATACAATATTCCATCCTCCTTGTTTGCTTCCTCAAGCATCCGGCGTTCACGCGTACTGTTGAGAATATTATTTTTTATAAAGTTATCTTCTGCTACATTCCTAGGTGAGTAGTGTATATCCAATAATGGGTATAACTTATTCATTAGTACAAGTGATGCATCAAATTGTTCAACAATACCCGCAAATTCAATCTGATTCTTCAACACTTCTATAGCTCGTTCTGCGGATTCTTGCCCACATAACCGTCGACACTGAAAGTTTCTGTACTCTTCATTAGAGATCCACTCATCAAAACTAACGATTTTATGCATCTTTTGGATCTGATACTGATAATGAGATGCACATCTCTTGAGAGGATCTCGAAAAAATGTAAAATACCTTATACTTGGTTCATCTTCTCTTGAAATAATGTAAGGTTTTAAAGAATGTCCTGCGATTGACTGCAAGTTACAATAAACCCTTTTGGTCTTTCTTAAATCAGAAGACGTAAAATTACTCACTTCTGAGTTCCACGGTGTTTCCCAACTTCTTACGTCCGCATGATGGATGCCAAAAGATTTTCGTAATATTGACACCATTGTAGAACCAGCAGTTTTCTCAATGTGTACGAATGCCAGCATAATTCACTCCAAAAATAAATAAGGGATTGATCCCCAGTCTCCACTTAACAATAAACAGCAAGGTGATCATCAATAATAGTCGCGACAGGAAAGAAGCAACTACTCCCCCAGCAGCCCCCATAGAAGGAATCAATAGAACAGAAAATATGGCAAAGCATAAAGAGTTTAATAAATATGCAACAATACAGTCACTCTGGTGACCGGACAAATATACTACTTGATTTAATGGGCCGAAAGATGATGTAAGCATTAGGCCAAATGCAAGCATTACTATGCTTGTATAACAACCCGTATAATCATTACCAAACAGTTGCAAAGCAAATGGAGCAAATATAATAACTGCAAGAGTAGATATAACTCCCATGAGAACACATCGAAACGTCACCCGCCTGAGGCTTAGAACAAGCCTATAACGATCGCGTTCGTCACATAACAGTCTTGATATATTTGAAGCCTCTAGCATAGTTATTGCCTGTTGCCCTAATAAGACAACGATACCAAGCTTCACTATAACTGAATAGTGAGCCGCAATCTCTGGCCCCCCAATAATCCCACAAAACACAGGGCCAGACTGCAATTGGATATAATTCAGAAAGTTAACAACTGCGAAAAGAGCACCTGAAATCAACCATTGTTTGTTTATTTTGCACTGAGCACATGTTCCACTTTCTGTGATTGCTACACTTACACAGCAAGCGCCTGCAAAAGCAACGACGCCATGTGATAGGCATAGACACGAAAAGACGCCGGCACATTTCAGGTCACTGGGATACCATTGGCCCGCGAATAGTATCAGCATAATGGCAATTGCAATCGTCACCACGGAAAGAATCTGCGAAAGCAGGGTTTTGCCAAAGCTCACCAATTGTGATTCTATTATTAAATACTGTGTGTAGACAAGCAGGAAAATCGAACAGACAATAACGTCATGACTATCAAAAGCATTATTTTGGTCACGAAAGCTGATAAATACTGCGTTAAGAATTACCAGAATAATAAGAGACCCGACCAGCGAGTAAATATGAGAAGCATATATAATTTCCCTGACTTGTAACAACTGTTTACTCTTGTTTAACTTTGGGACAAAGCGAAGCAATGCTCCATCCATGCCGATTTTTGATAATATAGTGCACGCCAGCATAATCGAATAAGCTACTGAGTAGTACCCGTAATTTATTGTCCCCAAATATCTTGCAACTACTAATGTTAGCAAGATGGACATTAACGCAGCAAGGCTTCTTAAAACCACAGCTGATATAGAAAGCCACATATGAACACCTTATGTTTTAGTAGCCATTGCCGGCTACGCCAATTATTCTTTTATAACAACGAAGGCGTGATCGATACTAGCAATCAATAAGGTGTAGATGCAACATGCCCAATCATTGCACATACTAATTGACCGTTGCGCATATTTGCTCATAAGCATAAACATACATGCCTATAACATGGCTGGCTATTACATTGTTTGAGTATTTTTCCTTTACTAAATCAGCAACGTTACTCGAAAGGACCATATTATTTGCGCGAATTGAATGCGTTGCCTTTTTAAACAATTCACTTAATGAGTCAGGATCAAAACTGCTAACCCAAATTGCCCCGCTAGTATCTCGCAATTCACCGTAGGCGGGGATGTCAGATAGTATCGGCACGCAACCGCAAGCCATGGATTCCAGGATTGAACATGAAAGCTGATCAGTCATGGGCACTGAAATTGCATAATCGCTAATGTGAAGAACATCAGAGACTTCTTTTTGTGTCATAATTCCCTTAAGAATTTGGATTCTTCCTGAATCAATGCCGATCTTAGCAAGATTTTCTGTCTCCTTAAGGTATACTGAATCCGCATCACCACTGATCACAAGTAGATAAGCATCACCGCCTTTGTCTAAATACCGCATGAACCCAGCTATCATTTCCTTAGTTCGGTACAACTCTGTGGCCCGTCGGTTAATACAAAACACCGGCATTCCATCCTCAATGCCATAAGTTTCCCTAATTTGTAAGCGTTGATCCTCGTTAATGGGCTGGAATATATCTGAATCGTACCCAAGAGGGAAAGTGTGAATTTTAACTTGCGTAGAAGAACCTAAAATACTCTTGACTGCTTCAGCCATTGCCGGAGAGGATGCTGTGATACATAGAGCGTGGCTCAGCACCTTACGCATGAGCCAGCGGCTTAACCATCCGTACTGCTGATAACAGTAAACCTCAGATCCATAGGTCGTCACAACATAAGGGCATCCGCTCATATAGGCCACCATTGAATTTCCGGAGGCACTGTGGGCGTGAAGTATTGATCCGCTAAGTGTTTTTGACATCCACCTCAGCTTGATACCTGAAATCATAACGTTAAATATCTTTGGAATATTTCTGATACCATACATGGAAGGTATCAGATGCATGCATTCGTCACCTGCTGTTTTATCCTGAGGCACTGTTGATAATATTCTAACTTCAAGATTACATATATCAGATAGTTTCTTCCACCGTAGTAAGTGAACGCTTTTATGATTCGCTACAAAGTAGATTTTTCTCGGATGCATTACTGTGTACCTAACTCAGCAAGTCTTGGCAGAGTTGTAATTACCAACACTTGCAGGATGGCAATAAGAGTGTGATTGAATTGACAAATGCGACATTATGCAAAAGGACGTAATAAAAAAAACAAAGTGTCCAGTTAAGGAATATGTCAGATTGGGTTGTGTTAAGCATCCTATGCAACAGCCCACTAGGCATGCAATGCATGCAGAAGCGTGTAGCTTATCGCTCCTGCTTTCACACTGGAAATAAAATACGAAATAGCAGCCCATAAAAAGTTTTGTCAACACTGCAATGTATAGAAATACACCTACAATCCCAGTTTTGTAGAGTACCTCCAGATACTGCTGGTGTGGTGTCCCAAAGAATGAATAGTTTGAGTAGGGCTCATAGCTGTACCCAAAGATAGGCTTCTTAGATACTAGTTTAACCGTTTCCATCCATATCTGATCTCTCCCTGATAGCGTATCACCATTTTCAAATGTATTGGCTGCTCTCACTTCAATCTTATCCTGTATCGACCTGTACACATCAGTGTCCTTGGCCAAGTAAGCTGCGCCCCCAAGCACGACCAAAGTTGTTGTTACTATAAAAAACAAGTAAATTTTCTTATGCGACATTCCTATGTATATTGCCGAAGAGATCACTGCAACAAAGGTTGAAGACCTGGACATGGACCCTACAATCAGCAGAAATGCGATAAACGCAGCAAAGTAATACAATGGCTTGCTAAATGTATTACTGTCTGCATAAGCCAACAGCATCGGAATAGTACACGCTAAGAATGTTTGTGACATATTTGGATATGCGTATAATTCACTTTCAAATGGAAGTAAATACTTTCCCCAGTATCCAAAAGGAAACCCTGGCGTGAGTATGGTGCTTATCATCAGCCATGCTATGTAGAGTAATTGCGTCTGGGCAATTCTGTCAAAGAGTTTTACTCTATCTAAGCGGCGTGCTACGGCAGAGCCAACTAGCACGAATAGTAAAGGCTTCATTAATTTAAAGGCGGTAAGCCCCCTTCCGTTATCGTCATTAGCAATAACAGCTACGACTGCGAGAAGTAGCATGTAACCTGATGTAAGAAGCACCCAATCGTTTATGTTTGTTGCTTTATTTAGTATATTTGGGTGACGTTTTTGTTTTGATGGTAGTAGTGCTATTATAAGAACTGACATAGGGATAAGCAGGTCTGACAAAACTGCATCAATCGGCTTATCGCCTGAGTACCCTAAATTGAATGCAATTGGATGCAAAAGTAATAAGGAAACTAATAATAGAACACTTTCAGAAAACACTTTGCTGTACTCACTATCTTTATACTTAGATCATTGCGGTTTAATCCTCAGGGCAATCGCATGAGAATTACTTGCAAAAGTACCTTAAAAACAGGCGTTTTCGACAGTTCCACTAAAGTTGATGACACGTAATCGCATCTTTTTTGCTAACAATCATACTAAAAACGCTGTATTTACAGAGTTTTCTCATGCGATTGCCCTGGTTTAATCCTGGAAGCTTATACTTCGATTAGTGACCTTAACGATTTTCCTTGATCAGGCCGCATTATTTATTCCTACCCTGCTGGCCTTTGTTGAAGACCAGGCACCTCGAGGATCTATTACTGTTTTGCCATATCTGTCTTCTGGAGATAATTCAAGAAATTGCCGATGATCTGTCAGCAGGACTAAAATGTCTGCTTTTTGAATTGACTCTTGGAGCGTGCAGAGATTCAGCCCGGGTAAATTATTACTATTTGCATAGGGATCGCATGCCAACACGACTCCGACACCGCTTTCAGTAAGCATGGTTGCAATTTCCGTGCTGGGACTTTCGCGGAAATCATCCACATCTGCTTTATATGCTAGGCCAAGACAGGCAATTGTGGGGTTATCGAATCGATTTGCCGCTTCGATGATTTGCTGGACCACGTAATGAGGTTTCATATCATTTACTTCTCGAGCGGTTTTAATGAGAGGAGTCGCCCCTGTGCAGGCATGAACTAAAAACCAAGGATCTACGCTAATACAATGCCCGCCGACACCAGGTCCAGGAGTAAGTATATTGACCCTGGGATGCCGATTGGCGAGTTTTATGACCTCAAAAACATCAGCACCCAGTTTATCGGCTAGAATTGATAGCTCATTGGCGAAAGCGATATTGACATCTCGAAATGCGTTTTCAGTCAGCTTAGTAATTTCAGCTGAGATTGCATCGGTCGGAAGTACTGCTCCTGTCACAAAGGATTTATAAAATTCGACAACTTTATCAGTGCATGCAGTTGTAACCCCGCCGACAATTCGATCATTTTCGACGACTTCGATCAGAATGCGTCCCGGTAACACGCGTTCAGGACAGTAAGCAACATATACGTCTTTACCAACTTCAAGATCTTCAGGAATAGCGTTTTGCACGACGACGTCTTGAGTGGTTCTAGGTGGGCTTGTCGATTCCAAAATGACTATGTTACCTGCTCTTACATAGGGTTGAATCGCTTTTGAGGCGGCTTCAACATAAGAGAGGTCTGGTGTTTTGTCTTCGTTGATTGGCGTGGGAACACAGATGAAAAAGACATCCGCTTCACATGGTTCGGTGGAAGCCTTCAGCTTATTCTGTGAGACTACTTTATTGACTAATTCCCCGAGATGAGGTTCATGAATATGAATTTCCCCTCGATTGATAATCTCGATCACATCGGGTCGAACATCCACGCCATGAACAAGGTATCCGTGGTCAGCAAGAACACTTGCTGTTGGGAGACCGATATACCCTAAACCTACAACGCATATATTTTTTGATTTAGAAGTGCTGTCATTAGAACAGGTATCTGGAATGACATTCAGTTGTGCCATAGTAACCTCCATGTGCAAATATCAATGACATCTTGTCAAGTATTTCGTTATTTAGATCTAAGAATTGGCAGTTTTAACAGTCCGGTCAAAGAGTGCCAATATCAATTTTACAATTTTCTCAGATGCTTTTCCGTCCCCGTAAGGATTTAATCCGATTTGGCAGCTTTCATAGACTTCTTTATTGCTTAGCAATTCTCGTGCGTTTTCAACGATGGCACTTTGATCTGTGCCGACCAGCCTTACGGCCCCAGCATCGACCGCTTCGGGACGCTCCGTTGTGTCTCTCATGACAAGAACTGGCTTCTTCAGCGAGGGAGCCTCTTCCTGCACTCCTCCCGAATCAGTCAGAATCAGTTTTGCCTGATCCATCAACCATACGAACTCGGGATAGATCGCAGGCTCTGTCAGGTAAACATTGGAGCATTTTCCCAAAATTCTGAACACGGGCTCTCGTACGTTAGGGTTTAGATGTACCGGATACAGAAAGGCCGTCTCTGAAAATACTTGAGATAATTCTGCTATTGCTCTGCAGACAGATTCGAATTTCCCACCAAAATTTTCCCTGCGATGCCCTGTGATGAGAACGAGCTCCTTACTGTTTAGAAATTTATATTTTTCTCGCCAGATACTATCTCTGTTTCTTTCCTTCTCTACAGTCCAAAGGAGTGAGTCGATCACCGTATTTCCAGTAACGTGTACGGATTCACTGCACGCCCCCTCGGCCAGTAGATTATCTGCAGCGCGTTGAGTTGGTGCACAGTGAATCGTAGCAGTTAATCCCGCTACACGTCTGTTATATTCCTCAGGCCAGGGAGAATATAGGTCTCCGGTTCGCAATCCGGCTTCGACATGGATGAAAGGAAGCTTACGATAAAAAGCCACCATTGAGGCAACGAGAACTGTCGTTGTATCTCCCTGAGCAACGATGCAATCTGGCTCAAATTGATCCAGAGCTTTTTCCAAACCATTCAGGCAACGAGAAGTCAACATTGCCAGCGACTGATTGGATTGCATTAAATCCAAATCAATATCAGGCTGTATTTGAAAATAATCGGCAACTTGAGCCAGCATTTCACGATGCTGACCTGTAAAGCAAACAATAGAATCGATCGAAGAACTTTGCTTGCAGGCTCGTACGACTGGAGCCATTTTAATGGCTTCAGGGCGTGTTCCCATAACTAATAATGCTTTGATTTTTGATGACTGATCCATTTCGCCTGCTGCCATTGTTGATGCCTGTAAGCCTGTTTTGATTAATATCCAGTCCGATGACGCCAATAATAATTTTCTGTGTTTTCATATGGTATTTGAGAGATGTGAGCATCATCCCTGACCTCCTTAAACGATAAAGTTTACGTCAGGCTTACGATTTCAGAACTTAAGATCAAAGTGCTGTCGATCCCAAATCATAACTGGCCTTGGAGTTCACTAAGGTTTCAGGCAGATACCGAATAAGTGGTTTCCATACTGGCCTGCTCCATTACTGCCTGAATCGCTTGAGTCGTGCTGTCGAGGTTAGCTTGAGTTAGAGTAGGATGGACTAGGAACATTAAACTTTGTTCGCCCAGTTTCCGGGCAATGAGGCAAGGCTGTTTCGGCTTCCACTCCTGCGGAAAGGCCTCTTCCAGATAGATTTCACTGCAACTTCCACTGAAGCAGGGCACTCCGTAATTTCTAATTTCTTCTAAAACCCGATCACGTGTCCAACCTCCACGTAAATAGTCAGGATTTATAAAAGCATAGAATTTGTAATAGGCATGTTTGATATTTTTATCGGGTGCAGGAATTCGTAACGCTGCGAATGGCTCACAAACAGTTCTCAATATGTTTGCGTTGCGATTCCGGGTTTCAATCCATTCCGGCAGCTTTTGAAGCTGCATGCGTCCCACAACTGATTGAACTTCCGAAAGTCTCATATTCGATCCAAAACTTTCATGCAACCAGCGAAACTGTGTGCCACCCGGTTGAGGATTATAGAACGCCTCCGGTGTTTTTCCATGATCTTTATACCGCCAAGCTTTATCCCAAAGTTCAGGATTATTCGTTACCAGCATCCCGCCTTCACCGGCAGTGGTGAGGATTTTATCCTGACAAAATGAAAAAGCACCGAGATCACCAATGGATCCTATTGGTCGTCCCTTGTATTCGGCTCCATGTGCCTGGGCGCAATCTTCAATGACATATAACCCATACTCATTGGCTAATTCCATGATCTCATCCATTTCGCAAGGCCAGCCAGCTAGATGGACCGCAATAATCACTTTGGTTCTTGGCGTTAGGACGGCTTCGATCGTTTCACGCGTCAAGTTCTGACTGCTCGGGTCTACATCGGCGATTATGGGGCGTCCTCCGCGAGCTACAACGCAACTGGCACTGGCAATGAAAGTTTTGCTGGGAACAATCACTTCATCACCGGGTTGCAAATCAAGTGCGTACAATCCCAGTTCTAGCGCTAACGTTCCGTTGGCAACGGCGATGGCATGGTTGCAGTTCGTGTAGACCGCAAATTCCTGCTCAAATAGCCGACCTTCCTGTCCGGTCCAATAATTGACTCGACCACTTTGGAGTACATGCTGAGCAGCATCGATTTCATCCTGGCTAAAGCAAGGCCATGCTGCGAATAGATCTTGAGTGTTAGCGCCCATGTTTCAATCCTTTGAATAACTTCAACTCTTGCATCTTATATTGCTATGCAGCCTTATAATCGGTCTGTTCGGCTGCCTTACCTTGTTTTTGGGGGAGAATATTTGACTTCAAGGCACGTGCTGGAATACCGATCGCAATACTGTTTTCTGGAATATCCCTGGTCACAACAGACGCGGCTCCGATCTGGCAATTTGCTCCGATACGAACTCCAGGGATACAAGTGCTTCCCGTTCCCAGCAATGAACATTTCCCAATGTGAACTCCTCCAGCTAGGCTTGCATTAGGGCAGATGTGAGCAAAGGAGTCAATTCGGCAATCATGATCGACACTTGCGGAAGTATTGATAATGACATGCTCACCTATTTTTGTGTCAGGTTGAATGACTGCTCCCGCCGCCACCAGTGTTCCAGTTCCAATTTCAACTGAATCTGAAATGATACTTAAAGGGTGAATGGCTGTGACCCATTGGCAATTGAGTTTTTCTGCCAATTCCCTTCGAGTGTCATTATTTCCAATAGCCACAATTGCTTTATGTCCTGGCAACTCAGTAAGTTTCGAGATCGGACCTGTGACCGGTACTGCAAAAAACGTTTGCCCCCAGAGTGCTGGGTTATCATCGAAAATCGCAGAAACAAATTCCTGACTATGTCTTAAGGTTTCAATCACAACCTTGGCATGCCCTCCGGCACCGATCACGGCTATCTGAGACGAACTTTTCTGATCAAACAATGGCATTGTCGCATGACCATCCTGACTCACTCCTGCGGGATTAAACACCCTGAAAACGGTTTTAAGCAGAATTATGAGATCGAGCAGAAAGCTTTGATTGTCGACATACCAGACATCGAGCTCAAACTTTGCTGACCAGGAAAGTGAATTGCGGCCATTAATTTGGGACCAACCGGTAACACCTGGCAGCACATCATGTCGACGGTTTTGCTCGGGTGTATAGAATTTCAAATATTGAGGCAGTAAGGGGCGCGGGCCGACGAGACTCATCTGACCGCGGATTACATTGATCAGTTCTGGTAATTCATCTAGCGAGGCTTTACGCAGAAAGTTGCCGAACTTTGTCATTCGAACTTCATCTGGCAAAGGCTTCCCAGAGGCATCGACACTCGATTTCATGGTGCGAAATTTCACCATGTGAAAGCTTTTGCCGTTTTTTCCAGTCCGTTCCTGAACAAAAAAAACGGGAGCCCCGAGAATCTGTCGTACGAGTGCATATAGAATTGCAATGACGGGAGAGAGAACCACCAGCAGCAAACTGGCGACTACAGCATCGAAGGTTCTTTTGAAGTACGCTGAGTACATTGTATTCCCTTACCATCACTCCAGAGCATCCTGCTCTGATCAGCTTTAACGTTAAACACTCTTAGGCTTGCTTCTGATCAATCCACAAAGGGAATTCATCTCTCTTGTAAAGGTTTACGCAGAGAAATGGTCAAGCTTGAATTTGGGACGTTCAAAGAAGGACTTCAACAAACGTACTCATTCCGCATTCAACGTTCCCCCCCAGAGGTCCGTCGGATATTCGAGTAAGCTATCACTCGACTGGAAACGTGTCAATACGGGAAGGATTTCAGCAATGGGGTATGCAAGAGTCTTTTTCAGAATACCAAAAATTAGTGAACGGTTTACAATGGCATGGTACGTGCGGCACTCTAATTTCAAAAAAAGAGCTTTGTACAGGTTACCGGGATTCCACGCTTCGGCTTCAGTCGGGGGCCAATACAGAATTCTCTTTTTCCTGACGGACGAACATTGGAATTTGATCAAACCATTCTGTACCTAAGATACTCCATTCAGCTTCAGGTGGACGGCCTGAACTCGATATCCGCAAATGTAATGAAGGCATTTTGTGAGTGTTCGCTACCGGAACTCGTTAGAAAGATCTGTGTCCAGAATATGCTTCTTACGGTTCCAGCATGCGAAACTGACCGGAATCGGGCCAGTTCGATCTTCCTACACATCTTGGCAATTCGGACAGATGAGTCCACGGGAGACGACCATTGATTGTTTGAACCCTTCTTGTCTTTGTGTTTCTGGTCGAACTTTCGTAAGACGTCGTCACTTGGAGCGTCGTCCTTGTCGATCTCGCCAGATTCGATCATCCGCTTTTCCGAAAAGCTTTAAAGGCTTCGCGAGGATGGTTGCGGAGACGTTTATCACAGCATGGATTCGACCTGTGTGGAGTCAATACCGACAATAGTACTCGTTTCAAATAATGATTCCCCAACGATCGCCAGCACAATCGGAAATGCCTGCTCTTAAATTTCGAGCGGAAGTCGATTGCGAATCCGCGCAAATGAAGAATCATTGGGTGTGGCCTTGGTCAATTGGATACAGAGAGACTGCTTGATCGAAAAGCCATCGGCAAAAAAATTAGACATGCTGCGACCCACCCGGAGATCACCTCGCCATCTCAGTCCGACTTGAAAGGTTCGAAACAATTGACCGAACTGGCCGGAAATATCGGACTTCGCCAAGGAAATAAGCGGGCTACTTCGGCAGTGAGTGATTTTTAAATGATCTGTAAAAATTTTAGTGCGATTTATTTGCTCTAATTTTCATATCTTTCTCATCTTAGAATTTGAAACTACCTTCACTATTGTTTATGGTCAAATCTTGAATCCACAATGGATGACTCTTTTTTGTCCTAAATTGAGCAGTTTCAACGGGTTGGATTCTAAAGGAATTCATTTTGCCCGCATGCTTCGCAATTATATGCATAAAAAAGCACTGGCGATTGTGAAGATGAATTCTTGATTACACAGGTGTGATGGATCATTCAGGATTTTTTGAACAACTCAATCATTGATTTGCTGGATTTTCTATTTAAATTAATAGGTATAGGCTCGCTATCATGCAATTTCATTTGTGGTTACAAGGTTTGGTTTCTAAGCATTTCCTGCGTGGTCATCAATTGAAGTCGAACCGTCGCCAGCAGAGATCTCTGGGATACAGCAATGTCGAAGTCTGTGAACAGCGAATATTGCTGGCGGCTGTTTGGACAGATCAAGGTCCTGCACCAACGCAAAATGGTCAGTTAGAGACCGGCACGCAACCTAATCGACAAATCACCGGAGCAATTCACACTGTCCTTGCTCATCCGACCAATCCGGACATTCTCTATATAGGCTCGGTGAATGGTGGGATTTGGAAAACTACAGACGCCACTTCTGTGAATCCTACCTGGACACCTCAAACCGACTTTCTTGGTTCTCTTTCCATAGGAGCCATGGCTTTTGATCTTTCGGATTCCTCATTCGACACCCTGGTCGCGGGTACTGCACAGTATAGCAGTTTTGCTGGACGTGGCGGGATTAGAGGTCCTGTTTATAAAACAGTCGATGGTGGAGCAACCTGGATAGAACTTCCCAGTGCAGGATTGCTGGCATCCGCTGAAAATATTTCAGGAATTGCTGCACGCGGAAACACCATTGTGGTGACCTCATCTGCTATTGCAGGGGGAATCTTCCGTAGTGAAGATAACGGAGCAACATTCATAGCGATTGATGCTGCAGATTTCAATTCACCCAATGATAACTTCACCGATCTTGTGGTGGATGAAAGTGATCCGACTGGTCAGCGGCTTTACGCAGCTGCCGAGGGGGTCGGAGGTCCCGGTGGTATCTACCGTTCTGATGACTTTGGTTCGACCTGGACCAAGATTACCGGCCAGGCGATCGATGCAGAAATGGATGATTTGCTGGCCGCTTCCAATAATATTGAAATTTCCGTTCACCCAACAACCGGGCGTCTGTATGTCGCCGTCCTGGTCAGTGGACAACCACGGGGTATTTTTCATACGAACACAGGTGACAGTGGAAATCCGACTTGGACTCGCATGGATATTCCTGTCCTCCCATTGGGAAGTGCAACTGCTCTAACTAATGCCAGCAATACATCTCCAATTGTGATCACCTCTGCAGGACATGGACTGAACACAGGAAACTTTGTTGTCGTTAATGGTGTTACGGGAAATACAGCAGCGAATGGATTTTTCAGAGTCAACAGAATAGATGCCAACACATTTTCTCTGGAAACAAGTCAAGGAAATGGAGCGTACACAGGTGGAGGAACCTGGACGCGGGTTACAGGACCTAGCCCAAGAGCTAAAGATATTGATGAAACTGGAGCTCAGGGACGTATTCACTTTTCAATTACAGTGGACCCCACAAACGAAGACATCCTCTATGTTGGTGGGGATCGCCAGGAAATCAACAATATTATTGGTGACGACACATACGGCGGGGCAATTTTCCGTGGCGATGCCAGTATCGCCCGTGACCCGAGTCAGATCCCCTCACCACAGTGGGATCATTTGACGCATGATCAAGTGGAATTTGATCCCAGCGGAGGAACGGCCAATGGGACTGCTCCGCATGCCGATTCGAGAGAAATGACCTTTGATGCGAACGGAAATCTTCTGGAAGTCGATGATGGTGGAATCTTCCGACGTACCAGTCCCCGAGACAATACGGGAGATTGGTTCTCTCTGGCTGGCTCTTTGGGAGTTGCTGAGTTTCATGACATTGCTTATGACAGTCTCACCAAAACAATCATTGCTGGTGCCCAGGATAACGGAACTCAATTTCAGGTGACTGCTGGAGATAAAGTCTGGGACTTCCTTTCTGGAGGTGACGGAGGTGATGTTGCGGTTGATAACGTCACTTTGGCAGGTTCGAACCAGTCCATTCGCTACAGTAGCTTTCAAAACTTAGGTGGGTTTCGCAGAACGACATGGAATGCCGCGAACACTCAGATAGGTGTTGCTTTTCCGGCTTTGACTGTGACAAGTGGTTCAGCATTGATTCCTCAATTCAGTACTCCTGTCGAGTTGAATCGCATTGATCCGAGAAGAATGATCATTCATGGCGCCAATGGTCTTTATGAATCCTTAAACCAGGGAAACACAATTGCTCAGGTCGGAGCAACTGCCTTTGCCGGATTCTTACAAAATGCAGTCGATTACGGCGGGTTTCAGAATGGAGTCGCCAATGCAGATGTTTTCTATGCCGGAGTTAGCGACGACGTAGCAGTCCGTACAACAATGGGAGGGGCAGTTGCATTTCGGGATCCGAACACGAATGACAGTAGCGATATTCTAGATGTCATCATGAATACAGAGGACTGGTCCAATGTCTTCGCGATTGACTCGAATCAGGTCTACCAGTCTGTTGATGCAGGAGTGACCTGGACGGACATCACAGGCAACCTGATGTCCATTGCAGGGAATGCGATTCAGACGATCGAGTACGTCTCGGGTGTTTTGGTTGTTGGCGGAAATCTGGGGGTCTTTTCCTCGATGGTTTCCTCGCTCGGCACCTGGACTGAGGTTGGCGATAATCTTCCCAACGCTCTCGTTTATGAACTCGAATATAATGCGACTGATGACATCCTCGTCGCGGGTACGCTTGGTCGAGGTGCCTGGACACTGGCCAATGCCAGCGTTGAGTTGATGGATGAGACTGATCAACCCGGGATTACGATTGTAGAATCAGGAGATTCCACTGATGTGACTGAAGGCGGAGCCACAGATACTTATACGATTGTTCTGGATTCACAACCGACCGATGATGTCACCATCACCATTGCCGGAGACACCCAACTTAATCTCGCCCCAACGACTCTCGTCTTCACATCTGCGAACTGGGACTTGGCTCAAGAAGTGACGGTCGCAGCTGTTGATGACTATCTCAATGAAGGTGCCCACAATGGCACGATTATGCATACGGTGACCAGTACCGATGCTGACTATGACAGCTTCACTGTAGCGGATATTACAGTCGCCATTACCGACAATGACATTGCTACTCCTGCTACGATTACAGTCACGACGGCAGTGGACGAAGAAGATGGTACGATCGACCCGGCGGTCGGTGCCGGTGTCTCGCTTCGTGAAGCGATTCTGGCAGCGAATTCAAATCCCAATGCGAATACGATCACCTTTGCGCCTGGCTTGAATGGAACACCGATCGTCCTCTCTCTGACTGGTCTCAATGATGATGCTGGACTGACTGGCGATCTGGATATCACTGAAGACATTACGATTACAGGAAATGGTATCGGTCAGACCATTATTGACGCAGATGGTATCGATCGAGTCTTCCATTTGGTCAATGAAGCGACCTTCAATTTGGATGGTGTCACTGTCACTGGGGGTTCAGCTTCGTATGGTGGAGGGATTGCAGTCGACAGCGGCGACATGTTTATCACGGGATCTCAAATTCAAAATAACACTTCAACAGGCAGCGGCGGCGGAGTCTACCTGTTGTTCAATGGAACACTTTCCATTTTGGAATCGACAATTTCAAATAACTCTTCTGCGGGAACTGGTGGGGGTGTTTATACATTCGGACTCTTCAATATAGATCGCTCCACAATTCACAGCAATACTGCTTCACGTGAAGGGGGAGGTGTTTATTCATTCGCGGTTGTTGGAACCAGTGAAATTACTCAAAGTACGATTTCAAATAATTCTTCAAACCTTGACGGAGGTGGATTTTTTACTCAAGGGGCAACAGTCTCCATCCTTAACAGTACGATTACTGGGAACCGAGCGGATGCAGATGCTGGATTCTTTAGTGGTGTCGGAGGAGGAATTGGTACTTTGGGCGGAACGATCGAACTCAATAATTCACTCGTCGCAGGTAACGTTGTAGGTACAGGGAACACCTCTGATGATATCACCTCTTCGGCCATTCAGGCGGTTTCCAGTTTCAACCTTATTGGAGATTCTGGTTCGGCTGGTGGTTTAATGGACGGAGTCAACGGTAACATCGTTGGTGTGAACGGTGTCGGTATTAGAGACATCAATACTATCCTCAACACCAATCTCGTCAACAATGGTGGACCGACACTGACACACTCCTTGCTCGCAGGTTCTGCTGCGATTGATGCAGGCGATCCCGCCTTTGCAACACCTCCTAATACAGATCAGCGAGGAACAGGCTTTAATCGTGTGGTCAATGCTAGAATCGACATTGGTGCTTTGGAAGAGGACGCCCCTCAAACGCCTCCCACCCTAACGCAATTCTTCTTCGGTCAATTTGAACATGTGATAGATGTTGGACAAATGCAGGCGACCGATCCCGATCAACCAGACAATACTCTGGTTTATTCGATCTCAGGAAATGGGGCGGACGACGCACTGTTCAGCATCACCAGCGATGGACTGCTCAGCTTTAATCTCACTCCCGATTTTGAAAATCCAGTCGACTCTGATGGCGACAACGTCTACGAAGTAAGCGTCCAGGTGACCGACAACACATCACTGACGGATACCGAAACTCAATTCATCACCATTAATGATGCTGTCGATAACGTCATTCCCGGTGGTGTGATCGCAATGCTCGAAAATAGCACGATCGAATTTTCCAATGCCAACGGAAACGCAATCGAGCTGGATTCTCCCAGTGACTTTACGGAATACACCGTGAATTTGACGGTTCCACGAGGAATTCTCACGCTAGCGACGACCGCTGGTTTGATATCCTCGTCTGGGAATAATTCCAACATGATTCAAATAATGGGGACAGCTCCAGCGATTAATGCCGCTCTTGATGGCTTAATGTATACTGCCGATGCTCAGCTCGGTCCGATTTCATTGACAATCGATACTTCCACGACTGTATTCAGTCAATTCATTCAGGATATCGACCAGCAACGGATTGAGGTTGTCGATGCATTTGTCGACTCTGGTTTGGATTATACAACATTCAACGGGATGTATAACTTCTCAACTACGAATCGTGGTACCATCTTTGGCGATGAACTTATTGAAATTGACCCTACAGCCGGTTACACGATTTCCGGTAACGCATTTTCCGGTGACGGAATGGGCGGGCTATATAATCCCAATAACCGCCAATACTTCGGCTTTGCCAGTTATGATGCTGACATGAACTTGATTAACACCTGGACGGTACTGCAGTTCGCAGGAAGTAATCAGGCTCGATTAGCAAGGCAGTTAAAAACAGGTGATACAGTTATCTATCTCGACAATGTCTCCGGTTGGAACAACGGGGGCCCAGGCCATGCTCGCACGCTTGCCTGGTACGGATATGCCAACGCTGCTGGAGAAATTTACGATGATTACACCTATACACGAAATGTGATTTTTGATGTCGCTAATGGAGCCTGGGATGCTGGTGCCATCAATTACTCCAATAATTCGATTACTTTACGAACACCTTGGGCAGGTCCAAATCTACAGGCAAACACAGCATTTACAAATAACAGTTCAGGTCCATCATACAATTACAATGTGATCAAAAATGGTCTCGTTTCCAATCAATCGAATTCTTATTCTGGTGAAGTGAGTGGTTTTGGACATCTCGCAAATCAGTTCCGGTATGGAACAGCCTTTATCCGCAGCCTGATCCTCTCAAACTATCAAAACAATGGAGTGAACCGGGTTAACTGGAGCAATGTTCAAATTGATCGTACGATCGAAGAATATCGTTCAGGCGAGTCCATTGAATTGAAAGCGATTCAAGACCCGACGGCAACTTATCAATGGACTCAGACTGGTGGTCCACAGGTTCAAATCAATAATGATAATCAACCCATTGCAAACTTTGTCGCACCATTTACGAACGTCAATGACACGTTAGATTTTGAAGTGACCATACAAAGAGGCGCCGAAATTGTCACACACTCGATAAGCGTTAGAATTTTTGCGGGCACGTTTAATTCAAATGCCATTACTGATTCTGCTCTTGATTATACAACATTTAATGGAGAAGAAGAGTTTTCTGAAACGAATCGTACCACAGTAATTGGTGATGAGTTCGTCGCAGTGAATCTCGATGATGATTACGTCATTTCCGGATCGGCAATCTCAAGTGATCCTGCAAATTCAATCAATCGGCATTATTTTGGATTTGCTAGCTATGATGTTGACCACAGATTTATTGCCCCGTGGCATGTCACTCAATTCGCAGGAAGCTCTCAGACTCGATTGACCCAGGAGCTCAAAAACGGCGATACTGTCATTCATTTGGATAATGTAGCTGGCTGGAATAACGGTGGTCCGGGGCATGCTCGGACTCTCGCCTGGTACAGATATCAAAACGCGTCGGGTAACACTTATGATGACTACACTTATACGAGAAACGTGATCTTCGACGTCGCCAACGGAGCATGGGGGCCAGGACAAGTCGATTATGTGAACAATACGATCACATTAAGAAATGCCTGGACTGGAGGGACTTTGTCTGTAGGAGCAGCAGTTACCAACAACACTTCCGGGGGAACTTACAATTATAATGCTCTGAAATATGAAGCGGTATCGGGACAGTTGACTCAGTATACAGGAACAATTTCAGGAGTAGGCAATCAGCCAAGTCAATTTCGATATGGAACAGCGTTCATCAGAACGCTCATATTGACTAATTATGGTCCAACATCATCTCCTACACCACGTGGGCAAGGTCCTCAAGTTGTCACATGGAGCAACATTCAAGTTGATCGGGTTCCTGAATTTTATCGACCTCTGGAACGTGTCGAGTTGAAAGTGACAAAAATCAATAATGCCATCTATCGCTGGAGACAAATTTCAGGGCCAAATGTCATGCTCGACAATGATGACCAGTTTAAAACCAGCTTCCTGACTCCGAATTCAAATCAGAATGTAACATTTGTCTTCGAGGTCGATATTATTCTCAATGACAGGATTGACACAGAACAATTGGCTGTATCACTTGTCGGATTGAATTGATCATCTCTACCATTGCGACTGATCAAGGTTGCTCTTGTGGGGCTAAATTCTTATGTGAGAAATTATTACTGAGTTTTTAACTGCATTCAAACTTCGATTTAGAAGTTGGCAATGGACGGCTGTTTCGAGACTCGTCAAAAGGAATGGGTAGCCGAATGTCAGGTTTCGATTGAACTGTTTTCCGCGATAACAAATCAATTACAGCAGTATGGAACTGTTTGTCAACCATTACCGTCGGCATGAACAGGTCAGTCACGCGATCCAAATAGTTCAGGGATTATGTTCCGACCTGCGGATTTTCGCCAAAAATTACGGGAAGTGAGTGAGCAATATCTCCTTGCCGTACCAAGCAATACCACCATTCGTGATCGAGATGTTCCACCACCGGAATATTGTGGCAATGGTCGGCCGTCCAAACGAACATCCACTCGGGTTGACCGCTGACTCAAAGAATGCAGTGATGACGATTGTATCAAACTGGAAGTCCGAGATGGTGAGAAAGTGCCGCTGATCGTCGATGCATTAAAGCGTCAGGTGGAAACTGGCAAGCGATGTCGACCAACCGCTGCTGAACAGGTTCTCTTTGTCATTCTCTACAAGGATCGAGACAGCAGAGTTGTGAAAACCGATTACTAATTGAGCAACGCGACTGTGGAAACACCTTTGGAGGAATTTGCTCGGGCCGCCAAAGTCGAACATCGGATTGAAGAATGTTTTCAGAGAGCCAAAGGACAGGTTGGCCTGGCCGACTATGAAGTTCGTAACTGGACCGGCTGGAAACATCATCAAACCTTGTGCCTGCTAGCAGCCCGTTGAAAAACTCTCAGAATCCCACTAACTTTCCATTGGTCTATTTCTCTCTACTTTCTTCTTCGCAGGGCTATTCCGATGAGTCTGGGACGACGGAAATCTCAACGGCAGCAGGAACTGTTTGTTCCTACTCAGGAACTGCCAAGAACTCCTCGGCATGTGTTTTACGAACGCTTGAACCGATTGCTGGCCGAGCATAACTTCGATGCGTTTCTGGAAGAACTCTGCTCGCCCTATTACACCGCTGTCTCAGGACGACCGGGTGTGCCGCCGGGGGTTTACTTTCGGATGCTGCTGATCGGCTATTTTGAAGGGCTCGATTCCCAACGCGGCTGTGCAGATTGTCGTCTGCTCGGGAGACGCCGGCCTGGCGATGTGCCGACAGTTTTTCACTGCGAGAATTCCTCGGGTTCAAAATCACCGAAGCGACACCCGACCATTCTTCGCTGACTCGCATTCGCAAACGGTTGCCGCTCAGTGTGCACAATCAAGTCTTTACGTTTGTGCTCAAAATCGCCAGTGAAGAACTCTCGTTGACGGGCCTGGATATCGGCGTCGACTCCACCATGATCGAAGCTAACGCGGCTATGAAAAGCATTGTCCGCAAACAGACCGGAGAAGACTGGAAAGAATACCTCAAAGGCTTGATGATTGAAGCCGGTGAAATCGAAGAGGATGACGAGCCGAACGATGAAGACCTGCGACGCTTTGATCGTAAACGATCCAAAAACGGCGAGAAGAACGTCTCGAATACCGACTGGGAATCGCCAACAGATCCGGACAGCCGCATCGTCAAAATGAAGGATGGACGCACACATCTGGGCTACAAGATCGAACATGTTGTCGATTTGGAGACCGAACTGATCCTGCATGCCGAAGTGCATCACGGCACCGATCATGACACGCAGACGCTGATCGGCAATGTCGTCTCGGCTCAGGTCAATCTGGACGAGGCCGAAATGGATGCGGAGATTATGAATGTCGTGGCCGACAAGGGGTATTACAAAGCGGAGGTACTGACACAACTGCAGTGGATGGAGTTGACAGCTCACATCCCAGAGAAATCCAACGCGACAAAACTCTCACGGTCAGACCTCCATTACTGGTCGCGGCTCATGAATCGGCTGGAAACCCGCAGCCGTCGCGGCCGGAAGAAACAACGATTGCGCAGCGAGCGAGTGGAACGCAGCTTTGCTCACAGCTGCGAAACCGGCGGCGCGAGACGAAGTCGCTTACGAGGACTCGGAGAGATCCGCAAACGTTACAGCATCCACGCGGCTGCGCGAAACCTGAGTCTGGTCCTTAGAAAACTACTGGGAGCAGGCACCCCACGAGGTTTGATGGGACTCTGGCGGCGTTTTGCGTCGAGATTTCCACTGGAGATGCTTCAGAAACGAATCTCAGCGTGCCGAGAAACCATCAACAGGCTTCAGACCGACCTGAAAACAAATTTCCGGAACCAATTTGGAATCCACAAAAACGCAATCTTGTATCAAGTCAAAACGACCCGTTAAGACAAATTCAACGGGCTGCTAAACAATTGGCAAAAACGTGTCACTATAGAGTGATGGAGAACTATTAACCTTCAGGTACCCTTCTTTACGGGCGACGTTCTGCCCAAAAGAGTAGATCGAGGCGAGGTGAGGTGGTGACGGTTTCAGGGACACTTGAATCTCTTATTCTGTGTCACTTGGAAGGACATCAGAATGACCAAAAAGAAAACATCAACCGTCAAGCGTGGACGTCGTGAGTACACAGATGAGTTCAAAGAAGAAGCCGTGCAAATGTTGCTGGATGGCCATACGGCAGTGTCGGTGGTGAAGCGTCTGGGCATTTCCAACATCAATGTTTTGTATCGCTGGAAGAAGCTTCAACTTGAGCGGAGCGGGCCGGTCGCCAGTTCGCTGGAGGCACGTGTCCAGGAGTTGGAGAGTGAGCTTCGACGTGTCGAACGAGAGCGAGACATCCTAAAAGACGAACAGCAGACACTTATCGCAAGAAGGGTCCGTCGCATCTTTTATGTGGCGAACGAAACTCCGCCAACTCAGTGCCACATTTCCGCCCAAAGCGTTATCTTTTCTGCCCCTTCTTTGCACAGGTGCGTTCTCTGAATAAGGTCATTATGGACTTCAATTCCGCATACTAAGCCTTACGGATGATGCCAGTAGTCATAGTTGCAAGTTTTGTAAAATTGCGGGTATCAAGAATAAACTTAGAATGACTGGTAATAAAGTTACAGTCGTATGCGCTATGGTCAGTTGCAATAAGGACACAATCCTGCTCAGATAGTAATTTCTCTGTTAATTCGCAACTTGACATTTCGGGTAGGTCATGGTGTCTCATTTTCGGAAGATGGGGCACATGAGGGTCATTATAAGAAAGCTCCGCTCCGCGTTTCAGGAGTTCTTCCATCAGAAAGAATGAAGGACTCTCCCGCGGGTCGTCGACATCTTTTTTGTAAGCAACGCCGAGAAGAAGGATTTTGCTGTTCTTGATCGGCTTTCCCTGTTCATTCAGAAACTCAGCCAGCCGCGTAATTACATAATCGGGCATTCGTGAGTTGACTTCTCCTGCCAGTTCAATAAATCGCGTTGTCAGCCCCTGTTTGCGTGCCAGCCAAGTCAAGTAGAATGGATCGATCGGAATGCAGTGACCGCCCAATCCAGGCCCAGGATAAAATGCCTGAAATCCAAACGGTTTGGTTTTAGCGGCATCGATGACCTCCCAGATGTCTATGCCCATGCGGTCAAACAGCATTTTGAGTTCGTTCACTAGAGCGATATTCACAGCCCGGTACGTGTTCTCGAGAATTTTGCAGGCTTCAGCAACTTCACAACTTGAGACAGGGATTACTTTGACGATCGATTGAGAATAGAGCGCCACTGCCAGTTCAAGACTCTGTGGATCGTATCCGCCGACCACTTTAGGAATGCCAGCGGCAGTGAAGTCGGGGTTGCCAGGATCTTCGCGTTCCGGGCTGTAAGCGAGGAAAAAATCCTCACCCACTTTTAAGCCTGAGGTTTCAAGGATTGGAAGCATCACGTCACGGGTCGTTGTTGGATAAGTCGTACTTTCCAGTATGATCAATTGTCCTTTTCTCAATGTTCTGGCAATTGACTCGGTTGTTTTTTCTACATAGGTTAAATCGGGATCACGAGTGTCGTTCAATGGAGTCGGAACGCAAATGAGCAAAACGTCTGCTTCTGCCAGACGAGCCGAATCAGTAGTGGCCTCAAATTTTCCAGAGATTCGCCATTTATCAACTTCTTCATTGCTGATGTGTTTGATATAGCTTTTGCCTGCATTGAGGGTTTCTACTTTTTTGGAATCAACATCAAATCCAATGACCTGAAAGCCTTTATTAAAAAAAGCACTGATTAATGGTAAGCCGACGTAGCCCAGTCCGATGATTCCAATAATGCTATTCTGCGATTCAATTTTGTTTTTGAGATTCTTGAGCATCGTCCCATACCTTGTTGAATTAAATGGAAAACATTACTACGGGACGCGGACCGACGAGGCTCAATTGACCGCGGGTCATATTGATCCATTCCGGCAATTCATCCAGCGAGGCTTTGCCTAAGAAATTGCCGAACTGAGTCAGTCGAAGTTCATCCGGCAAAGGTTTTGCAGAGGCATCGACACTCGAATTCATGTTGCTAAACTTTACCATTTGAAAGCTTTTGCCATCTTTCCCAGTGCGTTATTGCACAATAACAGACGGGAGCTCCGAGATTCAGACTCACGTGTGCATAGAGAATTCCAATGACGGATTTAAGAATTATCTTAGCAGACTAGCGACTACAGGATCTAAGGTTCTTTTGAAGAATACTGAGTACTGGACTTCCCCTGCTTTCACTCCAGAGCATTCTACTCTGAACAGCTCTAACCTTAAACACTCTTAATCCTGCTTTTGCTCATTCCACAAGCGGGAGTACCTTTCTGTTGAAAACAGTTCCGCAGAGAAATGGTCAAGATTGAATTTGGGACGTTAGAAGAAGTATTCAACTAGAATACTCATTCCGCATTCAATGTTCCCTCCCACAGGCAAGCTGGATTTCCGGTTAAGCTATCAGTCGGCTGAAATCGTGTCAATATGGGAGGGATTTCAGCCAGGGCCAGCGCGCACTTGTGAGTCAAGTACGCAGCTTGGGTAGACTTGCGCCATGGTTCTTGAGTTGTCATCCTGTGCGAAATTATTGAATTGCATTCATCGTAGAGGAGCACAGGGATGGCCATCCATAAGTTTGAATTGGATGTCGACGATCTGTTGGAATCGTTTGAAGAACTGGAATATCCTCGCTCGCAGACGAATCGCAAGCATCCGTTGCCGAGTGTCTTGATGATCTCCGTGATGGGTGTTTTGGCGGCAATGGTGGCCCGACCGGAATTGCTGAATGGGCAAACGACAAAGCAGAATGGTTGCATTCCATCCTCGATCTTCCGCACGGGATTCCTCGCAAGGATGTGTTTCGTCGTGTGCTAATCGCTCTGAACCCTGAACCGTTTCAGCGTTGTTTTCATACCTGGATCTCAGGGCTGGCAGAAGCCGCCCGGAAGTCCACTGGAGTGGGTCGTACGATTCTCAGCGTCGATGGAAAAACGGCCCGTCGCAGCCACGATCAGGCCAAAGGATTGAAAGCCTTGCATGCGGTGAGTGTCTGGGCGGGCGACTATGGACTGACGTTGGCTCAAACCGCCTGCACGGAGAAATCGAATGAGACTACGGCGATTCCCGAAGCATTGAAGCTCGTCAATTGCAAAGGAGCCATTATCACCATTGACGCGATGGGATGCCAAAAGGCGATTGCAAGTCAGATCGTTGAGCAAGGGGGCGACTACGTGCTGGCACTCAATGGGAATCACGAGAAGCTTCACCATGCGGTCAAAGAATATGTCGATGCTCAGCTCGACGACGACTTCAAAAGTATTCCTGCTCGCCGACACATGACCGAGGAAACGGGATATGGTCCAGAGGAGCGCCGCATTTACGTACAGATGCCGCTGCCGAAGGAGATCGTCAGTCCACATGAGTGGACTGGTTTAAAGACGATTGGCGTGGCCATGTTGACGACAGTCAAGAACGGGAAGACAACATCGGATGTTCGCTATTTCATCAGCAGCCTAACAATGGGTGTGAAAGAATTTGCCCGGTCAGTCCGTGGTCACTGGGCGATTGAAAACAGTTGCCATTGGATTCTTGATATGGTATTTCGCGAAGATGAGTCCCGTATCCGACAGGAGTGGATTCGAGAGAGTTTTGCGTGGCTCAATAAATTCACACTCTCATTGCTCAAGCAGCACCCCACGAAACAAAGCATCGCAATGAAGCGACGGCGTTGTGCGTGGAACGAGGAATTTTTATGGGAAGTGCTGACAAATTCAATCGCTTAAAGTACGCGCTGGCCCTGGGTGATCGGTCAATTCGACAGGTTGGAAGCATTCGCTAAACAATTGGCAAAAACGTGTCATCATAAGGTGATGGAGATCTATTAATCCTCAGGCATCCTTCATTATTGGCAACGTTCTGCCCAGAACTGTCGATTGGCGAGCGGGATGTCGATTATAGTGAGCCATCATGCGGCTGTCCGGCTGGTTTCACACAAGCGGGCCAGCAGGAGATTGAGTATTCGTAGTGTTTTACGACTCGCTTTCTCAAGTAGTTGCTTGAATCCTTTTCGAGCCAGTTGCCGCCGCAGCTTTTGCGTCTGCAGAGACTCCGTTCTGCAGAGCCGCCGTACCGGTCTCCTTCGCTCTTTATAAGTCCGCATGATCTGGGCTAACTCTATTTGCGTCATGCCACGCTATCCAACGAACCCAGTTCAATGACGAACATACAGTCATTGAGTACCGACATTTTTATTCATCCTGATAACCTGTGGCGACGGGCAGGAGTGAACAAAGCAGATTCACTTTTTTGAGACTCTAGGCTCCTGTTGAAATCATTTCCGTAAAAGCTAAACAATCGGCAAAAACGTGTCATCATAGAATGATGGAGATCCATTACTCTTCAGTCACAGTCTTTTCTCGCTGTCAGTTGGAATTCATGAACTGATTTTCCGATCTCAGTAAACCGATTTACGATCGCTGCTTGCCGAATCTGCTGTTTGGCTTCTCCATACGGAAAATCCTGCTTTCATTGTCTCCGATGCTTTCATTCGTCCTGAATGCATTTACCCAATCCCCCTCTATTGAACAGAAAGGTTTTATGATCGCGTTCAACGACTCAGCTGATTCCTCTCCTTCTGGCCACTTACGCTTCCCTTCCGGCCAGATCGTCATCACCCCCAATGCTCTTTCACAGCTTTCTCCCTCTGAAGTTCTCAACGCTCTCAAGCGTCACCTTACTGGAGACTGGGGCGACTGCTGTCCTGAAGATCGGCAGGCTAACGACATGGCTCTGGAATCGGGTGGCAGTCTCTTCTCGGTGTATCACACTGAAGATCAGCACAAATTCTGGATCATCACGGAAGCGGATTACACGCTCACGACCGTGTTGCTGCCGGAGGATTATTGAGCCGGTTTGCTGAAGCTCGTTCTCGTTTGGTCTATACTTGACCAGCTCACGACTGCCCCCTGTGGAGCAGTCTGCTCCCTGACTCCCGTTTTACGGGAGTTTTTTTATGCACTTTTCTAATTAAGGAACCCACATGTCTTCTCACAATCACTACTGCTCAGAAACCGAATGTCCGCTGCGACAACGCGATCTCGATCGAGCCGTCGCCCGGGCGACTGGTGAATCGGTTCACACGATCCACTCGCGTGGATTTGTGCCGTTGTATCCCGATGTCATCGATGACGATATTCCTATCCTCGACTGGGATGAACTCGATCGTCAACAAGGCGTCGGTGTCCATCGGTTGCGACACCCCATGCCGGAGGATTGCTGGATGTCACCAGAATCTCTCATGTCTCAAACCCGACAAGGAGGAGCATGTCCGCTCGGCACAAGTTGAATGCCGCCTACCTGCATGGTTCGCTGGTCATCGCCGGCATCATCGGAGCTGCATCCCAGTCCTATCTTGTCTTCGGGATCACCTTTGCCGTGCTCCTAATCGGCAACATCCAGTGCGGCGACATTCGCCTGAATCGTCATCAATCTCTTCGAACTCGACGCAAATGACAAACCCTTTCCATCACACGACTTCCACACAAGGAGCCCATTTTGAAGATTCTTTATATCAATAACGACGGCGGCGGTTTCGCGGATTACGTTTCCATCGAACCCGAGACCACCATCTCCCAGTTCGTCAACCAACGCCTCAAGCACGGCCTCGCAGCCGACTACCTCATTCGCGTCAACCGCCAACTGGTCAGCTCAGACTACCTCCTCCAAGAAGGCGACCGCGTCTCCCTCACCCCCACAAAAATCGAAGGGGCACTCGAGGAGTGCTTGGGGCAGTCGCATGGGCGTCGGGAGACTGAGGAAGATTTGTTTGCTCCTGCAGGGCGTTGATGGACTATTGGGGGAGTGAGTGCTCTCTGAGGTTTTGTGGGCTGGGTGGTCAGATTCTGAATCTGGCTGCCTGGCCCTTTTTCTTTCACAAACACTTTTTGAGAAAGGCTTCCTATGAATGATTTTCAGCGACTTGCGTTGCGAGCTGCGATTTCTATTCGGGAGGCAATGCTCGTCGATCCGCCAAATCAGGAGATCGATCTTCCTGATAAAGACTGGAATCGGCTCCAGCGATTGCTGCGGCAAAAACAACTGGCTCAAGACCACGAGTGGCGAATGGCCGTGCAAATCATTAACAAGCGGCTGATCTCCACAATGGAGCGTTTGGCCACAGACTTCCGGCAATGGACGCGCGATCTCGAACAATCGTCAACACCACGAGTTGTAACTCCGGACCTGAGATTGATCTATGAAGAGCTGATCGCTCTCCCCAGTGAGTTCACGGAAGTCATTATCGATTTGCGTCACGGCATCCTGCGTGTCGTGACGGACGAAATCACTCTCGAAGGAATCGCGCTTGGTCGCTTCGATATTGTTTACAACTGGACAAATGATGGACCTGGTCCCAGTTATGACATCCACGCTCTCGATCCGGCTCCCTCGAATGCCAATTCCGATTTCGTGCATCCGCATATTTCCGATGGCATCCTCTGTGAAGGTGAAGCGAAGCCGGGTATCGAAGCGGCACTGGCTCAAGGACGTTACTGCGATTTCTTTCTGATCGTTGCCAACACGCTTAATACCTACAACGACGATTCGGCCTACGTCACGCTCAAAGAATGGTACGGCACCCCCTGTCTGGATTGTGGGACCAGTTGCGGCGATGACGACCTCACCCTCTGCAGTGGGTGTGAAGATCCCTTCTGCCATCAATGCTGTGATTCCTGTCGGAATTGTCACGACTCGCTCTGCGGTTCCTGCCTGCAATCCTGCGAGGAGTGCTCAACACCCCATTGCCGTGATTGCCTCAATACGTGTAGCGAATGCAATCACGACTTCTGCAGCCACTGCTTGACCGATGGCTATTGCGAAGCCTGTTACGAAACCCTTTCTGAAACTGATCCTGAACTCGAAGAAGAGGACAACCATTATGAAACGACGCACCCTCAACAAATCCCCCCTCCCGCGACGCCTGCAACGACGACCTCGCCGTAAACGCTTTCATCGACCGGCCTTGAAGTTCAGCCCAACGGCTTGGGCCAAGTTGATTTATCTGCGCGATGCCGGCCCGACTGAAGTGGGGGGCTTCGGAATCTCCTCTGCAGACGATCTGCTGTATGTCGAAGAGCTGGTGCTGCTGCCGCAAATCTGCACAGCCGTGACCGTCAGCTTTGCGGAGGACGCGATTGCCGATTACTTCGATCAGCAAATTGACCGCGGCCTGAAACCCGAGCAGTTTGCTCGGATCTGGATCCACACGCATCCGGGGGAGTCTCCGGAACCGAGCCCTACGGATCTGGACACGATGGAAACCAGTTTCGGGGAGTGTGACTGGGTAGTGATGTTCATCCTGGCCAGAGAAGGCAAACGCTACGCCGAGCTCCGCTGGAACCGCATGCAGGATGCTCGAATGCGGATCAAAACCTCGATCGACTACCAGCAGCCGTTTGCTGGGACCGACTATGCGGCCTGGCAGGAGGAGTACGACGAGAATGTGGTCGACCAATCCCAGAACTGGAAGAGCCTGATGGAACCGGAAGAACTCTGGGAGTATGGCGACCTGTTTGACAATCCCCACTCAATTCTGGAGTTCAATGCATGAATATTGAAAATCGTTTTACCCGACAAGCCGACCTCGTGCCCCGAGAGCGGATCCAAGAGTTGCAGGCAACCGTGATCGGAGTCGGAGCGATCGGACGTCAGGTCGCCCTGCAACTGGCCGCTCTGGGAGTTCCGCGATTGCAGTTGATCGATTTTGATGAAGTCGAGCCGACGAACATCACGACGCAGGGTTACGACCGTCAGGATCTGGGACAACTTAAAGTCGAGGCCACGGCCCGACGCATCCAGCAACTCGATCCTACAATCGCAGTGACGACAATCGCCGACCGCTTCCGCTTCCGCATGCAGATCGGAACGGTCGTCTTCTGCTGCGTCGACCGGATCAGCACCCGGGAATCAATCTGGCGATCCCTTCAGGACCGCTGCGAATTCTGGAGCGACGGCCGCATGCTGGGAGAATCGATGCGAATCCTGACAGCCACGGATCCCACTTCCCGACAGCACTATAGCACCACTCTGTTCCGGCAGTCCGAAGCCCAGTCAGGCCAGTGCACCGCCCGCAGCACCATCTACACGGCCAACATCGCCGCCGGTCTGATGCTGCACCAGTTCACTCGCTGGTTACGTAGCATGCCAAACGATGCCGACCTTAGTCTGAATCTGCTGGCGAATGAATTGCATATATTTTATGCCTCATTTTCAAAGTGATAATAGATTTGTTTGTGGCGTTTTTGTGGCGTTGTAACGGAAATATTAGAACTTTTCGAGTCTTAGGTGAAATATTGAAAGTATCGAATTACTCTATAAATAAAGGCTTTTTCTGCAATATATAGTGATTTGAATAATTGCATTCAGGGAATCCCTGCCTCTCCGCATCATTCAAGACGCTCATTGCAAGTCTTTATTTTATAATGACTTGCAATGAGCGTCTTTTTTGTCCCACTCAATGGGACGTTTGGGCCAATTGGCTGATTAGCCGCTGTCTGAATTACTCCGTGCTGCTGAGTCGCTTGGGTTCCTCCAAGTCAAAAGGTAATCGGCATGAAACCATTTCATGTCAGGTTGATTTCTGGGATGGTCTCATCCATTGTTGGGGGATGGCTGTTCAGGAGCGGTGTCGAAGTTCAGTCGCTGCATATGACGGTGCCATCATCGGCTCGCAAGTGCCGGTAGAGCTTGGACATCTCTGAATCCTTTTGTCCGCCCCCTCTCCTTATATGATTGCAAACCATTGGTTTGACGGAAAACAGTCTTCTCTCATCGAAGGCATGCAGGCTTTGATGGAGCCTGCCCAGGAGAGTCATTTCACGAACATGAAGCATCATATGTTTGCAAGTTTCGCAGCGGGACACGGTCGAATCGAGAACCACTTCTGTCATGTGGTCGAGATCCCGAAAGATCATCCTCAGCGTGAAAAGTGGCGTGATTTAAAAACACTGGCGATCATCATTTCTGCACGAACGATCAAGGGAAAGGAGAGTTGGGAGTCCCGATTACTTGTGAGCTCTCATCCCGTGCGAGCAAAGTATAAGCGAATGAACTGTGCTCTCAATCCAAATTACTTACTGAAAGTCTTCGCAGTCCCGATGAAAATCGGTGCGTAAGCCCTGGCCTCGAAGGTAACCATAAATTACCGGTATGATAAATTTATTGAAGAGGATTTATCGTTGTATAATAGAGACGATCAAGTTTGAAATACTCCTCTTTGGCTGCAAAGAAGCCTGCCGTCCGGAAGTGGATTGCGTTTCCGTTTCGCAAGCGGCGTATTTTTTCAGCGGTTCCCAATTGTTGGAAACCTGATTCCCCAGCTTTTCGGAAATAGATGCGATACTCACCACCTGTCTCGCCCTCGTCAGGATTCCCTTTTTCTTTGTCGAATTCGAGGACCAGGGTGAGTGGCTTTTCCAGTTTTGCAGGCCACAGTTGAGAGCTGACAATTTCGGAGCTTCCGTCGCCAAATCCTATTCCACTGATGCTGACAGTCTCCTCAGCTGTTCGCTCAATGACGACACCGGCAGAGTGCAGATCTTTTTCAGGTTGAGAGCTGAAACCGAAGCGAACCATTTCGTTAGGTGTTGCACCTCGGAAATTCCAGCCTGCAATTTCTATGACTAGCCAGCCACGGGGTACTTTGGGATTCCCTTCGCGATCCGCCTTGGTACGGATATTGGGAATCAGCTCCACATATCGAGTGACAGGTGTTGTTGAATTGCGATTGATTTGAAAAGAGCCTTCATTTACATTCGAATCGGTCATCCCTCCGTCCCATTTTGCATCTCCGGCTGAATTCACGGTGTCTGCTAACCGCGTCCCCTCTTTCTCTTCAAACTTAAAGTCTACTGCAGTTGGGGACGGATCGTTGTTTTTTAATGAAACTGGTACAGAGAATTGGGATGTCTTTTGAGCGAGAGTGGTGAGTACAGAAAATGCTTTATCTACGGCTTGCTGATGTACTTGCTCATATTCTTCGGGCTTGAGTTGCTGAGGGCTGCTTTTATGTAATCGAGCCTGTGTCTGATGAAAGATTTCCTGTTCAACTGAGAACAACTTCGGTATCAGTTTTGATAGATGGGTTGTTATAAGATGCTTATCATCAGCTTCGTAACAGGCAGATCGGATGCGGATGGATAAGTCACAAAGTGAGCTTGATCCATCTCCATTTAACTCTTTTGCGACCTTGTGCTGAGAAGCCCAGCAGGGAATGGCGATAGTGAATAATGGTTCGCCCAATAATGCCCACATTGTCGTCAACTCCGGTGCTTCTTCGGGTAGAACTCCCTGGAAGACAACAGAGGAAACAGTCATGGATCGATTCAGAGTGGAACTGGTGCGAACCGATTCCTTGCTTAGCGGATTATTCCCTTCAACTCTTTCCCCGAAACAACAGGATGGACAATCGGCTACATCGCGTGCAATTCGCTGTAGCAAGTACTCTGCGTTCAGGCCAGAGTCGTTCAGCTGACTTTGGCACAGATCAAAGGCACGTTGGTAGCGAATTCCCGAGTAAATCGTTTCCAAATTCTGTTTGGTTTCCGGGAGCGACTCTCGACTGGTTTCGCTGAAATTCGCCCGCACGATAAAGCCTTGGGGAGCATCATGGGGATTGTTCGCGTCAAACATGCGATAAGATGAAGGTCCTGCTTCAAAAATCGCGGCTCCACCTTTTGCATCAATCACTCCGAAGTTGGCTCGTGTTTTGCGGCCGGTTTTATCTGTCTGTTCAAGATACTCTTTAACCTGATTCACAGTTGAGAAATTTTGCAGGACATACTTGATAAACTCGCCGTTCGTCGGCCCATTGGTCGCCTTGCCTACCAAATCTCGACTCACAGAATTTTCAATACACAATCCGGCAGTGTTGGTTCCCATATAAATACGTTCGCTGGCCTCGGCATTCGTTATCCCTACGAAGGTATACTTTCCAGATGAGTCATGAACAACCTCATTTTGATTTTGCCATGTGTCTCTGTTTTTCCAGAGCAGGGGCCGACCATCAATTGTTGCTCGACCAGAGATAACAACAGTCGTGCATGCCTGAGAAGTGCAGGTAGAAAGCATGAGTATCAGTGCTAAAAGAAATGGATTAATAGCTGTGTAAGAGATTCTGAAGTTCATGACTTTGATGTTCCGTAAATAATTAAGCTGGACTTTGGATGCCCAATAAAAAGTTATGCAATTTGTTCAGTAAGACGAGTTCCGCAACCAAATTCCTTTGAAGGTGAAAAATGACCTTCCTTTAGCTCCACTCCAGTCGCGGGGTTCTCTGCTAACAACACATCGCCATCGAGATCTGCGTAATCGAGCAAAGGCAATAACTGTGCAGCTGCGGAAATGGCTACGTTGGATTCAATCATGCAGCCTGCCATTGTGAGTAAACTTAACTCTTTGGCTTTTTTTAACATGCGAAATGCTGGAGTCAGTCCACCGCATTTGCAGAGTTTGATATTGATGCCATGAAAGTGTCTGGAACAATGCACGACATCTTCTTCAAGAACGCAACTTTCATCTGCAATGATAGGTAAGGCTGATTCGCGAAAAACTGTTTCATGATCCTTGACTGGCGAATGAGCGGGAAGTGGTTGCTCAATAAATTCCACTCCCAATTCGTTGAATCGCTCGGACATTTGAATTGTCTGAGAAACCGTCCACGCGCAGTTGGCATCGACTCGGAATACTGCATTCGTGTGATCCCGTAGGACTTTAACGATCTCAAGATCGTTGCCCGTACCCAGTTTGATTTTGATCACTGGCCAGTTCTGATAAAGAGAGAGTTGTTCAATCATTTGAGGAATGGAACTGATGGAAAGAGTGACGCTCGATGCAGGAATATTCTGCCAGGCCAACCCGTGCTGCTCGTAAACTGAACGTTGTGCAATTTTTCCCGCAAGATCATGGGTAGCTTGATCGAGCGCAGACAGAGCGAATGTATCGCCCTTTGAGTGGTGGGATAATTCCTGCCAAAGCTCTTCGGGAGATTCCAGATGGCATGATTCCAGGAATGGCCGTACTTTTTCAAGAGAAGTTACGATTGATTCTTGAGAATGCTGGTAATAGGCATGTTGAGTCGCTTCTCCATATCCAATGTGACCAGCCTGATGCAATTCGACAATCACTGTTTTTTGAACAGAGAAGGATCCTCTTGAAATCGTAAATGGGATTTTAAGTGGGAGATCTAAAATGTGAATCAATAACTTCATTAAACGGCTTCTTTTTGAAATTCCAGAATCGCATCAGCAAGGACGGCAGCTCCATCGCGAAAAACATCGCAGACTGGCAAACCCAGCTCTGCGGAAACTTTCTGCTTTTCTAACTCACCTTCTTCAGGTGTTAGTCTTCTCCCATTCATGGCAATTCCGATAATTTTAGAGGGATGCCGGGCGGATGCGATTGTTTCATACAGACTGACAAATTGTTTCAGTGAGGGGATGGGGACGTGGTCCAGGTTTTTTACTGTTTCTCGGCCAGCTTCGTAACATAAAATCAAACCATGAGGGGCTGATCCATGCAGCAAACCAAGAGTCACTCCAGAATAAGCTGGATGAGTGATACAACCCTGTCCTTCAATCAGGACGATTTCATGGTGTTGATGGTCGAGTACGAGTTGCTCTGCAGATCCATTGAGGAAGTCAGAAACGGTACAGTCGATCGGGATGCCGTTTCCGGCAATCATGATGCCTGTCTGACCTGTTGCCAGAAACCTGGCATCGATACCGCGTCGGATTAATTCAAGCTCGATTTCTTTGGAGGCGATCATCTTGCCGACTGAGCAGTCATGACCGACGGTATGAATTCGCAGACACTGAGGATTGAAGGTCGCATGTCGAGCGACTTCACGGCAGTTGTTTTTCCGCACATCGATAATCGTAGAGCCTGATTCTTCTGCAAGCTGTTTCAGCTCAACATCTTCACTGAGAAAATCGTGTAATCCGGAAACGACATCGATTCCAGCTTCAATTGCTTCACGAATCGCAGCCTGCATTGCCGCGGGGAGTCGGCCTCCACTGGGGGAAATTCCGACAAAGAGGGCATCGACATCATCGAGTTCCTTCATAGAAGAAACGATTGGAATGCCATCTCCCTGGCCGATTAAATCTTTAACCTGACGTCCAACCTGGGTGGAATCGAGTACGGCTACGACATCGGCAGTCCTGTAGCGAAGGAGTGCGATTGCCGTTTTCGCATATTGATAGTTCGTGTGTGCTTCCGTCAAAATGACGATCCGGTGATAGCCGTTAATTCGCGAGATCAGTTGCGATTGCTCCGGATTGCTGATTGGTGGATCTGCAACGCTTATTTGTTGAGCTGGCATTATCATACCTTTGAATACAAGATGGATGAAAAAAGTTGGCAGAGATTGCGAGAAAGAAAATAAGCGGCGTATTGGATCGACAATTTACTCACCTGCAACAGGATCGTGAAATCCCTGTTGATCGGCTGCGTGGATTTCAAAATAATTGTTGGAGCCGAAATTCACCTGAACGGTCTGCCCGGTGTCTCCCAGCTTGCAGGAATTGGGAGAACCTTCTGTGATCATTCCTGGAGTTCGTTCGTTGGCAGTCGTCAACAGAACACGATATTTGCCCGCGAAGGCTCCTGGTTCTTCAGATGTTCGCAGCGAAAACAGGCCATCTTCTTTGAGAATTCCTTGAGCCACTGCAGACTCGCTTTTCAGAGGGATCGGTTCAAAACGAACAACTCCAGATGAGAGTGGTTCCCCCTGACACAATACCTTGCCGGTGACTTCGACAAGTTCTCCCTGTTGTGCAGCAGAGGAATCACAGCCTGCCAAAAAGGGAACGAGTGAAATTAAACAGAACCCGTTCATGCAGAGTGGAAAAAAATCCTTAGAGTCTTTGGAAATCATGAGGGATGACAATTCGTTAACTTTGATAATATAGACTGCTCACAGGAGGAAATGATGTTTGCTGCCCCAGACATCAAGTTGCGAAAAGCGAATTCATGTCTCGGAAACCTTTGAATTCCAGCGCATTACCAGAAGGGTCGTAAAAGAACATGGTTCCCTGTTCTCCAGGCTGACCTTCAAAGCGAATATAGGGTTCAATCACAAACTGCACGCCAGCAGTTTGAAGTTTGTCAGCCAGCTCACTCCAGCGGTCTAATGTTAGTACAACTCCATAATGAGGAACCGGCACTGCGTGTCCATCAACCGGGTTGTGATGCAATGCCGCAGCTTTTAAATCTGGATTCAGATGACAGACAAATTGATGGCCGAAGAAATCGAAATCGACCCATGTTTCTGCACTGCGGCCTTCCGGGCAACCGAGTAAGCTCCCATAAAATTTTCGAGCTTCTGCGATATCGTGAACTTGTACCGCGAGATGGAATGGCATGAGTGCGGAAGTTGTCTCTGCTAAACTCTGTTTCATAACTGGATTTCTTTACATTGAGTGTGGTTTTAATATCAAGACCGCTATGCAATAATTGTACCGAAGGACGCTCGTGTCTTGATGAAACCTTTTGAAAGTTCTTAATGTCGTCCTTATCTCAACAGAAAATCCTGTTTATCGATGACTTGCCGAATCTCTGTGAAGAGATGGTGACCATCCTGCGATCAGTCGATTTGGATGCGGAAGCGATGCTCAGCCCCCATGCAGCTATTCCTCGAATTGCTCGGGGAGAGTTTGCTTTAGTCATCACGGGATTGGTAATCGCAGAACTTAACGGCTTTGAAATCATTCAACGAATTCGAGGGGCTGGCTCTCGTGTTCCCATCATCATGGTGACCGGATATGGAACCGAACAATCGGCTATTGAAGCAGCCAGGCTCGGAGTGGCCGATTATCTCACAAAGCCTGTCGCTGAAGCGGAACTTATTGCCAGAGTGAAACGAGTTCTGAAGCAAAATCTGCCTCAGGAATCGGACGGCCCACGCATACTGGCTCGAATGATTTCGGCAGATCCGTCGATGAATTCCGTCTTTGAGAAGGTGAAAACTATCGCCTCAACTGAGAGTCGGGTTTTAATTCTCGGAGAAACCGGAGCTGGAAAGCAGGTGCTCGCTCATGCGATTCATGATCAGAGTCGGCGGAAAAAAGAGCCTTTTGTCGAAGTTAACTGCGCGGCAATCCCTGCGAATCTACTGGAGAGTGAACTGTTCGGCCATGAGGAAGGAGCCTTCACTGGAGCCTCGAAACGTCGTATCGGACGTTTTGAAGCCGCCGGCAAGGGAACGATCTTTCTGGATGAAATTGGTGAGCTCAGTTTTGATTTGCAATCAAAATTACTGCACGTATTGGACAGTGGAAAATTCTGTCGGGTGGGAGGGAATAAAGACCAGGTCAGTCAGGCACGATTAGTTTCGGCGACCAATCGCGACCTGATCAAAGAAGTTGAACTGGGTCGGTTCCGAGCCGACTTGTTTTATCGATTGAATGTCATCTGTATTGAACTTCCACCACTGCGAGAACGACCTGGAGATATCTCGATACTGATTCAGCATTTCATGGAGAAATTCGTCGCCCCAAGCCAAAAACCCCCCATCATCATGCCGGAGGCACTCTCCATTTTGACGCGTTACTCCTGGCCTGGAAACATTCGAGAATTGCAAAACATGGCTGAGCAATTAGCGATCATGAAAGCTGGAGAGAAAATTGGAGTGGTCGATTTACCTCAGCGAATCATTGATAAAGGAACAACTGAGACACAGACGTCTCCTTTTGTCGCTGAAAGTATCCCATTCCGCACGGCTCGGGATCAGTTTGAAAAAGAGTATCTCGGAAGGCTCATCATGCAGGTTCAAGGGAATCTGGCTGAGGGAGCCCGGATCGCTGAAATGGATCGTGCCCAATTTTATCGACTGGTCAAAAAGCATGGGTTAACATCGAGCTCCCATCAGAATGCTAATACTTAAATTTCCTACTGAGATGATTTGGAAATGTCCTCACTGGCTTTCAATTCAGAATAACCGCTCCCTGTTGTCATTATGACAACATCTATGTCAACATGTTGTCATATCGTCAACAAGGTAGCGGCTTGTTTTCTTGCTTGCCCAAATCGTAATCCTGAAGTAGAGGTTGATGCAGGTCTGTTGCCCGTCCGAATAATGTCACTGATATCGGGGAGAACAGTCAAGAGATCTCAGTTGGCATCGTGATTGCAAGGGTTTGAATTGCTCATCAATGAAATGTTTTCAGGAATACTTACTTTTTTATCTTCACCTGAAAATAATCTGACTGATCATCGTGTGTTAAGGAATTATTGATTGACTGAATTCATTAAGGGCCTGGGCCATCACTCTGCCGAAAATGATATCGATGAATCTGTCTTACAGAAGAAGACGAATAGTTCAATGAAATGGGAACGTGTACTGAGATTGGTTCCTGTTGTTCTTCTTTTGATGGTTTCCGCAATTGTCGGAATGTTGATTCAGCCAACGTGGATTGTTCATCAGTTTACGGTAACTCCGGAAATGCTTGAGAGTCCGGAATCAGCGGTGAGTTATCAGGATTCCGGTTTAACTCCGGCTGACCTGGAACGCTATCAACAAGACGCTTCTTTGCCAGTGCAGAATGAAGTCTTAATCCTTGAGAAGAATGAAGATGGCTCGATCAATTATTCTCAATTGATTGCCAGTAAGCATTTTGGTTTCTGGTCATTACTCCCTGCGATGGTGGCAATCGCTTTATGCTGGTATTGCCGAGAACCCCTGGCGGCTTTGTTGATGGGTATCGCTTGTGGGGCTTTGGTGATGCAACAGTATGATTTGACGGAAAATATTCTGTTACCTTCAATGGCCACCAATCAAACTGCTGGCATCATCCTCTTATATTTATGGCTGCTCGGGGGATTGATGGGAATCTGGACCCGGACAGGAGCCGCTGTCGCTTTTGCCGAGACGGTGACGCGTCACTTTGTCCGCGGCCCACGTTCTGCCAAATTTGTTGCCTGGGCATTAGGGATTGTCTTCTTTCAAGGGGGAACTATTAGCACGGTTATTGTAGGAACAACGGTCAAACCGATTTCCGATCAACATCGGGTCAGCCATGAAGAGCTCTCTTATATCATAGACTCGACTGCATCTCCCATTGCCTGTCTGGTCCCTTTCAATGCCTGGCCAGCTTATGTTCAGTCATTGATATTCATCCCCGGTGTTACCTACCTGATGACGGAATCAGATCGAATCAATTTTTACTTTGCCGCTTTGCCTCTTAGTTTTTATGCAATGGCTGCGATTTTGGGGACACTGCTACTTAGTTTTGACGTGGCCCCATTTTTAGGAAAACGTTTTCGTAAAGCGATTGACCGTGCGCGAACGACAGGGCAATTGAGCCGTATAAATCGGCAGCTGACCTTCGAGTCTAAAACAGTCTCGTCACAAATGCAGAATCATTACCAATCGCATGCGGCAGAGTTTGTCGTTCCAATTCTTTCTTTGATTGCCGTTGCGATGGGAAGCTTTTTCTGGACAGGAACACCTCAGGTTCGCTGGGCCTTTGGTCTGGCTTTATTGATTTCTGCAATCACAGCTTACATTCGGGGGATGACTCTGCAGGATATCGTAAAGGGCATTGGTGAAGGACTGCAGGGAGTCGTCATGTTTTCTCTGATTCTGGTCCTGGCAGTTACGATGGGAAATATCACGCAGACGGCAGGAGGAGGCTTATATCTGGTGGAGTGCCTGGGGGGATCGATTCCCTATTGGTTGCTCCCTGGCACACTATTTGCAATTACAATTATGATCGCGTTTTCCACAGGAACGAGTTGGGGGACATATGCGATTGCCTTCCCACTAACGATGCCCCTGGCAATGGCGATTGCCTCCACGCAACAACTGGCTGACGAGAAACTGTACTTAATGATCAATTTTGCATGTGTACTTAACGGTAGTGTTTTTGGCGACCAGTGTTCGCCAATATCTGATACGACGATTATCAGTGCATTGACGACAGGAACTGACTTGATGGATCACGTGCTCACACAAATTGTGCCTGCATCTCTGGCAGCTGGTGTTGCCGTTTTGGGTTGGACACTTCTGGCACTGACTTGCAACTGAGAATCTTATTATTTACTCACAACGTTATCGCGGGCAGAAAAGATGAATCAATATAACTTTCGAGCCAATTCAACTTCTCGTCATTTATCACGTATCTGTTGTTGTGTTCTAATTCTGGTGACACTGATTCCACTGCCCTCTTCTGCAGAGGATATTGTGCGTCCCGAACGAGCACCTGTTGATATCGCAGAGAGTCATTCAGGAATTGTCGTTTCAGATACCGACATCGCTTCACAGATTGGAGCGGATATCCTGGCTCAGGGAGGTAATGCCGTCGACGCAGCGGTGGCAGTTGCTTTTGCGCTGGCTGTCACCTGGCCTGAAGCCGGAAACATCAGTGGCGGAGGATTCATGATGGTTGCGCCTCCGAACGAAGAAGTCGTTTGTGTCGAATATCGAGAAACTGCTCCTGCATGTGTCGATGAACACAGTTTTGAAAAATGGCAAGAGCGTCACCACGCACGAATGGCAGGAGTTCCGGGCACATTAAGAGGTCTGGAACTGGCCCATAAAAAATATGGAAGTCTGCCTTGGGATCAGCTCGTGAAACATTCGATTCGTATCGCTCGTGAGGGGATCGTTGTCGATGAATATCTGGCTTATTCGCTCAATCGAGTTCTCACGCTTTCCTCGATTAAAAATGAAAAGCGATTTGCAGAATTTCGCAGGCTCTACGGAAAAGCGATTGGAGAACTTTGGCAGACAGGCGATTTGTTCAAACAACCGGATTTAGCCAACACGCTGGAAATCATTGCTGAACATGGAGCCGATGCGTTTTATACCGGTAGCATCGCAAAGAAAATAGTCGCCGAAATGGAAGAGCAGGGAGGCTTGATTACAGCTGAAGATCTAAAGAATTACAAAGCGAACATTCGGCCTGCGGTCTCTGGTCAAGTCAATGGTTATACACTTTACGGTGCTTACCCGCCAAGTTCTGGAGGGATCACGGTTCTCCTGCAAATGAGGATGGCCGAAGCGGTTGGACTGGAAGTGGATCCTGATAATTACTGGAATGTCGATCAGGTCCATCTGTTAGCGGAAATCTCAAAAAGAGCTTTCAGAGATCGAGCGGCTTACCTAGCAGATCCCGATTTCAGCAGCATCCCGGAGTTTATGTTCTCCAATCAATATGCTCAAAAACAGGCTGAAAAAATCTCGCGAAATCAAGCGACTTCCAGTATCGAGGTCGCTGGTGAGATTCCCATCAGTAACCTTCCAGAAGAAAGCCTGGAGACCACGCACTTTTCGATCATAGATCGCAATGGGATGGCTGTCAGTAATACCTATACATTGGAAGGAACTTTTGGCTGCAGAATTGCCCCCAAAGGGACTGGATTTGTTCTGAACAATGAGATGGGCGATTTCAACTGGATTCCAGGATATACAAATCAGCAAGGAAGAATTGGAACAAAGCCGAACTTGATGAGCCCGGGAAAAAGAATGCTAAGTTCGCAATCACCGATGATTGTGAAAAACGATGGAGGCGTTGCTCTGGTGATAGGCAGCCCGGGCGGCAGAACGATTATCAATACTGTCACTGAAATTCTGGTTCAAACACTACTTTTTGAGCGTCCCTTGAGCGAAGCGATTGATGGGCCGCGTTTTCATCATCAATGGTTTCCCGATGAAATCAAATTCGAGTCCGACGACCAGGAGCAACTGACTCGATTAACAAGATCATTAATTGATAGAGGACATACCATCAGCCGCCCTAAAGGCTGGCTGCAGGGGTCGGCCCATGGAATTGAATATGATCCAGCATCGGGCATTGCCATAGGAGTAGCCGACTGGAGACGCGGAGGAAAGGCGGTCGCGGTTCCACAAAAAGTTCAGTCTAACGATAAGCCTGTCACACCTGTCACAAATGACTCTCAATAATATTAGCGCTCACTGGTGAGCATTAGACCTACTGTCAGCAGTTCATTATTGAAGCAAGTTGACTACTCTTGTAAGTAATTCCGTAAGGTACATTAATGCCCAGAGCGCCGATGTGGTCATTTTATCTGTTTTTTATACAAGGATCTATCTGTGAAGTCACATCTCAAACCTGGAAATTCTCAGAAGGGTTTCACTCTTATCGAACTACTGGTTGTTATCGCGATAATCGCTATACTGGTTGCATTGTTACTTCCCGCAGTTCAACAGGCACGTGAAGCAGCACGTCGGTCGAGTTGTAAGAATAATTTGAAACAAATTGGTTTGGCATTACATAATTATCATGACACGCATGGCACATTGCCTGCTGCTTACTATCGCGATCCCGATTATTTCAATCGTGGTTGGGGCTGGGGGGCTCTCATTTTACCTCAGATTGAAGAGACGAACTTATATGACAAAATGGACGTCAGCTTTTCAAGAATTCCACGGGATCCCACTTCTGAAACACAAACGGTTCTCAGTCCCTTTCGTTGCCCTTCCGATGTTGGACCGAATCTGAATCCGGAACGTAATGATCAAGGAATGTCCAACTATATTGCAGTGCAGGGAGCGGATTCCGCTGGAGGATTCCGATCCAATTCAGACGACATTGGAGATTATGGTGGGATGTTATTTCAGATCAGCAGTATTCGCTTTCGTGATGTTACTGACGGTCTTACCAATACTTTGATGATTGGTGAGAGAGCCTTTGTCGACAAAGCTCCCGAAAAACCCTGGTTGGGGGGACAATGGGTCGGCGTAACTTATAATGCTGGCTATGCCGGAGTCATGCGCTGCATGTACAACAGCCTCGACTATCACCTGAATGGCGATTCGGCATGGACATTTAGCAGCCGTCATGCGGGAGGAGTACAATTTGTTCTCGGAGATGGAGCCGTGAAATTCCTCAGCGAAAATATTGATGGAGAAACCCTCGAACGCCTCTCCTCCCGAAATGATGGAGAAGTTGTCGGAGAATTTTAAGGATTGCAAGTCTGGTATCATCCAGACTCATAGAATAGACATTATCCCCCAGTGACGTTAGCAGAAAAGTTAACGTCACTTTGTGGTGTATTCGCTGTTAAATCCTCTTATAGCTGATTTCATAAATGAGGAGCGCGATCTCGACTGCGTTAATAGCACTCAATTTTCATAATACCGTTACCGTAAACTGAGAGCTGCAGTAGTGATATTCATCTAGTCTCCTGGAGATATGTGATATCAGATCACTCGCCTTGCGACGGTAGCCGTTTGCAAATCTAGCCTTATCATTTCTTCGGATATACTCAAGGATTGATTCCCGTTGTTCAACCAAGTCGATTGACGGAACATCTCCAGGAAGTCTTCAGCAATTTCCCGGCAGCCGGTTTCACAGATTTGATGATACTTTTCCAAGGGAACGACGGCATCATACAGGATCTGAGTATCGTTCCAGAATGATTGTCTCCGTGAAAAAAAGTAGGCCCAGCGATTCGTCTCTGCGGGGGTGTTGCAGTCGGAAATCCAGACGGGAATTAGATCGTAGGCTTTTTCTCTGGTGCGGAGAAATTCAATATCCTCCTGGCGGACTTGGTATTCAACGGCATTGAACCAATGGCCGTCAGCTGTCATGGCGTTTAAGACACCATAATCTGAATCTACAGGATGGCAGTATTCTGCATATGCCATCCGATTCAGGCTGATGGTGTTGTAAACCCGGCGAGCCCCCCAGGCAATTACAGAGCGAGCAGTCGACATGGTCTCGGAGCAGAGTACCTGAGCGGCGGAGGACCGATTCATCAAACTACCGTACCCCAGCAGAGAAATTGTCTGATCGGATTCCCCGAACGGGGGCAGTTCATCCCATGGATAATTATAGATCAGTGCATTTTCAGGCAGTGACTTTGGCGTCCTCTGAAATTGTCCAAACTCAAAATAAGGAGCATTGACAGGCGGTAACTCAGACATTCCGTTCTCAATTTAATTTGGTAGAATTAGACTCGATCTGCTGAAGATAAAAGTGATTTCAGCAGATGTCAGAAATAATCATGGCCCGGTTTATGGTTTCAGCTGTGCGGCCCAGTAAATGCCAGAAGCCATCAGTGAGTTTGGGCCATCCTTGGTTTCGGGATGAGGGCTGAAACAAATGACTCTTCCTTCGCCATATTTGGAACGGATCACAGCATGAGTGTCGATCATGGCTTCAACAGGAGCGCCTTTCTTGGCGATTTCGCTGCCGTATGAGGCCAGGACTTCATATCCCGGAAGATCAGACTGATTATCAGGAACAAGAAGTGGCCCCTGACCGTAGTAGACGTCAACTTCTTTCTGTTTGCAGCCCAGCACTTCGCGCCCTGAACTGGTCAGGCATAACGAAACCGTTCCCTGACCTCGAGCCCAGTGTTCTCGATCCCAAACTTTTGCGTTAATCAAACCGAGTGACCATGAATAGTGAGAGGATGCGAGATAGGAGCCAGCGCAGATTCCGACATATCCGCCTCCATTACGAACAAATTCCTTCACTTGTGCACGACCACTTTCCTGCAGTTTTTCTGACTGTTTACTACCGGAACCGCCAGGCATAATCAGCACATCGAAATCGCTGAGACAACCTTCCTGAATTTGCTCCGGTGAAACGCGCTGTGCAGAGAAGCCATGTACGGGGATTAAAAATCGCAACAGGTTACTGGGGCCATTGGAGATTTCCTCAGAATGATCATAGATAGCCACGCGAACGAGTTGAACATTTTCAGCGATAACAATCGTTGGCATCAGCATCAGTAGACCCGCCAGAAGGGCCTGGGAGATTTTATTCATCGAATTCAGCCTTATTGAAATGATACAGTTTTATGAAGGTCGGGTGACTGCTTAGGGAACCAGAATTGTCTTTGTGACCGGCTCAAACTTTGGTGGTGCAGGAGTTTTAATGGTGAGTGCGGCGTTCTTGAGTTGTCGGAGTTCGGTCAACATAGCCTGATAGGAACGACGAGCACTCTCCATATGAACCGCATTCATATCTCTTGGGTTGACCCCTTTGGATTCCCATTTTGAGCGAGCTCTGGCAGTCGCGGAAAGAATCTGATCTTCGACCTTCCAGACATCACTCCAAATTCCCGTCAATACCGTAGAATCAACTCCTTTGTCTCCATCGACAAAGCTCCAGCCTCGCATGGTGTTGGCAATCGCACCAATCGGAGCTTCCTTCTCACCGACGAGTGGCGGGGCAATGTCGCTCATTGATGTCCAGCAGGGAACCGCGATGGAAAATTTAGGATCACCCAGAAAGGCCCACATTGTTGTCATCAAGGGATCTTCCCCTGCTTTCACGCCGTGAAAAACAGCGGCTGATACGGTCGTTGTCCGACTGATCATGGAGTCGGCATTGATGATTTCGGGGAGCTTTCCTGAGGGATCATTCACACTTCCGCAAACGGCAGCACCAGGAGCATCGGAAAGATCCCGGCAGACATTTCGGATCATATATTCGACAGAAACCCCGGCTTCGCCTGGTGAACTGAGCAGCGTGCAGGCTTGACTGAATCGATCGGCTGAATAGAGCGTTTTTCCAGATAATTCTTCAAGTGATGGCTGAGGACTCACTTCCTGTGCAGTTGTCGCAAAATTGGAGCGAACGAGATATCCATTCGGTGCAATCGCGGGATCGTTTGCGTCAAACATTTTGAAGGATGTCGCACCTGTTTCAAATAGAGCAGCACCACCCTGGGCATCGATTACGCCAAAATTGGAATTGGTTCTGCGACCAGATGTATTTGTCTTTTCGAGGAGTTGACGGAACTCTTCAACCGTACGGCACGTTTCAAGTGCAAGTTTCATAAACCCGCCATTGCCCGGGCCACTTCTTTCGCCGTCAGTATTCAAGTCTTTACTTAACGAGTTTTCGATACAGAATCCGGCTTCATTTACACCCATCCAAGCGGAACTGCGACTACCCGCATTGACGACCGCGATCGCTCGATACTTTCCACCTTCGAGAAATGCGACTTCATTCCGTCTCGATGAGGTATCGCGGTTTTTCCATAAAATTGGACGACCGTCAACTGTCGCTCTTCCGCTAATGACGGCCGTCGTGCAGGCGGTAACAACCGAGGGTAAAAACGCGATGAGTGCCCCCCAGAGGATCATACTTGTTCGAATCGTCAATTGTTTTTCTCGGGCTCGCATAAACTTCCTTTTAAATTGATCGTGTTTGAAAAGGGAGGAGTGCGGGAAGACTATGCATACCCGCTGTCAACATAGGCAGTCTCTGCGAAAGTGAAAAATTGGCAAGCACATTGTGCGCAGAAAAGATAACACTTCACGCTAAGTCTTTACTCAGAGTATATTGGCTGAACATTAATAAAACAGGCTCGAATTCCTTTGGCGATTCTTGATTATTTTAACATTCTCTCTGTAACGAACAAATTTGGAACGTCGATTGCACATTTTGTGCATTAGGTGGATTTACTAGTCTATTTATTTACCCTATGAATATGATTTGAATTGGAGAGGTGCTGAGAAGATGATCGCATGTCGTATCCCAGCGATGAATGATCGGCTGAGAATCGCATTGCTGGTCCTGAATGCGAGTCAATGGTCTCGCTCTGTCGTCAGTGGAATAGTGAGCTTTGCTGACGAATATGACAGTTGGGATTTTTGGCTGGCACCACGAAATTTTTCTCAGAAACCAATTCTTCCCTCTGACTGGTCAGGACAGAGGATTATTGCCCGAATTGCTGATGAAGAAATTCATGATTCTGTGAAATCGCGAGGGATTCCCTGCGTCAATGTTTCCTGGCATACAGAACATTCTCTGGATTGCCCCAAAGTGATTTCCGATCCCAAAGCCTGTGGACGAATGGCTGCAGAATACTATGTTGAGCGTGGATTTGAATCGTTTGCCTATATTGGTCCACCTCTCTGTTATAACTATAACGATCCCGTCCTGGATGAAGTGAAATCAGTCGTTGACGGTGTTGGTGGCTCATTGAATTGTTTTGATCCGGATCCAAATTTTCCCTCGTCAGATTACGATTTTCAGAGAAGCCGGATGCGGGGCTGGATCCATTCATTGCCAAAACCTGTTGGATTGATCGCCTGGTCGACTAACGTGGCCCGGGAAATAATGTTGACGAGCCTCAATGAGCAATTCGATATTCCTAACGATGTTGCAATCTTGGCGATTGAACACGAGCCCACGCTCTCTTCGCTGTGCCCCTTCCCGATTTCTTATGTTCAGCAATCAACTGAAACCGTTGGGTTTGAAGCGGCCAAAGAACTGCAACGATTGATGAATGGCGGAACGCCTCGAGAATCCCCAATTTTAATTCAGCCTGAAGGAATTGTTGAGAAAACTTCGACTGATACGATATTTACACAAGACGATATTGTTCAGGAAGCGGTTGCCTTTATCCGACGGAACTCGGCCAGTGGAATCAGTGTGGATGAACTGACTCGAGCACTCAATGTTTCACGACGTTCTCTTGAGGAGCGTTTCCGACGTTCACTGAATCGTACTCCCGCTGATGAAATTCGCACGGCTCGACTGGAAGTCATTAAATCCTATTTAAAACGGACCACACTTTCTTTATCAGAGATCAGTGATCGAACCGGATTCAGCTGTCAGAATGCGATGCTCCGATTCTTCAAACGGCTTACCAGCCAGACGCCTGGTCAATTCCGTCGTAACTACTCCTACAGCACTACGACCGAATAAATCACTCCTTATTGATAGGTGAGTCTTCTGATCGCTCCAGTGAGAAATCTCATCTGCGAGAAAACCTCCCTACTTGACACTCCCCACATTCCCTGTTTCACACATTCCTGCCATCGCCCGATATCGGGCAGAACTTATGACTGCAAAAAACGTTAATCACTTTGCGCAAACGACGCTCGTACTCACTTGAAGAGCGTTTATAACTAATTATCTTAAAGCAGCCAACATGAAGAAAATATTCTCATGCGGCTTGCAATCGTTTTCAATACCATTATGAGGGTCATCATGAAAGATTCTAAATTGTCGGTTTCGGTACAGAATCGAAAAGCATTCACGCTCATCGAATTATTAGTTGTTATCGCTATTATTGCCATACTGGTAGCATTACTACTGCCAGCTGTTCAGCAGGCTCGGGAAGCAGCACGTCGTTCTTCCTGTAAAAACAATTTGAAACAAATCGGTTTGGCACTTCACAATTATCACGATGCCCATTCCTGTTTTCCTTCTGGCTTTTATCGTCGTGATTACAGCGTTTCGTCGACATTTGCAGGGCCGGGTTGGGGTTGGGGCACAATGATTCTGCCACAACTCGAACAGACGGCTCTATGGGACGCACTGTCACCCAACGCAACCATTCTCTCACGATCGGCTACGATGGTTCCGTTAACTCAAACACCTATTGAAACATTCCGCTGTCCAAGTTGTCCTGGTGGTAACCTGAATGAAAGGTTGATTGATGATCCAACAGATGAACCTCATGCCATTTCCACATACAAAGGGGTATTTGGTGATTTGAATACACAATACAATTATTCAGGTGATGATTGTGCCTACTACTCGGGGAGTTGCATCAGCGGCGGTAATGGAGTTTTCAGCTCAAACAGTTCAGAGAAATTCCGTGATATTACTGATGGCACCTCAAATACTCTTATGATCGGTGAAGTTGCCTATGGGATTAACGGAGTGCGTAATTCCTCGGGAACATTGATTGATTATCGTGGTTCAGTCTGGGCTGGAGTTGATGCTGATGGGGCCCGCAGTAACGTCGCTACCCATCAGACCTTACGAGGACTCAACGGGAGTGGAAACCCGGAATCACTCTACTCCATTAACGGAACCAATAGTAATTCTTTCAGCTCACATCACAAGGGGGGAGTTCAGTTTGTCTTGACTGATGGCAGCGTGAGATTCCTTTCAGAAAATCTGGACTCACAAACCACGAACTGGTTGGCAGCCCGCGATGACGGTGAGGTCCTGGGTGAGTTTTAAGTTGATTTGAATAAACCTTCTTCTCATTCCTACTTCATTCTTCTATCGTGGCAATTGAATCGGATCACTGTTTATGAATTTAAAGCTTGACTTACCTAAACTCTTTTTCCTGATGGCTGCCATGTGTTTCCAGATCGGATGTTCTGGATCTGGGCAGCCAGATTACGAGATGAAATCTGTCAGTGGGACTATTACCTTTGAGGGGCAACCGGTCGAGAATGCCAGTGTTGTCTTTGATGCTCCGAGCGGTGCACGCGCTTTTGGTCTGACGGATTCTATGGGCCAGTTTCAATTGGAAACTCATCGCTACGGTAAGGGAGCACCTGCCGGGGAATATCTGGTTAAGGTCCTTAGTAAAGAAGGCACAAAAGTCAAAGACTCATCTCAGCCTCTGGAAATTTCCATGCTGTATCAGGAAAATGGAGTGGCGAAAGTAGTCGTCACAGATGAGAGTGAATCTCGATTCACATTCGATCTGAAAAAGAGTCCTGATGAGGACGATGTGATTTCATCAATGAGTGGCGAGGGATAATCTGGAAACGGAAATTCGACTCTCACAATGATTCGAAACGCTCTCGATTGAATTCAACCGAGAGCGTTTTCTTTTAGTGATGCGAGATCAGTGAGAACGATCTGTGTATCATGATGAGTTTAATTCCAATTTGAATTCGAGAAAAACTTGCTCTTGTCGATAGTTATCTCTTTATCTCAGTTGTACCTCAGTCAAAATCATTAAATCGAATCATTGTAAATAGCCTGGATGTGAATGTGTTTAATCGATTAATGCTCTCGCTTTGTTTAACCGTCTCATTGGTATCGAGCCTTGTGCTGTCTGCAAACCGAATTTATGCACAGGAACCGGTTCAATCTGATGGGGTAAGAAGTCCCGAAGACTATTTGCGACGTCCAGTCGGAACGGATTTTAAACTCGCGGATTGGCCCACGGTCAGCGACTACTATCGTCAACTTGCCGATCAGAGTGAAAATGTTTTATTGAGAGAAGTCGGGAAGACGACGGAAGGGCGCGAGTTTTTAATAGCCGTTATTTCCAGTAAAACCAATCTGGAGAATCTTGATGAAATTAAGAAGCAAACCAGCATAGTTACAGATCCCCGAAACCGATCAGATGAGGAGAAGCAATGGGCTATTAATGAAGGGAAAGTCGTTCTTTTCGTGACACCAACCATGCATGCGACGGAAGCAGCCGCCACGGAGATGGGGATGCAGTTCGCCTGGCAGCTGGCCACCTCACAAGAAGAACCGTTCCGTTCCGCTCGCGAGAATATCGTCGTCGTGATTACGCCGTCATTGAATCCAGATGGCGTTGATCATGTTGTGCAATGGTATCGCGAACACGTTTTCACTCCCTTTGAGGGAACGTCGATGACCAAACTCTATCAATACTACACGGGGCACGACAATAACCGGGACTGGTTTATGCTCACCCAGGCAGAAACCCGACATTTAACCGGGCTCATGTATCAGGAGTGGTTCCCTCAAATTCTGTGGGATGTTCATCAACAGGGGAATTCGCGAGAACGTTTTTTTGTGCCTCCTTATCGAGACCCGTTAAATCCGAACCTCGACCCAGGTATCGTCGCCGGCATCAATGTGCTGGGAACTCGAGCGGTAATGGATATGCAACGGGAAGGGTTAAATGGAATCGCTACCGGAGTTTCTTATGACAACTGGTGGAACGGTGGAAACCGAAGTGTGCCCGCGCGTCACAACACAATCGGAATTCTGACCGAAGCGGCTTCGGTTAAGATTGCCTCTCCAGTCTTTCAGGAAGAAACCGTGTTGGGAGATCCCCTGGGGCAAAAGAAATATCAGCCATCCAACAGTTTTATTCAGCCGTGGCCGGGCGGATGGTGGCGATTGAATGATATTGTTAAGTACGAACTTTCGTTCGGCCGTTCACTCCTGGCGAGCATCAATCGAGAACCGGAGTTCTGGTTGAGAAATGCCATGGAGGCAGCCGAGCGAAGTATTGCCTCTGGAAAAGCCGGCGGCCCTCGAGCCTGGCTGATAACAATTGAAAATCGTGACCTGCATGCCGTCCGACGTCTTGCCGATATCCTGATGGCTTCTGGTGTCGAAGTGAGCAAAGCCGATGCGGAGTTTGTGGCTGATGGGCGAACTTACCCTCCTGGCACACTCATCATCTGGCGCGATCAACCATACGGCAATTACGTTAAAGATCTATTTGAACTCCAGAAATTCCCCGAGGGAAGGGCTCCCTATGATGTTTCAGGCTGGACGATTCCATTACTGATGGGAGTCCATCGCGTTACTGTCAACCATGACTTTCAGGCAAACGTGTCGCTGCTCCCAAATTCAGGAGCGTCGACAACAGAGTTTCCAGGTGACAAACGTCTGGCCGATCCCTCTGCCAGCAACGCCCTTTCCTCTCTCGATAGTAGTAGCTGGACTAAACTGGTCAACAGTTTGCAAGCTGGAACTGAACATCGATTCGTTGTGAAAGGAGCAAACGCCGGACTTATTCTTCCGGGAGCAAAACCTGAAGAAGACACACTTCCCATTCGCAGCGTTCCCCGAATTGGTGTGTATGCCCCTTGGACAGGAAGTATGGATGAGGGCTGGCTGCGGTGGGTGCTCGATGAATTTGAGATTCCCTTCCAGACACTTCGCAATGAAACCATTCGAGCCGGGAGATTAGAGGATCTCGTGGATGTCATCATCATCCCTGATGTCACCAAAGTTCAATTAAATCATGGCCGCAAACCGGAACCTTCTCCACCTCAGTTTAGCGAGGGACTGGAACCAGAGGGAGCAATTGCCCTTGAACGTTTCGTTCGGCAAGGGGGACGAGTTATCGCCTTTGATGATGCGAGCAACTGGATGATTGACCTCCTGCAACTTCCACTCGTAGATGTCACCGAAGAAAAATCAGCCAAGGAATTTTCGTGTCCGGGAAGTGTTCTGCGTAGTGTCTTTGAGGAGCATCCCTTCACGGCTGGCCTACCTCCAGATATTGCAGTTTACTTTGCGAAGTCGACAGCATGGCGAGTGAAAAACAAAGAGGAACTTAAAGATGTAGAACTCAAACCCGAGACCGTTACGACTTTGCTGAAGTATGCTCCCACGCGCGTGCTGTACTCGGGGTACATCGCGAAAGAAGAAATCATTCACGATCAAATGGCTTGGGCCGTCTGTCCCTATGGCGAAGGAGATGTGCACCTGTTTGGCTTTCGCCCCCATTATCGAGCCTGGTCGCAAGCGACTTTCTCACTACTATTCCGCTCAATATTTTTTACAGCTGATAAAAAATAAATCTGCCATGTCTATTGATAATGTTGATACTTTTGGACGATGGCAAGTAATCGCGTACCAAAACCAGATCGGATCTAGAACCCATGATCGGGTACAATATTGGTCCAGATCCAGCGCCATAAATATGGACAACTTAAACCAGTCATCGACTCTTGGAAGACTGATTACGTTATTCGCTTGAGCGTAGTCAGATTCTCATGCCGTATTTGAGCATATTTGTTGAGATGAAGTATCGAGAGTAAGAAGTTCGGTCCCATTTGGATCACTGCTGAAATTAAGGTCGATATTGTTGTGTCCTGCTTCAATCTCCTAGATAAAATAATGCTTCCCACTGTAATGCTGAGGAACTATAGAAGTCCATTCTTCAGGTGGGATCTCCGTACTCACTTCCAGGTGGATTCAATTTTGAAATGCACGGGTTTTGGGTTCGAACAGTTCGTGTGGTGATTTGAATTGGTACTTTTTGCGAGGCCGGTTGTTCAACTCCATCACAGCCGCTTGAATATCCTCGGCTTTCAGTTTACGGAAATCGCTCCCCTTCAGGAAGTATTGCCGCAGAAGCCCGTTGGTGTTCTCATTCTGGCCGCGTTGCCACGGCTGGCGAGCCGGAGCAAAATAGATCGCACAATGCAGGGCTTGCTCCAACTCTCGATGACCCGAAAACTCACTCCCGTTGTCCGTCGTCAAAGTTCGAATCAATGACGATGGCAACCCCTCAAACGCAAACACCGAAGCCGCGTTCAACGTCGATGCTTTCTTGTCCGGCAGATAGCTCGCCACAAGATAGCCGGTCTTGCGTTCGACATGCGTGACAATGTAGCCGGTCCCCTTTTGACCCTCGATGGTATCCGATTCCCAGTGCCCGATCCGCGAACGATTGCGTGCAGAAACCGGTCGCTGATCCATTGGCTTTTTGGTCGGGTCGCATCGTCTGGAGATCCCTGTGCCGTAGCGTTTGCGGCGTTTCTTTCTCGATTGACGCAGCTGCCTGTAGATGTTGCCGCCCTGCTTTTTGTTTGCTTTGATCCAGGCGTAAATCGTCTCAATGGATATTCGCATTCTGGCCTCCCGAGGATGCAGTCGCAAGAGTTGACCTGCAATCTGTTCCGGCGACCACTTGAGAGACAACTTATCGAGCAGGAATTCTTTGAGCGGAGCGTGGTTGAGTTTCCAGGGGAGTTTGCAGAGTTGTCGACGCCGTCGCGCTTTGCGGTCGGCTTTCCCGGCGAAATACTTCCCGGTCGCATCCGAATTCCGCCGCAGTTCTCGGGAGATCGTGCTGGGGTCTCGGGATAACTCGCGCGCAATTTCTATTCGAGAGTGTCCCAGGGCGTGCATGTGCGCTATGGAATCACGTTCCTCAGCAGTAAGATGCGTGTGTGACATTCGTGATTTCTTCTTAGTAGGATTGATGGTCGTTTGGTCAAAACAAACCATCTCACGAATGTCACTCTTTTTCCATCAACCCGTGCATTTCAAAATTGAATCCACCTTTCTTTTATATTCATCTCATCATTGTAAACGCTGATAACGCAACATTACCTTTGGTATTAGGTGCATAAATTAGTTGATATTTTTTACCAACGAACTCGGACGGATCAATTTCGCATAAATCAGTTGAATTTGCCGCCCGACCACTTAATCCTAATAAGAATCTACCGTATTTATTTGCCGATCTGGGAGCCATTTTTGGCTTATCAGCAAAGGCGGCATACTTGATTCCCTCTTCGCCTTCGAAGTCGAACCTTCGATAAATGGTCTGTTTATCGCTTTTTTCGTTTATCAGCCAATCAGTCATGCCAATAAATTTCGCTTCGTAAGCTCCCGCTTCAATCGTCATCACGTCACTGTTAACGACGATTTTTTCACTAACGTACTCGCTCATAATTTAATATACTTTACTTTTTAATGTGTATTTTCTCCTTCCGCTTTTTCGTTGACAATTTCTACTTCGAAATTTCAACAATTAGTTTTTTCAAGTTGTTCAAGTTTATAAGTTTACAAGTTGGTCAGGTTATCAAGTTAATAAATCAGTTTTTTCAAGTTGTTCAAGTTCTTCAGTTTTTTGACCCATCCACTATTTTTTGGTACTAGAAATTAATTACCAGTGGGGGATCGTTAGTGCAATCTCTTTCGAGCATTATTTCAGGTAGGGTTACCTTTCCTTTCCTCTTACCCGACTTTGTTGTTTGCTAGAAATTTCTCGTAATCCTCTTTTGTTACTCGATAGGTCTTTCCAACCTTATAAGCGGTAATTTCTCCAGTCTCGATCAATCTTCGTACCGTTGTAGGATTGATCTCTAGACTTTTTGCGATCTCTGATACAGTTAGCATAATATTCTCCTTTTTCATTGTTTGCTACTGATTTGTTAATTTTACTACTATTAGATAGTGTCGCAAATACGAATATTCAAAAAATTCTAGAAATAATTCTAAATTATACATCTGAACATTTCTTGTTGTATATCAGAATAACGAATAAATAATGCCCGTATTTACTAGGTTTTTCTCTAGGGTATTCTCCACGGTCTTTACCCATACGTTTACCACGGAAAAAAGCCCCGAAAAATATACACGTGACTGATTTGATCGTCGGATCGGTCATTCTCTAGAATTTTGCCCCCCTACGGTCACGATCAGAGATAAAACGGATAAAACGAATAAAACGCATGACGAATTCTAGAAGCGGTTTCAACGATCAGAGATTGAACGGATAAAACGGATAAAACGATTGAACGAAACAACGATTCGTTCCGAATGATCGAACAGAGATAAAACGAATAGAACGGATAAAACGATAGTACGAACAACGAAAAAAGCCGACCCGTAAAACGGAATCGGCTTCTATTGGTTAATCAATTTTATTTTTGGGTATCTAATCAGTGATCCGAACTAAATGGTCGGGAGAACATCCACAGCGGATCGTAGATCGTTAATATCGAGTTGAGTATAAACGTCCATCGTTAATGCTATCGTCGAATGTCTTGCAAGCCGTTGTGCTTTTGCGGGATGCACATTTCCTTTTGCTAGATTACTGATGAATGTATAACGTAATGAGTGGAAGTCTAGACTTCCCGTTTTCGTCTCATACGGTATTCCAGCCCGTTTCAGGTCACGCTTCAACAGCTTACCGCCCATTCGTTTTTCCGCCCACGAACCCGGAAATAGCTTATCTGTTTTCAATTGATCGATATACGTTCTTAGATGGACGCACAACGAATCGGATAGCGGCAGTACCGCTTCTTCTCCGTTCTTCGTATTCGAAGCCTTACAACGAACCGTCTTAGTCGTTAAATCGAAATCGTGTATCGTTAACGATGCGATCTCTTTTGCCCGCAATCCTGTTGAGATCGCTAGACGGTAAAGCATGATGCGATCAGAAGAACGGAAATGCCAATCGTTTCCACGATAACATTTACAAACCTTTTGGGTATCTGATACCAAACGTTTGAACTCATCATCGGTTATCGGTCTTCTCACCTTCCGTCTATCCGCTTTCGAATTCTGACCACGCAATCCGATAAACGGATCGGAAGTCAGATACCGTTCACGGAGAAGCCAGCCCGTAAAGCATTTGACGGCTCGAACGTAATGGTTGATCGTTCCTGTTGAGATACCCAAAAGGTTCATTTGTTGAAGACTAGAACGAACTTCGTTCACGTTGAGATCGTTCAATCGTTTTATCGTTTTATCCGTTTTATCTTTTTGTCCGTTCTCTTTTGATCGTTGGTTCGTTTTATCCGTTTTATCCGTTTTATCTCTTGAAGCCGATTTCGTTGTTCGTCGGATCGTTTTATTCGTTTTATCCATTTTATCTTTTTTCGATCCACCGAAGAACAGTTTCCGTAAACGGCTTTCGCAAAGACGAATGTATTCTTCGGAATTGCCTTTTGCGGTCAGGTAGACAATATATTCGTCTAGAACATCGGTTAACGGCTTGTTCCGTTTGTCGTCTTGTACCGTATATCCGATTGAACGTTTATGGTCGGCTTCAGATTGTAATCGTCTCAGAAGACTCTCAGACGTTTTACGATCTTCGGTAAGCGGTATTTGCTTCGTTGTTCCGTCAAACGTTTTTAATGTTCCGTAGAACCGTTTGGACGGGATTGTTTGTTTAATCGCTCCCAGTTCGTTTTTCGAACATCTTTTACCGTTATTGACATACTTTACGCTGTTCTTTTTCCAGACTCTCATTAGATCGTTCTCCGTCAGTTTGACAGTTAGAACGACCATCGTTTCCGTTTTTGTCCGCACAGTATTTGCACGAAGCCGCACGAAAAGCCATGCGGACAGGCAATATGCCAACGAAAAAACGTCCTACCGACAGGGCAGGACGTTTGACGTAAAAGCCTAATTCATAAGCGTTTAAGCGGAGAGAACGGGATTCGAACCCGTGAAGAGTCTTTCGACCCTTACCGGATTAGCAATCCGGCGCTTTCGGCCTCTCAGCCATCTCTCCGAGAGAGCGCATTCTAGCGATCTGGTGTATGTCTTTGCAAGGCTTGGATTTGTAGTGAAATCACGAATTATGAATGTTGACAGATTCATTGAATTCTATTGATTTCGGCTTATTGAACGTCAAAACATGACTAATCATTGAAATTTTTGGGATTACTCTCCTGACACTGGAATCTTTAGGGTGTTCAGTCAGGTTCATCAATCTTAGCATGGCCTGAACGTAATACGACCCTTGCCAGCGTTCTGAAGATCGATCAGTTTTTCTTGCTGCTGGTCAGAAACTCTACGAATCACGAGTTCTTCTCACGGTTTGATCAATGGTCAGCCCGGAAATTCCACCATATTATTTTAACCGGGAAGGAAAAGGGGACATTCACTGATGTGATTGCTCTCAATGATCCAGTGGAAAAATCGGCATCGGCTGTGGTAACAAAATCTAAAAGTTGATATGGAACCAGCAACTCGGACGCGACATCATCATCATCACGGCCAGCCAAAATGATTCTGACTGACTTCATTTGCGTCTGTGTAATATGAGTGTCGTTGTGCTTGAATTCCGGATAGCCTCGCGAGATCAGTTGAACAGTCCAGCCATCGGCTCCGACCATGGCGAGTGGTTTGGGGGCGAACATCGCAGCGGTTGCGGTGTTTTTTGAGTCGATCTTCAGGATTGGCCACAATTCCTGAGAGACCAGAATGCTATGCTTCAGTGTTTCCCGCTCTTCCAATGTGGTTGGCGGAACCCAAGGATGGCATTTCGTATTGAAATCGTGAGTCTTTCGCTACCAGTTGGGGAGTGCTAAGGAGTCTTGTGCGAACATTGAGGATGAGTATCCCGTAATAATTGTTTTCAACATCCAATGCTGAGATTTCATGAAGCAAGAATACATGGGGATCTCTCCCTGGTTTCGATTTCATTTCAAAGTGGTCCTTTATCAGTAGCATGCGATTGATTCACTTCCGCAGCTGACACACAAAAAGCAGCGTTTTGGCAGAGAAACTTCGCAGCATTGCCTTCACTTCCAGATGCGTTTTATACTGCTCTCATGAATGATCTGAATGAACCAACCGATGAGAATTACGACTTTATGCATGCCGCTCAAGTGGGCGAAGTGGGTGAAGGAAAAGGAATCAGTCTGCGTTTAAATGGGCATGTGATCGGGCTGTTTCATTCGAATGGCAAACATTTTGCAATCAGCGATTTCTGCCCACATCAGGGGGCACAATTAACCGGCGGCTATGTGGAAGATGGTGTTGTGATGTGCCCCTGGCATGCCTGGAAATTTCGCTTGTGCGATGGAGCCTGGGCCGATTCTCCAAAATCTCCTTTACGCTGCCCAACCTATCCGGTGCGAATCCTTGGTGAAGAAATCCAGATTGGGATCCCCCGAGATCAATAATATATGTGCATGGCAGACTATCAACCTGTCATTTGTCGAGTTGTCCAATAGCGGTAATGCAGTCTGTTCTCTTGCTTTACTGGATTTACGACTTTAAAAAGTGACAGAATCGTAATTGCCCAATGACGGAATTCTCAGAATCGACACTCATCAAGATTGGTGGCAGCCTGCTGGAATGGCTTGAGTTTCCCGTTCGTTTATCGCAATTTCTTGATGGCATCCCTTCACCAATTCTGATTGTTGGTGGTGGAAAAACGACTGACGTCGTGCGTCGCTGGGACGAACTCTATCAATTGGGGGAAGAGGCGTCCCATCGTCTGGCTATTGCATCTCTGGACTTGACTGCCAGACTCCTCTTCCAGCTACTTCCCAACAGTCAGCTCTGCGACTCTTCAATCTCTTGTCTAAACCTGCTCAATTACAAAAAGATTCCCATCATTCTACCTGGTCAGTGGATTGCGACACTCGAGCCGGACTCAACAACCCGACTTCCGCATCATTGGCAGACAACGAGCGATTCTATCGCACTCTGGTTGAGTGCCGAGCTAGGGATCTCGAGATTGATGTTACTCAAGTCGGTCGACCTGCCGGAAATATGGGACTGGAATGAAATTGCGGAGCTGGAATTGATCGATGCCGAATTCCCTCGATTATTAAAGCGATTGAATTTCAACCCAAGTATCAGCTGGGAGAATTTACGATCATACGATCAGAGCTAATTCACTATACCATTGGTCGAACAGTTGTAGGTCTGCTCCACGAACTGGCAAGACATCGATGCGAGCCGTCAAAGGCAATTCCGTTTGAGCAAGCTCGGGCCGGTCGTTACAAATCCCCGACATAGCGGAGCGAAAGACCTTTGAAATCGCCACACGAACTGTTCGAAACCAAAACCCGTGCATTTCAAAACTGAATCCACTATGTACGATTCTGGAGTTGATTGATGATCGTTTGCAGTCATTCCCGGTCATCCATGCCTTCCACAATTCACTTTCAAAATAATGCCACTTGCTGAGTACAGCTGGAATTAACAAGTACGACTCATTTTAGCATGACAGGCATTAGACCATTTCCAAATGGTATCTGCAGTCGCATGGACATCAAATGTCCTAAAAACGATGTGTTTGCTCCTGCTGATCGCTGCAGGTAATTTTTGAATTTGCTCTAGAAAAGATTTCCCAGAATTGACGGACTTGAGTCATTCCCTGAATTCTTTCCGTATCGATCCGGTATGCATAGAATTCCTCTTCAGGACTCAGAGGATCTTGAGATTCGATTTGCTGGGTCAGCACTCTTCCATCTGCATCAGAAATCGAATTCCTTTGCAGGCTGCGTTTCTCTAGCCTGCGGCGTAACTCAGCCTCAGAGGCAGTACAGGATAGAATAGCAAATGGAATCTTGCTGTCTTTCACCAGATTCAAAAAGGGAACTCGATATTGTTCTTTAAGAAAGGTCGCGTCAACAATGACTGAATGACCCGAGTTTAGAATCGTTTGGGATAATTCTAATAGCCGTGTGTAAGTTTTGTTGTTGTGATCTTGCGAATACAGTCTGACTGCAGACTCATTTTGATAACTGTCAGGCGACTTTCGTTTCCTCTCGACATCAGAACGTATGCGAATCGCACCACTGAATTCTGCCAGTGACTGTGAAATGGAAGATTTACCACTGGCGGACAATCCGTGCATGATGACCAATCTGGGAGAGAATGGCTGACTGAAAGCAGCTGCGAGATTCAAGTATTTCGTGCAGAGTTGAGCCGATGGAGAATGGACATCATCCTCGTGATTTTGCGATAGTCGAATGCGGTTGACTTTGGCCCGAACCATGGCGCGGTAAACCATGTAAAAGCGGAGAATCTGAATGCCATCGTAGTCTCCGGTGTGTTCCAGATAATTATTTAAGAGGCGATTTGCCAGATTGGGACGATCATTCGCCTCAAGATCCATCAGGCAAAAAGCCAGGTCATTGATCACATCGATCCAGCGAAGATGGGGATTAAATTCAATTCCATCGAAGATTTCAACCTGATGATTCCTCCAGATAATATTATTCAAATGGAGATCGCCATGACATTCACGAACCATACCGTCCCTCTTTCGCTTCTTAAAGACTGATTCGGATGTCTTCAATGAGTCAGCTGTCCATTGTCGAAGTGAGACAACTTTCGCGTCCCACTGTAAATAGGGAGAGTTCGGTTCAAATACCTCAAAATTATTAATAGCTGCCTGGGAGATGCTATTAAAACCGCCGTAGTCATCCTGGCTCTGGGCTTGTTTGGTTTCGCGGTGAAAGGCTGCAATTTTCTGACTGAGTGCGTCAACTTGAGTTTCGGACAATTCTCCTGCGTTGATCAAATGACTGAATAACGCGGACTGCGGAAACTGGTGCATTTTCACCGCCCATTCAACCGTTTCTCCACGACCCTCAAACTTATAATGGTCAACGCATCTGGTGATTGGGACGACTTTAATATACAGATCTTGAGTTAGACGGCTATTGAGAACAATTTCCTGTTCGCAAAAGAATTTTCGTTTCTCTAGCGAAGAAAAATCGAGAAACCCCAGATCCACTGGTCGCTTGATTTTATAAGCGTATTCTCCTGTCAGGATGACCCAGGCGGAATGGGTTTCGATCAATTGCAGATCTTCAACAGGGTGCTCAAATGCATCAGCGTCGAGTAGAGCGTGGATGTTGAGCATTTCGCATCCTTTCTATGGGGCTCATCATTTATGTAGCAGTATGTCTGCAATATTTTAATCAACTGTTAGTCGAATCATAAACAGCAGTCTCAACTAAAGAGGTCTGATGAATAAGGGAAGCGTTTATCGGTGCTGCATCAATGCTCTTGAAACTTGTATCGCTGATGTCGGAAATTAAATGTTAGAACAAAGGGTTCAGCAGGTCACACAGTTAACAGGGAATACCGTCACTGCAGGACAGGTAGTCTTTATCCATTCCCCATTTCTGCTGAACCCTTTGAATCGATGTAAGAATGGCATTTTAATCCTGAGAAGTAAATCGGATCATTCTTTCGAGTCTCATAATATTTACCAGCCACTGCCGTTGACCGTAGCCTCCATAATAGAGATTATGATCAGTCTGAGACGCCACAACTATCATTGAAGTCGTATTCTTTGTGTAGTGACTTTTGCCACACGGATAAAATCGCACTCTCTGCATACTATTCATTTACTGCCCTTGTCTGACCACACTTCAAAGAACTCTCAGGAGAGTCAATGAACAACCCCGCTGATAAGAACGCGGATTCTTTTTCTTTGTTGCGTCGTACTTTTGCTGATGATCAGCCGAATGTGCAATGGTTGCTGCAGAGTCTGGATCGATCCGCGTTCGGGATCCTGATTATTGATCCTCATTTACCAGGATGTCCGATTATCTATGCGAATCAGTCAGTTATTGAAATGTCCGGTTTTGGCTTAGAGGAGTTACTGAATCATTCTCCGGATTCACTTTGGGGCAATGATCAGGAACAGCACGGGATTAAAACTCTGCTCTGGGCGATTGATAATGGACGTGAATGTCGAGTGGTCTTACGTAATTATCGCAAAGATGGTCGGCTGTTCTGGAATGAGATTACCTTGATTCCTGTGCGGGATCAGAATCTGAAAATTAAATGTTTCATTCAGATTTTGAGTGATGTTTCTAATTATGAGAAAACAAGAACTGAGAAGGAAATCGTTGAGGATACGTTGAGGTCCATCCTTAATTCTGCAGAAGACGCGATCATTACGATTAACGATCGTGGAATCATTCAGGATTTGAACTTGGCGGCTAAAGCAATTTTTGGGTATCAGCCCGAGGAATTATTAGGACAAAATATCAATATCCTCATGCCTTCTCCCTATCACGAAGAACACGACGGATACCTGAGAAATTTTCTCGAAACCGGTATTACCAAGGTGATTGGAGTTGGGCGGGAAGTCATCGCCAAACGGAAAAATGGAAGCGTATTCCCAGCTGAAATTGCCATCAATCAGGTAGATCACAAACGTCTTTTCACAGGAATTGTCAGAGATTTAACAGAGAGAAAACGCAGCGAGGAACTCCTCAGAAAAGAGCATGATTTAAATCAGAAAATTATTTCAACAAGCCGAAGTATTATTCTCATGCTCGACCCAAATAAAAAAATCCTGCAATTCAACTCGTGCTTTGAGCAATTGACAGGACGTCTACTCAAAGATTCCAAGAATAAAGATTTTGGCGAACTGTTTATCCATGCAACTGATCATCAACATTTTCAAACTAGCTTCACCAATGCGATTTCCGGGCAGTCGACAAGGGAATTGTGTCCAATCTTGTTAACTCAGACAGGAGAACGATTGATTGTGGAGTGGGAAACGGTGCCAATGACATCCCGCACAGGGATGGTAGTTGCCTTGCTTTGTACCGGCGTTAATGTGACAGAGCAGAGGAGACTGGAAAGAGAAGTTCTTGAAATTGCCACAGAGGAACAGCGACGAATTGGTCAGGACCTTCACGACGTTGTCGGACAGGAATTAACAGGCATGGCGATGCTGGCAGAGAGCCTGGCGGTTTCACTTCAGGGAGCCGATGCGAAGCAATTGCAATTGGCACAAAAAATTGCACGTGGTACAAGCGAAGCTCTCAGAAAGGTTCGGCTATTAAGTAAAGGACTCAATCCGGTTGATATTGATGCCGCGGGTTTGATGGCTGCGTTAAATTCAATCTCTTCGAGAATAAGGGAAAATCACAAAATCAGTTGTGAATTCAAGTGCCCATCTCCTGTCTTTCTCGAAGACAATATCGTTGCTAATCAGTTGTACCGAATTGCTGAGGAAGCCACTACAAATGCTATTAAACATGCTCAGGCTACGTATATCGTGATTGAGCTTCTCCAGACTGAAGAGAATATCATTCTCATGATTCAAGATGATGGGATTGGACTGCAGGAAAGTGAGGGAAGCGGACTGGGGCTCAGGATTATGCGATACAGGGCAAATCGTATGGGAGGTGGGCTTAGTTTTGAGGGATCGGAATTTGGCGGTACACTGGTTAAGTGCATAATTTCCGCAGCATCAATGAAAGATAAGAATGTATAATGATGCATAAAAAGAAAATTGCAATAATTGACGATCATCCTGCCGTTCGAGACGGCCTGGCGACACGGATCTCCCTGGAAAAGGATCTGGAGGTTTGCGGAGAGGCGGAGGATGTTGCAGATGGTCTGGAATTAATTATTCGGACTCAGCCTCATCTGGCCATTGTGGATATTTCATTGAAAACAGGAAACGGACTCGACCTCATTGAGAAAGCGAAAACGGAAAATGAGTTCGTTCGATTTCTCGTCTGGTCGATGTACGAGGAAGATCTATATGCAGATCGAGCCCTGCGTGCTGGTGCCCGGGGATACATTAATAAGCAGGCTGCGACCGATAATATTATTGATGCCATTCGAGCCGTGCTCGATGACAAGATCTATCTTTCAACAGAAATGTCATCCGTATTGCTACATCGTATCGTCATGGGGCAATCAGGATTGCAAAGTCGACCGGAAGAAGCTTTGTCGAATCGAGAACTTCAGGTTTATGAGCAAATCGGTTTGGGGAAAACGACTTTACAGATCGCTGATGCCATGAATTTGAGTCCCAGCACGATTGAAACGTATCGTGCACGGATTAAACAAAAGCTCGACTGTCATTCCATGTCCGAGTTGATTCGCCAGGCTTCTCAATGGGTTTTGGAACGAACTTGATAAAAACCGATCTGAGCAATCCAGCAATGCTCTTGATCCACAGTTGTCTTTGGGCCAGATGATAATGCTCGCTTTGTGCGAACACAATTATCGATTTCTTCATCGCCATTGCTTGTGGCGAATTTCCCGACAAACAGACGCCTGTTTCCAAGACAGCCAGAATTTAACTGGCTCGCTAACTTATATTCAGTGAGGAATACTGCCGCTTCAAAAGAGCCGAAACTGATCAATTTTAACAATGAGGAATGTCATGGAAGCATGGAGGAATCATTTCGACAAAAAAGAGTCTCTTTCGAACTGTGTTCCGGGGCGTCGAGCTAACAGCGTACGCACTTTAATTGTTGGCGGACGAGAATTGAGTGTCCAGATACCTGAGGATTCACTCGACTTAACGGTCAGTGGCACGGTAAGCAGTTACTATCAGAAGCAAATGGCACTTAAGTTGATATTTTTAGAAAATTCTCATCGAACTATTATCGATCGCATTGCAGTGGATCGGAAACCACATGTGCTGAAAGGAGCTGGACATGAATAATAATCGTATCCAAGAGGAAGTCCCCCAATCATTTCACCATGAAGAAATTCATGAAGCCATCAACGAATTGAAAACATTCTGGGATGAGGTGAATCAGTACGGGCAAGGACCAAAGTATGAAGAGATGAGTTTAAAACTGTCTCAATTTCGAAGCTTACTCGCAAATCACTTTGTTGAGGAGCAATTCTTTTTGCTATCATTAATCAAGCGAGGAGCTCGTATCAATCAGGCACAATATGGTCAGATTCTGGAGGAGCATACCGTTTTTCTGGAACGTCTGGCAGATGATATCGAGCGTCTGGAATCGGGGACTCACCGATTCCGAAACTGGGCTTCCGTCTGGGATGAGTTTGATGACATTATTGATCAAATTGCAGTACACGAAGTTGCAGAGCAGGACATGATTACCGCTGCAGTTGAATTTCAGGACGAACAAATTCAACGGCAATAATAGCCTTCGTCAACTATGTTATTTGGAGATGAAAGTCGGTATTTGGTATTTTGCATAGCCTCTTAAGCGATTCCAGGCTGATCAGCTGTCGGAGAATTTATCCAGTGGGAATAAAAGCTGGAACTGTATAAACAATTATCATATGTTCAAGGGAGTAAAGCAGTGAGTAAATCCATTTGCGGTCGTCGTGTCCTGTTTCTTGCTGGTTTTACGGCACTACTCTTATTGTATACAACGATCACGCATTGTGAAGAAAATCCTCCTTCAGACAGACGAGAAACAAAATCTAATGAGGATAAAGCGGAACTGGCTGAAGAAGAACAGGAAAAAGAGCTTCATCGCTTTATGATTGCAAAATTGAAAGCCTCAGTCGATATTCTGGAAGGGCTCACGACCGAAAACTATCCACTCATAAAACATGGTGCCACGAAACTCAACCAAATGAGCACGGCTGAAAAGTGGAGATATTCTAACGATACTATTTACCGTCAGTTCAGTTCCGAATTCCAACGAACGACTCAGGATATGATTGAGGCTGCCAACGAAAAGAATCTAGATAAATCGACATTGAAATGGATGGACGTCACCGTGAAGTGCATTGAGTGTCATCGCCATGTTAGAGCCATGCTGATTGTCGCAGAGTAAAGAGGCAGGATCATAGCATTAAGGAGTGGTCAGTATGCATTTCTGTTTTCGGAAATAAAAAGTTCGCTACCCGTCTGTTTGGCAGGTTAAAAGCAAGAGAGTCTTTCTATTTAAATCAATAGAGATAGGGCAGGAATCTCCATCGGGATTTTTTGAATTGTTCGTATTCCTGAAATCGTTCCTGCATGAATATTTCTTCATAACGAGCTTTGAAATTCAAGACACTGACAAGAGCAAACCACATAAGCAGCCTCCAGTAAGGAGCTTCAAAATTTAAGGTGCTCCCTGTGAGGAATAACAGACCGGTATACATCGGATGCAGTAATATTCGATAAGGTCCCGTTGTGACAAGTTTGGCATTGGGATGAGGATCGGGTCCAACTGAAAGGTTATGAAGTTTCATGATCGCAATTGACCAGAGGAAAAGTATGAAACCAGAAATCATGCCCAGTCCATTCCAGATTGTTAGTTTTGGCAACGGAGTCGACAAAACAATTACCGAGGACAATCCAAACTGCAATATGACCAGCATATGAATTTTCCAATCCCAATTTTTCATGTGTATTTATTTTCTATTCAAATTGAATGCTTTACGACAATCTGAGCCCACACAAACAGGAGTAGAAACATGGTTCCAATACGCTCGCTGGCCGTTAACAGTCAATACGCATTGATCACACTTTGCGGACTGCTGATGGTATCTCCACTCCATTCCAGTGAACCTCTCAAGAAGACGAAAGAATCATCTGGTCTTCGTCCTTTGTCAGAAAACTCCTCAGATGAAGATGTAGAATTACGTCGAAGCTTCATGAGAGCTAAATTGAAAGCCTCGTCTGATATTTTAGAAGGACTCAGTAATGAGGATTTTCTTCTGATCGGCAGTGGAGCAGAGAAGTTATATAAAATGAGTACCGTCGAAAAATGGCTGTACTCAGATGATGAGGAATATCGCCAATATACGAATGAATTTCAACGCGACGCACTCGGGCTGGTGGAAACGGCCAAAGAAGGCAAACTCGATAAATCGACACTGAAATGGATGGAGTTGACAATGAAGTGTATTGAATGCCATCGCCATATTCGTGAAAACTAGGCGAAGAATAAATTGGTCAATCGTACCGAATACTGATGATGAAAGAATCCGAACGATGAAATTCCTACTTGCTCACGATGGATCAGAGGCTGCTCTGGCGAATGAAGACTTTCTAATCAACATCACAGATTCAAACAGAGCGATCGCTGAAATCGTATCCGTCATTTATCCACCACATTATGGGAGTTTCGGTTACGAAAGCATGTTCATCGCCGCTGAAATGCATGAATCTATGCGGAAAGAGGCTGCTCTTGCTCTGGAGAATTCAACGACAAAGTTTAATGAAGCCAATTGGCAGCAGAGCTCTCACCTCGTTGAAGGGCTGCCTGCACAAGAAATTATTGCCAATTCAAAATCGTTAAACGCGGATGTGATTGCCGTCGGTTCGCAGCGTAAATCTGGCTTTGAAAAATTTCTACTGGGTAGTGTGTCCTCCAAAATTGTCAGGCATGCCGAATGTACGGTTATGATACACCGTGGTTCTACTCAACCTGCAGGAGAAAAACTGCGGATCCTGCTTGCTTATGATGGTTCTGACGACTCGAAAAAGGCTGTTGAGTTCCTGAAAAGTTATCCCTGGAAAAGTGAGATCGAAGTGCTGATAGTTCGCGTCATCGAACTGGTCGAAGCCTTCAATATGGATGCGATTCAACATGCCTCGGCTGGCTGGGATGACGAAGTTCAAGCCAGTCAACAGGCGATAGAATCTGTCAAAGTCGATTTAGAAGCAACGGCCGCTTCCGTGGAGACGCAACTTCATCAAAGCCAGAAAGTCGCAGAAGAACTGCTCCAGACCAGTGACGTCTGGAAGCCGGATCTGATTGTGATGGGACATCAGGGGCACGGGGCCGTAGCACAGTATCTACTCGGAAGTGTCGCGTATCGCGTTGCGGAACACGCACTCTGTTCTGTGATCATCGTCCGTTAATCAGGTGTGAGTTCTCCTTGTTAAACTCATACACAAACAGGAAATGTCCATGAAGATTCTGCTTGCCTACGATGGATCGGAACAGTCTAAAGCCGCAGGGAAGTTTCTGAGGAGATTCTTTTATCCTACGAGTGATCCCATTGAAATCGTTTGCGTGATTGATGCCCTGCGAGATCACAGTTGTCGTGTATTATCAGATCTTCAGAACGAGGCTGACCTCAAGCTGGAAGCGATCCAAAGAGAATTCCAGGTTGAAGACTGGAATGTGGAAACGAAGCGACATGAAGGAGAGATATCCAAGACGCTGATGAAGGAAGCCGAGGTGGGAGGGGCCACACTTCTGGTCGCTGGAGACCGGGGCCTTGGCAAGATCGATTCTCTGCTGTTGGGAAATGTGTCCAGTCATCTTGTCAAGCAGGCAAACTGCTCGGTGCTGATCGCAAAGAAATTTCCTGAAGTCGATTCCAGGGAAGTTGTGCGAATCCTGTTTCCCTACGATGGATCCCGAGCCGCAGAGTCTGCAGTGCAGTGGATTGAGTCGACTAACTGGCGGATCCCCGTCGAGTTAATGCTCCTCAATGTGATGGAGTCTCAGACTGACCATATGAAAAAAATGGCGATAGCGAATGCCACCTATGGTGAACTCGACGCTTTAAGGATACGGCTCGACAAAGAAATGACAACAAAATTACGTCGTGTAGAAACGGAAGTAATTGAAGACGACAATATTGATAAAACCATCCTGAATGCTGCCGTGACCTGGAACGCCGATTTAATTTTGCTTGGCCATCATGGACATAATAAGTTAATCGAACATATGCTCGGTAGCACAGCTTATCATATCGCCGAACATGCTTCCTGTTCCGTGTTAGTGATCAGGTGAATGTTGAAGTTCTATAGCCGTTTCCATGAATGTGCAGCGGGTGAATGACTGGAAAAATAGGACTCAAACCATCAATAGCCACTCCAGTAAACTGCAAACTGCAGTAATGATACTGTCTCAAAAAGATGAAACGCGGTTGATTGTAAAGTGAAATCTAAGAAATGACACGCTGTTTGACAGGGATGAATGATTGAAAGACCATCAATAATGGATCAATTATCGTTTGGCAGAAACCTCTCTGAAAAGATGATGTCCAAGATTATCTCAATGGGAGAACCTAAAACCGTCGCCGGAAATTGCTGTTTGTTCCGGGAGGGAGAGTATCACAACTCCGTCTATCTGATTGTCAAAGGGAATGTCTTATTGGACACGTTTGTGCAAGGGCGAAAATTTATCGAATTGTTAACCTTGAGTGATGGAGAATTTCTGGGATGTTCCCCAATTATTTCAACTCGACCGATGTCACTACGAGCAACGACGCTGACAGAGACTCAGCTGATTGTTTTTCAGGCAGATGAGTTAAAAGACTATTGCGAAATTGACCATGATTTCGGATACCAGTTTATGAAAGAGATCGCCTGCATATTTGCTCGTCGATTAATGGCCACTCGGCTACAGCTGCTTGATCTGTTTCTCCCTCCAGACGTCGATTCTGCTGTGAAACCTAAAGTCACCTGAAGCAGAGTGCAATTCTCTTATCACTTAGTTTTATCTCAGACTTAATTTCATGAACGACTTTCAATATTTTCGCATGGATCAGTTCCCCGACCTTTTAAGGCAATTGATGCATTCGGGCTATCGAGTGATTGCTCCGACCATTGATCAGGAAGCCATCGTCTATGCTGAAATTCAATCGATTGATGACATGCCACGCGGATACACTGATGAACAGAAACCGGGATATTATCGACTTCAACATACAGGGAATCAGCGATTCTTCGACTATGCCGTTGGCCCACACTCCTGGAAGAGATATCTGTTTCCTCCATTGCAGTTGATCTCAACATCGATCAAGTCTCAGGATGGATGGGTTTTCGAAGATCATGTCGACGAAGGCGAATCCTATGCGTTTCTGGGAGTTCGAGCCTGCGAACTGGCAGCGATGCGTATTCAGGATCGAGTGTTTCTGGAGGGGGCATACGTTGACAAAAACTATCAGAATCGACGAAAAGCTTCATTCATCGTAGCCGTTAACTGTGCCGTGCCTTCTGCGAATTGCTTTTGCACCTCGATGAATACAGGACCTAAGTGCAAGTCGGGATTTGATATTGCGTTGACGGAACTGTCCGATGGATTCCTGATAGAGATTGGTAGTTCACATGGAAATGAAATTGTGACGCCGTTGGGATTTCCGACTGCGACTGAGGAACAACTTTCTGAGTCAGAGTCGATCTCTGATCACGCTACAGAACAAATAAAAAAAACAATGGACACAACCGATTTGCGAAATCGGTTAATGGGTCAACTTGAGCATTCCCACTGGAAAGATGTTGCGAATCGTTGTCTCTCCTGCACAAATTGCACGATGGTATGCCCGACCTGTTTTTGCAGTCATGTTGAAGAAGTTCCTGATTTGAATCAGGAACGAGTCGATCGTCGTAAAACCTGGGACTCCTGTTTCAATCCTGGTTTCAGCAAGTTGCATGGAACACCTGTCAGAAACGATACACGTAGTCGATATCGACAATGGCTTACCCATAAACTGGCGACCTGGCACGATCAATTTGGTGAATCTGGTTGTGTTGGCTGTGGTCGATGTATCACCTGGTGTCCTGTCGGTATCGATTTGACGGCGGAAGTCGCAGCCCTTTGTGAGGAGGAACCATGAATCGGGAGGCATCGGTTCCGACTTCCAACTCTGCCTGGAAACTTCATGAAATTCGTTTGGTCTCAAGAAAGAAGGAAATACCAATCGTCGAGACTTTTGAATTTTCTTTCGTCGATTCCGCGGTTGGACAGCAATACGCCGCAAGACCTGGGCAGTTCAATATGCTTTATATTCCTGGATATGGAGAAGCAGCAATTTCTACAAGTGGATTATCGCAAAATACCGGAAACATCGTGCATACGATTCGTCAGGCTGGTAATGTCACCAATGCGATTTTCAGATTGGAGTTAGGGCAAACACTCGGGTGTCGAGGACCGTATGGAAACGGTTGGCCGTTACGGGATTTGGAGGAGAAGCACCTCATTCTGATTGGTGGAGGCATTGGAATGGCACCACTGCGTTCTGTTATTGAATCATTGAGACAATCGCGGTGTAGTTTTTCGAAAGTGACCATACTCATAGGTGGACGCAGTCCGGACTCTCTCTTGTATTCAGCAGAATATGATCAGTGGCGGTCTTCAGGCTTTGAAGTTCTGACCACAGTCGATCACTCGACAACCGGTTGGCAGGGAAATATTGGAGTTGTGCCGAGTTTACTGGACCACATCGAGCTCTCAGATCCCAACGCCGCCATCGTGATGTGCTGTGGCCCCGAAGTGATGATGAATTATTCTGCTCTTGCGGCAATCGAACGAGGAATTCCTGAAGATCAGATTTTCTTCAGTCTTGAGCGTCATATGAATTGTGCGATCGGACATTGTGGGCGATGCCAATTAGGGTCCTACTTTCTTTGTACGAATGGACCGGTTTTCCGGTATAATCAAGTCAAAGAATTAATGAAGATTCCAGAACTCTGAATCGAGGAGAATCGATGCCGGAAAAATTAAGGCTGGGAATCTTCAAATTCGCCTCATGCGATGGATGTCAGCTTTCACTACTTAATGCGGAAGAAGAATTGCTGGAACTGGCTGAGTTGGTCGAGTTTGCGCACTTTCCAGAAGCGAGCAGTCGTATCGACTCCGGACCTTATGATCTGGTTTTGATTGAGGGATCGATTTCGACTCCTGAAGACCTGGATCGTATCCAACAGATTCGTAGGCAAACAGACACACTTGTCACGATTGGAGCCTGTGCAACAGCAGGAGGGATTCAGGCGTTACGCAATGGAGCCAATCATGACGAGTTTATGAAACTGGTCTACCCACATCCCGAGTATTTACAATCACTGGCAACGTCAACTCCAATCTCCAACCACGTTTCCGTTGATTTTGAATTGAGAGGTTGTCCCGTCGACACCGGGCAACTTTTGCAAATCATTTCCGATAAACTTCACCATCGCAAATTCAGCGTGCCAGATCACTCCGTCTGTCGGGACTGCAAACTGCAAAATATCGTATGCGTGAGTGTCGCTCGGGGAATCCCCTGCCTGGGGCCGCTCACGCAAGCTGGATGCGGAGCCATTTGTCCTCGATTTCATCGTGGCTGTTATGGCTGCTTCGGGCCTTGTCATCAAACGAATACAGATGGCTTAACAGATTGGCTGATTAAAGACGGGCACGCATCAGCTGAGTTGATTCCACTCTTTCTGAACGTGAACGCAGAAGCTCCAGAATTTGCACGGACAGGTGCACAACTTAAGAGGCAAGACTCGGCCGAAGGAGAGTCTGATGAGTGAGTCTCGCACAATTCGTGTTGGCGCCCTGACGCGTGTTGAGGGAGAAGGGGCACTGCATGTCAGCTTGAACAACAATGTCATCGATCGTGTTGAGTTGAATATCTATGAATCTCCGCGGTTTTTCGAAGCCTTTTTGCGGGGCCGCCCTCTGGAAGATGTCCCTGACTTAACTGCCAGAATTTGTGGAATCTGCCCTGTGGCCTATCAAATGAGTTCCGCATGTGCGATTGAGGCAGCTCTCGAAATTGAGATCCCAACCGAAATTCATCAACTTCGGAAGTTGCTCTACTGTGGAGAATGGATTGAAAGCCATTGCCTGCATATGCATTTGTTGCAGGCTCCTGATTTCTTTGGCTACTCCAGTGGACTGGAATTGGGAAAACACTTTCCTGACGAAATTAAACGGGGGCTCAGACTCAAGAAAATTGGTAATCAGATTCTCGAAGTCCTGGGGGGACGTTCGGTTCATCCTGTCAATGTCTGCATTGGAGGGTTTTATCGCACGCCTGCTCTCGACGAGTTGCAGAGTTTGATTCCTGAGCTGGAATGGGGACTTCAGGCAGCGATTGAGACGACTCATTGGATTTCCGGCTTCAACTTTCCAGACTTTGTATGCAATTACGATTTGATCTCGATTAGCAACTCGAGTGAATATCCCTGGTTTGGAGATACCATGGGCTCAAGCAAAGGAGAGTCGTTCGATGTGAAAGAGTACGAGCAGGTGATCTGTGAATATCAGGTTCCGCATTCAACGGCCTTGCAGGCTCATAAAATAGAAAGTCAAACAAGTTGTCTGTTCGGACCGCTGGCTCGCATCAACCACAGTCGAGACAATTTCCACCCCAATGCTCGCGAACTTGCAGATCGTGTGAATATCCAATGGCCCTGTAACAATCCGTTTCAATCGATACTGGCACGTGGTTTGGAAGTCGTGCATGCATTCGAAGAAGCACTGGAGATCTGCAGGAACTATCAACGACCATCCGAATCGCGAATACCCTATCAACCACGAGCCGCAGTTGGCATGGCCGCGACAGAAGCTCCTCGCGGCACTTTGTTTCACCGTTATGAAATTGACGATGCTGGCCTGATTCAACATGCGACGATTATTCCTCCGACATCACAAAATCAGAAACAAATTGAAAACGACTTAAGGGATTATCTTCCCCCCTTACTATCGATGGAAGATGATCAGGTGGCTCAGGCATGTGAGCGATTGATTCGATCCTACGATCCCTGCATCAGTTGTGCGACTCATTTCCTTAAACTCTCGATTGAACGTGTGGAGTAATGAAAAGTCGCGAAAAATAAACATAGTGATTTGAGAAAATGTAATGAGTGAAATTCGGAAACAATCTCGACAACCGACTATGCTGATCGCTGGACTTGGAAGTTCACATGGGGATGATCAGTTCGGCTGGGAGGTCATCGATCGGCTGCAAGGGTGTGATGTGCGACTGAAGAAAATCACACATTCACAGGCTTTGCTCAATCATCTTGATACGATTACACACCTGATCATTTGCGATGCCAATTCTGAAACCTCTCATGAGCCTGGCGAAATCGCCTGCTACACCTGGCCTCAATTACCGGAACTGCAACGAATTCCTGCCAGTTCCCATGCTTCCAGTCTGACCGGGACACTGGAATTGGCTACGGAAACATTTCCGGATTTGATGAAGATTCATATCTGGACGGTGACAGGCAAGAACTGGGAACCGCTCAGTTCCATGAGCCCCCAGGTCTTATCAGCAGCCAAGGATGTTGCCGAGTTACTGCAGCGTAATGAAATTGAACCTCACACTCGGGGATTACAAAATCCTCAATTCAATAGAGTAGGTGAGTTTGATGCATGAGTATTCAGTCGTTCGTTCATTGCTACGGCAGGTTCAAGAAATTGCTCGATCAAACGGGGGAGGAGCGATTGAAATGATTCGACTCGCTGTAGGAGAGTTTTCCGGGGTCGAGTGCACTCTGGTTGAGTTAGCGTTTCGTGATCTGGCCCCCGAGAAAATCGGACGACAGGCTAAATTGGAAATCCAAAAAATTCCTCTTGAGGCAAAATGTGAGAATTGCCAGCAGAAGATCATCATTACGAATTATCAGTTTTGTTGTCCACGATGTAATTCACAACAGGTCCGGATTACTGCCGGAGATGAATTAACAATTATCGATATTGAATTGCGTGAAGTTGGAGTGAATGCATGAATCAGACAATTACCGTAAACCGCGATCTGAAAGCTGATCTTAAAGAACAAGCGAATCGGTTTCGCCAACGAATGTCAGATCAGGGAACACTCGTTGTAAACCTTGTTTCATCGCCCGGAGCCGGGAAAACCAGTCTGCTTCAAAGAACGGCCACGAAAATCGGGGATGAGTATCGCCTGGCTGTGCTTGTTGGCGATTTGGCCACTGATCGTGATGCAGAACGGCTCAAGCCTTACGTTCCGGTACAGCAATTAACCACAGGGGGAGCATGCCACCTGGAAATCCCGCTGGTGGAAAGTGGATATGAGCGTTTGAATCAATCGGATCTCGATATTCTGTTCATAGAAAATGTGGGAAATTTAGTATGTCCAGCCTCCCACGATTTGGGTGAACATCTGCGGGTAACGCTTCTGAGTGTGACAGAGGGAGATGACAAGCCAGGAAAGTACCCGAAGATGTTTCGAACCAGTCAGGCAATGGTCATTACGAAATCTGATCTGCTGCCGTATGTTCCTTTTGACGTTTCCTCAGCTGTTGAGGATGCTCGGAGAATTCAACCTGAACTGGACTTTTTGACGACCAGTTCACAAACCCTGGCTGGAGTTGACGAATGGTGTGAATTCCTGGTCCGTCAACTTCGTAAGATTCAGAAATAATTAAATAAGCAACATCGATGTTATCTCCTGATTCAACACTTCAGAACGTTGTCGCTCATCGAATCATCCTGAATGGAATCGTTCAGGGGATCGGGATGCGCCCAGCCGTTGCTCGATTAGCTCAAATGCATCATCTGAGTGGCTCTGTGAGTAACCAACTGACTGGTTTGTTGATCGTGGTTGAAGGATCACCGTCAGATGTGGATGAATTTCGCGATCAGCTTTCTTCACATTTCCCGACAGACGCAAAGATTACAAGTCGTCAGGAAATCAAATGTGAAGCAACCGGAAATACGGAGTTCCGCATTCTTGAAAGTATTGCAACCGGCCGGTTAGAGACAATTCTTCCAGCTGACTTGGCAACATGTGACCAATGTCAACACGAATACTCGTCGCCGGATGATGCCCGATATCGCTATCCGATGATTTCCTGTACCAGTTGCGGGCCGCGGTATTCGATTATTAAACGGATGCCTTTTGAGCGAGAGCAATCGAGTCTGAAAGATTATGATCTCTGCGTCAATTGCCGAGAGGATTATACGAATTCATCTTCACGTCGTTTCCATGCACAGACAATTGCCTGTCAAGATTGCGGCCCGAAATACTGGTACGAAAAATCAGGACAATTTGTCGAACTTAATTATGATATGATGATTCAACTTGCGGTAGAGGATATCAAGAGAGGAGACATTGTCGGTTTATGTGGTGTAGGCGGTTACCAGTTACTGGTGGATGGTACGAATTTAGCTGCTGTTCAACGATTACGACAGAGAAAGAAGAGGGAATCGAAACCTTTTGCGGTCATGGTTCAATCGCTCAATGCAGCCGAACACCTTGCCAGTTTGAATCAGATTGAACGGGAGATATTGGCGGATAGCCGTAATCCGATTGTTTTGTTGAATCAACTCGCCAGGAACAGATTGGCTCGAGAGGTGACAGGTCCTGTAGGGACAATAGGCGTGATGCTTCCGACCACTCCTGTCCACCAGGAATTGTGTCGTCTTGTGAATGTCCCGTTGATCGTGACAAGCGGAAATGTCGAAGGCAAGCCAATCGAGAGCGTCCCGTCCAAGGCTCGGTCGGAACTGGCTGATATCGCTGATTGTTTTCTCCATCACAATCGAGAAATTGTCAGGCCGATTGACGATAGCGTCGTTCGTATTGCCAGCGGACAACAGGTCACCATCCGTTGCGGTCGTGGGCTATCCCCTTTGAAACTCCCGATTTCTACCCAGATGCAAATCCTCGCTGTTGGCGGAGAACAAAAGAATGCAATCGCGTTCTCGAATGGATCTCAATCAATTTTGAGCCCTCATATTGGTGATCTCAATACACTGGAAAACCGAACATACTTCGAACAGCAAATTGCAGAACTGCAGACTCTGTATCAAATGGATCCCGAATACATCGTTCACGATCTTCACCAGGAATATTATTCCACCAAATGGGCGACTCGTCAGGGGAAGCCGCTCATCGGTGTTCAACATCATCATGCGCACATTGTTTCAGGAATGCTTGAGCATAATTTGTTAGACGAGAACGTTTTAGGGCTTGCTTTTGATGGAACCGGGCTGGGAGATGATGCAACGGTCTGGGGAGGTGAATTCCTGCTGACCACTGCAGTTGACTACATCCGGGTTGGAAATATCGCCCCTTTCTCACTTCCGGGGGGGGACGCTGCAATTCTCAGTCCCTGGCGTATTGCGATTTCGTTGCTGGAATCGGCAATGGAAGCAGAAGCCGCAAGTAAGATTGGACGTCAGATATTCCCTGACAATAGTGCAGAGAATATCCTTCAAATAACAGGCAGACAACATCTTTCACCGCGGACTTCGAGTATGGGACGTTTGTTCGATGGAATCACTGCACTGATCACTCGTCGTACGGAATCGAGCTATGAAGGTCAGTTTCCCATGATTCTGGAAGCCTTAGCTCAGAATTGTGATTCCGTACAGACACCTTATCGATTTAAGGTATCTACTGTTGATCACAGAATTCAACTCGAATGGAAAACTGCGATTCGACAAATCGTACATGATATTGACGCAGGCACTGCACCTGCGGTTATCGCTTGTCGATTTCATCGTGGACTGGTTCAGGGAATTCGAAAAATGTGTCGTCTTTTCCCCGACTATCCTATCGTACTCTCAGGAGGTTGTTTTCAGAATCGAATCTTACTGGAGACATTGCGTAGAGAACTGGAACAGGATCATCGGAATGTTTTTTGTCCTGTCTCTATTCCGCTGAATGACGCAGGCCTGGCAGCGGGTCAATTAGCAATAGCGGTCGCGAGACTGACTCGAAATGCAGATCACAATTCGGTAGGAGCAGTCTAATGTGCCTGGGAATTCCTGGACGTGTGACTCGCTGGCTAGACCAGGATCCACTATTTGCGAAAGCGGAGGTTGACTTCGGTGGTCTGAAAAAGGTCTGTCATTTCGCCTGCGTTCCTGATGCAGAGATTGGAGATTTTGTGATTGTCCATGCCGGGATCGCGATCACACAAATCTCCGCAGAGCAAGCAGCACTCATCGAGACCGATCTTTCAGGTCTCGATCCCTCGGACAAAATTCAAGAGGAAGGAACAAGCGGATGAAGTATCTGACGGAATATCGAAATCCGCAAACAGCCAGGAATCTCGTATCTGAAATTCGAAAACAGGCGACGCAGCGCTGGCGGATTATGGAGGTCTGCGGCGGGCAGACTCATAATCTACTCAAGTACGGTATTGAATCTGAATTGACTGGCGTGGTGGAATTGATTCACGGCCCCGGATGCCCGGTATGCGTCACACCGGCTGAGATCATCGACATCGCACAACAGATTTCTCTGCAGCCATCGACCATACTGACTACATTTGGGGATATGCTTCGAGTTCCCGGAACTGCACAGTCGTTGAATCAAACCCGAGCGAGCGGCGGTGATGTGCGGATAGTTTACAGCCCGGTTGATGCCGTAGAACTCGCACGCCTGAATCCGGATCTGGATGTCGTATTTCTGGGCGTGGGTTTTGAAACGACCGCTCCTTCAACGGCGTTGGCAGTCCTGCAGGCGGAACAATTACGACTGGATAATTTCAGCGTTCTGGTTTCCCATGTTCGTGTTTTGCCTGCGATGCGAATCATACTTGAATCTTCAAAGTCGCGTTTGCAGGGATTCCTGGCTGCCGGTCACGTTTGCACCATTACGGGCCTGGAAGAGTATCAGGATTTAGTGGATACCTATGAAGTACCTGTCGTCATCACAGGCTTTGAACCGATTGATCTGCTACAGGGAATTCAGTCATGCGTGCATATGCTGGAGCAAGGAAAACCTCGGCTACTGAACTGCTATCCCCGATCGGTGAAGCATGGTGGTAATGTCAATGCCATGAAATTGATTGACGAAGTTTATCAAATCGTTGATCAATCCTGGAGGGGAATTGGAATCATTCCCGCAGGCGGTCTCTCATTGAAACCAAACTATCGAAAATATGACGCCTGGAGTCGCTTTGTTGGGAGTCGTTCTCCAGTCAATCAGAACGAAACGGTATGCCAGAGTGCGGAAGTGTTACAAGGGCTTATCAAGCCGCCGGAATGCAGTGCCTATGGAAAGTCATGCAAACCCGCCCACCCACTCGGGGCGCCGATGGTCTCCTCGGAAGGAGCCTGTGCTGCTTATTACCGTTACCGAATTAACAACGAGCCCCAGTCAGAAAAGGCTCCATTGATCGATGGATAATGGACTTACTTAAGATGCAATTGAACGAAAATTGTCCCATTCCTCTTTCCGGATCTCACGGGTTAGTGACCCTCGCCCATGGCGAAGGCGGACTGTTGTCGCGGGAGTTGATTCGGGACCATATGCAGGTCATTCTGTCAGATCCCACCTTAAACGTTTCTGGAGATGCGGCCTGCCTGAGCCTCAATAGTTCGTCAATCATGATGACCACTGATTCCTATGTGGTCTCACCACTATTTTTTCCGGGTGGAGATATCGGCTCTCTGGCGGTCTACGGAACCGTTAACGACCTGCTCGTGAGCGGTGCAATTCCTTATTGCATAAGTTTGGGAATTATCATTGAAGAGGGGTTTCCAATTGCAACCTTGGATCGCATCCTGAAGAGCGTGAGGAATGCCTGTGAAAGATGTAGTGTCTTTGTATCAACGGGTGACACGAAAGTTGTTCCGCGGGGCCAATGTGATCAGATCTACTTAAACACGACAGGAGTCGGGATAGCCGGTCCTGTTGTGCCACCGGGACCTCAGGCCATTCAACCTGGTGATGAAATTCTGGTGACCGGACCAATTGGTCAGCATGGCATTGCGATCCTTTCTGCCCGAGAAAATTTACAGTTTGAGCCAGAACCCACCAGTGACGTGAACAGCCTGGCAAATGAAATCAATGCCATCAAGGGGCATATGGAGCAGGTTCGCTCACTCCGGGATGCCACGCGGGGAGGAGTCTCGGCTGTTTTACACGAGTGGGCTGAGGCTGCTCAATGCACTTTCACAATCATGGAGAATCAATTACCGATCTCCCCGGAAGTACAGGCAGCCTGTGAATTGCTCGGCCTGAATCCCCTTCATATTGCATGTGAAGGGACAATGGTGATTGCGGCAGCTTCGGGACAGGGGCCTTTAATACTGGAGTCACTGCAGGCAACTGGTAATCGTGATGCCGCAATCATTGGGACTGCTCGGTCACGTCAGAATGCTCCCGTCACCATAAAAAATCTCTTCGATCGTGAACTTCCAATCGATGAACCTATGGGGGCACCGCTACCTCGAATCTGTTGAAATTCTTCTCCGAAACTTAGGAACTACTCCGAACAATAACGAACCAATTTTCGGTACGGATGTATTTAAGGCTGTTACCGGTTCAGTTCAAACCACACTAAGGAGCTAACAAGATGTCTGATGCAGTAAAAGGGACTTCTGAATATATCCGTTGGTTCAACGACATTTCGATAGACGATATTGCATCGGTCGGTGGAAAAAATGCTTCACTTGGTGAAATGTATCAGTCGCTGACCGACCAGGGGATACTGGTTCCTAACGGTTTTGCAGTCACTGCTCAGGCCTATCACGATTTTCTCTCTGTGACTGGCGTGGATCAGAAGATCAGATCCATTCTTGCAGATCTGGATACCAGTGACATGGAGAACTTACAGCAGCGTGGCCACGCCGTGAGACAAGCCATTCTCTCAGTCACAATGCCCGACAGTTTGCAACAGCAAATCATCACCGAATACGAAACGTTGTGTGGCGAAACCATTGACATCGATGTCGCGGTCCGCAGTAGTGCGACTGCGGAAGATTTGCCCGATGCCAGTTTTGCCGGACAACAGGAAACCATGCTCAATGTTCGCGGAGCCGGAGTTTTACTGGAAACATGCCGTCGCTGTTTTGCCTCCTTATTCACGGATCGTGCTATTTCTTATCGTCAGGAAAGAGATTTTGATCATTTCACAATCGGACTTTCGATTGGTGTTCAACTGATGGTTCGTTCGGATCTTGCTTATTCCGGCGTTATGTTTTCGATTGATACCGAAACCGGATTTCCAGATGCCGTTCTTATCAACGCCGCTTATGGCTTGGGAGAGAATGTTGTTCAAGGTTCTGTCAATCCTGATGAATTTTATGTTTTCAAGACAACTCTCCTGAAAGATCCTGAATGTCGTCCCATTCTCCAACGTCGCCTCGGGACAAAAGAATTCAAACTGATTTACGATCTCGGTGGCACAAGGATGACAAAGAACGTTCCTGTCTCCCTGGAAGATCGTCGACGATTTTGCATTCCTGATGAGGACCTGCTGCTCCTGGCACGATGGGCCTGCGTGATCGAAGATCACTACTCTCAAAAGAAAGGTCAGCTTTGTCCAATGGATATTGAATGGGCTAAGGATGGGCTGACAGGAAAAATGTATATCGTTCAGGCACGGCCAGAAACGGTTCAGTCTCAGAAGATAAAAAATGTGTTGGAGACATTTGAACTTAATAACCGAAGTCAGGTTCTCGTTACCGGACGTGCAGTCGGAGAACGAATTGCTAAAGGCCCCGTTCGGATTATCGATTCTCCACTTGGGCTCAAGCAGTTTCAGCCAGGAGAAATCCTTGTCACTGATAAAACAGATCCCGATTGGGAACCGACGATGAAGAAAGCAGCGGCGATTGTTACGAATCGTGGCGGGCGGACTTGTCATGCCGCCATCGTCAGTCGGGAATTAGGTCTTCCCGCAATCGTGGGAACTGAAACAGGCACAGAGCTTCTTCAGACTGGTCAACCAGTCACCGTCTGTTGTGCCGAAGGAGATGCCGGCTTCGTCTATGAAGGATTACTGGATTATGAGCAGAAGTCCGTTGAACTGAGTGAGGTCAGTCGGACCAGGACAAAGATTATGATGAACCTGGCCAACCCCGATCAGGCATTTCGGCTTTCCTTCTTGCCAAATGATGGAGTTGGCCTGGCCCGGGTCGAGTTTATCATCAACCATTCCATAAAAATTCATCCACTCGCACTGCTGGATTACGATCAACTGGCGGATATCAAAATCAGGGAAATGATCGATGAGATTACAGTTGGATATGAGGACAAGCCGGAATTCTTTGTCGAGAAACTAGCCGAAGGGGTCGCGATGATTGCGGCTGCGTTCTATCCCAAAGAAGTCATTTTGAGGATGAGTGATTTCAAAACAAATGAGTATGCAAATCTGGTAGGCGGTAAACCTTATGAACCGACCGAAGAGAATCCGATGATCGGTTTCCGGGGAGCTTCCCGCTATTACGATGACCGTTATCGGGCTGGCTTCGCACTCGAATGCCGGGCGATTCACCGGGTCCGAGAAGTTATGGGATTACATAATCTCAAAGTCATGATTCCGTTTTGTCGAACTGTTGAGGAAGGCCGACGGGTGATTTCCGAAATGGAAAGTCATGGACTCGTTCAGGGCGAAAATGGTCTGGAAGTTTATGTGATGTGTGAGATCCCCAGCAATGTCATCATCGCCGAACAATTTGCAGAAGTCTTTGATGGTTTTTCAATTGGATCCAACGATTTGACACAACTGACATTGGGAGTGGATCGCGATTCTGAAATTGTCGCCCATCTATTCGACGAGCGGAATCCAGCTGTGAAAAAGATGATTACTGAGGTGATTAGCAAAGCGAAATCCGCGAATAAGAAAATTGGAATCTGTGGGCAGGCCCCAAGTGATTATCCCGAGTTCGCAAAATTCCTGATTGATGAAGGTATCGACAGTATCTCACTCAATCCCGATACAATCATCAAGACAACATTACTGGTTGCCGAACATGAAGCGAAACAATAATGAACTGGAGCAAATTGATGAATAATCCAACTGCAGAATTTATTGAAAATGGGATTATGACATCACTAACACATTGGCCCCGCGCGTCGGCTTAAATTTGAGATCGCGCAGAGCCTGATTCGCTTCCTGGAGTGGAAATGTTTTGATTGTGGGGCGAATTGGGATCTCTGAGGCAATTTTTAGAAATTCGCTGATATCATAATGGGTGATATTCGCAACAGATTGTATCTGGCGTTCCATCCAGAGGTGTTCATGATAGTTGAGCAAGAGTAACTCTTCCTGATCACGGGCTTCCTTTCGGATCGCATTAATCACCAACCGCCCGCCAGGTTGTAGATTGCGGAGTGCGTTTACGACAGGTTTCCAGGCGGGGGTCGTGTCGATGATTGCCTTCAGCGGTACCGGAGCTGTTGCTTCGATCGGACCTGCCCAACTGGCTCCGAGATTGAGTGCGAACTGTCGCGATTCGGCATCACGTGCGAAGACCGAAACTGGAGAGCGCGGATACAGATGGTGAATCAAAGACAAGACGAGATGAGCGGATCCTCCAAATCCAGTCAAACCAATCGGATCTCCATCGTAGCATTGTGTCAGTTTCAGTGCCCGATATCCGATAGAGCCTGCGCACATCAATGGAGCCGCTTCAGCATCTTTGAATAACTCTGGAATTGGATACGCATACCGGGCTGGAACAGACATTTTTTCTGCGTATCCACCATGATGGTCACATCCGGTACCCTGAAATGTCGGATCCAGATTTTCGTCACTGTCTCCGGTCGATGAGTAAATCCAGCCGACTCCGACACGATCTCCAATGCGATGTTGAGTGACATCATGACCTACGCTTTCAACATATCCAATGACTTCATGTCCCAGGATGATCGGCAGTGATGGCGGAATTAAGCGTCCTTCGATTTCATCGAGTTCAGTATGGCAAACTCCACAAGCAGCAACACGTATAACGACTTCATCAGATTGAGGTTCTGGATCAGTCCAGTCAACGTACTTCAACGGTTCGGAGTCTGGAGTGAGTTCCTGAAGAGTTTCCAGGATCATTGCCTTCATCAAACGCTCCTCAAATGATTAATATTCTCAGTTCCTGAAAACTCAGCTTTGAAGATGTCTCAGGATAGCCACTCGGGACGAATCAGCATGACCAATCCCAGTACAAGAATGACGATCCCGCTAGTCAGTTTGAGCCAGCGACCCTGCCGTTCCTGCAATTTGTTCTTTCCTAACGTGATCACAACGATGCCAACCATCAAACTATCGTCAAACATATAAGCAATATTGTAAAGCGCGAGATAGCCATAGTTTATCCAGGTCGAATAATTCTGCTCCGTGAGAATTTGAGTATAGAGTGCAGGCAGACCGGCTGTGCATAACAATTCGACGATATTCACAAGTACTGCGAGCACAAACGCACCAAACAAGGCTCCGTACAGGTTTTCAGCAGTAATGATTTGTCGCGTTCTTGCATAGATGCCCGGTTTTGCAGACTCAGGAATCGAGAGAGAAATGCCTTTTTTGAAGAGAAAGAAGTCCTTGATGTGTATCGAGCCAATCCCAATGGCAAGAATCGCCAGGATTACCTGGACTGATCGAAGATATCCAATCAGCAGGAAGACGTTGAGCCATGCAGCCATGAAAGCGAAGTAGGCCAGCCCACTCACCAGCACGAAAGTCGCGGCGATTAGTAGTATCCTCAGACGATTTTTCAGATTAACAAGTAAGGATAATAGAAATAGAAGTACCCACATCGCACAGGGGTTAAAACCATCGACCAGTCCCACAAGAATGGTGAACAGGGGCATTCCCAGACTATCCGCATTCACTTCGCCAATCCATGGCAGGATGATTGTCGTATCGGATTCGGGACCGAGAGGCGTAGCATCATTCAGGTCTGGTTCGAAAAAACTGGGGGCATCCAGAGACGTCTCATCCTGTAACAAACTTGTCGAACTTTCTGGAGAATTCAAGCCGGCGGAGACTGTAAATAGGGATCGTTCCCAACGTAGTTGTGCTGAAAAAGGAATTTCAGAAAAGAGTTGATGCTCTAAACTCGGTTCCATCTTTGATTGTGTCTGTCCGGCATTCATCGTCCAGGTCGTCAATAATTTCTCCAGACGATTACCGGTAATTTCGATTCCCTGAAAACCAACAATCATCTGATTGCAGAGATGAAAGACCGGAGTGCTTGCTGCTGCCTGTTTATAGCGTTGCGTGAGAGTGATCAGATCCTGTCGTGCTTCCGCGTCTTTAAAGATATCCCGGACACGAAATTCAAAACCTGGATATTTATCCCGCAGGAGCTTTAAATATCGTATGGCGTCCTCGCAATGAGAACATCCTGCTCGGGTATAAATATCAACCCGTAACATCTGTTCGACATAGGACTCAACATTTTGCTCGTTCAAACCACGAGAACGATAGGCATTGCAGCCAATCAGTAACGGCGTTGAGTCCGCCGTAATTGAAAAATAGTCCAGAAACCTTTGATACTGCAGCAACTGCTTTTGATCGGCATTGTCCAGATCGACAGCTTGAAGTGTTGTGGCCTTGCGTGATCGTATGCTTTTATTCAGGGAGTTAAATAGCAGCAAATCTGTATTCTGATCACTGTGATAATAGAAAACCAGGACTGCGGTACGTTTGGTTTCCATTTGAGCATGGGCGTGGCGTATCACTAAGCCCGAAGAAGTTGTCATCAGAAATGCCACAATGGCCATCAATATGAAATATCTCCAACGTGCTACAGTATTCCACAGCAAGTCACAAGTATGATTGATCAATGTGATTTGGATTGATGTTTGCAACGTAATAATGAATCAACCTTCTATTTCTCTCAGGCGATGGTGATTTCGGAGTCCAGGTAAACGTCCTGAATGCGATTCAAAAGCTCGATACCCTCTTTCAGCGGTCGTTGAAAGGCTTTGCGGCCACTGATCAGCCCCATGCCACCTGCTCTTTTGTTAATCACTGCTGTTCGAACCGCCTGAGCAAGGTCTGAATTTCCAGAGGACGCTCCACCGGAGTTGATAAGGCCAGCTCGTCCCATATAACAATTGGCCACTTGATATCGACACAGATCGATCGGGTGATCAGAAGATAATTGCTCGTAGACGAGATCATTGGTTTTGCCAAATTGTATGGCTCGATAGCCTCCGTTGTTTGTGGCTTGTTTTTGCTTGATGATGTCCGCTTGAAGCGTAACTCCCAAATGGTTGGCCTGCCCAGTCAAATCGGCCGAGACATGATAGTCCTGATCAGTTTTGAAGGCTGGATTCCGTAGATAACACCACAAAAAACAGGCCAGGCCAAGTTCATGAGCCGTCTCAAATGCCAGGCTGACTTCTTCAATTTGACGGCGGGATTCGGGAGAGCCAAAGTAAATTGTAGCTCCGACGGCCACCGCACCCAGATCGTATGCTCTCTTCACAGAGGCGAACATCCGCTGATCATAAGAGTTTGGATAAGTAAGAAGTTCATTGTGATTTAATTTGACCAGAAACGGAATTCGATGCGCGTATTTTCGGGAGACTGCACCGAGAACTCCAACTGTGGATGCGACGGCATTGCATCCTCCTTCGATGGCGAGTCTTACTATGTTTTCCGGATCGAAATAATCAGGATTGACGGCAAAGGAGGCGCCGGCAGAATGTTCGACTCCTTGATCCACCGGCAATATCGACATGTACCCCGTCTGACTCAATCGGCCGTGAGCAAAGAGCGTTTCCAAGCTCCTGAGGACTCTCGAGTTTCTATCAGAATTTGCACATACTCGAGAAACGAAATCTGGCCCCGGAAGAGTCAGCCGTGATTTATCAATGGTTTGGCACTGGTGGTCCAGTAGAGATCCGCTTTCTTCCCCAAGAAGTTCAAGGATGGAATTCATGAGTCACTGCTCCTTTATAAAACCGACCGATGGCGACACTCTGATCAGGCATCTCGTCTGCGGGAAAAGTCATCCATGGGATTTTGTGAGAGATCGCGTAGACGGCTAATCGATTCAAGAGATCTTCATCATCGTCTCGTCTCTCAGAATGCTGTTCAATTACTCCTGTTGACTGGCTGTATAAACCCCAGACTTGAGTATCTTCGGCAAGACAAATCGATTCCAGTCGGCCAGTAAATAACTCTTCAAATATCACTTCAAGATCACTGGAAATATCAGGTAGTTCATGCCGTGTCAGAAAATCATCCAGGAACTTTTGACGTCGACCTGCAACAATTTCACTGATGAATGATAACGAATCGTATTGGAGATCTTCTACCGATTTCTGATCGGGATTACCTGACAGAACTCGACTTGAAAGATCTTGATCGGTAACAACCTTGCTAAATTCAACAGCAATTCGATTTTCAGCAGCGAGGAGAAGAGGACCGTGCTTGTCGGTGAGTTTTGGCTTGATCGCATCAAACACATGCTGGCAAAACTCGTGTAAGCGAATCTTTGAATGAGGGTCATCGGGTTCGGCTTGATGACCATGCAGTATTTCTTTTCCAGAGCCAACTGAGTGACGCTGAAGTCCAGGATCCGATATTTGAGCACGATCGACCGTCATACTCATCTGATCCAGTTCCGGGATCCTGAGTTGCGTTGGTTGACCTTCGCTAACTTGAATAAGACGAACATGATTCTGACTCAGAGCCAAAACCATGTAAGGAATCTGCTCCTGAACGACGGGAAGCAAAGGTCGGAGGTAAAAATGGTCTCCTACAAAGACTAACTCGGGAACAGGGTCGGGGAGCGCATAGTGATGAATCTGCTGATCTGATATCAGAATCACCATTCCTTGAGAACGCTTTTTCCAGACGGTCTTCTCTGCAAATGACATCACCTTATTGATAAACTTCTCAGCTTCTGGCTGCTCGAACCACCAGTTTGCCAGAGTGCTCTCTGCTTGCTTTAACAAATTGCGTAAACGGATTGAGTTCTGCTTCGACTCTCGTCCAGTGATTTCGACTGGAAGATAAACGGAGACGAGTGGTGGAGTATTTTGATTTGCGAATTCGAATAACTCTTTTGTCTTAATGTCACACATTTTCGATCCAGAAGTCCACAGCGAACAACTTCGCTGCCCTCTCTATTGTGAGTGCCTGGCTAATACAAAATAAGCAAATGATAAAGAGTCGGGTGAGTGCACCTGCACACACCCGAAAATTCTGATTAACCTTTGATGGCTACCTTGTGACATTTTGCCTCTTCACATTTCGGCATCGTTACGGTCAGAACGCCATTGTTAAGTTCAGCAACAATTTCCTCCTGAGATACCGAACAGGGAAGATCAATCACGCGGAAGAACGAACGTTGAGAACGTTCGATCCGATGAAACGTTTTATTCTTTTCTTCACTTTCATCCCGATGCTCACCAGAGATGCGGATGCGGTCACCAGTAACATCCAATTGAACATCCTCGGGTTTCAAGCCGGGCAGATCCATTTTCAGCTCCAGTGTATTCTCAGTTTCAGCCAGATCGAATGCAGCGGACTGTGGACCATTTGACCATTCACTTAGCCCCCTCGTCATCTCTCCAAACAGTTCATCCATTTCCTGTCGAATGGCTTGAAACGGATGGCGAATTGCGGGACTCATGTTCCCCGAATTTTTAGAAATCCCAGTACCAGCCATCATTCACCTCCTGGTTGTCTACAACCGTTTATTGTTCCAGAAAAATGATTCCGATTTTCATACTTCTGAAAATCAGTCAATGACGTCATTTTCTATTAATCTACAATGAGTGACTACCAGATATTCAGGTGTTAGTCTGTAGCGACTTTCATGACATAAGCTGCCCTCAGAGATTGCTGAGGAGAGATGCTGAGCCGGGAAACATAGAGCATTTCCCGGGATTCTTATCTATCGTTTGGACACCAAAAAACCTTGTCGTCTTCAGTCTGCTGCAGAAAAAGCGGGCATTCTCGGGATAATACATCGAGACTGGCACGAGCAATCAACATGTATCCTGAGCTCACTCCCACATCCACAAAATCAGCGAGGGAAGATCGCTCGCTGCAGTTTCTGCAAGTTCGATAAGGTGGCTGCAAGTACCGCGTCGATTTCATCTCCTGGCAGATCTTTCAAAAAACAGTGCCCCGTTCGATTGTCTTGCTTGAGGTAACCAATCCTCGGCTTGAAGGCACTGTGTCTCTTACGGCGTTTCTACTGGGCACTGGTCAACAATAGTAGACCGCCCCCGGGAATATGGGCAACGGTCTGACCATCAAAATCATTGCCACGATACAAAAACGGCAGCCAATTCACCGACTGTATAGAGACCATGCAACATCATCTGAACGATTCGCAATCGAACTGGATTGTGCCAGTTTTCAGACATTCTACAGCTCCAGCAAAGTCCTCAAAGGTACCCGGAGGCTATGGAGCTTTATTGTTATTTTTTTCATGGCTTTATTTGCAGTCTGTGTACAATAACTATCCAAATGATGGTTGTGATGAAACGATTTCGAAACTAGATCATTCTTCTTTCTGGTGATGATTCTGATAAGATGGACGGTAAGCAGCAAACTCAGGTACGGAAGAGCTGCTGAAACAACCACGCTCTGACAAACTCAAAGAGCATAGAAAATACATCAACGAGCACCGTCTGGACATGCTTGAAAATTGTAATTGGAAATGGAGTCATCGCCTATGAGTTTGCCGACGATTGAGCCGCAGGAAAATGATGCCATGGTATTGAATCAGGGTGTCGTGGTTTCCGTTCGTGGTAGCGTTGTCGATGTACGGTTCGAAAAGCAATTGCCTCCAATATATTCTGTGCTGCGAGCTGGGGACCAAAGGCAAATTGTTATTGAAGTTCTGGTCCAACGCGATAAGTTTCATGTGCGCGGGATTGCCTTGACGCCGACGCAGGGACTCGCGCGAGGTATGACCGTAGAAGATACGGGCGGCCCATTGCAAGCCCCGGTGGGTAAAGGGTTACTGTCGCGAATGTTTGACGTCTTCGGCAATACGATCGACCGTGAAGGGGAATTAGCCGATGTTCACTTACGTAGCGTCCATCGGGCTCCGCCAGCGTTAGCACAACGTTCGACCAAGTCAGAGATATTTGAAACGGGCATCAAAATCATTGATGTTCTTGTGCCTCTTGAACGGGGTGGTAAAGCTGGTCTATTCGGGGGAGCGGGCGTAGGTAAAACCGTATTGCTAACGGAATTGATTCACAATATGGTAGGGAATCACAAAGGCGCGAGCATATTTTGCGGCATTGGTGAACGCTGTCGCGAAGGCGAGGAACTCTACCGAGATATGAATAAAGCTGGGGTGCTTCCGAACATGGCGATGGTGTTTGGGCAAATGAATGAGCCACCGGGAGCCCGCTTTCGCGTGGGACATGTGGCATTAACCATGGCTGAATATTTCCGTGACGACGAGCATCGCGATGTGCTGCTGCTTATCGACAATATCTTTCGATTCATCCAGGCTGGCATGGAGGTGTCTGGCTTGATGGGGCAGATGCCATCGCGACTGGGGTATCAACCGACCATGGGCACGGAACTCTCAGGTTTGGAAGAACGCATTGCGAACACCGACACCGGAGCCATCACATCGATTCAGGCAGTCTATGTGCCAGCGGACGATTTCACTGATCCTGCAGCGGTACATACATTTTCTCATCTTTCGGCTTCAATTGTTCTGTCTCGTAAACGGGCCAGCGAAGGGCTCTATCCGGCTATTGATCCACTGCAGTCGAGTTCAAAAATGGCCACGCCGGGAATCGTTGGCCAGCGTCATTACGAACTGGCACAAAAAATTAGACGGACGCTGGCCCAGTACGCCGACCTTAAAGACATCATTGCGATGCTCGGTATGGAGCAACTTTCCCCTCAGGATCGAATGATCGTGGGACGCGCTCGCCGATTAGAACGCTTTCTGACTCAGCCCTTCTTCACAACTGAGCAGTTTACAGGACTCAAAGGCAAACTCGTAAGCCTCAAAGATGCCTTGAACGGTTGTGAAAGAATTCTGCGTGATGAATTTAAAGAGACCAATGAAAGCGATCTTTATATGATTGGAACGATTGACGAAGCCACCAGGAAGTCGAAGTTAAAGACAAATCCTCAGAAAACGGAGGAACACGCCAATGACGTTCATGCATCTTAAAGTGTTGCTACCGTTTCAGGTCTTTGCAGAGAAGACCGACGTCTCCCGCATTGTTGCAGAATCACGAGAAGGTTCGTTTGGCTTGCTGCCGCATCGACTGGACTGTGTCATGTCTCTCTCTCCAGGAATTTTCATGTACGAAAATGAGACGGAAGGAGAGGTTTACATCGCCATTGACGAAGGTATGCTCGTCAAATCCGGTCAGGAAGTGCTCGTCTCCGTTAGAAATGCAATTGGTGGTACAGATCTGAACCAGTTACGCGCAGCTGTTGAAAGAGAGTTTCTGACACTGGATGAACAGGAGCAAAGTATTCGCTCCACAATGACAAAATTGGAGACGGGTATTGTCCGTAGTCTTTCGGAGCTTCATCATGACTGATAAGCCGAAAGCGATTGACAATAAGAAACAAACGGCTTTTAGCCGGGAAGTCGGCGCAAAGCTGACACGAAAACTTAAGGCTCAACGTCACAACAATTATGGGGTTTGGTTTGGTTTGGGAATGATGGGGCTGATTGGCTGGTCGGTCGTAATTCCCACATTACTGGGAGTTGTTATCGGAATTTGGCTGGACAAACACTTTGGAGCACGGCACTCGTGGACGCTAACGCTGATGATCATTGGTTTGACAATCGGTTGCTGGAGTGCCTGGCAATGGGTCTTTAAGGAAGATAAAGCGATGCGAGACGAACAGGAGGATCGAGATGAATGAGGCGTTCATTCTGATTCCAGCTTGGTTAGCAGGAACCATACTGGGAACGATATTCTTTGGGGGACTCCGATGGACCATTCAGAAAGGAATCATCTCCCCATATCCGGTGCGGTGGTTTCTTGGAAGTCTTCTGCTGCGAATGAGTGTGACCTTGCTGGGATTCTACTTTGTCTCAGGCTTTCACTGGGAGCGACTGATGGCATGCCTGATAGGTTTTATCATGGCACGCATGGTCGTAATGCGGCAGACGTTCAGTTCCGTTGAAAATCCAACTCTCAACGTGCAGGAGGCCAACCATGCGTCTCAGCCCTGACGAACTGATTTTCTGGCAATTCGGATTTTTCAAAATCAATGCGACCATCGTATTCACTTGGGCAACCATGCTATTGCTGATCGTTGCCTCGAAACTGATCACGCGCAAGCTTTCTACTGACTTGCATCGCACTCGTTGGCAGAATCTGCTTGAAATCATCGTCTGCGGCATCGAAAAGCAAATCGCAGATGTGGGGCTGAGTCATCCTCTGAAGTATCTTAGCTTTCTGGGCACACTATTTTTATTCCTGGCCACAGCCAGTCTCTGCACAATTTTCCCTGGCTATGAACCGCCGACGGGCTCATTATCGACAACCGTAGCCTTGGCACTTTGCGTGTTTGTGGCGGTGCCGATGTTCGGAATCGAAGCTCATGGTTTGGGAGACTACCTGAAGTCTTACATTGAACCGACAGTCATTATGCTTCCGTTCAATATCATCAGTGAATTATCAAGAACATTGGCATTGGCCGTTCGATTATTTGGCAACATGATGAGTGGAGCGATGATCATTGCTATATTGCTCACGATTACTCCGCTCATTTTTCCAATCTTCATGACGGCACTCGGCTTGCTCACCGGAATGGTGCAGGCCTATATCTTCACGATCCTGGCTGCTGTTTATATTGCCGCTGCGACACGAATTCGTCAGCCCAATTCTAAATCCGATGGGGCCCTCTAACTTTACCTCTCCAATAAAAGGAAAAATACATGGACAGTATGACAATCATCGCGGTGACATCGATTGCCATTGCCGGGATTACCACCAGTTTCGGCTGTATGGGGCCTGCCTTCGCAGAGGGAAAGGCGGTCGCAACTGCCCTGAGCGCACTGGCTCAGCAGCCCGACGCCTCAGCTACAATCACCAGAACGCTATTTGTCGGTCTGGCGATGATCGAATCGACGGCCATTTATTGCTTTGTAGTTTCTATGATTCTCATTTTCGCCAATCCGTTCTGGAACCAGGCCATCTCCCAAGCGGCAGGAAAGTAAGCAATGCTTATTGATTGGTTCACCGTACTTGCACAGGCGATTAACTTCCTGATTCTGGTGTGGTTGATGAAACGATTTCTCTATCGCCCCATCCTGCATGCAATTGATGAGCGGGAAAAGAAGATTGCAGCAGAACTCGCAGATGCTGATGCAAAGAAAGCCGAAGCCCGAAAAGAACGCAATGATTTCGAACGGAAAAATGCAGAGTTCGATCAGCAGAAATCGGAACTGATCAGCCAGGCTACGGAGGACGCGAAAGCAGAACGCCAACGACTGATTGAGCAAGCGCGTCAGGCAGCCGATTCCTTCACTATTAAACGACAGGAATCGTTGAGAATTGACGCTCGTAACCTCAACAACGCCTTCATTCAACGGACTCAGCAGGAAGTCTTTTCCATCGCACGTAAAGCATTGATTGATCTTGCTGGCGTAAGTCTGGAAGAGCGAATGTGTGAGACATTCACAGACCGCCTGCGAGACATCGACGGTATGACAAAAGCCAGACTGACTGAGGCACTCAAGTCGTCATCGGATCCTGCTATCGTACGGAGTGCGTTTCAATTGTCTGAGAGTCAACGTCAGAAAATCCAACAGACATTCAATGAAATTATCGCAAAGGAGATTCTCGTCCGCTTTGAAACGACTCCAGATGTCATCTGCGGCATTGAGCTGACCATCAACGGACAAAAAATAGCATGGAGTCTTGCCGATTATTTAAGCTCGCTCGAAGAGAATGTTGACCAAATACTCAATAACAAACAGATGATAACTCCCGGCGCTGAGTCAAATTCTAAAGATACGCACCTCGCGGAGAGTCACTCATGAGTGAGCAACCGGAAAGCTTAAACGATCTACTCGACACTGCCTGGGCAGGGATCCATCAGGCTCAATCCGCCCTGAAACCCCGATTAATACCGCGAGAAGTCGGTACTATTACCAGTCTGAGTACAGGAATCGCCAAGGTTTCAGGCTTGCCTAATGTTGGCTTTGAAGAACTGGTTAAGTTTCCGGGCGATGTGTTAGGCATTGCATTCAACGTGGATGAGGATGAAATCGGTGTCGTGTTACTTGGCGACTATTGGCAACTTCAGGCAGGTGATGAAGTGCGGCGCACCGGACGTGTGATGGACGTGGCTGTAGGGAACGGATTACTCGGGCGGGTGATCGATCCGCTTGGGCGACCAATCGATGGCAAGGGGCTGGTCTCCACGGAAACACGTCTTCCTACAGAACGTGCTTCACCCCCAATTATGGATCGTGCTCCCGTAACGGTGCCGCTTCATACTGGTCTCAAAGTTATCGATGCACTCATTCCCATTGGACGTGGTCAACGGGAGTTGATTCTCGGTGATCGCCAGACAGGAAAAACTGCCATTGCATTGGATACCATTCTCAACCAACGGGGGCGAGATGTTGTCTGTGTTTATTGCGCGATTGGACAGCGGGCTTCCTCTGTGGCGAAAGCGGTGGCTGTTTTGCAAGAGAGCGGGGGGCTGGATCACACAGTTGTCGTAGTCTCCGAAGGCGACGATCCTCCCGGACTGGCTTACATTGCACCCTATGCAGCAACCAGTATTGCTGAATATTTCATGGAAGCAGGTCGTGATGTCCTGATTGTTTACGACGACCTGACACAACACGCACGTGCTTATCGTGAGCTCTCTTTGCTCTTGCGGCGTCCCCCCGGTCGGGAAGCCTTTCCCGGTGATATCTTCTATATTCACTCCCGGTTACTGGAGCGATCGACACATCTGTGCGAGAAACGCGGAGGAGGCTCATTAACGGCATTGCCAATCATCGAAACGGAAGCTCAGGACATTTCCGCTTACATCCCAACCAACCTGATTTCCATTACGGATGGGCAAATCTACCTGTCTCCTTCTCTCTTTGAACTGGGAGTGCTGCCCGCTGTCGATGTTGGTAAATCCGTATCACGTGTTGGCGGGAAGGCACAACGGGCAATGTATCGTGCGGTTGCAGGGGATCTTAAACTGGCATACGCCCAGTTCGAAGAATTAGAAACGTTTGCTCGATTCGGCGCCCGTCTGGATGATAACACTCTCAAAGTAATCGAGCATGGTCGACGAATCCGTGAATGTCTCAAGCAGCCCGAATTCACTCCCGTATCAGTGGCTGCCCAAATCGCAATCTTACTCGCCTTGAGCGAGGGGCTTTTTGAGGCCGTGCCACTTAACCAGATGACAGCTGCAGAACAGACCGTTCAGGATTCAGCTGAAAATATTCCGGAAGACATCTGCAAGAGATTCGAAACCGCTCAGAAATTGAATGACGAGGATCGCAAAACGATCATCGAGATTGCTCGACAATCACTTGCAGGATTCAAATCCAATCCAGACCCCAAGCCCACCTCTCCAGCATCGGTTGAGGAGGAACAAACATGAGTGACAGCCTCGCGAGAATTCGCCGTCAGATCACCACCGCCAGCGATTTGCAATCGGTTGTCAGGACGATGAAAGCGATGGCCGCTTCCAGTATCGAGCAATACGAGCAATCCGTGCGAGCATTGACTGACTACTACAGAACTATCGAATTAGGTTTGAGTGCATGTTATCGAAAAAGTAACATGATGACATTGTCAACACCTGGTAATCAACATCCAGAGTCTGGGACCATTTGCGCCATTGTGTTCGGTTCTGACCAGGGTCTGGTAGGCCGATTCAACGATGTTGTGGCCGATCATGCAATTCAGACACTTACGAAGTTTCCCGGCTCACTGGAAGTCTGGGCAGTTGGCGAACGCGTTCACGCAAGATTGTCAGATGCCGGCCTCCCAATGCAGGGACTGTTTAATGTACCAAATACCGTCAAGGCCATCGCGCCGCTGGTCGGTCAGATTCAATTGGAAAGTGTCTCTCAGCAATCTACTGAAGAACCTGCGTGTGTGTATGTCTTTCACAATCGCCCGAATTCTGGGGCATTGTACGAACCAGTCAGTCGGCGGTTGCTCCCTCTGGACACCCAATGGCAGAAAAGTTTGACCAAAGTTTCCTGGCCAACCAAGATTGTTCCAGAAGTGATGGGAAGCGAACTCTCGATATTGCGAGCCCTCATCCACGAGTATTTGTTTATCTCAATGTTTCAAGCATGTGCAGAATCACTGGCGAGTGAGAATGCGAGCCGTCTGGCCTCGATGCAACGTGCAGATCAAAATATCAATCAGTTACTCGAAGAGTTCCACGTCTCCTTCCATCGCCTCCGCCAAAGCAGCATTGATGAGGAACTGTTCGATGTCGTCGCCGGCTTTGATGCCCTTGTTGCATCCAAGGAGCATGTGAAATAGGTTGAGTTTTTCGTTTCTCAACACAACTTGCCCCGACCGCATCTGGCGTTTCACTGACAGACACAGAATGAGATTTACTTCCAAACCGGCGACAATATTCCTGATAAATAAGAAGCGTCGTGACAAACTGCTACTCTCTTGGAAACCACAATACTCACCGTGACATCAACTCAGCTTGACACTGCCGCACATGACCTGGAAGACTCATTACATCGGCTTTCGGAAGACAAGAAAGTAGTTTTCCTGAAACCCTTTCATCTTCTTCTCAGCGACAAATTCGAAACCTTGCTGTTCGATTTCCTGGCGGACTGTCGTTTTATCAGCACGCACATGTTCGAGCAGCCAATCGCGGCTCACTCCGGGGATTTTTTCGAAGTCGACAACAATAAATCGCCCACCCGGCTTGAGTGCAGACAGAATGGTAGCGAGAGTTGATTGTGGGTACTCGAAATGATGATAGACATCGCAGGTGAAAACGAGATCGAGCAACTCAGGTGGTAGATTGATCGCATCTTCATCACAAAGCACGGGAGTCACATTCGTCTGATTATGTTTACGCGCGACTTCACGGAGATGCTCCACGAATGGAACGGCAATTTCTACGGCGAATACCCAGCCTTCGGAGCCAACTTGATCCGCCATTAAAGTTGTGTACAAGCCTGTTCCCGCACCAACATCGGCCACCCGCATGCCCGGTTGGAGCTCCAGTGCAGCCAGCACCTCGTTACGAGCCGTGAAAACCTCACGACTTTCTACCTCGAATCGTTCAACCCATTCCTCAACCTTCAAATTTGGGTTTAGGAAATTCTCATTAATTCCTGGCTTCACACTCTTAGTGGGCAGTGACTTTGCATCCGTCGGTTGTTCTTGCCCGACGGAAATCTCCAACTCAGATAATAAACAGAACGCGACAATGCCTACCACCAACCAGCGGGCAAAACCAAACCTTTCCCATGCACTCATCGAATACTCTCCCTATCGGCTTGCACTAGTTCACATATCAATCCAATGAAGTTATGACGTATCTTCAATTCAAATCACCTTACATGATATCTCTTAGCAAGTTGTGCTACCACTTAATTGGGAAGTCTTTTCTGTTAGGCTTATCTGCCAAAACCATGGGAAATTGAACAGTTCTGGGGCCTTCGATCAAGCCGGATTCAAAGACTGTCAGATCGAAGACCACTAAAGGTTCGATCGGAACACTGATTTCGCGAGGCGCGAAGATCTGGTCGCGATTGTGAGTTAAAATTCAAATAGGAATGAAAAATAATGGGACTGAAATCCGGGACCGATAGGGGATGACTTATTTATTAATACAATATCCCCTGAGGCTTTTTCTTGCCCAATTTGACAGATGTGTGTAATTTGAATTCCATCAGCCACTCCCGAAAAAACGCTCTGTACATCCTATGTTGCCCAAGATCCCGGGTTGGTATAAAAATACAGTGATAAGAACGCTTGGTCTGTTTCTCCGATTTGATTAAACGCATTAAAGCACTACACTTCTAGCTGATTTAGGTCGCTGGGGTGGGGCAAATGGATGTGAAAAGGGTGATGGCTCGCTCAGATGACAATCTTATAAATGGATTTCGGAGAGAGAGCCACTTGCGTGATTCGTCTCCAAAACAATAACTGGTGCAGACCACATGCTGAATTTCTTCAATAAAAAAGATCCCTGGGGCAATGGACTTTCCGTTTGGGTTCTGGCTGCCCTGCTGTTTGCGACTCCGTTTATCTTCACGACGCTTAAACAGATCGAGATGAAGAATGAGGTAGAGGCCTGGCTTCCGGAACGCGATCCGCAAGCTGTTTTACTGGACTGGTACGGCGAACACTTCCCTGTGAAAGATCGCCTGTTCGTTTCCTGGGACGACAGCACATTGAATGACGCCCGCAGCGAATTGCTGGCTGCGAAACTTGAAGGTTATGTCGATGCCAAAGGCGTTGAGCGTCGTGGGAGTCCTTATGTTGAAGCCGTTTTAACGCCCAGGGAATCGTTGCGACAAATTCTCGATCAGGGCATCGAAGACGATCAGGCTCTTGATACTCTGGGAGGATTGCTACTTGGGCATGGAGCTTTAAAAGTCCGTCTGACGGAACTCGGTCAGGAAAAACAGGATTTTATTGAACAGGAAATTATCCGACGAGCAAAAGATGAGTTAAAACTAAATGTCGAAATACTCCCAGCGGTAAAACTCTGGCAGCCTCCCCTTAAATTCACTGAATATGCAGAAATCCGTCAACGTAAAGCAGATGATGAGGAGTTTTACGAAGAGGATGAAGAACGCCTCGACAAGATTCTAGTAGTCCCGGAGCATGAGTTTCAGGTCACCTGGCATTTGATTGCACCAGATGCGGAATTATCGACCAAAGTTCAAAAATTAATCGAATCGATCACTTCACGCCCCAGTAAAGCCTACCCGAAGGGCGACCCGCTTATTGCTGAGACCTTCTTTTCGACAGGAGCACCGATTGCACTCGTGGTCACCTTCACGGAAGCAGGTCAGGCTGATCGTTCTGCGGCTCTTGAAGACGTTATCACGGTTGCCAAAGAATGTTTCATTCCTGCAGAAGAAATCCATCTTGGTGGACGACCCGTTGGCTCGGCTCGATTGAACGAAGAAGTTGCTAAGTCCAACTACGATCCGAATGCCCCATTTTTCATGCGTTCCGTAACCGGATTGTCGGCTCTGGTCAGCTTTGTACTGGCCTTTTTCATGCTACGTAGTTTTCGACTTGGCGTGCTCGTATTAACCGTTTCCGGCTATGCGACCTTATTAACGGTGATGCTGGTTCCCTTAACGGGATCGACCATGAATATGGTGCTCATTGTGATGCCGACCCTATTGTCGGTATTAACACTTTCAGGAGCCATTCATCTGGCCAGTTACTGGAAGCATGCAGCCTGGGAGAACCCTGAGAATGCTGTCATAAATGCAGTTAAGATGGCAGCACAACCCTGTATTCTTGCCTCAGCGACAACGGCAATTGGTTTGGCATCATTGATGACCAGTACACTCAACCCCGTTCGCGACTTCGGAATCTATGCGGCGGCAGGATGTGGCGTATCTTTGATCTTTGTACTTTTTGTCTTACCTGCCTTAATGCAAGTTTGGCCAGGCCAGCCACCCGAAGAACATGAGTCCGATGGTAAGTCCTGGCGTCTGCTGGCAAACGCGATTTATCGTCATTCCTCGTTAGTTACAGTTGTTTGTCTGGGACTATTTGCCTTTGGTCTTTATGGGCTTACTTATTTTAAGAGTGAAACGAAAGTGATTCGTTATTTTCCCAAAGATTCTCAGATCATGAAGGATTACTGGTTTCTGGAAGATAACGTTATCGGCATCAATACTGTTGACACGATTGTCAGGTTCGATAAAGACGCACAGGAGAATATGCCGTTTCTGGAACGCCTGGAAGTGGTTCGTCAGATTACCGACAAGATCCGGACTCATCATGAAATTACTGGTGCACTTTCCCTGTCAGATTTCCAGAAGCCGACTGAACCACCTGCTGAAGATGACTCATTTCTTGTCAAAGCACGTTACAACAAACGCAGCAATGCCTTTGAAAGCAAAATTAAAGATGGCGAACTTCCAGAAGCTGAATCTCTGTTAACAGTCGCTCAGGAAGATGCCGACTGGACCGTTCCTGGCGATAAAAAATTGAGTGAAACTGGCGACGAACTGTGGCGAATTTCAGCCCAGGCCTACGTCATGGCTGATAATGATTACGGCCTGCTGATGGATGAACTCGATGGAATTTCTCAATCGGTTTTGAAATTTCATGCTGGCACTCATCATGTTGTGACAGGCATGGTTCCCGTATTCTTACGGACACAGGAAGCGTTGCTTGAGAGCCTGATTCGCAGTTTCGGCATGGCCTTTGGCATCATTGCTGTCGTACTGATCATCGTGCTCAGGAATCCGATTGCTGGTTTACTGACCATGCTCCCCAACCTCATGCCCGTCGCATTTTGCTTCGGCACTTTGTCGATAATGGGGGGGCGGGTCGATATCGGTACCATGATCACTGCTTCGGTGGCTCTCGGGATAGCAGTCGATGGCACTTTGCATCTACTTACCTGGTTCAAACAGGGGTTAATTTTGGGCAAGTCACGGAAAGAGGCTATCGAACTGGGACTCTCTCATTGTGCGCCTGCAATGTGGCAAACCAGTGCGATTGTTGCCATCGGCTTACTAATGCTCTTCCCGGCTCCACTGTTAATGATCAGTCGATTTGGAATTCTGATGGCTGCCTTAGTGGCTGCTGCCCTCATCGCAGACATTGTGTTTCTGCCTGCACTTTTGGCGGGATGGTTGGGAACCATCATTGAAAAAAGTGTTCGAAAGTCGAACAATCCTCAAGAGAACTCCGAACTTTCAAACACTGCTGGCCTCAATGAGGATGTAGATCCCGAAGACACAGAATCCCGTCAAGCCAGCGTATCGACTCCTCATCTCAAAATTGTCACTGCCAAGGTCACCGAAGGATCAAATTCTAACTGAATCAATTTGGCAAAGGATTTGCTCTTTTCTCATCCCTTTCTCTTTGCAATGATTCATTTTGTGAATATTGTGCGACAAATATACGGAATTTTCCGTGTGCAAGCATTCATGTCAGGCTATTCTTTAGTGACAGACAATATTTTGTCTCAAATGCGTCAAAACATTGTATTAATGTCCGACACAGGCATATCGAAGAGCGATTGCTCTAATAATAATTCAGGAATAGATTATGACCGAATACGTCGAGCCTCTTGGGCCACGAATTCTTATTCGAAAAGATGAAAGTCGTCAAAAAACACGTGGCGGAATTGTATTACCTGATCAGGCTGAGATTCCAACCATTACAGGGAGAGTCGTTGCGGTCAGTCTTGAAGTTGAAAATGACGAGGAATTTCCCGTCAATAAATACGACAAGGTTCTGTTTCACCCTAAGGATGCCATTCCGGTCGATTTTGAATCAGACAATCTGCTGTTTGTCGTGCCGATTGATGATGTCGTCGCTGTCTTTCGTCGCTCTGAGACACCGCGCTCACATTCCAATTCGGATCTTGGACAAGAAGAATCCGATGACGATAGGGACGACCTGGAGTAGACGACCGAATTTATGCAACTCGGTAAAGTTCTAGAGCATATTCAAAAATCACCTGCAGCGTTTGGCAGGAGCAAACTCAGTGTTTTACGGTCATTTGGAGTCCAAGCGACTGCAGAAACCATTTGAAAATGGTCTAGAGCATTTCCAAAATCAATTTTCCGCGTTCTGCCTGAGCAAATACAGCGATTTAGTTAAATAATCGAACAGGTGAAGGCACACTGCATTTAGAAATGCTCTCAGAACTCCGAAGAGTTACTCAAATCCCAGATTCCGTTCGATGCTTCTCGCCTTGGGTGACATGAGCATATTCCTGAAGGGATCATTATCCACTTCCAGTGGCCGATCTCCACGCGCTTCAATGCCTGCTTCTTTTATCCAGCCTTCGTCAACGTTATCGGTATCATCATCATAATCATGATGACTCGGTTTCGAGCTATCAAAGCTTCTCGTGAACATCTCTCGAATACTACCAGTTTGCGTGCATCCACTCGATCCAATGAGTAATAACATCAGTATTGCTAATGAGAGAGAACACTTTCCCTTCGAAAAACAATTCAATAAAGGGAGGGCTGAGAACCGGATCATGGGATTATCCTGAGGGAATTTGACGTGGGATTGTCAAAGACGATGACACTGCCATTTAGGCATGAGTGTTTACGCTGAAACAAAACGTCGCAGGCGTAACACAGTGAATAAGGAGGGAGTATTGGAGGGAGCGAATAAGTATCATACGCGTGGTGTCTTGTCGAGATGCATTCGAGGGCTGTAAATCGTACAACGACTCCTTTGAGCATCTGCTCAACCAATATCTGTCGCATAGACTTTCAAATTATTATAAAAGCACGGTTTAGCCCATTTTCAAACGGTCTCTGCAGTCGCATGGTCACCAAATGTCCTATAACGCTGTGTTTCTCCTGTTGAACGCTGCAGGAAAGTTGTGAATATGCTCCAGCCCAGCAAATTGCCGCAATCTCAGGATAAACATTCTCTAATAATGACTCACACAGTGGCCAGAAGAGTATTTTCTTGTACAGATCTCATTCAATTTTAAATTCCACCAGATGTTAAAATTAGCTTCACTTGATAATCGGATCGTGGAACGCCACAATGCCCATCCGCTTGTTAGATGTGGGGATAGAGATTTTATATTGAGCAGAATGAGAACCAGAAACTCAATTTCGATCCTCTCTCTCATCTTGCGAGATGCGATGCTATCCAGTGAAAACAAGTCCAAACGGTAACCTAAGCACACGGAATTAATGCGATGCCACTCAAGTCAGATCGATTAGAGCGTAGTTTGAAATTAGCAGAAAATACTCGTGACCTGTGGCAAAAAGACTTGGAATCCCGAAGTGTCAAAGCGGAAGAATTCCGTAGAGACCCACGCTGGCGTTCACTCAACGCAGCTTGCAGAGACATTCAAACCCGCATGGATGCAGCCAAGGACTTAACTGAACGCGGGCAACGCGAAACGCCTGCTGAAGAATCCGACCAAGAATAATCACATCATTGATTAAACAAACGGCATCCTCAATTGATGCCCACGGAGAGATGGCAGAGCGGCCGATTGTGCAGCATTGGAAATGCTGTGTCCTGGTAACAGGACCGGGGGTTCGAATCCCCCTCTCTCCGCTTTTTTCATTTTGGCTTTCTCAAATCCTATAAAAACAGGGGTTTGAGAAGTGTTGCCAGTTTCGAAAATTGAAACTGTGCCAAAACTGTGCCAAATTCGTTGCTTGAATCAGCCATCGATTTCTTACTTCATTCATAGTCGCTGGACTTGCTGACCTCCAGTAAAAAAGAATAGTAACGTCCCTACATCACACTGATGCAGAGGACAACATCAGACAATTTGAATTTTGCTCATCTGTTCGGTCGATGTTTTTTCATTCAGGTGATAGTACCTGCTGATCATTTTGCTGTCTTTGTGTCCCAGCCAGTCCATCAGGATCCGCTCCGGGATATTGTTATTGGCACAGACTGAACAAAAATAATGTCGGAAAGAGTGTAGTCGTCCGTCAATAAATCCGACCTCCCCGTCAGGGCTCGGAAAACGATCTGCTAGTGGTTTGAGCAGATCCCGGATCAGGACGGTACGAACGACATCCGGTTTGATTTTCCCTCCCCGAGATCCATGAAAAACCAATCCATCGTCCTGTCGTTCGATCGAGTTGAGTATCGGTTGAAGATCGGGATGAATGGGAAATCTTCGACTGTATCCTGACTTGATCGTTCGCTTGTTTCGTCCCTTCAAACTCTTTTTCTTACTTTCGTCAGTCAAGCTGATTTTGTTGGCTTCAAAATCGATATCGTTCCAGCGAAGCCCTGCTAACTCACTGATTCTCATGCCAGTGTACGCGAGAGTTATCAAGACGTTTCTCAGCCAGATTAATTCGGGATCCTCGCAAGCTTTAAAGAGAGCTTTGACTTCTTCAGGCTTCCAGCAATATGTCGTCGACTCCTGAATCTTTGGAACTGATTTTTTGATCAATGCCTCGGGTGGCAGGTGCGATTTCTCCACCAGATATTTGTTGATCTGTAAGATCGTGGCGATCTCAAAACACTGAGTGGCATGAGCATACTCACGAATTTCCAGCCAAGAGGCATACCGATCCAACAACTCATCGGTCACTTGATTCCAGTATTGAATTTTCTGATTTGTACAGAACGGGACAAACTTATCCAACACGGCACGATACCGTTTTCGGGTCGATTCCCGTGGACCTCCGACCGATAACGGTCGTCGTGTGTATTCCTCGTACAACCTACGCCCTGCGGCGATTTGAAGTAGGGCTTTTGAATCTCGATCCAATAGAGACTTGTCCACCAATCCTTGTTTGACAGCCTTATTTAAATCGAGTTCGGAAACCCTAGAGCGGGCTTCGGCTTGATCCGATGTTCCTAGTGAGTGCCGACCCAGATCCGGGGAATTGCTGCGTCCATCTGCATACCAGATACCATTTTTATGTTGATACAATACCCATCTAAAGTGCGGACACTGAATGACTTGACGCGTACGTTTTTTAGGCACAATCGTAACCTCCTCTGCGAAATGCGATTCGCAATAATGTGCTGAATTTTAATTGTTTTGCCAGCGTGGCTTTGGCCCCCGCTTTTTATTAGCAGTCTGGAGCCGATCATTAAGTAAAGCGGATTCGGTCGACGACCGATGTGAATAACTCGTATTGAGTTCTTCGGCAGGGATTAGAATTCGCGTTTTGGGACCACCCGGCTGATATGTTTGGATATCACCATTGTGGATCCGCCTGTGAACAGTGCTCAACGACATCCCTGTCTTGGCTACGAATTCATTGATACTGAAAAATGAGCTGGAGTTCTGAGCTGACTTCATGAAAAAACACTCGCAAAAGGACTTAAAGACGACCAGTTACGAGTGATTTGAGCAGGAGTTTGCTGTCACGCTGAGTGAATTCGCTAGCTCACGTTTTCACACTTTTTTGGATGGGGCGAAAAAGGGAGTGTATTGCCAGTCCGGTCCCAGTGAATTTTTGATAGAGCGAAGGTCTCCACGAATCGTGTCTATATCACATTGAAAAAAAGTGCTGAACGCGGCATGCAATTTGGTCACGTTCTTACTTACCGATGTCGGGAATTTGTCGTAGAACACTCGCCAGTAATGCTGTAAGGCGAACCGACGCTGAAAAGTTCCCAACGTATTTTTTGAGGTGTTTTCCTTTGCCGCAATATCCATCCAATCCTGAAGATGACCTGGAACCTGGGAGCCTCTCAGTGAATCCTCCAAAATGTCAGGGAGTATCCCTCGACTGAATGTTGGATAGATATCCGGTACAGCCATCAGAGTGGTCCCTTCCGCTGGATTAAGAGCTGACAGCTCAGAGACGTACGGAGATTGGATGGGTTGAGGAACAGGAAGTCGTGGTGCTGCCAGTGACTGTAATCGCCACTTCTGGCAGAATGACTGATACTCCCGGACCCACTCCTCTGATTCTTCAAGTGTTCTATCTTGAGCAGTATTTTGAACAAAGCAGGGGATTCCGAACTTGAGAATGTTCTCCCCATTTTGATTTAACCAGCGATCATGATCTTTAAGAAATTCCTCATTCATCAGCAACCAGCCACAGTAGGCACGCATTGTGAGATTGAATTTTCTCAACCTGTCATTGGCCACATCTTCAAGACTCTGGCAATCAGCCTCTGATTGTTTGAGAACATCAGCTGCGAATTGATCCAGCACAATATCCTGATAAGGTTTCAGCAACGGATAGGACAACGGCATTCCCCGCCAAAATCCAATGTACTGCGTGTTTTGTGAGAGTTTCCGCTCACGAACCAGGACATTGGTATCAAAATTTTCCTCACCGATTTCCTGGCATATCATATTCAGCAATTCGATTGGAAATATGTAACTCAGCTTTTCGGACTCCTCCGTGTATTCTCCATTGCTATGCAAGATCTGTTTCATTGGCAGTTTGGTTGAAAACTGCACATTACCCTGGACCGTCACGTCTCCCCTCCTGTCCTACTCAAAAACATTGATCCTGGAGAATCTAAAAAAGAACTGGCTTTCTCCTTTCTAAAAGTAGGCGAGAGAGATTTTTTTGTCAGGTGCTTTTTTGAATGATAAAGACGAAAAACAATAAAAAAGATGCCCCAGTCCGTGATACAGTTCTGGGAGCATCCATTTCCGTCCAAATAGGTATTTGGGGTGAGATATTCAAAATATGCAATTGACAATTCAATTCGGAATTTTCAAGAATCAATTGGCGATCATCAACTCATTTGCCAATAAGTTCAGACAGAGATCAACATCAGTAGGCATCCCGCGTAGCCAGCGGGTGAACTGGTGCAGCATCAGGCCAGCAGCGATGTTGGCCGTGTAAATGGTGCTGCGGGCCGTGCACTGACCGGACTGGGCCGCGGACTGCTTGAAGAGCGTACTGCTGTAATGCTGCCGGGAATTGGGATCCGTGGCTGTTAGGATCCGCATCGATTCTCCCAGCATGCGGCCATCGCTCCAGAATTCGCAGCGGTCCTGGAGGGATCGCCAGATTGATTCCCGGGTGCTGATCCGGTCGACGCAGCAGAAGACGACTGCCCCGACTTCCATGCGTGAGCGGTAGCGGTCGGCTACTTGGATGATTTCAATGGTGGGATCAAGTTGCTGGATGCGTCGGGCGGTGGCCTCGACTTTGAGCTGGCCCAGATCCTGATGGTCGTAGCCCTGCGTCGTGATGTTCGTTGGCTCGACCTGATCAAAATCGATCAACTGCAATCGGGGGATTCCCAGAGCCGCCAGTTGCAGTGCGACCTGTCTACCAATCGCTCCCACGCCGATCACGGTCACCTGCAGTTCTTGGATCCGATCCCGGGGAACGAGATCGGCTTGTCTTATATAGCGATCAGGATTAGTCATGCGTTGAACTCCAGAATTGAGTGGGGATTGTCAAACAGGTCGCCATATTCCCAGAGTTCGTCCGGTTCCATGAGGTCCGTCCATTTCTGAGATTGGTCGACGACATTCTCGTCGTATTCCTCCTGCCAGGCTGCATAGTCGGTGCCGGCAAACGGCTGCTGGTAGTCGATCGAGGTTTTGATCCGCATGCGGGAGTGCTGCATGCGGTTCCAGCGGAGCTCGGCGTAGCGTTTGCCTTCCCTGGCCAGGATAAACATCACCGCCCAGTCACACTCCCCGAAACTGGTTTCCATGGTGTCCAGGTCGGTGGGACTCGGTTCCGGGGACTCCCCCGGATGCGTGTGAATCCAGATACGAGCAAACTGCTCGGGTTTCAGGCCGCGATCAATCTGCTGATCGAAGTAATCCGCAATCGCGTCTTCAGCAAAGCTGACAGTCACGGCTGTGCAGATTTGCGGCAGCAGCACCAGCTCTTCAACGTACAGCAGATCGTCTGCAGAGGAGATGCCGAATCCCCCCACTTCAGTCGGGCCGGCATCGCGCAGGTAAATCAACTTGGCCCAAGCCGTTGGGCTGAACTTCAAGGCCGGTCGATGAAAGCGTTTACGGCGAGGTCGTCTCTGCAGGCGTCGAGGGAGTGGGGATTTGTTGGGGGTGCGTCGTTTCATAATGGTTGTCCTCTTCTTCTTCGAGTTCAGGATCAGTTTCAGAAAGGGTTTCGTAACAGGCTTCGCAATAGCCATCGGTCAGGCAGTTACTGCAGAAGTCGTGGTTGCATTCGCTGCACGTATTGAGGCAGTCGCCGCAATGGGGTGCAGAGCACTCCTCGCAGGATTGCAGACAGGAACTGCAGAGTGAGTCGTGGCAGTTCCGACAGGAATCACAGCACTGATGGCAGAAGGGATCTTCACAGCCACTGCAGAGGGTGAGGTCGTCATCGCTGCAACTGGTTCCACAATCCAGACAGGGAGTGCCGTACCACTCTTTGAGCGTGACATAAGCCGAATCGTCATTGTAGGTATTGAGCGTGCTGGCGACGATCAGAAAGAAATCGCAGAAACGCCCCTGAGCCAGTGCCGCTTCGATCCCCGACTTCGCTTCGCCTTCGCAGAGGATGCCATCAGAAATGTGCGGATGGACGAAGTCAGAATTGGCATTCGAGGGAGCCGGGTCGAGAGCGTGGATATCATAGCTCGGGCCAGGACCTTCCGACGTCCAGTTGTAAACGATATCAAAGCGGCCAAGAGTGATGTCTTCGAGAGTGATCTCGTCTGTCACCACACGGAGGATGCCGTGTCGTAGATCGATACTCACTTCGCTGAATTCATTCGGTAACGCGATCAGTTCTTCATAGAGCAGACGCAGGTCGGGTGGAGGGAATCGCGATTTGACAGACTGCTCCAGATCGCGTGTCCGTTGTCGGAGATCGGTAGCCAGACGTTCCATCGTGAAGATCAGCCGTGTATTGATGATCCGTTCGGCCATTCGCCATTCGTGGTCTTGAGCCAACTGCTTCTGTCGCAGCAATCGCTGGAGGCGATTCCAGTCTTTATCAGGGAGATCGAGCTCCTGATTCGACGGATCGACCAGCATTGCCTCCCGAATGGAGATCGCGGCTCGCAGGGCAAGTCGCTGAAAGTCATTCATAGGGTGCCTTTCTCAAAAAGTGTTTGTGAAAGAAAAAGGGCCGGGCGGCCAGATTCAATAACCTGACCGCCCGGCCCACAAAATCTCAGGGAGAACTCATTCTCCCCAGCAATTCATCAACGCCCTGCAGGAGCAAACTGAACTCTCTCAGTCTCCCAACGCCCATGCGACTGCCCAGAGGCTCCCCGAGCCCCCTCGATTTTGGTGGGGGTGAGGGAGACGCGGTCGCCTTCCTGGAGGATGTAGTCTGAGCTGACTGGTTGGCGGTTGACGCGGATGAGATAGTCGGCTGCGATGCCGTGTTTGAGACGTTGGTCAACGAAGTGTGAGATGGTGGTCTCAGGTTCGATGGAGATGTAGTCGGCGAAACCGCCGCCGTCGTTGTTGATATAGAGAATCTTCAAAATGGGCTCCTTGTGTGAAAGTGAAGAAGATGTGGTGACTCATGATTCATTGAGTCGGTCTTGTTGCGTACTGCAGGAGCAGAACGGACGATTCAGTCTCTTGTCGTTCATGCGACTGCAACTGGTAAAGCAGAATGCTTTAGCGTCGCGGGCGACGTCTGTTGAGGCGAATGTCGCCGCCCTGGATGTTGCCGATCATCAGCACGGCAAAGGTGATTCCGAAGACGACATACGACTCGCAAATCCCTCCGATAATGCCGGCAATCGTCAGCGAGCCATTCAGGTAGGCGGCATTTAGCTTTTGCCGAGCGGACATGATCCTCCTTGTGGAGTTTGAGACTTGAGGAATTCCGGAGACATCCAGCAATCCTCGGGGAGCGGATGTCGCAAGCGATGGACGCCGACACTGTGCTGGCGATCGAGTTCATCCCAGTCGAGGATCGGAATGTCGTCATCGATGACATCGGGGTAGAGCGGGATGAATCCCCGCGAATGGATCGTATTGACCGATTCGCCGGTGGCTCGGGCGACGGCCCGGTCGAGATCGCGTTGTCGCATTGTGCAACCAGATTCAGAATTGGGATTTAGAGAGTGAGATTGAGAAGTCATAAGGATTCCTTACTTGTGAAAGTGCGTAAAAAAACTCCCGCGGAACGGGAGTCAGGGAGCAGACCGCCATAAGGTGGCCGTTAGCGAGAAGCAGTCGATGACGACGAGTCGCCTCAGTAATCGTCCGGCATCAACACGGTCGTGAGCGTATGATCCGCTTCGGTGATGATCCAGAATCTTTGCTGATCGGCCGAGTGATACACCGAGAAGACACGGCCACCAGATTCCAACGCCCGCTCGTTGGCTTGCCGGTCCTCCGAAGAGCAGTCTCTCCAGTCGCCTGTCAGATGGCGTGTGAGAGCCGTAAAAACTTCGGCGTGAGGCAACTGAGCAAGAGCATTAGGCGTGATAACAATTTGGCCGGGAGGGAAGCGTAAGCGGCCAGAGGAAGAAGAGAGAAAGTTGTCGTTGAACGCGATCATAGAACCTTTCTAGCGTGGAGAAGATTTGTAAGTGGCTGTGATCTGGAAATAGATCACCCAGACCAGTTCAAAGCAGAAGGCCAGGAATGCCAGGAAGACGCGAAATACAAACATGATGTCATAAAGCGGGCTCGTGATGACCTCAGGAATTAACTCTGGAGCGTCGCTCGGAATAATAAGTAACAATCCTCCAATCACCAGACCAAAAAAGACCGAATTAATCATGTCTGCAATGAAACCAAATTGAATAAAACGAAGGCCAGTCTGCGGCTCGGATTCGCAGCGTGCGACTGCGCGCTGTAACCACACAAATATCCCTCCAGAAATAAAATAAATGATGAGTTCGAGGAACAGAAATAACCAGTTGAACCCCGTCAAATGTTCATGAAAGGTGATTTCCCAGACGGTCAACACGATTGAGGCTGCCAGTAGTATTCCATACCCGCGCCTGGCGTAACGCAACGCATAATTGTTGAGTGACGATTCTATCGTCGGAGGCAATGGAGGACTTTTTGTGGGGTCAGCAGCAGGATGAGCTGCCTGGAATGCTGAAACTGTAGAGATCGGTTGCCAGTGCTGCTCACCAACCTGACAGATCAGATCTCGGGGCTTGATCGTTCCACTGGCCAGTTGCAGTTCGATGTATGCTGAGGAATAAGGACCTTCTGATTGACCATTCCGAGCCAACCACCAATCCTGTTTAGGTAATACTGGTGGTTCAGGGCTTTGTGGTTCAGGAGGATGAGCAGAGTGTGATTCGGACATAAGAGTAAATCCTTAGCTGAATAGAAGACGAAAATGTCACCGTAAATGAGAGCCATCAATTGGCAAACAAACTGGTTAAGCCTCTCAAGATGAAGAGACGAAATTGATTTGCGACAGCCAGAATAATGACAAAAACCAGACAGCCAATTCCTCCCTGAATCGAGAGGATGTCAGTCTTGTCAGCATGAAACTCTCTGATGAAGCGAGGCACGAACTTGGGCAGATAGGAATATGGTTCACAGTCTTCTGGAGATATTTCTGGGTTCGTGAACTGTATTGATGGGAAAGTTTGTTCTGCTGGTCGCCAGGACTTCCCGTCGGTGGAGACCGAGGTATTGGCTTCAATCTGCCCAGACTTCAGGAGTTCCTGCATTTCTAACTGCGAGAGTGGGCCGAACATTTGCTCCTGTCGTTTGATGTAGTACGTGAGTGTGGTCATGTGATTTTGTCTTTCCTTGAAGCAGGAACTGATATTGTGAATCACTAATAGCACTATAGTGCCTACGGTGAACTACTATTGCAAGTGCGGCTAAGAGAGGAATTGCGACGATGTACACAGAGGAGTTCCTCCATGGCCAAGCAAAAACAACAAATTCAACATGCCGCCGTCGTGAATCGGTTTGCTGCCCGCTTGCGGGAACTGAGAAGTTCGCGGGGCATGACGCAGAAAGAGTTGGCTCAGGTCGCGCAGATTACGCCAACCTATGTTTGGCGACTTGAGACCGGCAAGGTGGCACCTGGCATCGACTTGATCGAGCGGCTCGCCAAAGGATTGCAGACCACAATCGCGGATCTGATCCCGGAAACAGATGCTCCTCAGTCTGAAAAACTACTCCGCCAGCAAGCTCGCAAACGCTTCGACGAACTGCTGGACAACGCGAGCAAAGAAACACTGCTAATGCTCAATCCGCTACTGGCACGCCTGTGTGAAACCAGCCGAAAATCAGCGTGATCCAATGCTGACCGCGAGAAGTGAGGAGGATTGACGCCTTGGGAAGACTAAGCTATCTCCATCACCTTATGATGACACGTTTTTGCCGATTGTTTAGCGAATGTATCGACCCGTTGAATTAATTCGAGTTGTAGTGAAGACCAGAATCGCCCAAATCATGTTCGAAGCAATTGTCTTGAGTAAATCGCTGCTGAGTAAGGTGGTTTAACAGCCCATAGATATTCTCGATCCGCGCGATATTTTCGGGCTTCTCATCATTCCATGCTGAGCTTACTAGGAGGATGGCTCTGATGGATGGTGTTACGTTATTGGGAGTTCTTACCGACGTTATGAATCAACCGACCGCCAATACCTTTCGCACTCTGATCCGCGATTGGTTACTTGTACCATGGCGCACGATCATGCGGCCTTCCATCGTGTGTTCGCAACAGCAAAATGCTCGATTGATCAGGCAGAATTGAAAGTCTTCGATCTTTTCACGGCAGGAAAGCAAGCCGATACTGTCTTGGCTGAATCGTACTGACATAGGTTCAATTCGTCCTGATTTTGGCAACTTGGCAAAGTCATCGGAATTCAAAAATGTTCTTGAGACAACACAGTTGTTGATCCTATTGGTCTTGGTTGCATTTTCAACAATATCCAGAGTTCTTTTTGCACCAGCACCCAGCAGGAACTCAGCGCCAATCGCACCTGCTGTCGAACTGTACTTCTTGGGATACAAGTTTGGATCTACGAGATTCAAGTGTAAGTCAGGACGATCCCAGTCCACTTTCTTAATCGAAAGATCAACAGATTCAAAAGGGGCTCCTCCTGGAATTTTTTCCAGAATAAAATCGTTTGATGTTTTACCAGGGCAATCGCATGAATTGGCTCGGGAAATGCATGGTATTCAATTCGGTTTTTGAGACCAGTACGGTCTCGTTATGCGCAGGGACTTTTGCAACATTTTTCCGGAGCAATTGTCATGTTTACCGACCCGTTGTCATTTTTACTTTTCTTTAATGACCTTCCTGATCCACGTCAGGACAAAAAAGTTGTTTACTCGTTAACCGACATGATTTTTCTAGCGATGTGCGGAGCGGTTGCCAATTGTGATACTTGGACCGACATCGAACATTATGGCAATCAGCACCTTGAACTCTTCCGAAAGTATGTGCCGTTGACCAATGGCATTCCCTCCCACGATACATTCAGCCGCGTCTTTTCGCGGCTCGATCCGGTTGCGTTTTCCGAGTGTCTGATCAAATGGGTCGACTCCCTTCAAGTGGATCTCAAAGATCAGGGCGTGCATCTGGACGGCAAAGTTCTTAGACGCAGTTTCGACAAAGCCGCTGGCAAAAACGCCCTGAATGTTGTGACGGCCTGGGCCGGGGATTTGCATTTGTGCCTGGGGCAGTTGCCCGTCAAAGAAGGCTCCAATGAGCGAACCGCTGTGCCGAAACTCATCGAGTTGCTGGAGTTGACTGGAGCAGTTGTCACGCTCGATGCATTGCACACTCAAAAGTCGACTGCTAAACAAATTCGTGAGAAAGGAGCCGATTACATTTTGACGGTCAAGGGGAATCAGCCCAAACTCTATCACATCATCAACGAGACCTTTGCCAGACTCTCTGAAAATGATTTCAACCACTCCCGCGTTCGCCGGCACACGACACAAGAACACAATGGGGGTCGGGATGAGTATCGCCGCTACACGGTCTTCCCGGCTCCGGCCGCTATCGGTCAACTCGGATGGACGGACGCTCAAACGATAGGCATGGTGTACCGCGAACGAACGGTGAATGGGAAGACATCACAAGAGTTGATGTACTTCATCAGTTCGTTGCCACCCAAGGTCCGCAAACTGGCTAAGCACGTTCGGGACCATTGGAAAATCGAGAACCAGATGCACTGGAGTTTGGACGTGACATTTGCAGAAGATACAAGCCGGATCCGCAAAGGCGAAGGCCCAGCCAACGCCGCAATTTTCCGACGACTGGCTCTGACAATCGTGAAGCGAGACCAGAGCGAAAAGAAGAGCATGAGACTCAAACGACTCACCGCCAGCTGGAGTTTCGAGAATTTATTGCGATATCTGACAGGAAATCAAGCGTGAGTTCATGCGATTGCCCTGGATGTTTTACCCCACCAAGCGACAAAATTATATGTATCGATTACTGAATCTGCTACAGTGCGAGTAATGTCAAGGTATCCCTGAACTAACCCCTGACCAAACCCTTGAATCTCAGCGACTTTTTGATCAGAGAATCGATCAAGTGGTGTTACTGTTTCGATTGTTGGGTTTGAGGTAACGTTCTTCTCTTCCACCGCCTCAATCTGATACTCCGGTTGGTTCTGTTGATTCGCTGCCTGCTGTGCTTGCAATTGGGCAATCGCATCATCCAATTGCGGTTTGGTTACGCCGTAGACTTCACCGAATGTGGTAAAGTCGTCTAAGTCGGTTTCAGCATACTCCAGGTCATCATCTTGATTGCCGTTCATGTCCGTTGTTTGAAGAATTTCATCGGGCAGGTAATCCTGATCGTCATCCAGTATTGGATTCCCATCATCATCGGTCAGAATCGTTGCCAGAATCCAACCGACTTGATTACCTTCGTCATCAAAGGCTTTGAAAATTCCGAGTGTTAGATCTTCGACTTCATCAGAAGCACCATTATCCCCACACGCACAATTGCAATCGTCGTGTTCTTCCGTGCTTTCTCCATCTGTTGGGTCTGGGGTCGGATTAGCCCGCATTTCTCACCCGGTTTCTCATTTCTTCTCCCGGGGGCTTGCGGGGCGGGAATTTGGTTTGGTGGGTGGGGATTGGGAGCGTGGAGGGGGTGTCGAGAGGTGTTTTTTTGGTGCCAGGTCGGATTTCAGGCCGTTTTTGTCAGTTCGGCGCGTACCGCGAGCGCGGTGGGCGCTGTGGTGGACTCTTTCGAAGCCGATTGGGCTCATCCAGGGACAGGGTGCGGCGGGAGGTCTTGCAGGTTTTGCCAGACCTGGCCGAACAACTCGCGATACGGGTATGCTTCCGACAGTGACAGCCACACCTTCCGGCACGTCACCCGCACCTGTGCCCCGATCTTGAGCAGCTTCACGCGAATCGTATCGCAGCGGGCCTTTGCGTGATCGGTTCCCTGTAAGCCGTGACGTCGCAGAGCCGCCAGCAGCACATAGGCCACCGAAGAAAACCACAACCGCAGTTGATTGGCCCGCATGGTCGCACAACTCGTCCGGTCGGCGAACAGACACAACTGCTGTTCCTTGATCCGGTTTTCCATCTCGCCGCGCTGACAATACAGATCTTCATACAGCGTCCGGGCATCGGCCTGGTCTTCTGTCAGATTCGTCACCACAAACCGCGGGTTCTCGCCTTTCGAGAGATGCTCGGCCTTGGCGACAACCCGCCGCTGGCAACTCCAACTTTTCAACGTCCGGTACCGCAGGTCAGCGAACAGGCGAGCGGCTTGTTTCGTGTCGTCAAAAAAGAGCTTGGCGGCCACCCGCTGAGCCTCAATCATTTCCTTGAGTCGCTCGTTTTTGGCCAGCCCCAAAATGTATTGGACTTCGTTCTTTTCGCACCACTGCATGATCGGCTCGCGACAAAATCCGCTGTCGCCGCGAATCACGATTCGCACCTCCGGCCAGCGCTGGCGAATCAACGGCACAATCCGCTGCAACTGTTCCACTGTCCCCAGACTGGCATCGATATCGGCCGGTCGGAGCTGCGCACACAGCAGGTGCTCGCCACAGAAAATATACAGCGGCAGATAGCAGTACTGCTTGTAATAACCGTGAAAGAATCGCCCGAGTTGATGTCCGTGCAGTGGATCATCGGTGGCGTCGAAATCGAGAATGATTTCTTCGGGCGGCCTCTGGTGAGCGTCGAGAAACAGATCCACGAACAAACGTGAGAAGTCGCTGCAGTTGGCCGTGATCTTTTTGTAGCGGCTCTCCGGGCTGGCTCCGGGGGGAGTCAACTCGAGTCGATTGAGCGTGCTTTTGCCGGCCAGAGCATGCCCGCGATCACGTTCCCGCGCTCGCTGTTGTCCGGTCAGATCGTCTTTGCCGGCCAGCAGCGCGAGCAATGGATCATCCCGCAGGCGGTCATGATCATTGAGGTCTTCATAGCCGAGCGTTAACGCAAAAATACGCTGCCTGACCAGTTCGAGCACGGAGTGCTCAATATAATCGAAATCGCGATGATCGCTAAAACAACCAGCGACCCGTGAAGTCAACTTCAGCTTGTTATCGAGTTCCCGCAGCAAGAGCCCGCCCGCATCGGAGGTGATCATCAGACCATCAAAATTGGCCACGACTTCGCGACGCTGGTGGGGTTGAAAAGTGAGGGACTTTGTGGAACACTGTGTCATGAGAAGGCTGCCTGTCGTTTGGGGTGAAAGCTGTTGTGAGAAAACAACTTATCCCAAACCAGGCAGCCTTTTTCCACCCCCGGGTGAGAAATCCGGGCTAGGATCGATGAACGAGAATCTGCCCGGCTTCATTACCATGACGCCCGCCAGCGGATTCGGCGGTGCGCAAAACTACGGAAGTTCATTCCTGCCCGCGCATCATCAGGGGACTCGACTTGGTACAGAAAAACGACCGATCGCGGACATCCTCGACCGCATTGCACGACTGGCGCTGCCGCCACCCGTGGTCGAGTGACGTGACTCGGGAGCGGAACAAAAAGAGTGGAAAACGAGCTTCCCGGCGGAGAAGGTCTGCGCAGGACCAAAATTCCGCCGCTGAAAAACGACTCGACGGGGACCGATTCCCGGTCTCCAGCAGCGGACGGACGAAAAAATGGAGAAAAATCACCACGCGCTAGACACGGGGGGGGGGCGCGATATTAAGATAGGGAGCGATTTAGGCTCAACCCATATGGGAAATGTCGGTTTAACTCGTTTCACCCCAGGAGCACACTTATGTTAATGAGAACTCTTGCCTGTTTGGCGATCGTGTTTGCAATGGTCGTTCCATCGCTCGCGGCTGACAAGCCGAATATTCTTGTGATTATGGCGGACGATATCGGATGGTTTAACCCCAGCTGTTACAACCATGGGATGATGGGCTATCGGACGCCGAACATCGACCGAATCGCTCGCGAAGGAATCATGTTCACCGACGCATACGGTCAACAAAGTTGCACCGCAGGTCGCGCCGCGTTTATCACCGGGCAGTCACCCAAGCGAACCGGTCTGTTGAAGGTCGGCTTGCCGGGTGATCCGATTGGGCTGCAGTCCGAAGACCCAACGATTGCTGAGCTCCTCAAGCCCATGGGCTACGCGACGGGTCAGTTTGGCAAGAATCACCTGGGCGACCTCGACAAATTCTTACCAACCAATCACGGTTTTGATGAATTCTTCGGCAACTTGTATCACCTCAACGCTGAAGAAGAACCCGAAAACGTTGACTACCCTAAAAACCCCGAGTTCCGGAAGAAATACGGGCCGCGCGGCGTGATCAAATCGACCGTCGACGGCAAGATCGAGGACACCGGACCACTCACCAAGAAGCGCATGGAAACCGTCGACGGCGAGTTCCTTGACGCTACGTTCGACTTCCTGGAACGGCAAACGAAAGCGGACAAACCGTTTTTCTGCTGGTTCAATACGACCCGCATGCACATCTTCACGCACCTGAAGCCGGAGTCAAAGGGCAAGACCGGACGAGGCGTCTATGCGGACGGGATGGTCGAGCATGACGGACACGTCGGCCAACTGCTCGATAAGTTGGACGACCTCGGCATCTCGGACAATACCATTGTCATCTACACGACCGACAACGGTGCTGAGAAATTTTCGTGGCCAGATGGAGGCACCAGCCCGTTTCGAGGGGAAAAGGCCACCACGTGGGAAGGCGGTATCCGAGTGCCTTTTGTCATCCGTTGGCCCGGCAAATTCGACGCCGGCAAGGTCTCGAACGAAATCATTTCGCTGGAGGATTGCCTGCCCACGCTCTTGGCAGCCGCTGGTGAACCGGAAATCAAAGACAAGCTTCTCAAGGGCCACCAAGCGGGCGATAAGAATTTCAAAGTTCACCTCGACGGCCATAACTTTCTTCCCTACCTGACCGGCAAGGCGAAGGCAGGCCCGCGCACGAAGTTCTTTGCCTTCGTTGACGATGGCACGTTGGGGGCCGTTCGGTTCAAGGATTACAAGTTTCATTTCTCGACTCAGAATCATCACGGCATCGATGTCTGGATGCACCCCCAGGAAGTTCGCAAAGCGCCGCTCTTGATCGACCTCCGCGCCGATCCCTTCGAAGCAGCGCCGGAAGAATCATCCTACTATGACGATTGGGTCAACCGCCGCATGTATGTGATGGTTCCCCTCAAGGATATCGTCGGCGAATTCATGGCGACCTTCAAAGAGTTCCCCCCACGACAAGAGGGAGGAAGTTTTACGCCCAAGCAATAGTTGTCGCACTTTCGCTGGCCCGATCGCTCCCAGGCCGATTCCTGGGAGCAACTCGTTTTATTTACAAACATACAGCGGAATTGGATTTCGCAGTGGACGAGATGAATGAACAACTTTACCGATTCCCTTGACGCCGTTCGAGCGTCGCCCACTTCACCATAGCGAGCTTAACTATGAAATCGTTCCATATTGCTACCTTGGTAGCGTCAAAGTATTCGGCAGCTTTTTTGGCCGTTACCCTGATTGCAGTCCGGGGATATGCCCAGGACGCCTTGCCTTTCCCGCCGACGCCGCTTGATAGCGTCGTCAAGCCGCTGCTACAGGATTCGACGATGAAGTGGCCGGCCGAGCCACAGCGTTTGAAAGAGGGCGCGCCCAACATCCTGATCGTGTTGATTGACGATGTGGGCTTCGGCGTGTCGGAAGTTTTCGGCGGCGAAGTCTCCACCCCGGCGTTCAAAAAAATCGCCAGCCAAGGCCTGCGCTACAATGCCTTCCACACGACGGCGATTTGTTCGCCGACGCGAGCTTCGTTGCTGACGGGACGCAATCACACTCGCGTCGGTTCGGGCACCATTTCCGAGCGGGCCGTCGCGTTTGACGGATTCACCGGTATCATTCCACGCGAGGCGGCAACGGTTGCGGAAGTGCTGCATCACTACGGCTATAAGACGTCAGCGTTCGGCAAGTGGCACAACACGCCGGCGACCGAGACGACCAGCATGGGGCCCTTCGACCGTTGGCCGACCGGCTACGGGTTTGACTACTTCTTCGGGTTCATCGCTGGGGAAACTTCGCAGTGGGAACCGCGATTGACCCGCAATCGTACTCACATTGAACCCCCACACGACGAGAACTACCACCTTTCTGAAGGCATGGCCGAAGAAGCGTTGCAGTGGCTCGACAATCACCAAGCCTATTCGCCCGACAAACCTTTTTTGATGTACTGGGCTCCTGGAGCCGTGCATGGTCCGCATCATGTTGCCCAGGAATGGGCCGATAAGTACCGGGGGAAATTTGATGACGGATGGGACGCCTATCGCGAGCGTGTCTACAAACGTCAGCTCGAAACGGGCATCATTCCCGAAGGCACCAAGCTGACCAAGCGTGACCCGACCATGCAAGGCTGGGAGGAGATTCCCGAATCGCAGCGACCGTTTCAGCGCCGGCTGATGGAAGTCTATGCGGGCTTTGTCGAGCATACGGACCATCAAGTCCTACGTGTGATTGATGGGTTAGAAGAACGTGGCCTGCGAGAAAACACGCTTGTGATTTACATCTGGGGCGACAACGGATCGAGTGCCGAAGGTGTCCAGGGAACCGTCAGCGAGCTGCTCGCACAGAACCAGATTCCCACCACCGTCGACCAGCAAATCGCAGCTCTCAACCAACTGGGCGGGCTCGATGCGATCGGGACCGCCGCCGTCGACAACATGTACCACGCTGGCTGGGCCTGGGCCGGAAGCACACCCTTCAAGGGCACCAAGCTCGTGGCGTCGTACTTCGGCGGGACGCGGAACCCGATGGCAATTTCCTGGCCCGCGGGCATCGAGCCGAGCGACGAAATTCGGTCGCAGTTCCACCACGTAATCGACATCGTGCCGACCATTTACGACATTCTTGAGATCACACCGCCGAAGGTCGTTCTGGGAGCCGAGCAGATGCCGATGGATGGACGCAGTTTGGCGTACACCTTTGAGGACGCCGCGGCACCGACCACAAAAAAGGAGCAGTTCTTTGACAACTTTGCCAGTCGGGGAATCTACAAAGATGGCTGGATGGCCTGCACGTTCGGGCCGCTTTACCCGTGGGATCCGGCAAACAATCCGGAACGCATGCAGGGCTGGAATTCAGAAGACGACGTCTGGGAGCTTTATGATCTGCGAAGCGATTTTTCACAGGCAAACGACTTGGCCGCCGCTCATCCTGAGCGGCTTGCCAAAATGAAAAAGGAGTTTCTGGTCGCTGCCGAAGACAACAAGGATTTCCCGATCGGCGGTGCGATTTGGACGCGAATTCACCCGGAAGATGTGGTGGGCACGAAATACACCAGCTGGACATTCGGCCCGAACACACGTCGCATGCCCGAGTTCACTGCGCCTGGACTGGGTAAGAAGAACAACCGAGTCGAAATCGATTTAGAAGTCGGCGACAAAGCAAGTGGAGTGCTCTATGCACTGGGTGGCGCTGCCGGGGGTCTGACCTGTTACATGGACGCCGGCTACCTCTGCTACGAATACAACCTGATGATCATCGAGCGTTACACCGTGAAATCGAAGGAACCAATTGCGGCGGGCGAGCACACGATTGTTGTCGACACATCACTCCCAAAACCCGGTGCCCCGTTAACGCTGGTGATGTCTGTTGACGGCGACGAAGTCGCCAAGATGACCACGCGCCTGTCCGTACCAGCCGCGTTCTCAGCAAGTGAAACCTTTGATGTCGGTGTCGACCTCGGCTCGCCCGTTTCGCTCGACTACGCAGAAAAGCGTCCGTTTAAATTCAACGGCACGATCCGCACTGTCAAAGTCGAATTGAAGTAAGACGAAACCACGCGGGCACGACCATCACCTTCTCCTCAAAAAAATGAGCACCGAACGATGAAATTGTTCTCTATTGCAATACTGTTGGTCATGCCCGGGACGTGTCTGGCGCAAGACATCCTGCCGTTCCCACCCGCTCCTTCGGGATCCCAAGCGGGCGTGACGATTGAGAGTTCGACTTACAACAAACGGGTTGAACCGAAACGCTTGTCGTCCAATGCACCGAACATTCTGATTGTCCTCATTGACGATGTCGGAGCGGGAACTCCGTCAACGTATGGTGGTGAAATCAACACTCCGACGCTCAGCCGCATTGCAGGGTCGGGTGTTTCTTACAACCGTTTTCACTCGACGGCGATGTGCTCGCCCACCCGGGCTGCGCTGCTGACTGGTCGCAATCATACGCGCGTCGGTAATGGTCAGATTGCTGCGATTGCCAACGATTTCGATGGGTTCAGCGGAGTGATTCCGAAGACGTCGGCAACGATGGCCGAAGTACTCAAAGCGTATGGTTACAACACCTCGGCTTTCGGAAAGTGGCACAACACGCCTGAGGAGCAGATCACGAACAAGGGACCGTTCGACTACTGGCCAACCGGTTACGGGTTTGAATACTTCTATGGGTTTCTGGCCGGGGAAGCGTCTCAGTATGAACCGACGATGGTTCGAAACACAAGCTACGTCGAACGTCCGGAAACCAGCGGCGGCAACGAGCATTATCACTTGTCCGAAGACATCGCCGACGATGCAATCACCTGGCTGCGAGATCAGAAAGCCTACTCTCCCGACAAACCGTTTTTCATGTACTGGGCACCCGGTGCATCACATGGTCCACATCAGGTATCGAAAGAATGGGCTGACAAGTACAAAGGAAAATTTGATGATGGCTGGGACGCCTACCGAAAGCGCGTCTTCGCGAACCAGAAGAAACTCGGTTGGATACCAGAAGGCACACAGCTAACGCCGAGAGCCGATTCGATGGCTTCGTGGGAATCGATCCCAGAAGAAGAAAAGCCGTTCCAGCGGCGGTTAATGGAGATTTTTGCTGGCTTCACCGAACATGCCGACGCACAGGTTGGTCGGATTATCGATGAACTCGAACGACAGAAGCGTCTGGAAAACACGCTGGTTCTGTACATCTGGGGCGACAACGGCTCCTCTTCGGAAGGGCTCTACGGCACGATCAGCGAGCAACTGGCCCAGAACGGGATTGCAACAAAAATCTCTCAACACCTGGAGGCACTCGAAGAACTGGGCGGATTGGATGCACTCGGCGGTCCCAAAACTGACAACATGTATCATGCTGGCTGGGCTTGGGCGGGGAGCACGCCGTATCGAGGCACCAAATTGCAGGGGGCTTATTTTGGCGGTACGCGACAACCGATGGCCGTCTCCTGGCCAGCCAAGTTGAAAGGCGACAAGGTCGCGCGATCCCAGTTTCATCACGTGGTCGATATCGCACCGACCATCTATGAATTGCTGGACATTTCGCTCCCGCAAGTCGTCAACGGATTTGCGCAAGATCCGATTGATGGCGTCAGCATGGCTTACTCACTGAATGATCCGAAAGCTGAAGGAACCCGAAACACGCAGTTCTTTGACATCATGGCGAGCCGTGGGATCTATCACGACGGTTGGTTTGCCTCCGCACGTGGTCCCCGCGAACCTTGGGTGGGTGGCATTCCACCGGGGATTAAGGAGTGGTCGCCTTTGACGGACAAATGGGAGTTGTTCAACATTGAAGAAGACTGGAGTCAGTCGAACGACCTTTCGAAGGCCAATCCCAAGAAGCTGGAAGAGATGAAGGAGTTGTTCTTAACGGAGTCGGCCAAGAATAAGAACCTGCCCATCGGTGGTGGGCTCTGGTCGACCGTTCTCTATCACCCTGAAGACGCGCCCGCGCCGCCGTCCACGCAGTGGTCGTTCTATGGCCCGGTCTCGGGCACTCCGGAATCGGCTGCACCCAAACTGGGCAAGGTGAGCAGTAAAGTCACGATGGACGTCAATCTCCCCAAAGAAGCAAGTGGCGTGCTATACGCGCTGGCGGGATTTTCCGGGGGCTTGACGTGCTATATGGATGACGGAGAGCTGTGCTATGAGTTCAATCTCTTTGAGATCGAGCGCACCAAGGTGCGTTCAAAGACGCCAATTGCAGCGGGCAAACACCGCATCGAAGTCGTCTCGAAACTGGTCAAAAAGATTGGCGGCCCGATTGATGTCTCACTGCTTGTCGATGGTAAGGAAGTTGCCAAAGGACGCGTCCCACGCGGCATGTCGCTGCACTTCACCAGCAACGCGACCTTTGACATCGGCCGCGACCAGGACTCGCCCGTATCTTTGGACTACTACGACCAAGCCCCATTCCTATTCGAAGGCAAAATTCAAACCACGGAAATTCGTTACCTGGAAAAGAGGTGAAATAACTTCCTTATCTTGATTAGATGTAGGCAGTATTTTCCATCTCCGGTTTCATCCTCTATGACGAAGGCTGGAATCCAGGTGTCGTCGTCGCGACCTTCAATCATGAGAAATACCTGCTGGTCAACTGCAAGCTTCGGGTACAATGCCAACTAGCCTGGCTACCGATGCCCCTGCTCAATTCGCAGTCAAGATCAAACTTGACAAGGATACGGTCCGTTTGCCGGGGAGGAACCGGCGATGGCTGCCGTCTATACCGAGGATGTCCAGATCGCCGAAATATGGATCATGTTTGTGGTTCTCGCCCCAAACCGGCTTCGGTACCTGATGTAGCATCCCAATCTTGATCTGTGAACCGCGTCGGATGCATCAGCCGCCAGCACGACGGAATTGTCGTTCGAGGCAGTGGTGGTTTCCACCGACCGCAGTTCGGGTACGCGAAAATCGCAGTCAAGGTGATGACATCCGGCAGTTCGCGAATGGCTCTGGTCGTGCCCAAGGACGAACCGTCCTTGTGCGCTGGGAATTCCGTCCGAATCTGCTTCGGCTTTATTGACAGGAGGGATTTTACACACCGTACGTCTTGAGTTGCTCTTTCAAGGGCGAGTCACACCTTAGTTGATGTAACCTCTTCCCATACTTTAGATTCTAACACGGTCGACTGCGTGACGGTCCGATAAAAAAGTTCTAACCGTGTCTGGTTGCCCCGACTGAGAAACCAAACAGGTCGTCGTGTTGATTTACAGCGAACTGTTTCTCGTTTGGTGGATGCGAGTTACGCAAACCACGAAGCCCAACCCAGTAAATTCAAACAGGCGACGCAACGAAGGGGCATTGCTCGAAATTACTGTCGGCGTGGAACTTACGGAGTTCAAATCCAGTCGCCAGTTTCGCGGCTCGCTACTCTGGTTCGAGCACTAATCGGGGAGATTTGTACGTTTATGCAAACCCAATCCCTTGACCACAGCGTTGCAGGCGGGGTTTTGCTGTTGATTGGGCTTTGGGAACCACGTCCTTACACGAGCGCAGTTCGCAGCATCGATGTGCAGGTTCGAAGCGGCATCCGGACAGCCCCACAGCAAATGGAACATAACGGTTCTTCGCTGGGCCATTCAGGGAGGATGGACGATATCGTCCATTCAAAAGATACATATGAAATACCAATTCTATTATAACAGCATCCCCGAATTTTGAGTTCTACAGGTAGAGGGAAATGATCTCTCAAAATGAACGGCTAATCATTCCTGCGAAGTCTTACATTCGATAGAGTTTAGAAATACTTAGCTTGAGGTCCGGTGGCAAGTGATGCGGCGTCACTGATAACTGTGTAGTTGAAATCGTACGCACAAAGGTATCGAAGACGAATGGAATGGAATAGGCTGGCTGCCCAAACCGTGAATGATATTGAGCCCTGAAATGCGTGCTCTCTCGAAATCTCCCCAGGCCTTCGGGCCAGCTGAGGGCAATACGAGTTCCAGTATGTGGCAAGCGGTATTTGGAGTTGGGGACGCGTTTTTATTCTGTTTGTTATGGTTGGATTTTAATGTCCTTTATGGCTCATCTACTGACTCAGTGATTTTAGAGCCCAACCTGTTTGAATTATCAGAAATGCTTCCCCTCAGCCTCATCAGATCTCTCTTCTTTTCATGATCACCGGTATGAAACTTTTCGGCCCACGCTGGATTAGCGGCATTCCTCATGTTTTGCTGAACGCTAATCAACATGTTCTGTATTGATTTGATTTGATTATTTGTCATGTTTAGATTCCTACTCATATTGCAAAGAAAAACCGCGAACTTTCAGTTTTCACACGGTTTAAAATGGACAGTTCAATAGTGTTTCTGAACATCAGCAGAGACTTATTGAAACCATCCTGTTCTGTAGTTCCTGGTCTATCATGAACATTGCACTTCACCGAGAATCTCTCACTAACTTGTTGGCTAGTAGATAGCGCCTGACTGCCGATAGTTGTATTTATTCGTTGGTTTCCTGAATCAATAAAACCTCTGACTTTAAGGTCGCAAAGTTCGTGTCTAAAAATCACACCATTGTCGAACGGTGCTGACGATCCGGAGTGATGAATCCGATAATGCCGTCAGGCGTTGATCGCAAAAAATTACAGCATGGCAGATTCATGGGTAAAACCTGCCAGGCTGACTGATAGTTAAAAAAGAAGCAGACCAGGCTGACCACAATGGCCAGCCTGAAGCCTGCTATCCTGCCCTACTGATTCTCCACCGCGAGGCATTTTCCGGACACTCCTCAAGTGGAATGAATGGATCGGTGAGACCAGCTTCGTGCATTTTATGGCCAAGCTTCAATGCGAGGTGCGTGCTACGCTTTGAAATGCCAAGCTTTTCACCAATCTCAACCAATGTCGGTCGGCGAGTCGTATTACTCTCATAGATTTCCAGGGCTTGCATGGCATATTTGGGAGCCATAGACGGTTCAAAAAGATCGACACAAATCGTTTTCTGAAACAATTCAGATTCAGTGGATGTCAAATCCTCATCTGACAACAGCAGACGTAATTCGTCCGGTAACAGATGAATCAGCTGAATCGTAAATTCAGCCCTCAGGACGACCTTCGAGGAACCAAACTGCTGACAGGGAATGGCTCGTATTGGAGCCACCAGTAACTGACGGAGTAGTGGAGTCGTTTGATTTTGGTTCAGTGAGATCTGCTCAGAAGCTTCCTGCAACTTTTCGAAAAGTTGTTCCCGGGTGGGAACTGCAACAGCAAGTGATTTTCGAGCCTGAAGTTGTTGCTCAGAAAGCTGAATAGTTTTCTTGTCACTCTGAAGTTGGCTGAGCTTTTCTTTGACCGTATCAGTAGGTTCCATATCCTCCAGAAAGAGTTCCAAAAGCTTATTCTCCTTTTTCTTCACCTCGGCGATTTGTCGATTGAGTTTCTTTAACTCAGCTTCGATTTCTGCTGAACATGTCATCCGCGATTCCGCATATTCCAGCAGACTATCAATCTGATCCGAACAGGCGGAAAGAATCTCTTGAGACATAGCTGCTCCAATCCTCTGATGCGTCAAATCCCGAATACTGGTCGCCTTGTTCCAGCATTGTCTTTGTTTGACTCCACTACAGCGATACCCTCCCTCATTTCGGCCTTCCATATACATCGGACGACCACATATGCCGCACTCGAAGATCGTTGAAAGTGGCCCACGAGAATCTCGTGGTATGCCGTACAACAAGCTTTCTCTTCCATGCTTTGGTTTGACAGTGCTTAATTCATTAAGCTTCTGATTGGCTTGGTGCCATAACAGATCTTCAACAATTTGCAGATGAGGCATTGGACGCCATAGGACTTTGTCGGGATTGGGATTTTCCTCGCATTTTGTTTTTCCTGTCGAGTGAATTTTTTTAGCGACTGTAACCCGATAACTTTCCTCACCTCGATAGATGGGTTTTCGAATTAAACTGATAACATTTTTTCGCGTCCATTCTGGTTTTGAAGAATTTGACGTCTTGGGAAGACATTCTTGAGTCAGGTACTCAGCCGCTTCCCACGTAGAGTGCCCTGTAGCAACCATTTCATAGACCCGTTTGATGTTAGGTTTGAATCGTTCTATGACTCGGTCGAATTTCGGAGCTTTTGGATTTTCTGGATTTACTTGATACCTCTCATAACCGGGATTTAAGAGCCCGATGGCGGCTCCCATTCTCCAGAGCCCATCGAGTGCACGTTTAATCCGGTATCGAGTTTTGAAGTTATCATGCCCGTGATGTCTCTGAGCATCTTCCAGCCGACTCTGCCAGTCTTCATCCGCGGTATCAACTCGATCGCCGATACAAATAATTCGGATTCCGGCATCGACTGCACGACCAACTAAGTCAATACATGGGGCAACCCCACGAAATAAACGGCTCGAGTCTTCGACGATTATTAGTTGCCAAAGCAAAGCCGCAATTCCAGCTAAAACCTTATTAATTCCTGACCGACTGCGAATCTCTCCAGAAATTCCTTCATCCTGAAGTCGGTCTACTGAGCTGGTATCAACGCCCTGTTCTTCGAGAAATGCAACATTTTGTTGATGTTGATCATCAATACTCTGACTACGTTGTTCCTCTGTGGAATATCGCGCATAGCTCAAAATTTTGGTATCTTTGTTAATGGGGTGCTGTAAATACATGATTATCTATCCTTGATCTGTTAAGATCGAAATTGAAAATTGCTGTCCTGGAACTGGGAATCATTTCCTTGGTAACAGGACGATTGAATTCGTGTCAGAAAATGCTGAAGATTGCTACGAACTGATCTGGTGAATTTGAAGCTATCGCTTCATTTGATCTATTCGATTTTCTCATCGATTGGCATTGTGATGGCCAGTTCGATGATCAGTCGCAACCACTCAACTTGAACCTTTTTTAAGTTGGAAGTCTGAATGGCGTTAACTGCTTTTTCAGCATCTGTAACTGGCAAATCTGCTTCGGATTGAGCCACTGGCGAAACCTTTACTGATTGATTTGATATGGGGAGGGGAGAGACCATCGCGAATAAAATGGACTAATTCTCGGCTTATTCGTTTATGGTTAGATGAGCATTGAGGGAGCTGGAGTCTGATTGCACAGCCTGTGATTAAGGCAAGAGCATGCCATTGAAGCCGACTTTCTGCAGATTCTGAATTATGCCCACAGGATAGGTCAGTTTTGACTAGCTTTGTAAATTGAAATCGCAGTTTTGAATTTCTAGCTGAAACCCTGCAATCTTCACAAAGTTCATAGACTGGATTGAATTTCAATCGAGTCCAGAATCCAGTCAGAACATGCGGTTCATAAAGAGCAGTGTGTCGACTCTCGCAATAAATAGAACGAGAAATTGAAGCAGAATAGTGCCACATAGTAAGCCTCCTTTGCGGAGGCAGCTCATCCAGAAGATTTGGCACACTGTGCCAAAAAGTTGACTAGTCGTGAATAAAGATGAACAATGATGACTAATGGCCAAAATCACGAATTCGCTATAATTAAAGCGAAATATGAGAAAAGTACCTGAAAAACAGGTTATTGCGGAATCGTAAAATTAGAATCCCCCTCTCTCCGCATCATTCAAGACGCTCATTGCAAGTCTCTATTTTATAACGACTTACGTCGAGCGTCTTTTTTTGTCCCACTGATTGGGACAATCAATGGGACAGTTTGGGACTAATTTGCTGATATGTCGCAGCTTGGCAGACTACATATTGCTGAGTCGTTCAGGTTCCTCCAGGTCAAAAGGGAATTGGCATGAAACCATTTCATGCCAGGGTGATTTCTGGGATAGTCTCATCCATTATTGGGGATGGCTGTTCAGGAGCGGTGCCGAAGTTCAGGCGCTGCATATGACGGTGACCATCATCGGCCCGCAAGTGCCGATAGAGCTTGACCATCTCTGAATCCTTGTGTCCGACCCATTCCATGATTTGAGCCTCGGTCACGTTTTGTCGGAAGGCTTCGCTGACGAAGTAGTGTCGAAAACTATGGAGTCGTCCATGTTCAAATCCGATCTCACCTACAGGGATGGGGAAGCTGGAACTTAATGGCTCAAGAATCTGCTTGATCAAATTTCTACGAATCACATCCGGCTTTATTTTGCCACCGAGTGGACCATGAAATACGAGTCCATCGTGATGCATGGGAATCTGTTTGAGAATCGTTTTAAAGGTTTCATGGAGTGGGATCGTTCGTCCACGCTTACCTTTGATCGTCCTGACAGAGCCAGCCTGTTTGCGACGTTTACTTGATCGTTCATCGGTCAGTTGAATGACATTGTTTTCGAGATCAAGGTCTGACCAACGTAGGGAAACAAATTCGCCGATGCGCATGCCGGTTGTTGCCAGGCCGACGATGACATTTTTCATCCACTCCAGTGAAGGCGTTTTCTGGCAGTGCGACACCATAGCCTCAACTTGTTCCCTGGTATAGCAGTAGGTATCGGATCCCTGTGCCTTGCTCAGTGATATCCGAAACTGGACTTCCCCAAGAATAGTGGGCGCCCAAAAGAGAGTGTAAGCTCTCCGAGAGGAGTCGACTATGTCGGGATCATCACAGGCTGGAAAACGGACGCGGCGGCGTTATTCTGAAGAGTTTAAGCGGGATGCCGTGGGACTGGTGACCGAGCAGCATTATCCGCTGGCCGAGGCGGCTCGACGCCTGGATATTCATGTCAGTGTTTTACGCAACTGGAAAGAGAAGTTCATGAGCGGCAAAGAATCGAAGTCCAACGAGAAGTTGTTTGAATCCGAACGTGAAGAGTTGCGACAGCTGCGCGAGGAGAATCGTAAGCTGAGAATGGATCGAGAGATTTTAAAAAAAGCAGCAGCCTTTTTCGCGAAGGAAAATCAGTGAGATTTACCTTTATTGATGACCATGAAGAAGACTTTGAAGTAGCTCGGATGTGTGAAATCTTCGAGGTTTCCCGGAGTGGATATTACACCTGGAAGAATCGTCCGATGAGTATACGCCAGGAGAATCAACAGGAGTTGACACAGGCCATGAAGGAGATTCATCAGGAGACACGAGAAGTGTATGGCTCTCCTCGGATGCATAGAGAATTGCTGGAACGCGGCTATGAGGTCTCAGAGAATACGGTGGCCAAATTGATGAATCAGGCTGGAATTCAGGCAAAAACCAGGAAGAAGTTCAAAAACACCACGGACTCGAATCATTCCCGGCCCGTGGCTGAGAACCATCTGGATCGTCAGTTTGATGCCGTGACAAAAAGCAATGAAGTTTGGCTGAGTGACATCACCTGCATCTGGACTGAGGAGGGCTGGTTGTACCTGGCAGCAGTGCTGGATATGTATACGCGCAAAGTTGTAGGCTGGTCGATGGCCGAACGCATGACCTCAGACCTGGTGGTCAATGCCTTGAGGATGGCAGTGGATCAGGAGGCCGTGTCGAATGCAGACCTCAAAGAATTAACGCTTCACTCAGACCGCGGGAGTCAGTACGCTAGCGAGGATTATCAACAGGTGTTGACCTCGATGGGAATCACCTGTTCGATGAGCCGGAAAGGGAACTGTTGGGACAACGCTCCCATGGAGTCATTTTTTGCGACGTTGAAGAAAGAGCTCGTTCATCATGAGCGATACAAGAAGCGTTCAGAGGCTCGATCGAGCCTGTTTGAATACATCGAAGTGTTTTATAATCGAGTACGGAAACATTCTGCACTGGGCTATCTGAGCCCTGCGCAGTTTGTACAAGTGACTTAACCATTACCCCGCGCCCACTATTCTTGGGGAAGTCCACAATGAGGAATTGAAAATAAATCATTCAGTCATATTGGATCATTACAAACTCTACGATGAGATATCTGCTTTGATGGCCAAGTATTATACGCATACATCCCAGATCAGATTGAGTTCGATGGGCAGGGTAGTGGACCCGTTAAGACTAGCTTTCCAAATATAAATACTAGATATCAATGAGGGGCCTGTCAGGAGGTTGAGAGTTGAACCCAGTCATTTCTCAGCAATTGAGTGCATAAGTCATTGCGTTGAATATACAGTTCCCTATTGATATTCGTTTCCATGAGTACTAACGGCAACTGATTCCGGGAGGCAGGGCAATCGCATGAGAATTACTTACAAAAATACTTAAAAAACAGGAGTTTTCGACAGTTCCACTAAAGTTGATGACACGAAATCGCATCTTTTTTGCTAACAATCACACTAAAAACGCTGTATTTACAGAGTTTTCTCATGCGATTGCCCTGTTCCGGGAGGCGAGTTCCGATTCGTGCCCACAACAGTATTCCGACTATGTCGCATTCACATAGCAATGGAATTTGTTCATGAAATACTGTGATAAAGACCATGCGATTAATCTCTCTCATCACCGGCTCAATGATGGAATTGGAAGCGTACAGGTAAGCAGTCGTTTGATTAAGTGTTCTGCGGCGAACTGCTATTGGTAGACGTCACCTAGAGAAGATACGGAACGTTGAAAGCATGTTGGCAATTGGGCTACATAATTCTATTCATAACCCTAAATCGATTCCTGTAAATTCAGTTTGAGAAATCAGACTACTTCCCGTAAATTAGGCCAAATCAATGTCTGAATCCGCCCCAGATCAACCATGCAATCCAAAACATCAAGAGATACAGCATTTATTGCTTGAGCAATACAAACTCTACGTCGAAATGGCGGATCGTGTCAGCACTCGGCGACATAGCATGCACCTTGCGTTTATAACCTTACACACACTGGTTCTCGCCGCCATTGGCCAGTTGCTTCAAAGCGACACAGAAGTACGAGCAGGATTGATTTTGCCTTTGCTGTTAGTCGGGATCGGCTTGTGTGTTCTGTGGGTCTTGCTGACTCTATCTTACCGAAGGTTGAACGAAGCGAAATACAAAGTTGTTGGACTTCTTGAAAAGGAGTTGCCCGCTCAACCATACAGTGTTCTGGAATGGACAATGCTGGGAAAGGGCGGAGATTCCGGTCGATATATGACATTGACGCAGATCGAATCGTTTATCCCTGTGTTTTTTATCGTAATATACCTCGCAGCAAGCGTGGTCTTTGTAAAAGAGTCGCCAAAGCCACATGAGGTGAATCTTCCATCACATGAAACGCGGTCCAATTTCTTAACTTAATTTCATAGACTACAAGAGGAACGCGGAAACCAACAATGAGAACAGCTATTTGAAATAGCATGAAATACCAGCTGAAATTCGTCAAATTGCACTTACAAATCAATGCGTAAACCCTGCAAAACTTCCCGATCACTTTTGACGGTTCTGGACTTCAAGCGATTGATAGATACTGGTATTTCAGCGGCTCGCATCATAGTAGTTGTCTTTCAATTCGGCCGGAATCGCTTCCCAATAATGCTCCTGTTTGATCTGAAGGTAGTATGAAATGATCAAAGAAGAATTGTTAATCAGAATGTTTCGACCGTTAAACCGGCATAGTCGTAAGCCGCTTGGGAGTAGCCTTCGATGCCGTACTTGACCTGCTGGAACTGCTGCTGGACTTCGGCCAGTTTGATCGTCTGCTGATGCTGGGCATCGGTGATCCCCAAATCAAACCCCGCTTTCAAATTCAGCCGATCCACTTCTTGCTGATGATTAATCGTCGCCTGAGCCAGAGTGTTAGTCGTCCAGGCCTGATCCCGGCTGGAGGAGGCGGTCAGATTTGCAGGGATTTCAAGACGGATTAAGCATGTCCACAAGAAACGTGGACATGGCGACCGGTTGTCTTCGTTTGTTGCATGAGAACGTGTCGAAGTGGATCTATTTCTCGTCGTCGTAGACTTTAAGTTTTACGGTTCCGGTTGGCTATTTGGGTTGTTGGATGTCAATTAAAGCCAGAAACTGCAGGGTGGATTCATCTTATCTCTCTGAGAATCAAACGACAAAATCGGGCGGGCCACCCACCGTGGTCGATTACTCACTCTGCAGCAAACGGAGTCTGCCATTGCAGTGCATTTTCACCGGCGAGAATATCGTATGCAGCTATGGTTAGTTTTTCCATATAGTAGATTGTTGCTTTACTTGCGTTACTTTGCACAAGTGCATCGTGACATGAATTACTGAAGTTAAGCATAGTTCCGCAGTGGAAAGCCACTTCGCGTGCTATGGAATCGTTATCACTAGTTGATTTCCAAATGATCTTCATCGCTTCTAGTAATTTTTCATTTTCTGAGACGCTTGGCTCTTTCCCTAACCGCATTAACCAATAAGGTCCTTCATCTGCAGTATTTGCAAAACTCAAATAATCAATGGCCTCATCAAGATTCATATTATTGATCGAATTATTCATGGCTTTGTTCCTTCATAAAGAATAGCCCTAGCTCCTAGACGACCTTGATATTCTGTTCTTGGCGACTCGCCGATTATTCGAACATTAATAAATCCAGCTTGTTCCATGAGTTGCTTAATATGGTGGATTCAATTTTGAAATGCACGGGTTGATGGAAAAAGAGTGACATTCGTGAGATGGTTTGTTTTGACCAAACGACCATCAATCCTACTAAGAAGAAATCACGAATGTCACACACGCATCTTACTGCTGAGGAACGTGATTCCATAGCGCACATGCACGCCCTGGGACACTCTCGAATAGAAATTGCGCGCGAGTTATCCCGAGACCCCAGCACGATCTCCCGAGAACTGCGGCGGAATTCGGATGCGACCGGGAAGTATTTCGCCGGGAAAGCCGACCGCAAAGCGCGACGGCGTCGACAACTCTGCAAACTCCCCTGGAAACTCAACCACGCTCCGCTCAAAGAATTCCTGCTCGATAAGTTGTCTCTCAAGTGGTCGCCGGAACAGATTGCAGGTCAACTCTTGCGACTGCATCCTCGGGAGGCCAGAATGCGAATATCCATTGAGACGATTTACGCCTGGATCAAAGCAAACAAAAAGCAGGGCGGCAACATCTACAGGCAGCTGCGTCAATCGAGAAAGAAACGCCGCAAACGCTACGGCACAGGGATCTCCAGACGATGCGACCCGACCAAAAAGCCAATGGATCAGCGACCGGTTTCTGCACGCAATCGTTCGCGGATCGGGCACTGGGAATCGGATACCATCGAGGGTCAAAAGGGGACCGGCTACATTGTCACGCATGTCGAACGCAAGACCGGCTATCTTGTGGCGAGCTATCTGCCGGACAAGAAAGCATCGACGTTGAACGCGGCTTCGGTGTTTGCGTTTGAGGGGTTGCCATCGTCATTGATTCGAACTTTGACGACGGACAACGGGAGTGAGTTTTCGGGTCATCGAGAGTTGGAGCAAGCCCTGCATTGTGCGATCTATTTTGCTCCGGCTCGCCAGCCGTGGCAACGCGGCCAGAATGAGAACACCAACGGGCTTCTGCGGCAATACTTCCTGAAGGGGAGCGATTTCCGTAAACTGAAAGCCGAGGATATTCAAGCGGCTGTGATGGAGTTGAACAACCGGCCTCGCAAAAAGTACCAATTCAAATCACCACACGAACTGTTCGAACCCAAAACCCGTGCATTTCAAAATTGAATCCACCTATTTCTCAGAGAAGCTGATGAAAATTGCCCTTTACCACCAGACTTTAGCTTGTCAAACCCATTTTGAATTACAGATCTCGCAAGGTTTGAGTCTCCAGGTATCCGATGAAACATCACAGTAGAGAAGTGACCGTCTGGAATATTGGAAAGATCGGTGGCGTCATCATAATTTGTACCGCCTGTGAGATTACTACCATCGAGGTCGTCCGGTTCGATATTATTGTGCAATACATTCGGTCCATCGAGTTCACCACCACTTCCCATGTTCAATGTGTCGTAGTCGTCGTAATCATTATGATTCGATTGATTTCCTGTTGGTAGGAACGGATTATTAGGATTACCTCCATTCCCACCCTGATTCTGCCCAGCCTGAAATCCTCCGTTTGCATTACCATTTCCGTTGGCTTGGGCGTCGCCTGGTATTTCTCCGCCATTGCCATTTGCTTCTGGAACATTGTTTGCGGTATTCGTGCTAGTGTCAACGTTGGCAGTAGATTCACCGACGGTGATTGGTTTGGCGATTGTGGTTGTGGGGAGATTTTCTCCAAGGCGGCTACCCAGTCTGCTGCCGCCGTCGATTGCTTTGTCCATGGCTTTTTCGATCAGGACAGAAGCGATTTTTTCAGCGAGGACTTTGGCAGCCTCGTCGAGCATTTCTTCTGTGTAGGCGTCTCGAATCTCGTAATAGGCTTCGAGAACTTCCGCAAAGATTTCAGCTGCGTCTTTGATGGATAGTCCGATAGTCACGACACCACCAACACCTGTGGCCGAGCCAGCGGCTCGCAGGAGAATGTCGCGAATCAACTCCTGAGCAAATCCCTGAATGAATTCGGCAGAGAAGATTCCTGAGCCCTGTGTGCCGAGTTCATCCTCAATGTAGCCTTCATCAATCGCAATTCCTAAAGCGTTATAGAACTTGTCTTCCAGTGACATCTCGCCGACATAGTCTCCGCCCTGCCAATCGAAATTGCCCGGGTTTTCCAGTTGATTACGCAGACTTTCTTCCTGCCTTTGTTTCTCCGCCAGTGACTCCTCGTAATAGTCAATCTCGCTTTGAATTTCTGAGACATCCCGATGCCCCCAACCTGTCCAGGAATTCTGAGCCCCTTCAAGTTCGTCATACAGTTCTTCAAGCTTGTTCTGGATTGAAGTTTGGGCTAAATAGTTGTCCTGTAACTCCAATTGCAGTGCATATTGTTCCTCATTCGTCAGCCCATTGGAGTTACGAGGGTCACTTATCGGAATATTGTTTTCAGGTTGATTCTCAGGGATATTCGGTCGAGTCGGAGCATTGGGGATTGTATTGTCCTGTGTATCGACAAGTTTTTCCTGATCAAAATCGATCGGAGCAACTTCATCCCCGTTACTCAAGTAATAAGTGGATTCCGTTCGAGAAGGTTGACCAAAAGGATCGATCGAATAGTGTCGATCTTCCCTGATTCCTAGAAAATTTCCATTGCTGTCATATAGTTCATAGATTTTAACTAAATCCGGTTCACCATTTGATGAACCTGTGACAGCAGCAGTCCCGGCATTTGAGCCACCCCCAGCGACTGCTGAACGCTGCCATTGTTGGGCCGCTCCAAAATCAACACTTCCAATCTGGCTCCCGTCTTGTTGGTTGGTTTGCTGGTTGCTTAGGTTACCAGTCCAATTGACGTTTTGAACCCCATTGATTTGGGCGCTCGAGGTTCCCAGATTGCCGAGGGGGTTGTTGGCGTTGAAGGATTGGCCCCGTTTCTGGCCGGCTTGCTGGGAGGCGAGGTCGTAGGGGGAGAAGGCATCTTCGGAGGAACCTCCCTCATAGTTGGCGTTGCCGATCCCTGAGCCGAAGGTGTTGCCGAGGTTCAGGTTGCCGTTGAAGTTGCCGTCATCGAGATCGTTTTCGAATTTGGTCGGATCTCCGGTGTCGCTGTAGTTAACTCCGGTTGGTAGGTCGACGGTGACGTTCTCGTACGGATCGTAATCACCCGGTTCATATTCGTAGTCGCCGTTTTCGAGCAGTTGCTGCTGAGTGATGGCCTCACTGGCCTGCTGAGCCGAGCGGTCGGTTCGGAGGGTTTTCCAGGCGGATTCCCGTTCAACAGCATAGTCCCGCTCGGCGGCGTTCTCAGCCTGTTTTTTCGCGAGCAGTTGGGTCTGTTCGATTTCGATGTAGTCGGCCTGGGCCTCGGCGTTCTGGGCGGCTTGTTTGTGCCAGGGGGTGGGAGCGGAGGTTGTCCAGGCTGCGGTTTCCTGGGCGTAGGTGTCGGCTTCGAGTTTGTTGAAGGTGGAGCGGACGAGGGCTCGGGTATCGGAGGCGGTGCGGTTGGCGTCGGCCAGGGCTTGCTGATAGATCCGATTCACTTCGGCCAGATCGGCTTCGGCGGTTTGATGGATTCCGCTGAGGTTGGTCACATAATTGAGTCGGGCGGTGGACTGGGTCTGGTCGCTATCCCGCCAGGCCTGCTTGACCGAATTGCGGTAGACGGTATCGCGATTGGGTTCGTAAGTGATCGGATTGCCGTATTCGTCCTCGTAGGTTTCGACCGTTAAACCGGCATAGTCGTAAGCCGACTGCGAGTAGCCTTCGATGCCGTACTTGACCTGCTGGAACTGCTGCTGGACTTCGGCCAGTTTGGTCGTCTGCTGATGCTGGGCATCGGTGATCCCCAAATCAAACCCGGCTTTCAAATTCAGCCGATCGACTTCCTGCTGATGATTAATCGTCGCCTGAGCCAGAGCGTAAGTTGTCCAGGCCTGATCACGGCTGGAAGAGGCCAGTTCGCCAGGGTTTCAAGACGGATTAAGCATGTCCACAATAAACATGAACATGGAAACCGGTTACCCTCGTTTGTAGCACGAGAACGTGACGGAGGGAATCTGTTTCATGTCGTCGTAGACTTTAAGTTTTGCTGTTCAGGTTGGCTATTTGGGTTGTTGGAAGTCAATTAAAGCCAGAAAACGCATGGTGGTTTCATCTTGTTGCTCCGCAACCCAACCGACAAAGTCAGTTGGGCCACCCGCGTCAACCTGATTGAGACGACTTCGGTGCGGCGGATCGAACCGACAATATCAGTGGATCGCTCAGCGATCGCACCAGGGAAAACACTCTGGTGACCAGCCTCACCAATCAGACGCACCGGGAAGCCCTCGAGCAACTGCTGACAATCGTAAGGCAAATCTTTAAACAACAGCGAACCGACAGTCCGAAAATCTACAGCGTCCACGAACCGCATGTCGAGTGCATTGCCAAAGGGAAGGCGCATAAGAAGTATGAATTCGGCTGCAAAGTGAGTGTAGCGACCACAAACGCCAACAGCTTCATCGTCGGAGTCCTTGCTTTGCATGGGAATCCCTTCGATGGCCACACACTTCAGCAGGCGGTTGATCAGGTGGTGAAGATCACTGAGATTGAGCCCGCACACATCATGGTTGATCGTGGCTATCGTGGCCATGATTATGAGGGATCGGGGAAGGTGCACCTGGCTGGACGGATCCCAAAAACGGCGACGCGGGCGTTTCGGAAAATGCTCAAACGTCGCAGCGCGATTGAGCCCACAATTGGCCATCTCAAGAGCGATCACCGGATGGAGCGAAACTATTTGAAGGGTCGCGAAGGAGATCGCATCAATGCTCTGGTGAGTGCGATCGGTTACAACCTGCGCAAGCTCCTGGCCGGGCTGGCCTGCGCTCAATTTTTCCCCATCCTGGCCATCGACAAGCTGATAAATCGGTTATGTCAACTCATTCTTCCGAGACAAATCCCCAACAATTGGCCACTTCTGACAGGTTCCTAACTACACACTGAACAAATCAGGAATCGAAACACAAAATCTGGGTTATTCAGGGACGACTAAACTCTTTCAGGGAAGGGCCATCCGCTGGCGCTGCTGACCCAGCCACCCTGCCGTAAGTGATCGGATTGCCGTATTCACGCCAAAACTATATATGTATACACTCTTGCTCTATTCGTCTTCGTCCGTCTGTTCAACGGGATCGAACAATTGATATTTCATACCACCGATTTCTCCTTCTACCGAAGGTTTCAGTAACAGGGAATTGTCGAATTCGTCTATTATTTCTCCTATCGATTTGTTTATCATTCTTGATTGAACGCCATCAATTCCGTATCTATGCAGATAAGTGGAGAATATTCGATTGAACTTCTTTCTCGTCTCCAGTTCTAACTTTCTTCCTGCAATATTTGTTGCTGTTACAATGCTGTTTGTTCCTTCTAATTCTACTTCGACTTTGTATGGGTCCATGTCCATCCTTCCTCTTATTGTACAGTCCCGTTAATCCAAATCCATCGGTCACCAGTTGAGTCAATGTATTCAATAGTCATATTGTAATCTGCTGAAGTTTTTTGCATAGCTCTTTTACAAGAGGAACATGGAGGCCGTTGACCCGATATTTCAAGATACTTGCCAGGACCGAGTTGTGCTGATTCCATAAGGAAATCAAGTATTTTGCCTTCCGTATGACCATATAGTGACTGTTCTGGAAAAGTGAGGCGTTGACCTGGTTCCAGTGCAAAATCAACACCACTTGTTTCAGAACCACTTCCATTTTTTCCTCCACGAGGTCCTAATAATTCCCAGTCGGCGTGGTGAGTACTATCGTAAGCTGGCAATCCTTTGGCATAATCCCAAGCCTCTTCTTTGGTATTGAATACAATTACCACTGTTTGTGAAGTACCATCAAGTTGGTAAATCTCCTGCGTGACATACCCTTGAGGACCTTCCAATGCGTATTTTCCATTATACTCTACGGCAACATACGTATTGTGCACCCAGAGCGAAAATCCCCAGTGCTCGTCGCCGACGAAGTACGTGTGGTCTTCGGCGACTCGCATATTGTAGACGGATTCGATTTGGCCTGTCGAGAGGATCGCAGTGACCGGGGTTAGCGAATCGTCCATACCGACGATGAGATCGCCGTGTTCGAGGTCACGCGCGGGAGTCCAGCCTTTCTCGTCGACATAGAAGGGATGTTCCAAAGTCGTGGTGACGGTTTGACCGCCCACAGAAAGTGTTGCTACCGATGCCTGTCTCAGGAATGTCTCTTCAACCTTTCGGACAGTGACAGGTCCGTGACTATCGTAATCGGTTGGACTGTTGGGAGTTGTATGATGACTTTGAAAACCCGAAACCGCAGGGTGATTTCATCTTGTTGCTCCGCAACCCAACCGACAAAAGTCGGTCGGGCCACCCGCGAGCAATTCTCGCACCAAATGACTTCCAGAATGCTGCTCAAATAATGAATGTCTTTGAGAAGTAAGAACTTAAGATTTTCGGAAAAAGCAAAACACCCCGGCACGACTTTGTAAAAATGTGGGTAAAGACAAGCCGACTAAGTCGGTCGTGCCACCCGCGCTCTACTGGACTATTCAAAGCCCGAAGTCGCATGGTGGTTTCATCTTGTCGCTCCGCTCCCCAACCGACAACGTCGGTTGGGCCACCCGCGTTACACGACTACCGATTGAAAACATTTTCGGACAAGAATTTTACAGCATTATTAACCGAATTAAATTCGCCTTCATATTCGATAGGTTGAATGACATTAATGTAAATAAATGAGTTGTTCTTTTCTGCAGAAACAGGAAATACTTCAAAATGAAATTCGTCTTTGCAATCTACTACAGCAAACAGGGTGCAATCATCAAGTATTCGAAGCAAAAAATTACAACTATTATTTATATGCATTATTTGAGTACAAATCTCACGTAGATTACTGATGTCTGCACTGTGATCTCCTTGATACCATTCTTCGGAAAATGGTTCTTCACTGAATATGGGGTGGTTCCGTATATTCGTCCAAGTGCCTGGAACATTTACATCAAGATTTCCATTCATTTAGTTTTTCCTCATTGATATGAATTCACCATTAGGCAAAAACACCCATGTAACTGGCCCATCTTCAAAGTAAACTGCATAGGAGTGCCCCTGTCCAACAGGAGCACCAACACGTCCGTTTCCACTCCTGTAAGCAGCCTCAGCTAATGCTTTAGCATCATCAATACCTCCATCTTTTGCCTTTCTCACTGCTCCCCCCAGCCATGATAATTTATGTCTAACCTTTGAAGGAAAGTTTGAATTAAATGTTGGGTTAGCTGGCAAGTTGGATAATTTGTTAGCATTATCTGCGACATTTCCCAAGTTTTGTTGGCTTGTTGATCGTACTGGCTTATTTGTATTTGAATTTAATACCCAACCACCTTGCCCGCCATTGAGTGTATCATCCCATATGCCATATACCTGCTGCCCATTGACTATGTCACCAGGTATCGGTTGAATGCTATATGTATTATGAACCCAAACCGAAAATCCCCAGAATTCATCGCCGACGAAATAAGTGTGGTCTTCTGCGACTCGGAAGTTGTAAACCGTATTAAGTTCACCAGAATTGATGACAGCCGATATGGGAGTAACAGAGCCATCATGACTGACCAGTAGATCCCCTTCGATGAGATCTTTGACGGGTACCCAGCCTTTTTCGTCAACGTAAAATGGATGCTCAGGTGTTGTTTTTATTGTTTGTCCGCCAGCACAAACTAACATGACTGGAGCTGTCAGTACAAACGTTTTTTCGACTTTTCGAGGAAGCAGATCTCCGTTAGGATGATATTCGTTTTTCGACCAGACGATGTCACCAATTTGAATTTGTTCAATTGGTATTGAGCCAGCGGGTGTCAGAATGGGAGTTCCTGCAACAAAGCAAGAGGGCAATTGATTAAAGATTGGTAAACCATTAGTTTTCGCTTCATCAAATGCACCTTGAGCAGTTTTTCCATCTGTTTCAATTCCGTCTGGAGTTTTGTTACCTGAAATCGATGGGCTTGAACCATCAGCCATAATCGGTTTGTTTTTCAACGTTCCTTGTGGTAAGTAATCATCAATCTTATTCAGGAACTTGCCAGATTTGGCGGCCTTACCTGCAGCGGCAACGCCACCTGATGCGAGAGCTTCTAAAACAGCCATCACAATATTTCCAATAATCCGCCCCTTGAGCTCCGCCTTTTCCAGTTCATCCAAGCCTTCGAGGTATTCCTCAATGTCATTCAAGATGCTGGTGTAGGCTTCATGTGCAGAGAGCAAAGCTGACTTCAGATCCTCTGACATTCCTTCAGAATCAGAAGTGTCTCCATTAAGAAGAATCGCCATGACTCCATCGTAATTATGAGCCATTTGCCAGCTAAGTTCTGATTGGAGTTGTGCAACATCTACAACCGAACCCGCGTTATTATAAATAAAGTCTGCAGCGTTATAAATGAATTCCCCAGCACTGGAATATGTTTCATCATAATTAATGACAGCATTTTGAACGCCTACTCCAAATTCAATTGCACTGTTGATTCCATCCAACCCAATGCCCTTTCCAATTCCTCTCAAATAAGCGTCTAGAATTTCTTGTTCAGTGGGAGCTTGAGTGGAACCATTCGTTGCTTCTTCGCCCAGGCGATTGAGTTCGTTTACCAACCGTTGTCTTACTGATTGATAATATGCCAGATCAGCATTAAGACTACTCAAGATACTTCTGAGATATCCAGGATCAGGTTTGTTAAAATATGGGATGTAACTTTCTGCCCATTCTAAATCTGACTCTACCTGCTTGATATCTTTCTTAATTAATCGAATTGTTTGATCGATCTTTAGAATTTCTGCTTGAATCTCATTGGCTCGCCTGCGATTGCTGTTTTCTTGGGTGGCTGTACTTGCTCCCAGCTCAGCTTCAATATCTGCAATAATGTTTTCTTCTGTACTGATTTCTCTTCGAATGTGCAGTTCAGAAAACTTGCTTGTCCCATTATTAAACGCATCTAATTCCCTATACCACTGATCAAGTTTATTCCTTCGGCTTTCGAGTTCATTCAGTTTTTGTTGCCGATCAGCCTCGCTCAATCCCGAGGCATTCTGAGCCCTCCCGGCTGCTTCTGTTGGTAATCCGCTGGGATTGCCCGGAGATGTGGGAGAGCCATTTCCAAAGGCGGCGAGAGTCCCTGTTGGTTCCGTTCCGGTTGTTGCCTGATCCCAACCGTCGGAATCCCCAAAATCGACACTTTCAATCTGGCCTGCTTCCTGCTGGTTGGTTTGTTGGTTGCTCAGGTTGCCTGTCCAATTAACGTTTTGAACCCCATTGATTTGGGCACTGGAGGTGCCCAGGTTGCCGAGGGGGTTGTTGGCGTTGAAGGATTGGCCCCGCTGCTGGCCGGCCTGCTGGGAGGCGAGGTCGTAGGGGGAGAAGGCCTCTTCGGAGGAACCTCCTTCATAGTTTGCGTTGCCGATCCCTGAGCCGAAGGTGTTGCCGAGGTTCAGGTCGCCGTTGAAGTTGCCGTCATCGAGATCGTTCTCGAAGGCGGTTGGATCGCCTGTATTGCTGGTGTTGACTCCGTTGGGGAGATCGACGGTGACGTTCTCGTACGGATCGTAATCGCCCGGTTCATATTCGTAGCCGCCGTTTTCGAGCAGTTGCTGCTGTGTGATGGCGTCACTGGCCTGCTGAGCCGAGCGGTCGGTTCGGAGGGGAATTTAGCATGTTCTCATCAAATTCTGAGATTGAAACCGATAAAAATACCTCTTGTAACTTCGTCACAGCGGTAGCAGCTTCGCATCAACCGGTGCCACCCGCGTTGACATTCTCCAAGTATACAGATCGCAAATGACAAATCAGTGATCGCCAATACTCTGAAAGTAAAATCTCTCGGTCCAAGCAAAGCAATGGTCCACTAAAAGGAGTTGCGATTCCATAGATTTGGTCCGCAATAGCATCGCCAAGTAGTTGCTCTTCCCCACAGAACGCACCATCAAACATCAACACAATTATTTCTATTTTTGCCGACGACTTGGCGAACTGAAGTAAAGTTGCGGCCATTTGGGCGAATTCTTGCATCGTTCCAAAGGCAATCTCGACAAGTATCAGTCTCAGATTTCCCTCTTGCTCTGTTAAGTCAAACCACTCGATCGGTACTGATACAGCAACTTTTATTTTTTCTATGAGAGAGTCGACATTAGTACTAGTTGAGAAATAGCTGTGAAGCACAAATGTATTGGCTCCTTCAGGAGAGACAATTGTATCAAACGACATCTTCATCGGAATCACCTTCCAAGAATCAACTGAAGTTGGTTTTCATCTGGGATAAACGAGGATATGACCTTCCCTGCATATGGCCCTTCATCTGCCACAACAATTACGACTCGCCGCCCGCCCGATGTTCCGAGATAGGCAGTACCTTGAGTCGCACCAATTCGCCAAGGGGCAACGTGTTCTGGGTTTCTCAGAATCTCATTGGCAATTTGCTTAAACGTATCAAGACGGTTGGCTAGCGTACCGCTGTTAGGTATGAGGTCGCCAACTAAATGACGCATTGCGTGGCCACCATCATTTCTCATCCCATCTAATGCAGACTCAGCTGCGTCATCCGTTAGCCCCCTTGAACCAAATGGCTGTCCATTACCAAAATTTGGCATATCATCAATGTATTCACCGCCATGAGATGGCCAGTCATTTGGGTCGTCAAAAGTTCTGTTCTTTTGTGCGTTTTCGAATGCTTCTTCAGCTGTCTCATTGAATGCGCTTCTTCGAGCTTTTGATGTTTTAAGCTTTCGCTCTAATATTTCCCAAGCCCCTTTGCTTAAGTTAATCCCTCCTTCTGCAATTGCGCGAGCATCTTTGAGACCATAATAAACTGTAATTGCTTTAATATAAATATTATCTGGAATCAAGCCTTGTTCATGGCGATACATCCTTGAAGCTTCATACGCGGCAACAGCACCTTCCAATCCTGGTCCACCTGCTTTGGGGCGAGAATTTCCACCATGAGTCCAATCGCTTCCCTGCCCGTACGAAGCTGAATTACCAAACCCCAACTCAGTAAACTTTTCTTCCAATTCACGTAATCTTGCTTCTAAATCTAACTTTTCATTGATTTTTTTGTTGATTTGCTCATCAAACCAACTGTTCCTTAGCCAGCTAAAGAACAGGATATCAGATTTTTCTTCCTCAAGTTTACGAATTTCTTCTTCCACACGTTCAATCTGTTTTCGCAGACTATTGATTTCAGCAACTAGTTCCTCAAACAATTCAAATTCATCTGGAGACAATCCATAAACGTCAAAGTAATTCCCATCCGGAAGATCTGATGTGTCGTGATAATAGTCAAATACGGGACCAATGAATTCATGTTCTTCATTCAGTGGAGGAAGTGGTAATTCAGTGGGATTTGAATTGCCTTCTGAATTGTTTGCTTGGCTCCCAAATTCACCAACATCTTCCAAATCATCTGGTATGCCATCTGTAATACGATTACTTTGTGATTGCCAAGCTTCTGTCCCACCAAATTCAACTGATGTAATCTGGCTGCCATCTTGTTGATTCGTTTGCTGGTTTTCTAGATTCCCGGTCCAATTGACGTTCTGAACTCCGTTGATTTGGGCGCTGGATGAACCCAGGCTTCCCAATGCATTATTTGATGAGAAAGAGCTTCCTCGGACGTTTCCTGACTGTTGACTGGCTAATTCATAACTCGCGTAGCCATCCTCTGAAGAGCCGGGATCATTGTTTCCGTTTCCTATTTGCGATCCAAAAGTTCCGTTGAGATTGAGTTGGCCAGAAAAATTATCATCAGACAGGCTGTTCTCATAGTGTTGCGGATCGGAATCGGATTCGTAGGAAACGCCAGTCGGCAAATCAACCGTTACATTTTGATAGGCATCATAAGTTTCGTCGTAATACTCATCTCCACCGTTCTCGAGAAACTGCTGTTGGTCAATGGCTTCATTGGCATATTCTATTGCTCGACTACTGCTTAATGTCTCCCGTGCCAGTTCCCTCTGGTGGGCATAGTCCCGCTCGGCAGCGTTCTCGGCTTGTTTTTTCGCAAGCAGTTGGGTTTGTTCGATTTCGATGTAGTCGGCCTGAGCCTCGGCATTCTGGGCGGCTTGTTTGTGCCAGGGTGTGGGAGCGGAGGTTGTCCAGGCTGCGGTTTCCTGGGCGTAGGTGTCGGCTTCGAGTTTGTTGAAGGTGGTGCGGACGAGGGCTCGGGTATCGGAGGCGGTGCGGTTGGCATCGGCCAGGGCTTGCTGGTAGATCCGATTCACTTCGGCCAGATCGGCTTCGGTGGTTTGATGGATTCCGCTGAGGTTGGTCACATAATCGAGCCGGGCGGTGGACTGGGTCTGGTCGCCATCACGCCAGGCCTGCTTGACCGAATTGCGGTAGACGGTGTCTCGGCTCGGTTCGTAAGTGATCGGATTGCCGTATTCATCCTCGTAGGTTTCGACCGCTAAACCGGCATAGTCGTAGTCGGACTGCGAGTAGCCTTCGATGCCGTATTTGGCCTGCTGGAACTGCTGCTGGACTTCGGCCAGTTTGGTCGTCTGCTGATGCTGGGCATCGGTGATCCCCAAATCAAACCCGGCTTTCAAATTCAGCCGATCGACTTCCTGCTGATGATTAATCGTCGCCTGAGCCAGAGCGTAAGTTGTCCAAGCCTGATCCCGGCTGGTCGAGGCGGTCAGATTTGCGGTGGCGAAGTTATCGGAGCCAGCTGGATTGTACTGGGCGATGTACTGGGTTTTGACGGCGTCCCAGGTATCCGCTTGAGCCTGGGCTTCGTCCAGTTTGAACTGGGCATAGGGTGTGCCGAGGTCGGTCGAGAGAGAGGTCCAGGCAGCCACATTCGCGGCTCGTTCCCCCGAGATGTGAGCGGCATCCGCTTGAGCAATTTCATAAGCATAGTCGGCATCGGCTTCGGCAACGAGACCTCGACGGGTTGTCTGGGCAGCAATGCGGGCCTGTTCAAAGGCGAGGTTGGCATCGGCAATGGCGATGTCGTAGAGCCGTTCGGCTTCGAGATAGCGGGCCTGATCGTCTCTGCTGGCCTGGGATAATCCGGTGTGATAACCCTGCTGAGAATCGACAGTTGAACCCTGGTAGGCTAATCTGGACCCATTCACTGCTTGATCGTAAGTCTCGGACTCCTGAGTCAACAGGGAATTGTAGCCTGTCGATGTGCTGGGTGTCGCGGCGTCGGGTCGCTGACCGTTCTGGTAATCCCGCTGAGCGGTCGCCTGATTGACGGCCAGATCGCGACTTGCTTCAAAGGAATTGGTTCGCTGTGTCTGTTGAGCCAGACTGCTATCGGTGCGGAAGACCTGTTGTGTGGTTTCGTAGTCTGTCTGGTAAGTCAGATCGGACTCGAGGGTCGCCATGCTGTAGATATTCCAGGCGGTATCGAGTTGACCCTGGCGGATCGCTTCGGCTGCGGCGATGCCATCGGCGTAGCCGTTGTCGGCGGTATTGATGGCCTCTTCGTAGTTATTGTCGGCCACAGTTTGAGCGGTTTGATAGGCGACATAAGAAGTTGCGTAAGCCTGCATGTAGGCCAGCTGAGCAGCGGCTTCGGCAGCAGCCTGTTGATCTTCGTCTGTTCCGGAAGTGGTGGCCTGAGCGGCCGCGGCTGTGGATTCGTTCTGAGCGACGGCGATTTGATAGTCGACCAGAGCCTGTGTGGTCGCCGTCACTTTGAGAGCTGCTGCGTCCTGAATTGCTCCTTCATAAATTGCCCGGGCATTCTGAACGGCCAGTCGATAGATTTCTTCCAAATCGCGGATGGTGGCATCCTGAGCTCCGTAGATGACCGCCTCGTTTTCAGCCTGAGTGATCAGCAAATCGTTCGGACGAGCAGGCAATGCGGAAATGGCCGAATGATAGGTCGCCTCGGCGGCGTTAATCGCATTGGCTTGTGCGAGGGCGTTGTTACTCAGTGCGGTCGCGTTGCTGACAAGTGCATCTCCGACGCCGGTGACGAGAGTCGTCAGGGAGCCGCTGATCGCATTGTTGCGGTCGTTCTGATCGGACTGCAAAGCGGCGACATGGTCATCGAAGGCCTGATCCTGAGACCAACCGTTGTAGCCACCAGTACGAAGGTAGCTGACCTGATCGTCGGCGATGTTGTTGATCCAGTTGGCATAATGCGTGGTGGTGGCGTTGTCGTAGGAGGCCCGGGTTTGACGGAGGGAATCCTCGGTTGTGGTTTGTGCATTCAAATCCTGCTGCCAGCGTGTTTGATTCGCCTGGGTGATTTGTTGCTGATAGGCCGCTTCGGCTTTCTGTGTCAACTCCTGAGTATCGGCTTCCCAGGTACTCCAGGCGGCATCAACGGTTTCCCATTCGGTCTGCAGAGCCTCGTAGGCGGTTTGCTCGGCGGCCTGAGAATTGGTTCGGAGAGCTTGAGCAGCCGACTGGACGATTTGATCATATGTTGCCTGAGCACTGTTAACGGCAGTGGTATAAGCCAGGTCGGCTTCAGCAATGGCTGCATGATAGGCTCCGACTTCCGGAGCGATTTCACCGGAAGTGGTGAGAGTAGCGACCCAAGTGGCCAACTGATCGGCCTTTTCCGTAGCGAGTTCTTCCTGATAGGTCTGGTAGGCCAGGCGAATCGCATCTCGAGCAATCTGATCGGCCGTCTGTGTTGCATCTTCTTCAGAGATGCGAATTGAACGGGTCGTTTCGTAGTACTGATTGGAATCTGCACGAGTGCCATTGGATAACGTTTGCTGTTGTCCAGCGACCGTTTCTGTGTAGGCGTTGCGAGCGGAAGTGGAGTCGGTTACATAAGTTGACGTCGCATTCGAGACGTCGGTAGCCCAGGTACGAGTGAGGTTCGAGACTTCATTCTGGTAAGAAAGTCGCAAATTCTGCTGCGATTGAGCGTTCGATTCCTGAGCCCGGGAAACATTCTCTGTAAAGGACAATTCGGACTGATCCTGTGCCCCGGCGGCATCGAATCCTGTAATAGGGACGACGCGAATCGGTTTGCCTTCGTCATCGTATTCCACAGTACCCTGTGACTGATAATAGGTCGAGTCGACGGTGGATCTCAAGGTGGAACTGGCTGAAATCAGACTTTGCTGTAAGCTGTTTCTTTGCTGCAATGACTGATCGAGTTGAGTTTTCTGAGCGGTCGCAGCCTGACTTTTGAATTGCGTTAAATGAGTTTTCTTTTGTGCCAGCAATTGTTCCTGGGCGTCATTAATGGTTGTCTGTTGAGCGATTGCAGCATCGAGTTTTGCATGAGCAAAATCGGCTTGTTTTTGAGCCGTATTTGTAGCTCGCGTAATTGAGGCTGTGGAAAGAGCACTGGTGTTATTCGGTGTTGCTGTGGCACGTGTGTACTTTGCCTGAGCGACAGCGGCCTGATATCGAGACCAGGCGGAATCGACAGTTGTATTCCAGGCATTGATCTGATTGAGTTGGGCCTGCGCGACATTTTGCTGATAAGCATTCGCTGCGTTGGCCAACGCTTCACTCTTTTGTCCAGCCGCCTCAGCCTGATCGATTGCGGCTTGCCTGGCCGCATCAATTTCACTCCTCTGCAAAGCAATTCCTTCGTCCCAACCAGCCTGATAGGCTGTCTTACTATTCTGTTCGACCGTCGAGTCGTGTGTTTCCTGCGCGGCTTGAATCGCTTGTTCGTGAGCATATTCCGCATCGATGATTGACTGTTGATTCGTCACGCTTGCCGCAGTAATCGCTTCCTGTTCAGCACGGTACGCCGAGTCTGTGGCACTCGACCAGGCTGCCTGAGCCGTAATGCGACTGACATGATACTGCGCACTGGCGGCGGCTTGAGCATCATCGAGGGATTCTTGAGCAGTCTCCAGTGCCGCGATGTATTCAGCCCCTTGCATTTGTGAATAAGCGGCCCCTGTTTCGTTATGCGTAATGACATTTCCATCTGGCATAACGGCATAGAATGACATTGTAGGAACCGTCAAAACATCATGATCGATTTGAGCGATCTCATTGGCATGATCACGGTAGGCCGATTGATGGTCCCGAGCCGAAGCATGGGAAGCCTGGATCATACTTTGGTTCATTTCGTGCAACGCTTCTGCCAGAGCATCGTTCTTCGTTTTGGCTTCAGTCGCTTGTGTGATTGCCAGCTCTTTATTGGCATCGGCAATTTTTGTGGTTTTTTCCTCTTCTCCCTGTGCAGTTGCAGTTGACAGATCGGCTGCGGCACTTGCATTGTCAATCGCTTCGGTTTTGTCGGCTTCGGTGACTGTTGCGATCGCACCGGCCAATGCGCTGGCGGATTCTGAAACTCGAGATTGGTAGTTGCTGTTTAAAGTATCGACATAGGCTTTTTCAGCAGCGAACAGATCCAGTTGATAGTCCGATTCTGGCCCAGGATTGGCACTGGCCCATGCGTTGAGTGCACTTTCCAGAGCTGAGTTGTAAGCCGAAGCGAAAGCAACTTGATAGCCTGCCACGCTGGTTTGATAGGCCGCTTGAGCACTTGCAGCACCAGACTTAAATGCGGCGACCGCATTGGCGATCCCTTCGGTTTGTTGCTTCGAGAGATCCGCCATCGTTTCCGCATATTGGGTTTCGGCACGAGCGATGGCGGTTAGCTTACGATGTTGGAATTCTGCGGACGCTTTCGCACTCGCTTCGGCTGCAGCATTTTGTGCTTTTTCGACTTCCATTCGGAGTTCGCTCAACTGGATCAGCAAAGGCTCGCGACTCGAATAGTAAGCGGCTGTGTTCTGGTAGTTGAGATCGTTGTTCGCTTGACGATAAGTAAGTTCCGCAGCTTTTAACGCATCATTGAAATCCTGCTCAATCTGAATCATTCCATCAATATAAAGATCGTATTCTTCTTCGGTATATTGTTGACTATCCAGATCTGAAATGGCGGCCTCTTTCTCATTCCAGGCATCAATAAAGGCTTGTTGAAGTGCGGCATAAGCAGGCGTATCCTCAGAATAAGATTCATTAACCTGCAGATTCTCTATTTGGTCTAATAGCGAATTGATCTGGTCCTGCAATGCGGCAATTTGGCCATTGGTCTGTTGCTGCCCATTAGAGTTTCCGGAATTGACACTACTGGGATTCTCGGCGGCTGTTATTGCAGCCGCCAGCACTGCTTGTGCAGCCGCTGATTGCTGAGCCACACCTCTTGACGAAGAATTGACGGCTTGTAAGTAAGCAGTTGCCAGTTGTTTGAGAGCATCTTCGTATTGCAGTTGAGCAGACTGAGTCTCTGAATCTAAAGAAGACTGAGCCTGGGCGACTGCGGATAGGAAAGCGAGGTCATCTTCCACACCCGGAGCGTTCGTCGAGCCCGTCATGACACCACTCGAATTCGCAGTGCTGCCAGCATTCAAATAACTTGAATTGGCCAGCGGAGTCGTGAGTGCAGGGGCAGGAGGCTGCGTGATCTTCGGCGGAGGAGCGATAGGGGCGAACTGATTGCGATTAAATGTAGTCGTGACGCCTGTGAAACTTCCAATCTCGCTTTGGAATGTCGACGAAGACGCGGCTAACTCGGTTTCATAATCAGAAAGTGCCTGAGCGACATTTGAGGAATAGGTGCCATTTGCACCGTCAATGATGCCGTCACGAGTGGCAGATGCAGTTGTAATAATGCCATTATAAGTTCCCGCGGCAGCATCGTCTCCAGCCACATGATCTGGCGGAAGCGTCGATCCCGATCCCTCACCTCCCGATCCCCCTTCTGGAGGATCCACAGGAGTCGTCTCCGGCACTAATGTCGGCACAAAGGTGGCTTCCTCCACCCAAGTCCACTCCAGCGACACCCAGTCGCCTCGGACGGCTTGCCGGGTTTCCGGATTCCATTGCACCGTTCGGACACGAGTCGTCTGAGCTCCCAGGGCAATACCGACGGGCATATATTGGAATGATCCCGTTGCAGAAACCTCTGCCGTCCCATCAACAGTTTCGCCAGTTGCCAAGTGAGAAAACTCTAGAGAAATTCCCGCAGCCTGCTCACCGGCATCGATGGCACCACGGAGCAGAGGATTGGATGTTTCCAGGTCCGTTGCATCCGCACCATTGTCATCAGCCAGACCAAACTCCGAGATCACCGGAGTGAGTAACGTCCGAGCTTCCAATTGGAAAAAGAGAGTCGACCATGAGCCGGTGACAAACTGTCCGGCCTGATCATCCCAAACCGAGGTTCGCATTCGCAAACTGTTAAGTCCAGCAGCAAGACCAGCCGCAGTATAGCGGAAGTTTCCGTTCTCATCGGAAGTGGCCCGTCCATCAATGAGATCATCTCCATCATGATCAAATTCAACGACGATCCCGGCAATTTCCGCCGCATCCTCGTTGTAACTGGAATTCCCGGATTGAGAACCATCGGGAATCAAACCAAACAGTATTTCTCCCTGATAATAGCCGTCTAACTGCCCCGTAATTTCTGGCAGATAGGTTGACCAATTCGCTTCGTTTTCACCCAAATCGTGCACCAATTGCACGGAACTGATTCCGGCGACTGGTGTCGCGCTGGACTGGAATGTGACTTCTTTCCAATTCCCGGTGACGGGATTACCCGTGAGAGGATCTTCGACAAGGCTACGTGCCCGAATCGTGACCTGGCTTCCATCGAGACCCGCAGGATCGTAAGTGAATCGACCTTGTGAATCGGTCCAGGCAGATCCGTCGATTTGATCGTCGCCGTCGTGATCAAACTCGACCTGCACAAATGCGATTTCTGTCTCTGGTCCACTTAAACGCCCCATCAGACGATTTGCAGGAGCCGATTCTGGATCGATTGGGGTTTCATATCCCTCGCCAGAAGGTTCCTGATTGCTCCAGCCTGAACCCAGGTAGAGGTCCGTTATGCCTGGAGCCACATAGGGGAGCAATTCAAAACTGAACGAAATCCATCCCGGCGTGAGATTCTCTCCCGTGACTGGATCAGTGACGACCGATCGCACCTGTATAGTTTGTGGTCCGGGAGATAAACCCTCTGGTTGATAACTGAACGGAATTAAATCGAGAGCATCAATCACGTCTACGGATTGAGTCGCTTCTGCAACTCCATCACCATCATGATCGAATTCCAGCAGCACAGTTCCGGCGGTTTCTATACCCGCGACAACACCACTTAACAACGGATTCGTCGCCGTCCAGCCCTCAGGCGTTTCGGTCCCGAATGCCAACCCGATCGATTGCACCAGGGTGCTGCTAATCAGGACGGTCCCTGTCGTTTCATTTCCGGCTGAATCTGTCACGGTATAGGTAAATTGATCTTCGCCCAGAGAGCCGATGGCGGAGAGATAAGTCAGTCGCAAGGGATGATTGTTGACATCTGGTTGAAACACGATTCCCGAGGTCGGGTTTGACCAGGAAACGATTTCGAGTTCGTCTCCCTCCGGATCAGACAAACTGCCCTGGAGTTCAATGATCAAGGGCTGGCCGGAACGGACTGCCACTTCAGTATCTACGGCAACGGGGGCTTCATTTTCATCGAGGAGATTGATAGTAACGACCGCTGTTGTCGTCTCGCTGTCAGAACTGTCCACCTGAATTTCGAGGGTGTGAGAAGTCACAGCCTCATAGTCAAGACTGGCTCCTGTATTGACAGTAATCTCTCCTGTGTTCTGATCGATACTGAAGAATGTGGCGTCTACACCCGGTAAGATTTGATAAGTGTAGGTCACTCCCACATTCGGTTGAGGAACTTCAACCTGCCCTACACTCTCACCGGCGAGGGCAAGTTCCGACAAGTTGAATACGGCATCAGGCAGCGCAATTGCATCAGGTGGATTCAATTTTGAAATGCACGGGTTTTGGGTTCGAACAGTTCGTGTGGTGATTTGAATTGGTACTTTTTGCGAGGCCGGTTGTTCAACTCCATCACAGCCGCTTGAATATCCTCGGCTTTCAGTTTACGGAAATCGCTCCCCTTCAGGAAGTATTGCCGCAGAAGCCCGTTGGTGTTCTCATTCTGGCCGCGTTGCCACGGCTGGCGAGCCGGAGCAAAATAGATCGCACAATGCAGGGCTTGCTCCAACTCTCGATGACCCGAAAACTCACTCCCGTTGTCCGTCGTCAAAGTTCGAATCAATGACGATGGCAACCCCTCAAACGCAAACACCGAAGCCGCGTTCAACGTCGATGCTTTCTTGTCCGGCAGATAGCTCGCCACAAGATAGCCGGTCTTGCGTTCGACATGCGTGACAATGTAGCCGGTCCCCTTTTGACCCTCGATGGTATCCGATTCCCAGTGCCCGATCCGCGAACGATTGCGTGCAGAAACCGGTCGCTGATCCATTGGCTTTTTGGTCGGGTCGCATCGTCTGGAGATCCCTGTGCCGTAGCGTTTGCGGCGTTTCTTTCTCGATTGACGCAGCTGCCTGTAGATGTTGCCGCCCTGCTTTTTGTTTGCTTTGATCCAGGCGTAAATCGTCTCAATGGATATTCGCATTCTGGCCTCCCGAGGATGCAGTCGCAAGAGTTGACCTGCAATCTGTTCCGGCGACCACTTGAGAGACAACTTATCGAGCAGGAATTCTTTGAGCGGAGCGTGGTTGAGTTTCCAGGGGAGTTTGCAGAGTTGTCGACGCCGTCGCGCTTTGCGGTCGGCTTTCCCGGCGAAATACTTCCCGGTCGCATCCGAATTCCGCCGCAGTTCTCGGGAGATCGTGCTGGGGTCTCGGGATAACTCGCGCGCAATTTCTATTCGAGAGTGTCCCAGGGCGTGCATGTGCGCTATGGAATCACGTTCCTCAGCAGTAAGATGCGTGTGTGACATTCGTGATTTCTTCTTAGTAGGATTGATGGTCGTTTGGTCAAAACAAACCATCTCACGAATGTCACTCTTTTTCCATCAACCCGTGCATTTCAAAATTGAATCCACCTCATGCTCATCTGTCAGATCAATAACAATCTGAGTAGTTGCTGAGACTTCGTAAGTGTTTTCCACTTGTACGGTCAATGTGAATTGAGGATTTTCCTCATAATCCAGAGGAGTGCCATCATTAACGGTGAGTTGACCTGTCGACCCATCAATGGAAAATGCTCCCAAATCATTGCCGGCTATGATCGTGTAGACCAGTGTCTGATTGGGATCGGGATCTGTTGCCGTGACCTGACCAACAACCGTTCCCTGACCCACATTTTCAGCTAATGTAAATTGATAAGAGGCGGCATCGAAGGCGGGAGGTTCGTCACCCAGCAGTACGACATCAATCGTTCCTGTACTTTCTCCACCATGCTCATCCCGAACTATATAGGTGATCGTCTCCGTCCCTGCCACCGCTGGATTGGTTCGTTCATAGTGGATCACAAAACGATCATCAGCAAAGTTGCCGGAATACTGAAAGTAAGATTCCCAACTACCGTAATAGCTCTGAACGTAGTCATCGACAGAGGAGTAGCCACCATAATTTTCATATTCGCTTTGTAAACTTGTTGACACAAAGCGAATGACGGAAGCTGTTCCCAAGGTCGCTGCTGAAACGGAGATCAGTGTCAGAGCAGAACCCTCTGGATCACTATCATTGGCAATGGGATCGAGAGTTCCCGATTCATTGGCTTGGACAACGAGCGTGTCATTCTGAACATCCGGGAGCAGATTGGGTGCCACGCTGACCGTAACACTGGCAGTCGTTGTTGCTCCCTGTGAGTCAACCAGAGTGTAGCTAAAGACATCATCTCCACTGAAACCAACATCCGGCGTGTATTCATACTGATAGCTGAGTGAATTGTTTCCCGAATAGTTGTAGTAACTGTTGTACCAGTCTTCAAAATTGCCGTAATAATACTGGCCATTGCTGATCCAGTTATTCCAGGTCGATTCCGAAACATCAGGCAGCAGTGAAATACTCCCACCTGAGGGATCAGCAATACTTTGAATCGATAGAGTATGCCCCTCAGGATCCGAATCATTAGACAGCAGATTTAAAACGACCGCTGCGCCAGGACCTGTCGAGTAGGTATCATTTCCGGCGACTGGTGCTTGATTTGAAGTAACACTCACTGTCACACTGGCTGTGGCTGTCGCTCCCTGGGAATCGATAACAGTGTATGAAAACGTATCATCTCCACCGAACCCGGTATCCGGTGTGTACTCGTACTGGTAGGCCAACGGATTCGAGCCTGAGTAATTGTAATAGCTGTTGTACCAGTCTTCAAAATTGCTGTAATAATTCTGCCCTTGAGCGAGCCAGTAGTTCCAGGTTGACTCAGACACATCAGGCTTGAGAACCACCGTCCCGTTGGCAGGATCTTCAATACTCTGGATGGAGATCGTCTGTCCTTCGGGATCAGAATCATTGATTAGTAAATTGAGAACGACCGATTCTCCAGGACCAACAGAGTATGCGTCAGGAGACGCATCTGGAGCCTGATTCCCGGCGACGCTAACAGTCACGCTGGCGGTATTGGTTGCCCCCTGAGAGTCAATGATCGTGTAATCAAAGACATCGTCGCCGCCGAAACCAGCGTCAGGCGTGTATTCGTACTGATAAGTCAGCGGATTGCTACCGGAGTAGTTGTAATAGCTGGAATACCAGTCCTCAAAATTGCTGTAGTAATTTTGTCCCTGAGAGAGCCAGTTATTCCAGATGGACTCTGAAACGCTTGGGACTATCGCAATCGTGCCGTTCGCTGGACTGGCAATACTGTCGATCGAAATCTCATGCCCTTCGGGATCGGAATCATTTGTCAGCAGGTTTAGCACAATCGCTTCGCCAGGGCCTGTAGAGTAGGTATCATCGACGGCGACTGGGGCCTGATTTCCCGCCACGCTGATCGTCACACTGGCCGAGGCGGTTGCCCCTTGAGCATCTTCAATTGTATAGATGAATACGTCATCACCACTGAATCCGACATCAGGAGTATACTCATACTGGTAACTGAGCGGATTGTTTCCCGAGTAGTTGTAGTAACTGTTGTACCAGTCGGCAAAAACGCTGTAGTAATTCTGCCCGTTATTGATCCAGTTGTTCCAGATCGATGTGGAAACATCCGGTACCAGAGTGACCGTCCCATTAGCCGGATCGGCGACACTGACAATTTGAATCGGATCTCCTTCCGGATCTGAATCATTGGCCATCAATGTCAAGACGACAGTTTCTCCAGGATCGACAGCAAAGCCATCGGCGACCGCAATCGGAGTCTGATTGGCGGTCACATTCACTGTAATTATACCGGTACTCTGGATCCCGGCTGCATCTTCGACCACATAGGTCAGTGTTTCATCCCCGTTGAAATTCGGATCCGTACTGGTATACAGAACTTCAAATTTATTGATCAGCGAAGGATCACCCGAGTAATAGCTTGAATAGTAATAATCCCAACTTCCGTAATAACTTTGGACATACTCATCAATTGAGTTGTAGTATCCATATTGAGACTGAGAGTAGTATTCATTTTGTAAAGATGCCGGAACAACACGGACCAATCCTACTGTTCCTGCAATGGCACCTGTGACAGAAACCAGCGTTAACTCAGATCCTTCCGGATCCGTGTCATTGACGAGCGGATCAATCGAGACCGAATCCCCTCCAGCCACACTCACAGTATCATTCACGGTCACAGGAGCCTGGTCTCCAGTGACCGTCACCTCCACTGTTCCTGTGGATTGAGCCCCTGCAGCATCTTCAACGATGTAGGTGAATGTATCTACGCCGTCAAAAGTTGCATTGGTGCTGGTGTATTTCACGACCAGACGGTCATCAGTAGGATTGCCATAGTATTGAAAATACTGACTCCAGCTGCCGTAATTGTAATTGACATACTCGTCGATACTGGCATAGCCGCTGGAGTTGCTCTGATACTCACTCAGTAAACTGGGAGGAATATATCGAGTGATTTCCGCAGTTCCCTCGCTCCCGTTACTCACTGAAATTAAGGTCAGCTGCAAACCTTCCGGATCTGTGTCATTGAGCAGAGGTTCGAGTGTGACGGATTGACCGCCAGCGACTGCGATCTGATCCGTATTCGCAACTGGCGCATCATTCCCCAGAACAGTAACCGTAACACTGGCGACGGCGATCGCTCCCTGCGAATCCACGACCGTATAATTGAAGACATCATCACCACTAAAACCTTGATCTGGTGTGTACTCATGTCGGTAACTGAGTGGGCTGTTGCCCGAATAGTTGTAGTAGCTGTTATACCAGTCCTCAAAATTGCTGTAGTAATTTTGTCCCTGAGACAACCAGTAATCCCAGGTTGAAGCGGACACATTCGGAGCCAGACTGATCGTCCCATTTGCCGGATCTGCGATATTGACAATCGAAACCGTATGTCCTTCTGGATCGGAATCGTTGGCCAGGAGATTCAGCGTGACAGACTGACCAGGGATCACTGAATAAGCATCATCAACCGGTGTCGGAGCCTGATTGGCAGCTACAGTCACTGTGATTCCGGCACTGGCTGTCGCCCCGTGGGCATCGACAATCACATAATCAAAAGCATCATCCCCACTGAAACCCTGATCCGGAGTGTATTCGTAAACATAATTGAGTGTGCTGCCTGAATAGCCATAATAGCTGTTATACCAGTCCGCAAAATTGCTGTAGTAATTCTGCCCCTGACTGAGCCAGTAATTCCATGTCGACTCCGAGACATCAGGCACAAGATTAAGCGTACCATTTGCAGGTGTTAACACACTTTGCAGAGAAATAGTATGACCTTCGGGGTCCGTATCATTGGCCAGCAAGTCGAGGCGAACGGATTCCCCAGGGCCGACAGAATAAGTATCATCGACAGCATCAGGGGCCTGATTGGCAGCCACAGTCACGGTGACGCTGGCAGAGGATGTGCCTCCCTCTGGATCCTGTACGGTATAGTCGAAGACCTCATTGCCACTAAATCCCGCATCCGGCGTATACTCATAGAGATAACTGAGCGGATTGGTTCCCGAATAGTTGTAATAGCTGGTGTACCAGTCTTCGAAATTGCTGTAATAATTCTGTCCTTGAGACAACCAGTAATTCCAGGTCGACTCTGACACATCGGGGACCAGAGAAATCGTACCATTGTCTGGAGCATCGACACTTACGATGGAAACGGAATTACCATCGGGGTCAGAATCATTGACGAGCAGATCGAGCGTGACCGATTCTCCTGGGCCTGTGCTATAACTATCATTACCCAGTGTTGGAGTGCGATTGGTGTTTACCGTGACTGTAGCCGTTGATGTCCCATCCAGCTGGTATTCAAATTGGAATTGTGACACATGCGTACTGCCGGGAGTGTATTGCAGAATACCCCCTGAAATCTCGACGGTGCCGAAACTCCCCGTCAATTGATCATTCACTGCGTTAACAAGAGCCAGAGAAGCAGCAGAGGCATCGGTATCATTCTGACGAACCGGCAACGGGAAACCAGATTCTCCTGGTGCATAATGAATCGTAAATTCATCATCGATTGCCGTCGCAGAAAGCAACTGCCTTGTCTCAAGCACTTCAGTTGCGTGATGAAAATTTGATCGCCGTCGCAAGCGACGTCGAGGAAGTTTTTTGAAACGAGAAATCCAGGAAAGCTGACCCGGCAAGAATTCCAACCAGTGACGCAACAGCATGGAGTGGCCCCTCTGTGGCTGTGATCAATAGTGCTACTTTTGTAGAACGGATTGTCGAATTATTGAATTTTATAATAGGAGAATTCCAAGGACGCATTGAATAATGCTACTTTGAAATGGAGAGCTCTTTTTATTCTGAACAATTGCTCAAGTCAAACGAAACAGCAATTCAAAATATATTTATTATTAAAAAATCATAATTTAAAACTTGGCCAATGCAATTTGAATTGAGCAAGTGACTATATTCGTAGGGCAATTGCATTTTTTGAGGTATTTAACTGACGGATCACTCACTAAATTAGATTGTTCAAGGCAGGCTATATCGTAGGTGATAACCAGAAATTATTTCGTTTTCTAATTTCCTGGGACTGGCAAATCATAATTTAAGAGTTGAGTTTCATAGCGTTTCCAGGCTCCGATGGAAGATTGATACATCGGCTTCCTAACCTGTGTTTTACTCGGAGTGATCACTGCTCGCTCTGATTCATCAAAGCTCAGACACTGGTCCTGCCAGGGTAAATTGCAAAACTCGATGAGTCTTCTAATTTCCTGATCGGGGTTAGTCACCAGGGTTTCATAGCTGAGTGGATAAATCGGATTGGGGATCGTTGCTTCCCAATGTTTCATTAAGTTTTGATAGGCTGTGATGTAAGGCCCCAGCTGTTCGAGATCACAAAACGGCCAGTCCAGATTCTGACGAATACAGGAAATGGCAACATCACGAGGATCACGAATGCAATGTATAATCCTGGCATTGGGAAACAGCAGGCCAATCATACCAAGATGCAAAAAATTGGTCGGCATTTTATCGACGATCCGTAACGCTGTCGGATCATGACCAGTAAGAAATCGTGCATGACGACTCGCTAAGTGTCGGACTTGTTTTTGATTCAATTCACGAGCCGCAGACGGGTATTTAAGCGGACGCGTGCAAATCATGCATTCAATCTGTATTGGCCAGGCCCCCACTTCCTGCAACTCCCCGGCTGCATATACGTGTGAGTGGCTGGAAAGAATTTGCTCTGTCAGAGTTGTACCGGTTCGAGGCATGCCGACAATAAAGACAGGCAACTCACTGGAATGCCCCATTTCACTTCGCTGATTAAAAAAATCACAATCGAACACCGCTGCAATTTCACTCATGAAATGCTGGTGATCTGCCACATTGTGTCGTTCATTCGTAGTAAAATCCGGACGAGGTTTGAGTTGATTTCCTCGGAGATAAGCATCAAAAGCCTCTGCATATAGTTTTTTCGCATCATAGGCTCGACCAAGTGCCATCCAGAGCAATGACTGATGCCTGATAGAAAGCTGACCATCGTTGAGTCGGTTTTGTACCTCCAGAATGCGTTGATCGACATCTGCAAATTCACCAGAAAATGCCAGGTGGTAATGAGCCGGGACATAATTGGGATCCGACTGCAATGCTTTCTGAAACGATTCCCGGCTCTCCTCAATTGTTCCCAAATCGAGCTGACATTGCCCCAACAGATGCAGAACCTTGGCCTCAGTTGTCGTTTCTGCAAGTTGATTCAAAATGACAATGGCTTCCAGTGGTCGCTGAATTGCATGTAGGGCTTTTGCCTGCAGGTAAAGTAATTCCTCATCATCCTTATAGCTCAACCCACGTTGACAGACCAGCAATGCCTCTTCGAGCCGCTGGCGTCGCGGGCTCCCCAGGCCAGCGACAGCTCCGACTACAGCCGAACTCTTCAGTAATTCTTCAGCCAGCAATCGACATCCCTCAATATGATTCGGATCTTCAGCCAGGAGATGTCGGAGTGCACGGATCGCGTGATCACTCTGGTTTTGTGATCTGGCAATATGAGCCTGAAGCAGTCGAAAATCCGTAACATGATGATGGGACGGAGAAATCTTTCCCAAAAGATTTTCAGCTTGATTGATTTGATTCAGCCCCATTAAAGTCTTGATCAATCCGAATTGGAGAGCCGGGTTTTCAGGAAACTGCACGGCAAGCGGCTCATACAATCGGATGGCGTTCTTCCAGTCTGTCTGGTCGATCAACTCCAGCCCAAGCCGATGCAGCAGATTGGGATGACTTTGCTGTTGTCCCAGGATGACTGAAAAAAGTTCTTCAAATTTGTCCCTGCGTCCCGAACGCAAATAAGCAATCGCCAGATTGATTTGACAGGCATCATTATGTGGCTGGAATTGAACAACTCTTTCAAAGACCTCAATCGCGGCAGGATAATTCTCCAGCTTCAATTGAACAATTGCTTCGAGTTCATCCAGCCGGGGATCATCATCACATTGCTGACGGGCTAAAGTGATTGCATACTCAACGGCTTCAAAAAACTCACCTGTCAGATAACTTCGAATAAGTAAGAGATGGCCCCGGAGTGAATTTGGCTGCAAAGCAACGAGTTCTTCAGCGGCTTCACATGCGTCACTAATCTGCCTGGATTCGAGCAGTGAGTCTGCCAGTAGAGACCAGCTTTCAGAATCTCGCGGGAATTTTATTGTGGCTTCTCGGTAAACATTCTGAGCAGCTTCTCGATGTCCAGATCTCTGCAATGGTAAACCACGATTCCGCCAGGCTTCTACATAATCGGGTCGCAGTTCAACAGCTTTGGCAAACGATTCAAAAGATCGCTCAAATTCCCTCAACTCCAACAGAACCGCACCCCGAGTATTCCAAAATTCCGCCTTCGCATTATCTCTCTGAAGGCACTGCTCTATCCGAAGCCCCGCTTCTGAATAATTTTTCTGCTGCAAAGCAATCACAGCCGCCAGATGCCAACCTTCCGCGTCAAATTGATTGCTGGCGATCATCTTTTGAATCAAAACTTCAGCTTCCTGAAGTCGACCAGCCTGAAATAACTGAAGGGTTTGCTTGTTTGTGGGCATAATTTTGGACGAAGTGAAATGGACATCAGAGAAGGCTGAAACAGGTGACTCTAATGTCATACAATAAAACGCAATGTTTGCATACCTTTCGCAGCAGCGGCTCATCAATCATTCTCTATCTTCGAATGGAAATGATTTTTTTACTTGTTGTACTTCAGCTTAATGTCACTATTTGATAGGAGAGAACTCTCCGAACTCAGCCCCCCAAACCAAACTTAGATAAGTTAATCAAACCGAATCTCGGACACCATCAATAGAGATCTCAACGATCGTCGCATTTCAAGTGTGTCGTCAATCACAATTACTCCACAGAATCCGGCATCAGGTGATACAAGCCACAATCCAGGGCACGGGCCAGCTTTTCAACGGTGGCAATCGTGACGTTTCTTTCTCCACGCTCGACCATGGAGATAAATGTGCGGTGTAGACCTGCCAGTTCTCCCAGTTTTTCCTGAGAGATACCAGCTTGATTGCGAACCGCACGCAATCGGTTTCCAAATCGGATTCGAATGTCTTCCTCTGCCACGCCGTGTCGCCTTTTGCAAGTTGAGATACTTGCAATCAGTTTCGCGACAGCGCATACTATGCATCTGCACACTAAGAGTTACGTGTAACGCATAGTATTCGCCATTATTGTTCACAGATTCGATCGCTGTTGAGTTTGATCGAATCAAATCACTAAGGGGCCAGGTTATGCTTCAACGACTCTGCTGTGTTCTCATGATTGGGCTTGTGATGGAACTATCGGGTTGTCGTCCCGGTGCGGTCAAACATGTCAAACAGGCCGCCCAGTATTTCCGAAATGGCAGTTCCAAAGTCAAATCCGCTCCTGCGGTTACCCAGGGAGTGGCACGTCAGCTTACTCGGAATGAAGAGGTTGTCGTTCAGGTGGCAGCCCGAGGAACAAATCTGCTGTCTCGTTCTAAAACGCTTGGGGAACGACTGGTATCGCTGCAATCAAAAATCCCAGCCCAGGCTTATCCGAATCTTTATAGGAGATGGCAGGATAATCAGGCCGAGTTGAACTCGTACACCCGCCAGTTGCAGGATCCTGCACTGGCCCCGCAGCGCAGGGATCGTCTGGAGCAGTCTCTGAGAGAGTCGGAATTCGAACAGGCTGAGATTGAACGTCTGGTGGACCAATACGGTTGAGTCCACACAACTCAGAATCTTCCAGATTTCCCTCATAAAGTAGTGAAATATCCATGCGATTTCGAATTGTCGTATTCATGACCGTTGGCAGCTTCCTGCTGTTTACAGGGCTGTGCTGTGGAAAATCTCAGTCGACATCCTCCACGGATTCAGAGATTCAAGTGATCGGCCTGCCCAGTCATGTCATGAACTTTTATGCGGCCGAGCAGGAAGCGAGTAACTGGTGTTGGGCAGCCTGCATTCAGATGGTGCTGTCCGCTCAGCAGATGGAAGTTTCTCAAGCAGAAATCGTGTCCAATGTTTATGCAGGCTATGTTTCAAATCGCCCCGGCTCTCCACTCGACATGCTCGCTCAAATCGATGGTTTGTCAACGCAAGGCAACCAGTGGCAGTTGGAAGCTTTGCTGGGGCTGGGGCCTCCCGCCTTAGAATTGCTGCAGGAACAATTCGAACGCAACACTCCTTTGATCGCCATGTATGAGAATCCCGGTATGGATGTCGGACATGCCGTGGTGATTACAGCCATCATTTATCAGACAACTGAGAATGGTCCCGTGATTCGAAAAGTGATTGTCCGGGATCCCTGGCCAGCATTTCAAAGCACATCCGGAAAACGAGAATTGACTGCTCCAGAGTTTGAACGCATCACCGCCTATCTGCTAGTCATCCCGGTTCGTACTCCTTCCTGACGTGGATCTTATTCAGGCTATTTTCATGACCATTTCTCTATCTCGCACGTATTTCCTACTGACCGTCCTCTTCCTATGTTGTCTGCCAGGCTGTGGCGAAAAATCGTATGATTTGAAATTGAACGTTGAAGCGGGAGAAATCTATCGTGTCGAAAGTGACTTCAGACTTGAAAATGCAGACATCGAAATCTCACAGGGAACAGAGTCGACAACAGGTTCACAAACCTTAACGAGCCGGGAGGTCTTCGAATATGACATTTATGTGGCACAAAACGGCCAGCCGAACTCCATGAAGATCGCTTTCCTGGAGAGTTGGCAAAAACAAAACCTGCAAATTACAAGCAATGAGCCGGAAATCTCGGACGAGATTTCTCCGCTGCAGGCCAGAACATTGCTTTGTAAAAAATCCGGCAAATACTGGAAATCGGAACTCGTAGGGAATAATCCAACGGCTGAGCAAACAGAGGTCCTCAATGCATTCATCGATCCCTGGCCAGCCGACCTGGCTCCCGATCATGCTGTTTCCATCGGAGACTCCTGGGTGGTAACCGGCGATGCCTTAGCCCGGTTAGCCGGAGGTGGCATACAGAATATTGACGGTGAACTCAAAGCCTACTTCGAGCAAGTGATCGAACGAAATGGAACATTATGTGCGGTGATTTCGGTCCAATTGGATCTCTCCGGGACTCAGACTTCAGAGAACAATACGAGGACGGTTAAAATCTCAGCTGAAGGGCTCACCTATCGTTCCGTGTCAGAAAAGATCGATCTGGAATCCAAACTGAGCGGTACAATGATCACCAGAATTTCGGAAGAAATCCCTGGGGAAGGAATGTTGGTGATGATCAGCCAAGGCCCATTTACCTTTCGCGAAATTACGACCAAAACCAAATACTAAAGCTGTCTCCGCGAACAAGTCACGGAAATTTGTCTGTATAATAAGGATTCCGTCTTGAAGGCATGGATACTTGAGGCACTCCAACACACTGATAGCTAAAAAGTTAGCCAAAATATTTAGTCAACCGCGTGGATGCTGCAACGTTTGCGAATCTCTTCGCGTCCTCGCAAATGACTTTGCCTCACTCCGCCGCTTTCGCGACTGTGGGCAAACCTTCGTTCCACTCACTCACTTTGTAAACGTTGTTTCTCGCGACCACGAGGACTGGGGGCTCCTGTTCATTCATTAGCCGCGTCCAGTAATGAGGGTTTGGTCGTGAGAGATTTCGGTATTCGAGACTTTCGTCTTATCTTTTTGGTTTGTTTGCGATCAAAGCGTCACAAGTCTACATCATCCGGTTCGGCATCCTGCTCGATTTCTCAAGCCTCAATCATCAATCTCTTGCGGTATTCTTTCCAGTCTTCTCCGGTCTCATTGCGGACAATACCTTAAAGGCCGTATTGGCTTCGATCACTGTGAAGTCCACACCGATATCCGGAGGCACTCCCGGTCGCCCAATGGCAATCGTGGAATACGGCAAGCAGAGTTCTTCAAGAAACGAATCAAGCTATTTTCGGCAAGCAAACGATCAAGCGTTCGTAAAACCGATGCCGAGGGTTTTCGGAAACTCCTGAATTGGAACAAACAGTTCCTGCTACCGTCGAGATTTACGACGTTCCAGACTCATCTGAAAAATCCTACGAAGAAGAAAGTAGGAGAAATATAAGAAAAGAAAGTTAATGAGACCTCAGAGTTTTGAAACGGACGGCTATCCAAGTTGCAAGTTGTTTAGGGGGTAAAGTAGTCGATTGCTAACTGCTGAACATTTTGGCATGATGGATCTGGATTATGATTCATATTAGCGGGCTATAGATAATGAGTGATATACTTTCTGTCGTACAGTGTCCTGGTTGCGAGAAAAGTCTGAAGATCAAGATGACGGCCGCGAATAGGAGAGTCCGCTGCCGATCATGCAAATGTGTTTTTTCGATCTCAGTTCAATCTGAAGAAAGTGAATTGAGACAGGAAGCAGCTGATAACAGCGGTATGGAACTGAGCAATTTCTGGCTCAATCTGTTCGGCGGCATCCTCGTATTAGGTGCAGTCACCTTATTGTTGAGTTTTGTGCTGGGTCCAATAGCAGCAATCACTTTATTTCTGCTCACCGGATTTGTGGCATTGTCATTCTGGAAACCAGCTTTGGTTTTGCAGGGCTTAAACTTTGCGACTCAAATTGTAAACAACTTTCGCAATGGGTTACGTTTGCCAGAAAAGGAAATTGACTCAACAGTTCATTCTGCAACTGCCAACAAGCCACCTGTAGTCGAAAAGAATTTCAACCCAGATAATCGCATAAGTACTTTCAATGAAGACCTGGTCGAGATTCAACCGGCAAGTCATTCGAACTCGAAGCAATCTGGATTTATTATTAGACGATCAGAGGTTAAACACTCCCTTTGGTCGAAGAGTGCTGATGCCAATGTCCGTTTCCTGGGAACCGATGGTTATCTTGATCATTGCGGCGTCATTGCTGCTTCACCACTCGTCTATTTCATAAAGGGCAAAACACGAGATCCATTTGATGCCTCGCTTATTGAAAGCGATTTAAAGGTTGCAAACTCCGGACGGGGTTCTAGTAATTTGCCGTACTGGTCCAGTTATCGGGAATGCTCTCCTTCGCAAAGACGCAACTATCTGGCTTGGCTGGAATCTGGGCGTAAAGATCCAAATACTGAACTGGGCTATGTGTTCATACATTTTTACGGACTCGAAAGACGGGCGCTCGTCGACCAAAAAGACCATAGTCTGGTGATACAGGAAGTCCTGCGACTGCTCCCTATTTATGGCTTCTCAAACTCATTCAAACGATACGCAACGGATCTCTTGTGGGCTTGCCTGATTAATCATCCAGAATTACAAGAACTACCGCTTTCTGTCCTGAATCAGGTCATCGAATCGACTCCTTATTGGAGTGAAGACAGCAAAGCAGCCATGCTGGCAATCTTCGCAATGCGAGGGGAAGCACTCCCTCCATCAGCAGCACTCATAGTGGCTCAACACGATGCCCGCTCTCCAAGAAGCGTAATCATTAGGCGACATAATGATCGCTTCACGGAACTTTTCAAAACTCGATTCAATGAGAAGTATCCGAGTGGAATGCCGCTCAAATCTGCGAAACGCGAATACAGATTGGAGTATCGCCCAGCAAGTGCAACACTTTCCGGATACCGTGGAGACTCGTCGCCGTTTACTTTCAAACTCCCTAATATTTCGGGCATTCCTTCACAGTTCAAGACTTTGCTTGAAATCTGGAATTCCGCCATCGAAGACCTGCGTGCATTTGATCGGGCCCACAAAAAAGCGGACTCGGGCGAAATTACCGCTGACATGTACGAAAAGCTTCCCTTGGAGTTGCGGGAAGGAGATCATCCTCAATTTGATCGATGGTACAGTCTGATTCAGCAATTCTCGAATGAGAGCGGATGGTGTCTGATTCCTGTTGGTGAACTTGCCGAGTTACAAGGAATCGATAAAAGATCAAAACTTACTAAAAAACAATGCTCCGATTTGCTTCAAACTGCTGACTGCATGGACCTTTGTCTCGAACCAGATTCACGGGAATCTGGCCAAACTTACCATTGGGATTCGTATGTCAGTATCTTCCCGAGAGAAGACTCAACAGAAGGGAATTTGAATTCGTATCACGCTGCTTCAATTCTACTACGACTGGGGATGTCGATCGCAGCGGCCGATGGTGTTGTTGACGACACAGAATTGAAAACAATCACATCTCATCTGGAACAGTACTTTGAGCTTTCTCCACAGGAATCGATACGGCTTGAGCATCTCGCCTATTTGCTATCCGTTCATCCGGATAAAAATACCAAGCTCGGTAAGCAACTTCAGGCACTACCTGAGATTCGACGCGAAGCGATCGGAGAATATTTGATTGCCATTGCCGCCGCTGATGGCATTATGACCGAAGAAGAAGTCTCTTCGCTGAAAAAAGCATACAAAAGCCTCGATCTGGAACCGAGCAGGATTGAAGAACTGAGTGCCGGTAACATTGCTCCGGAAGAAAGTGAAGACTCTTCGGTTGACTTGCTGCTCGATCAGGACCGTATTCGCGAAATTCTCCAGGAGACAAAACAGGTTTCTGATTATCTCAAAGATGTCATGCTCGAAGATGGCACTGATACCGAATCTGATCAAATGGAAGCGACTGGCAACGAATCTCGTATTTCTGCCGAATCGCAGAAAAAGACTGAAGCAGTGGCTACCATAAATGAACTTGATCACCAGGTTAATGTTCAGGATGAGCAAACTCATGAAGGGGAAGTAAGACAGGCGGAAGCTCTCAAATATGATGGCTTGCAGCCTCGTTTTCACCTATTTCTTGACACGATTATGACACGCAATGAGTGGACACGATCAGAACTTGACCAGTTAGCCAGGGAACATTCGCTGATGCTGAATGGGACGATTGAATCCATTAATGAATGGTCTTTGGAGGTCTGCGGCGACTGGTTGATTGATGATCAGGAAGACCGCATTATTGTTACACAAAATTTGTTTTTGTCTGAAAAATCAACTTAGTTTGAAATTGGTATGATCCGATCAAAAGAGCGAACTGCAATCATTCGATCACTGGCGGCTGGGGTTGTTCCGTCGGTTGGTCTTCAACACATTCAGGTTGGCAGAAAAGACGAAGTGGAAGCTGTCATTACTGACCTGAAACAGGTGGAGGATGGCACATCATCTGTCCGTTTCATTATGGGGAATTTTGGGAGTGGGAAAACATTTTTTCTCAACTTGATCAGTAATGTGGCTCTCAAACGCAAATTTGCAGTTTTGCGGGCCGATATCACTACGGAACGCAGGCTGCATGGATCAGGCGGAAAAGCCCGCGGACTCTATTCCGAATTGTTGAAGAATCTCTCAACAACAGCTCGTCCAGATGGCGGGGCTCTCCCTAGTCTCGTTGAACGATGGGTTGGTGATCTCGATCACGAAATTAAATCGTCTGGCGGAACTGAAGACGATGTGCAAACTGAAATTGAGAAACAACTCTCTCAACTCCGCTCGCTGGTGAATGGTTACGAATTCGCAAAAGTTCTAAGCCGATACTATGAAGGATTTCAGCAACAGAATGACAATCTTCAGCAAGCCGCGTTACGGTGGTTGAGAGCAGAATATAGTACAAAAACGGAAGCCCGGGAGGACTTGGGTGTGCGCTCAATTATTGATGACGCAGATTTTTATGACTCTCTTAAGCTGCTAGCTGCTTTTGTGAGGATCGCAGGTTACCGGGGGCTGTTGATTTGCCTGGATGAATTAGTTGTTTTGTCTCACCGTCTGAATCACACGTTGGCGCGAAACAACAATTACGAGACCATCCTCACGATTTTGAACGATGCTCTTCAGGGAACGACAGAGGGCTTGGCTTTCCTTTTTGCAGGGACTGAAGAGTGCCTGGAGGACCGACGAAGAGGCCTTTTCAGTTACGAAGCATTAGAGACCCGGCTCGCTTCAAATCGTTTTGCCAGCACGTCGATGCGAGACCTGACTGGCCCTGTTATCAAGTTGGAGAGTCTGACACCTGAAGACTGTTACGTTCTATTGCACAACATTCGGCATGTATTCGCATCCGGTGATGAGAAGCAATACCTGATTCCTGATGAAGGTATTGCGTCTTACCTACAACATTGTCAACAGAGGATGGGCGCCAGCTACTATCAAACACCTCGTGAAACCGTCAAGGACTTTATCGGTTTACTGCAGATACTGGAGCAGCATCCTGATCAATCATGGCAATCGCTACTTGGTCAATTCAATCAGCAGGAAACTCAAAAGCCTTCCGCCGGCAATCATTCTCGTTCTGACGACTTATCGGAATTTCGGCTGTGAGTAATCACTCTGCCTACGAGATGCTTGCTCCCTCGATACAAAGAGCACTTTACAAAAAGGGATGGGAAACCCTGCGGCCTTTGCAGGAGCAGGCTATCCACATCCTCTGCGGTACCGAATCTGACCTTCTCATTTCAGCGCAGACTGCGGCAGGTAAAACGGAAGCCGCCTTTCTTCCGATATTATCTTTAATCCAACCGAATTCGATGGAGTCTGTGCGGGCGATCTATGTCGGTCCCTTGAAAGCACTCATTAATGATCAGTTCCGTCGGCTTGAAGACTTGTGTCAATATGCAGAAATCCCAGTGCATCGCTGGCATGGTGATGTCTCATCGAAAAGTAAGAAGGAGTTAGTAAAACGTCCCGGTGGAGTGCTGCTGATCACACCGGAATCACTGGAATCGATATTCATAAATCGCAGTGAATCCCTCAGGCATCTGTTTCACAGTTTATCTTATATTGTACTCGATGAAGTGCATTCGATGCATGGGACCGAACGCGGAACCCACCTCCGCAGCCTCTTGTCCCGCCTTGATCATTACACGATCAATCTACCTCGGCTAGTCGGTTTGTCTGCAACAATTGGCGCCCCGGAACAAACCTGCCATTGGATGCGTCCCGATCAGCCAGAACGTGTTAAATTACTATTAGATGAGAATAACCAGAAGTCCGTCCGCTTCGGGCTGTTTGCTTATTTCCAGGATCATGAGGAACAGAGCGAAGAATCAAAGCTTGACGAATCGAAATCAGCATCGGGGAAGCAGGCGTTAATCAACCATGTTTTCCAGTCTTTTTCAAAAGACAAAAATTTGATCTTTGTTAATGCACGTTCGGGAGTCGAGTTCTACACCGACGAACTCAACCGGCGCGCAAAATCGATCGGAAAGCCTGGTCAATTCCTGATCCATCATGGTTCCCTCAGTAAGGAGATCCGACAGCATACCGAAAAAATGATGCTCGGACGTCGTCCCTATTCCACAGTTTGTAGTGCGACGCTCGAACTGGGGATCGATATTGGAAAAGTGCGATCGATTGCTCAAATTGGTTGTCCTTGGTCTGTCAGTTCTCTCTTGCAACGACTCGGACGAAGCGGCCGGGAAGAAGGTGCGCCGCAGCGAATGCAACTATATGTCGTTGAACCGTTGCCTATCGGTGAGAACGAAGCGCAATACTATCCCGAATTGATTCAAGCCATCGCCCTCACAGAGTTAATGCTGGAAAAGTGGGTTGAACCTCCTTTGTCTTCTGTAGGTGATCTCAGCACTCTGATTCATCAGGTCCTGAGTCTAATCACTGAAACCGGAGGTGTTTCGGCATTGATGTTATATCATCGACTCATTAAAGCGGGGGCATTCCGTTGTGTCCCTCAAGAGGTATTTATTCGGCTCCTCAAAAAAATGGGGCAAGAGGATCTGGTCGAACAAACAGAAGAAGGAGATTTAATTCTCGGATTGAAAGGGGAGAAAATTGTAAGATCTCATGACTTCTATGCTGCGTTTTCATCGACTCCCGAATTCCGTATTGTGTTTCAGAGTCGCCCACTCGGTCGGCTGCCGACCATTTATGTCCCGGAAGTCGGGAGTCATCTTTTGCTGGCGGGGCGCAGGTGGCGGGTCATCGAAGTGGATCACACGCACAGGGAAATCGCTGTGAAACCAGCCCAAGGACGCAAACAGCCACTTTTTACCGGTGGAAATGGAGTGATTCATCGGAGAGTGAGGCAAAAAATGCGTGACGTGCTCAGCGACCAGACCGTCTATGCGTATCTGAATCCGACAGGGAAAGAACTGCTTCAAGCTGCTCGTCAGGCATTTGTCTCCAAACGTTTGCAGCAAACAGATTTGCTTCCGCTTTCCGATTCAAAAACGATCTGGTTTCCGTGGACCGGAAGTCATATCCAGTCAACTCTTCTCGCACTTCTAAAACACCACAGCATGAAAGTCACAGAAGGATTGTTCTCGCTGGAAATTGAGATGAACGAGACTCAGTTGAGTAACGCACTTCGGAAAATTGCTAAGAACCTCCCTAAGCCAGAGTTACTTGCTCCCCTGTTATCGCACTCAGTGGAAGCAAGAAAGTATGACGAATTTCTAGACGATTGGCTCAGAGAATGGTCGATCTGCCAAGACATCATAGACCTGGATGGAGCCGTGATCGAATTACAAAACGCTTTGAAGAGTGTAATAAATCATTGAGTGAATTGAACGCCACACAGAATCTGTGTGAGGTGATCGCAACTGAAAGTTTGCGTTTTCTCTGCATTAGCAAATCTTGTCAGGACTATCTGGTTCCGTTATAAAGGGCACGGACTATTGAGGTACTTCATCTCACTGATAGCTAAAAAAAAGAAGTTCTCAGAATCGATCAGATCAAACTCAAAGAACCTGTCTGCGGTGACAAGTAATTGTCAATCGCAGACAGGGATTTTCTCAGAAACATCAAGGCTTAAAGCCTCAATTTGTAATATCAATTCAACGGGAATGACTCTGGCGGATTCGCTTCATCAATTCCTGTACCTCCGGTTTGGCTAACGGTATTTGCTCACCACAGCCGACTGCTTCCAAATGAGGTCGAGCAAAGTCTGTACCATAGGGGACGATTTCTTCCAACCAGAAGTTCAGGGCGGCCAGGATATTGGCCCGTTCCTGATCAGTGATTTGCAACGGAATGACGATGTGTCTCCTTCCAAGCTGGGGATATGGTGAGTTCTGAGGCCAGCAGATTCAACGAGAGGTCCGCATCGATTGGCAATTTTCTTAGCCAGCGAGTGAACTGATGCAGCATCAGACCAGCCGCCAGACTGGCGGTGTAAATCGTGCTGCGGGACGTGCAGGTTCCCAGTTGCGCTTCCGCCTGCGGGAACAGAGAGTTTGCATACTGCTCATCACTGCTCGGATCAGCAACTGTCAGAACTCGAATCACTTCTCCCTGCATCCGGCCATCACACCAGAAGAGGCAGGAGGGGTGAGCGGATTTCCAGATCGCAGCACGAGCCGAGATTGAATCGACACAACAAAACACTACCTCACCGACGGCATAATGCGGACGGTAGCGATCTTCAATCGTATTGACCACAATCGTTGTATCAAGTCGCTCAATAGCAGCTTTGGTGGCCTGGACCTTAGATACCCCCAGATCACTTTCGTGATACCCCTGAGTGGTAATATTACTGGCTTCCACAGTATCAAAATCGATCAACTGCAGTTGTGGCATCCCAATCGCCGCCAGTTGCAGAGCGACCTGTCGGCCAATCGCTCCCACGCCGATCACTGTGGCGGAGAGCGACGTGATTTGCGGACGGGGCACCAGTTCCTGTTGTCTGACAAATCGATCCGGAATCTCAGTCGTCATGGTCATTGCGTTTTTCCTGTCGTTGAGTTTGGGATAAAAAATCATCAGTCTCATCCCAGAGATCGAATCGGAATTCGTTCTCCAGAAAGTCAACCGCGTCCTCATCCTGATTGTTGAAGAGGGTTTTCGAATTATGACTTTGAACATGGGTCAGATATTCGCTCTCCCAGGATGCATAGTCACAGCCAGTAAAGCTCTGTGAGTAGTCGATCTCCACCGGGATTCTCAGGCTCGCTCCCGGTCCGGTGTTCATTTGCAGTCGGGCATAGGATTTTCCGCCTCGCGCCAGAATAAACATCACTGCCCACTCTGCCTGGCCGAAGCCCCGGGCAAAGGTTTGTTCATCGATCGGGCTGGGAAGCGGACAATTCCCCGGATGGGTATGCATCCAGATCCGCCCGAACTGTTCCGGTCGCAAGCCCGCATCCACCTGTTCATCAAACAGGTCTGCGACCGAGTCATCCTCAAACGCGACATGCGCCCAGGAACAAACCTGTCGAACAAGCTTCAAATCTCGGACAAACAAAAGATCTTCATTAGCCGTGATTCCAAAGCCGCCGACTTCCGTCTCACCGTAATCACGCAGGAACAGCAGTTTGGCCCACGCAGTCGGACTGAACCGTAATACCGGTTTGTGGGTTTGGCGGTTCCGTTGTCGGGAACGATTCGTACTCGTTACTCTCTTCTTGAGCTTCATGACAGTCAGGACACCTTTCGGAATCGGTTAAACAGGAGGGGCAGCAGGCTGTATCGCAGTCCACACACCTGGACAGACACCCGGAACAACAGTAATCATCACAACCCGGGCAAGCTTCGAGACAGCCGCGGCAGGTATTCTCATCACAGCCTGCACAGCGATCGATGCAGTCTTCGCAGATTGCTCCGACACACTGACCACAGGAGACAATCGCATCAGAACTCCGCAGGTCGCCGCAATCATCACAGAGCGTCCCGAACCAGTCGTCGAGACCCACGTAGGGACTTCCCTCGTTGTAGGTTCGCAAGAGATTGGCGACGATCACAAAAAAGTCGTGGATTCGTCCTTGCGCCAGGGCCGTCGCAATGGCCTGCCGGCCGTCCCCTTCGCAGAGCAATTCAGACTGCACATGCGGGTGAGTCACCTCGTCATTCGTCGATGAGGGATTGGGTTCCAGAGCCACCACGCGGTACGGAGATAACTGACCCGTTTGCAGTTCCCGACAATGCAGCTGAATCTCGAAGGGGCCGAGTTCGACTTCCTGCAGCGTGATCGGTTCGGTGGTGACGGAAAGCACGTGTGTCGACGAGTCAAACTTCACGTCGCTAAAATCATCGGCCAATGCTTCCAGATCGGCAAGTAAATCTCGCAGAGTAGGGGTGATCTGCCTGGGCTGCAGACGATCAAATTCATCACATAGTAAAGTCATGGCGTCATGAAACTGATTCAGCTGACTACGAAATTCTCGTTTCAGTCGGTTAGCCGCGAGCAGCCAGTCGTATGCAATCGCCGTTTCTTGTAGATGGGGAATCTGTTCGAGTCTTTTCCAGAGATCAACGGGAAGTTCTGTGAGAGGTTCATTGGTATTGGTCGCCTCAAAATACTGCTGCAGTCTCCTTGCGGGTCGCAGCCAGACGTTTCGAGAAGCACGATTTTTATTCATGAATGCCTTTCATATAAAAACATCCAGAGACCGCCGTGATATAAATCCAAACGGTCTCTGGAAATAAAAAATCAAATTAACAGGCTCCTTCGATCTTGGTTGGTGTGATCGAAATCCGATCTCCCTCCTGCAGAATCTGCTGGGAGGCACAGGGTTGTCGGTTGACGCGGATCAGATAGTCGCTGGCTGGCCGGTTGCCGACCTTTTCCGTAAAGACATCTTGAACAGACGCCCCGTCCGGGACTTCGATATAGTCGGCGAATCCGCCGCCATCGTTGTTGATTAATAAAACCTGCATAAAGTGCCTTTCAAAAAAATGGATCTCAGAAAAATAGGAGCTTGGTTGGATTCAGCGAGAGTGAATCAGATGTTGCCGGTATCGAGAACGCGAGCCGACCTTATGGAAACTCCGTCGACCGCGGCGTTGACCACTCCGGAGTGTTTGCCGCACAGGCAGGCTCGCCCCCTTCGAAGGTGAGCACGTAAACTTATTGGTTCTCACTGAGATGGGTGATGAATTAAACATAAGCCGGCACACTCATGGCCTGTTCAAACTCAGTGAGCCAGTCACGTCCTTCCTCTTCGTCCCAGTCAATAAACTGGGGCAGTCGGGATTCGGATTCTGCGGACTCCGAGTCTTCTCTTGAGATCAGTTCGAAGCCAAGTCGTTGGATGGTGGTTAGGCTTTCACCAGTCACCCGCGCAATGCTGCGATTCAGTTCGGATGGTTTCATGGGGGAAACTCCTTCAAATAATTCAGGGTTAGGAAAATAAAAAATCCCGACTCAGCAGACGGTGGGTCTGCCAAATCGGGATGTGGAAGTAAAAATCAGTGATGTTTACGCAGTCAGTGGTTCCTTCAGCCAGTAGGTCTCCAGCCAGTGCACTTCGGCCTGAAGTGCCTGGCTCCGCTGTGCGAAAGGTCCCAGTTTCGGTCCAGTCACCGGCGACAAATCGGCCCACCACTGACCGTTGCAATCGGGTTCCACATGGGAACCACGAGTAATATCGAGGGGACCGAGAGTGGCCAGCGGGATCTTCTCGGCATACAGGCAGCGGATCGTGCCGTCCTGCTGAATGAGCAATTGCATGGTTTGCTCCTTGCAAACGAATAGGATTTATTTGGGGACACGAATGATCTGCCGCCGAGGACGATCAATGAGCAGGCCATCAAGGACTGATTGCACACCGGAGAGTTTTGTCGCTACCTGCTGTCGCAAGTGGCTGCTGCTGCGAAGTTGCTGGGGCGCAATGCCGGTCACGATCTGCTGGCATTGATCGACCAGGTCATCGAGCTGGTCATTGGAACGGATATTGAGCAACCGAAAACGCTCAAAGAATTCCTGCAGATTCCCGACCGCCGTGTCTCGAAAGACTTTGCGTTTGCCATCCTCGTGACCACTCAGCCGTTCGGTCAGATGAGAGACCAATTGCGCAAGCTCTTCCACAAAGGCCTGTTCAGCCAGTTGGACTGCTTCATCGAACCGGGCCTGCACACGTCGAGCTTCCTGTTCGTACAACTCAGGATTGAGTTGTCGCAGGTAGTGAGGCGGTTCGACATTCGGAAACTCCCAGCCCACATGAAACAGCCCCACCAGAGAGTCGGGATAATCGGCCTCATTATAAAGCTCGCCGAGTCGTTCCTGAGCCGCCGCCTGCAGGTTGGCAAACTCCTCATCCAGCAGACGGACTGCCTGTTGCAACTCCTCCTCAAAGTATTGCATTTGATTCTGAAAAGGATCGACAGACTCGCGACGAATGAGTCGGATTCCTGGTTCCGGATAGGGAAGACTGAGTGAAGTCCAGTATTTGCGGATCTGTCCTTTGAGGGCATTGACGGCCTGAAAACGGGGATGCCGGGTATCGAGCAGCTTTTTACCAGCCGAGAGATATTCGCCCGCAGCGCCGAAGGATTCGGCGGCCTGGGCTTTCTGAGACGAAGAGAGAGTTTTGCGGGTCCCCAGCCACACAAAGCCAATGCGTGTGGCGCACATGGTCGCCTGCAAACGCTCCGCAGCGCGGCTTTCGTTCGGGGGTTCAGATAACATCGTCGTCGACATTTTGGTCTCCTTGTGATTGAGTAAATTTCAATATCAATTCCAGTTGTGTTGGGGCGAGGTGGGAGATGGGCTCCGCCGCTCTGAAGTGACGGAGTGCGTATACAGGCCTGACTGTTCAGCGGAGAGGCAGCGACCACTGGCCCAGCGACGCAGATGCTCGACAGCTTCCACTGAGGTTGTGGCCACCGGCACGATTTGTTGAGCAGCTTCGAGCAGACTGAGATCCAGCAGCGCTGCCAGTCGACAACAGGCGCGGATCTCAGCCCCGGTCCAGTCCTTGTCCTCTGGCAATTCCTGCTCGGTCATTTCAAACTGCTGCCGATACATTTGCCAGATCGCCTGCTTCTGGGTTTGACCCGGCAGATCCAGAAAGAACAGCCCATCAAATCGCTCGGCTCGTAAAAACTCAGGAGGCAGTCGACGGACATCATTAGCGGTGCAGATGACAAAGATGTCCGAAGTATGATCGTTGAGCCAGGTTAATAACGATCCCAGCAGGCGTGTCGAGACGCCACTGTCGGATTGTCCCGAGGAGCCGCCGAGAGCTTTTTCGGCTTCATCAATAAACAGGATCGCCGGCTGCATCGCATCCACGATTTGCAGAGCCTTGCGGGTTCGTTCCTCACTTTGTCCGACCAGCGAACCGAGTAACGCTCCCACATCCAGCGTGATCGTGGGGCGACCCGTCTCCTGACCGAGCGATTTTGCAAAGGCACTTTTACCGGTTCCCGGCACTCCCAGTAACATCACGCCGCGAGAGCGGACAACTGCGGGGCGATTGGTTCGGGGCTGCAAGGCCCGCAGACAGAACGATTAGAGTGAGTCCAGTCCGCCCAGTGTCGCGAACGATTCGCTCCCGCGATGTAAGGAGAGCAATCCACTCCGGGTGAGTGTTTGTGACTTGATCTCCCAGATGGCCTCGGGTTCCAGTCGCCCCTGTCGCACCAGCGAGAGACTAAAAGCACCCTCGGCTTCATAGCGGGTTAATCCGTCAGCCGCTTCCAGAACACGATCCAGTTCAGTACCCTCCGGGAGTTCCCCCGGTTCGGTTGCCAGAGAGGTAGCGATCTCAGCCAGTTGAGAGCGTTGCGGCAATTCATGCTCGATGCACAGAAACAACTTCTCCAGTTCAGTCGGTAATTGCACGACCGGTGCGAGGATGACCAGGAACTGCTGTTGCTGCTTGCCCCGCATGAGCTGATGCGAGATCGCCTGGACAAGTTCTGCCGATCCCAGAAATCGATGGAAATTCATCAACGCCAACAGTGTGGGAGCATTCGCGGCGGGCAATGTCTGGAACGAACGAACCGCTCTGAGCGGATCGGTCGCATCGATGTTTTGTCCATTGTCGCCTGCCAGGTGAAATCCCTGATCAATATCCCAGGTGGCCAGTTGCCACTCTTGCTCATGGCAGAGTCGAGCCATTTCCATGAGGGCTTCGTCCGGTTCACAGGTTTGAATCCAGATCCCGGCAAAGCCGGAGCGGACGGTTTCCGTCAATTGTTCGGTCAGTGACATTGAGTCTCCTTAATAAAATGAAAGAATTAGCCAGACTCAGGCTCGTGTGTCTGAATCTGCTGTTGGGAAGTAGATGCGTGTTGATAAAACGGACTGGTCAAAATTTCTGACGAAGTCGAGCCGAGTGCCTGCTCCAGAAATCGACTGGCAGCCTGGCACTCTGAGCCCTGGAAGCCGAGGGTTTGCAGAACCGTTTTTCCTTCGGGGGAGATGATGATCTGGATCGTTTTCATACGGCTGCCTCCATTTGCACGGTCAACTGAATCGAGCCATCATGCAATGGACGTTCCATGACGCAGTGGCCCCGTCGTCGGGCTTCCAGGACGGTTTTCTCAACGGCATACCGTTGCAACAGGCGATGCAGATGCTTTTGTTCGCCCCAGCGACCGTTGAAGTTGTCGTAGTGCACCTGGCCCGCTTCAAGGTCGCAGACGACGGGATAATTCCAATCCGGCAATCGGACGGAGTAGCCAGTCGCTTCGCTATTGAACAATTTGACGGTTTCGTGCACAGGCTCGGGGAGACCGAGTTGGCTACAGGCGTTGCGTAAGGCCTGCAGATCGCGGACCTCCGTTTGAATGGTCACAATATGGGACATAAAGATGTGGCTCCTTAAGGGTTAAGAATTGAGATGACCAGACGAGTTAGCTTCTATTGAAGCGGGAATCTCTGGAGCTTGTTCCGAAAGAAGATGTCGTTGCTGTGGCCAAAGTTGTGGCTCGTCCGATGTTAGATCGGTAAGCAATAACTCAGCCACTTCCTGATCAGAAACAGGTTCGCTGGTCTGGCGTAACAACAGCCAGCAGATTGTCAGCGGCAACAGACAGAGGATGATCAATCCGAGATTGCGGATAACCTCTCCCACCAGCGACTCCCAGTAGCGGGACGAAGCCAATTCACGGCGTTCCTGTTCCAGCCGATCACGTTGTTGATCGAGTCCCTCGCGCTGGTTATGGAGCTCCCGCTGAATCGTGACCAGTTCCTGACGGGCCTGAGCATCTGCTGCCACCAACTCACGGGAACCAGCCGCGATTTCTTGTTGCAATGCCACTGTCTGGCGACTCTGCTCGGCTTGTCGTTCGGCATAGCGCTCGGACAGCTCGCTGATCCGCTGATCGGGTTCATCTTCACACCCGCTCATGACGGCCAGCAGACCGATCACGATCACTACCAGACTCTGTTTTAGGGAGATCATGCTTCCTCCAGTGATAAAGAATTCGTTTAAGGATTTCCTGCATCGCCAATCGCAAGCGACGTTCTTTAAGGAACGCCATAATTGCGATCAGCAGCGACAGGGAAACAAAAGTGAGCAGTGTATGTGTTCCGATTGGTAAGGCCTTTCTGAAAGGTTGAGAACTAAAATGGTAAGCCAAGGCGGGAACGCTAAACTTTCCCACAAGTATCTTGCCCCGTTTTTGCCCGAAATTTAGGTGGGATGGGATTTGCCACGTGATATATTGGTCGTTCCTGAGACGTTTTGCGGGGAATGTTCTTTCAATTTGCGGGCGACGAGGCTCGCCAGTAGACGTACAAATTGTCGCGTCGATTCATTGGGATCATTTGAGGGGGCTTGCTGGTTTGATTTCTGCATGTGTGTCCTGTTTGGTGTGTCCGTAAAAAAACGTCACCGACCAAAATTGTGGGTGACGTTTTTTACTTCAAGTTATGGTTAATTATTCGACTCAATACTCTCCAGCAGTTGGTAAAGGCTCAAACCGATAACGGGGATGAAGATGTCGTTTGAGCTTGCCTTCCGCCGGAGGCTCTGTCAGCGGCTGATAGGGATCCTCAATGCCTATGTTATCCATGGATCGTTGGAGTGCGGCGGCTCGCTGAGTCGCTGCCACCGTCAATCCGAGTTGTCCAGCGATCTCTTTTTCCGTCAACTTTCTTTCATCTCCTGAGCGATTACGTAAGTCAACAATCTGGCGACGAAATGCTTCACGCTGCGGCGGATTGAACAGATCAACTTGCAGCCGCTGCTCCAGCGGTTCGCTGAGGGCCTGTTGGGCGATAGTAGACTCCAATAGGTCACCCAGTCGCAACCGAAAACGGGCCCGCAATACGAAGCCTCCTCCATCAAAGAGTTGATGGGGATAGACCGCAATTTTGGGGATCAATTTCTGAATCAGCGTGCGGAACTCCCAACTCTCGATCGCATGCTCTTTGAGACAACCGATCGCCAGACTTTTGAGTTCTTCAATGCTGGGAATCGACAGGTTGACTGGAGCAGGTTTCTGCAGTCGCTTCAGGCACTTTCGTTGATCTTTCAATTCGGATTCAATCCGAGGGATCTCTCGCTGAACAGTCTCACTGGAATTCCCTTCTCGAATAAAGTTCACAAGATTATCCAGTTCACGCTCCAGTTTCTCGATTTGTTGCTGACAGCGAATCCGTTCATCAGGAACGCGTGACTCGATGTTTTCAATCTCTTGACGGACTTCAGCCATAAAGGTGTCATCGAAATCGGGCAACGCTTCCACCGCCTGAAAGACAGCAGCCATGATTTTTTCAGCGGTAAGGGGACCATCCACGGATGCTCCATTCCAACACACGTGTGATCGCGCCCCATCACACATCAGATGATCTTTTTGGCCGTGACCACCAAACACATATTTGCGTCCGCAGATTCCACAGACAATCATTTGACCGGGGAACCGTGTCCGTTTTTTGGAAACATTTTTGCGGGTGTCACGGCCATTGCTTCCATTCCTGGCAAACTTGGCGTTTCGCTCGTCCAAAAGAGCGATCACACGGTCATATCGTTCGGGGTCAATAAACGCCAAATGTGGACATTATCGGTCGTTCCATTCTTCAGGTGGTGTTTTTTACAGACTTACGCCGGCCCGTTTTGTTGATCCTAACAGACTTCTGTCGGCCGCCCTCGCGAATACCTTTCAACTTTGCGTTGCGTGTCACGCGACCAACCATTCGACTATCCCATTCTCCATTCCTTGCGTATGGGCCAACCGGCACGCCAGACTCATTCAACCAATCAGACACATCGGTAAAAGTGGCTCCCTCCTCCAACATCGAAAACCATCGGTCGTAAATTAGCTCAGCCTCAGGGTCTTTCTTGACGTCCAGATCTGATTCGGCTCCTTCTGGCACGATGTAACCGTAGATCATCCGCTCCAAGGCACCGCCGTTCTTCCGTCGATTTTTCAGTGATCGCCTGATTCGGTCAGATGTGTCACGATTGCTGCGTTCGTGATGCCAACTCAACATCATCGCACTGTCGCGCCAGTTGTCATCAAAGGTGTCGACGCGATCGTTGATTGCGATTAATCGCGTGTCCGAGTCTTCACAGTCTTCGCAGACCTGATAAGCGTATTGCCGACGGCAGATCCGGCTCAGGTCCTCGGCAATCACCAGATCGTAGTTGCCTGAATCAATGTAATCACCGAGCCGCAGAAATTCCTCGCGGTCAAGGTACTCTCCGCTGCCCTGACTTTTAATGACGGTACATTCTACAGGCCCTTCGTAGTGTTCAGAGATATAACTATGAACCAACGCTTCCTGATCATCAAGACTTCGTTCATCCTGATGTTCCGTACTGATTCGACAAACCGCAACGACTCGCAGAGTCACGCCGTTACTAGGTAGAAGAGGAATTCTCAAAGTCATCGCTAAGCTCCTTACGGAGCCAACTTGTTCCTACGATTGACACAGTGTGCCAATCAGCATGACAACTCATGAGAAACCCTGGGGACCTGTGACCACAGGTGACTTTCCATAAATACATGTTGAGTTTAGGAGTTGTGACGTAAACGCCTATTCGGAAATACTTTATGGAAAGACATAAGTAGATTCCCTCTCTCTCCGCTTTTCAAACTGCCCCGGCCTCAAATTCCTGTAAAAATAGGGTTTTGAGCGGTGTGGCCAGTTTCGGAAATTGAAACTGTGCCAAAACTGTGTCAAATTTGATGCTTGGTCGAGTCATCAATTGCTTCTCTTGATTCAGAACGGCCGGACTGAACTTCAAGGCCGGTCGATGAAAGCGTTTACGGCGAGGCCGTCTCTGCAGGCGTCGAGGGAGCGGGGATTTGTTGGGGGTGCGTCGTTTCATAATGGTTGTCCTCTTCTTCGAGTTCAGGATCAGTTTCAGAAAGGGTTTCGTAACAGGCTTCGCAATAGCCATCGGTCAGGCAGTTGCTGCAGAAGTCGTGATTGCATTCGTTGCATGTATTGAGGCAATCCCTGCAATGGTGTGTCGAGCACTCCTCACAACATTGCAGGCGGGAACAGCAGAGCGAGTCGTGGCAATTCCGACAGGAATCGCAGCACTGCTGGCAGTAGGGATCTTCACAGCCACTGCAGAGGATGAGGTCGTCATCGCTGCAACTGGTTCCACAATCCAGACAGGGGGTGCCGTACCACTCTTTGAGGGTGACGTAAGCCGAGTCGTCGTTGTACGTGTTGAGTGTGTTGGCGACGATCAGAAAGATGGCAGTTAGCGAGAAGCAGTCGATGGCGGCGAGCGGCATCAGTAATCGTCCTGCATCAACACGGTCGTGAGCGTGTGATCCGCTTCCGTGATGATCCAGAATTTGTGGTGATCTTCAGAGTGATACACCGAGAAGACACGACCGCCCAATTCCAGAGCCAGTTCGTTAGCCTGCCGACCTTCCGGACAGCAGTCCCCCCAGTCGCCCGTCAAATGACGTTTGAGAGCCGTAAAAACTTCAGCGTGAGACAACTGAGCAAGAGCATTGGACGTGATCACAATTTGGCCGGGAGGGAAGCGTAGGCGGCCAGAGGAAGAAGAGTGAGAGTTATCGTTGAACGCAATCATAGAACCTTTCTGTTCAATAGGGCGGAGTGATGTGGTCGATGCATTCAGCACGAAGGAAGGCATTGGACAGAATGGAAAGCAGGATTGCCGGCATGTAGAAGCCAAACAGCAGGTTTGGCAGGCAGCGGTCGTGAATCGATTTACTGAAAGTGGAAAATCAGTTTATAAATTTCAATTGACCGCGAGTGAAGACTGCGACTGAAGAGTTATAGATCTCCATCATTCTATGATGACACGTTTTTGCCAATTGTTTAGCGGAACAGTCGCATTTGTCGAACTGGACCTATTTGTTAAGAACATGCGTTACCCAAGTGTCGATTAATTGAGCGGGAAGGATTACCTGGAGTGCATCGTCGGCCTGTTAGCCAGAGGGGAGTAGGTTCGAGTCACTTCGGGGAGGAGCGATTGATGGGACGTCATGATGGTTGTAGTCTCGTAAATAGATAGAGGCAGCAGCAAACAAATAGTGTCATCAAGCTGCCCGCTCCTATGATAAATGCAGACCAGGGATTAAGAGAAATTGCCTCATTCGATTCGACCTTCAACATCCACTTCCGATCTGCGACGGTGATTAGAAGTTTCTCGGTGTGCGTATATTGGTCGGAGTTTTCGAGTTTGTCTTGATAAAGGACGCGTTCTACTTCGCTGATATCTGTTACGGTGAGCAGTAGATTGTCGGCGGAGATCTGATTTCTCGTATTATTGATAATGTCGGAAACGAGATAAACTGCGACGATGAAGCCGGCGAGGTTCGTATCCTCCAGAGTTGGTGCCTGGAGTATTTCCGATTCGTAGACCGGCAACATGGCTAGGAAAGCAACTTCTTGATGTTCCTGTTGCACGAGCTGAATAGGTTCCGTCAACGAGATATCGTTTCGTCTGACGGCATCCAGCAATCCCTCGTATCGACTGGTTTCTGAGGAAAGGTCGTATCCCAGAGCCGCTTCGTTGCCTGTAAACGGAGAAATATATTGAACAGGAAAATAAACACTGTTCTGACCTGCTGGAACGAGTTCTCCAGCTGGGGTTTTCCAGCGAATACTGTAATCCAGATAACCACTTTTTCGTTCGTTGTCTTCGTGCTTGATACGGTCTTTACTGGCAACCCGTGGTGCCCATTCAATAGCGTGAATGGAAGGGCTGAAGTTGCGGACGGTATCTGCATATTCAACAAATTTCAGCTTTTCCGGGTGATCCAATTGGAAAAAACTCTGTAGTAAATGAAACTTGGCAAACTGGTCTCGAAGTTCCTGTTCCAGAGATAACGAAAGCCGGAAGGCCGTTTCTCGAATTTGAGTCGTTTTCGCTTGCTGCTGCCGATGTTGATAATTTAATGCGGCTAAGCATGACGCTAGAATTCCCAGCAAAAATGTTGTAGTCAGCAAAGTTGCTGCTACAGGGCGACGTTTTCGCCACTTCCCAATCCGTTCCCATAGACTGGGACGTCGTGCAAGTATTGGCTCACCGGTCTGATAACGACGTAAATCGTCTGCAAGTTCGCGGCTTGACTGATACCGCTTTTCAGGTTCTTTTTCGATGCACTTCAGACAGATGATTTCCAGATCAGTGGCGATGGCGGGATTGAGTCGAGTCGGTGCAACGGTATCGCCGTGTAGTATTTGAGTGATCGTTTCGGCAACGCTGGCAGCCAAATAGGGAGGACGTCCGGTTAATGTCTGGTATAGCACGACGCCGAGGCCATAAACGTCAGTTCGCTGGTCAGCCAGTGTTGAGTCGGTAATCTGTTCGGGAGCCATGTAAGCTGGCGTTCCGAGCATTTCTCCAGTGCGTGTCAGAAACGTATCCTGGTTAAAAACTTTGGCGAGCCCAAAATCCATTACGTAAGGGACATCGTTTCGGTCAATCAGGATGTTGTGAGGTTTAACATCCCGATGATACACGTCCATCTGATGGGCATAGTCGATGGCCATGGCAATTGGAATGAGGTACTTCGCAGCTTGTAAACTGGGCAAGGGGCCTGTTTTCAAGACTTCCTGAAGACTACGCCCGTCGACATACTGCATGACCAGGTAAGGCGTTTCGCTATTCGAGCCAACTGAATAGAGACTGACGATATGCGGATGATCTAGTCGAGCAGTCGTACGGGCTTCTGCAGTAAATCGTTCACGTGCAACGCGACTCTGTTGTGGGGCGTCAGTGTCCAGCAACTCTGAGCGGAGGAATTTCAGAGCGACATACCGCTCCGCAGATTTTTCGTAAGCTCGGTGAACAACGCCCATGGCTCCACGACCAAGGCATTCAAGGATCTGGTAACCATCCAGGTTTGCAGGGACTTGTCTGCCAGGCTCCCCGAGCGACGTCTGTTCAACGATCACTCCGGGAATGAGCTGCGGAGTCTTAAATGGATCACTGCTATTCGGCAATCCAGCTTTGTCTGGTACGACTGGTAATATTTGATCGATGATCTGCGAGTATTGTGGATATGTTTTGCGGAGTTCGGCACGGGTTACACCAAGATCGTTCGGAGCAGTGTAATCGATCAGGAGAGCTAGTAACTCCGAGAAAAGTGCTCCTCTGTGTTCTTCGCCAATTTGAAGAAGCAAATCGTCCCATTGAGACTGAGGACTCTGCTTGAGCCGTTCTTCAAAATGATCACAAATCTGATCGATTTGCCGATCGATTTCAATTTTTGGATAAGGTGTCTTCATGGTGCAAGATCAAAACGAATGGCGAAACAACGGTTCCCGACAAGCACGATTCTGGTCGCAGTGAATTCAGATTGAAAGTCTTGACCTGGTTGTGTTTTGCTTAAGCCACGGGGATATCGATATTCAACAATCGCCTCTAATTATCTGATACGGCTTTCGAACACGAGAACTGAGCAAATTATGTCTGCGAGAATCAGGCTGACGAAGTTCATTTATACTATAGAACTCTGAACGGAGTTGAATCGCTTTAAGTTCAATGATGTTGTTGCCATAGTTGATCAGTCCTGCTGCGAACTGTTTTGCAGATACTGAGCCCAGAGAGAGCGAATGAGGCGGACTTTGCGTTCAATCGTGCGAATGCTGCATTGTTGATTGGCCGCCAGTTCTTCGTTTGTATAACCATCGAATTTTGCGATAGCTATTGTTTTGAGTCGTTCATCGCCCAGCTGTTCGATGAGCTGCTGCTTTTGTTCTGCGAGCGTCACAATAATCTCAGGAGAAGGTTCTTCTCCAATGACCTGATTGATGCCGTTTTGGCCGTTGTGATCCAGGCCAGCGAATGCGGAATCTCCCCGTACTAGACCAGAGCCACGGCGTTCACGGTGCGTGTGGCGAATTTGATCGATCACTTTATGAGTGGTCATTAAAACGAGAATTCGCCACAAGTCAGTACGATCTGAGAGTCTCCTGATCTGCCCCTCTCTGACCGATCGAAACAGGCTGTTCATCACTGCGATGGCAACGTCTTCTTCGTCAACCACTCGCATCGTGAAGCCTTTCAGCTTGAACTGAGCAAGTCGAACGACCTTCTCGAAATAGGCGGTCCAGATAATCTCTGTCGCTCTTGAGTCACCGATCTTCAGCGTGCTGATCCAGTGAGTCAGATCAGCTTCAGAATGAGGGCCCGACATTGTATCTCACGTTAATAAAGTACGGCGAGCTGGAAATATTGAGCAAATCCCAGCAAAAATCAAATGATTTGGAAAACTAGTAAATTCACCTAAAAGAATGTCGCTAAATTCGCCCATTTAACGTCCAGATAATAAAGGGGGAGTGAAATTTTCGGACATTTGGGGATTCTCAGGGACGAATTTGTTCCTCAAATCCTGTTTGTGCTCGACTTTGCCATATGACAAAATGTATAGTTTACGCTCGGATACTGTATTGAACAGTTCGTCCCTCAGGTTGAAGTCTATCTCCGCCTCTTCATCCAACATCACATGCGTACTCTATTAATACTGACCGATAAGCCCACTATTCGCAATACCGAATTTCTCTCCGACATTTACAACGTGACTAGCAAGCAAATAGCAAGCAAATAACTGACAGCTATATCTATTAACAGAAATTGAAGTATGTTTCCGTTTAAAAGAAATGCAGAACGACTGGCTCAGTCGCGAAAAAAAGATCGTGTCAAACGAAAGAAGAAGCTCGAAGAGTTGTCGATTCAATTCGACTTGCTTGAAGAGCGAACCATGCTGGCAGGCGATGCAGGTGCTGTCGCTTTGGAAGCCATGGAGGCGACCGATGTCGTATCTTTGCTGGCGCCGGTCCAGACGCAGGATTTGCTTGCGGATCAGGGGGGCACAGCAGCGTCGGGGCAAGTTGCCGGAGGAGCAGGCAATGAGATTCCAGAAGCGGCACAGATTTCAGAATTGACTGCGAAAGAAGTAGTCTTTGTTGATGCCGGAGTCGCCAATTACGAGCAATTGCTGGCCGGAATCCTGGGCGAAGGCCGCGAAGTTGATATTTATCTACTTGATCAAGAGAGTGATGGTGTTGACCAGATCTCGAAATTGCTTTCAGGACGGAGTGATCTTTCCGCTGTCCATATTTTGTCCCATGGTGAATCGGGGGCATTGCAGGTTGGAGATTCCTTGCTCTCGGCAGAAATGTTGGATGAGCGAGAACAGGAGATTGCTGGCTGGGGAGATTCACTGGCTTCCGGTGGCGATTTGCTGCTTTATGGATGTGATATCGCATCGGGTGAATGGGGGATCGGGTTTGTTAATGATCTGAGTTTGCTTGTCGGAGCCGATGTCGCGGCTTCGTCTGATCTGACAGGCTCCGAGAATTTGTCGGGTGATTGGGAACTCGAATACACAACCGGATTTGTTGATGCGGGTGCGGCTTTCTCCGGGGCGAATTTCGTCGGCTTTGCCGGCTTGCTCGATTTGTCTCAAAACGGTGACGTGCTGACAATTACCGGCAGTGATGCAAATGATGATATCTCGGTCAATTCTATTGGGGGAGCATTAGGCGAATTCGTAGCTGGAGCTGTCGCAGTCACCGGAACGGCTGGAGACGGCATCTTTTTCGGTGTCAACGAAATCGTAATTGAAGGCGCGGGCGGGAATGACTCCATCGAGATCGATCAGGGGATCGACACGAATCTCCCTGGATTCCTGGGGAATCTTGGAAGTCAAATTGTGGGAATTGATGGATCGGGACTGGAATGGGAATTCCGCGGGGGCAGCGGAAATTTGATTATTAATAGTGGGCGCGATCTGACAATCGTGCGAGAACTGACTTCACAAGGCAACATCGATGTCTTCGGAGCTGACATCCACTTCGAAGATAACACACTTGTTTCAACCGAATCTCTGATTTCGGGAGTCCACACTGCGGATTCCGGTTTTTTGCGTGTTACTGGTGATGCAATTCAGGTCGATTCCGGAGTCCAGATTCTCGCACGTGGTGGGAATGGATTTAATGCAGGCGATATCTCTCTGATTGCCCAAGCGACAGAATTGCGGACTATTACTGCTCCGTTGATTGGCAGCTTTGCATCGATCACAGCCGAGGTCACGATCGCCGATGCGGTGATTGAAGGTCGCGATATTCGTATCGAAGCGACAGCCGATGATCGCAGCCCATCCGCCGAACCGACGCCGTATCTTCAGGAGTACATTGGCAACGTTGCCACGCTGCTGGAGACGATTCCTGGTTTGGTGCCGGATCTCTTTCCAGGTGTCGATGCGTCTGTCAATATTCGTGGTTCGGAGGCGCTGGTCTCCTTGAATAATGCCCAGATTGTTTCGTCTGGAACGGTTGATATTCATTCGACCTCGAAAGCGGATGCGTCTGTCACGGCTGCGGCCACCAATGCGCGACCGAAGTTTGTCTCGCGGACTGGTCAAACGAAAAATTATCTGACGAAAGGGGCAATTGCAGCCGGTGTGGGACGGGCGACTGCCGATGCTGAAACGCTGCTTGAGGGAACGACATCCATTGTTGCGATGGGTAGCGTGCTGGTCACTTCCGATGCCGGTACGACTGCTATCGTCAACGCGACAGCCACGCCGGCTGCTGGCAAGTCGAAAGTGCGTGGAAATAGAAATGGCGTTAAACAAACGTCGAAAGCGAAGTCGACGGAAATCTCTTCGGCTTTCGCGGTCGCGAATACAGAGCTCGATTCAGATGCATTTGTCGGGCAGGATGTAGTCATCACATCGGGTGGAAGTGTGAATGTGCGAGCGATCGGAAAGGCGGTCACGACGCCAATTGCTGCTGCGACGACCTATGCTGATGGCAAAGTTGGAACGACGTTTGCCTTTGGCTATGACGTTTCCGACGTCGATTCGGTGGTGGCGGGAACGATCAACGCAGTTGGAGTCGCCGACCCTTTGCAGTTTGATCCTTCCAGTGCCGTTGATGTTGCCAATGATACAATCACGCTCCCGAACCACGGTATGAAGACGGGGGATACCGTCAAATACGATCCCGGTTTGATGGGGACGAATATTGGAGGATTGTTTGGCGGAGAGACTTACACCGTCCTGGTTGTTGATGCCAATACGATACAGATCGCTCCTGCGGCACATATCGATCTGGACAACTCTCAAGTGGTTCCAGGCTCTCAGCATTCCTTCAACACGCTCGATGTCCTGGAGTTTGATCCTGCTTCTGGAACCAATGTCGATTTCACCACCAATCGGTTCACGCTCCCAGGCCACGGGTTTCAGAATGGCGACATCTTGATTTATTCCGCCGATGGGAATGAGACCATTGGCGGCTTGGAAAACGGGGATGAATATGTCGTTGTGCGAGCTGATGCCAACTCTTTCGAGCTCAAAGAGATCTTTTCTGATGAGTTCCTGTTCGACCTGACACCGGGCAATGTCGATTTAGTCAACGATACGATCACCGTTGTCGATCATGGACTGACCAACGGCGAATTGATCACGTATCACGCCAATGGGAACGAAGAAATTGGCGGTCTCGATGATGGCGACGATTACGAAGTGATCGTTGTCGATGCGGATAATATTCAGTTGCGGGGTGTCTTTGATGATCTGACTGATCCTGCGATTGATCTGACGCTGCCGATCAGCGGGAACCCGATCTCGGGCGAACATACTTTAGGCGATCGACCTGTCGATCTGGTTGCACCCGCGTCGCTAACCGGAACACACGGGTTTATCTTTGAAGCCCCTGCGGCAACATTTGAAGCGGCGACCGCTGTCGATAATGGACAGAACACGATTACGGTCGCCAATCATGGTTTGGCGACGGGTGACCTCGTCATTTATCAGACGGATCCAACGAAAACGCAGACATTTGTCGTCGAGCGGACTCCCGATGAGCTGAACCCTGGTCTGACATCGGATACGTTTGAAGTCGATGATCCGGGCATCGGCGGGTTGGATGGTGGCACCGAGTATTATGTGGTCGTTGTTGATGCCAACACAATTCGGCTCGCTGAAAGTTTTGCGGACGCACTCGGTGCAGACCCGACTAATCTCACAGGGATTGGGTCAGGAACCGAACACTCCTTTAATAATGGATTGTCGACCGGGATCGGAGTGACGGCCGATTTGCACGCGACCAACAAAGTCACTTCCGGTGCAACGTTTCGCGCAAAACCGAAAGTCCGCGCTGTCAATTCGAATTCAAGCACGACCGCTCAACCGCAAGGTTCAAGCCAGCAAAATACATCCCCTTTCAATACGAAAACTCAATCACCAAAAACCAAAAATACTCTTTTCCAATTCTCGGCTTCCATCGGAGCGAACGTATTCGATCACGACGTTTCTGCTACGCTGACAGGAACTGCCGATCTGAATTCCGAAAACGATGTCGACGTGATCGCGACGACGACGCAATTTGTCCAAATGCGAGTCACTTCCTCGGTTGCTGAGCCAAACAATGGCAGCCCGTTTTTAGCCTTTTCGGGGGCTTTGGGAATTGGAGTTCATGGCAACGATGTTACGGCGACGGTTGGAAGCGGAGCCGAAATTGATGCAGCGGATACCACGACCATTCGGGCGGATTTGGATTACCCGTTTTTGAATGATCCTGGCGAAGTGTTCAATCCGGCTTCGATTTTTGATAACGGAATCGGCGGGCTCGTTTCTGGGTTCTTCAACAAGATCAACTTCAGCGGCAAGATCTTCAACACCTGGGTTACGAGCCGTGTCAAGAACACGAAAGGAACCGCCGCGCTTTCCGGACAGTTAGTGGTCGTGGACTACTCGGGGGATGTCTCCGCGATTGTCGAATCAGGAGCGAACATCAATCAGGACAAAGATGCGAAATATGCAACTGGCGATCGTGACGTGCTGCTCGATGCCGTGACATCGATGAATCTCATCAGCACCGCAGGCAACTTTTCGCTCAAGACGAATCAACGCGGCGTGACGAACGCGATTCGTAAACGTAACAAATATGGCATTTACGATCCGATCGGCAATCGCAGTGGAAAAATTGGGTTGGGTGGCGCGGGAATCGTCACAACACTGGACACCGCGACGGTGGCGAAGATTGAATCCGGAGCAAAAGTTGATGGCGGCGACGTCACGGTCTCAGCGGAAGAAGACATTCTGAACTTCACGCTGGCTCAATCAGCGGGCAAGTCAACGGGGCAATTCGGGTTTAGCGGCAGTATTGCTCTACTCGCGCACGATAGTAGAACGCAGGCGATTGTCGAGTCAGGCACGATCATCAACGCCGACAATCTCTATGTGACGGCTGACAACTCAACACTTCACATCACCTTGGCAGGAGGTGTGCAATTGGGCGAAGCGATCGCTGTCGGAGCCAGTGTGGCCATCAATGTGATGGAGCGAGATACACAAGCCTATCTGGGAACCTCAGAAGCCGATCCTCCGGGGATGGCTGGCACGCTAGTGAATGTTGGCAATGATCTGTTGATTGAAGCAGAAGCGAGCGGTTCACTGTATTCGTTCTCCTTAGCCGGTGCGATCGTCGATACCGGAGAAGAAAACGGGAGCGACACCTCCGATTCTGAAGATCCGACCGCCAATGCTCAGCAACAACAAGCCGCGAACACAGCCACAAATTCTCAGGGAAGCAGCACCGCGACAACTGGTGCAGGGAGTGGGTCAGGTTCTGGATCCGGCAGCGGAGCGGGTGCAGTATCCGGAGCCGGTTCTGGAAGTGGCGGTGGAACTGGAACCGGGACGGGCACGGGAACTGGGACAGGATCAGGCAGCGGAGCCGGTTCAGGGAGTGCCGCACCCGCGGATACGCCGAGTAAAACGGGAGTTGCCATCGCAGCCAGTGCCTCGGCAAATTTGATCATCGATCAAACTCAGGCCTTCATCAATGATCGCGGGACACTTACAGTGGGCGATGTGTCGGTCAATGCTCGCAATCGTTCCGGATTGATCTCGGCGACTGGGGGAGCCGCGATCGCAAAATCGAAACAGTCCAACTCTCCTACAAAAAGCAGCGACACCCAGGTCGCGATCGGAGCCGCATTCAGTTTCAATCAGCTTGAACTGGAAACCGAAGCATTCATCACCGGGGCAACTCTCAATACAAACCGTACAACAGGTGATGACGATGCGGAAGTCACCGTCACTGCCAACAACGACGGTTTCATGTTCGCGTTTTCGGCTGGATTGGCTGTCGCTCGTGGGGATGCCGGCAAGGATGACAAATCAAACTCGTTCGGCATTGCTGGCTCGGCGTCGGTCAATCGCATTGTTAATGAAGCCGAAGTCTGGCTCGACAGTGTTAATATCACTGCAACTGGTGACATCCTGCTGAATGCCGAAGACACCTCTCAAATAGTGGCGATTGGAGGAGCGGGTGCGTACGGCGGGCGCGTTGGCGTGGGCGGTGCAATTGGGTATTCAGAAATTGATACGCTCGTCTCAGCAAAAATCTTAGGAGACCTCGATCGTTCGCAGATCAATGCGGCAGGAGATGTAGTGGTACTCGCGGATGCGGATACCGCGATTCAGGCGATCACGGTTTCGGCGGCTGCAACCAAGGGCGATGTCGGAGCGGCCGGGACAATTTCCACCAATCTGATTCGTAATGTCGTGGAAGCGACTCTTGAGAATACAACGCTGATTCAGAGTGGTGGTGATCTCCGCGTCGAAGCGATCGATGATTCCAACATCCAGTCAATTGCCGGTGCGATTGGGCTGGGCGGCGAGCAGGCAGCACTTGGTGGTTCGGTCGGATTGAATATCGTATTGAATGAAATCTCGGCGACCATCAGCAATTCGAACATCACAGGCACAGGGGCAATCGAAGTCAACGCACGATCAACCGAATCGGCTCCTCCGCTGGCATTCTTTGATGATCTCAACACATTTGATGGAAAAATTCTGACAGCCTCGCTAGCAGGAGCCTTTACTGATGGCGGAACAGCCGTTGCTGGTTCGGCGAGCATCAACGTGATTACGAACGAAATTGATGCGGTTATCGAAGACTCTGTCATCGACGTCACCGGCGATGTCGTTGTGACAGCGGCTGATGAAGCGACGATTCGTTCGTTAACGGGTGGAGTCGGGATCAACAAAGATGGTAACGCGGTCGGGATCGCGATCGGTGCGAATTTCATCGTCGATGAAATCGACGCAGGCATCCTTCGCTCACAAGTCAACTCTGAAGGATCGGTCACCGTTGAGGCAGAATCGACCGCAACGATTACCACGACTTCCGTCGGACTTGGAATTGGTGTCGATACCGGAGGCAGCAGTTCAGGGTCGGGAGCAGGCTCTACAGGTGGTGCCAGTGGAACGGGAACAGGTGCCGGGAGTGGTGCGGGCAGCGGAGCCGGTTCAGCGGCAGGGCCGAGTTCCAGTAACCCAACGCAATTGGCCTCCGGCAGTGGAATGACGGGACTGTTTGGCCCGGCTGCTGGGCAGTTGACGACATCGGCGGCTCAGACACAGGGCGATCAGCAAGGCTCGTTCTCGTTTGCTGGAACTGGGTCTGCGTCGGGGAACATTATCGTGACTTCGACGGCAGCGACGATTGAAGGAAGTGTGGTCACGGCGGATGGTGCGATCAACGTAACTGCTGACAACAGTTCGTTGATTGGCGTTGGAGCGGGTAGCCTGGCAATTGCAGGTGCGACCGGTGGCACGTCGGGTAATAAGGCAGCCGCAGTTGGAGCTTCGCTGTCGGCAAATGTGATTACAAGTACGATCAGTGCGACGGTCGTCGATTCCGATTTGACCGCTGGCACTGACATTGGAATTGATGCCGATTCCAACTCGCAAATTACCGCGGTCACGTTGGCCGGAGCCGGTGCGTTGGCTGCCAGCGAATCCCAGTCTGGCACGGCTGGCTCCGGGGCCGGAGCGCTTTCGGTCAATGTGATCGTTAACAATGTAGATGCGGCTGTCCTCGGAGCATCCACACTGATTTCAAATGGTGGGAACCTGCTCGTTGATGCCGATGATTCGTCACATGTGATCAATGCGGCTGGTGCGGGAAGTTTTGCTGGAGGACTCGGTACAGCTGGGAGTCGTGGCATTGCGATTGGAGCAGCCGGTAGTGTCAGCGTCATCTCTAACGATATCACGGCCACGATTGATATCGATGCTGGGGAAATGATCGATATTGACGGAGATGTGTTCGTCAATGCCGTATCGACAGCTGACATTAGCGGGGCGACCGTCGGAATCGCGGGTACGATGGCGGGCGGATTTGGTGATGGTACGCAAGGTTCAGGTGCAGGCTCGGCGACTGGGAATGCGATCGCCAATACGATTGAAGCATCCATAAAGAATGCAGAAATCACGGCAGGTGGTATCGTCAGTGTGATAGCGACAGACGATTCTCAAATTGCGGCAGGAGCTGGCGGGGTTGCGATTGGTGCTTCAGGTGGTGGTGGATCTGGTTCGGGCGGGTCGGTGGGAGCATCGATCGCGGTCAATGTCATTACGAACAGCACCTCAGCACTGATCGAGGATTCCGATATTGCCACCGGCAGCGGTGTCATTGTCGGAGCAGATTCGGACGCGGATATAATCGCGGCTACGTTAGCCTTTGGGGGTTCTCTGAATGGTGGTGCTGGAGATGGGACATCCTTCACGGGTGGTGGAACAGTTTCCATCAATGTGATCAACAATGACCTGGATGCGGTTATCCGTGGTACTGAAATCACAACGACTGGCGGAAATGTTGCAGTCGATGCCGTTGACTCCTCACAGGTTGTCTCTGCGGCTGGTGCGGGGACGATTGCCGCTTCTGGAGGAACGGGAGCAGCGAAATCGATTGCGATCGGGGGTGCAGCCGCAATTAATGTGATCGTCAACAGCACGACGGCTAACATCGATAATTCGGATTTGGATGTCACAGGAAATGTTACGCTCAATGCGATGGCCGACGGCGACATCTCTGGAGCAACGGTTGGTTATGCTTCGGCTGTTTCTGGCGGGGTTGGTGATGCGACTTCATTTGCTTTGGCGGGATCAGCAACGGTTAACAATATCGCCAACGAAGTGGTTGCATCAATCACGAACAGTTCTGTAGAAGCAACCGGTCTCGTCGAGTTGAACGCGACGAATGCAGGTTTCATTGGAGCCGGGGCAGGGGGTGTTGCACTAGGGCTGGCCGGTGGAGGTGGAGCGTCCAATGCGGTTGCAGTTGGTGGTTCCCTGGCGCTCAATACGATTGTCAATTCGACTGCGGCATTTATTGATGACGCGGAAGTCACAGCCGGAGCGGGTGTTTCGTTGCTTGCCGACGGAGAATCTGAAATCGTTTCGGCAACGCTGGCGTTTTCTCAAGCATTGTCCGGAGGAATCGGCGATGCGACCACATTCACGGGAGCAGGAACTATTTCGGCAAATGTCATCACTAGTGATGTGCTCGCCGAGATTCGCAACGGAAGCCAAGTGACTACAGCTGGGGATCTCCTGCTCGATGTCAACGATCAATCGAGCATCATCGCTGTTTCGGGAGCAGGTACAAATTCGGCAGCGATCGGATTGGGAACTTCCAAGGCGATTTCCATCGGTGGTGCTCTCGGATTCAACCTGATCAATAACTCGACGACGGCCCGTATTACCGATTCGCTCGGATTCGCTGATGGTGACGTCCGCTTATCAGCGGTTGGTGATGCAGAAATCGGAGCGGCGACAATCGGTTATGCAGGCTCACTATCGGGAGCGTTGGGTGATGCGACTTCGGTTAGTCTGGCAGGCTCTGCGACGACGAATGTCGTGAACAATCGCATTGAGGCAGCCACCTTGAATTCGACTATTGAGTCGGGGCAGTCGGTCGTGCTCGAAGCTCTTGATACGTCGTTTATCGCAGGAGCAGCCGGTGGTGTTGCCCTGGCGATCGGAGCTGGACTTGGTGCGACTCAGGGAGTCGCGATTGGGGGCTCACTGGCGACGAATGTTATCGACAACGAAGTCCTGGCAACTGTCAGCCAGACGCAACTCACGGCGGAAGGCGATATCGTACTGACAGCCGTTTCGGAAGCAGAGATCATTGGGACAACTGTGGCAACGAGTGGTGCGTTGACAGCCGGAGTTGGTACATCAACCGCAGTTACTCTGGCGGGCACGGCTTCGGTCAATGTGATCAGCAACGAAGTCGCGGCGACGATTCGCGATAATTCAGACGTAGCGACAACATCCGGAGATGTTTCTCTGACCGCCCGCAACGAGGCGAGCATCTTGGCAAATTCAGGCTCGGCGAGTCTTGCGGTAGCAGCCGGGATTGGGAACGCGAATGCCGTCGCACTCGGCGGAGCGATGGCGATCAATGTGATCGAAGGCGATACACTGGCCATCATTGAGGATTCAACGATTAGAGCTGATATCGGTGGCGTCGATTTAGCGGCGACCTCCGATGCGGAGATCATCAGCAATGCGGTTGGAATTACTGGTGCGGGCACTGCGGCTGGTGGCGCGGGGATTGGTGTCGCTGTTGCAGGATCAGTTGCCTCGAACGTGATCACCAATCGTGTTGAAGCTTCCATCAACTCCTCAAGCATAACGGCTGGTGGATCGCTCGGCCTGCATGCGGAAGACCATTCTGTAATTTACGCCTTTGGCGGTGGGGTCAGTGGCGCAATCGGAGGCGGAGCGGCAACCAGTGGAGCAGGAGCCGCAGGAGCTTCCGTCGCGACAAACATCGTTGTGAATACGGTTGAAGCCAGCATCGACAATTCCATTATTGAAGCGAATGGAGTCTCGGTTACAGCCAACTCCGAAGCAGAGATCAGTGGCGGAACGATCGGTTTTGCTGCTGCGGGAGGATTCAGTGGAGTGGCAGGAGTTTCGGTCGCTGCTGCGGGTGCGGTCGTTGTCGCTGTGGTTGACAATACCGTTACCGCATCAATTGAAAACGAATCCAGCGTGATCAGCGGTGATGATGTGATCGTGACAGCGGCGGATTCATCACGAATTATTAGTGCAGCCGGTGGAGCCGCCGTCAGTGCAGCTGTCGGTGGAGGTGGTGTGGGAGTGGCCGTGCAAGCGGGTGCATCGCTTGCGACCAGTGTGATCAACAATACGGTCGAAGCAACCATTTCTGAAAGCGAAGTCGATTCAACAGGTAACGTACAGGTCGTGGCGAATTCTGAAGGAGAAGTCATCACCTCAGCTGTCGGTTTTGCTGCAGGCGTTTCCGTGGGGACTGTCGCAGTAACAGTGAGTCTCGCCGGGTCGGTAGCTGTCGCGGGAATTAATAATCGGACGCGAGCCGGGGTTCGTGATGCGGAAATTACAGCGGATGGTGATTTGATTGTCGAAGCCGAAGATCGTAGCGATATTCGTAGTTTCGGCGGAGCAGCATCGGTTGCCGGTGCGGCTGGGGTCACAGGTGCGGGAGTTGGCGTTGCCTTCGGGGCTTCGTTCGCAGTCAACGAAGTCGGTAACGAAGTCTCCGCTTATGTGACTGATTCAACCGTTGATGCCGGTGATGTGCAGATTCATGCGACTGCGACCTCTCAGATTGTCGGCGGTGCTGTCGCCGGTTCGGTTTCCATTGCCGGGAGTGCGATCGCTGGAGTTTCTGTTGCCGGTGTTGGGACGAGCGTGATTAACGTTATTACCAACGATGTTTCAGCAGAAATCTCAAACAGCGAAATAACGGATTCCACCGGGGTTAGCCTGCTGGCCCAGGACGATTCGTCCGTAATCGCTGCTACCGGTGCTGCAGCGGTCGGGGCAGCAGGAGGCGCGACAGTCGGAGTGACCGTGCAAGGCGGGGCAGCGATGGCATTCAATGTCATCACAAACAACGTCTCGGCTTCGATTGATAATTCCACTGTCAACTCAAGTGGAGATATTGAAGTTCTCGCTGATAGTCAGAGCGATGTGATTGTCACTTCGGTCGGGTTTGCCGGGGGTGGATCGGGTGGTGGTGTCGGAGGAGTCAATGTCTCCGCAGCTGGATCGGGTTCCAGTAATACGATTGTGAATTCGGTTTCTGCCACAATTGCAAACGGGAGCATTATCAACAATGTGGGTGCGACCAGGGTTGCGGCAGCGGATCGTTCCCGAATTACAGCGCTGGCCGGTGGAGTGACTGCCAGTGGTTCCGGTGGTGGAGTTGGCGGAGTTGATGTCGGTGTGGCTGGCTCGATTGCCGCCAATGTTGTAACGAATTCCGTGAGTGCGACAATCGACGATTCGGCTGTGAATAGTGGCTCGGTTTCGCTGGAGGCAATTTCAGCCGGTGACGTGATCGTGGCAACTGTCGGGTTTGCCGGCAACGGAAATGGTGGCGGTGTCGGTGGTGTTGCATTGGCGGCTGCTGGATCCGGCTCAATCAATGTTATCACGAATGATGTCACTGCGAGCATCGGCGATGCGAAGGAAGTTACGACAACTGTTGGCGATGTCGAAGTCGTCGCTGCAGATACGTCTTCAATTATCGCGACTGCCGGTGTCGGTGCAGTCACAGGAGCTGGTGGTGGTGTCGGTAGTGTGACGGGCCAAGCGGGTGCATCGTTTGCATTCAATATCATCGTCAATAATGTGACCGCAACGATCGACGGCGGATCCGTTGATTCAGCTGGCAATGTTCTGATTTCAGCAGATGCCGACGGGCAAGTGATCTCGAATACGATTGCAGTCACGGGTGGCGGTGGAGGTGGCGCAATTGGTGGTGTGCAGGTTGCGTTGGCCGGTTCGGTTTCTTTCAGTGGAATCAATCAGTCTGTTGATGCGGGGATCATTAATGATGCGGATGTGACGGCTGATGGATCTGTCCTTGTCACTGCTGAAGAAGGATCGGATATCATTACGACAGCCGGAGGAGCTGTCGGTGGAGGAGCGGGCGGAGCGATCGGCGGCGTTGTCATCGGTGCAACTTCGGCATTTGCAATCAATCAGATCGATAGCCAGGTCAACGCCGTGATAGATAATTCCGAGGTCGCTGCGGCAGATGTCGGTCTACTGGCGGAGTCGGCCAGCAATATTACCGTGGCGACAGCCGCAGCAGCTGGCGGAGGTTCGGGCGGTGCGATTGTCGGTGTGAATGTCGCGGGCGCAGGCTCTGGGTCTGTCAATGTGATTGCCGGTGGTGTGACTGCGGAGATCCGAAATGGCAGTCAGATTACAACGACTTCTGGAGACCTGAATGTTGAGGCGGCTGATCGAGCAAACGTTATTGCGGCAGCCGGTGTGGCAACATTCAACGGCGGTGGAGGTGGAGTTGGAGGAGTCAACGTACAGGGCGGTGCCTCGCTCGTGGTGAACGGAATTGATCGGGTAGTCACAGCACGCGTGACAGACTCCAATTTGTTGATTGCTCGGGATACCAATCTGGAAGCGATTTCGGAGGCAGTGCTGATTGGCTCGGCAATTGGTTTTGCCGGGGGAGGTTCCGGTGGTGGAGTCGGCGGAGTGAATGTCTCGGCTGCGGGCTCGGGAGCAGGCAATGGAATTTCACAATCGGTTACCGCAGAAATTATTAATAGTGATCTGCAAGCCGGTGGAGGCGTAACAGTTTCTGCAGAAAATGATGCATTCATTTTCGCGGGTGGTGGTAGCGCCACTGGAAGCGGTTCTGGCGGAGCGATTGGTGGAGTCGATATTGGTGTGGCTGGCTCAATCGCAGTGAATGTGATCACGAGTGATGTTCGGTCCACAATTGACAATTCCGATGTCACTGCTGCGAATATCGAAGTTGATGCCGGTGCGGAAGCCGAAATTGTCGCCGCGACGGTTGGTTTTGCCGCTAACGGAAATGGTGGAGCGATCGGCGGCGTCGCAATTGCACTGGCGGGAGCCGGTTCGGTCAATACGATTACGAATAGTGTGACTGCAGAAGTCATCAACGGTAGTGACCTGACAACAACGAGTGGCGATGTCAGCGTATTGGCAGACAATCAATCGCAAATTCGTGTTGGTGCGGGTGGAATCGCAATAACGGGAGCCGGTGGTGCTGTCGGTAGTGTGACCGTTCAAGCCGGTGCATCTTATGCGATCAATACAGTGACCGACTCTGTTTCGGCAACAATCGATAATTCCCTCATCAATGCCTCTCAGGATGTGATCCTTTCCGCGACTTCAGATAATGCGATTATTGGTGCGGCGACGGGGTTCGCTGCAGGTGGGGGTGGCGGTGCGATTGGTGGAATCAATGTCGCTGGTGCTGGTTCGACTGTCGTCAATGTGATTAACAACACTGTGGTTGCAGAAGTCAACAACAGCGATCTTCAGGTCGGGCGCGATATCAAAGTCAATGCGTTGGACCAGTCCAGTATCGATGCGTTCGGCGGCACATTGTCAATCGCCGGAACGGGAGGAATCGTGGTCGGCGTTTCGGCGGCACTGGGAGCTGTTGTTACGTTGAATGTCGTCGATAATTCTGTTGCGGCAATCGTCTCGGATTCATGTCTGGATGCCGGAAATGATATCTCGCTGACTGCGACAGCAGACTCCGAGCTGAATGCGGTTGCTTCCGCAAATTCGGTTGCGGTCGGTGTGGCAATCGGCAGCGTGGCATTGGCGGGAGCCGGTTCGGCGGCTTCGAATACAATCAATAACGATGTGACAGCAGAAATTCGTGGTGTCGATACCGATACTATCAATGCGGCTGGTGTCGTTGATCTGACTGCCGCTGATCAATCAAACGTGAATGCCGTCGGCGGATCTGCGGCTGTTGGTATTGCGGTCGTCGGTCTGGCAGGCGGAGCCAGTGCTGCAGTGAATACGGTCACCAATGATATTTCAGCGACGATTGCCGGTGTTAATTTGACCGCGGATCAAGGCGTTGTCGTGAACGCTGTGGGAGACTCGGAATTGACGGCTGCTTCGGTTGGAGCTGCGATTTCATCAGGCCTGGGAGTCGCGGGAGCATTCGGAATCAACACCCTGATCAATACCGTGGAAGCGAGCATCTCAGACTCAGCGACGATTGGCTCGGGCGGAAACGTAGAAGTGGTTGCCGACGAGCAGAGCCGCTTGATCAGTACGACTGGGGGGGCAACGGGCGCACTAGGAACTGGAGTCGGAGCAGCGAGTTCGATCAATAATACGGTGCTGACAACACGAGCGTTTATCGACGATGCTGTCGTGACGGCAGGTCAGCATGTGGATGTGCGAGCGAATTCCGAAACGGAGCTGGTTGGAGCTGCGGTTGGTGGAGCAATCGCTGCAGGCTTTGCAGTCAGCGGATCGTTTGTCGAACAATCGACAACGAATGTGACTGAGGCGTTCCTTGGTGGAGGAGCGGTCGTCACTGCAGAGGGGAATGTCGTTGTTGTTGCTGATGACAATATTCAGTTCAACTCCACAGCCGGAGCATTCAGTGCTGCAGGTGTCGCTGGGTTCGGTCTCTCCGAGGCACTCGTTATTACCAACAATACAACACGAGCAGCAATTGCAGACGGAGTGACAACGACTGGCTTAGGCCTGCAGGGTGAATCGCTGGTTCCTGGAGAGAATGGAGCGTTGGGGGCTATTCGCGGCGTGGCGGTCATCGCAAATTCAGATGAGAATGTCATCAGCATTGCTGTTGGTGGAGTCGCTGCCGGTGGGATCGCCGGAGCCGGTTCTGCGACAGTCACGACACTCAATGAAACCACTGAAGCGATCGTTGGCGACAACGTGAACCTGAATGTGGGCACACTTGGGCTAGCCGATTCTCGTCAGAGTGTCACGATTGCGGCCGCGGATCGATCTCGTCTACTTACGCAGGCGGTCGGTGCTTCGGCAGCTTTGGTCGGAGTTGGAGCAGGAGTTGATACCGCTGTCCTGATTAAGACAACTCAGGCGTCGATCGGACAGGACAGCCTGGTGGAAGCTGCCAATGATATTATTGTCTCTGCAGATTCTTTGGAAGAACTGACATCCGTATCGGCTTCCGTTGCTTTAGGCGCCGGAGCCTCTCTCGGTGCGGCGACTTCAAGTTATACCATTGACAACACGACGGAAGCACTTATCGATCAGCGTGCACGGGTCGAAGCTCAAGATTCGGTTCATGTGACTGCCGATAATATCAGCGATTTCGATCTGCTTGCGGGAAACGCAAATGCATCGCTGGGCGTCAATGCCGGGGCAACGGCGGCCCTCACTACTGTACTCAAAGAGACAAACGCCTGGATCTCTGAAAACGCCGTCGTGACTGGATTGGGACTTGGTGATGGTGTTCTAGCCAAAACGGGAGAATTCGGAGCCGAGCAGATTGTCACTAATGTGGGTAGCCCCGGTGTGGTGAAAGACTTCACTTCGAGCGTTGTCGATCCCGGCGCAGATACGATCACGCTGAGTGATCACGGCTTTCAACAGGGGGATGAGGTTGTCTTTTCCTCCTCCAGTGGTGTCATTCCCGGCCTCACCATTGGTGGGCAGTACTTTGTGATCCCGGTCGATTCCGACACGTTCAAATTAGCGAACAGCGAAGTAGACGCGGAAAACGGAATCGCAATCGATCTCGGTTCGGCTGATCCAGTCGGGACAATCAATCGTTTTGCCAGTGATCCTGATCCTGCCTCAAACGATTTTTCTGTCGTAAATCCCATCACGCTGGCGAACATCAATTCAGCAAGTGACACATTCACGCTCCCTCGTCATCAACTGGTGACCGGAGATCGCGTTTTCCTGGGGAACCTGGGAGCGGCTGTGACCGGCGTTGAAAATAACACACAATATTTTGTCATCGCGAAGGATGAGAATACGATTCAACTGGCGTTGACGGAAGTCGATGCGGTCTCTGGTACAGCGATCGATATCGAGCTGTCTGGGATTGCGGGGCGATTGGAACGTGTGCTGCCGAGTGCCAATGAAGTCAACTTCCGAGCCGATGATATTCTTGCAGGATCAGACGAGTTACAGGTTGACGACCACGGTTTAATTACAGGGCAGGAGATTGTTTTACGCGGAGATGGCTTGTTGTTGGCTGGGCGTGATGCCAACGGTGCACCAGAGCTGGCAAACGGTCAACGCCTGTTTGTGATTGTCACCAGCGATGACACAATAAAATTGGCGAAAACGGCAGCCGACGCCTCTGCTGGAATTGCGATCGATCTCGAATTGAATTCTGCGACGATACGGGAAGCGACTGTACTGACCAGTTCGGCTGGAAAAATCGATCCAACGGCCAATACGCTCACGTTTACTAATCATGGCTTGACGAGTGGGCAGGAAATCCAACTGACAGGTGCCGAGGAATTGGGCGTTCCTGCTGATGCAATATTCTTCGTCAACGTTGTCGATGCTGATACAATTCAGTTAAGAGAAACTCCCGCCGGCTCGATCGTGGATCTGGACTCAAATCCTCTCTTGCTCGATTTTTCAGGTGGAGCGATTGCAACCGACTTGCGTGCGATCGATGCAAGTGCAGACACGTTCAATGTCGCCGGACATGGTTTGGTCGATGGGACGGAAGTTGTGTTCCGATCCAGCGATTTGACTCTCGGCGGGCTCGACTCCGGCCAGACTTATTTTGTTGTCAATTCCACAGCGGATCAGTTCCAACTGGCGGAAACAGTGGATGGACAATCACTTGATCTGAGAATTAACGAGTTGACGCTGCTCGTCATCGGGACGCCACAAAACTTCAATGCGGTCAGCATTGATGAAAACACGGATCGCATCCAGCTAACAGGCCACGGCTTGACAGATGGAACAGCAGTCAGTCTGAATGGTGTTAACTCCACAATGAGTGGGCTTGTCGATGGGCAGACTTACTTCGTCATCAATGCTACGGCTAATTCACTCCAGCTTTCAGAAACGCTGGGTGGCGCGGCTGTGGACTTGGGTGAGTCTGTGCCAATCTTTACCTTGCAACCATTCGCTGAAGTGGTCGATCAAGTCGTTGATATTCCGTTCACAGGAATTGGTGCAAACGGCAATCCCGATTCAGTTCTGGAAATCAGCAATCACGGCTTCGCGACCGGTGATCAAGTTGTGCTGCAGAATTCAGGAGATTCCATCGAGGGGCTGATCGAAGGCGAGCGTTATTTTGTCATCGTGATCGATGCTGACCATCTACAGTTGACCCCTGCCTCGGAAGAGACTATCGCGATCAGCGGGGCAGATATCGACGGCGATACCGAAACTATCACCCTGCTCGGCAATATGCTCAATAACGGAGACGAATTTTTTGCCCTCGGGATCGCAGAGGATCTGGGCGAACTGGAACCAGGTGGTCGCTATCTCGTGGCCAACAAAAACGGCGACTCGTTCCAACTCAGAGATGCGACCTCGAACCAGTTGATTGACTTGCTGGAAACTGATTTTACGGGCACAGTCGCTCGGTTGGTTCCGATTTCCGCAACGGCACCGATTGCGATCCCGGTGAGTGCTTCTGGTCAGTCGGGAACATTGGTCCGATCCGGTCAAGCAGAGCCTCTTGCTGTTGAATTTATATTCGACAGCCTGAATGGAAATACGATTTCGATCACTGATCATGGGCTGATCACGGGAGACAAAATCCGCCTCAGTAGTAACGGAGCCGAGCTGGTCGGGTTGGATGCTGATCAGGATTATTTTGTGATCAAGATCAACAACAATCGGTTGCAATTGGCTGAATCGCTAGCGGATGCCTACAACAATCAAGAAACGACCTTAACGCCAGATGAAATCGAAACCAGCTTCCGTCTCGCATCTTTATCTGTCGATGCAGATTTGCCAGATCTGGCGAATGTGGACGTTAATCTGACAGGTGGCGGTCAAGTTTCACTGACTGATCTTTTCCAACAATCAACTGTCGATGCGGAAACTCAGGTCGTACGGGGAGTCGTCGTAACGGCTTTCAATGCCGATCAGATCGAATCGCTGTCGATTAGTGGTGGAGCCGCCCCTGTGGGGACTCGAATCGCTGGAACAATTACCGTTCAGGATACGACTGCTCTGGCAGAGATTCATGACGGAGCCATGATCAATCAGTCTGCAGAAACACCGGGCGCAGATCAGGAAGTTTTGGTTGCGGCTGCCCAGCAATTTGAAAATCTGGGAGTTGCCACCGTTGGTAATGTGACTGCCTCGGTTGGAGGAGCTCCTGCTGCTGATATGAATATCGTGTCGATGACGACCGAAGCAATCATCGGAGCAGCCGATGTCTTTGCCAACGATGATGTTTCAGTAGTTGCGAACTCTCGACAGGAGATTTTATCAGTTGCGGCTTCTGCAGGTGCAGCCATTGGCGTTCAAGTAACCGGGTCTGCCTCCGGAATAACGATTGATAACCAGACCTCAGCGCTTATTTCCTCCGGCTCAACCGTCTTTGCCAACGGAGATGTGCTGGTCGCCGCCACCGATCTATCAGAGACGAAACAGATTGCCGGAGCCGCCGGTCTGGCTGTTGGCGGTGGTGCGAATGGTTCTACTGGCATGGTGCAGATCACCAAGCAAACCACGGCGGAGATCGCCGATCAAGCCAATGTTGTCGGGTTGGGGAATTCAGGAGATAAAATTGTCGTTTCCGATGGCAGTGGGGGAACGGACAATGTCAACGGAGTCGTTGTGACTGCAGATTCTGCAGAAGATGTCTTCATGGTCACGGTTGCCGGAAGCGGGGGACTGGTGGCTGGGCTGGCTGGCTCAATGAATCTGATGGTGATTGATTCAGATACATTCGCTGTGATTGGTGAGCAGGCACAAATCAATCAGAATAATACAGGAGCTACAGCCGATCAGGCGGTTGTCGTCCACGCCAACAATGAGTTGAATCCCCAGGCAATTGTCGGTTCTCTTGGAGTGGGACTCGGAGCGGGTGTTGCCGGCGCGATCGATCTTGGCTTCCTTAGAAATGACACGACCGCATTAATTGGACGCGATGCCCGGGTCACCGCTCGTGACGATATCTCCGTTACGGCGGAATCTAATCAGGTAGTGAGAACGACAACCGTTAGTGCGAGTGCAGCCGGAGGAGCCGCACTGGCAGGTTCTCTTTCGGTCTACAATATCGGTGGGAACCTGAATGATTCTTATACCGTCGACAGCGATACCGACGGCTCTTTGGGAGCCGGGGACAGCGTACTCTCGGCATTTGAGGGTCAAGACGTACTTGGAGCGATCGATGCGTCATTTACAACATTCCTGAGCGACAGTGGCCCATTCAGTCTATTGTCGCTCCTGGATAGCAATGTTTCAGGGACCGAGTTCCAGTTATCGAACGTCAACGCTGGAGAAAATACGATTGATCTCGGAGGTACGAGTTTCGATCCCCTCATGGTCGATTCCGCTGCGGACACCATCTTGCTGGGAGCCGGGCACGGCTTGAGCGATGGGGACGAGTTTATCTATCGAGCCGATGAAAATGGAGCGATTTCTGGACTGACAGACGGGGCAACCTATTTCGTAATCACTGTCGGAGCCGATCGAATTCAATTGTCAGAGACAAATGGCGGTGCAGCGATTGATCTCGAAATTAGTGCCCAGCTCACGCAAACGTCATCATCAGCTGTTGAATTGGAATCAGATCAGTTCGATGAAAATACCGATACGATCACTGCTCCAACACACGGCTTGCGAACCGGTGATCGAGTGACGATCAATAATGCCGAACGCATCTTCGGAGACCACCTTGCAGACAGTGAATTGTTTGTGATTGCGATCGACGAGAATCGTTTTCAGTTTGCGAAGACTTTGGCAGATGCCAATAACGGTGTAGCGATCAACCTGGTGAATACCTCAAGTGCCGGACAGTTATCCCCAGCCGATGGCCCGATTGCTTTCCAGACCAATGGCATCGATGAAGGAGCAGGGACAATTGATGTTCCCGCTCACGGATTTGAAACGGGTGATCAAGTTCGTCTGACGGATCTCGATGGCCTCTTTTCCAACCTGAGTGACGGTCAGACGTTCTTCGTCATTGCAGTCGATGCAAATACGATCCAGCTGGCGACCACCTTGACCGATGCACTTAACGGTGTTTCTTTGCCACTCACCTTGTTGGCTCCCATGAGCGTTGAGGGAGCAAACGTCGACGGGCAGGTGAATGTCGACTTGGTCAGTCCAACGGCCACGGCGACATTGTCACCGCTCAGCCAGGATGTGGAATTTTCACCAGCGGATGTCTCCGGTTCAATCATTACCGTTCCTGGTCATGGCTATAATACTGGCGATGACCTGAAGTTCACGGAGGAGAGCAATCTCTTCAGTGGTTTGGAAAACGGGCAACGTTACTTTGTGATCGTCGTCGATGCGAACTCCATTCAACTCGCAGCATCAGCAGCGGAAGCGTCTAGTGGCGATGCGATTTCTATTGGTGGTACGGCTACCGTAGTTGTCACTGAGGCGAATAATGTTGTCGAGTTTGAGCTGCCATCAAATTCCGTCAATTCCACATCGGAAACGATCACGGTCGCGAACCATGGATTCGCAACCGGGGACGAAGTGACATTGAATTCGTTTGCAGCAAATTTGACCGGATTGGAAGCCGCACGCGATTACAGTGTCATCGTTCTCGACGCCAATACTTTGCAATTGGCCGAAACTCTTGAAGCCGCTGTCAACGGCAATGCTCTCGATTTAATGCCACGAGCATCTTCCAGCCACCACTTGGTCGGGCATGATTTTGTCACCGGAGAGGCAGTCGTTTATCAGCAGGATAACGATCCACTTGCTGGTCTTGAGGTCGGGACGACTTACTATGTCATCGTCGACAGCGAGAACCCACAGCAGATTCAACTGGCTGAATCTGAAGCGAACGCGTTAGCAGGAATTGCAATCGACTTTGACTCAGCGACTGCATCAGCGACCGGGCATCGGCTCGATTCCGTCAGCACAGGACTAGTCTCTCAGACAACGGACATTCTGAGCAGTCTACGTGATAATCTGCAGATGACAGAAGTCGTCAACTCTGGTAGTGGGACGAGCGGAACATCTGCGATCGTCCAATCGAACAGCATGCTCGTTGCCGGTGGCGATTTGAGCGTTCATGCGAATAACGATATCGCATTTGAACAAGTTGCTGGGGGAGTCTCTGCAGCAGTTGGAGCAGCATTCGGGGTTGGCATTGGGATTGTCAATCTGGATCACACTGTGCGTGCAGAAGTCCTCTCCGGCAGTACTTTGTCAGCGGGGACGTCAGGAATTATTTCTGTGACCGCCTTCAGTTCTCAAGAGCTTGATACGACCGCTTTTGCTGGACAGGCAGCGACAGGTATCGCACTGGGAGGAGCAGTCGCAGTTGTCAATGAAGACAACGACGTCACAGCAGCGATTCGTTCCGATTCCCAAGTTCAGCAAGCTGACAGTGTTGACATTACTTCACAGAGCACGACTCAAATCGATGCCGAGATTGTGCAGGTCTCCGTAGGAACAGTGGCCGCAGGGGCCAGCATCACCGATCTGAACAGCGCCGGAGATGTTAATGCGATCCTGGGAAATCGAGTTGAAGTCGGACAAGCCGGCACCGTGAACAACGTCACCGTTCAAGCGAAAGACCAGCGCGATCTCACTGGGAATGTCATCGGTGTTTCTGTGGGCTTTGCCTCTGGAACTCTCGGAGTTGCTGACTTGGATGTTTCCGGTAACACAGTTGCTCGGCTGGGACGCGGGGCTCAAATCGATGCGACCAATCAAACGACGATCGCAGCGGAGTCGGAAGTGAATGTTGATGCCAAAGCTCGCGGTGGGGCTGTTGCCGCGGGGGTCGCGTTGGGAGGCATGAATGCAATCGCAAATGTTTCCGGGATTACGGAAGCGTTCATCGACGACAATGCGGTAATCACAACTGGAGCTTTGACTGTCAGCTCGAAAGTTGACCAGGAAAGCGATGCCGAGACATTGGCCGCTGCCGGGGGATTCATCGGAGCAGGTCAAGTTAATCTTGCCAAAACAAACGCTCACAGAGAAGTATCAGCTCGCGTCAATTCTGGTGTGACCATCGATACTCAAGGTGATGTGCAAGTACTCGCTGACTCAACCGGGGATGCGGATGCAAGATCGGTCGGCTTTGTTGTCGGCTCAGCTGCACTCGGAATCTCCGAAGCGAGGTCCAGCTTCTCACCGATCGTGAGTGCGACCATCACTTCGGCTGATGTCACATCGGGTGGAGGAATTACCGTCCAGTCAGTCCACATGCCCACCAGCCGAGTTTTTGCTAAAGCCGATGCGTCCGGCGGTGGACTATTGACGGGAAATGGGGCCATCGCTCATGCGAATGCAGCTGCTGAATTAGTAGCTTCCATCAACGGCGAATCTGTGCTGACTGCCGGTGCTGGGGTGTCGATTGGAACGGCTTCCGAGAATGAAGCGTTTGCAGAAGCCGATGCCTTAACGATTGGCGTGCTCGCTGGGGATAACATCAGCGGAGCCGGTGGTAGCGATGCCAAAGCGATCGTGGCCGGTTCTTCGCTCGCCGAATTCGGTGACGATGTCATGCTCACAACGGCCCAATCACTACGAGTTGAAGCGGTCGCGACCGAGCAAGCGACCTCGGATACCGATGCGGCCTCGGTCAGCTTATTGCGAGTCGATGGACAAAATGGTGATTACGATCAATCCGAAGCGATCGCCACGCCGAGCCTTTCCGCAATGATCGGCGAAAATGCGACCGTAAACGTCACCGGATTTGTGCAAGTTCTTGCGAACGGAAGTGTGGACGCTGATTCACGTGCCGAAGGGACAAGTATCGGCGGGATCGACATCGGACGCGTGGACGCTGTGACAACATTTCAGCCCGACATTGATGCGACTGTGGGAGAAAACGCCGTCATCAACGCGGGGGGATCTGTCAATATCGATGCTATCCTGAATCAGCCGATCGTACAGACCGACGGGAGCTTTGATGGACAAACCAATGTTGACGGAAACAACGATACGATCACGTTCTCAGAGCCTCACAGACTCTCAAGCGATGTGACCGTCTCTTACGACAACGGTGGCAATCCAAGTATCGATGGTCTGGAATCAGTGACCGGAACCGTCTTTGTCGATGAGGGAACGCTGTCCGGAACCAATCAATTCACACCGAAGACCGATGACCCGAACTTCACACCCACGTTCTTTGTCCAAGCGTTTGAGACAAACGGAACACCAATCGTATATCGTGATGACGACGGTAAGCCCATCATCTACACAGATGCCAATGGTGACCCCATTCTCGATGATAATGGGGATGAAATTGAGCAGAATATCGGAACAGTGCTCGATGCCGATGGCAATTGGGAATTGTCCTCCCGACAGTTTGATGAAGGCAAAACCATCCAGTTAAGATTCTTCGAGGAAGCGAGTGTCGACGATGGCAACGGCGGATTTGAAACAAAATTGATTGAGCGGTTTGTTGATGAAACAGTCGTAACGCCGGAACGAGTTGAAGTTACGATTGAATCCAACTTGCCTCGCCAATACAAAGCAATTCGGATTCAAACCGGTCAGGATGCCGGTGGGAATCCCTTGTTCGACCCGAATTCAATTCAAATCGGTGCTGCATTTACTGCTGAAGGAGTTGATACGAGCAACAATCTGATTCGCTTTGAAGAGACTCATTTGCTTGAGTCGGGCAATGAACTGATTTATTCCGCTGGTTTGGGAACGGGTATCACAGGACTGGTTGAAGGGCAGACCTATTTTGTCGAAGTGATTGACGCGACGACGATCCAATTAACAGAAACGGAAGGTGGTCCGGTTGTTGATCTGCAGTCTAAAGGGGTTGGACGACAGACTTTGTATTTCGATTTGGAACCAGCGACATCACCCGGTACTCAACAGCTCATCGGCTTAACCGGAGCTGCGGGCCTGCTGAATGCTCCGTCAGGAGATGGAGTTGCGACGGCAGTTGCGACAGGTTCAAGCGGTTCATTGTTGTTCGGTAGCAATAACACGGAAGCAACTGCAGAAGCGGATGCGGGTGTTTCGACGCATATCAACACTGGCGCGACGATCACGGCTGGCGGAAATGTCGAGATTCAATCACTAAGTACATTTGGTACATCCGCAGTAGCAAACAATAACGTTGTCGGTTCATTGGTCGGGATCGGCGGCGCGGAAGCCACAACTGATGCAAATGGCCAAACTGAAACCCGCATTGCAGAGGATGTGCTCATTGCAGCTGGTTCGGATGTGCTCGTGTTTGCTGGTATGGATCAAACCACGAAACTCTTTTCTTTGGCGGAAGCGAGTGCCACATTCTTCACTGGTACGGGAGCCGACTCTCAGAGCAATGTCGACTTCGAGACCGATGTGTTTGTTGGGCAGGGAAGTGAAATCACCGGCGAGGTCGTCGAGATCATTAGTCAATCAGATATGGGAGCCGAACTCGAATCGGAATCGGAAGCCTCTGCACTCGGTGCAACGGCTCGGACGGACTCACGATTTAGTTTGGGGACAAGCAATGATCGAGCCAATACTCGGACAGAAGTTAATGGTAAAATCGTCGCCAGCCAAGTTGTGATTGATGCTGGCGGTGGGGGACGGGATCGAGATCGTGATCTGGAACGGGACGGCGTGGGCGGAGTGATTGACGTTGATGTTATCGCCGACTCCGATGCAAAGAGCGTCGGAGGAAATACCGAATCCGATGCGGATACGCTCCTTTTTCACACGACCGACGTGCGGATTGGTGAGACGGCCGATATCACTGGTTATCAGGCCGTGATGCTCGATGCGAGCATGGATCGCGTAAAGACGAAGGCAAATGCGGATTCGAAAACACGAGGTGTAGGAAACGCCGAAGCGGACGCGAAAAACGAACAAAGAACGGACACCGAAGTTTTTGCAGATCCAGGAGCATTGATTACGACTCAGAAACTGGATGTAAACACGATTGCCAATTTCAACGATGTCGAAAGAGATACGCGTGCGGAAGCCTCGATCGCTACGATCACAATCAGTTTCTGCATTCCGTTCGTCGGTTGTATTGATGAAGAAGTCCCACTTGGACGAGCCAGTCAAGAACGCGATTTGTTCACGGACAATGATCGCTCGATCTTCTTCGACAGCGATGTCATTTTGGCATCCAGTCCGGAAGTCGTCCTCAATGCCGATGGCAGCGTGCGGTATAGCAATGGCATCACAACCACGCCCCCTGTGAATCCCGGTGATCCGATTGTAGTAACTTATGACCCAACGGCTTCTGCTGGTGAAATCAACTTCCGCACCATGCATGATTCCGACAAAGTCCATCAGGAGTCACGAATTATTGGGACGGAATCAACGATCTTCCTGAGCCGGGTTGATGGTCGTGTGCGTGTGATCAATAACTCAGACTCAGATATCGAGATTCGCGATATTGATTTGTTGGCTGGAGCGACGATCCCGACGATGGATATCTTCGTCGATCAGATCGATGAAGCGGGAAATCAAGCGTTCAATTTCGAAATCGCTGGAGCTACCACACAATCGATCGTTGAAATCCAGAATTTAAGTGGCTCGGATGTGATATTGAATGGTGAAATTAATAATCCACTGGGGTTGACAACCATCTTCAACGAGGAAGGAGACATTACGACGACAGGAGCCGGAGTGATGCGTTCCCAAGCGGTCAATCTGGAAGCCGTTGTCGGTAGTGTCGGCACGACGAACGATCGGGTTGAAATCGAGCTCGTAGAAAGTAATGGCCTGGGACATGAGTTGAACGCGATCGCAGGAACCGACCTGTTCCTGGATGTGACAGGAATTCTCCGTGACCCCAACATGAACGTATTCACTGTGAATGTGCAAAGCATCTCAGCAGGTAATAATGCAGACCTGTTGTTCCGTGAAGCCGTTCGAGAAACACCGGTTGGTTCCTTGCCAGGGGCATTATCAGTGGATGCTCCCATCGAACGAGGGCAATCTGGCTCTGAGTTCCGCAATGGACGGTTTGAATTCAATGCCTTCTTCCGACCTGATACGGGAGCCCAGGCTGGTCCAGAGTTTACGACCGATGGCAGAGACCCCCTCGCGATCGATGCCACATATTCGATCGGCTTGGTGGAAGCAGTTGGTGACATTACATTGACGGGCATCAATCCTGCTGATTCCGCGACGAACGATGTCACAATCGTCGGGAATACCGACCTGCTCGGCAATGGGAAAATTGATGCAGTCACCAACTCAGACATCATACTAACTGAAGTTAACGATGCAATGAGCGTATTTGATGTCCAATCGTTCTTTGGAAATGTGCAATTGGAAGTGCCGGACACAGTTGGCTCGACTGAGCAATTCCAGCTTCTTGATAACGGGCAGATTCTCACTCCGAACGGTGAAATTAAAATCTTGGCCGGGGATGGTGTGGAACTTGCCGTCACTTCCGAGATGACAGCGTCCGGTGCCATCATCATTCGCGGCGATCACAACGATCAGGATAATGATCTCGGAGCAACGATGAGAATCCGGGGAACGATTACAGCCAATAATGTTCTCGTGACAACTCGTGGCGATAATGACATCTTGATCCTCGAAGATTTAACAGGTGGATCCGACACGCCGTTTGTCTTCCGAACGAATGGTGGTGATGACACAGTCGATGGGAATAGAATTGTCGGTGGTGAGACATTCACTTTTAACACGGGAAGTGGCCAGGATGACCTGTCACTTGTAAGTGTCGAAATCACAAATACATCAGGGGATGGTCTGAAAATTGATACCGGCAGTGACGCCGACACGGCTTCGCTTGAAGAGATCGCAATTGCCGATACCGCTGGGGTCGGAGTATCAATCTCAACGGGCGCTGGAGACAGCTTTGTCGAAATTCTCAATTCTACGATCGAAGATACGATTGATACCGGTTTCCGAGTTGAGGGTGGAGCGGATCAGGATCAGGTCGAGATTACGAGCCTGACCCTCAGCCAGATCGGTGGACATGGAATTGAGTTTCAAAGCAAGGACGGAAACAACGAAGTCACCGTTGAGGAAGTCAGCATTTCGCGAACCGGACAATCTGGTATTGCTGTGAACGGTGGAGAAAATACTGACAACGTTTCCCTGAAAACATTGAATATTTCGCAAACCGGCAACGAAGGCATCATCGTGGAATCGGCTGGTGGTATCGATTCGGTATCGCTTCAGGAAGTTACACTTAGAAAAACCGACACCGTCGGAATCCAGATTAATTCCGGCTCAGGCGATGATGAGATCTCAGCTACTGAGGTGAGTATTGATGAAACCGGATTCGCTGGGTTCGCCGCCAATGCCGGGAGTGGATCCGATGTCGTGAACATACAAAATATTGACGTTGAGTTTACTGGCAATGAAGGGATTGTTCTTTTCGGTGGCGATGATTCAGAGACCGACATTTTCGGCCTATCCAAAATCTCAGTTCAGCATGCCGGAACTGACGGAGTAAGGCTTGACGGCGGATCTTGGACAGATACCGCAACTGTAAATGAGGCGGACGTTCAATTCTCTGGAGATGACGGATTGAATGCACTCAATCTTAATGAAATCGAAGTGCTTTCCAGTCAGTTCTCTCAAAACTCAAGCCACGGAATTCGGTTGGAACCGATTGGCACGACTGCAACTGTTGGATTTGTGACGACAAACAATAACTCAGGTTCTGGATTTGTCGTCGAGGAAGTTCCGACACTCAACTTCAACGATTTGACCCACGTCGGAAATCAGATCTCGGGAGGAGAAATTGGGCATCAACGAGGTGTCGCAGGCATGGATTTAATCGAGACCTGGAACTATCAGCTGACTTCACCCGACGCGAATGATTTCGTTCGACTCGATTCCTCAACGATTGATCATCATCGAGATTTGCTGGAACAGGATCTGATTAACTACTTCGAAGTTTACACATTGAATATGTCGTTTGATGGATTGCGAGATCAAGCGGATGTCTTCCCAACAACCCGAACGTTCTTCAATCTTGATGGTGGTAACCCAGATCCGGGAGCACTGGCCGATCCGGATATGTTGCGGATTGACGTTGCCACGAGCACCCCTTTGTTGATTTCGCATAATGCCAGTGGGGACGGAGAAATGCTGTTCCTGAGTTCTCATCGAACTATTACTTATCAAAGCTGGGGATTCTTGCCACTCACGTACTATCATCCGACGCTCGACACGGATCCCATACCTCCTACTCTGACAGATGATCCTTTCTCACTGGATATCCAAAATACCAATCCACCAAATGATAACCCGCTCACATTCCTTGAGTTTGAATGGGGACGTCTCACTGAAGGTGATGAGTTACTACCGACGTCACAACCAGCCTTGGAGGAAATGCCGTATTATCTCAAGGAATTTACTCCACCTTACGAGCCTCCGCTGAATGATGGTTTGGCACGCAAACTGACAGTCGTCGTGGCTGATGAAACCGATGAGTTGGCCCGTAGTTTCCAATTGGATCGCGATTCAGAACGCTGGTCGATCGACGAAGAAAAATTCCTTGAGTTCCTGGAGGGATTCGAAAAGGGTGAATATGAACTGTCATTGAAATGGGATGGTCATGAGGAAGAGATGTCAATCACGCTTGACCCAGATGCGGAAGAGTTTCTAGATCAAATGCGGGACATTCTTCGTCAGGCCGAAGAGGTTCTTCAGGAAATGTATGAAGAGGCACAATCAAACCCAGAAGTTGAGCGATCTATTGAAGATGAATCGACCAGTCAATTTAACTTGTTGCCAGAACTTCAAAACTCAGAGTCGGTCGCCTTCACCGCGAGACTCGACTCAGCTCTTGGATTTGATGTCGCGGAGACATTGAAGCAAGTCATCGGCATCGATTCTTTCAAGGCGATTGATAAACCTCTGGCGACAGAAACTTCGACTACCATCGAAGATGTCTCAACGAGATCGGTCAATGAGAATCGAGAGAAATCAACATCTAGCGCCACTCTACTCTCAGCCGACTCGGAATTCTTACGAAGTGGCAGTGGGCTTGCGGCTTTGGGACAACTCGCCTGGCATCGCAAAAATAAGAAAACAGAGCAGACCTTGCGACGGTACAGCTGATTGATGGTTCGATAAACTTTTCAGGACAGAACAATGGGCATCAATGAAACAATGCGGCTCCGCCAATCATCGCGGCAGTTTGATACGTCGCCCCTTTCCAGCTCCACGGTAATCGCTTGCGGACTGGACCAACCGGACTTCCGGGGCGTGCATATCCTAACGTCGTTTTCATCTCTTGAGGATGATCGATTCCCATCTGATAAGGAAGGGTGAACGCATCGACACAAAACCGCATTCCCGATACAAGTGGCTGCAAAGCCGGTCCATTAGCCCAGCCGTAGCGTTCTAGACTCACGTCTTCAAAGTAGAGTGGACGATGGCGTAATCGCGAGGCTTTCCATTCATAGCAGGTGCAAAAAATCTCACGAGGGCATTCGATTCGCTGCTCGATATAAACTTCGTAACGATCCTCAGGAACAGCCAGATTTCTACTCGATGTATCCAGCGATATTCCCGACAATGGCTTGGTTAAATCTAACTTGAGATCTAGCCGATTTATTGGCTCATCGGATCGTGCAATATTGCTAACAAGAGCGATTGCCCCGAAAATAATGTATCGATAAGTAGTGGATACGTTTGAACGGTTCGCTGTAGCCATGATATCCCTCAATCCCATAAAATGAAACTCATTATTTTTGGATCGACTTAGAGCAATTCAGGCCTCAAATAAATTCTGTATTTGATTGTTGTTAGCATAGTTCGGTTTAGGCAAAATAAACCGATTAAATCCATTACGACAGTCGTGCAAATTGTATTCACGATTTTTCCGCATCTGCTGAAAATGTGAGTTAGATGGAATATCGTTAGCGAAGGTATGGTTCTGAATTTCGATAAACAGATTACAGCAGTTTACGGAACTGTTGTCGGTACGCATGAAAGCGGTCTGTTTACTCGAGGGAACGATGTCACAACAAATCAGCAGAACAAATCTCTGGCTATTAAAGTTTCCTCACCCTTCGACGCAGATCGGAGTCATTCTTCTGGGACTCGCTCTTGTTGGTTGTCAGACTACAAAGCCATCTGGGCCAAAACCGAAATCGGTTACCAAACAGTCCGAACCTCGCAATGTCGTTGCAACTGCTGGTCAGATCACTCCCGTTTCAGCAACGGTCGAAATCCCTGCAGAATCCGAGTTGAGCAATCTTCACTCAGCCGCACTTGCCAGTGCGGCTCCTCGAAGTCTTGAAGATATGGCCCCTTTAGACTACTGGGATCTTACACTCGCCGAAGCAATCTCGCTGGCATTGGAGAACGGGAAGATTGTCAAAGATCTTGGAGGACGAATTCTCTCCGCTCCGGAAACTGTGCAGACGGTCTACGATCCGGCGATTCGTGAATCGGAACCATTATATGGCGTCGAAGGTGCATTGAGTGAATTCGATGCTCAACTGGCAAGCAGTTTCCTATACTCAAAAAATGATCGGACCGTCAACAATATCACTCTGGGAGGCGGGACTCGAAACATCGAGCAGAATCTTGCGAATGCAACCGTTGAACTCAACAAAACCACCGCTACCGGTTCGACGTTCGCAATGCGTAATATCACATTGTATAACGCCAGCAATCAGCCCACGAATCTGTTTCCTTCTGCCTACGACACCCTGTTCGAGTTCGAAGCGAGACAGCCTCTTATGCAGGGAGCGGGAGTTGATTTTAACCGCATCGCGGGACCGAACGCTCAACCAGGATTCAATTTTTCAAATGGTGTTCTGGTCGCGCGAACAAACACTGACATTAGTATCGCCGAGCTTGAAACCGGGCTACGCGATTTTACGAGTCAGGTCGAAGACGCCTATTGGGAATTGTACTTTGCCTACCGCAATCTTGATGGCTGGAAGCAGGCACGAGATGCGGCCCGGAAAACCTGGGAAGACATCAAAGCTCAGCAAGGCTTGCCCGGCGGAACGGCTGAACGTGAAGCACGAGCTCGTGTGCAGTATTTCATCTATGAAGATCTCGTCCAGGAAGCACTGAATGGAAATCCGCGCGAAGGTCGTTCTGTGGGAGTGTATCGTGGCGAACGACGACTCAGGATGCTGTTAGGGCTGCCGAACAATGATGGCTGCATGTTGAGGCCCGTTGATGAGCCAATTCAAGCGAAGATCTGTTTTGATTGGGATTATTCACTGAGTGAGGCCCTGTCTCGTCGTTCAGAAATCCGCAAACAGAAATGGGTCGTCAAACGGGATGAACTCCAATTGCAGGCGGCAAAAAACTTTTTGAAGCCCAGATTTGATATGGTTGCACTCGGACGGATGCGAGGATTTGGTAATGATCTGATTGGTGCCAGGAATTCAGCGATGCGAGATGCCCGGAGTGGTGATCATCCCGAGTGGCAGGTGGGTGTCGAGTTGACCGTGCCAATCGGATTTCGACAGGCACAGGCTGGTGTGCGACACGCAGAGCTAAAATTGATGCGTGACCGGGCGATCCTGCGAGAACAGGAACTTGTGATTGCGCATCAGGTTGGCGATGCAATTTCGGAAGTGAATCGAGCCTATGCCTCGATCAGCACAAGTTACAACCGGTTGATTGCTGCCCAGGAGCGACTGACAGCCGCCCAGGAAGTCTATCAGGTAGATAAGGTGTCGATTGACCTAGTGCTGGATGCTCAACAGGAACTGGCTCAATCCTTAACGGATTACCACAATTCGACGAAAGAATATGAGCTCGCCAAGAAAGAGGTTTACTTTCAATCGGGAACTTTGCTCAGCATGCATGGAGTTCATTTCAGCGAAGGTTCCTGGGCAGCAGCCGATTACTACGATGCTGCTGAAACCAGTCGTACTAGAGTTCCAGCCTCGCCGCGCCTGAAGCAGAACGAACCTGGATTCATCAGTGCAGGCGAGCAGCCGCAACTCCCACCATTGGCCAGTGAGTCGATGATAACAGAGCAAGAAAATTTGATTGAAGAGTTGCCTTTGCCCATAGCCGTTGAGGAGATTTCTTCAACACCCGACTGGGCAAACGAGTCGCTGATACTCCCTCTTCCCGAACCAATCGGTTTGCAAGAAGAGGCTGAAAGTCCCTTGCCGGCTCCTGCGATCGAGTAACTATTTTTCATGATATCGAGGACGAATCGTCAGTTTCCCATGGACTCCGGGTCTGAGTAATCGGTCCGGGTTTTCTACCTCCGCCCACACACGAATCGTCCCATTTATCGGTTGAACTTCAGGGCTGACATAGGTAACCAGACCTTGAAACTTTTCGATCCGATCTCCAGGCGGCAGAGCAACCTCAAATTCGACTTCACGACCTTGAAGTTCTGGGCCATATTTTTGGCCATCGAGTGTAACTTCTATTCTCAGTCGATCCATTCGAATGATCTTGACGATTGGATCCCCTGGATTGAGCCATTCGCCAGGTTGAGCTAACACTTCCGCGACCTGTCCATCAATCGGAGCGAGAATCTGACGTCGAGCCACTCGGACCACAGCCGCTTCGTATTCTCTTTTATCTAGCTGTTGATTCAGTTTCGCGATACGCATATCTCGCTCTGCCTGCTCAATCGAGAGCGAAGATTTTTCAACAACCAGACGCAGACGATCGAGCTCGGTTTGAGAGATACTGTCCGGCACACGGCGAACGGCATCCCTTGAAAGACGCAGCTCCGATTCTGCCACTTCTAGAGACTTCTCTGCAAAGCGTCTGTCGACATCATTACTACTTTTCTCTTGAGCGATTTCTTTTTCGATACCAGCTAAATAGGCGTCGATTTTCACCAGCTCGTCATTAAGTCGCCCGATAGGGGCTCCTTTTTGCAGCAACTGTCCTTCCGTGGCGAGCACCTCGGTCAGTTGACCGGACTCCGTCGCCGGAACGTACACTTCAGCGATGAGCCGAACGAGGGCATCATTAATCAATATGGGCTTTGTAGTTGAAACAATTTCATCAGACTGGACGTCCATTGAATAAACCGTCACAATACAAAGAGCAAAGGCAAAATAAATCATAGGTTTGTAGTGCATGGAGACTTACCTAATAAACATGTAAGAATGAGTAGGGACATTTGCAGAACTTAAACTGAGTTTTGATTACTGCGTAAAGTCAATATAAAACTCTTGTCTCTGCTGCCATGCTGTCGATTATCTCATTGTGAAGTAGAATTGCAATTCCCTAGACTGAATTTCCGTAGCTCTTACTGAGTATGGATGCTTTCTTAGTCTTGTTACGAATATAGGGCGATGACTGAACCTGTTATAAATCCCCCAGACAACCCTACCGAGCAAATCGCATTACTGATTGATGAAATCGCCAGACTTGCGGAAACGGATCTTGGCGAGAAGGAATTCTACCAGGAGCTTCTCGGTCGTCTGACGGAAATCATTCCACAGCAGCGGTCAATTGCCTGGCGTCTGCTGCCCTCGGGATGGGAGGTTGTCGCGCAAGCGGGATCTCGTATTGACGAAGACTCATCAAGTGTTGAATTGGCTCAGCTAGATGAAATGCGAGTCAAAGGCGACACACGGTTTCTTCTACCCGATCCCAATCAAAATGACTTGATTGCACCAGTATTACTTTCGAGTGTTACCAGCGGCGATGAATGCTATGCAGTACTTGAGATTCAATTTCGCGAGACGGAGCCAAAGTTCGATCATGCGACCATTCAACAATTATGTCGCGTCATTTCGGATTTGGCAGCCGCGTATCATCGTCAGCAAATGCTGAGAACTCTCAAACGTGAACAAGCCTGGTGGCAGGCGTTGGATCAGTTTAGTCAGTCGATTCACGCGAGTCTGAATCGTACTGAAGTGTGCTACACAATCGCTAATGAGGGACGTCGAGCTGTTGGTTGCGATCGACTCACAGTGTTCACTCGACACCGGGGAACGTATCGAGCCGCGGCAATCAGTGGATTGGATTCGATCAACCGACGGGCCAATAGTGTCCGTCGACTGGAAGATCTGATTAAAATCGTGCTTCCGCTCGGCGAGCCTGTTGAGTATCCCAATGAATCGAGTTCTTTTCCAAGCCACGTGGAGGCAGCTTTTGTCGCCAGTATTGATGAATCAGATGCCCGTCAAATTCGAGTTGCACCGCTCGTCGATCGTGGTGACAGCGATCGCAAGGAGAAAGATTGGCGTCCTCCCATAATCATTGGTGGGATCGTGGCGGAACAGTTCGCCGGAAAACTAGTCGATCATGAACGCCTGACTGCGATTGCCCAGCATGCCACGACTGCACTACGCAATGTCAATCAGCATCATGGCGTCTTTTTGTTGCCACTCTGGTCGGCACTGGGGCAACTCAGCTGGATTGTCAGGGCGAGAACGCTGCCAAAAACCTTACTCGTTGTGATGCTACTCGTGAGTGCAATCGCCGCCTTGATCGGCGTTCCCGCTGAATTTGAACTTCAGGCAGAAGGAACACTGCAACCGGTTGAACAGCGGTTTGTCTTCGCCCCAGAAAACGGCGTAGTCGATCAACTTTTCGTCTCACATCAGAGTGAAGTAGTAGAGGATGAGGAACTACTGCAACTTCGCAGTGCGCAAATGAATCTTCAGCTTGAAGAAGTTGAAGGCGAGCTGGAAACGACAATAAAAAAAATAGCGGTCATCGCAGCCGCGACCGCTGATGTTTCGAGCGGTGAGCTGACGCGTGCGCGTTACAATCAAATGATTGCCGAACGTGAAGAACTTGTGACTTGGCGAGACAGTCTCATCAAGCAGCGGGAAATGCTACAGAAACGATTCCAAGCGCTGACTTTGCGAAGCGAAATAAACGGCCAGGTGATCACAGCGAATCTTGCTGAGTTACTGGCGGGGCGACCTGTTTCACGTGGGCAAATCTTAATGACCGTCGCGAGACTCGATGGCGAATGGGAATTGGATTTACTTTTGCCGGACAAGCGGATTGGTCATCTCGATCATGCACGTCGTACAGGTTCAGAAGACCTGAATGTTGAATTCATACTCGCCACCGAACCCGAAACGACACGGTCGGGAACGATTCGTGAATACGGTGATGTGACTATGCTTAATGAATCGCAAACCGATTACGGCTTGCCGATTAAAGTAGCATTCGAGGAAAAAACGATCGCACAACTTCGTCCCGGGGCTCGAGTCATCGCAAAAATTCAGTGTGGCCAACGACCACTTGGCTACGTCTGGTTTCACGATGTCTACGAGTTCTTGCAGACGCAGTGGTTTCGATACTTTTAGAAACTATCTCAGTCCGAATTCTGGCTAAGAGTGTTCGGTGAAGACTTGAATATCAATTGACGAATCCGAGCCTTACCTCGATGAAATCAACACAACCATCAAATCGAATAATGTCGGACAATTAGGCAGTCGTGTTTGCATACTGATTGGAACCTGGGCTTAGACTTCAAATGGCGATGGAAGCAGTCATAACGACAATTGAGCACCGCCCGTTGGGTTTACGGATGCGACCTGATTTGCGGTCTGAACGTCAGGCTCAGCAGGGGCAGGTTTGGTGGGTCGTCAAAGATCCGCTTTCACTGAAGTATTTTCGTTTACGTGAAGAGCAATACGCCGCACTCAATCTGCTCGATGGAGAAACATCTCTGGAGAAGATTCGTGAGATACTTTCGCTACAATTTCCCGCGATCGCGATTTCACATCATCAACTCCAGTCTCTCTGTCTCATGTTTCATCGTTCTGGCCTGGTATTGGCCGATGGTTTCGGTCAGGCACATCCACTCTTGAAACGTAAGCGAACTCAGCAGCGCCGAATTCTGGCATCCAAATTCATGAGTCTGCTGTGGATCAAGCTTCCAGGGTTTGACCCTGATCATTATTTATCCCGCCTGGCTCCGAAACTGAGCTGGCTGTTTCATCCCGTGTCCGTCGTTCTCAGTCTCGTCTGGATTTTAGCGGCTTTATTTCTTGTCCTCAATCACTTCGCAGTTTTTCAGGCAAAACTACCGAGTTATGAAGAGTTCTTTTCTGCTGGGAATTTGCTGTGGCTGATGGCCGGTCTCGCGATCACCAAAGTGTTTCATGAACTCGGACACGCAATCGCGTGCAAGCACTTCGGTGGTGAATGTCACAACATTGGAATTATGCTGCTGGTCTTCACTCCCTGTTTATACTGTGATACTTCAGATTCCTGGATGCTGGCGAATAAATGGAAGCGAGCTGCCATTGGTGCGGCAGGCATGTATGTTGAATTGATCATCGCCGCCGGATGCGTGTTTGTATGGTGGAACACCCAGCCCGGTCTGATTCACTATTTATGCCTGAGCATGGTCACCGTCAGTTCGATTTCCACGCTCATTTTCAATTCTAACCCATTACTACGATACGATGGCTACTACATTTTATCGGATCTGATGGAGGTTCCTAATCTCAGTTCTCGTGCCCAATCTGTTCTGGTTGGCGTTCTTGAACACATCTTTCTCAACCTGCCGAGCAAACTGAAACAGGTGATTCCGCGTCAGCATCGCACATTGTTTGTGACGTATGCGATCGCCGCACCGATTTACCGCTGGTTTGTTGTAATTGTAATCCTGTGGTTTCTCGCAGAATTATTTGAGCCTTGGGGATTAAAGTCGATTGGATATGTGCTGATTTCCATGTCGGTTGCGGGAATGATATTGACGCCCGCCTGGAAGGTGTTTCAGTATTTTCGTACTCCTGGAAAGTTCGCCAACATGAGAAAGTTCCGTGTGACCATCGCTTCGTTTTCGGCGTTGTTGGTCTTATCGCTGATTGCACTCATTCCGGTCCCTCAGCGGATTTTCACCAGTGTCGTCCTGCAACCACGAGATGCCGAACGTGTTTACGTTTCAGTCCCGGGTTCGATCTTCGAACTTGCTGTTGAACCGGGGGACCGTGTTGCAAGAGGCACCGTATTAGCGGAATTAAAGAACCCGGAAATTGAAAACGAGTTGGTGCGGTTGCGGGGACAATTGGAGCGAGTCCGCCAACAGCTGAAAAATTTGCAGCGGCAACAGTCTGATGACGCCTCGGCAGTCCAGAGTTTGCCACAAGTTCAGGAGACATTGACGTCGCTAACTGACCGAGTGGCCCAGTTAGAGTCGGAACAATCTCGACTTAAATTGACGGCCAGCCGATCGGGGATCATCATCGCCGGGCCTGCAATACCATCGATGGAGTACCGTTCAAATGATCTTCCCGTATTTTCAGGGACTCCATTCCAGCCTAAAAACAAGGGCGCCTGGTTAGAAACGGGCACGCTGTTTTGCCTTATTGGAGAAGCCAGTCAGTATTCCGCAATTCTACTAATAGATCAAACCGAAATTGATCGAGTCCGTCGCGATCAACGAGTCGATATTCGCGTGGCGGAATATCCTGCTCGATCGTGGCGTGGACGCATTAGGGATCTGAGCACAAACCGTATCGAATTTGCTCCACGCGAGACCTCAATTAAAACAGGCGGTACGTTGCAGACGGAAACTAACGCCGACGGCCTGGAACGACCTCTTAACTCCACGTACGAAGCTCGAGTGCCGCTCGAAATTAGCGATGAGTCAATACTTCCCGGATTTCGGGGAACGGCAAAAATTCATATCGGCAGCCAACCATTAGGAAAAGCCTGGTGGCGAACTCTTGTTACGCTGTTCCGATTTGGTTGAATTTATAGTAATCCATGATTAGTTCCTGGAAGGTGTTTTTTCTCTCATGAGGCACGGACGACTCAGAAAACAAGCCTCGATGATCCTTGCATTGGCGGGTCGTTATGCCAGGTCCAGTGAGGCGGAATTACTGGAACGTGCCCGTCAACTGCAGTGGGCCGCGAAGTCAGGAAAGGCACTCAAACGGCTACTTCCAGAAGCCTACGCAATCGGAATTGTCGCCTCGGAACGTCATCTTGGACTACGACACTATCCCGTCCAAATACTGGCAGCAATCGAATTGTTCGCAGGCCGGGTTGTGGAGATGCAAACTGGAGAAGGAAAAACACTGACAGCAGTGCTGCCAGTTTTTCTGCGCTCTCTTCCTGGCAAAGGTGTGCACGTTATTACCGCTAATGAATATCTCGCACAACGTGATGCCAAACAGATGAGACCTGTCTTTGCAGCACTGGGAATGTCCTGCGGTTGCCTCCACTCAAAGTTGCCTCACGGAGAAAGGCAGCAGCAATATCGCTGTGATATTACCTACGGAACAGCCAGCGAGTTCGGATTTGATTTTCTACGAGATCGGTTGCAAGGCCGCACATCTGAGTTGGTTGCAAACGATAATCAACAATTTTTGCAGCGAACTCATGAATTCGCGCTCATCGATGAAGCAGACAGCATACTAATCGATGAAGCACGCACACCGCTGATCATTGGTGTTGACCAGGGAAGTCTTGCCGAGCGTAATCATCTTTTTGGATGGGCACGAAATCAAGTTTCGAAACTCACTGCTGAAACGGACTATCTCATAGACGCCAAGACCCGTTCCGTCAGTCTGACCAGACAAGGCGGTCGAGCGGTAATTGCCTCCATCAAGCCAATTAAAATCGCTTCCTTTTCGACGGAAAAACTGTTTGATGCCGTCGAAAAAGCAATCACTGCTGAATTGATTTTTCAACTTGGCCGGGACTACGTGATCGACGACGGAGAGATTGTAATCATCGACGAAGGAACCGGGCGTAAGTTAGAGGGAAGGAAGTGGCAAGCCGGTCTGCACCAGGCGATTGAAGCGAAAGAGAATCTGGAAGTTACCTCAGAAACAGGCTCCGCTGCTCGAATTACGATTCAGTCGTACTTTCGACGCTACAATCATCTCGCGGGCATGACCGGAACGGCGACACCAGTTCGGCTGGATCTTCGCCGTGTTTATAAACTGCACGTCTCCGAAATACCAACTCATCGTGTGTGCCGACGTATCGGATCTCGGCCGCGTATTTTTCCAACTCAACAGCTAAAAAATGCGGCCATACTTCAGTCGATCCGCGAGTACTTGAAACTGGGACGAGCAATCCTCGTGGGCACTCCATCAGTCTACGCCTCCGCTACGCTGGCTGAAGAATTGACAAAAGCTGGCATCCCTCATCGTGTTCTCAATGCGATTTTGCACGATCAGGAAGCAGAAATTGTGCAGCAGGCTGGCCAGCGCGATCGCGTAACTATCGCAACCAACATGGCTGGCCGAGGTTCGGATATCCCACTCGATACATACGTTAAAGAGCACGGAGGATTGCATGTGATTGCCACCGAAATGCACCTCTCTCGACGAATTGATCGACAGCTGATTGGGCGCTGTGCTCGCCAGGGGGATCCAGGAAGTTACCAGTTCTTCCTCAGCCTGGAAGATGAACTCTTCCGCATCTTACCATTTGATCAATACCAGCGCATGCTGGCACAGATTAGTGGAAAGAGCTCTTCGGAGTTGCCCCTCAAGTGGCTTCGCGTCTTTCAACGACTTCAGCGTCGACAGGAGCGACTCGACTCACGGGCTATTCGACGATTGCTACGCGTGGAAAAGGATCGAACAAAGCACATGGAGAACGCCAGCCTTGATCCATTCCTTCACGCCACCGATCGATAATCACAACAAGTGTTTTGACCCTCAATGAATATCAGATGAGTTTATTCAATGGATGCTAATAAAGATTGCGTTATTCTCGTTCCGGTAGGCCATCGAATCGAGCCAGATTGTGAAGTCGCACTGCGTGAATTGGAAGAGTTTGGATATCCAGTGAGACGAACCTATGGTTATGCAGCCATCGATCAGGCCCGAAACCAAATGGCCAGCGACGCACTTCGAGATGGATTTCAGGAACTCATGTGGATTGATGCCGACGTCGGTTTTGAGCCAACGGATGTAGCTCGTCTTCGGAACCACGAGCTACCATTCTGTTGTGGACTCTATCCCAAAAAGGGTCGACGGGCCTTTGCCTGCAACGTAATGCCAGGAACAGAATCGATTCAGTTCGGAGCCAACGGCGGACTGTGCGAGTTGAGACATGTTGGATTTGGCTTCGTACATACGCGTCGCGAAGTTTATAACCAGATCCTGAAAACGTTTGCACTGCCAGTTTGCAATACGATTTACAACGAATCTGTCCAGCCATTTTTCCTACCGATGATCATACCCGAAGGGTCTCATCACACCTATCTGGCTGAAGATTACGCCTTCTGCGAGCGTACACGACAGGCAAACATTTCAATCATCGCCGACACGACAGTCAGACTCCGACATATCGGCTCCTATCCCTACAGCTGGGAAGAGGCAGGCCGAGACCCAGAACGCTTCGCGGACTATACTTTTCGAATTAATGAACCTCGATAGAAAATGTGGTTATCGAAATCAGTAGAAGTGAGGTAATTGAAAACTCCAGGAACGCTTCCCAAAACGTCCTTCATCAGTTCTTAGTCGTTGTTACGAAGGTGCGTTTTGGGGTTTGTAAACACTAATTCAGCCGCTGCTTAAAACACTCGTCGAATCACTTGGCTGCGACAGCAAAATCCTTAAACGCAATTGCGGCACAATCATCATCAAAAGTCTCTGTCAGGTTTCTACGCGTGCGTCGCCGCGGCTTGATACCAGTGTTTTCCAGGTTCGAGTAAACATCGTCCGACCGCTGAAACTCATCGGTCGTCTCATACAGGTCTGCCAATGCACCCATCAGGCAAGTGTTGACCACTGCCATTCCACTTGGATCGTACTAAATTGATGCGATATGTTTGGATAGTACCACGTTGATTGCGAAGGCATGACCAATATCAGGAATCTTGTCCGAGTTTAGTAGTCGGTCTGCGATTTCGTCAGGATCGATAGCCATCTCTTCCTGTCGAGACGCGTATTCTTTTTCGTCAAGAGTGATATCTATTCGCCCGAGAATTTCAGAGTCAATCGCACCTGAACTATTTCGAAAGTTCCTACTCCTGGTCAGCCATAATGGCCAAGTCAAGCTATCGACCAGAAGAACTAGAATCGGTTTGGGAATGATCGCGTGCCGGAGGAGGTAATACCTTCGCGATTATATTTCCCGAAAGCCTAATCTTAAGCTGCTCTTCGGGAGTAGTTCTTGAGCAATCCGCCCAGCCGTGTTATGCAAACGGCAGATGATTTACCGAGGAATGGGGTCGTTCATAGTTGTATCACGATTGAAACTCTCGTCCGATGACATTGAGTTGTCGGGGACTGATCACGATAAAATGATCTAGAAGCTATCTCAAAACCGTTTTAATAGTGTAAGCGCACAACCGAGTGCGACGAAGCCTTCGTACAAAATGTCATGGCGTTCCCAGCGTGTGACAATTCGTCTGTAGTTGTGCAGCCAGGCGATCGTGCGTTCGACGATCCACCGCCGTTTGTACCGACGCAGTCTGCGACCATCCTGCTTAATAGCTCGAGTCCTGCCTCGACGATGTGGGCAAATGTAATCAATTACGGCTTCCTGAAATTTGTCTCGAATGCGATCAACATCTCCGGCTTTGTCGTAAATGATCCGTTCGGGCTTGTGGTTTTTACAGGTCATTTTTACAAACAGCGGCTCAATCAAGATCGATTCGTTTCGCGATGCCGATTCGGTGTCGATCGCCAGCGGAGTACCGTGGCGATCCACCAGAATCATAATCTTTGTGCCTTTCCCACGACGGGTGGGACCAATCTTTTTACCCCTTTTTTTGCCGAGGCAAACGTGCCATCGCCGAAGGTTTCACTCAAATCAATTTGGCCATTTTCTTCCATGGTGACCAATAACCGTTCCCAAACCTTCATCAACGTTCCATCTCCGGACCACGCGGCGTGCCTGCGGTGGCAAGTCGCTTTCGATGGGTAGGCCTTTGGTAAATCTTTCCAACGGGCTCCGGTGACGAGAATCCACAACACACCCTCCAAACAGTCGCGAGGGTGGACCTTGGGACGGCCGCCCTGTTTGGCAGGGGGGATCCAAGGAAACAAATCCGCAATCAAATTCCATTGCCTGTCGGTTAACACAACCGTTCGATCCGTCTTGGACACTGAGCTTGTGGACGACCGATGTCGTTTCGGCCACCAAACCAGTGTCATGAGCATGAGAATGCCTCCTTTCGGGAGAGATTCTCATGCAACTTTCAGGCCAATCGACTGTACGATTTGACGTTTTGAGATACCTTCTAGAACGCCGATTTAAAGCTTTGTTTGCCATTGAGAAATACTAGCGAGTCTCTGCCCGAATCGAAAGGTGTATCCCAATCCCGGGCGAAAGATCCGTCCTGTTTGGAAATAGCCGGAAACGCATCGCTGCCGATGATCGAAGTCGGATGCGAGAGTGCCCATAAGAGATCTTTCCTGGTGGCATTTTCAAAAGTGACGTTGGTGGTTGCCAGCTTGTCGAGATGTGGCGTCCGGACACCGCGACCTCCACAGGCGTTGAATGCTTCTATTCCCAGATCGTCGGCGAAGATCAATACGATGTTGGGTTTGTCGCGTGGCAGATGCCCGGTAGGAGTTCGTTCTACTTTCTTCCCTGGCGTCAGGGCTCTTTTTTCTCTGAGTGAGTTTTCCCCAATTATCATGCTCCGTTTTGAATTCCTGGAAGACGCCGTACTCATCAGCGGAGATCTGACCGTCGGAATCAGTGTCGATATGAGGGAATAGCCACTCCCATCCCTTCTTTTGCCTATTCCATTCGTCCTGAGACTTCCATTGTGCCGACTTGCCTTGCTTTTGCTGACCTTGGATCGGCTCCTGAACCCGTTCAAGTTTCTGATCCAGCGAGTCAAGCTTCTTTCGGAGCTTGTCATAAGGAACGTCCTGCACAGGAATATTCGCATCGACAGCCATGGCAGCTGCCACGCCTGCGGATTCCCCAGGGATCATCCAAACGGGCTCCATGCGAATAGACGTGAATGCGATGTGACTGGCCGAAACGCAAACGGGCACCAGCAAGTTATTGCACTCTCCCCGCCACCTACACCCAGAAGGGCAAGAAACGCTATCGCTACTATGTCTGCCACACCGCCCAGAAACGCAGCTGGCAGAACTGTTCTTCGAAATCGATCCCCGCAGCTGAGATAGAAACCTATGTGGTCGACCAGATCCGGGAGATTGGCCAGTCCCCAAGTTGATAAAACAAACGATCAAAGCGGTTCGCAAGAAGCAGCATGAGATTGCCCAGAAATTCGCTGCCAAACAATCCCAACTCAAACAGTCGCTCACAACCGCCAACCGGGAACTGACTCGCCAGCTGCAACGTCCCCAAGGCCCCGACATTGATCGACTGGCCGAACTGCAGGACCAGATCCAGAAAGCCGAGGTTGCCTTAAGAAGGACCACCAACGAACAGACCAACCATCAGCGACTGGAAATCCCGGATGAACAGATCATTGAATCCCTGAGCCAGTTTGACCGTCTCTGGTCGAGTATTAGCCTCAAGGAACAATCCCGCTGCCTGAACCTGTTGATTGAACGGGTCGGCTACAACGGCGAGGATGGAACGGTAGCGATCACACTGCGACCAACGGGACTGGAAGAATTTCTGCAACAGACAACAACTGAGGAGATCAGCGTATGAGCCAATTGACAATCACTGGAAATGTCCACTTTCAGAAGGGAAAGAAGGGACGCAAACGTCTGGCTGAAGGGAATGACCGAGAGAAACCGAAAGGTCGCCTGCCACGCGTCACCAAGCTGATGGCGTTGGCGATACGCTTCGATCAACTGATCCGAGAGGGACACGTCAACGACTATGCAGAGCTTGCACGACTCGGCCAAGTGACCCGAGCCCGTATGACGCAGATTATGAACTTGCTGAACCTGGCTCCAGACATTCAAGAAGCAATCTTGTTCTTGCCACGGGTGGAGCAGGGAGGTGATCCTGTGACGGAGAGGGAGTTGAGGGATGTTGTTGGGGTGGAAAGTTGGGTAGAGCAGCAGCGGATCTGGGATTAATCCACACATGAAGTTTCGTGGCGAACTTAAATTAATGGGATCATTCTTGAAGAGTCTGACTCAGACATGTACGCTAATTGGTATTGTGAAGATTGCGATATAGCATCATTAGATCGTCAGTGTTCCGTGACTAAGAGCCTATGCATTCTTCCACAGTTAGGTTTTCTTCCATACTCGACCAAATAAATGCGGTAAAGTTTTACCGCACTTCGGCGGTCGAATACCTGTTCGCCAGCCGAGACACCTGCACATGAATCACATAGCGTTTTGCCTCCGCCGTGTGAACGCCGCGTCCGAATCGCCAGAGGTGCAGGACTACTTCGCCCTCGATATTTACGTTGATGACCGAAACTTGCTTGAGCATGTCCGCGAATGTGAAGAACCATTCGCTTCCGCGGAAGGCCACCCCGACCTCGCCGGAAAATATGAAGCCTTGCCCGCTGACTCGATTCTTCCCGATCTTTCTGGCGACCAAGAAGAAAAGATGTCATTCTACGATTGCGAATGTGGTTGCTTCGGATGCTGGCCGCTGCGTGCCCGAATCTCAAAGTTTCAGAACGTCATCACGTGGTCGGAATTCGAACAATCGCACCGCGGCCCAGAAAGTAAAGCATCGTGGTGGCGATACGACAAGCTTGGACCGTTTGAATTTAACGTTGATCAGTATGTTGCTGCGCTCGCCGAGGCGAACACGAAACTCCAAACGGGCGGCGAATCGGGTAAGGACCACCATCGCTGATGGCCCTCCCCACAACAGCTGATCCGAGATGGCCACGTTAACGACTACACCGAACTCGCACGACTGGGCCAAGTGAGCCGAGCACGCATGACACAGACCATGAACTTGCTGAATCTGGCTCCTGAGATTCAGGAAGCGATTTTGTTCTTGCCACGTGTCGAGCAGGGAGGTGATCAGGTGACGGAGAGAGAGTTGCGGGAGGTTGTTGGGGTGGAGGATTGGGAGGGGCAAATGCGGATCTGGCGTTAATCACGCAAATGAAGTTATCGTGGCGAACTCAAATTAAGGGAATCGTTCTTGAAGACCTCAATCATCAGTGTATGCTCATGAATGCTTTGGAGATTGCGTCATTGTACAGACTCGTTATATCCTTGGCAGTTAAACCATGAGGACAAATAACTATCGCATGCTGTGGTAGGCCCTTTGGTTCGTATTCGCGAATGAAACTCAACTTATATAACTCCAGTAACTCTTGCTTTTATCCGACTGAAATCCACACCCCTGAGAACCGCCTGGCAACCCGATGAAGTGCTTCATATGTGACGACGATGCTCGAGCTGTGTGCAAATTCTGTGGGCGTGCAACCTGCAAGGCCCACCGCAAGTCTCACGTTCTATTTCTTGGATACGGCAAAAAGACACGCGGTGCAATTTTTGATGGCGGATCGAATACAGGCATCGTCGTCAATGACGCTTCATGGTGTGGTGAATGCACGCCTGAGGCTCAGAAAACATTTTAATCCCATTATTCGAATGAGGGAACGCAATGACCTCTCCAAAATGCTTCCTGCTTACTGCGCTTTCGATTGCAATCCTTTACGAGATCGCCACTTTCCCTGCTTGGTCCGCACCGCCTAAGCAAGCGAGCTCCGAGTCCACTCAGAGAATTATTCCAGGGGTTCCAGTTCAGGCTTCGCATGCGCACAACATTCTTGTTCGCATCGTTGCCGTAACGCCGATACAGAAAACGGACGATACACTACTACTTAAGCTCGAAGTCGAACGGTACTATGGCAAGATCACAACCGACTCTTTGAATCTAGCGAAAAAGCACGAAACAATGCGATTTTCGATCCTGTTTCCTGCGTCACCTGATGCCGACATTCGTCCAGGCGATTTGATAAACTACTGGCTTGTCGGTTACAGCCCGATGCGCGGTGGAAATGTCGCGGATAACAGCGGCATCGTACATGAACGCTCACCCACTAAGGGCGAATGATCACGGTATATAGCGGGGATAGCTCGCCACGGGTGGAGCAGGGAGGTGATTCTGTGACGGAGAGGGAGTTAAGGAAGGTTGTTGGGGTGGAGGATTGGGAAGAGGCAGGAGCGACTTTGGCGATAATCTCACGCATGAAGTTATCGCGGCGAACTTAAATTCATGTCATCGTTCTTGAACAGCCTGATTCATGCATGTACGCTTATTGGTATTGTGAAGATCGTTGTAGAATCTTATTGGATCATCAGTGTTCTGTGACAAAGTGCCTTGGCATTCTTCCATAGTTGAATTAATTGCCCCATACTCGACTGCAAAAATGCGATAAAACTTTACCGTAATTTGGCGGTCGAATACATATTATATCCATAAGTCCGTCACGTCATGCTAAACTTGCGAACCATCTTTCAAGATGCAATCGACGTCCTCTCTGGCTATGAATCACAGCTCAAAATACCGGCGATTCCTGCAACTGTTTTTCTCATGCAGCAAGACGTAGTCAATCACTATCGATATGCGGTCACGCACTACCTTCCACTGACCCTCGACGAACACTTCCTTCAAAACTCGTCAATTGGAACGCCGTACGAGAAATGGGCAAAGTTCACAAATGAAGACTTCCAGAAACTTTCCTTCACTATCACAAACTTAATCCGCTACACAACCAGACTGATCCACGAAACCGAGTCTGTCGCAATGAAAGCACAACGTAGATACCGAGAAGCCAGTGCCCGTAGTAATGCCTATATTGCACCTCTGGTGGAAATTGACCACCGCGGCCGTCAAGTCGGAATCCATGTTGATACAAATCAGACACTTACGGTCACGCCTTTCTCGACTGAAACAGACTACCCCGGTCGTGTCGGCATGCAGTCTGGAACCGATGGTGATACTGAATGGTGGCACGTCACAACTGACTCAGATGGCAACGAGTCGAAGAGCATTATCACGAAGGTCGAGTACCAAGAAATAACCCAAACTTTGCGTGGACGACTGATTGAGTTGCAAGATCGTTCTGTACTTGAACAATTGAAGGACGATGGCCTGAAAGAATGTGACGAATTGAACGCATTAACTACGCAGTTCGCCACATTGTGCAATTCCTACTGCGACAACCACCAGGTCGCAATGGCATTTGATAATCTTCACGAAAACTGGTGGATATAACAGAATCTCACAGGGCAATCGCATAAGATTATGCCTGATTTCCTGTCAAATATCGCAATAAGTTCTCCGAATTCCAGCTCGCGCTGAGTCGTTTCGAGCGGATGCTCATTTTTTCATCGGTGTATCGCTTCAAAATTGTCAGTGCTAATCGGCGGAAGATCGCTGCGTTCGCTGCACCCTCACCTTTGCGGATTCGGCTTGTATCTTCTGCAAAAGTAACGTCCAATGACCAATGCATCTGGTTCTCAATCTTCCAATGGTCCCGAACGTGCTTAGCCAGGGTTCGCACCTTCGGTTCGAGCGAGCTGATGAAACGGTTTGATTCGTTGACTGCTCGTGAGTCAACAGGTCAACTCCTGCGACGTCTTCCCGTTGACCGTTCGTTCGCGGTACACCATGCCGATCCGGTCGAACTTTTAGTTCGCAAAGCATACTGCCACATCGACCCACCCGAGTTGTTTCACTTCGGCAGAGGCAGGAAAGACGGTATCGCGTCGGTATTCGTCCCGCCCTCCGTTTGATTCCCGTGTCGTATGACGCCGAACCTTGGGATGCTGAAAGTCGTTCTCAGAAAGCTCCTTAAAGTTCTGATTGATGATCTCATACAACTTCAGTTGGTCTTGTCGTACCTCAGGTATGCAAAGAAAACCGGACGGTCATCACGTAGTCCGTGTTCTTGCCACGCAACTGTCGGGCAATCGACTTGTTTGTATGAGCCGCATCGACAGTCACAACGGCTCCCGAGAGTTCCAGCAGTTCAATCAATTTCGGCATCACTGTCTTCTCGTTAGTGCCTTCCTCGACCAGTAACTGTCCTAGGTACAAATGAAGATCACCTTGCAGGGAATCCACCCACTTGATCAAGCATTCCGAGAATGCGACCGGATCGAGTCGTGAGAAGACTCGACTGAACGTATCGTGCGAGGGAATTCCATCTGGCAACAGCACAGGCAGAGAATACCGCTGAGCGAAACAAATTTCTTGAGGAACTTGAGATGATTGCGAGCATAAATTTCGATTTCAGTCCAGTGATCGCAATTAGCAACCGCTCCGCACAGAGCCAGGAAAATCATATCGCTGAGCGAATGGGTAACTTTGTAGTCCTCTCGTGGATCAGACAGGTCTTCAAAGAAAAGTCAAAACGACAGCGGATCGGAAAACATTGCAATACCTTGGTCGAAGTTGCAAAAGTCCCTGCACACAACGAGACCCTCGTGGCCTCAAACACCGAGACTGGTAAAATGCATTTCCAGTGCCATTCTCATGCGATTGCCCTGAGCAGGACTGCACGACCGACTTTGCCGTGTGGGCTACCTGTATTATTATCAACCGAGGCTAACCGCTACAGCCATTGGATACTGCGTGAATAATACGGAATAATGCTATCCAGACTTGTTACGTAATATGAATACGCAGTTCAATAAACTTAGCACGCGAACGATGTAGCATCTTGTGCTTTCAGCACCCAGCCGACAAAGTCGGCCGGGCCACCCTGCGGGGCTGCCCGCTGACCTACTCAAAATTGAACTTTACTTCACAGATATCGAATCGGAAGATTTCAGGAGTTGGTTGGCGTACTCCCTCATTCGTGAATTCATGGATTCGACCAGCATGCCGTCGAAATTGCCAATCGCGTCTCCGGGCTTTTTGAAAGGTAAACCGCTGTTATATGACGAACGGATCCATTCGAGTGAGCTTCGGACTTCGGGCAGTTCCATATGCTCTCGGATAAAGTCGTGAGTCACAACACGTAGCGGGTATTCAATGGGGTGACACATGACATCCGCATAGCAGGCAATTTCAAGAAGTCTGATCGTGCTTTGTCCATCCAGCATTGTCGTAGAGTTGCTTTGGATCCATTCGCCACGCCATTGCTCAAGATCCCCTGTATATTTGGATGCCAGTTCATCCAGTATTTCCACCGGAGCATCTGTCAGGACTTGATAGGAAACTGCAGTCGTGGGGATGGCTGTATTCGGTGCATCAGTCCTCGCCGGTTTAGCCTGACTAAAACAGCCTGCAGCTACGAGGATAGCCGAAAGTGGGAGAAGTGATTTCATGAAGAATTTCTTCTTTGGGCGACAGGAAAATTATCGGTCTGAAAAGACAATATCCACAGGGCAGTTTACATGCAGACTTCTTACCACTGCACCATCAGGATGAAACATTCTGATTAACAGGATTTTTGGTTAAATCTCAGAATAACTCAATGACTGCTGACCTTTTGTGACTTCGTCACCCCGGTAGCTGCTTTGCATCAACCGGGCTACCCGCTGCTCCCGACGTCACTCAGAATTTTCCATTAGTTCTTCAAGCTCATCAAGTGCTCTTCTTACGATTACTATAGAGCCTAGTTCCCTGACGAGAACTTGAACCTTCTTAATTACAGAGATAGGAAGGTCATCAACAGGCATATTAAGTCGCATTTTACGCTTTTCATTGCTGACTTGTTGTGGAGTTACTTCTATGCCTTTATTTCTAACCTTGTCTATTATTTGTTTTGAAGATTGATCGATTCCTTCATCCTCCAATATTTTACGAATTTCCGCAGCCTTATTGAATGTATTCATAAGTACACTTATAATGAGTTCTGATTACGGTATTACACTTTGTAGATTATTGCTACATTTATATTACACTATCGGGTGGTTTCCGATTGTGCAATCAAAAGTTGGGAAAAATATTATAGCGCCATGAATACACAGTTATTCCTCATTAATAGTAAACATATGTAAACTGACGATTTCCAATGTAATCCGATGTAAATACATTTTACTTATTGAGTATGTGTATTGTTTAGTGTATTTTTAGTGTAACAAAGTTGAGGCTGTTGGGGCCTCGACTTTCATTCAGTCTTTACCCTAGGAGTTAAGCATGCACCCAAAATTCCCATTCCCATCGATTAGTTGCTTCGATAGTAAGAAACGGCACTACGGTGAAATCATTTCAGCTGGGGATCCAGGGCAATCGCATGAGAATGGCACTGGAAATGCATCTTACCAGTTTCAGTGTTTGAGGCCACGAGGGTCTCGTTATGCGCAGGGACTTTTGCAACTTCGACCGAGGTATTTGCAATGTTTTCCAATCCGTTGTCATTTTTACTTTTCTTTGAAGACCTGGCTGATCCACGAGAGGACTACAAAGTTACCCATTCGCTCAGCGATATGATTTTCCTGGCTCTCTGCGGGGCGGTTGCCAATTGCGATCATTGGACGGAGATTGAAATCTATGCACGCAATCATCTCAAATTCCTCAAGAAATATGTTTCGCTCAAAAACGGAGTTCCCTCACATGATACGTTCAGTCGAGTCTTTTCACGACTCGATCCGGTCGCATTCTCGGAATGCTTGATCAAGTGGGTGGATTCCCTGCAAAGTGATCTCGCCAGCCAGGGCGTGCATCTGGATGGTAAAGTTCTCAGGCGGAGTTTCGACAAAGCTGCTGGCAAGGGAGCTTTAAATGTTGTGACGGCCTGGGCGGGTGATTTGCATTTGTGCCTGGGACAGTTACCGGTCGAGGAAGGCACGAACGAGAAGACTGCGATGCCGAAGTTGATTGAACTACTGGAGCTATCGGGAGCCGTTGTGACTGTCGATGCGGCTCATACAAACAAGTCGGTAGCCCGGCAGTTGCGTGGCAAAAACGCGGACTACGTGATGACCGTCAAGGGGAATCAACCGAAGTTGTATGAGATCATCAATCAGAAGTTTGAGGAGCTTTCTGAGAACGACTTTCAGCATCCCAAAGTTCGGCGTCATACGACACGGGAATCAAACGGAGGTCGGGACGAATATCGACGCTATACTGTCTTTCCTGCCCCTGCCGAAGTGAAACAACTCGGGTGGGTCGATGTGAAATCAATTGGGATGGTGTACCGCGAACGAACGGTCAACGGGAAGACGTCGCAGGAGTTGATCTACTTCATCTCCAGCCTGCCGCCCAAAGTGCGAACCCTGGCTAAGCACGTTCGGGACCACTGGAAGATTGAGAACCAGATGCATTGGTCATTGGACGTCACTTTTGCAGAAGATACAAGCCGAATCCGTAAAGGCGAGGGTGCTGCGAACGCAGCGATCTTCCGCCGATTAGCACTGACAATTTTGAAGAGATACACCGACGAAAAAATGAGCATCCGCTCGAAACGACTCACCGCGAGCTGGAATTCAGAGAATTTATTGCGATATTTAACAGGAAATCAGGCATAATCTCATGCGATTGCCCTGGCTGGGGATCATGGTAATATTTTAGAGAAGCTAGAAAAGGTTGGTCATCAATCTCTATTTAAAAAATTAAGATCAGTAGCAAGATTTGATATAAATGGAATGCCTAAAGAAGTGATAATCAAGCATGAAATGTTCGAAGAACTCAAACAAATATTTGAACTGCGACATTACCACATAGATTGTAAGGGAAAGGAAGCATCTGCTTGGGGAATATTTGAAAGAGGTAAAGTAGTGGTATTGCCAGGTGCTGTTTTTTCTCGTTACGTCGCACCAAGCATCCGAGGTTTCGTTGAAAAAGAAAGAGAGAGACTTTTAGATTGGAAAATTGCAAAAATCTGTGATTTGACTGGTAAAATTGTGACTATCCGGAAGTATATGAGTAGTCGTTCTTCTGCGTCGAAAGTTATATCAGGATACTCAGAGAGAGGTGAACTTTGGAAATACACCTCTCTCTAATTCAAATTATTATATTTGCCGCAAATCATCGCACTGGCGGCACTTCTCCACCCAATCGCAATGGCACAGTGATTTCCTGACCCTCTCTCAGAATCGTCAATGTTACCGTATCACCTGGGTTGCGGGATTCGATGTTGCCGAGGAAGTCGTCGACGGTGGCGACTTTTTCGTTGTCGACTTTGATAATTGTGTCGGCTGCGGTACGGTCGATGCGTTCGACGACGAAGGGGCCGCGGCGTTCGCGTTTTGTTTGGGGACCGCGGATGCCGGCCAGTTCAGCCGGGCCGCCGGGGATCAGTTTGGCAACGAGCAATCCTTCTTCCGTTTCATACACACGGGAGATGCCGATTTCCGGACGGATGACGTGGCCGTGGCGGATCAGTTGGGGAATGACCCGTTTGGCGAGATTGACAGGAATTGCAAAACCGACGCCGGAGCTTTGGCCGGTCTTGGAATAAATCGCGGTGTTGATGCCGATCATGCGGCCGTGGGAGTCGAGCAGAGGTCCACCCGAGTTGCCCGGATTGACGGCTGCATCAATTTGAATGATCGACTTGATGGTGCGGTCCCCATTAATTTTCAGCGAGCGATTGAGCGAGGAAATGATGCCGGTTGTGAGTGTGCGTTCGAGGCCGAAGGGATTGCCGATGGCGTAGACGTTCATACCGACTTTCAGTTTCGAGGAATTGCCCATCCGCACGGGATTCAGTTCTTCGGGCGGAGCTTCAATGCGGATCACTGCGAGATCGTTGACGGGATCGGAACCGACGTAAGTGGCATCATACGATTCGCCATTGAATAATGTGACAGCCACTTCGCGGACATCTTCAATGACATGGAAGTTGGTGAGGATGTGTCCCGATTTGTCGATGACCATGCCGGAGCCGGTCCCTTCTTCGGGCACGGCTTGCAGAAAAAAGTTATCGGTTCGTAGGGTGCGGGTCGTGATGTTGACGACGCTGCGATTGGTGTCCTCATAAACGCGAACACTGACCTGCTCTTCGACGGTTAATTCTTCGGTATCGTCCCATTCATCGTGCAGAGTGAATGTATTTTGAGGAAGTGGCTGATTAGGATTTGGATTCGTCCACTGAAACGGTTGTGGTTTTCCCGGTGCAGGAGCCGGAGCTTTAGCTGGTGGTGGCGTTTCTTTGGAGCCATCTTTTTTGGGCGGGAAGATGGGAACGAGCGGAAAGCCGGGGCCGCGTGGCGGTGAGGCCTGCTGGGCAACGAGTGTCGTCGGTTCGCTGATGCGGACAACCGTTCCCGCGACAATGCCTCCGACAATGGCTGAGACTAAACAGGCACCCAAAACTCTCATGGCTCTCCCTTTCCAATATTTCACAGACGGGATGGTCTGTGCTCCCACTTTACAAGCACGAAGCGCAAGCGAGTGTGTCAATTCACCTGGATCAAACACACTCGCTTGCGCTTCGTGCTTGTATTTCTTGAATTGACAACAAAATTGTAGGCAGAGTCTGGTTTTGAGTGGAGCCCAATTTCTGAGTTCTCTCTATGTGGAAGCAATCTCTCCCCGAGATTCTCTCTCTTGAGGCTGATTCTCGGGGGTGAAATGACTACACTGTTTGAAATGATTCAGTCGATTTTGTCAGGCAAAGCCTGACCTGCACAGTATCCGTACATATATAGTATCCAGACCTAACTTCTTGAGAGATCATGGCCGAAAAACGAGACTTCGACGACTTTCTGGAAAAGTTTCACAAACATCGTCAATTGATGATGGAGGAACTTCATAAGGTGATCATCGGGCAGGACGATGTGATCGAGCAGATCATGGCTGCTATTTTTACAGGCGGACATTGCCTGCTGGTTGGGGTGCCGGGGCTGGCGAAAACGCTGGTCGTCAGTACGATCGCCAAGATTCTGGATGTCGAATTCAAACGCGTGCAGTTCACGCCAGATTTGATGCCATCAGATATTACAGGCACAAATGTTCTGGAGGAGTCGGAAGCGGGGCGTCGTGAGTTTCGCTTTGTGCAGGGACCAGTTTTCACGAATATTCTGCTGGCAGATGAAATCAACCGAACACCGCCGAAAACTCAGGCGGCTTTGCTGCAGGCGATGCAGGAACATGAAGTGACAAACGGGCAGATGACTTATGACCTGCCTGATCCCTTTTTCGTGATTGCGACACAAAACCCGATTGAGCAGGAAGGTACTTATCCGCTGCCGGAAGCGCAGCTGGACCGGTTTATGTTCAATGTGAAGGTCGATTACCCGTCTCAGGATGAAGAAGAGCGGATTCTGGAAGCGACAACTGGTGGCGAACGGGCGGAAGTTCGCAAGATTTTGTCTGCCAAGTCGATTTTGTATCTTCAGAAGCAGATCAATGCGATTGAGGCTAGTCCACTGATGATCAGTTATGTGACACGCATCGTACGTGCGACGCGGCCCGGGGATGGTTCAGCCCCTGCATTTGTGAAAGATCTGATTGACTGGGGAGCCGGGCCACGTGCGGGGCAGTATTTGATTATGGGAGCCAAGGCAATGGCGGCGATGGATGGTCGACCAGCCATCAGCCCGGCTGATATTCGCAAAGTTGCTATTCCTGTACTGCGACATCGAATCTCAGCGAATTTCCAGGCGCAGGCCGAGGGGTATTCGACGGATGACCTTGTGACTCGACTGGTGAAGGAAATTCCCGAGCCGAATGTGCCAAAATACGAGTAACTGACAATCTGGGGGCTTCGCTGCGCTTCGAACTCAGTCACACCTACTCAGTGCCTGGATGGGATAACCACGCCCATCACTTCGTTCTGGGAGGTGCCACCAAAAGTCCTCTTTTACGAATAATCGTTAGAGTTGTTACGGTTGCCCTGTCTGAAGTGTTCCCGGGGTTCATGGGAATCTCACTGGAAATCTGATTGCATATTTGTGGGAAAAATGTCACCATGTCTTAGCATTTCCACTGTGAATGATCGGCGGATATCGTTTGCGACATCGGTTCGTAACGTCGATTGATTAATTGAATACTTCTCACCGGGCTGATGGATTTCCCATGGCGACGAAAAAGAAGCGCGATTCTGCATCTGCTCAAACTACTCAACGAGGTAGTGGTGACGATGTGATTGCGCTAAAAACTCTCGGTCGCTACGAAATTCAGAAGAAGCTCGGCTCGGGTGGAATGGGAGCGGTTTATCTGGCGTTGGATACGAACTTGAAGCGAATGGTAGCCGTCAAAGTTCTTCCGCTGGAAAAAGCCGAAAATCCGACACTTGTGAAACGTTTCAAAGCTGAGGCCCAGGCAGCGGCACAACTGACCCATGATAATATTGTGCGAGTTTTTGAATCGGGTGAAGCCGATGGTCTCCACTATATTGCGATGGAATACGTTGAAGGAACTGATGTTCAACGTCTGATCAAAAAACGAACTCGGCTTCCCGTTCGTCGAGCGACCGAAATTATCAAACAGGTCGCACTGGCCTTGGAACATGCCTCTGAAGCCTCGATTGTTCATCGCGACATCAAGCCTTCCAACTTGCTGATTACGCAGACCGGACTTGTCAAATTGACGGATCTCGGTTTAGCCCGGGTAATGGATGACACCGAAGAGACATCCATCACACGAGCAGGCACAACGGTTGGGACTGTCGACTATATGTCCCCCGAACAGGCTCGCAGCAGTAAAGCTGCTGACATCCGCAGCGACCTGTATTCGCTCGGCTGCACTTGGTATCACATGTTGACGGGCTCTCCTCCATTCCCGGAAGGGAGTGTCACCAATAAACTGCACGCCCATGCGACGGCTCCAATCCCTGATCCTCGCTCTCAAAACGAACTGGTGCCTGAGGCAATTGTGGGTGTGTTGCAGCGGTTAATGGCCAAGAAGCCAATCGACCGTTACCAGACTGTTGCCGAGTTGCTGGAAGATCTCGAAGCGGTGAAATCCTCGAAGCGGGAAGTTCGCTCGGAAGATTTGGCGGCTTTGGCTGGTGAAGAGGATGCTGCTGATGAAGAAAATGATGAGGACTCGACTGGAGCGTCTTCTGCTCCCTCGCGTCGAAGGACTTCGCGAGTCGCCCGGGAAATGGATGACGAAGAGGACGTGATTCCTGCTCGCACTGGCAAGTCCTCAAATGGGGCTGCACCGGCGCCGACAAATACAAAATCGCAAGGTTCCAGTGTGGATGCCCTTCCACCACGCGAGCGTCGCAAGCTGGAAGATGTTGAAGGGAAATCTCCATCTAATTTCAATCTCGATATTCTGAAGTATGCGATTCTGGCAATAGGCGTGATTGCTATCTTTGGACTTGTCGGATATGGAATTTCGCAGTTAGGCGGGGCTGTCGATACCGCATCCGAGGAGCAGGTCGATTTAGGAAAAGCCGCGCAGGAGTTGCAGGCAGAACGTCTGGCGGAAGCCGAGCGGAATGCAGCTAACCCGGAAAATCAACCAAATACTAACGATCCGAATTCCAAGTCGCCTAAAACGAACGATCCTCCTCCAAAGCGTGGTGCGAAAGCTCAGCCAATCGTTGCGGATAAAGAACTGACCAAAGACGAAATTGCACAGTTGCCTGTCGTGCGTATTGTCGATGCCTCCACTTCCGAGAACGCCAGTTCCGCACACAGTATTCAGGATGCACTCGGTAAAACAGACGAAAAAGATCTCGTCATTGAAATTGCTACGACGAATAGTTTTATTTGGGAACAACCGGCTTCCATCGAAAACCGGAATGTGATCTTACGAGCGGCTGAGAAGTCTCCCGGATTGATTATCGTGAATTCAGCTGGAGCAATGACGAACGGACTGCTGCAGGGGAGAAATGCTCAGGTCGTGATCGAGAATCTGCACTTTGGACTGCTTGGTTATGATTTGCCTGGGCAAACCGAACTGCAGTTGCTCAGTATGCTGGACACCGATTTGAGTGTGAGAAACTGTTCATTCACGATGGAAGAATCCCGCGCGAATTCTGTGCAGTTGTGCCAGTTTGCAGCCTCGGCCAGTCAACGTCATAAATTACAATGGAGAAATAATCTCGTTCGTGGAACCTCCTGGCAGCCGTTTCAGTGTGCAGCGAATCGGATTGAACTCCAAGTTGAAGACAGCCTGTTTTTGATTGGTGGCAATCCCCTCCTGAATTTGAACCTGTCTTTTGGTGGATCGCGAAACGGAAATGTCAGTTCGGAGGACAAGGAGAAAACCGAACGGGAAGTTACATTGACCGATGTACTGGTCCTCTGTCATGGCACACCAATAAATATGGCAAATTCTGGCGGTCGGGTCAGTGCTTCGCCGACTCAGTTTCGGATGAATCGTGCTCACTTTGTCGCGACTGCAAGTCATGGCGAGGCTCCCTTCCTGAATGTTGCTAACTGGCCCGAGAATGTTTTGTCGACAGGAAGCAGTGGCCAACTTTCTCATGTGAGTTGGATCAGTGAAAAGAGTACTTTCTCGGGCTGGACGAAACGTCTCGTTGCCACGACGAATAAAACCCGTGCGGTTTTCAATGTTTCAACAGAAGAAGACTGGCAGAAATTCTGGGGCAATTCAGGCTTGTTTGGTGTATGGGATGAGAAATCGTTACCAGAGAATTCTACGGTCGATTTTCCGTTTCAGTCCGGTCGAGATCTACAGACAATCGGTGTGACGGCTGTCGTCAGACCGAGTGAAGATACCCTGAAAGATCTGGCGAATATCCCTGCACCTGAACTTCCGAAGAAGTCCTGGCGTGCGGAGTTAGCCGCGTTGGAATCCACTCCGACACCTGCAGCGGATCCGTTTAACGATTCTGTGAAACGCGTTAGCGTCAATTTGAACGATCCGAAAATTGACCTGGGTAAGTATCTGGCAACGACAAACCTGCCCAATCCGGTCATCATTGAAGCGAAAGGTTTTGGGATTCGGACATCCAGCCCGATCCAGCTTTTGAATCGAAAGATAAAAATTGAATTCCAATCCGAAGCTGGGAAATTTCCGTTAACGATTCGACCGGAAAAAGTGAATGGAACTCCCTGGATTACGGTGCAGGGTGGCTTCGTGGTGATTGAAAACGGAGTCTTTCGAGTGGATCCTCCGAGCAATCAACCGATGCCCAGTCATTGGCTAATCGCAGAAAATGCTGATGTCATCGTGCGGAATTGTTATGTAACAGCACCGGCAACGAAGAATGACAAACTCGCCTCACTCATTGCCACTCGTCGAAAAGGGAATGTCACCGCAGAAGCGAAAACATTGCTGATTGATAACACTTATCTGCAATATGGTGGCGATGTCATTGCTGTTGATCTGTGTGCCTCTCGGCTGTTTGTCGATCACTCGGTGCTCGTTTCGCAGAATCATCTTTTGATGCTGAATTATTCGGGAACGGTCCAAGACAATCAACCCGGGTTCTTTAGTCTTTCACAGACGACCTGCTCCTCACGTCAGGGGGACATCCACTTTAATATTCCTGCGACAGAAAATCATCGTCGGCCACTGGTTTCTGGTAAAATTACAGATTGTGTCTTCACGAAGCCTGTTTCTCTGGAGGGGAAAGACTCTCCGAACACGCAACTCCTCTCTGCCAGTTTTCCACTTCCAGAACTCCCGAAACGTGTCTGGTGGTGGGAAGACCGCAATGGATACACGACTGCAATTCAACAGGAGTTGATGAAAAAACCACTGCCTCAGATCTGGTCTGAGTTTTGGGGACGTGGGCATGTCGAAAATCCGCTTTTCGGACCAGAAGGGGTGATGCTCGAATCGAATTCCCTTGTTAGTAAAGATCTGCGACCATCTTCATTTGCACTCTTCAAAGATTGCAAAGCCAGTTCCTGGAACGCGACTGGAAAAAGAATTGGGGCGGATTGCGAAAAACTCGACTTGCCAGAATATGAAGGTGAGACATCTGGTAAAAACCCTAATAAGAACAATCCGGCCAAGCCGGGGCCGAATCGGGTTCCACAACTATAAAATCCACCGACAGATTGGCATTTGTCGAATGTTTTATATAGTCTATTCCTTATGGATGTTGGGGAGAATTGCATTCCCTCGCCCACTTCTTTCCTTCCAAACAGGACTCAAAGATGACTACACCTCAGTTTTCCCGCCGCAATTTCCTTACGACATCCGCTGCTCTGGCAGGTGCCGCTGCCGCTTGGCCGATGATGGCCACTGCCGATGAAAAACCTCGTGCCAAAGTCGAGCGACTGGGAATTGGCTCTATCGGACTGCGTTATCAGGGTTCAGTCATCACGGAACAGGCTCGGAAATATGCCGATGTTGTCGCGATTTCCGATGTTGATCGCCATGTTCGTGAACAGGCCCGTGCCAGCTTTGGGAGTACGCCGCGAATCTTTGAAGACTACCAGGAGATGCTCTCTCGAAAAGATGTCGATGTCGTCATGATCGCCACTCCCGACCACTGGCATACAAAAATGCTGGTCGATGCGGTCCGGGCAGGGAAAGATGTCTATTGCGAGAAGCCGCTCACTTTGACAATTGATGAAGGAAAAATCCTTCGCAATGTCGTTGGCAACAGTGACCGAGTTGTTCAGGTTGGGACCTGGCAGCGACATGATCACAATTTCCGACTGGCGGTCGAAATGGTCCGGCAGGGGCGTATTGGCAAATTGAATACCGTCACCTGCACAACGAGTAAGAATCCGACAGGTGGCCCCTTCTCGGAAATGCCGGTTCCTGAGCACTTCAACTGGAATCTATGGCAGGGACCAACGCCCGATGTTCCCTACATTCCGCAGAGATCACACTACACCTTTCGCTGGTGGTACGAGTACTCCGGCGGCAAAATGACCGACTGGGGTGCCCACCACATCGATATCGCACAATGGGCGATCGACAGTTTGCCCGTCAATATTGCCGGGAAAGCAACTCTGCCGACGATTGAAAATGGCTATAATGTTGCCATCGATTTTGCAGCCGATATCGATTACGCCAATGGAGTGAAACTGGTGATCAGCGATGAAGGTCGCGATGGAATTCTCTTTGAAGGTGACAAAGGACGAATTTTTGTCAACCGAGGCGGCGCATATGGTGCTCCGGTTGATGAATTGAAAACTAATCCGCTTCCAAGGGAGTCTTTCACAGTCTATGACAACGACAATCTGACCCGTCCTCAACGGAGTGGAAAAATTGACGCGATTGTCAATCACATGGGCAACTTCTTTGACTGCGTCGAATCCCGTAAGAAGCCGATTTCTGATATCGAAAGCCAGCATCGCAGCGTGAGCACTTGCCATCTGGCTAACATCTCGATGCGGTTGGGACGACCACTCAAATGGGATCCTCAACTGGAAGAATTTGTGAACGATGCAGACGCCAACAGCTGGTTGAAACGAGACTATCGAGCCGGCTTTGAAATTGGCTAATGCATTAATTCTTTGGTGTTCCGTAAAAAAATGAAGGTGTACTTTTGCTGCTGGATAATAAGTTATATTCTCTGCTGATTGAGACGTGTTTCGCAGCTTAATTCGCTTGGTGGTGAAAAACCACCTTGCTTTTTTTCCACTCCAGTAGCGGGGTTCTCTGCGAGCAAAACATCGCCATCGAGATCTGCGTAATCGAGCAGAGGCAATAATTGTGCACCCGCGGAAAAGGTCACGTTGGATTCAACCATGCAGCCAGCCATTTTGCGTAAACCGAATTGGTTGGCTTTGTTTAACATGCGAAAGGCTGGAGTCAGTTCCCTCACATTGGCAGAGTTTAGTATTGATGCCATGATAGTGCCTGAAGCATGGCAGGACATCTTCTTCGAGAACACAACTTTCATCCGCAATGATTGCTAAAGCCGATTCGCGAAAATCCGTTTTATGATCTCAGTCACCAGAAACTGTAAGTCGAATCTCCGACGAATTAACTCAAGTTCAATTTTCTTGGAAGCGTCATCTTGCGGACCGAGCAGTCATGGCCGACGTTTTGAATTCGCAGGTACTCAGGACTGAAGCTTATATCTGGTGGAATGCCTGGGGGATCGATCCCCTATTGGTTGCTCTCTGGCACACTATATACGATCACAATTATGATCGCCTTTTCCAAGGAAACGAGTTGAGGAACATATGCGATTGCCTTCCCACTGACGATGCCCTCGCAATGGCGAAATCCTCCGCGCCTTCGGTGATTTCTTCGAACTGACTTCCGAGCCCCACGCACTCAAAATCAACCAACAAACCTCTTTCGAAGCAGCCACGAGCTAGAAAAATAGCGACAATACCTCTCTCTCAATCAACGATGTCACTATGATTCGTCCTAATTCTTTCCTTCTCGATAGCCTTCCTTGTACCCGTCGATGTAATAACTGACGTAGGTACTGCCAGGAACTACCCCCTTGGCCAGTGGAGGTGTTGGATTGCGGCCCTTAACTGGCTTTTTTGCGTCCGCTTTGCCCTTGTCATGACCTGCTTTGTATCCGTCTGCCAGGATACAGAATCCGATACTGTTGCGATGAAAAAGGGGAATGATATGGGAAGCATGGAAAGAAAATACCTCGGACAGGATTCGAACCTGTGACCTGCCGCTTAGAAGGCGGCTGCTCTATCCAATTGAGCTACCGAGGCTTACTTGAATTTACTGTACTTAATTCTGTCCAAAATTCCAATTGTCTCTTTTGCCCTTATAATGGATTAGGGCATTTCTAAATGCAGTGTGCCTTCGCATGGACGATTATTTCCCCAAAATCGCTACATTTGCTCGGGCAGAACGCGGAAAATTGATTTTTGGAATGCTCTAGACCATTTTCAAAAATTACCTGCAGCGTTCAGCAGGAGCAAACACAGCGTTTTTAGGACATTTTATGTCCATGCGACTGCAGAGACCATTCGAAAATGGTCTAGAAGTCGGTTGCTCTATCCGGCTGAGCTACGGGCGCCTGATGTTTGTGAATTCTGGGCACACTTCAGATAATCTGACATCCGAATTCGGCAAGAAGTTCATCACTTCTTCTTTGGGGGCAGTGTACCGACGAAATCGGCGTGAGTCGAGCGGTATAAGTCGGCAATGTGACCCACCGATTGATCGATGCGGAAATTTTTTCCGACTTGAATACGCCCCGCTTCTCCAATTTTTCTGGCTTCTTCGGAATTTTGCAACAGGTAAACGAGTTTTTCTGCAAGAGATTCACTATCTGAATGTGGTACAAGAAATCCGGTTTCATTGTCTTTAATCGCGGTGAATATTCCTCCAACATTACTAGCGACAACGGGACGGCCCAGTGCCATTGCTTCAAGCATGATTGTGCCGAGTCCCTGTTTGATGGAGGGGAGGCAAAAAATATCCATCGCCTTGAGAGCTTCTTGGAATCCGTACAGATTTGGGACGAAGGTTACGTGTTTATCAATGCCCAGTTCACGAGCAAGTTGTCGCAAATTCTTTTCTTCGGGGCCTGACCCGGCGACCAGGAATTCGACTTCAGGAATTCGGGACAGAACGATCCGAGCCGCCTGAAGAAAATAGGAAACCCCCTTGATCTGTTCGAGAGGTCCTGCTGTCCCGATTACTGGGACACGATTTTCTGGCAAAATGGGTTCCATAATTGCATTCGGAGTCATTTCGACTCCACTATGGATGACAACCACCTGATCACTGCTGATGGAGGGCTGAGTGAGCAATTCCGATTTGACTGATTCGCTCACCGCAATGATTTTCCGCCCAAACTGGGTATCGAAATTCAGCATTTCGCCGCGGTTCAAATAATCGTGGATCGTGAGCAAATAAGGGATGGCGAATTGTCTGGCCAGACGAATTCCGTTGTTCAGCATGCGCCTGGACTGGATATGAATCAAATGCGGAGGCTGATCGCCATAATCCTGCACAATCAGTCGGAGAACAATACGGTTAATTAGTGGGTAATTCAGATACGGGTATTCACGAACATCGAGCTTGGACCGTCTATCCGGGGCAACCGAACGGATGCTCGGAGTGAGGATCGATGCACGGATCCCATAATCGACGAGATGCTCAGCCAGAACCAGAGTTTGTGTGGAAGCTCCCCGAACCTCAAAGGCATCCGAGAGCAGCATCACTCGAAGAATGCCTCGCTTTTTGCGAGATTTACTGGACGATCCTGATTTGGACAGCGCAGATCCACTCACAGAGTCTTCGGCTGGGAGTGAGTTTTGATCCATATCAAACTGGCAAACTAGAAGAGTCTGTGTAAGTCAGGCTGTGCCTGGTGTGATCGATTTATTACGTCAGTATTCGTCAGACTGAGCCTGTTATTCGATTAATCTTATCGGGAAGACTTTCGATTCCTCAACGCCAGTGGAGGCTGGAGGATTTCGCTCATAATGATTGCGTTTTGCACATTACCGGGAACATGCAGCAAAGCGAAGAAGTTTCCTTTACTGGCAGGCTTCTTGTATTCAGCCCCCTTCGGAACAACAAAGACCGACTCTCGTGGCTTTGTTTTATCATTATGACGATTGAATGAGTCTGGTAATGCAGCAGTCGGATTCAAGTGTGCTAATGGTTGAGAAACCGATTTATTGACATTTGGCTTCTTGCGTTTCTCTTTTCGGCGTTGGGGTTTTTCCTGAGCTTTCGCCTGAAATTGTGGACGAGTTGGAGGACTTTCCTGTTGCCTCAATACAGGAGGTCGTTCTTCAACTAAATGGGGACGCTCTGCCGGCCGTTGCTGATGTGGCTGTGGTTTTGCTTTTTCAGGTCCCTGCTGCTGTTGAACTTCTTTGAGGAAGTTTTCAATCTCACTTTGCAATTTCCGACGTGGGCGCTGTTGCGGCTTCTGACCCGGCTTGGGTTTATTCTTCTGCTCGTTCATCGCATTCGAAATCCAACCGATTGCGGTGATGACCAGAATGATAATTGTGATGATGCCTTCCATCGGTGATTTCTCCGTGAGTTGGAATGGCGTATGCGATTTCAGTAAGTATTAAACAGTATGGTATTACAGGCTGACGCGTCCATCATCGACCTGATCGCCGTTGCTGCCAGCGATGGAAGTTCGCATTTGTGTATCAGCCTGAACATTTTTGAGTTCATAGTAGTCCATGATGCCGAGAGTTCGATTTTTGAATGCGGCCACAATCGCTGCTGGAACTTCGGCTTCAGCCAAGACAACTTGAGCACGATTTTCCTGGGTTTTGGCGACCATTTCCTGTTCGCGGGCTTTGGCTTCTGCTCGACGCTCTTCGGCTTTTGCCTGAGCGACGTTCATATCGGCTTCGGCCTGATCCGCCTGGAGACGGGCACCAATGTTGTCTCCAACATCGATGTCGGCAATATCAATCGAAACAATTTCAAATGCAGTCTGAGCTTCAAGACCTTGATTGAGTACGGTCTGAGAAATTCGATCGGGGTTTTCCAGAACATCGGCATAGGATTCATTGGAACCGATCGCCTGGACGATCCCCTGTCCAACTCGAGCGATAATCGTTTCTTCGGTCGCTCCACCGATCAACTGTTTGATGTTTGTTCGTACGGTGACACGGGCGCGGGCTTTCAATTGAATACCATCGCCAGCGACGGCATCGAGAGTGCCGGCTCCTTTTTTAGGATCGGGACAGTCAATCACTTTGGGATAAACACTGGTACGAACAGCTTCAAGAATGTCTCGCCCAGCCAGATCGATCGCTGCCGCAGTGATCCAGTCTAAATCGATACTGGCACGATGAGCTGCGATCAGTGCCCGAATGACATTGGGGACATTTCCACCCGCCAGATAATGAGCTTCAAGGTCACGTGTGCTGATTGGATAAACGTGGGTCAGTCCAGCCTGCACTGCCATAATTTTACTACGGGCAATAATGGAAGGATTCACTTTACGAATCGACATGATGAACAGATTGATAATCCCAATCCCGGCACCTGTCGTTTTACATTGGATCCAGAGTCCCACGTAGCGTGCAAATAAAGCAAAGAAGATGAGACCACCAAGAACGAGTACGATAATTCCAAACCAGATGGCCATATCCCATGGTCCGGCGGCTAAAATCAGGGAATTGTTGAGCATGAGTTCTTATCCTCTTATCCTGAAATCTTAATGTCGATCACTCTGTAATGCTGAGAGGCAGCTAATAAGATATTCATTCCTGCAGAATGCAGGATTACGATTATCGTTGTTCTTAAAGTCACACTTGGATACTACCGAATCTCGGCCTCACCTACCACTCTGAAAGGAATTCATCGATTTGTAGCTCAGGGCAATTCACCGAAAGCTGTTTCCAAGTTAAGCATCCGGAAGGTCGAAGTCGAGAGAATTTTCGGGATCGAGATCATTGAGGTTTGCTTGTGTTTTACGATTTTCGAGGTCTTCCGGGGAAACCTCGCGGACGATGACACGCGTCCCTTTCACCTGCACAATCTCAACAGTCATGTGAGGGTCGACTATCATCCCCTCACTGCTGGCATTGATACGCTCGTTATCGATCATGATGAAACCATTGGGAGTGAGTGGAGTCACGGTGACGGCATGTCGATTCAAATAGGTTTTAAGACGAGCTTCTTCGGCTGCAAACGGAACGACATCGGCTTCGGCTGGGCCATCCAATAAAATGCGACGTCCAAATCGAGTGTATGGCAACACTGCAAAGGCGGCCACGAGCGTACTCGGCAGGAGTACGATGGCAAACCCTGTAAATCCAAAGAAGTAAGCCGGGCTGGCTTCCCACCAGGCAAGCCACGCAAAATAGAACGCCGTGAATAGACTGCAAAACGTCCCAATTGCGAGAATTCCTCCCGAGGGAAGAAACACCTCTGCGATAATCAAGACGGTTGAGAGTGCTAAGAGTGCGATCGCTAGAAAAGAGTTATCCATCGTGCGATGCTTTCGTTAGAAAGAGGTCAGATGGTAACAGACTTCGGATCGATTCCCGCAACAAGTTCATCTTCCCAGTCATCCAGTAGGGGCCAGTCGACCGCACAGGTGCCGAAGTCAGCCATGTGTTGATATCCAGTCAATCGATCGATGGTTTTCTGGATCATCTCTTTGTCTTTTCGAAAGACCGGTCCATGGCTCGGAAGCAGCCAGGCAACATCACTGTCTCGAATCCGTGTCAGTGAGCGGATAAAGTCAGGAATGTTGGAACCGTGATGAGCATCGATATTGCCGACACATCCATCTCGAAAAAGGTTATCACCTGAAAACAGAAGATCTCCCAACCGAAACGCAAGTTGTCCGTGAGTATGACCGGGCGTGTGCCAGACTTCGAGCTTCAACTCTCCGATTTCCAGCACATCTCCTTCTTTGACCTTTTTTTCGATAATGATTTCAGGAAGATCGATGGAGATGTTTTGTGCAGGGATCTCGGCATAGGTCATCAGTCTGTCGTTATCTTTGAGCAGTTGTGCAGCTTCGGGATGGCCGACCACTTGGGCATTGGGCAGCAGCTGCTTGGCGCGATGGAAGCCCTGGATGTGATCGACATCGGCATGTGAGGCGACAAGATATCTGCAGTTCCCGAGGGGGAAATCCATCTGGCGAATCATTTCGATAATTTCATCAACTGTGTCTTCGTACCCAATATCGATCAGGAGCCAGTCGGATTTGTGAAAAACGAGATACACTGAGCAACCAAATCTGCGGCGAGCCTGATGGTTGATCTCGATGACTTGAGGGAATAATTCCAATCGCTCCAGCATATTTTGTACTCCGCAGCAAACCGAATGCAGTGGCCGCTATGATTATTAAATTTCTTAGTGATACTGATATCTTAGGCAACAACTGTAAAATTTCCAGTAAACGTAACACTCACATGGGTTTGTTAATCTTTTGCGAATTCTAACTGACTGGAGTTTTTTTGTCTGTGAGTAATACTCGTTGGCTGGAATTGCAAGCCAGTCGTGAGATCGTCACACTGAAACTTGAATCCATCATCAATTTCAGGCTGGAAGTTTATATACACGATGAACTGGCGAATTTTGTGTCGACTGTTAGGGCTGCTGTCGCTGCTGGTCGGAGGATCGATGGTTCTCTCAATACCCTGGGCGTTTCCAATTTGTGGAGTCGCGACAGAATTTGAAACCAGGGGCTGTCTCGGAATTCTGCTTTCGATGCTGATCAGCCTCGTGATTGGCGGACTGTTATTTGCTTACGGACGTAAATCGCAGGGCACGATTCTGCATAAAGAGGCACTGGCTGTTGTTGGGTTGGGGTGGATTCTCGCTGGTTTTCTGGGCGCACTCCCATATTTGCTATCCGGTACGATGAGAACACCGGAAATTTCCATGACGCTCATCGACGCTTTTTTTGAATCAGTGTCAGGTTTTACGACAACGGGAGCTTCCGTTCTGACCGAATTGGAAGATCCTACTCAAATTCCCAAGTGCATCATGTTCTGGCGATGTTTCACCCACTGGCTGGGTGGAATGGGAATCATCGTACTGTTTGTAGCCTTGCTGGGGCATTTAGGCGGAGGGGGCAAAGCCTTGATGCAACGTGAGGTGCCCGGGCCTTTGACAGAAACCGTCAAACCACGCATCCGCGAGGCGGCTCTGGCGATGTGGAAAATTTATGTTGGCCTCACAATCCTGCTCAGTCTTATCTTTCTGATTGAGGGCATGTCATTCTTTGATTCTTTGTGCCACACCTTCGGCACTTTGGCAACTGGGGGATTCAGCACCTACAATAAAAGCGTTGGTCATTTTAATTCGGTGACCATCGAAATGACAATCGCTCTGTTCATGATCATTGCCGGCACAAACTTCTCCTTGTTTTATATGATGACCAGTTCGTCGAATAAAGGACGCAGAATACCACTGTATAAACGGGCAGATGTCTTATACAGCGATCCCGAATGGCGGGCCTACATGCTGGCAATCGGTGTCGTTTCAGCAGCGCTCTGCGTAAATTTACTGGTCTCGGGAACTTATCACAGTTTTGGAATGGCGATACGACATGCCATTTTTACTACTATTTCGATTATCACCACGACCGGATTTGGGACAGAAAACTTCAGCAACTGGAGCGATTTTTCACGTGCCATGCTGTTGATACTGATGTTTTCAGGTGGATGTGCAGGTTCAACGGCCGGGGGGATAAAAGTCATTCGATTCTTGCTGTTCGCAAAAGTCATTCACGCTGAAGTTGAAAAATCGTTTCGGCCTAATGTCATTCGCTCTTTGAGACTCGGCAATGAAAATCTACCGAATCGACTGCGGCAGGAAGTTGTTGTCTATTTCAGTCTGATTCTGTCTTTGTTTGTTCTCAGCTGGATGTTGTTGAACACGATCGAGCCCGATGACTTATGGCAAAATGGCGACAACAACGTGAAAGCTGAGAAATTGATCGATTGTGCCAGTGCGGTCGCCTCGACAATCAATAACATTGGTCCGGGCTTGGGAGTTCTGGGGCCAGCTTCCAATTACTCTGCATTTTCTCAGCAGGGAAAATTCCTGCTGACCATCCTGATGCTGCTCGGCCGACTCGAACTCTTTGCCATTCTCGTGCTGTTTTTTCCGTCGTTCTGGAGATATCAATAGCCTTGATTACCACAAAATCAATTTGGGTTGGCGGGGGCGCTTTCGAAGAGTAGCCCCCGAATCGTTGAACTTATGGGGGCTTCCGCTGAAGCAGAGCGCCCCCGCCACTCTTTAGGTCCTTTTCAAGACGTGACAGGAAATCCGGTTTCCAATTCGAACAGGGTTTATAGCCTTTTCAACGAATTTGTAGCGGGTGATTGACTGGAATAATAGGTCTTAAACCATCAAAAAGCCGCTACTGCAAACTGCAGCAGGAATGCATGACAACAGGGTGTGTTGCAGTTATTGGTCACCAAAATAATTACCTGACAGGGGGACCAGGATGCCTCATTCATTGCAGGATCTTTTGCAAAAAACGAATCGCACCCTCATTCTGGATGGACCGCTTGGGACGGAATTGACCAGACGTGGCTTTAATGTTGATCGAACAGGCTGGTCGGCTCGGGCATTGATAGAAAATCCTGAATTGATCCTGCAGATCCATCAAGATTATGTCGCAGCGGGCGCAAATCTGCTGACCGCTAACACTTTCCGCACCCATGCCGTGAATTTGAAGGAGTGGAATCCCTCACAAAATGCTCGTGAGTTAACCTCTTTCGCTGTTGATCTGGCTCGACAGGCAGCAGGGGATTCTATTCTGGTTTGTGGATCGGTAGCACCTCTTGGAGATAGTTATCACCCCCAGACCAACTATCGTGAAGACTGGCTCATTGAACAACATGAAAGAATGCTGCAAAATCTCATCTCTGCCGGGATTGATGCCCTCCTGGTTGAAACTCAGACAACTTTTCAGGAGCTGAAGGTTCTCCTGCATCTATCAGGGAAATATTCCATTCAGACAATGCTCAGTGTGGTGAGTTTCGATGGTTTGCATTTACTGGATGGAACGCCGCTCTCGGATGTCGCAGAATTGGTTTCCAATTCTCAAATCGTGGCGTTGGGTTGCAATTGTGTGCCCATTGAAATCGTGGACAATGTGCTTAATTCCTTAAATAACAATCTTTTACCAAAAATTGTGTATGCCAATTCAGGTGTTCTGAAACCTGATGGGACCTGGGTTCAATCACTTGGAGGCAATGTTGAAACGCATACCGCAATTGCAAAGAACTGGATTCGGCAGGGAGTTCGCATATTGGGTGGCTGTTGCGGGACGTCTGTGCCTTTAATTGCAAAATTTGCAGAGGAGTTTGGTTCGAATCTGGAGTGAGTTCTTACTGAGAGAAAATAGATTTCGAGTGAAGTTGGTTCATTTAATTTTGATCAATCACTTGGGGCAGCTCCCCACTTTTTATTGAAATTTGATACACAGGCCTTCCTGATGTTAAATAAAGTCCGAGAATTCCAGACTATTTTGAATTCATGGCAACTTTAGTCAAATTTCCAGAGAGTTTTGAAAAAATTGAAGAATGGTCCGGTTATAACGAAAGCGGAATGGCTCGAAGTGCCGAAGATGATGAGGGAAGGTAAAAATACCGGAATCAGTCTTTCCACGCGAAGTCACATCCGATACTTTCCACTCCAACCTCAATATTCCATTCCCAACACCCCTCTGCGGGTGATTCCAACTAAATCATATATCACGACAATCCACTGAGAAATCAACAATCTGTTGATTTGCAGTACACCCCAAGTTTCACATCGACCGACTACCAGTGAATTCAATTCCTGAATGAGCTGGACCCTTCCAATCGTTGCGGCGTATTAAATGATTTTCAAAGTTTAATTCGCTCACTTCCCATCACAATTCCCCTGATTCCAGGTGACGTCTGTGTTGCGATCTCCGTTGACATTACGCACAACAGGGCAGGCCCGCATGAATACACTCAATAAGACTCTCGAACGCATTGCGACTCTGTTAGGAAAGCGCGACAAATGTTCCGCTCGACTGCGATGTCGTAACCAGCGATCAACTTTGGAATCAGAAGGAATGTTGCTTCCGCGAGCACGTTCGACAGGAAATCCAACGACATCCATGGCTAAACAACATTCGGGTTATTCCAAAACGAAGTTTCGGCACAAATCCTTAGCCGCAACGGTCTGTACGATAGTCTCTTTGATGTTCGGGAGCATGACAGCCAATGCCGACGAGCGTCCCTTGCCACCGTCGATGCCGTTCGATGTCGCCGCTCAAAACAATACGCAACAGACATTTACCATTGGAGCCCCGGAACCCGACTACTATTCCATGAATCCCGGCTATCCGGAACAGATGATTCAGGAACGTGGCCAGGGCTACTATTTCCGTGCCGGACATCAAGGTGGAAAAGCGCTCGGGACTGAAGAATCACTGACGTTCTTCGAAGCGATGCCCTACACCTTCTGGGAAGAAACCATGTTCCTGGCAGACATGCGTCTGTGGGCACTTAACAGTGGTCGCATGGGGGGATCGGTCGGTGCTGGTTTCCGACGCTACTTCCCGCAAATCGATCGTACTTTCGGCTTGATCACCTGGTTCGATGTCGATGCCACACATCCGGAGGATTTCACAGATGTGACAATCTCACTGGAATCTCATGGCTCGATTCTCGACTGGGATACGAATATCTACATTCCGTTTGATTTACGCAAACAGGATATCGGACTGGACTTTGCGGATGGTTCTCAGAAGTTCGTTGGCAATAACATTCTGTTCGATCAGATCCGCACCTCTGCCTATTCACTGGAAGGTTTCGATACCAAGTGGACGACTCCAATTGGAACCGAATTCGGCCGAACTCACGACATGCGTGTCGGAGCTGGTTTTTACAATTTTAATCATCCAGACATTGATAGCATCTGGGGTTGGTCGGGAGAAATCTCTGCTAACTTCATGCGAAATCTTGATGTCAGTATGCTTGTGACTGACGATGAAACTTTCGATACCCGCGTAACGGTCAATGCGTCCTGGACCTTCGACCCGAATAACGACACCGGGGAACGCGGCCGGACCTGGGATCGAATGATCCTGCCACCAAAACGTTTGTGGACAGTTCCGAAAGCGGAAGTCGCTGTCGTGGAAGCCGATCAGATTGCGATCAATCCAACAACAGGACTGCCCTATTATGTAGTGCATGTCGATTCCATCACGGGAACCAATGCTCCCGGTAATGGAGCAGTTGAGAATCCATTCAATACAATCGAAAGTGCAATCAACGGCGCGAATGCCGTTCCAATTGATACTTACGATACGGTCTTCGTCTGGAGCGGTTCCACATTCGATTCTCAGCCGACAATTGTTGTGCCGGAAGGCAAACGCTTCCTCGGTGGTGGCGATCGTGTCGAACACCTATTCAATTACAACGAATTTGGTTTGCTGGCTGGTCCACGAGCCCGCAATAATTACGACGATGGCATTTTCGATCCTCGTCCTTTGTTTACTAATCTGGGCGTACCAGGAGGTCCTGGAGTCACGTTTGATCTCATCGGTGCAGCTGGCGGCACAGTTATCTCTAACGATGATACCGAATTCTCTGGCTTCGTCCTTGGAAATCCTGACGGAACCGATCCGGCCTCAGGAGATTCCGACTCGTTCAATCCTGCTACAACAACGGCTCCAGGACAAGGTCCACTGGGTAATGGTATTGAATTCGTAACTCTAACAACCAACAGTACGGTTTCCCGCTTTGTCGATATCAACGGAGCTCTTAACAATGGACTCGATTTCACAGGGACAGATGGAACTTTTGATCTCCAGAGTCTGATTGTGAATCAATCTGGCAATCACGAAATGTTTGTCGCAGGTGGTAGTCCAGACATAACGATGAAGTCCTCCACTCGAGGCGAAACTGATTCGCGAGTCGATTCCGTCGTCGTCAATCGCGATAATGGTTCGGCTGTGATTCCAAATACACTGACCGGAGTCGCCGGAGATAATCACGATCTGGTTGTGCAGGCGACAACCGGAGGAAGTGTTATTTGGACAGACGTCATCACGAATGATAATGGTGGCGATGGCTTCATTATCACTGGTGCAGCTCAAAGTGATGTGACCATTCCAGTTAGTACAACCATCATTAATAGCCGCGGCAATGGAGTTGGCGTCTTTCCAGGCGTTGATGGAAATATTGTGATCTCGGGAACGCGTACAGATGGTAATCCCTCGGGAATTCCCATGACGATTACGAATCCCGAAGAAAATGCAATTCAGATTGGTCTTGCGACTGCTCCAATCACGGCAACCTTAGCCGATGTGACCTTTGTGCAACCAATATCGATCAACCAGCTGGATCGCATGAATTCTGGAATTATCATATCCAACACTGCGGGAAACACGATCTTCCAGACATCTGCGACAACTCAAATCGCATATAACACTGCGACAACGGGAACCGCCTCTGCATTTGAATTCTTCCAGAACTTCGGTGGGAATTTGACTTTAAACAATGCGATGTCGATTACCAACTCAGGTGGAGCAGGTCTGCGGATTTCGAATGACGACAACATTCCAGCCGGGGTCACTCCGGGAGTCTTCCGATATCTTGCCGGTTCTGGAGGATCAACACTTACGATTACAAATGCAGCTGCAACACAGGGAGTCGGCGGAGCAGCAATCGTGATCGGAGCGGATCCACCAGCAGGTGCTCCCAACAATTCACCAGCAGGTACTGGGTATGAGTCGAATGTTATCTTCGATATTCCGATCAATATCACGAATTCGAACGGTGCTGGGATTCGTATCGACTCGAACACAGGCAATATCACATTCTCAGACACCGCCAATATCGATACCAACCTGACCGGTGGAACATCGATTGTGGGGATCTTTAATAATTCAGGGGATGTCTTCTTCAGTTCGCTTGATGTTCAGGGTTTTATCTCTCCTGATGTCGATTTCGTGGATGACAATGAGCCGACTGCCGCTGAACTTGCTGCCATGTTCGCTTCGCTCGATATGCGGTTGAATACAGGATCACTCACATTCAATGATATTACAATTCAGGGTGGCAACACCCAAAACAATATCCAGGGTTCAACCGGGATCTTCGGATATAACAATAATCAAATCGTGATCAATGATGGTGATGTCGATGTCAACTTTGCGACAGCAGTGGAAATTTTCACTGCAGATAGTGCCGTCGGAGCAGGACTGATTTATAACTTGACCGACTTAAATCTGGAGTTAAGCAATGTTGAATCGACAAATGCTCCTGACCATGGAGTACATCTGGCAAATGTAAAAGGCCAGGCAACCTTCAATGGAGGAGATCTCACTGGAGCAGGGACAAACTTCGGCAGCGGGTTCCCCGGACCGAACTTCGAGGCGGGGATTTATGTCGACAACAGTTTTGTCAGAGGTCTTGAAACTGCGAACTTTGGCAATCCGAATCCAAATGCAAACGGATTGATATTCGGTCAGGCACGACAGTTCACACTGGATGTTAACGATCTGAATATTGACCTGAACACAGCCGGTATTCTTGCCATCGCGATTGATGACGTCTCGGTTGATACAGGTAGCTTCACACTTAATAGTCGAGAAGCGATTGACTTGCGAAATGTTGTCACAGCACAGGTCATTGGTTCTGACTTCACAAACAATCAGGTGAGCTCAACCATTGGTGACTTCGGATCGCAATCGACGGCAACAATTCGATCAGTCATGACGCTGACACTCAACGACGATAACTCGGGGCTTGATAACAACCCGACGTTTTACGACCTGGTTATCGGACCACGAAATTCTGATTTTGACGACCCCACCGCAGATAATGATCAGAATACATTCGATGACGACTTCTCTCACTTCTCCATCCTGATGCAGAACCAGGCCCAGGACAATGTGATAGGAGTATTGGATAATGGATTTAACGGTACCGAGACTGGCTTTATCGTCAATAATAATGCTTTCAACGCTGCTGGAACCTCAAGGGATTTCCAGGGATTTATTCACTATCGGGACATTTCGGGGGCCAATTCTCGGACCAACATCAATATCGTGATGAACGAGATGGAAGCTGCAGATGATAGCGTTACGAACGCTTCTCTCACCGATACGGACCAGGGGGCAATTGGAGTCATTCACATTTCTGACGAAACCGTGAATGACGATGACCTCGTCTTCAATGCCATCGACAACCTGATGGACCTTGGAGAAGAAGGCTCGATTGGCTTCTACTTTATCGATCAGGGTGAAGGCTCGATTACAATTAACATTGATGATAATCCTGATGATGGGTTGACCGAAGGTGGACTTGAGATAAACGATCCCAACTTTGCAGATCTCACCATAGCAGAAGGCCCGGCCTTCTACTTCGATCTGGAAACGGATGCCCAAATCAGTATTCAGAATCTTGAGATTCAGATCACGGAAGATGAAGACACCACTGGTGGCGGAAATGTTGCAACGACCATCGACGAACAACGTGTCTTCTTCTTCGACAATGTCTCGGGGACTGCTGATATCGATATCGGTGGCAATACCATCCTCATTGACGATGCTGGTGCCTTGATTAATCCACTCACCGGACTGCTGTTCTTAGTCAATGATATTCTGGTGACAGAATTCGATGCTGCCAGCGGAGAAATTACTCTGAATAGTCAAAACGACAATACCGTTTTGATTAACCCCTTGTTGATCCAGTTGACTAATCCCGACTTACTGTTTGATGCTCCGATTTCCGCAGATTTCACAGGGCAGCTGCAGTTCAACGGAATCTTTGTGCCTTAATCCGGCAAGTTTGAGATGAGGCTGCGAAAAGATCGTGGCCTCGGTATAAAATTTGTACTCGACGAAATTGTATAGAGAACATTTGGTTTGGAATTCTTGTTAAGCACGACAACAGTGTGCATTGCAGAGATTCTATGACCAATGATATGCCCGCACAGGGCACTTCACCGAGACTTTGTGTGACCTCGCAGGAAGAATGGACCAGGACTCAAAATGACCAGATCGATTTCTTCCAACGAGGAACTGCCACCGTCATTCTTCGGGATGAGAGTTATGTATTTGATATGGAATAAGACAGGTTTTCTGAAGTCTGCGTCATTTCTATTGGCGACAGTTATCAGAACCCTTAAGAATAATCAAACCCTGCGACGGGCCTCTTTTTGTGTGATGCTCTGCATGTTCGGAGTTTCTATCGAAACCTGTCAGGCACAACCTTACGCGCCAGGCTTTGAGTCTCAATTGGCAGGAGGTTCCCCCTGGGATGCCCGGCAACGGCAATATTACGAACAGGTCCCCGCCGATCGTGGTGGATTTTATGAAGAAGTCTCGCCCTTAGATCGCTTTCTCCAACAGGTTGCCGCACAATCTTGGATTCAAGTCGATTACCTGCTCTGGAATCTGGGTCAAAACGATGAAGGTGTGATCGGGGAAGAGGTCCTCAATGTGGAATATCCGCAATATGGTTATGGCGTATTTGACCGTGCGACAGGAACATCTCCAACGGATTCCGTAGGTGGCACTCGTAACGGCTATGCTCCCACAATGGGAATCGTCGACCTCAATAGTATGAATGGTTTGAGGCTCAAGTATGGTTTGAAAACAACAACGGGGGCTTTAGAAGCCAGCACGATGTGGATTTTTCAGACGGATCGCAGTGCCTCTCAGGCTCCTTTTGTATTCCGTAACCCGGCTCCAAGTCAAAATCCAAACATTACAACAATAGGAACTCCACCCGCGCCAGCACTGGACACCACGGGGGTGACCGCCATCCCCTTCCTGAGAGATAGTGCCATTACCAACAGTGCATTAATTTTTGATACGTCCTACGCTGTCGACTACAGCTCGTCAATGTTCGGCACAGAAATCAATTATCTCTGGGACGACGATCGTCCAATCAATGGTTTCCACCTCAATTTTCTACTCGGGGCTCGCTATCTCAAACTCGACGAAACGATGACACAAATTGGTGTCGATAGTGATGTCGCCACTGATGCGAACAATAACGACATTACTTATTTTCGCACCGCGACGATCGCATCCGAAGCGATCAATCAGCTTTACGGACCACAAATCGGGTTTCGCATGGAACTCGTCGAGGATCGAGTAACATTTGGTGCACAGCCAGCATTGACACTGGCAGTCAACCATATTGACTCACGCGTCTCGACCAACAATCTGTTCCAGGGTGATGACCCCACAACGACGACTGTTGACGAATCGACCGCACCAACAACCAGCTTCTTCAATCAGGATAAACTTTCGCCAATATTCAGTCTCGCATTGTACTCCAAAATTCGTCTCTTCGAGAATGTACAACTCTATGCCAGCTACGACCTGCTGTTTCTGTATGCGGTTTCACGACCCGGACAAAATGTGATCTACGATGACGATGGTGATCAAATCCCCGATATCTATGTTGATCCCAAACAAACCAATATGCTCACTCAGGGTTTGACCGTCGGAACCATCTTTGAGTTCTAGTGCTGTAATCCAATAAAAAACAGGGAGGCACTGGCTTTGCCAGTGCCTTGTCCATTCAGTGTTAGTCTCGACTTGCACTGGTGGCTTTCGTTTGCAGTTTACAGTAGCGAATTGTTGATGGTTTAAGCCCTGTTATTCCAGTCGATCACCCGCTAAATATTCGTGGAAACGGCTATAAACGCAATGTGCGTATTTTCCCGAAGTGGTGGATTGGCTCAGGCAGAACGGGGAACATTAGTTTTGGAACTGCTCTAAAGTCTTCAACTAATAACGCCCTTGCAAAGGCTCGATACGTTTCGTTCGGCTCTAAATGACCATGCACATTCTTAACGGTGACTCTCGTGTTTTGTGATTGAACAGCAGATCCACAGTCTATCACATGACAGGATCGTTATTTGGGAAGATTACCCAATATTGCTGTATTGAGGGCTTGCAGGTGGGAAATCTGCCTATTATCATCAATCTGCGAATCAGGAATTCCGTCTCGAAATTGATTTAATCGAGTCCGGGGATCCTCATGATGGATCAAATGACTTAATGGCAGGGAGGACTTTCAGCTCACTTCAGTAAATTTCGGGCATCATGGGTGATTCTTTAATTCAAGGAGAATGTAAAAGAACACTCGACGATAGATTTCGATTGTCACTGCCCTCTGAATTCGGCTCTGCAATTTCGGATGATCAGGGAGAAACTATTGTGGTGAAGGAGCGTTTCGGTTGCCTGAGTTTGTGGTCGGCCAGTCAATGGCAGACACGGATGGATCAGGGGGTTGAACTCATTCGTCAGAAAATACTTTCAGGTCGGATGGAGCATCGCTGGGGAGAAGTTCAGCGGCTCGGTCGGCTTCTCTCAACACGACAAGTGACCATCAAACTGGCAAATCGATCGCGGTTATTGATTCCGGAGAACTTCCGAGAGTTTCTGGGAGTTGATGCCAATCGGGAAGTACAGATTGTGGGTGCGGTTGTTTGTGTAGAAATCTGGAATCCGGAGGCCTGGATCGAAACATTGAAGCTGGAAATGCCAGGTTTCAACCCCTTATTTAAGGATTTGAGTTCATAAGGCTAGCCAATTAAGGAACTTTCCGGGCAGGGACAGGGAAGCTGTAGCTCGCTCAGCGAATCAGAGTTGCTCTTGTATAACCCATGGACGGGCCCACTGCATGGACGCAGGAGAAAATACTCCACCGGCGCGGAAAGTTTTTTCTTTTCCCAGCGAACTCTCTGAACGAAACGTTCAGATTTGAGATTGCCAAAGTGCTTCGACGAACTGCTCTTCCATTCCGCTCTTGATGAACACATCTTGACGGATGTTTCCATTTTACTGGGATCTGAGACCACGATTGCGTTGAAAATGCATGGAATCAGGGATAGCATGCTTCGATCAACATATTCTGATTTCACCTCACCAGTTTGAGACCGACACCATCGGATTCTTCTCTAAAAGACCGAGAACAACTGCTAGACTGATAACAACCAGGAGACGCCGCGCATGAGTACCCAGCCAACAGAAGCCATCAGTTCCAACGCCTACCGGCTATTATGGGCCGGTTTTACTGCAATTTTAGCCGCGGGAGTGGGGTTCGCCATTCGTGGAGGAATCCTCGATAACTGGGCTGGTGAATATGGTTTCACGAATTCTCAACTGGGAGCAATTGGTGGAGCAGGTTTCACGGGATTCTGTTTCGGGATTATCATTGGTGGAGTGATCGTTGATAAAATCGGTTACGGCTGGTTGGTTGTTGCTGCGTTTGTCTTTCATGTTGCCTCAGCCATTGTTACCTTCATGCCTACGCCCGACATGGCACAGGGAACGGTCTATGCTTTTCTATTCTGGGGAACATTCCTGTTCGCCATCGCAAACGGAACACTTGAAGCAGTTGCAAACCCATTGGTTGCGACACTGTTTCCAACGAAACGAACTCACTACCTGAATATTCTGCATGCCAGCTGGCCGGCCGGACTGGTTCTGGGAAGTGCGATGGGTTGGGTTCTTGACGACCGTGTCGGCATGCACTGGAAATTTCAGCTGGCTTTGTTCCTGGTGCCAACTGTCATTTATGGATTGATGTTCTTTGGGCAGAAATTCCCCAAATCAGAAGCTTCTGAAAGCGGATTGAGTCTGGGAGAAATGCTTCGAGAAGTTGGTATCTTTGGCGGTGCCGTCGCCTGTTTCTTCCTGGCACTGTTTTTTGCAGGTGTACTCGGTCCTATCTTCCCAGACGCTCAAACTGGAAACTATGTTGGTTACGCCATCGGTGGAGTACTGCTGATTGCCGTTGGAATTCTTACGAATTTCTCACTCGGCTCCTGGCTCATCTTCGTCCTGTTCATCACTCACGCACTTGTCGGGGCTGTTGAGTTGGGAACAGATGGTTGGATTCAGAATATCACAGGCAATATTTTGAGTTCAGAACAAGGGAAATGGTTATTCGTTTACACATCCACAATCATGTTCCTGTTGCGATTCTGTGCAGACTTCATTGAGAAAAAACTGGGCCTTTCTCCAGTCGGAATTCTGCTCGTCTGTTCGATCCTGGCATGTGTCGGCTTGAATCTTGCCAGTGGTATTACAACCTTTGCTGGTGCATTGGTTGCACTTGGAGTGTATGCGGTAGGTAAAACATTCTTCTGGCCTACAATGCTTGCTGTTATTGGAGACCGATTTCCCCGAACCGGTGCTGTCGCGATGAGCATCATGGGTGGTATTGGAATGATGTCCGCAGGCCTGATTGGATCAGCTGGATTGGGTTATGCCAAAGATCGATATGCCGGTGAAACTCTCAAAGTTGCTGATGTTCAGGTTTACGAAGAATACAAAGCGGATTCATCGAGTCAATTTTTATTCTTTGGAGAAGTGACCGGACTCGATGGTCAGAAGTTTGAAGAGATTAAAAAAATTGACCCAGCAGATCGCACGGAAGCTCAGGATTTAGTTGTTGAATCCAGCATCACAGGTGATCGCAAGACTCTGGTAGCGGACTCCTTTATTCCAGGTACAATGGCGATCATCTATCTGCTGCTGTTCTTCTACTTCAAATCGATTGGTGGCTACAAAACCGTGCACTTGGCAGGCACTAAAGCTGAGGAAATCGATAAAAACGATGAAGTCATTCCAGCTCACGAAAGCTAAGCTGACAAGCTTGCAAAGATAAATTCAAAAGCCTCCGGGATCTTTTTCCGGAGGCTTTTGTTATGCTTAAAATTCAAATTACACATTCCACGACAATCCTTCTGATCCTCCAGAAACCAGAAAGTCGATCATGTTACGATTCCTCTTCCCCGCACTCCTCCTGACATGCAGTTTGCCTGCGTTATCTATTGCGCAATCGCCCAATGAATTTCTAGTCGCGGAACCGACGACTGCCGCTTTACTGCAAACGCTGGATGATGTTCGCAGCATTCGGGAACAGCAGTCCGATCCGGTCACGATTGTCATTCCTGAAGGACGCTATGAATTTTCAGAACCGTTAACTCTCGATGCACAACTTGTCGGTCGAGGTTTGAAATTGGTGGCCGCAGAATCTGGCAAGGTTGTGTTTGCGGGAAGTCAGCAGCTTTCGATTTCTAAGCGGGAAGAGAACGGTCGCCTGCATTACCAGTTGCCACAAGGCTGGAATAAGAATGGTCAACCACGTGCGATGATTGTTAATGGCAAACTCTCTTCGCCGGCCCGTTTTCCAAACCAGGGATATTTGCGTATCGAAAAGGCACTCGAGGATCGACGCAGTGGATTTATTGTTCAAGCAGGAGACCTCTCCGCAGAAAACAAATTGCCAGCCTCAGGATACGATTTGATTCTGATGCACGACTGGTCCAGCAGCCGATTGCCAGTGGGATCATTCGATGCAGAATCTCGCACACTGAAAACCGTTGGCCCGATCGGCTGCTCTGCTCGACATTACGCGATTGATCATTTTGAAAAGCAGCCGCGATATTATCTGGAAGGTCATGCCAACTTTGCGGATCTCCCGGGCGAATGGTTTATCGATGCCGAGAATTCCGAACTGATTATGCTTCCTTCTGCCTCTCAGGAAGAACCGATTATTGCCTTGCCCGTTTTGACGACACTCTTCTCCGCGATTGGAACCGATGATTCGCCCATCACAAATCTCTCGGTTCAGGGAATTACATTTTCCGAAACGGCATTCCCGATGCCAGCCGGAGGATTGGCAGGAGCACAGGCTTCCATGCATGAGCCACGGGATGCATCAGGAAAGAGAACGACTTCCGATCGACCAATGCTGCCGGCTGGGGTTTATATCGAGAATGCCAAAGGCTGCCGCTTTCAGGGATGTCAGTTTCAGGCGATGGGAGGGACGGGCCTCTGGTTCTCCAACCGCACGACTAACTGCTTGATGCAACGCTGCAAAGTGACTGATGTGGGCGGGAATGGATTGAATCTGGGAGAAAATAATTCTCGTCGCGTGGATGGAAAAGCGTGGTATCAGTCTGCTCCCGAGCAGGTGCCGACGGCTAATAAAATCGATCAATGTGAAGTGAGTCAATGTGGAGTGATCCTGCCAGGTTCCGTCGCCATCTGGGCTCCATTGAATCGTGAGTTGGAAATCACAAACAATAACATTCACGATTGTCCCTACACTGGAATTTCCCTCGGCTGGATGTGGAATCCTTCCAACACCCCAGCTGGGAATAATCGCATTGCCGACAATCGCATCCAATACATGATGCAGGTCCTGAGTGATGGCGGCGGGATTTACACGCTGGGACTGCAGCCGGACAGTGTGATCGAAAACAATCTGATTACCGACATTCCTCTCAATGCTGGCCGAGCAGAATCGAACGGCATGTTTCTGGATGAAGGTTCGACGGGCTTTACGATCCGCAATAATGAAATCCGCAGGATTGATCGTTCGCCCATTCGCTTTCATAAAGCGGGAGAGAACCTCGTCGAAAACAATCGCTGGGAACTGGCAACAGAATCGACTCCTCCAGTGCGATTTAATAACACTCCCGAAAAGAATATTACAATTGTCGATAACACAGTGCTTGAGACACAAAAACGCATCTTCCTGATCGGCAATTCACTAACCTGGGATACGATTCCGAGTCGACTCGATGAAGGTGTCGAGTGGCATGTCGATTGTGGAAAGAGTCTCAAATATATTCAGGAACATCCCGAACAACCTTGTGTTGGAACCTCCCGTCTCTGGCCACTCGCATTTCGCTCGGCTCAATACGATCTCATCTCTTTTCAGCCCCATTATGGCACAACCCTCGAAGAAGATTTTGCAACGATTTCAGAGTGGCTCGAACTGCAGCCGAACGCGACGGTTATCATTCACACAGGCTGGGCTCGACATGCAGAATTGAAAGCAGAGTTTGCCGATGATGATTCCGCAGGAACTCTGACGCATAGTCAGGCTTATTTTGAGGCCTTACTCAAGCAGTTGCGAGACGCGTATCCCGATCGCGAATTCCGCAGTACTCAGGCGATGAACGCTTTGCAACAGATTCAGCAGGACATCGATACTGGTAATGCTCCGCTGGAAAACATCGAGCAGATGTATCGCGACAGCATCCACATGACAATTGGACCGGGACGCTATCTGATGCACAACATGATGCGAAAAGCGATGGGACAAAAACCTGTTTCTGACGGATTTCCAGAGTTTGATCCGGAGTTGAAAACTTATCTGGATGGTGTAATGCAGCAGTTTTGAATTCGCATCTTAAGGATAAGTTTATACTCAAGTTGGTGCCACGGCTCTATGAGCCGTGTAAATCGATGTCGATGATAAAAAGCACAGCTCATAGAGCCGAGGCACAACAGAACCGCTGTTTATTTTGAAACGGCAGCATTCAATTGCAGTTCCTGAAACTGAGTTTTGAAGATCTGCAGTTTTTCGTTGAATCGTTCGCGATCCAGGTCATCGACCCGCTCAAGTTGAAGTGCATTTTCAAGTCGAGTGATGGCCGCCTGATGTTCCCCGGTTCGCCACTCGGCTAAGGCGTATTGATACTGAACCACCGGCAATTCCGGGGAGACCTGACTGGCCTGTTTCCAGAGAGCCGAGTCATTTCGCCAGACAGACAATTGTTGAACAGATATGGCAGAATAAGCCAGAACGACCAGCCCCGCAGTTAAAGCGGCAATCCGAAAAGACGTCTGCGGCTTCAGAGTTCGAATACTAAAGTCAGGGTGGCGGGGGCGCTCCGCTTCAGCGGAAGCCCCCGAGCTCTCAACATTTTGGGGGCTTCTGTGCGATAACGCCACCGCCATTCCACGATAAAATACAGACTCCACTGCTGCCACCATCAATCCAAAGAAGGCGATGCAGGGTAGATAGAGATAGCGGTCATTCATCAAGGTCGTTAGTGGAAAAAAATTTAAGACCGGAATCATCAATGCAAGAGCACTTAACGAGGCGAACAGAATCAGCGGTTGCGATTCCCGTTTCATCCAGATCCACACTGCAATAATTCCCCAGGCGAATACGGAAACAGCAATCGCGGCTCCAATTCCCTGGATTGTCGGATCGTAAAGGATGGCCAGATCGGTCGGCCAGAGCAGCATGCCGACGTACTTCCACATCAGCACGGAATCAATCCCCAGGATCTCGAGTTTACTGTGACCGAGATGATGTCGGATACCGCCCGTTTGCGAGTTTTGAGAACCGGCTGTCAGCAGAATGAACCAGATGGCCAGCAACCCGCTGACAAACTGCCGGGCCAGCGAATCGGCGAAAGAGCGTCGACGCACAATAATGTCATAGACAAAAACGATACCCGGAACGACCACAGCCGAGGCTTTGCACATCAAGGCGACGACAAACAGAATCGTTCCTGATAACTCGTCCTGTGAAGTTCGTTCGCGTTTTAACCAGAAGAGCAGTGACAGCAGAATGAAAGCCGAGGACAGTAAGCCTTTACGAGCAGAAATCCAGACGACCGATTCGATTTGAATCGGGTGAATCGCAAATAACAGCGCGACTACCAATGCAAACACGTGTCGCGTTGTGATCTGCCGCACGAGTAAAAAAACAAGTATCGCGTTAATGCCATGCAGCAGAACATTCGTCAGATGATATCCCCCCGCCCATTTGCCCCACAGCGAGTGATCAATCAGGTAAGAAAAGATCGTCAGCGGAGCGAAATTCCGTGTGACCGTTTCGGTGCAGATTCCATACAGATTCTGGAAAGACCAACTTTGGACGAGCGGATTGCGATGGATATACCAGGGATCATCCCAGTTTACAAAATCAAAAGTGACAGAAATCCCAAAGACCGCCAACACAAGACCGAACAATAGAAACATCGCGCGCCGTGTATGCAAGGCAACATCGTATTCCGGTTGTTGAGGTTGAGAGTCCATAAGCCCGGTGCCACGGCTCTGTGAGCCGTGTTTTTGGTCGTCGATTGCAATTCGCACGGCTCACAGAACCGTGGCACATTCAATTCAAGCGTAGCTTACGATTTCCTCAGCAGCGAATTTCCCGATGCATCTCGATGTTGCGTTTTTGAAACCGATTCCTGCAACCGTTATAAGCGTTACAGGATGGGCGGCTGGGGTCGTAGCGAAGCCAAGCACCCAGAAGTACTCGTATGGTGCCACGGCTCTGCGAGCCGTGTTTTTAGACGTCGATTGCAAATCGCACGGCTCACAGAGCCGTGGCACGTCATGAAAATCAGTCAACCATACCGCGGCGTTTAAGCTCAGCGACAACGGTGCTGACAATCCGGGTCACTTCATCCGCATTGCCTGCTGAGTTGCCATCGATCGGACAGCCGCCGATTGGTTCATCGCTGTAGCCATGCGTGGACAGCATACATTGCAGTTCTTTGCTCAGCGTTTGCAGATCCGTTTTCTGTTCTGAAGACAACGGCTGACGTCCGCAGCCCATTTTGAAACCACGAAGTTCAACAGCTGACCTGAAACCTTCAGGGAATTCTGCCGAATAAAGCATGACATCAAAGAGTTTGACGAGATCATACTGCAACTGGCGGGCTTTTTCGATTTGATGGGAAGTCGTCAAATCGTAAAGTGCTCGGGTCAATTCCGGAACGACACCGGACGTCGCATTTGTGCCGCCGTCGCATCCGCTGAGCAGCATCGGCATTAAGGCGGCATCCCAGCCAGTCAGAAAACTGAACTCGGGACGATTCGGGCGGACGGCTTGAATCATGCGAATCATGTGGGGCAGGTCGCCTGACGAATCTTTGATCGCCACAATTTTTTCGCACTCTTCACTCAGTCGCTGAACCGTCGGAACATCAATCGGGCTGGCGAACATCGGAATGTTGTAGAGGGTGACATCAATCGGCGTGTTATCTCCGATCTCTTTGAAATATGCGTATACGGAAGCCGGGCTCAGTTTGTAGTAGAAGGGAGCGACAATCGCGACGGCTCGTACACCGACTTCGTGATAATATTCGCAGGCGCGAATCGTCTCTTTGACATTCGCCTCGGCTGCTCCTGCCAGGATCGGCACGCGCCCGGCGGTTTGGTCAGCAATGATTTTGACAATCCGTCGGCGTTCTTCTGGAGTGAATCGCGTGAATTCGCCCGTTGAACCGTTCGGGTAGAGACCGTGGACCCCTTTTTCGATCAGCCAGTCGACATAGCGACGCAATTCAGCCTCGTTAATCTCTCCATGCTGAGTCATTGGGACAAGATTTGGAGTAAAAATTCCTTTGAGACGCTCGGCCATTGAAACGGTCGCTTTCACGGTTAATATGTACAGTTAAATGCTTCGGTTTTACTTCGAGTCAGACCAAATATAGTTCAATAGTCTGTAAGAATAGCTCAAAAATCTGGAATTGTTGAGCGATAGCAAGGCTACGCCGGGAAGTTCCTTCGGGATATGATGCCTTGGAGTCCGAGGAATTTGCAGGGAAAATCATGAAAATCCGCTGAAATTCCGGGTTTCACAGACAATGTTTTGTGGAATGGATTGTTTGCGATCACCTCTGTCGGTTAAAGTTCGCTGATCATGCATTATTTCAAATCGCGCACCAGCTTGCGTGATGCCCTTATTTTTCACCCCCGGCAGTTCAAGTTCATGATCATCGTATTAAAACCAAACTCTACAGACGAACAGATTCAACACATCCTCGAAAAAATCGAGGAGATGGGCTTTGCTCACGATTTAAGTAAAGGCGAGAAGCGAACCGTCATCGGCGTGATCGGTGAAGAGGACCTGCTTCGCGAAGCACCATTGCGTGCTATTCCTGGTGTCGAGGATGTCCATGCGGTTCTCAAGCCTTATAAAATGGCGAGCCGGGAGTATCAGGAAGAGGATTCCATTATCGACCTCGGCTACGGCGTGAAAGTCGGCGGCGGTCATTTAATGATGATCGCCGGGCCTTGTGCGATTGAAGGAAAAGAAATCCTCTCAGAAATCGCCCACGCCATCAAAGCCAGCGGTGCAAACGTATTACGAGGTGGAGCATTCAAACCACGCACCAGCCCCTACAGTTTCCAGGGAATGGGAGAAGAAGGCCTGAAAATTCTCCAGGATGTTGGACACGAACTGCAGATGCCTGTCGTGACCGAAGTGATGGATCCTCGACAGGTCGAGCTGATCGATCAATACACCGATATCTTCCAGATCGGTGCCCGCAACATGCAAAACTTCAATCTGCTTAAGGAAGTCGGTTCGACCAACCGTCCGGTTTTACTCAAACGCGGAATGAGTGCGACGGTTGTCGATCTGCTCATGTCTGCCGAATACATTATGGCCAACGGCAACAAGCAGGTCATTCTGTGTGAGCGTGGAATTCGCAGTTTCGATTCCTCAACGCGGAATCTGCTCGATCTGGCTGTTGTGCCGAACGTAAAAGGACTGACACACCTGCCGATCATTGTCGATCCTTCACACGCGACAGGCCGACCGGACCTGATTCCTTCAATGTCTCTAGCATCCATTGCTGCAGGAGCTGATGGGGTGCATATTGAAGTGCATTGCAATCCAGAACTTGCCAAAAGTGATGGACCGCAGGCTTTGTTGCCGCATCAGTTCGATGAAGTAATGAAGAAAATGCGGAGTATGGCTGAACTGATGGGCAAAACCATCGGCGATCCCGTTGCCACTGCATAAGTACATTTCAAATAATAACTCAGGCGAGCCGAGCCAGTTATGGCTCGGGTATTCTCACGATCAATGTGCATGATTTGAGAACGCCAATCAATATTGCTCGCCACAATATCTCGAATGATAACTGTATAAAATAAAGGAAATCCCCATGCGACGTCCGATGATTGCCGGTAACTGGAAAATGAACACTGATCTTGCCAGCGGAACCGAACTGGCCAAGGGTTTGGCGAGTCATGTCGCCGGCAAAGATTCATCCGTCGATGTGCTGGTCTGCCCTCCGTTTCCTTACCTGCAGGCTATCAAAGAAGCGGTCGGTGATTCCGGAATTTCTGTCGGTGCTCAGAACTGCTACTTTGAAGAATCGGGAGCATTCACCGGCGAAGTCTCTGTCGACATGCTGCAGGACATCGGTTGCGACTGGGTGATTCTCGGACACAGCGAACGCCGCCATGTCCTCGGCGAATGCGATGGGACGATCAATAAGAAAACCAAAGCAGCAATCGCTAAAAATCTGGGTGTTGTCCTGTGTGTCGGTGAACTTCTCGAAGAACGCGAGTCCGACAAAACGGGAGAAGTGCTCGATACTCAAATGAAGGGCGGACTGGCTGATGTTTCAGAAGCCGATCTCAGCAAGATCATCATTGCCTACGAACCGGTCTGGGCGATTGGCACTGGAAAAACGGCTTCTCCGGAACAGGCTGATCAAGCCCACGCTCATTTGCGTAATTGGTTGAGTAGCAATTACAGCCAAGCCGCAGCTGAGGCGATGCGAATCCTGTATGGAGGAAGTGTCAAACCGAGCAATGCTGAGGAACTGCTCGGCCAGCCGAATGTCGATGGCGCTCTGGTTGGTGGAGCCAGCCTGACTGTCGATAACTTTGGACCAATTATCGATGCTGGTCGATCCAAGTAACCTCTGCTGATGAATTTTTGCTCTATAATGCCCGGGTAACCCCGGGCATTTTTATTGGGGGGAACTTTTATAAAATAACTGGGGTCGTCACAAAGCGAAACCCTGCAGATTTCTCAGGGTGAGAATCCTCCTATTCGCTAGGTTCGCCATCACAGTCAACGCGAACGGTGCAGTCGGAATTTAATCGGGGTCTGATCGAATAAGTCGCCATTCGCCAGTTTCTATTGCATGCTAAACCCAATATGATGGGCCAGCATGGACAAAAGTTTCATTTCCCATGAAACTCCTGACAATCATATCGACTCGACTGACTTAACTCTTCATCCACTCCATGAATAATCCAAACCCGAACGAACGAATCTCGGCTTGTGTCCAGGCGGTTGAAAAACTGGCTCGACAAAGCTTGCCTCCTGATGATTTTCTTCGTCAGTTTCTCGCGTTTGCCATGGAAGGTTCGCAGGCACCGGCAGGAGCGATCTGGGGACTGGCCGAAAATGGAATTCGTCTGGTTGGCGAACAAAATATTGCCGCCACGGAAATACTTCAAAATCAGGCCCGTACTCAGAAAAATTCCAAGTTGCTGACCGAGGTCGTCAACAATTCTCAGACGATTGCCATCGGTCCCGCCAGCACAAAAGCCGAGTTGCGACCTGCTGCTTTAGTCGTTGTCGTTTCGCCGATTTTTAAGGAGAAGCAATGCGCAGCGATCCTGCAGCTGTTTTTTCCCGAGACCATTTCCGATGAAGCTCAAAAAGGGATGATGCAGTTTGCAGAGCATTTGTCTGGGTTGGCATCGTTACACCTCTCCGGAAAAATGGCTTCACCAGTAGCAGTCAACTCCAAAACGTTCTGGGAATCGATCGATCGCTTTTTACTCGATCTGCATAACGGGCTCGACACCAATCAGGTTGCGACCACCGCTGCCAATGATATGCGACAGATATTAACCGTCGACCGTGTCGCAATCGCCATGAAGTGGGGCCGAAAAACAAAAATGATTGCGGTGAGCGGGCAGGACAAAGTCAATCGCAATGCAAACCTGATGCAGAAGTTGAATCGACTGGTTCGCACTGTTTATCAGTCCCGCAAACCTTTCATCTACAACGGACAACTCAAAGATCTCGCCCCTCAAGTCGAAAAACAACTGGCGGATTATCTCGAAGAATCCAATGCACGCATGCTGGCCATCTATCCGCTTGAATATCAGGATCGAGAACATAAATCAGAAGATAAACCTCAGAATAAAGAAAAACCGCCAGTCCTGATTGGTGCAATGGTGGTCGAACTGTTGACCTCCCACAACTGGGATACTGACCGTCAAGCTGCAGCTGAATTGGTCTCAGATCATATCGCCACTGCGATTCATAATGCCGATGAACACGAGAAAATCTTTCTGCTCCCCCTCTGGCGATTTATCGGTCGCGGATTCCGAGCGTTGCGGGGAAAGACACTGGTTAAAACATTAGTCGTGAGCGGTTTGATTCTTGCAGCACTCCTCGCGTTGATGTTTGTGCAATACGATTATCGGGCCAATGGCGAAGGTCGATTGATGCCGATCGTTCAGCGGGATGTGTTTGCCAGTCAGGATGCTGAGGTTGAAACCGTTTTCGTGAACGGAGGAGATCCCGTCCAGTCTGGTGACTTATTGATTCAGCTCAAGAATCCAGAACTGCAGGCTGAGTTTCTGCGTGTTCAGGGAGAACTGAGCGAAAAAACCTTCCTGGTTCGAGCGCAGCAATCGGAACTGGAACTGGCCTCGCGAGCCGGTCAGGTGGAAGATGCAATTCGACTGCAGGGACGCATTGCAGAAACCGAAATCGAAGTCAACAGTCTGAAAAAAGAGACAGAGATTCTCAAAGATCGTATCGAAAAACTAAAAGTGTATGCCCCGATCGATGGCGTGATTGCGACCTTTCAGGTCGAACAGTTGCTGAGAAACCGTCCGGTACGCCGCGGCGAAGTGCTGATGGAGGTGATGGATCCCAAGGGAACGTGGCATCTGGAGCTGGAAGTTAAAGATAAACGCATGGGGCACTTGCTGCGGGCACAATCCAAATTGGAAACAACCGCATTGCCGATTGAATACGTCCTGGCGACTGATCCCGAAACGACCTATACCGGCCACCTGGAAAAAATATCTTCTCGAACCTCCATCAATCAGGAATCAGGCAACGTGATTCAAGTCTATGCAGACATCGACGAGCGAGAGTTAGCGGAGTTACGAATCGGAGCCGAGGTGATTGCGAAAATCAATTGTGGAAAAATGACTCTTGGCTATGTGCTCTTCGGTGATGCGATTGATTTTGTGCGAGTTCGATTGTGGCTTTGAAGTTTCACATCGCAATATTCACAGGCGAGCCGAGTCAGTCATGACTCGGGTATTCTGACTATTATTGTGCATTGTTATCAATGTAGTAAGTAGTTGGCGATTCGAACCCACCCGAGCCATAACTGGCTCGGCTCGCCTTTGTCAAATTTGCAATCAAACCGGCTTCAACACCGACTTCACTACTTCCCCGGAATGCATTTTTTCGAACGCTTCATGCCATTCGGTCGTTGGCCAGACGCCACCGATGATTGGTTGCACGTTCAACTGACCGCTCGTCAGTAATGCAATCACACGTTCCCAGATGGGCCAGTTGTGACTGAAGCTGCCCTGGAGTTTCACGTTCTTCTGGACGAGGGGGTCGAGATTAAAATTCAACGGCTGTGGCCCCCAGCCGACTTTGCTGATCCAGCCTGCCGGCCGAACGATATCGATAGCGATTTTCAAAGTCACGCTGGCCCCGGCTGCATCGATGACGCCGTCGCAACCGAGTCCATCTCGCTCCATGGCCCAGGGTTTTGCATCCCCAATGATTCCTTCGCAGCCATATTGCTTCGCGATCTCCAGACGATGCCGATCTGCTTCGAGTCCCACTAAAGCGACTTCTGCTCCGCACAGCCGGGCCATCGCGGCACACAGAATCCCAATCGTTCCCGGTCCCAGTACGACAACACGATCCCCCGGCTCAATTCGGGCATTTCGCACGACTGCATTATAAGCCACGCAACACGGTTCTGTGAGACAGGCATGTTCGAAGGGGAGACCATCCGGCACATTATGTAAAATTCTTGAGGGGACGCAGACGTATTTGGTCATCGCTCCGTTGACGCCATAGCCAAAGCCTTTGCGGGTGGGATCGAGATTGTAAAGTCCCTGACGAGACATCGGGTTATTGGCATCAATGATGGCTGCTGTCTCACTGACGACGCGATCACCTTCTTTCCAGCCTTGTACATTCGAGCCGAGTTCAATAATCCGTCCGCCGAATTCATGACCAAGCACGACCGGATAATTCACTGGCCAGGAATGGTCGGCCGTCCATTGATGTAGATCGCTCCCGCAAACGCCAACATTGGCGACTTCGAGCAGGACATCGTCCGGCCCAATATTCGGCTGCTCAATTTCCCGAATTTCCACCGAACCCTTTTCAGGAGCATAATTCACAACGGCTGCAGATTTCATGAGCGACTACTTTGATAAGTGTAGAGAACCAAATTGAGTGTTATAACTGGAGTTTTGCAAAACTTCAGCTTGAAGACATACTTCGAAAATGACTCAACAGATTTTGAGAAAGATTAAAACCACAGAGGCACAGAGACATTTTCGGAATGGCCTGCAATGCACAAACAACCGAGCTCTTCATAAGCCTTGGATTTCAAGACTTCTCCGTGTCCTCTGTGTCTCTGTGGTGCAAAAAATAAATTTAAGTTTTGTCGGGAGTTTTTATTTCTCCGGTTTTCAAATTGTTCTTGGAATAAACTCACTCGCCTGCGCATCGTGCTTGTAACTTAGGTTTTGCAAAACTACAGTTATAATGAAGTTTGATTGTTTCCAAGGAGTATCTTGGGAGACGAGTCTAATTACTCCATCACACATTTTGTGAATGAATCGCTTCGCAGATCATTCGGAGTGAACTTTCCAAATCACCATCGGCTGTTTTGAAAGCGTCGGCATCAATTGTGAGCGGCGCTCCCAGAACGACCAGTGGGGCTCCATATTGGGGACATTGAATTGCCTGTTCGAGTGATAATCCTCCGACGGCCTGCACTGGGATTTTCACAGCATTCACGACTTCACGCAATTCATCGAGCGGGCTGGGCATTCGTTCGCCTCGGGCTGCGATTCCGCGTCTTTCATCGTAGCCGATATGGTGAATGACGTAATCGCAGCCCAAGTCTTCCAGAAACTTCGCACCGTCGACCATGCTATCGGAGACCATGTTGTCTCCCATGACTTTGCAGCCGAAGTCGGCTCCGGCTTTCACGACACAGCGAATTGTTTCGGCATGAGCACGAGCCATGACCACAACGTGTGTCGCTCCCGCTTTGGCCATCATTTCGGCTTCAAGATAGCCGCCGTCCATTGTTTTCAAATCGGCTACGATAGGAGTCTCAGGAAATTCTGCACGGAGTGCTCGAACCCCATGCAGACCCTCAGCCAGAATGAGCGGAGTTCCCGCTTCGAGCCAGTCGACGCCTGCCCGCATCGCCAGATGAGCGGTTTCCAGTGCTTCTTCGATGTTCGTCAGGTCGAGTGAGATTTGTACGATTGGTTTCATGATGTCAGTTCTGAGATAGTTTTGGGACATTTTTAATGAGCATAAATCATCCATCCCCGATTTGTCGACTCAATGGACTGTGTGGCGGGTGCTTCCGCTAACGCGGAGCGCCTCCGCCACCCTTCGATCTTTGTATTGTCGACTGCTTCGTTGAAAGTAAATGACAAGGAATATGCTGAGTGGATTGAGAACGCATCCAGCTTTCCACTATTGTGTCAGTTTTCCCTAACTATTACTTACCACTTGCCAACCAGCAGATTCGTCTTGAACGAAATTACAACACGATATCGAGACGCTTTTCGAGCCGCCTTAATCGGCTTGGTCGTCAATCTGACTTTGGGGATTGTGAAAATGACTGCTGGCATGGTGGCGCGCTCGAGTGCTCTCATTGCCGATGCCGTCAATTCTCTGGGCGATGCCCTCACTTCACTGGCAGTATTGTATGGATTGCAAGTGGCTCAACGACCAGCTGATGCCGAGCATCCTTATGGTCACATGCGAGCTGAAGGAATTGCAGCGACAAATGTCGCGATCGGCATCATCATTTCCGCAGCGATTGTCGGTTGGGAAGCGATCATACGATTTGGCGAAATTGCACCTCGAACACCCTGGTGGGCAATTGCGATTGCCGGCGGAAATGTCGTGTTGAAAGAGTGGCTGTTTCAATACAAGTTACAAGTGGGAAAGCGGACACGGTCGGCTTCCATTATTGCGAATGCCTGGGATCATCGCAGTGATGCGCTCTGTTCGCTGGCTGTCCTGGCAGGATTGCTGATTATCCGTTGGGGTGGTCCAGGCTGGGTCGATGCGGTGGCAGCAATCATCGTTTCATTGGGAGTGATTGCATCCGGCATCCATTTGTTCCGCAGCAGTGCCAGTGAACTGATGGACGAGCAGGCCGACCCGCAATTTCTGGCATCGATCCATCAAACCGCATTATCGGTGACAGGAGTGGAAGAGATTGAAACCTTACTGGTGCGAAAAGTCGGACTGGAATACTTTGCGGATGTGCATATTGAAGTGAATCCCTCAATCACTGTCGACTTCGGGCACCGGATTGGTCATGATGTCAAAGATGAGCTTTTAAAGCAGCATCCTGAATTACGAGATGTCCTGATCCATCTGGAACCACATCGCGATCAGGCTGACTGATTACTCAATTTTATACGGCCTGTTCATCAAGGTTTGCGTCGCTTCGAAAGGTGATTTCTCTTCGAACAACACTCGATAGATCTCCTGAGAGATCGGCATATCGATATCGTTCTGATCGGAAATTTCCATGACCGCCTGAGTTGTTTTCACACCTTCAGCAACCGCATCCATCGATTCCAGGATCTGAGATAATGTTTCTCCTTCGCCCAGTCGACGGCCAACTAATCGATTGCGTCCGTAAGGACTGATACAAGTGGTAATCAAATCTCCAATGCCTGCCAAGCCGCTGAAGGTCGATTCTTCAGCTCCAAAATGAGCACCAAAGCGAGACATCTCAACGATTCCACGAGTCATTAAGGCCGACTTGGCATTGTCTCCAAAGCCGAGGCCATCGCAAATCCCAGCTGCGATGGCAATCACGTTCTTAACCGCACCTGCGACTTCAACGCCAATCAAATCGACATTGGCATAGACGCGAAATCGGTCGGTTGCAAACATGTTCTGGACACGTTTTGCGAGTGATAAATCTCCACTGGCTGCAACAACTGTCGCCGGCAGTCGACGGGCAATTTCTTCTGCGTGGCTCGGTCCGCCGACGGCGATTACAGAACGCGTACCGAGAACGTCCGTAATAATTTCACTGGGACGCTGATGAGTTTCCGGTTCCAGACCTTTTACAACGCTGATCGTAGGGCGATTGCTGTTGAGAGCCGGGGCGAGTTGATCGAGTGATGATCGCAGAAAGGCAGAGGGGATGGCAACGACCAGAAACTCGGCATCTGCGACCGCCTGTTCAATATCGCCAGTCACTTCGATTTCCTGTGGAATCTGAACGCCCGGCAACAGCCGTTTGTTTTCCCGCGTTTCTGTGATTTCCCGAGCGAGATCAGCACTCCGTAACCACATGGAGACCTGCTGATCCTGATGTTCGTTGAGCAGAATCGCACAGGCGGTCGCCATGGCACCACCGCCCAGAATTGCAATTTTCGTTGGCATGAGTCAAGCACTCCTCAAAGGTAATCGTGATTAGCACTGCTGTTCACGAATTCGATGTTCATTTTAGTTGTAGATAACTTATAAGCGGTTGCATGCCAACTGGCAATCCGACGTTATCCAGAAGATAATTCTTATCAATTATGACGTATTTGAGGAATATGCACTCTCTTAAAACTGATGTGCAGTTTCGCCTTCTATTTTTCGAGCAGGAATCCGCTCGAATGGGATTTCTGAACTACGGTTTAATGAACAATTTTGTTTAGCCCTCAGGATTCAAGTCTGCGGGACCATCCTGAATTTGTGGAGACTAGTATGGCAACTCTGTTTGGAAAACAAGAAGCGATTAAAGATCGCCGCTCAGAAAATCGCTCAGAAGATTACAGCGGGCCAAACCGCCGTCAATTTGGCGATTCTCGCGACAACACTCGCCCGGAAGTCGCTCAATTGGCTGACGCGGTTGATCAATACAAACTTCGCAACCGACGTCGTTTCATCACTTATGAAGAATTGTACGATGTGATGTACGAGTTGGGATATCGTCAATCGCTGAGCACCGAAATGTAATTCAGCATGTAGGACAGGCATTCTGCCTGTCCTACCGGCTTATTGACCAATCATTCGGGCAGCACGGGAAAAACCTGTGTCGTCACAAAGTACCGCTCTCCGTTGATCTCAACGATCAATGAAGGCGCCCAGCGTTCGATTTCTTTTCGCTGAGAATCCGACAAGGATTTACATGGCTGATAAAACGGCGTATTGGGTAACGCATCTCCCAGAATGCCCATCTCCTGAAGTGTCTGAAATCTTTCAGGAGTGACAAAGTCGGTGTATTTATAGGACGTCCGATATCGCAGAATTTCCTGCCAGTTGACGAGCACGTAGCTGAACTTGTTATCTGCAAAGATCTTTCGAATGTCCTCTGCTGGCTTATTCTTCCATTCCCCTTCGGGAATTTTCCGATCGACAATCCCCATCCACTCTGCGAACAGGGAGCGATCGAACACCGTGTTGTAACGATACGGGAAGGTTGCATCGAACAACTCGGCTTCACCTACGCTCAATAACGCTCCCTCCTTGTTTTTCATTATTTCATTGAGATAAACAACTTCAGGCGAAGTAATATTGGCTGTGATTTTTCGAGCGGCATTCAGATCAATCACATAAGCGTTGTAACCACATAGCTCAAGTGTGATAAAAGCCAGATTGAACAACATTGCTGGCGCTAATAACGCAATCAATCCGATGCGTGTGCGTTGCATCAGCCACCAGGCTCCCCATCCTGCAAGACAAGCCCCGACTGGTAGTAATGGAACCCAGAAACGGTCGATGCGATGTGTCAGCACCCACCAGGAGATCAGCAACCACAGTAAATAGAGACTCACCCATCGCACTTTCGGACTGCTTTTCAGGCCCGCTAGAATTCCGATTAAACCGAAACCCAGAATCAATGGCGATTGCCAATCGTTCACGGCAAAAACATCGACCACACTTGTGAAAAAATGAGTGATTTTGTGATGATCAGGACTGTGAGCCGCTTTCCATTTGACGTTCATTGCGTCATCCCAGTCGGCTCCTCCAATGACGGAGTACAATAAGGGATAAACGGGATTCCCAGTCTCTGCCATGTTCTTGGCCATCCACGGGCCAAACGTGATCACTGTTCCCAGCACAAAGGCGCCTGCTCCACTGAGTAATTCGATCGGCTTCCGTTGACCTGCCTTAACAGCCAGAAGATAGGCGCCCAGCAGGAACAGTGAGATTGGCAGAGTGACGGAAATCAAGCCGGGATATTTGCACGAAATCGCACTTCCGGCCAGCAAACCTGTGACCAGAAACCAGCGAGTTGGAGTCGGTTTCTTTTTCAAGAGTGAGATCGCAACCATCGTCGCCAGCAGAGTCGCAGCGACATACAGACAAAGTCCCCCTTCTGTGTAGGCAATGATGGAAATGCGATAGGTCCAGGGAATCGTCAGATAAATCATCGCTCCCAGCCAGCCGGCAGTGGGCGTGGCAGAACGACGGATGATGGTGTAAACGAGCAAAGCCGTCAGGGGAGCGAAACCTGCCAGAATTGTTTTTCCGGCGACTGCTCCCCAATACCAGTTCCCATATAAAACCATGCCGGTCAGCGTGAGCATCTCCGTGAGAAATGGGAAGCTCGTATAAACATTGTGCGGCAGCATGTGAATGGAGCCCGACTGGTAGAACTCTTTGGGACCACCGAAGTGGTACTCTTTGACATCGAAATCGACAGAGGGCAACATCGCTCCCAGAAAAATCGCGATGAGAAAGGGAACGATCACAATTGTGCCCCAGACTCGAATCGAATTTAGAGTCAACGTTTTCTGAGAGAGTTTGTGATTCTGCAATAAAACCCAGGCTTTCATCCGCGAGATCCAAGCCGAGAATCCTCCCAGGCTTCGCGCATGCACCATTGCCCAGAACAGTAGAATTATCATATAAGCAATTCCGAAAGCGATCCGATTCAAACCACCCAGCATACCCAGCCCGAGTGTGAGCAGAGAGAGTCCGGAAAGTCCAACGGCCAGGCTCAGTCCATGCCATTCTGCTCGACCAATGCTGCGGATTTTCAATCCGAGTGCATGGAACAAACCTGTCCCCAAACAATAGGCCAGCCCGTAAATTAAGATGGCGATAAGCAGAAACGGAATCCGTTGAGGTAAGTACGGCAAGCCCGCCGGAGCGGCATTCTTGTCCCGAATGGGAAGCAAATCATCCAGCAAGACTTGCGGCACAAATTCCCAGATCAACCAGCGATCTGGACGAGTCCCATCAGCCAGCTGCTGAGCGTTTGGTAAGGTTTGCGAGTAAAAGTAAGTGTAGAAGCCCAGGATCCATACAATAGCCAAAAAAACCGGCAACCACTTTCGCCAGACTGAGGGCGAGTGATTCTCTGATTCCTCTGGAGGAGCCTCATTTTTGCGTGCAGATGACATACGGTTTCGATTCCAAGGGATCTTTATTGAAAACGCTTCATTATAACAGCGAGCAGGTGGTGTGAAACCGAATCCCACTCAACTAAGCCAAACGCTTATGTGCTGATTATTACCGACAAGCCTTACAAGCACGAAACGCAAGCCAGTGAGTCAAAAACTCCAAACTCACTCACTCACTTGCTTGCGCGTCATGCTTGTATTTCAGTAATTCTTGAGGTGTCTAAGTCATGTTCCGATTATGTTGCGTGAAAAATGGAGAGATAGGAAGGGAAGGCAATGTTGATTTCAAGAAGATTGAAGCTTTTTGATAGTGAACCTTATGTTAGTATTCTCCACAAGTTGACAAATCCGGAGATTCAATCAGACTGTTATCACTCTTATGTGTCTTTCTGATCAGACAGACAGCTAATAGTGATATGTTTTATGAGTTCGCCATGAATCTCCTGGCGAGACCAATACGGCAAGAATGGACATTGCAGATCGAGAATAGGATTAAGCACATGGCAGATGAAGCATCCCCGGTAGAAGCAGGACAGGCAGCAGCGGAACAGCAACAGATTCGAATCGATATTGATGATTCCAATGTCGAAGCGATTTACGCGAATATGTGCCGGGTCTCAAGTACTCCTGAGGAACTGATCCTCGATCTGGCTTTGAATCCGAATCCTGTGGGCAATCCCCCTGAAAAGATTCGCGTATCACAGCGAGTGATCCTGAATCACTTCACCGCCAAACGACTCGTCTCTTTGCTCGCTTCAGCGGTGCAGCGTCACGAGCAGACTTTTGGCGTACTGGAAACCGATGTTCGCAAACGAGTTAAGAATCAACCATCAAAGTAATTTGTGGATTGATCTCATTGAGTCAACCCGTGCCATTTCTGGTACGGGTTTTCTTTTGTATATTGCGATAACGAGACTATTCTCCCAGGAATTCCATTTCAACTTCTCATCACCTGTGTAGAATGGGATTTTCAACTCGACTTCTGAGTCTTATCTCTTATTGATCCCTCTGGACGATAATCACTCTTTCAAAGGCTGTTATTGTGGAGAGTGCGACCCTCTCGCCGACAACTCCTGACGAAAACCCTGACCGCACCAAGCCGACGAAAACTGTTCGCTTTGCGGCAAACATCCTTCAGCGCTCTCATGAGTTGAAGGATCTTCCCAGCGAAGATATCCCTCGGCTGATCCGAGGCTTACGGCATCGTGTTGAAAGTGGGGAATCATTCGCGAGTGTGCAGGACGAAGCCTTTACTCTTGCTTGTCTATCGATTCGTAGAACCTGCGGGTTCGATTTGCATCATGTGCAAATCCTCGGGGCTTCCAGCATGGCCCGGCATTCGATTTCAGAAATGCAAACGGGAGAAGGCAAAACCTTGACGGCTGTGTTGCCAGCAGTGTTGTTTTCTTTGGCAGGTCGAGGTGTGCATGTTGTGACCGTGAACGATTATCTGGCCGATCGCGATGCCACCGAACTGCGACCGATTTACGAACGCCTGGGTTTGTCGGTCGGCTGTGTCACCACCGATATGGAAGATGAAGCACGACGTCAGGCGTATTCTCGTGACATCACTTACGGCACCGCCAAGGAAATGGGTTTCGATTATCTGAGAGATCGTCTGCGTCTCGGAGCCGAACTTATTCACGAGGAAACTCGCAAAATCTTTCAGGAGGAAGGTGGTCTTGTTCAACGGAATCAATTCTGTGCCATCGTCGATGAAGCAGACAGTGTATTGATCGACGACGCCCGGACACCGCTTCTGATCGGAACCGCTCAGCCGGAATCTCCTCAGCGGGTTGCTCTATTTCGGTGGTGTTCACGAGCGATCCAGAAACTTGAATCTCATAAAGACTATATTGCCGACTCGAAGAAAAGGCAGGTTTTTCTTACAGATCCCGGTTGCAGAAAAGTGGTGCTGCTGGGAAAACCGCCTTTGATGGAGGCGGTGAATATGGAAACGATTTTCGAAAATATCGAACGGGCTCTGGAAGCGTATCTGTTTTATCAGCGAGACCGCCATTACACACTGCATGAAGATGAAGTCACGATTGTCGATGAATCGACCGGACGCTTAATGCCGGGGCGAAAATGGCAAAATGGATTACATCAGGCGATTGAAGCCAAAGAACATTTGCCGATCTCCTCCCCAACCAGCGATGCCGCTCGTGTTACAGTACAACGATTTTTTCAACAGTATCCCCAAAAATGCGGTATGACCGGAACGGCCTCAAATGCGAAGCGTGAATTTCGGAAAACCTATCGACTGGGCGTACAGCGAATTCCAACCAACTGCCCCTGTATTCGTAAAGGTTTGCCAACACGAGTTTTCTCCACTCAGGAGGCGAAAAATCAAGCCGTCATGAAGAGTCTCCAGGAATTGTTACAACAGGGGCGTGCCGTTCTGGTCGGAACTCCTTCTGTCGGTGCCTCGGAGCGTTTGAGTGCAGTACTTCATGAACATCAGATCGACCATGAAATTCTCAATGCTCGCTATCATGAAGTGGAGGCACAAATTGTCTCGCGTGCCGGGCAGTTGGGAGCGGTTACGATTGCGACCAACATGGCTGGTCGCGGAACAGACATCAAACTATCTCCTGAAGTTCAAGAGGCTGGTGGTTTGCACGTGATAGCGACCGAAATGCACAGTTCCGCCAGAATCGATCGACAGCTTGTTGGACGCTGTGCACGGCAGGGAGATCCTGGCACTTTTCAATTTTTCCTTTCCATGGAAGATGAACTTCTTAAGAACTTGCCCGCAGATCGAGTGAATAGAATTCGAAAGCAAGCCTCGCGTGCCAGCGTGGGAGAACTTCCTGCAAACTGGGCCAAACTCTTCAAACGGACACAACGTTTTCTCGAACGTAATCACTACAAGCAGCGGAAACAGATGATGAAACATGAAAAGAAACAGATGGAAACCTACCGGCGAATCGGCCTGAATCCGTACCTGGAAGCGACGGGAGGTTAAGAGCAGTTAGTCGATTGAAGTTTGTCTCAATCGTTTTGTCAGGAAACATAAAGTTAACAGTGAAATAATTAAAATATCCTGCAACTGTAGAGACCTGTCCTGCAGTGTTTGGATCCGAATTGTACGGCATCAAAAAAATGATCTTCCTTCCATAGACATTCCAATTTGCAATATCTCGTAGAATGCATCATCTTAAGTAGTTAAGAAGATCGAGGAAATGTTGTCTGTTCTGTATGCGATGAATGAATTGATTTTTTATGACTATGAATAATTCGAAACTCACAAAAATATTACTCATCGCGTTTGGTTTCGCGATATCTGGAGAGTTATCGATCGCGGAGGATCGAGAACGTATTTTAGTCGATAATTGTTCGATTGCTCCTTTGAATTCTGCCAAGATTGCCAGTGATCGGCCTGGAGTTCTCGAATTGATTTCGGTTGAGGAAGGGGATGAAGTTGATGCGAAGCAACAAATCGCTCGTTTGCGGGATGATGTCGCAACCGCGGCGGTTGAAATTTCCCGGAAACAGACCGAGAACGATATTGAAATAAGACTGGCTCAAAAAACAAGTGAAGTTGCAGCGGCGGAACTCGAACAAGCCGTACAGGCAAATTCAGATCCCAATCTGCAGGTTGTTACCCGATATGAAATCCGCCGCTTAAAACTTTCCGCTGAGCAAACTCAATTGCAAATAGAACAGGCTGAGCATGATTTCGCCGTGAAAAAACTCGAACTGATCGAATCGGAAGAACGCCTCAAAGAACATCAAATACTCACACCGATTTCAGGAATGGTGGTTCGTCGTTTCAAAACTAGTGGAGAAGCGGTTCAGCAGGGAACTGAAATCGCAGAAGTGGTGAATTTTCAAATTCTAAAAGTTGAAGGCTTTATCAATGTGGCTGACTCCTGGGAGATCTGTCAGGGGGATCCCGTTGTCGTGCGACTGGAAAGTCCGAATTTGTCGTCAAAAATCCGCGATATGACCTTCAACGGGAATATTCGTTTCATCGATGGAGCAGTCACTCCCGTCACCGAGAAAATACGTATCTGGGCGGAAGTTCGCAATGAGGGAAACAAGCTCAAACCAGGACTGCGAGCCACCCTGGAAATTATGCCTTCAACCAAACAGACAGACGAACTCTCCGAGTAGTGATCCCGAATGGATTGCAAAAATTAATAAGCCGCGTTTTGTTCGCATCCGCAGCACAATGAGGAATTTCCCAGTGAAACGCAGGCCAATCCAATATGATATTGAGTCAATAATAATTGAGAGTTGGATTGTGTGGAGTCATAAAACTGACCAAGGAACTGAACATGGATACGCTTGAGAATCTGGATGAATTTGAATCGATCTTTCGACGAGCGACAAAGCCGCAGTATGAGTATTTGAATATTGTGCCGCGATCGATTCTGATTGTGACAGATCAAGTCGATGAAAACCTGGAGTCTTTAATCGAGCAGTTGAAGACGTTTTCCAAGGCGTTTCGATCTGTGGAAAAGTGGGAGACTCTACGACTGGATGACCAATCGACAGTCGCCAAATTGGAAAGGCAACTCCTGGAACAATCTGCAGATATGATTGTGACGTGGCGACATCTATGTGAAAAATCGATTCGACCTCAGCACAGCCTTGGCGTGTATGTCGATGTTCTCACGCAGGTTCTTCCTGTGCCGATTTTACTATTACCTGGTAGTCGATTTGAGCCAGTTTCCCTGGAAGATCGCACATGCTCTAACGTCATCGTGGTAACCGATCATTTGAATGGTGACCATCGCCTCGTCAATTATGCAGCTGGTATGGTCAACAACGACGGTAAACTCATTCTCGGGCATGTTGAAGATGATCTTGTTTTTGGAAGATATCTCAAAGCGATCGAACAGATCCCCGAACTCAGTACGAACATTGCACGGGAAAAGCTTCTAGAGCAATTGATGCATGAAGCGAAACGCTATTCCGAAAGCGCAGCGGAAGTCTTGTCAAAAATTTCCCCGTCAGTTTCTGTGATTGCAGAAATTCAAATCGGGCATCGCCTGAAAACATATCGCGACCTGATTTCGAGCTATCGTGCCGACTTACTGGTCATGAACACCAAGGATGACGAACAACTGGCCATGCACGGCTTAGCCTATTCTCTGAGTGTGGAACTGATCGAAGTTCCTCAGTTGCTGCTATGATTTATTCATCATTAACGCGATACAAAAGAATTCATTCTCATAAACTAAATTCCAGTTGTCAGGAAATGTAAAAAAGCCGCACATCTTTCGATGTACGGCCCATTTGTATGATCAAAAACGATCAGTCTATTTTTGTAATTCGACGTCCCAGTAGGCGTCGCTGATAAACTTCGACCAGCTGCTGATGCGATGCTTGGGCATGCTGAAAAGATGCGTCCAACGTGGTCGGACAGGCTTCTGCATCAATTTCATATTCGCTTCAACAGGTGTGCGACCTCCCTTACGGGTATTGCACTGAATGCAGGCCAAAACACAGTTTTCCCAGCTGGAACCACCATTTTGAGATCGTGGCACAACGTGATCGATCGTCAGGTCAACACTTTGTGGCTTGCAGCCGCAATATTGACACTGATACTGATCGCGTCGGAACAGGTTGCGACGACTGAAAGTAACCGTCTGCTTCGGAACCTTGGAATAGTTCATCAGCACCACGACTTCAGGAACGAGAATCGACTGTTGCACCGTTTGCACAACAGCGTCATCTTCCCCCGGATTGATGCGAGACCAGTCCTCCCAGTCATAAGTCTGGTAGTCATGTGGATCGACTGCCTTGACGGTGCCGTTCCACAACATGATCAGGCAACGTGCGGCAGTCGCGACGCGGACCGGTTGCCAGGATTTATTTAGGACCAGCGTCGGCCGGTCAAGAACCACTTGCGTCATATCTCCTCCTGTATTCGAGGTCGAGTCAATTATTTTTAGTCCCATGCGGGTATTCGTCAACCTGAGGATGGGGGCAGTTCCCCCGAAAAATGATGAAGATTCGACGAATTATTATGACAAATCTCGATTTGCCATCCTTATAAAGATGCTCAAATACGGTTTTCGTTCAACTATTCAGGAGAAATATACCTGCTTAACTGATCTGCAAACGATGAATTCTGATAAACGGGGGCTTCTGCGAGAGGCCCCGGATATTCACGACAAAGGTTGATTTCACATGCTGGAATTGGCTGCACACGATCTCAATGAACTTGTCCGACAACATCGACATTGCTCGGAATTTCAACTGGGATGTTCCGTTCCAATATTGCAATTGTGTCATCGGTGCCGTCGTTACCCTGACACGTCTCGCGAATTTTCGTTCGATACTCTTCGATCTGTTCCAGAAAATTCCTTAAATGTTTGATATGAAACTTCTCGAGCGTAACGAAATCTCCACAGCCCATCGCCTTGAGAAAATGAGCATTGATGAGCTGCTCGTGATGCCAGGTTTCCGGAATTCCTAAGACCGGTTTGCCCAGATACATACACTCGCCAAGCAACTGGTTTCCAGAGGCACTCACGACACCATGGCAGGCCAGCAAGTCATCGACAAAATTCTGAGGGTGAATTTCATGGAAGGTAATCGAACCGACAGGCTCTCGTTCGCCCAGTCCATACACTTTCACTGGGATCGGGGATTCCTTGAGAATGTCAACGACATCAGTCTTGGCCTGCTTGCGTAAGTAGGAGAGTAAAAAGGGGGGATGATTTGAATCTTCGGATTCTGTTTCTGGACTGACATAATGGAATTCGTCCTGACGAATTTCCGGTCGAATCATGGGACCGACACAAATGGCTCCCTTTTTCTTCCAGCGAGGTTTTAAGTTTGCTTTGAAGAAGGAGGAGATGATTGTCTCTTTCTGAGACGTGTAGTGCATTGGCACAGCCAGGCCGATAAACCAGGCGAAGAATCTCAGGTGCATCGGCAGGATGGACAGATCGTAGGCGACCAGAAAGTGCTGATGCGTCATGCTCAGATAAGGTTTGCCACACTTTTTTGCGGCTCGAGGCAATGCCGGTTCGAAGTCGGTCAGGATAACATCGGGCTGATGTGTCTGGATTTCATCCACCAACTGTTTGACAAGTTTAGGCAGATCTGTCATCTGATAATGAAAACCCTGATAAATGGTTTTCGTCAGTCGGATGTTGCCTTCAACATAATGAAACTTGAGTCCGGGAATTTCGAACAGTCGAACGCCAGGATCGTTTCCGTATTGTGGTTCGAGAAAACGATATGCATCACCGGGAGCAAACAGAGTAATTTCATGCCGATCCCGCATTCGCTCAACCAGAGAGCGTACCCGCGTCGCATGGCCTCGGCCTTCACCCGACATACTCATGAAAATTTTCGCCATCCGTTTCCCTCCGGGAAGATGACATTGTGTCAATGACTACTATTCGATGCGAATTAATGTCACAAAGAAATTTAATTAACCACAGAGACACAGAGATCACTGAGGATATTTTACTCTCCAGGCCTGATAATTTCAGTCCGGTTTGACAACCTTAACTTCTCCTCTGTGAACTCTGTGCCTTCGTGGTATTAAATATTTTTGTATTTTTCATTCAGCCTACGATGTGGTGACTTCAGCTTTCTCACTTTTCTTACCAAGAAAAATATAATGTGGAGCTCTTACCAGAGGTAGAAACGGAACTTTGCCCCGTCGTTGTTCCAACCGTAAAGGTTCAAAATATTTATGCAGATATGGAAGATGGTCGCCGTTCAGAAACACATTGTCAGAACTGAACCAGACTGTCCAGAAATTTCGTGTTGACCAGGGATGTTTGATAAACCCCTCTGCCGGATATTTTCGCGAAACGAAAAAATCGACGATTCCAATCACTCCCCCCGGTTTCAAAATTCGATACGCATTATCAATGGCGGCGAACCAGTCGGGAATCATTGTCAGCGAATAGGAGAAGGTCACGACATCGGCATAACCTTCTTCGGGCGTAAACTTCGTAGCATCGGCATGAGTCGGGATGATTTGTGGCCAGTTACGTTCTGTAACCCGTTCCCGGGCAACATCAAGTAATGGCTCACACAGATCGACCTGATAGACCTTCTTGAGCCGCGGAATTGTCTCGGCTACATATTCCGCATTCGATCCTGTGCCTGCTCCCAGATCAACCCAGATACCATCATTCGGGAAAACAATGGTTTCGAGCATTTCCTGACGACCGTGCAGTAACTTTTTACGAAAACTGTCGTAATCGCCCGCCTGACCTTTGTAGAAACTGGAAAGCCGCTCTTCGTGCGTGTTGCCAGTCACGCGATTAAGCGCCAGGTGCCACAACACGCGGGCATTGGAACTGATCGACTGAGGCAGCGGCATAAATATTCCTGATTCTCAACTTCTCAAATGGGCATTAATTACTTTTTCATACAGGCAGGAAGCTCAATAGCGTGATTCTCTTCATCGTTATTACACACTCGATTGCACTTCGTGCTTGTCGTTTTAACCTCAAGTTCCAACAGGTTCTTTGACTGATTCTGCCGTTTTATCTTCGAGCGGTTTAGGCTTCGCATCTCGATCCAGATGAGCGATATAGAAACTGCCATAAGTATGGACACGGTCTTTGGGGTGCAATTCCGAAGCCAGTTCCTGTTTGTAATTCAGGAGTTGTCCAATGTTGCAGTCTTCACCGTTCCATTGGACGGGAATTGGATCGACAAAATCGACTTCCAATCCGGCACTTCGCCAGAGGAATCGTGTTTTCGGGGCGGCTCGATCAAGCATCACCTGCCATTCATCGGCCAGCACATCGGCGCGCACTTCTGCCAGCCAGTCCATATGATCCAGCAGAATATACCGCGAAACTTCAACGTCTTGATCTTCCCGCAGGAAGCCAAGGATGGTGTTGGTGTGAATCGAAATTCGATCAACCAGTCCATTTTTCAGTCGATTGAAATTATCCTGCTTCAGATATTCTGGACAGCACTCGGGTGTGTAATGTCCAGTCAAATAAACATGCCAGAAGTAATTGTCTCGAATCGGCAGTTTCGTGAATACCGTTTCGAGAGAATCGACAACGAACTGCAGAATACCTCCAGGATAACTTCGATCGAGCTGTCGTCTTTGAGCGCGAGGCACTCCAAGAAGTGACAATGTCATATCGCGTTTCATGGCCCATTTCAGGAATGGCGTCCACAGTGTTTCTCGTAAACGATGTTTGTCGTAAATTTGCTGCTGTTCTTCAACAGACTTTGCTGCCAGCAACTCATCGACAGCAGGACGAAGTTTTTTAATGCGATTGACATAAATATTGATCAACCAGGCAAACATTCCTGAGGTTGCGTAGAAATAGAAGCTCGGTCGGCGACCATTTCCAGAAAACATCTTCGTCCGTTTGTCCCAATAGGAAACCGAGGCGTGCGTGAGATGTTTTCGGAGTTTGTCTTTGTAAATTTTCTTGTATCCCGAGAGTCGGCCACGGCCAAACATCTGGAAAAACTGGTCGTAATCCAACTCACGGATGGCAGCCAGTTTCAATTCGAGCAGGGCGTTCTGTCGAGGATTCACATCGACCGCATGCACATGCTTCGGCTCTTTGAGCACGTAATCGATCGCGTTACAACCAGCCGAGGTGATGACCATGACGACATCATCAGGACCGAGTTCTAATGCGACATGATCGAGTCGGGGATCTTCCCAGCAAGTGTTGTAGACGAGATTATTTTGATGGACGAGATTGAACCAGGTTTTGCTCAGACGGTCGAAATTGAGCCGTCGTCGTTTTTTTTGGATATCACCATCACTTGAGGTCGTTGCCTCAGGAGATTTGTTTTTCTTGGGACGCAGCATCAGATTGATTTCCGCTGGCCTCATTCACTTGCGGGCAGTCTGTATCGGACGTCTTCTCGGGAAATGAATGCCGATGTGTCCAACGATTGCTTTTGAGTAGTGTCAATTGCACATCGTCTCGGGGAGGTCTCGTTCTCCAAGTGGAGGAACAAGTCTGAGATTGCCTGCTTTTGGTGGTTTTGGCCGAAGAATAATGTTTCGGGTTGAAAAAAGTCAGCTCCCAGTCGCCGGTGGTCTGCTCTATCAAAGCAGAACAGTGTTCGACCCAGTCGCCTGTATTACAATACGATATTGAGCTTCGAGAAACAATCTTAGGCTCATGTACATGCCCGCAAATTATCCCGTCGTAGCCACCACGCTCGGCATAATTGGCAGCGGTTTCCTCAAATTGCTCCACAAACTGCTGCACTTTAGACGATTGCCGCTTCGCCCAGCGAGCAATATTGCTCCGTTTTCTTTGAGGAAATAATCGGGTTAACCCACCATCAAGACGCAATAACCAGTCATAAACCACGGTCACAAACGCAGAAACGAATCCAGCGGCCTGCTCATGATGATCAAACTGATCCCCATGGGTCACAAGGAGTCGAGCTTTGCGGTGCGATTCGTAAAGAAATTCGTCAGCAATCCGGATCTGGTCCGATCGCACAAACTGCGGTAATGAGGGAAGCAGATCCCGCATGAATTCATCATGATTGCCGGGGGTGTAGTAAATGATGGTGCCGTTGGAGAGTAATTCGGCAAAGCGATTTAGGATCTGATTGTAAACTTTCGGCCAGTGCCAGAACTTTTTCAGGCGACGTCCATCAAGAATATCACCCACCAGAAACAGCTTTTCAGGGCGATATCGATTCAGCAGCGTGAGGAACTCATCTGCGGAAGAATGCGGACTTCCCAGATGGACATCGCTCAGAAAAAGTGCTCGCACTTTTTCTCCTGAGGGAGTGTGGTGAGTTCTCGCTGCAGCAGAATTGACCAGAGGGGACGGCGTCGTGCAGGAATGGGGATCAATCATAAAATCACCTTGGCCTTCCCTGACCTGTCAATAAAAAAGAATTGGCAGCGATTATCTCGCCTGGGACTTCCTGTCTTGAATTAATTATTCATGAGCTAAGTTCAATTAAAATCGGTAGTTTGCAAATGCTCTGACGTCAGGATTTCAACACTTTATCCACTTATCATATCGACGGAATACTTGCCTGTAACAAATAACATAAGGTGTGTTCCTGATGAGATTTATGTTAAGGAGTAAAATACCGGGCTTGACTGCATGCGGAAGTGACTAAACTAAATTCGATTTGAAACCCGGAGCCAAATAAAAAACCCTGTCAACTTTCCACTTTGAAAGTTAACAGGGCTTAATTGGAGAAAGCAGTTCAGTAATTAATAGACGAACTCCAGGCCCACATGTCCGCCATTAATGACCAGGCTCCCATCGTTATTGATCGTGTAAGTGGTGTTCGCGAGAGTCGTTTGCTCTGGAGCCAGGGCGACTCCTGAGAGGAAAATGACGTCCCACCCGAAGCGGAAACGGACATAATCATTAAAACGATACATCGATCCCAGCCCGACCTGTCCAACAAATGCAACCGAATTACTGCTGTCGGTCAGTGTGCGACCATAAACCGAATTGTCGTTACCGATTCCGGAATAGGTTTCAATAAAGGTTCCGGTCGACTTATTGTTATAAGCTCCGACTTTTAACACACTGTCAATCAGGAATCGGTCCGATTCCATCAGCAGTAAATCCAGCGAAAATTGCACCCCATCAAGTGAGTTCGTCGTGCTGGATCGTTCGTTCATATTCAGCATGTCCGGTCCGACACCACCCAGAAGCCCGGTTTCGTCGTCGAAACCATCTGCGGCTCCGGAAATCAGCGTTAAATTTCCGCCATTAGCAGCCGTTAAGGCCGCATGTGACAACCCGCCGTTAGCACCCACAGCGTTGTCAACAGCTCGAAATGTTCCCGTAATCGAGGCGGACATCAGTTCATCGAGATCCGCATGTCGCCAGCCGACGCCGAATTTGATGCGGGAAGTAATTGGGGCAAATTTGGTGATAAATTCGTAATCGTTGAAGTCACTGCGATATTGCACATTAAATGTTGGAGCGGCATCGGCAAAGATTCCAACTGGCCCGAGACCTTCATCTTCGAGAGTTTCATCGGGACCGCCACCCGGATTGAACTCCGCCGCAGCAAACAGTGAACGGAAACCAGTCGTTCCATTGATGAAATTGGCACCGGCGAACGAAGTGCCGATCCCGGAATCGAAGCTGATTCCGTTCACGAGCTGGCCAGATTGCGTGCTGTTCCAGTTATCAATCCGAGACCAGGAAAACTGCAATTCGAAGTTTTCAAAGGCAGCTCCCGCTTTCAGGCGAACTCCGCTTTCAAAATCGGATCCTGTTCCGCCATAATTGAGGGCTTCAGGCCCTCCGATAATCGGACTCGTTGCCGATCCCGAATTGCGGGACCAGAACAGATAATCGACATCAAAATAGTAAAACGGGTCTGCACAAACGGGCCGACAGCCGGAATTGCAGGCATTACCCTGGCCGTAACTGCTTAGCCCGGGAGAGTTTTCGATACAAATCCCGCTGACCGGCTCGACTTCGAGATCCGCAGAGTAGCTTTCGAGTGGTGATCCAAAACCTGCAAAGCCAGCAGCGAATAATGAAAGCAGTGATGATTTGACGAGTCGCCGCATGAGCGGGCTCCTTCCCTGGATTTGATGTCAAAACGGGTCATCCCCAACCCGCGATACTCTCAAAACGCATTTTCAGCGTCCTGTTATCCTTTCTATTTCGGTTAAATCCGAGCAGCATTCACTGAGAAGATTGTGAATCACAACGTCAGAAAGCAATCTCAAATGTCAAAACAGTCATAAATTCCTTGAATGCTCTATCTTATCAGAGATGACTTACGAGCTATGCATGTGCTTGAAATCAAAGCGAACAATCAAAATTAATAAAGAACCACGGATAAGCCCAGCACGGTTGGATTGATCTGCTCGCCGGAACCAAAATGATTGTCTTTCAAAGTACGCGCAAGCCTCAAAACTATGAATCTTTAGTAGCACGGATGGACACAAATATTTTTATCCGTGAAAATCCGTGTTCATCCATGGTTCAAAGCTGCACTCTTATCGTTCCGATGAAACAAAATAAAAATCTGCAATGTACAAATTATGATCATCGCGCCAGAATCGATTGTGATAATGAGAACCTCAACAGCATTGACTATATTTCCTCATTACGGAAATGTTATGATCGGTCTTGCAATAAATGACTGAAATCTGATTGAATCCCAACTGTATCGAAAGTGGAGTCTGATTGGTTGGATGGCTGAGAGTGGATTGTGAAATGAGGGAATCTCATTAGAATTTAAGGCCGTCTGGAGAAAATTTCCTCCTGCAGTCCAATCAGATATTACAGAATTGTTTCGTAGGCACTGACTCGACTAGACTTTTATGTCTGGTTGAATCCTTTATAAATCGCACAAAGATAAACGACAGAACAACATGACAACAGATTTAACCGATGGCGTCGTGGCGGGAATTGATCCTGTCGAACTCGAAGAATGGTACCAGTCTTTAGAGGACGTGATTCACCGTTACGGTCCGGAACGGGTGACTCAATTGCTCGTCAACCTGCGTGAGCGGGCTTACTTGCGGGGCGTGATGATTCCGTTCTCCGCCACAACTCCGTACATCAATACGATCGATCTAGATGATCAACCTGCTTATCCGGGCAATCTGGAAATTGAACGTCGCATCAAAAGTATTGTTCGCTGGAATGCGTTGGCGATGGTGCATGGAGCGAACAAAAAATTTGCAGGGCTCGGCGGCCACATTTCAACATTTGCCTCTTCAGCAACCCTCTACGAAGTGGCACAAAATCACTTCTTCCGCGGACGAACCGACAAACAACTCGGTGACATGGTTTACTTCCAGGGACATGCTTCTCCCGGAATGTATGCTCGCGCTTTTGTCGAAGGTCGGCTCGATGAATCGCATCTGGAGCGATTCCGCCGAGAAATTCCCCGTGGTGAAGGACTGTGTTCCTATCCGCATCCCTGGCTGATGCCCAACTTCTGGCAATTCCCAACCGTCTCCATGGGACTGGGACCAATCACGGCGATTTATCACGCACGCTTCCTCAAATACCTCGAACATCGCGGTTTGCTCGATACCAGTGAATGTCGCGTCTGGGCTTTCCTGGGAGATGGCGAATGCGATGAGCCGGAATCTCTGGGGGCACTCACACTCGCTTCCCGCGAGAAGCTCGACAACCTGACCTTCGTCATCAACTGCAACCTGCAACGACTTGATGGTCCGGTTCGCGGCAACGGCAAGATCATTCAGGAACTCGAAGGAGCATTCCGCGGTGCTGGCTGGAATGCACTCAAAGTTATCTGGGGTGGAGACTGGGATCCAATTCTCGCCAAAGATGTCGATGGGCGGCTCGTCAAACGGATGGGCGAAATCATTGATGGACAGTATCAGAAATACAGCGTCGAAAAAGGCGATTACATCCGCGATCACTTCTTCGGGGCTGATCCGGAACTGCTCGATATGGTTGATCATCTTTCCGATGAACAACTGCAGAAGTTGCGACGTGGCGGACACGATCCGTCCAAAGTCTATGCCGCGTATAAAGCAGCTGTCGATCACGTCGGCGCTCCAACGGTTATCCTCGCCAAAACGATTAAAGGTTATGGGCTGGGAGAATCGGGCGAGGGTCGTAACAACACGCACAACGAGAAGAAGATCAACGAAAAAGAACTGATCAACTTCCGTACCCGCTTTGGCATCCCACTCAACGACGAAGAAGTTCTCAAGACGCCATTCTATCGATTTGAAGAGGGAAGCGAAGAGCAGGAATATCTCAAAAAACGACGTGAAGAACTCGGAGGATATGTTCCTTCCCGCCAGCCAACAGAAGACAAATTGAATGTTCCAGATTTGGATGCGTTCTCTAAATTACTGGAAGGAAGTGATGGCAAAGATGCTTCGACGACAATGGTTGTTGGGCAAATGATTAGCATGTTGCTCAAGGATAAAGAAGTCGGCAAGCGAATCGTGCCAATTATACCCGATGAAGCCCGTACTTTTGGAATGGAAGGACTCTTCAAGCAATGTGGCATCTATTCCAGCAAAGGGCAGTTATACGAGCCGGTCGACCGTGCACAGGTCATGTACTACAAAGAAGCAGAAGATGGGCAATTGCTTGAAGAAGGAATTAACGAAGCCGGAGCGATGTCCTCATTTGTGGCTGCAGGGACTGCCTACGCAAATCTCGGCTTACATATGATTCCCTTCTATATTTTCTATAGCATGTTTGGCTTCCAGCGCGTTGGCGATCTCATCTGGCTGGCAGGTGATGCTCGTACGAAAGGTTTCCTTGTCGGGGGAACTTCCGGACGCACAACATTAAATGGTGAAGGTCTACAGCACGAGGATGGTCATTCTCAACTGGTCGCGACCACTGTGCCGAATCTCGTCGCCTACGATCCTGCCTACTCTTACGAATTGGCTGTGATCATTCAGAATGGTATGCAGCGAATGTATGCCGATGGTGAAGACATCTTTTATTATATCAGTGTCTACAATGGCACCTGGGTAATGCCAGCCATGCCCGAAGAAGAGGGTGTGACAGAAGGCATTCTCAAAGGGATGTACAAACTCAGCTCGAACGAAGTTGAGAAGCCAGCAGCTGAAGTTCGTCCGCAGTTGTTTGGCTCCGGACCGATTCTTGAAGGTGTCCTCGATGCTCAGAAAATTCTGGCTGAGAAGTACAATGTCGCGACTGATGTCTGGTCTGTCACCAGTTACAGCGAACTTTGCCGGGATGCCCGAGCTGCACAGCGCTGGAATCGTTTGCATCCGGAATCAGAACCGAAGAAGTCGTATCTGGAAACAACACTCGAGGGAATTGAGGGGCCGTTCATCGCTTCCAGCGACAATGTGCGATTGGTTCACGATCAAATTCGAGATTGGATGCCGGGCACTTATCTCACCCTCGGCACCGATGGCTTCGGTCGCAGCGATACCCGTGAAGCGTTGCGACACCACTTCGAAGTCGACGCCTCCTTCGTCACTTATGCCGCACTTGCCGGCCTCGTTCAAGATGGACATCTCGACAAATCGATCCTGCCACAGGCCATCAAAGATTTAGGCATCGATCCCGACAAAGTCGATCCATTGTACGCGTAGTTCCTTACCGAATAACGAATCCCTCAAGTAGGACAGGCTTCCAGCCTGTCTTATTTTTTTGGAGCAGAAGTCTGTTCCGGGTTTCCGAATCGAAACGGATCCCGGTACGGTCCTCGCACCCGATGTTGCTTTTTTTCTCAATGAGAGATTCTCCAATCCCTTGCCGGCAGGCTTTTTTCCGGTATCACCCGACCTGATTGTGGAATTGCTGCCGATTTTTATCGAATAAATCAATGCAAAAAAGCCCTTTGCTGTACTATCAGCAAAGGGCTTCGTAATGGTCACGATCTTAGTCTTGACCGAATCATTCGGAAGTCAGTTCAAAGTTGATGGTATTAGGACCAGATTTCACCGTTTCCGTCAAAGTAGATTCTGAATTGTATTTAGCGGGAATCACTGCTGCAGCTGCATATTTCTGTCGTTCCTGAGGTGAAAGTTTGTCAGGATCAACGCCTTCTGGAAATGATGGCGTGGCACCTTCACCAACAATAATAGTGACTTTGTGTTCGCCGGGAATTGCTCCCATATTCTCACCGGTGTAGTGCAATTCGTATGCACCACTGGAGTCGGTCGTTCCTGAGGATGTGTTTCCACTATCTGTGTCGACAGGCGTAAACGTCACTTGTGCATCTGCAAGTGGATTACCGTTGAGCGTGACCTTTCCGCTCACCTGACCTAAATCAGGCAAGTCATTTGGCCCACCTCCGCAGCCAGAGGCCCAGCAAAAAGTTGCAAGTAACAAAGCAGAAAAGGGAAGTTTACTGAGGACCATCATTGTGTAAGTATCCATTGGCTAATGAGCAGGAGTTGTTAATAGTGAATTCGATAAGAACAAGATTCTCAAACAACCACAAGGAGATATTCCTCATGCATCGAGGAAGGCGAACACCGCAACGTACTAATGATAAATACAATGAATTACGTCGCGGTGTGCATTGCAAATGAAGTATGAGAATCTCAACAGCAGCGAATTAAAATTCACCAACAACCTGATTGTCGTCAATAGCGACAAGCCGTTCAAAGGTACTGTCGACCACTTCCTTGTATCCTTCATCCCAGGGATTCAGAGATCCCTGCGTTCCACTGTCGATAATGAAGTGAATGTTTTCACTGAGGAATCTTACAGAACCATCAGCCAGACAGAACTGAGCTCCACCAGCGTGATGGCTGCTGAAACTGAGAGGGCGGGACACGCCCGGATTCACGCGATTGATTTCATATCGAGCACAACCTGTTACAGCTCCCATTCCCTGTCGTCCATTAGAATTATGGCCTGTATTGCCGTTGGTACCAAAGATCAAACCCGCATAATGAGAGTCTCCCCCCAGCTTCCAGGCTCGTTCACCAACAGCCAGCGTATTGGACGTTCCGTCTGTAATGTCAGCCATTGTTCGATAAAAAGTTGTATTACTGGCGCCATTGTGCGCCCAGGGAAATAATCCGTTAGGATTTCTTCGATCGACTGTCCCCGAGTTAATCACAGCCACATAATTCGCTGTTGCTGTCGATTCACATTGGTTGGCGTCTGTGCAGTTGGTGCTTCCACTGACTCCCTTGGGAACTTTGCGGAAAGTATTGAGTTTGGGGCCACCCGCATCTGACGGACAGCGGAATGTTGCAATCGGCTGTTGCATCAATGCCAGTTTTGTACTGTTGGCGACTGCATTTTCAAATCGGGTTTCTCCAACGGCCAGACTGTCATAAAGAGGCCCCTGTTCGATGAAGGGAAGGATCATTGAGCCCCATGCCCATTCGCCATTCACGCCTTCAGTTCCTGCGGGATTGTAGTAGGAGCAGGATGGAAATACGCGATGGGTATCGTGATAATTGTGCAAAGCCAATCCCATCTGCTTGAGGTTGTTCTTGCAACTACTTCGTCGAGCTGCTTCGCGAGCTTGCTGGACAGCTGGAAGTAATAGTGCCACAAGTATTGCGATGATCGCGATGACAACCAACAATTCAATTAACGTGAAAGCTTGACGTTTCGGGATTTGCAGTAAAGTTTTCATGCAATGTTCCTTGGGAAGGGTAAGGAGAGGTAAGTATGCACATATGAGCAATTTGGTAATATGTTAAGGTTGAGTGAAGTTTGTTTCAATGCTTTGATGATGGGAAATCAAGAAGTAATCAGAATCTTTCAGCCAGCAATCATCCATCGTTTCAGGGCTGTTTTCGCGAAAAGCGTCACGCTCCCGAAGAGAATAATACCCTGCAGGGTGGAAATCAGGATCGCTGCGATCAGGATATCAATTCGAAACTGCCCCTGAGCTGTGAACATGTAATAACCCAGTCCATAACGGCCAGCCTCATGACCAGCAAAAAATTCCCCGACAATTGCTCCTACAATCGCCAAGCCTGAGGCGGTCTGCATGCCACTGATGATTTGAGGAATTGCAGAGGGAAGCTTCAATTTCCAGAGTTTCTGCCAACGGGACGCTCCGTAAAGCTGAAACAATTCCTGCAGATCCTCCCGGCTCTCGAGTAACCCATTGGTTGCAGAGGTAATGACCGGAAACAGGCTGATGATAAATGTGATGACAATCACACTGATCACCCCATAGCCGAGCCATGTGATGATCAGTGGGGAAATTGCCACAATGGGAACCGTATGCAGAAAAATCGCATAGGGATAACAGCTGATTCGCAGCCAGCGAAATTCTGCAAAGAAGACCGCGACAGTCAATCCGACGAAAATGCTTGCCAGGAAACCGGTTACAGCGGAAAGAAATGTAATTCCAGCTGCTGAGGACAAATCTTCAGATCGATCAAACAGGACTTGGAAAACTGCCCAGGGAGTCGGCAGTAAATAGGGACCAATTCCACCAATTCGAATCAGGAGTTCCCACAAAGCTATGAAAATAAGCAGAAATAACAGAGGGGGCAGCATTGATTTCAAATAACTCAACATTTTGTACACTAGTTTCGTGGGTATCGTTGATACTTATTTTTGAAAGGAATGAGTAAACAAATTGTTTTACATTTAAAGGACATCTGGTAATCCCAGTAGGCCAACTCGTATGGGGCTCAAATGCAGGATTTTGAAAATGAATCTGTGGCATCTATTATGATAGAAGGTTACTGATGACTAATGTTCGGTATCTCAAAAAATTATCATACTTTCTTTCTTGAATTGTTTTACCTGGACCTTTTATAATTCGGAAAAGCTAAGCTGATTGTTCATATCAAAATGTTTTTATAGGATTAGAGATGAAGAAGCGTCAAGGTTTCACCTTAATAGAACTTTTAGTGGTCATTGCAATCATTGCAATACTTGTGGCACTATTACTTCCAGCGGTCCAGCAAGCTCGCGAAGCGGCTCGTCGTAGTTCCTGCAAAAATAACCTGAAACAGATCGGCTTGGCACTGCATAATTACCATGATGTACATACGATTTTTCCTCCTGGGGGTTTAGGTACTCATGGGCCAAGTGGCTGGGTTCACCTGCTTCCTTTTGTTGAGCAAGGAAGTTTGTATGACAATTTGTCATTTGAAGGCCCAGGTGCATTGTTCTGGTTCGGTGGAGGGGCGACTGCAAATTATACCCCATTAAATGGTGCAAAGGTTTCTGTTTATCAGTGCCCTTCCAGTCCATTGCCAGAAACAGTTTCCGTTACAGACGCGACTGCCATGACCACGACCGTGTTGCAAATTTCCAACTACGTGCTCATCTCAGGAGCTTCTGGTCTTACTCAGGTTCAGGATGATTCTTCAACATTTGGCTCCATTACAGGCAAGGGAATCCGTTCAGAAGGTGGCTCATTCTCCCATGCGAGATCCTTCCGCATGCGTGATTTTACTGATGGTACTTCCAATGTCGCAATGGTTGGTGAGCAGTCTAACTATGGCAAAAACGGAAGCGGGGCAAAAACTGATGTGAGAAGTGCTCGAGCCAGTTCTGCCTGGATGGCTCCAAATGGAAGAACCGATGTGCGTTGTTACAACACAACAACATTGAGGTATCCAATCGGGACCGTCGATTCAACATTGGCAGGAATTGCCAATGATGCTTGTAACAATCCAATTTTATCAGCACACAAAGGCGGCGCTCAGCTGGTGTTTGCGGACGGCAGTGTTCATTTTCTATCAGAAAATCTCGACTTTGATTTGACTCGTTTCCTCATGACACGAGACGATGGCAATGTGGTTGGAGAATACTAAGACTCTTCTTGCCTGAGCTAAACTTCAGTTGGTTGAAAATAGTGGCTTCAACGACAAGCCTTATATCCACTGGTGAGCATTTGCAGGTTCGAGGAAGAATCTGAACGCAAAAGCTTTATCTGTGGTTTGAAAGTAATTCGGCTGATTCTGAGACATTGGTGTCCGCATTTATATCGGGTCAGCAATGTCTCATTTTTATTTCTTGTCCTTCTTTTTAACTGAATTTATTTATGGTGTCATTAAAAAATATCTATCTTGCAACTGTCTTCAATCTGTGTCTCTTCACATTTATCGGTTGCAATTCTGGGGACTCTGATCGCGGCCCAACGGGTGTGCTGGTTGGTACAGTGACTTTTGAAGGCGAGCCGGTGACCGAGGGGGTCATACAATTGACTCATGTAACCAAGGGGATTGGAGGAACAGGAACAATTGGTCCTGATGGAACCTATAAAGTCGACTCCGCACAAGGGGGATTGCCTTTGGGGGAGTACCAGATCACTGTCATACCTCCCATGGTCGAAGTTGATTCCGGTCCTAATTCACCTAAGACCGAGAGTCCAAAGCAAATGCCCAACATTCCCCCAAAATATAGATCGCCAAGCACAAGTGGATTGAAATTTGATATCCAAAAGGGTGAAAATACACTGGATATCAAAATGGAAAACAAGAAATAGTGCTGTTGAACTCGTGTTTACTCGAAATACAGGTTCTGCTTGCGGTTCATGTTAGTAGAGCATATTCAAAAATCACCTGCAGCGTTCAGCAGGAGCAAACACATCGTTTTTAGGACATTTGATGTCCATGCGACTGCAGTTACCATTTGAAAATGATCTAATCAAGAATCATCATGAAACAGGTCGTATAGAGCCAGGAGATAATTCCAGATTTGCGGGATGAGTTACCGATTTATTGGCACAGAGAGGATAGAGGACTCAGAGTTTTTATTGGAGGAGTTACATGAATATTCTCTGAGAACTCTGTGCTGCTAACGATTCAAAGTTGTGTGGCTTACGCAGGTTTTGAAAACCACCATTTGGATTCCGGCGAGTTGCCAAGAGCAACCTGATCAACTCAATTTCCATACCTGTCGATCTCTTGTTACGCTTGCCGTCTTGGCGATTGATTAGTCATTGATTTAAACAAGTTGAGGCGAGATACTCACTGGGTTCATCAGTGGCTCTTTACTGACAGTGTGAACGACAGTCTTACTCATGGATAGGCTTACTAAGAGTGATCTCAATATTCGTTGAGTACTCCTGCCAGATTTCCTGCAGATCCTGATCTGAAATCTGGCCATCAAACGTGATCACCAGATAGTTCAAGAGCAAAGTCTGTCCTTGTTTCAAAACAAATTCTTCATCAACGACAGGACAAAAACAAAAGTACGGTTTATTGGGATGCAGACGGACTTTCTGGGGAGAACGAAAATTCTGAGGATGACTCATGATCACCAGGCCACTGCGGGGCATGGAATGATCTGCATCACCTTCGTTACTCTCAACCGGTCCTGAAATGACGACCCATCGAGCCGATTTATGATTGCCGTTTTCACGGGAATCCTCGTGATCGGTTCTCATTTCGCAGCCAGATTGCTGAAAAGTCCCGAGCCACTCTGAACGTCCCCGAAACGCAAAACCACCATAGTGGTACTGATTTATCGTGACGTCGCCACCCGAATCATTGGATTGCTCGCTTTTCAGTTGCCAAATGTTGTATCGCTTATGGGGATGTATCCGTATCTTCCACAATTCTTTCAGAATCGTTCGTGGACTTTTTTCAGGGGCCATGATGTGAATTAACTCCGTGTCGAATCCAGCAGTCTGTGAACCGGCAAATCGATTTTGCAGTCGATGGTGCAGAACAGTTCCCTCTCCTTTGGCTTGATTCCAGAAATCAACTTCCTTTGTGCCAATAGTTGTTTTGACCCATGCGTGAAAAATACCGTGCTGATGGTAATGGTCCGCAGGAAAATCATCCGTAAGTACATGACCGGCTGGTGAGTACACCGGATGCAGGTAGCCACTTTTCCGATACAGGGGATTGGCTCCAGTAGGAGGCTCATCGGTCGTAATGTTGTAAGTCAAAACTGGGCGTTTGTCATACCGAAATTCCAGATTTCCATCCTTCACTCTATTTTGAAATTCGCTTTCTGGAGATGGACTTTTGCGGACGATCTCAAACCGTTTCTCTTTTCTGGTAGTCCAGGGATTAGAAAGTGAGACATACAGTTCCTGATTGACGATTTGAGTGGAGAGCCTGAGGCCAGAATCGAGATCTCGCAGTTCATATTCCCCATCTGGCAGGTCGAGTTTCATCTCTGGAGTCATCAGCAGATGACCGGCACGAGCTTTTGCAGAGTGAATCGTCACTAGCCCGAGAGAATCCTCCGCTTGAACAGATGAAGTGATCAGGAATGTCAGCAAAAGAAACCGAGATAGTAAAGTCATGATAATTTCTCCGCGTTCTGTAGATTTGATGACAGCCAGAATAAATTGAGACACCAATGTTCGAAATGTATCAGTTTAGTAGAGTCCGCTGTGTTACCGCTAAAGGTCGCATGACGGGAGCCACTGCTGGCTTGCCCAGCAGTGTTTATTCGACTTTGAATTAAAATCAGGCGACATTGATAGTTCGTCAGAACCCAATAAATTGCACCATCAGCATGTGTAAGATTTGCATCTTTATAAGCGTTTCCGGTCCTGATTTCGCCTTAGGAGAGATCACCTTGACTGGTCAGGTGAAATCAGCTTAGAGTTTGAATCCCATCACAGCAATTCCTCTACGGAATTCCTACCTGAGAATCCTCTTCTCACTACTTTAGTCAGGTTCATCGTATGCGCCTTTTCCAGCTCGCCTCTCGGCAGATGGTCACGGTTAGTCCTGGTCATTCTCGAACAAAGTCCGTCCAGGGCATTGTGTCCTCGTTCATGATTTTCGCTCTTGCGCTCAGCAGTGGCTGTGCAAATATGACTGAAAAGAGAACGATCAGCGCTTTTCAAAAAGGTCTTGAAGAGGGCGATGTTGCAGCCCTGCGCGAAAAGGCAAGTGACAATTTTGAGCAGCACGCTTTACGACATCCCAAATCGAATGATTCTCTGGAACAACTCAAACTCCCGGATGGTGAATTTGAAATCCTGAACGTGGAGGATGTTTCCAAAACTGATAAGAAAGTTACGATCGGCTTTGGAGAAGATAACCGCCGTAAGATTCAATATCGACTTGTTAAAAATGAAGTGACTCAAAAATGGGAAGTCGATGATATCTATCTGCGTCAGAGATCCGGTGAAAAAACAATTACGATGCCAGTTACAGAACAGATGAATGTTCTGCTCTCTTCGCGAGAATTCTATGAGTCGTGGCAAGGTAGCAATCGCGAACAGGCGCTCTCCTATTGCGATGACGACCTGGCGGCTGCGCTTTCGAAGTTGCCGCCAAGTGTTCTGGCCAGTCAGGTTTCTCGAATTGTTGGCAAAAGCGACAATTCGACGAAATATCGACCTGAAGTGCATATCAGTGGAGATCGTGCCTTCGTGAAATTGAATCGGCCTCACGGCAAGATGGAAATTTCGCTTATCAAAACGAATGACAAATGGCTCGTAAATGATTTGGGTTTAGACTCACGGGATTCTGAATACAAAATCGTCTCGCTATTTAAAACCGCAACGATTGCGAATCAAGCGATCGTCTTTCTGGATGCCTGGAACGCGAATGACAAAGCAACCGTTAAAGAAGTGACTGACAAACGCTTCTACGATGCTGGTCTGGAAACTGCCGAATTCCAGGATATGGCCATGCCGAGTTCGATTGACATCGATTCATTCGTCGAAGTGAAACTGCTTGAAGAGCGAGCTGATGTGGTTCTGAACGGTCCTGATCGAACGATTCGGATGACATTGAAAAATCTGGAAGATGCCGACAATGAGTTTCGTGTCGCGGAGGTCATTTTATACGATATAAAACAAGACCAGACACTTTCATTGACGTCTGCACTTTCTGCACGACCAGTCGCGATGCATTTTATTCAATCGTTGCAGGAACGCGACAAGAAGATGCTGCAGTTCGGCTCGACTCGTGATCTGCACGAAAAAACCTGGAATCGTGCTTCCACTCAAACACTCTCGATCGTGCCGATGCCGTTTGTCGATCTGGCCAATGCGAAAGTCGAAGAAACCCAGTTTCTGGGGAATGTCACACACATTCATATGAAATCTGACACAGACAAATTTACGGTTGTCTTGCACGATATCAACGGGAACGTTCTCGTTGATGACTTACTGGTTCAAAGTCAAGAACCGGGTGATGCGTCGAGCAAATCTATGAAGGATCATCTTGGACCCATTATTCCCGTGTACGAACTGGCGGCGAATATTCACCACAATCAAACCAATTCGACGCTGCGACTTGTGACAGACGATTTTTATGATCGCGTCTTTTCTCTCTCCAAAACAATGCCACCCAGTGCGTACGAATTCCTGAACTTCGTTACGCAGGGGAAACCAAAAATTGAAAAAGTGGACGCGGAAGCCGCCAATAATTTGAAGGCCTTGCCGACAGGGCAATCGATTGTTGCACGGCATGTCACCGCTGAAAATGAAACAATTGTCATGTTTGAAACACCAACGGCTACGATGCGAGTATCATTACATATTGAACAGGGATTGCTGCGGGTCGATGATGCGATTGTCTCAGAAAGAAATTCTGAAATTGCTAAGCGATTGAAGCAGTCGATGCGAATGGATCTGGCCTCAGCCAGAACACAAAATATGATCCAAACAGTGAGCGGTGAAATTCGAACATTGCCGGTTGAGAAGCCACAGATGCAGAAACTTCAAGCAAACGAACCACCACTCAAGCATTTAACTCCGACTCAATCCCCGGCACAGCAGGATCAGAATATTGTCACTGCATACTATGAAGAATCAAATGTATCGCAGCCTTCAGCAGTGAAAACAACAAGTGCCCAGATGCCACAGGAAATGAATCGCATCTGTCAGGATTGTCAACCAGTTCCTTCAGAAGGCCTGGCCAGTCCTCTGACTCCGCATCCAGAACATCTTTTGCTGCAACCGATTCCTACAGAATAGTAGCGCAGGTTGTGTTAGCGAAGCGTAACCCAACTTGTGGGGTGAAATTGTTTTAGCATTCAGCATTCCTACTCTGAAAACTCACCAGGCATGTGACCGACGTCGACAATGCTGCAGGCCTGAATCACATTGATTCCCATCGTACGTGCCTGTTCCATCAGCTCCGGATTTTCGCTACCGGGATTGAACCAAACTTCCTTCGCATTGGCAGCTTGAATTTCAGGCAGTAACTTCAATCCAATTGCCGGCGGGAGGTAAACACTGATGCGATCCAGTTGTTCGGCAGGCACTTCTGAGAGCGATGCATAACTCGTCAGACCTTCGATCTGGTCGGCTTTCGGATTGATCGGAAAAACTTCGTACCCCTCGGACAAATGCGCTCTGACAGATTTGTTTCCGTATTTGCTTCTGTTCTGACTGGCTCCGAGAATTGCCACGGTCTGTCTTTTTTTCATTTTCTGCTTCTTCCTCATCTGACGATATCGTCTGTTACGCTTGATCGTTTACAGTCAGACAGGATATCGTTTGTTAGCGAATGGATCGAGGTTCCAATGAAAGAATCCAAGGTGAGGATTGACTGTGAGCCGAATTCGATACAATCGCTTTCAAGAATGGATGGAGTTTGACTATGGAAATCCACGTGCAGCATTCCAACGAAGCTGAAACTTCGCGCGCCGTGGAAGAACTCGTTACACAATTGAAAATCAAACTGAACGGACAAAAGCCACGTTTTGGTTTTCTATTCGTCACACATCATCACGAGGAGCATTTCTCAACGCTCTCCGGATCGCTCCAGGAGAAACTCGGCTGCCAGGATTTTCTGGGATGCACCACAGAAGCCATTATCGCTGAGAATCAAGAGCATGAGAATTTACCCGGGATCGCCGTCTGGTTGATGAGCGATACGGATGCCGAAATCCAGGGATTTCACCTGCAATTCGAACGTGACCAGAATCATGAACGAATCGAGTGTTATGGGCATCCACTGGTGAATTCTTTATCGGAACGCCCGCACGGGGCGGTCTTCCTGTTTTGTGAGCCCTATTCCTCATCTCCACATGTTGCCTTATCCCAATTGACGGATGGCCTGAGTGGCATCCCCATTTTCGGAGGCGTTGCCAGTGGTGGGGTAGGGCCGGGCGAAAGTTGTCTATTCCTGAATGGCGAGAAAATCGATCACGGAGCCGTCGGAATTGTCTATCGCGGAGACCATCGTATTCGGCCGATTGTTTCTCAGGGTTGTCGTCCGATCGGGCATACGTTTGTCGTCACCAAATCGGAAAAGAATATCGTCTACGAACTTGGTGGTCGGCCCGCAATGGCTCAGTTCCGGGAAATGTTCGAAGATCTGACCGAGGTGGATCAGGAACTGGTCCGACAAGGTCCGTTCTTTGGGATTGTGACGAATGAATACAAAAGTGAATTTCAGCGAGGCGATTTCCTGGTCTCTGGAGTTCTCGGAAGTGATCCGGAATCTGGAGCGATTGCAGTCAGTCAACCGGTGCGAGTGGGGAGAACCGTTCAATTTCATGTCCGCGATGCCATCACTGCTGACGAAGATTTGCGTTTGATGATCGAACAGGACCGGAAACTCAATACCCAAAAAGTGAAGGGAGCCTTGCTCTTCGACTGTAACGGTCGCGGTGAAGGTCTGTTTGGGCATTCGCACCATGACGTCAGCGCCATACAGAAGGCTTACGGCCCTACTCCTTTAGCGGGCTGCTACGCCCAGGGAGAAATTGGCCCTTTGGGAGAGAACAGTCACATGCACGGATTCACCGCCAGTATCGCGCTGTTCGAGCAATAAGTAGACGTCGCTCGGCCAATGCATGATGAAATCATCATTTCTATCATGTCTGGTAAATCTGCGTTTACTAATTAACCCGACTAATGGATCGTTCCAATTAAAGCTTCCGGTTGTGTGTCACTGGCTTTGCCAGCGTTAGTCGAGATTAACACTAAAGTTACGATGCACTGGCAGAGCCAGTGGCACCCTGATATTAATTCTAACAGGGCAATAACATGACCTGATCAAGACTTTTCAACAGCCAGAAAGTGATCTTCCAGATTCACTTGGGTCACATAAGGGGCCCGCATCAGGACGGCATCGCGAGTCATCATCTGGGCCAGCCAGCGACGGTGGGCGGTCCATTTCGATAACGTACGTAAACCGTAGCCATACCAGTTTGGTTGATTCAATTGAGCCTGAACGTTCTCGGAAATTCGAGTGAGAGTCGCGGGTAAGATATTCGGTTCTGGTCCCAGATGGATTAACGAATCGATACCCATTTCCAGAATAGCGTGGACACATTTCCAGAGTTGCTGGGGATGATCGACCCAGTCAGTGATAAGTTGTCGGGAATTGTGGCCATTGTAAGCAATATCGCCAGTAACACAGGAAAGAATCGGGTAATCTGGCAATTCCGTGCAGCAGGCAGAAGTTTGTAGCATCACCGCTGCCCGATCACGCAAATGTTTTTGCAGCACGATAGGCGTATGCAAAGGTGGCCAGTGATTGGGGTTTTTCCTGAGGTGGGTCGTTTTAGGAAAATCAGCCTGCATAGTTTCCTTAAAACGATCGATCGTATTCCCTTCTCCCATTAATAACACCGTATTGGGGGCCAGATATGTCGAAATCGCCAAGACACCATTCCCTTGGCAGGTGATGACTTCACATTGTTGACGAATCAATTCCAGATCGAGTTCCGGGCCACGCGAAAACAGGACCCCCATCGTCACATTCGGTGCCAGTTCCGCAGCATCTCGCGAGAGTTCCAGAACAGGTCCCATGGCATGCTCGTAGTCGAACAAACCGCTGACAATGGTCGCGGTGATTTCTCCGAGGCTGTATCCAGTTAAAACACGAATCTGTTTTCTGCGATCTCCCAGAACTTCCAGCATCGCATCCCAGTGAGCTAATTCGACTGCGACAATCATTGCCAAATCTTGTGAATAGGTCGATAAATCGGAAGGACGGTTCAACTCCAGATCTTTTTGCAATGTGGTTTTGATACCTAGTGCGTCTGCACACAGAATATCGGCTTGCTGGAGTCGATCGTGCAGGAGAGGTCCGAGCAGAGAATGTTTTAACAGAGCCGCAGTTTGACCGGCGTTAGTGATGTTGTATCCGCGAAATGAGACCGCGATACGACTGGCTTGAGTAATCTCTGGAAAGTAATCCGGGAGCGCCATGGACGTTACGTCCTTCAGAAAAATCAAGAGCTGTCAACATTGCAATACAAGCACGAAACGCAAGCGAGTGCAACGTCATGAAACAACTTACTTACTCACGCTTCGTGCTTGTAGAATATGGTACTTGATCGGTAGGCATAAAAAAATCGATCGAGATAGGATCCATCCTTCTCGATCGAGCACGTGCAGGAATGATCAACGATCAAACCTGCCCTCAAGGGCAAGATTCCTTTCCGGCCCTGTTCCACGTCGCCCGGTAAGGCAGCGGGAAATATACCGAACGAGCTAAATCGCTCGAACTGAGGTGTTTATTGCTTTTCAAGTGCCTGCATTGCTGCAGTTGTGAGTGAGTCGAATTCATCTGCATGGCTGGCCAGGAGGGATTCCCATCGGGTTGTTTCCCAGATTTCCGCATGATCCCGCACTCCCACCAGTGTTGTCTGACTTTCCAAACCAGCGAATGCAACAAGCCGGGCAGGTAAGCGAATACGCCCCTGCTTATCGGGTTCGAGGCACTCGGCCTGGGAATAAAACATCCGCAGGTAATTGCGAACGTCAGATTGAGCTGAGGAAAGTTTTGTGAGACGGTCAGCCAGCTCCTGGAAGGATTTTGCGGAATACAACGCAATACATCGATCGTTTCCGGGAGCGGCATAGAGGGTCGTTTCGGTGTCTGAAAGAATTTGATCTCGGAAAGGTTTGGGTAGCGCAAGTCGATGCTTGTCATCGAGCGACCGCTCGAAAGTTCCAGTTAATGGCATCTCCCCACTTCTCCCCACTATTCACCAATTGGCACCAATTTACCCTCCGATTCTCCATCGTCAAGATAGGCCTTGCGGGATTGCGAAAACTGGTCCCTGGAAATCGCCTTAGATTCTTATCCTGCATATAGTTACGAATTCTTCATTTTCAAAATTAACGAACGCCAGCCAGGTGTTCGGGTGAACATTTATTGGGTCGGGTGTTACCCAAATGGGCTTCCCACATTTCCCCACCGATGTGAAAGATTATGGGGCTTCACCCTTGTATTTACGGAGGAAATGAACAATTGAAATGATCCGATCAGATTTCGCGTCTGAGCGTGGGGACTTGTGGGGGGGGATCGCGTTATGGAGTGATGAGCTGGGTGGATGGAATTGAAATTCAATCGAAGTCCTGAGAATTGCCTGGGGTGTTGGTGCTGTCGTCACAATTTCATTCGGATTGCAGCTTCCCTTTCCAGGCGGCGTGACTTTCCGTTGTGATCAGTTATTATTCCAGATACACGTCTCAACTGATTACCGTCCACCTGATGATCTCGAAGGATTCGCAATGAGGTATCTGCTGACCGTTTCGCTGTTTCTTGGTTGCACTCTGCTCCAATCTCTTTTCACACACTCTGCGATGGCTGCTGACTTGAATTATCCTAAGACGAAAAAAGTCGATCAAACCGACATTTATCATGGCAAAGAAGTAGCCGACCCTTATCGCTGGCTCGAAGATGACGTTCGCGAGTCTGACGATGTCAAAGCCTGGGTCGAAGCAGAAAATAAAGTGACTGATGCGTATCTGGCTCAGATTCCTGCTCGTGAAAAAATCGAGAAGGAAATGCTCAAGCTCTGGGACTATGCAAAATACTCGGCTCCCAGCAAACATGGTGGGCGGTACTACTTCCAGAAGAATGACGGACTGCAAAATCAGGCTGTTCTGTACATGATGGAAAGTCTGGAGGACGAACCCGAACTCTTGATCGACCCGAACACCTGGTCCGCAGATGGCACTGTCGCTCTGGATGGAATGGCATTCAGCGATGATGGAAAATATCTCGCTTACGGCATTCAGGAAGCCGGTTCTGACTGGCGAACCTGGAGGATTATGGACATTGCCACTAAGGAGCTGTTATCGGAAAAGCTGGAATGGCTCAAGTTCACTTCAGCCGTTTGGACTCCAGACAGCAAAGGCTTCTTCTATGGACGATTTGCCGAACCGAAAGAAGGGGAAGCGTTTCAGAGTTTGAATCTGAATCACAAGCTTTACTATCATCGGGTCGGAACTCCTCAAAGTGAGGATGTACTCGTTTACGAACGTCCCGATCAACCGGAATGGGGCTTTGGACCAACGGTTACCGACGATGGACGATATCTGATCATTACCGTCTGGAAGGGAACCGCCGATAAATATCGCATCTTTGTCAAAGATTTGACGGAACCTTACGGCATTCCTGTTCCACTGATCGACCACTTTGAAAACGAGTATTCGTTCCTTGGAAATGATGGCGCTCGTTTCTACTTCAAAACAGATTTGGATGCTCCAAATAAGCGAATCATTGCGATCGACATTCGCAACCCCTCTCCGGAAAACTACGAAGAAATTCTGCCGGAAGGCTCCGAGCCGATTGAGTCGATCAGTGTTATCGCCAATCTCTTTGTGGTCAGTTCACTCAAAGATGTCAAAACCGAAGTTAAAATGTATGGTCTGGATGGCCAATTTATCCGGGAAGTGAAATTCCCAGGCATCGGTACAGCATCGGGATTCGATGGGGAGCGCAATGAAATTGAAACTTTCTACTCATTCGCCAGCTTTACCACGCCTCCAAGCATTTATCATTACAACATGATTACCGGCGAGAGCAAGCTTTTCCGGCGATCGGAAATCGATTTTGATGAAAGTGAATACGAACTTAAGCAGGTCTTTTATGAGAGTAAAGATGGCACGAAAGTCCCCCTCTTTATCGCTTACAAAAAAGGTTTAAAACTTGATGGCAACAACCCGACGCTCCTTTACGCGTATGGTGGATTTAATATCTCTCTGACGCCCTACTTTTCAATCAGTCGTGCTCAGTGGTTGAAAATGGGAGGAGTCTATTGTGTGGCTAACCTACGTGGCGGCGGCGAATACGGCGAAGATTGGCATCAGGGCGGCATGCTACATAATAAGCAGAACGTCTTCGATGACTTCATCGGAGCAGCCGAGTGGTTGATCGATAATAATTACACGAGCCGCGAAAAACTGGCGATTCAGGGTGGCAGCAATGGCGGTTTACTGGTCGGAGCCTGTATGACCCAGCGGCCAGATTTGTATAAAGCCTGTCTGCCTGCGGTTGGTGTGATGGACATGTTGCGTTTCCAGAAATTCACAGCCGGTCGCTACTGGGTCGATGAATATGGCTCCTCCGATGATCCTGAGCAGTTTGAAACTCTCCTCAAATATTCACCTTATCATCAATTGAAACCGGGGACAAAGTATCCCGCGACGATGGTCACGACAGCCGATACAGACGATCGGGTCGTTCCGGGGCACAGTTTCAAATTCGCGGCTCGCCTGCAGGAATGCAATGCAAGTGACGAGCCCGTTCTGATTCGTATCGAAACCAAAGCCGGTCACGGCTCTGGCAAACCAACTTCAAAAATCATTGAAGAATTAGCCGACGTTTACGCGTTTCTAGTGAAAGAACTCGGAATGGATTACAAATAAGCTAGTGCGTCATCTACACTTATAAATTGGGATTGGTGATGTTGTAAAGCACGACAACGGAGTGCGTTACCGTTATTAGAGGTCCAATTCTAAGCCCTGACAGGGCACTAGTGAGACAAGCACGAAGCACAAGCGAGTGTGTTGAAAACTCATCCTTGTGACACACTCGCTTGTGCTTCGTGCTTGTAATTGTGAGTAATCATTCCCAAGCTTTAATTATATTGTTTGAAATCACATAAACATTTTGATCATGGTCGTTTAACCGAAATATTAATCGAAAGCCGTCCCCTCGCTGACGCTTCGGGTTAAGATCACTCGTGTAAAATTCGGGAAATAAGTTTTAATAAAATATTGCCAGGCAGGAGCCTGGTCTTTAGTTTTCATGGATGATCATCGTAACTCACCAATAACTTTTTCTTTGGTGTCAGATTAGCTGGATTCATGGAATACAACTTTGCTCCGATTTTTCAGGCTTCTGCGACCGCGATCTATTTCGCACTCGCGGCGACGGCTGTGTTTGGAGTTTTTCAGGTCATTCTGCTGGCTCGTAAAATCTCTGAAAAACGGATGTCAGCCGCTGCGACCGATCAGTTTCGGGAGCAGGTTCAGGCAATGATTTTGAAGCAGGACTGGCAGGGAATTGCTCAGTTATGCGATTCTCCAGACTACTGGTCGCGTGCGGTTCCTCAAATGGTCTTGATTGCGATCGAACAGATTGACCGCCCACCTGCAAAACTTCGCCAAATTCTGGCAGGACGTTTTGAACGGGATGTCATGGCTGATCTCGAATACGGTTCGTCGTGGATCAATACCATTGTGAAATCGGCTCCCATGCTCGGTTTGCTGGGGACTGTCAGCGGGATGATTCAGGCGTTTGCGAAAATTGCAGACACTCAGAAAACCGGAGGGGATCCTTCTGCACTTGCTGGAGAAATCAGTTTTGCCCTGTTCACAACGGCTCTCGGTTTAGCTGTGGCTATCCCTCTAGTGGTTGCGGGAGCATTTCTGCATATCCGTATGGGAAAACTGCAGGATCATGTGCAATCGGAATTAAGTTGGTTCCTGGATGAACTCGATGCCGTTCGTTCTCAGTAAAGCCTGTCTGCACTCATTCGATTTTCAAGAACTTAAGCCCGTTTTTTCGTACTGGATTGCGAACCTATCAAGAAATCGAATAATGTAGTTAGTTCTGTGGTGTCTTCATCACACTAATCTCACTTCACACTTTCCGAGTGATTTCACTTATTATGATCTCACTCGCTGTTCCTCGATATGAGTTAAACAATGACACACTGTTGGCATTTTTGCACCAAGCTCAATGGAAGTATTTCCAGCGCAATGAGTCACTATGGTCGAATGATTTCCAGTAGACTTCCGGGAATTATCTTCCTGTTGACTCTGAATGTGATTTTTATCAATTCGTCGACCGCTGGTGAGCCGTACCTGAAATTCCTTGAAGGTTTGAGGGAACGGCAATATTACGACACGGCCATGCAATACCTGCAAACTCTGGAGGAACGTCCAGATGTTCCTCAGGAGATTAAGCAGATATTACCTTATGAGCGTGCACTGACATTACTGGCAAGTTCCGGCTATGTGCAAAGTCCAGAAGCTCAAACCGAACAACTCGATCAGGCTCAGGCATTTCTGGAAAAATTCCTGAAAGATTCCCCCAAACATGAACTTGCCCCTCGGGCCAATACCGAACTTGCCAATATTATGCTGGGGAAAGCCCGCGTATTGATCTGGCAGTCCCATTCTCCATCGAATGTGGAAAACCGGGCTAAGTTTCAACAGGATGCCCGTGCCTTGATTGGAACGGCTCGTAAGATCTTCCAGAATGCCAACGATTCCTACAAAACACTCTGGGAAAGTTTCGGTGTGTTTATTCCCGAAGATGAAAAAGAAAAGCGGGCTCAAAGAGAAACGGTAGAAGGCTTGTTCATGCGGGCTCAGCTCGACCTTGCCTCCTGCACTTATGAAGAAGCTCAAACATACGACAAAGGTTCTGATAAATATCTGGAGACGCTTCGTAAAGCTTCGCTTGAATTCGAAGACCTCCACACGAAGTATCGCAGTCAGTATGCCGGCTTATTCGCACGTACAATGCAGGGAAAGTGTTTCGAAGAACAAGACGATATCCGAAAGGCGATCGGGATTTACGATGAACTGCTCAGCCATCCGGGCAAGTCGGCTGGTTTGCAGCGACTGCAAAGTCAGGTGCGTCATTTCCGTCTGATCTGCCTGAATCATGAGACCCGTAAGGATTATCAACTCGTTATTATGGAAGCCGACGAGTGGCTCAAAGCGAATCGCGCTTTCGCTCGCTCGACAACGGGACTGGGAATTCGCTGGGAAATGGCTCAGGCCCAGGAAAAACTGGCGATGGATCGCACGACAGTCGAATCCGACAGAACGCGACTTCTTCGACAAGCCCTCGAAAATGCCCGCGAAATCAATAAGTATGCCGGCCCTTATAAAGACGTTTCCAACAGCATGATCCAACGTGTGTTGGTCGCTTTGGATCGTGAGCCTGGAGACCCAAAGGATTTCGATTCTGCATTTGGGACCGCGAATAGCTTACTCGAACAAATCGGCAAACTTCGCGAACAACTCAAAGCCGCAGAAAAGACCGGCAATAAAGAAGAAATCGCCAATGTCGAAGGCGAATTGCAGGCCGTATTAAGCGAGACAGAACGTCTTTACAGACTCGCTCTGAATCTGGTAACTCCGACAACCGACATTTCGCAAATCAATGCGACTCGGTATCGACTGGCCTACATGTTCTATCTGCAGCGAAAAAGTTTTGAAACGGCAGTGGTCGGAGATTACGTTGCATCACGAGCCATGAATTCCGATCCGACGATGGCTCTGGATGGCGCCTATCTGGCAATGGCTGGATTAATGCAAGCCGTGAATGATGCCCCCAAAGATCAGAAAAAAGATATCCTCAACATGATGGTGGATACCTGCGAACGGATCGCCACGAACTGGCCGAATTCTGACCGGGCGACCGATGCCCGTATGGAAATGGGGCGTATCTATCGCCTGTATGAAGAACCGCTCGAAGCCGCAAAATGGTACTCCGAAGTTCCTGATACTGTGCCGCAATATGCAACCGCTCAACTTGAAGCCGGTCAGGCTTACTGGAATGCCTATCTGAATGCGATCGTCAAAGAAAGCAGCGAAGCAACTCCACAGGAATTGAAGGAGTGGCAGAATCAAGCCGCGAAATACCTGGCCAGTGGAATCGAAGCACGTCAAAAAGGGCTCCCGGAAAATCGGGAATCGCCACCGGAATTAGTTCGTGCCAAGGTCTCACTCTCTCAAATTGAAATCATGCGAGGAAATGACGCAAAAGCGGTTGAGTATTTAACGGTCGAACCCCATTCGGTTGTTAAGGCAGTTGCCGTTGAAGAAGGGAAGCCCCGCCCGAAAGAAGAATCCAACGTCAAAAGTACGAACTTTGCCAGCTTTGCCTATCAGCAACTGCTGCGGGCCTACATCGGTACAAAACAGCTTGACAAAGCCGAAGAAGCTCGAACTCAACTGGAGAAAGTCGCTGGTCAATCAGGTGGCGAAGCACTGACTGCAGTTTACGTGGAACTCGGTCGGGAATTACAGAATGAACTCGAACGTCTCAGAAAACAGGGCGATCAGCAACGACTGGCCGATGTCCGCAGTGGATTTGAGTCCTTCCTGACGACTCTTTTTAATCGGAAAAGCGGTCAGAATTACAGTTCTCTGATCTGGATTGCGGAAACATATTTCGGACTGGCCGAAGGGACTTCCGAGGAGCCTCAGAAAGCGAAGCAGTATTACAGTTCCGCTTCAAAGACCTATCAGGAAATTATTAATCGCGGAAAGAACGACACGAAATTTATTGATCCAGCACGCCTCATGGGGGTCCGCTTGCGCCTCGTGAATTGCCAGATTGAGGAAGGCGATTTTACTTCCGCAGAGGAAAATGTCAAAATTATCCTTGCAGATAATCCCAAAGCTCTCGATGCACAAATCGCAGCTGCGGATGTGTATCAGGCTTGGGGAAATGCGGATCGCGAACCTGAGAAATTTCTGATTGCTGTTCGTGGCAAGGAGGCGGATGGGGCTTCGATCTGGGGTTGGGGGAACATCGGAAAACGTCTGCTGATGATTATTGATGGGGGAGCTGCTCCGCCGGAATACATCGAGAGAAACCGGGAGGTTCAATACCATCTGGCTGAAAGCCGAGTGCAGTATGCCGATTTTGCATCCGACCTGAAAGCTTCAGAAGAACAACTCATGCGTGCCAAAGCCGATATTGTGACCTTTGCCCGACTTAGCCCAGATCTTGTCGACACTCCGTGGTGGGATAAATTCGACGAACTCTATCGTAAGGTTCAAACAAACCTTGGCCAAGCAGCAGTTCCATTAGAGAAGCCAGATCCAGGCAGCCTGCTTGCAAAGGGAAACAAATCAGGAAGCAATTACGATTCTGGTGAGGCAAACGCAATTCCAGTCGTTGTCGATGCCCCTCCTCCGAAACCACCCGAACCAAAAAGCCAGCTGAGCAACTATATTCTGATGGGCGTGGTCGGTTTATTTGGTCTCGGGATTATCGGTTACACGATGAAGTCGAGCAAAAAATCAACTCGTCGTTCGACTGCGGAAATGGTAGCAACCATGCCTAAAACGATTGAAGAACCACGTCGTAAAACCAAGCCTGCGGCACCTGCTTCGGCAGACCCGCCTCGAAAAAGCAAATCGACCGAACAACAACGACCAGTTGATCCTAAAGTTGCTGCTCAGAGGGCTGCCGCGAAGAAAGCGGCTGCTCAACAAAAAGCAGATCCCGCTGCAGGGAAAAAGCGGCCTGCTGGCGAACAACCACGAAAGCGGAAGCTGACTCCCGAGGAAGTTGCCAAACGGAAGGCTCGAAAAAGACCGCCGTCCGCCGAATAAATTCTGAAATCAAATGCGATTCGTCGCATCATCATCATTCATTGTGAACACTGACTGGTGCCTTTGACTGCACCCCAATATATGACGGAGAATCTCGTGAGAGTTGATCGTTCAATTTTAATGTTATTGATGGCTTCACTGGCTGGCATCTGTCTGACAACAAATGCAATGGCGATAGACATTATCACCCGCAAAAGTCAGGAGAACCGAATTTCCGGAGAAGTCACATCGATCTCCAAAACAGCAATCAAAGTGAAGCAGCAAACCGGGGCGGAAGTTGAAATTCCGGCTAACGATATCGAATTGATCGAATGGGATGCCGCTCCTGCAACGTTAAAGGCGGCACTCGGTCAGGAAGCCAACGGCAATTACGATGCTGCGATTTCCAGCCTTCAAACTGTTCTGGATGGTTTGCCAGTAACAGCGACAAATGTTCGTACCGATACGCAATTCTTCATTGCTCGTGCACTTGCTAAAGCGGCCTTGGCCGATTCTGCCCGGATGCCTGAAGCGGTCGCCCGAATGAAAGCATTTACCGACGGAAATATCACCAGTTTTCGCTATTACGAAGCGATGGATTATCTGGGACGACTTTATCTGGCTACCAACGATTATACACAGGCCGAAGCTGCGTTCACTTCATTAGAGAATTCACCTTTTGATGACTGGAAACTTTCTGCACAATCCTCAAAAGCCCGAGTCATGCTGGCTCAAAATCAGGTCGACCAGGCGTTATCGGCTTTCGATGCCGTTTTGAAAGCTCCTGCCAAAGACGAATCCTCCAAACAGCGTCAGCTCGAAGCGAAACTTGGTAAGGCCAAATGCCTGAATATCAAAAATCAATATGATCAGGCACTCAAATTACTAGCAGATGTTATTTCCAATGCTCAGGAATCCGATTCTCGTCTGCAGGGAGAAGCACAAGTCCTGAGAGGAACGGCTCTGTTAGGACAAGGCAAAACTCAGGAAGCCATTCTAGCTTACCTGCTGGTTGATATTCTTTTTTCTGGTCAGCAGGACTATCACGCGGAAGCATTGTACAATCTGGCGAAACTCTGGCCAGCCGTTGGACAACCCGGCCGTGCCGAAGAAGCCAGAGCAAGTTTAGAAACAAATTACCCTAACAGTCCCTGGACTAAGAAACTCTCCGGGGTTTAAAGTCAGCAATTTGGCTCAAACAGATAAGTTTATCAGCTTGGCCAGTTGCTTCTGGATACCCGGTTCGTCATTATTGGAACTTAACATTTTTCATGTGAACAGAGTCTCTTTTCGATCTCTGTCGATTGAAAATCGCTAAAAAAAGCTATTGGTTTGGAGAACACCCTCGTGAAGTTGTCGCATTCAGATTCTGCATCACGCCCGCACATTGCCTTGTTATGTGTCTTGAGCCTTGTATTTTGTTTTGGACTGCAGGTGATGGGACCAGCCAGTCTCACTTCGACTGCCTATGCTCAGGGTGAAGAGGAACCAGCGGCTGAGCCAGCTGCAGAGCCTGCACCTGCGGCCGATTCCGGTTCCAGTGATGCTCCCGAAGAAAAAAGCTTCCTCATCTGGATGATTGAAGCGTCTGGTATTTTCGGGGGAATTCTGTTGATCCTCTCCATCGTCATGATGGCATTGGTCATGACCAATGTGATGCAGGTTAAACGGGATGTCTTCGTGCCTCAGGATTTCGTCGATGAATTTCAGGGAAAACTGGATGCCAAAGATTACAAAGGGGCTTACGATCTTTCCAAAGCGGATGATTCACTGATTGCCCGTATTCTGGCCGTCGGCATGAGCCGTCTGGATCGTGGTTACGAAGCCGCCATCGAAGGGATGCAGGAACTCGGCGAAGAAGAAAATATGACTTACGAGCACAAGCTCAGCTATCTGGCATTGATCTCTTCCGTCGCTCCGATGATTGGGCTGATGGGTACGGTTTACGGTATGATTCTCTCCTTCCAGAAAATCGCCACCGCGACTGTCGCTCCCAAGCCAAGCGAACTGGCCGATGGTATTTCAACTGCTCTGTTTACAACACTCGAAGGACTGGCCGTCGCGATTCCTGCTATGGTTGCCTACAGCATTTTGCGAAACCGTGTCGCCCGTTACATGCTTGAAGTCGGGATGATCAGCGAAGGTCTGATGAGCCGTCTGCCAATCAGCAAACAGCCTACACCTCCTGCTGCTTAATCAAAATCGGAACAATTCTCCTTCAAAATTTGACTTTCTGAGAAATGTCATGAGATATAAACAAACAGCTTCAACGGTCCTTGAACCGGACATGACTCCGATGATCGATGTCGTGTTCCAGTTGATCGCCTTTTTCATGCTGGTGACAAATTTCGAGCAGACTCAGGCCGACGAACGTGTGAAACTCCCGAGTGATCAGTTGGCCCGACCTCCAGAAGCTGCCCGAGACAAAGTTCTGGTCGTTAATATTGGTTTCAATCGAAACAAGCTGGGCGAAAAGACTGATCCTGAGGCTTATATTTTTGAAGGGGATGAACTGATTCCCGTTCTCGATTATGGTCGTCGTCTCCTGGAAGAAAAACGGGTTGCCCAAGCCTTATACGGACCGGAGGGGAATCAGGAAATGACGATCGAAATTCGAGCGGATTCGGAAACTCCCACAGGTCTCATTCAGGAATTGATCAAACTGTCTCAGGAGAACGGATTTGAAAAATTCTCACTCCGTGCCAAACAACTCGTGAAATAACACTTTGCTAATTATTGCGATTATTCATCTCACTCAACTGAGTGTCAGGTTTGAACCATGAAGCTGCGAAATTCGAGAGTCTCGGCAACGAAAATTGAAGCTCAGATGGCGCCGATGATCGACGTCGTCTTTCAGTTGCTGATTTTCTTCATGTTGACATTGAAAATCATCCCACTGGAAGGTGACTTCAATATCAATATGCCGCTCGGGCAACAGGCAACCGAATCACCGGACGTTCCTATTCCACCGATTAAGGTTCGCCTGACTGCGAATGAGGATGGAACTTTAGCGGGCGTTTCCATGCGACAGGTTTCCCTTGGTAACGACAATCTGGCCTTCGACCGCTTAAATGCAGAAGTTGGTAATTTGGTTGGACGTCGGGACAATCCTTTTATGGACGATCTCGAAGTCGAAATCGATGCCGATTATAACCTGCACTATCGACATGTCATTTCCGCAGTTTCTGCCTGTACTGGTTATGTCAATCCGCAAAACGGGCAAGTTATTCGGTATGTCGAAAAAGTGAAATTTGCTCCCCCACGCCGCCCCGGCACGTGAGATTGGACATCTTGGCAGGTCGCTTTTCAGACCATTGGTGTTACAATTCCCTCACGGGTTACTAATTACCAATTGCTACTATCGTCCTGTTTATGATTGTGGTCTACATGATCTTTGTTCTCGATAATTACGATTCTTTCACCTACAACCTCGTCCAGCGGTTGGGGGAAATCGATCCATCACTAGAAATCGTTGTGAAGAGAAACGATCAGACGAGCCTCGAAGAAATTGCGGAGCTGAATCCCGAGCGGATTATCATTTCTCCCGGTCCCTGCACTCCTAAAGAAGCGGGACTTTCCTGTGAGATCATCCATGAATTCGGACCGAAATTACCGTTATTAGGTGTTTGCCTGGGGCATCAATCCATTGCCGATGTCTACGGAGCCAAAGTCGTGCGAGCAGATCGACTCATGCACGGCAAAGTCTCTCGCATCCGTCACGATGAACAAGGTGTTTTTGCCGGCATCGAAAACCCGAGTATCGCTACCCGCTATCACAGTTTGATTGTCCCTCAGGAATCTCTCCCCGACTGTTTAATCCCCACCGCCTGGTCCGCTGACGAAGATTACCCGGCTGAACTGATGGGCCTGCGTCATCGCGACTTTCCGATTCACGGCGTGCAGTTCCATCCGGAAAGTTTTCTAACGGAAGCCGGCACTGTCTTGTTGAAAAACTTTCTGAATCTGGCTGCTTAGCCAATTTGATGGCATCTGCAGTCTCCTGCATGTCTTCAGATCGTTTTCCACTGAGAATCCTCTAACCTCATTTGAAGTTGAGAGAACAGAATGAAGTATTCTCAAGCGAAGTATTTTTTGGCTCTGATCGCATTTACCTTTTCACCCCCGGAAATTCATCTCTATGCTAAGGAACCTCTGCAGTATCAAGAAGATATTCGCCCGAAGCTGGTGACATTTTGTGGTGATTGTCATTCTCCAGAAGACTCCGAACATGATGTCAAGTTCCTGCAGGCAAAGAACGTAGCAGAGATGTCGCAGATGCGTTCGATCTGGAATAGTGTAGCCGAGCAACTTCGCAATCGCACAATGCCGCCTCCGGATGAAACACAACCGAGCGAGGCGGAGCGTCTTGGAGTTGCCGAATGGATTGATCAGACTTTGCAACAGACGGCTTGTGAACAGGGGCCGTTTGCGGGTTCGATTACGAGCAGACGTCTGAATCGAACCGAATACACGAATACCATTCGAGATTTACTTGGTGTTAGAACCGAAGCTGCTGTTCGATTTCCAGTCGATGGTTCCGGTGGTGAAGGGTTTGATAACAATGGGGAAACTCTGTTTTTGCCACCAATCCTAATGGAACGATATCTTGAAGCCGCTGAAGAAATTCTTGACGTTGCTCTTCCTTCACCGTCGATCAAAATCACGATTCCAGCCAATCAACTCTTGCCGCCTGATAAAAATTCAGACTCTGCGACCAGAATACTCGAACCGAAGAAATCCTTACGATTGGTTCCGCGAATCTATTCTGCCGGACAGCATTTTGTTCGTGTTCGTGCTCAACCTGTCGAGAAATCCACGACTCTCACCTTTAAAGTCGATGGGATTGTTGTTGAACGATTTGCGATTGACGGCAAACCAAAGTTCGAAGGGGATTTTCCTGTCAATTACGACACCAGCATACAACTTTCTCGGGGGTTTCATACCCTGGAAATTCGCTGCACGGGCGAAGAAAACGCGTCCGTTACATTCCTGCATTTCAAGCAGAATGATAAGGAGCTGAATCAGGATCAGTTGCGAGTCTATGAAAAACTAACCGGCACATCTCCCGGAAAGATACCCGAGAATCCGCGATCTGTTGCAATTCAGAAATTGAAGGCTTTCATTTCTCAAGCGTTTCGACGACCAGCTGTCTCGACTGAAGTGGACAAATTCATGTCCCTCTATGATCGCGCAGCTAAGCGAGATGATCCGCATGTTGAAGCCTTGAAACTGGCATTCAAAGGTGTACTGGTTTCTTCACCGTTTTTGTTTCGGGTGGAATCGCTGCCAGAATCTCAGTCACTGGAACCGATTTCCGATTTTGAACTCGCTTCGCGTCTCTCCTATTTTTTGTGGGGATCGCTGCCGGATGACGAACTATTTGAATTGTCAGCCGAGAGGCACCTGAATGAAGATACGATTCTCAAAGAGCAAGTCGACCGTATGCTCAACGATTCGCGAGCGGACTATTTCATTGATGAATTTGTTGGGCAGTGGCTAGGAACTCGAGATATTGGAGGACGTGTTGCTCCAGACACCAGCAAGTTCAAAGGAGAGTTTACAACGGAATTATTACTTGGTTTTCGCGAAGAACCCAATCAGCTGTTCGCTTACCTGCTGCAGAATAACCACAGTCTGATGGAACTGATCACCGCCGATTATGTGATCGTCAATAAACGACTGCGAAAGCATTATGGCTTTGATGAGGAAGAAAAATCAGACAAGCAGGACTGGCCCTGGTCGCCCAATCCCCAGTTGAGTAAAGATGGCCCCTTCGAAAAAGTCGCTGTTACGAATGGGCAACGTGGAGGTGTCCTCGGCATGGGAGGCGTGCATCTGCTGACTTCTTATCCCAACCGTACCAGCCCCGTACTCCGTGGTGGCTGGATCCTGGAAACGTTGTTAGGAATTCGAGTCCCGAATCCTCCGCCCGACATCCCCGAACTCTCCAAAAGCAAAAAAGGAAAGATGACCATTCGCGAACAGTTGGCAATGCATCGCGATCATCCTTCCTGCTCAGCTTGCCACAATCTGATTGATCCTCCCGGCTTCGCACTCGATCATTTCGACGTTCTCGGCCGCTGGCAGGAAGAACAGGAAGGTAAACCGATCGATGCCACTGCAACTTTTCCATCCGGAGAAACCGTCGATGGCTTGGAAGGCCTCAAAACAATCATGGTTCAACGTAAACCAGAATTCTATCGTCAACTGACCCGCAAAATGCTGGGCTTCGCACTCGGCAGAAGCCTGGACGATCGGGACGACTGCGTCATCAATCAAATCACAGAGGACATACTCAACAACGATGACTCTCTGCGGAATTTAATCAAATCTGTCGTTTTAAGTACGCCATTTCGAAATCGGCAGTTGAGCCCAGATGAAGCCTCAAATGCGACCGAGTAAATCACAGCCTGAACTACGGGGGATCATGACCACTGCCCCCCCAGGGATGACAGCGGGCTATACGTACAAGACCTTTATAGGCCCCCTGAAAAGCGCCATACTTTTCCACGGCCTGAATAAAATAATTACTGCAGGTTGGCTGAAATCGACACTGGCGTCCGATTAAGGGGCTGAGTGTCCATTGATAACAGCGAACCAAAAAAATCAAAATTCGTGAGAGTAGCCACGAGATTGCAACGGAAATACTCAGCATCAGTCTGCCTTCTTCATTTGAGCAGACTGCCGTCGTGCAATTTTTTTTGTGAGTCTGATCAATGAACTGCGGTAACCTTTTAGCGTCGGCGTATCAATCACCCGGGGAATGAGAACGAAATCAAACCCGATGGGGATCTGTTTTCTAGAGAGCCGAAAAGCTTCCCGCAAAAGTCGTTTCCTACGATTTCGTTGTACGGCATTGCCATGCTTTTTGGAGACACTCAACCCAATCCGTGAAATGCCAAGTTGATTTGCCATGCCGAATATCAATAGCATGTCATCGCCAGCCCGCTGTTTTTCAGCATACACACGATCAAAATCGCTACCACTACGAATGCGACACTCAGCAGGGAATGAGAATTCCAACTCAGAACGAGATCCTGGCATTACTCTGTCTCATCTTTCTGAGGTGGAATACCGAGTTCTTGTTCCGGGGTCTCCCTTTTCTGAAGATACCAATATTCATTCTTCAACTTAGCCGACGGTGAAGGCTTGCGAGCAATTCGTCTGGCATGGGAACCGAGATAGATGGCCATCAAGACCAGCAATCCCCCAAGGATGGCAATCCCGATTAACAGAATCCAGAAAACGGGTAGCATCTGTTTGCCTTTATCCCGCTTTTCGCGCTCTTCAGGACTCAACGCGATGGCCGCAGATGTTCCTGCTGGTGTAGCCTCGGATGTTGCGACTTCAGGAATGGATTGACTTGTCAACTCTGGAGACTGCGCAGAACATCTTCCGTTCAATCCGACCAGCGAAATCACCAGTAATAGAGATGCAATAAAGAATACCCACTGGAGTTGACCAGAAATGTCATTACGAGAAATCATACATCATTGGCCATAATCAGAGGAGGATTCAAAAGTGCCTTCATTTCCCGAACGGCTCGTTCCATCCCCACGAAAACCGCACGAGAAATAATACTGTGACCGATATTCAACTCGGAAACCCCAGGAATTTCAACGATTGGCTCAACATTCAAATAGGTCAAGCCATGTCCCATATGAAGCAACATACCACGAGTACGGGCTTCTTCCCCTGCTTCAAACAACAGATCGAGTTCTCGAGTTTGCGTTTCCACATCGACCGCTTCAGCATATTGTCCTGTATGGAGTTCAACAGCATGCACATTCATCGAATCGGCAACTTCAATCTGCTTGGCATTCGGATCAATAAACAGGCTGACCTCAATTCCCGCCTCCAGTAAACGGTCGACACAGCGTAAAACCCGATCCCGATGTGCGATTAAATCGAGTCCTCCTTCGGTCGTCACTTCTTCCCGCTTTTCCGGGACGAGCGTGCATTGATCGGGCATGACATCGAGAGCGAAATCCGTGATTTCCTCCGAAACCGACATTTCCAGATTCAGCTTTACCCGTACCGTTTCTCGCAATACACGAACATCGCGATCCTGAATATGACGACGATCTTCACGCAGATGGACGGTGATTCCGTCTGCCCCGCCTAACTCCGCCAGCGTCGCTGCCCAGACAGGATCGGGCTCTACGGTTTTTCGGGCCTGCCGCACTGTGGCGACATGATCGATATTCACTCCCAGTTTGGGCATTGAAGATTTCCTCGAATAATTAATGTGCGATATTCAGATTTGTCCTGCGATTATGACAGACAGATTCCATTCGTGAAGGGAAGGTTCATCGGGTTCAATTGGTTTCTGGAATTTTTTTCAAGATTGGAACCTAATCGGAAACTTTCGGTGGAATCGACCGGCCATGAGGATCGGCTGCCGGGGAGCCGAGATCACGTTCGATTTGTTCGCGGGATTCCTGATCGAGATAGTGTTCCATCAGATGAGCCGCATCGTGCAGGTGATCTCCAGGGAGTTGGAATTCGGTATCCAGAAATGATTCCCACAAACGATGCCCCCGGACAATTCGTTCGGCAACAAGTCGACCTTGATCTGTCAGTGAATATCTCGCTTCGCGATCAAGGTCGATCAATCCAACTTTTGATAATTGCTCGAGAGAGGCATGACGAAAATCTTCACCTGCGATTTCTTGAATTTCCTGCAGTTTCGGATACCGCTGCAGTCCGTGTCCTTTATGGCTTTCTTCCCAGCGATACAAGATTCCCAGGACATCCTCTGCATGAATTCTCTGTTGTAAACGTCGACGCCTCAATTTCAGAGCAATCAATCCCTGCGACGGAGAAAATGTAAGTGCCAGTACATATCCAAGTCCGGAAACGACTGCCATCATTCCCGCAGCACTTGTGTTCAATTGCCAGGCGATTGCATAACCAACTGCAGTGGACACCGCTGCAAACGCGCAAGAAATGAGGATCATATTTCGCAGCCGCTGAGTAAGTAGTTGGGCGGATGCCCCGGGAACAATCAGCATGGCGACTACGAGAATGCTGCCGACAATCTTGAATGATGCCACCACGCAAACCGCAACAAGCACGATTAAGGTAGCGAGCATTGTGTAGCCGTATAATCCGATGGCTGCTGCGTAGTCGGTATCAAAGACAGCGGTTTTGATTTCTTTCCAGAATAGAGACAGCCAGCCAATGACTGCAAGTAGTACAAACAGGGTTGTCCATAAAGCCGCTGGCCAGTTCAATCCCAGAAACTGAACGGTATCTAAAGCGACATATTCAATCGCGCCTTCGAGAACCGCATCGCGATCGATATGCACTTTCTCAGCAAAAATCTGCACCAGCAGAATGCCCAGAGCAAAAAATGAGGTGAAGACAATTCCGAGAGACGATTCTTCGGATGCTTGTCCGTGCGTCGTGAGCAGTCTCGTTAAACCAGCAGTCAACATGGCGAATAATGTCGCCCCGAGAAACATCGGCAACGATGATGTCGAGCCCGTGACAATAAATGCGATGACCAACCCCGGCAATACAGCATGCGAGAGTGCATCTCCCAACATACTCATGCGACGCAGGACGAGGAAGCATCCCAAAATGGCACATGTTACATTTGCGATTGAACCAACCAGAATGGTCCAGAACGCCAGTCTCAAAGTCGGATCAAGAAAGGCTGGCCAGTCGAGCATCGATATTTTATTTCCTCAACGACATCAAAAAATACGGGTGGCGGGGGCGCTCTCGAAGAGAAGCCCCCGAATCGTTGAAGTATCGGGGGCTTCCGCTGTCGCGGAGCGCCCCCGCCACCCTAAATTGAAATTGACAGGATTAAGTAATATTCGGATCTCTTAATGAACTGCCTGTGGTGGTTGATTCTGGAACGCCCGGCTGCGGAACAGGAAGTCAACAATGTTTCCTTCATGCGGTTGCAGCCAGTTGAGTTGAACCGTCTTCACTTCACCGATATTCAATCGATCGATATTCATCGCATTGACAAGTTCTGCTGACCACGCTTCGTTGTCCGTCAGAGCCGTGCAGACGAGCGTCTGGCCGATCGTTTTGATCATCTTCGCTTGAGGACATTCGACAACTGATACAAACGGGAACATGTATTCGGTGTTCGCGAGTGTGGCAGAGGGATCAGTCGCGAGCACGACGGTCGGCTTGAGAAAGGCATGACGTTCATGTTTCTCCAGTCGATCGCCATTACGATATTTCGCAGTCACTTCGGTGACGGAACCTTCTTTGAGACCCTCTTCGATTTGATCGTTCATGGCCTGGGCGACGTCGGGATTGGCAAACGCGGCTAATTGAGCGTTAGGATCGCTCATCAAAGTCGGTTCGACCTTCGCCAGTCGTTGAGCCAGGGCATCGGCAATTTCATTGGTGTGTCGTGAAGCATAAATCGCAGAGGCATTAATACAACTACGACCGCCGTTGGCCAGCACGCTATCGACCATCAAATCGAGATACGATTCCCATTGATCGACGACATCATCGCCCAGCAAAATCTTACTGAAACCAGGACCGTGCACCTGCACATTCGGATTACTCGCATATTTGTCGACAGTCGCCTGTCCGCCGAAGATCATCACTCGCTCACATTCTTCAGTGACTGCTCCCCCTACATCATGCGGACCTGGATAAAGTGAAATCGCTTCTCCGGGAATACCGGCTTCCATGAAAGCGGAGGCCATGCGATATGGAGTCCAGGGTTCGGAAGAACCGGGCTTCAGGACGAGGCCAATCTGCATCGGAATACAGGGTAACCACAAAGTGTGAACACCGGGGGAATTGGATGGTAGCACCAATCCGAGTGTTGGTGAAGTTGCCTGATAGCTGACCATCACGCCCCGATCTTCCATGCCGTAACCCTTCTGGAGAATTTCCAGAGGCAGCCCACGTGTCAGTGCATCAAGAATTTCTTTCATATTCTTGAGCACGAACGCGATTTTGTGCATATTTCCCGCACACATGTTTTCCGGCAGGCCCGTACTGGCAGACTGGATTTTGCAGAACTCTTCGGGAGTTTGCGTGCTATTTCCCAGCGGCAAGGTGGCGTTCATGTACAGGTCGCCGGCTTTGGCGCACATTTCGACCAGTTCATAAATGTCGATTTTTTTTAAGGCTTCGCGAGCTTTGTGAGCTTTTCGCATATCCATTTTCACGAGGCCACCGTTGGCCTGATGAATTTCGGCCAGTTTTTCACCGGTCTCAAAATGAACGACTTCTGCTTTTTCCAGACTCTCGTAAGGCTGTCCCCAGCGGATGACAGGTATTTCCAACATGCGTCAATGTCCTTGCTATAAAAGTCTCTCAAGGCCGATACATTCGACCAGTTTTCGAGAATGTGCGATAAAAGTTTGGGGCTCCCAGTCGCATCTTCAATGGACAGGGAGTCGAGCGATTATTGTATCAAAACTGACTCAATTGATCTTAGCCAACAGGGCTGTTTTGGCAATCCTGTGCAAATTCTTGTGGGTGGGAACGGGAGGTCAAATTGATTACAGTTGAACAATTCCGCGTTCCAAATGAAAACTGGAGAAATTCAACAAACATTAAGAACACAGGTTCGCTCCAGAAGATTAATGCAAAACATTTAACCCGGGTGGCGGGGGCGCTCTCGAAGAGAAGCCCCCGAATCGTTGAACTTCCGGGGGCTTCCGTTATAGCGGAGCGCCCCCGCCACCCAGAAAAATTCTATTAAAACTGAACATATCAAATAGAGCTTAAGCGAATTATTATGAAAACCATTGAATGGATTGGCGATGTCGATGGACATTTACGCCTGCTGGATCAGACGAAACTTCCGACCGAAACGACATTTCTGGACTGCGAAACTCCCGAGGATGTTTACGGAGCGATCAAACGGCTGAGTGTTCGTGGTGCTCCTGCGATTGGAGTATCTGCCGCTTATGGGATCATTGTCGGGCTTCGAGATGTGATTCAGACAGATCGAGCCACATTCGATCAGCAGTTTAATAAAGTTTGTACTTATCTGGCGGATAGTCGTCCGACAGCTGTGAACTTGTTCTGGGCAATTGATCGGATGCAGAAGTTGGCACAGGCGGAATCTCAATTGGATCCAGCAGCTATGCGGAAACGATTGCTCGAAGAAGCGCGGACAATTGATGACGAAGATCGCGAAATGTGCGATGCGATCGGACGTTTCGGAGCCGAGTTAATTCCGCAGGGAGCCGGTGTGCTCACACATTGCAACACCGGAGCATTAGCAACCGCTGGAATGGGCACGGCCTTCTCGGTACTTTACTCAGCTCATAAGCAGGGGAAAAACATTCACGTTTATGCCGATGAAACTCGTCCCCTCTTACAAGGGGCTCGTTTAACAGCCTGGGAACTTCTCCAGCATGGCATTCCCGGCACACTCATCTGCGATTCAATGGCAGCCTGGGTGATGAAAGAGGGCAAAATTCAAGCAGTCGTCACAGGAGCAGACCGCATCGCTGCCAATGGAGACTCCGCCAATAAAATTGGAACCTATTCTGCGGCAGTCCTCGCCAAGGCGCACAACATTCCATTTTACATCGCTGCTCCATCAAGCACGTTCGATCTTTCATTAGCCACTGGCGAAGAGATTCCGATCGAACAACGAGATTCAGCCGAAATCACACACGGCTATGGTAAGCAGACCGCTCCACTGGAAATAGACACTTACAACCCGGCTTTTGATGTGACTCCCGCGGAGTATATTGCCGGGCTGATCACCGAACGCGGCGTGATTCAACCGGTTACAACAGAAGAAATCGCGAAAGTGATTGCCGATTGAGGCGATTACATTTTGTCTATCGTCTTCCTGGAACAGATAGGATGCTTCAATTTAAGCATTCTCTTTTCGTCCCCAGACAGGAGCGATCAAGGTGATGACGATTCCGCCCAGGGAAATGGCGACCCAGTCGTAAAGTGCAGTCAGCAATTGCCAATTCCAAGGATATCTCCACCAGACGGCATCTCCAATGTTGCAATAAAAAGAACAGAGAAAGCCAACAAAGATAAAGAAGCGAACACGACGCCAGCGGGTTGGTAGAGCAGATCCACTCAATCCCAGTAAAAACGCCAGGAAAATGCAGGTTAGCATGATGTGACAGAAACCCGAATACATCACGCCGGGATCCATAAGAGGTCCCCCAGTGATGGATGCCATGCAGACAATCGCCAGTGGGCCCGCATTATGTAGTTTTGTGAATTCTGCAACCGGATCGTCTTCTTCAATTTCGTCCTCATTAGCCACTTCATTATTCGGGCTGTATCCGGGGACGAAATAAATCCCGTTTTCTGGAAAATGCTCGACCAGTGCGATTCCTGCAGATGCGGGGTCCTCAACTTTTACCACTCCTTTTTCGGGGAGTCCACTGATTCCCCAGAAAATAAATCCCCACATGAAAACCACGATCGTTGCGATCACGACTGCTAATGCCCATCTCATATTTCTATTCCCACTCGATTGTTTTTGTTCATGAAATGTTTTGTTTATCAGAAAGCAAAACCTATCCTACTCAACAGGAATGTTGAGTGAAAGCATTGGCAAAAATTGATCATTTCTTCATTCCAGTGGAAATGGTATGACATCTCTGTAAAATCGGACCTCCACGCAATTGAGTCGAAAAACATGACTACTGCTCAGAGCACTCCTACATCGACGTTCAAAAATTATCTGGGGCTGATTCGATTCAGTCACACGATTTTTGCATTGCCGTTTGCATTGCTCAGTGCCGCAATCGCCTGGAGGACTCAAGTTGAATTTCGGGTACAGGATTTGTGTGGAATTCTCCTGTGCATGGTGTTTGCCCGCACATCTGCGATGGCCTTTAATCGATATGCTGATCGTAAAATCGATGCGGAGAATCCGCGGACGAAAAGTCGTCACATCCCCGCTGGAATTCTTTCGGCCAGACAGGTCCTGGGGCTGACGATTTTCAGTGGACTGGCTTTCGTCGCCAGCACACTGCTGTTTTTTCCCAATCGAACTCCGCTGATTCTCTCCGTTCCCGTTCTTGTGTTTTTACTGGGCTATTCCTACGTGAAACGTTTCAGCATGTGGGCTCACTACTGGCTGGCTGCAGCATTGATGCTCTCGCCCATCGCGACTTGGATTGCCTTGACGGGAACCGTCGATCCCAGTTTATGGTGGCTGGCAGCTGCGATTTTCTTCTGGGTGGGCGGATTTGATATCATTTATGCCTGTCAGGATGCCGAGTTCGATCGGCAGGCTGGGCTATTCAGCATCCCGGCTCGAATTGGAATACCTAAAGCGCTGAAACTGGCTGCTTTGAGCCATTTCCTCTGTGCGATCACCCTGATTCTGTTCGCGTGGACAAGTCCACTTTCCTGGCTGTTTTTGGCCAGTGTAATCGTTGTGGCTCTGTTATTGATCTACGAGCATGCCCTCGTCACTCCTCAGGATCTCTCGCGGGCAGGCGTCGCATTCTTTAATATCAATGCGATTATCAGCATTGGCCTGTTTCTGTTCGGAATTGCAGACCTGTGGTTCACTCGATAAATTGACTGTCCGCGACAACTGGTCGCATAAGATACGAATTACAACAGACTTCAGACGATCAATGTCTAAAATAGTTATAGGATAGGCACCCTGCAATTGATGATTGCCGTCAATTACAGCACGACAAATAATATCACACAGTGAAAATACTATGCCACAAGCAGATATTCAAAAACGAGTTGCGGAAATCGAAGAGAAGGTCTACTCAGGAACACGTCTGTCTATCGAGGATGGTTTGTTTCTGGATCGCTCAGTCGATCTGCTGACATTGGGGCGACTGGCCCATCACGTTCGCGTGCAGAGAAATGGTCATTACGCTTATTACAACACCAACATTCATCTGAACCCAACCAATGTGTGCGTATATCGCTGTCGATTTTGCGCATTCCGTTCCGATCTGAAAGCCGACAAAGCCTATGTGTTTACGGATGAAATGGTCCGCGAACGTGTCCGGGAGGCTCAGGAAAAAGGGGCTACGGAAATCCATGTGGTGGGTGGATTGCATCATCAGAAAAAATTCGACTGGTATCTCAATCTGGTTCGAGTAATCCATGAGACCGATCCGGATATTCACATCAAAGCCTGGACCGGTGTCGAAATGAACTGGTTCAGCCACATCACGAAGAAGCCTTATGACTGGGTCATTCAGGAATTGATCGATGTTGGACTGGGCAGTATGCCTGGTGGTGGTGCAGAAATTTTTGATGAAACGATCCGCAAGCAACTTTGTGAACATAAATCAGATTCCGAACGCTGGCTCGAAATCCATCGAACTGCTCATCAACTTGGTTTACGCACAAATGCAACGATGCTTTACGGTCATGTCGAAGAGGCCGAGCATCGAATTGATCACCTGAATAGACTGCGAACTTTGCAGGATGAAACCGGCGGATTTCAGACCTTCATTCCACTGGCATTTCATCCGGAAAATACTGGCTTGGATTATCTTCCCAAACCAACTGGTCAAATGGATTTGCGAATGATTGCCCTGAGCCGTTTAATGCTTGATAACTTCGATCACATTAAGGCGTACTGGATTATGCTTGGAGAAGCGACCGCTCAAATCGCACTCGGTTTTGGAGCAGACGATATCGACGGCACCGTTGTGCACGAAACGATCTATCACGATGCGGGGGCCAAAACGCCGCAAGCTTTGACAGTGCCCGCATTGCACCGCATGATTCGCGAAGCTGGTTGCGAACCTGTGGAACGCGATACGCTTTATCGACGCGTTATTCGCGATGGGCATCGCTGGTCAATTGGCGAACCGGTACTGGCGTAATAGTAGCACTTTGCGATATGGGGGCGCTCCATCGCAGTTCAGCTTTACACCCAACTTGCCATCGGGAATAAACTCCAGAAGAGATATGCAACGGGGCCAGTATAAAGGACGCTATCGAGGATATCGAGAATTCCGCCAAAGCCAGGCATGAGAGGAGCGGAGTCCTTTTTTCCGACATCCCGTTTGATGAGTGATTCGCAAAGATCCCCCAACATGCCGACGACTCCCACAACGATGCCGTAAAGAATGGACAGCGGCCACGGGCAGGCTTCCCAGTTGGGATTAAACACTGGAGGCATATAGGTCAGCCAAAGCCAGGAGAAAAATGCAGACGCGACGAGTGCACCCCGAGCGCCCCACCACGTTTTGCCGGGGCTGAGCAGTGGATTCAACTTCTTGCGTCCGAAAAGCTTTCCGAGAGTAAATGCACCCACATCGCCCCCTTTAGCGGCGACGATGAGCGAACCCAATACCAGATAACCCGCCTGTGGACCGGCGACCCAGCGGAGTTGAGCGGTCATGCTCAGGAATACGCCAACATATACAACACTCATAATTTCGGCGCTGAGCGTCTCCATACTTTGGCCGGGCTCTCGAAAGCGCAGAGCAGACATCATGAACAAGGCCATCATTACCAGGCTAAACGTGAGCATCGTCGGGCCGAGGTAAGAGAGATCGACTCCCTGTGTTTCCCCAATTCCCAAAGGTTTTAACCACGTTGCCAGAATGATAGAGACGCTTCCCAAGGCCACCAACAGAAACTTGGGTTGGAAGGATCGTGTCTTGAGCAGATTCGTCATTTCCCAGGAACCACGAATGGCCAGGAACAAGCAAAGTAATAAAAGAACCGGGGCGCTGCGTCCGATTTTATGATCAAAGTAAAACAGGATGCCCAGAGAAGAAATGAGGATCGCAGAAATGATCAGTCGCCACCGCAGGTTTCGACTTTTTTTTGCGGGCTGGACGACAGGAGAAGATTGCATAGACAATATTTTCAAGGGGAACGATGTTCAATAGCTGCGGGGTGACACTGGCTCTGCCAGTGCTTTCAACTTCTTTATTAAACACAACTTGCACTGGCGTAGCCAGTGGCACATAACAATTTCAATCATTTTGAAAAGGAGTCGTGATTAAGCAAGTATGATACTCAATTCCAGAGAAATATTCTCTCACTCTGGCTGGCTAACTATTCAATCCTCCGAAACGGCGATCCCGTTTGACATAATCCTGCATCGCCATATGGAAATCGGCTTCAGTAAATTCCGGCCAATGTTTGTCCGTCACCCACAATTCAGAATAGCTGATTTGCCAGAGTAGAAAATTGCTGATCCGCATTTCTCCTGCTGTGCGAATGACCAGGTCAGGATCGGGCATGCCGGTAGTATCGAGTGAGTTGGAGAGGATCTGCTCATCGATCTGCCCAGGCTGAAGTTCTCCTCGTTCAACTTGCTCGGCTAACTTCCGAACAGCATCGATAATTTCTCCACGTGCCCCATAATTGAGTGCCAGACAGAGTGTCATGCCAGTATTATCGGCCGAGAGTTTTTTTGTCTTATTGATCTCGTCGAGAATGCCTGCTGACAATTCCTCTGTTCTACCAATTGTGCGAAACTGAAGTTTCTGTCTGAGAATTTCTTTTCGCTCATCGACCAGATATTTCTTGAGCAGGAACATCAGAAAAGAAAGTTCTGCAGGAGGACGTTTCCAGTTTTCACTGCTCAGGCAGTAAAGCGTCAAATACTCGACCCCGGCTTTAGCAGCAGTTCGTACAATTTTGCGAACTGTTTTTACGCCATTGCGATGACCTTCAATCCGAGGCATCCCTTTTCGCTGAGCCCAGCGACCGTTGCCATCCATGATGATGGCCACGTGACGGGGAAGGGGGGCAGCATCTAATGCCTGAGAATCTTCAGCTGAAGTCTTTTCCTGGATCGCTTCCGACGATGTTTTGATTTCTGTTTCCATCGCTCAATTGCTATCGTTGTGACCTTGTCATGCCCGCGATGATCTCACGAACATTGTCAGAATTTTTGATCAGAATTATTGATCAGGCAAGCACGAAGCATTGGCCATCAGACAAATTATCTCTTGAGAGCCTCCGGTAAAACTTGCTCCATTTGATTAAGCGTAATCGTTTCTTCACGATAGGGGAACTCGTTTCGTAAAGATTCGAGTGATAAAACGACCATCTCTTTTTTGATCGCTTTCACCGTGACCATAATATGGTCGTCAATAACGAAACTCTCAGACACGCTTCGAGACAATACTTTCATTATCAACCCTCGGAAAATTATACAGCCGCCAGGTTAGAAGCGGCTCTTGATATTATGAAATGAGAACGGGATTCATTCAAAACAGTCATCGCCAATGAAAGTCACTGGCATAGGAACTCCAATGGAAATCGCCTCAGAATTTATTAGTACTTACCGTCGAAAATTTTGTGTTCCGACGTCGCTAGAATGCAACAAGACAGTCGGAGTGATGCACGCGTCATGTGTTTTTTTGAAAGGGACATCATACCGAGCAGGAAATGATTTCGCCAGAAACGGACCGGTTGATTTTCAACCGTCACTGATAACAATCATCCAAAGGCCAGACGCAGCCGTGAACCACGGCTTCATATTACTGAACGATATCCGACAACCCAGCTTCATCCTCGGCTGAAACTTCCGTAATCGCTTCTTCAACTTCACGATCCCAGAAGAACGCAAAGAAGATAACAGCAATCAAAGCCGCCATCCCGGCAGGAACCCACCAGAAGGCTTGCCATTGAGCCATCGTTTCGGAAACCAGTGCAGGATCGACCGGAGGCAAATCGACGGAAAACATTTTCGTCAACTTTTGACCAAACGAAAGCACTTCTTCAGGACGGGCTTCTTTAATCGCATCCTGCAATGCCTGCTGGCTGGGAACAGTTGTGCCTTGCCTTGCAAATGCCACCCAGTAACCGAAATACATACCGACACCTTGAGTGAAGAAAACAAGCATGGACTGTGCCTGTCCACGAATTTCTTTGGGAGCTTTTTGATCGGTGTAAATGAATCCCGTCACAAAGAAGAAGTCGTAACAAATCCCATGCAAAATGATGGCCAGGAAAATCATCCAGGCAACCTGGTCAGGAGCGCCAACTGCGAACAAAGCGTAACGAGTCACCCAGGCAAGCATGCCGATGAGGATCATCCATTTGACGCCGAGATGTCTGAGAAAGTAAGGGATCAGCAGCATAAATACGATTTCTGACATCTGGCCGAGTGTCATGGAAGATGCAGGCTGCTCAAAACCGACTGTTGTCAAATAGTTGGATGTGATTCCATAATAATAAGCCAGGGGAATACAGATTAAAGTCGAGCAGATAATGAACACCGCGAAGTTTGGTCGGGAGAGTAGCTTGAGGGCATCGAGCATCAGCAAGTTTCGAAATTCGACTTTCTGCCCTTTGGCTGGTGGTGGGGTATGTGGCAGTGTGAAGCTGTACACACCAAAGATGAGCGAAGCAATCCCGGCTAGCCAGAACATATTTGTACTCAATGACCAGCCCAGGAAGCCGACGAGCAATCCGGCGACAATCCAACCAATCGTCCCCCAGACGCGGATCTTTGGGAAATCGTTCTGGCTGGGGATGTTGGAAAAGGCAATTGTGTTACTGAGTCCCAACGTCGGCATGTAACAGATCATATGAGCCGTGAACAGCCAGACGACGGTCGACGAATCTCCCAGTGCCGCGTAATGCGGCACCGCACACATGAAGAAGCCTCCCAGTACCATTAACACACCCATCACGAATTCCGAGGCGAAGAACCGGTCGGCAATCAGTCCCAGAAATAACGGGGCGAAAATTGCGGCGATGGGCGCACTTCCATAAGCTCCCCCTTGCGCATCGCCGATGCCGTTTGTTATCAGGCAGGCAGAGAGTGAAGTGAACCACGCTCCCCAGACAAAGAACTGGATGAACATCATGGCCGAGAGACGGGTGACAATAGCGGCATTGGCTGCAGCTTTTGCTTCGGGGGATTTCGATGACATGCATCAATTCCTTGTTGGTATGCTCTTTATGGGTGCATCAATCAGAGGAGCGTTTCTTTGAGCCTCAAACTAAGCCGACAGAAATCGACTCCTGTCAATGTATTGAGCCTTGGCGTGATTGTCCAGAGTCCACATGACAAAGAACTTCTCAGGATGCCGCATACAGAACACGAGCGATACTCGCATAAGGGGTCAAAATTGAGTATCCTGCCAAGAAAATGTCGCCAAAATTTCGTAGGGCAGGCTTCCAGCATGTCTGGCAATAACACAATCATTGTCGAGTGATGGATTTAAGCTCGATTTGACAGGCTGGAAGCCTGTCCTCCCATTTTTTAATAACACTTTTGGATTCAACTTGGAATCCACCAAAAATAAGGCTGAAGAAATGACACAGCGAGTTTATAACTTTTCTGCAGGACCAGCGGTTATGCCAGTGGAAGTTCTCGAAGAAGCCCGCGAAAATATGCTTTCTCTCGGAGAGACCGGCATCGGCGTGATGGAACACTCCCATCGCGGCAAGCCATTCGTGGCCGTTGCTGAAGAGGCAGAAGCCAATTGCCGCAAACTGGCCGGTATCCCCGATGATTATGATGTCCTCTTCCTGCAGGGAGGCGCATCTTCGCAATTCTTTATGATTCCCCAGAACTTTCTCGAACAGGGAAAGACGGCTGACTATCTGGTCACTGGATCCTGGTCGAAAAAAGCGATCAAGGAAGCCAAGCTGTTAGGGAGCACAAATATCGCCTGCAGCAGTGAAGATCGCAACTTCTGCTACATCCCTAAAGACTGCAACTACAGCGACAACTCCGCGTATGTGCACTTCACATCGAACAACACAATTTTCGGGACCGAATTTGCCAGCGAGCCGGAAGTTCCTGAAGGTTCTCCTCTTATCTGTGATGCGAGTAGCGATATTTTCTCACGACCACTCGATATTTCCAAATATGGCCTTCTCTACGGTGGAGCCCAGAAAAATCTCGGTCCCAGTGGTGTGACGTTGGTTATTATTCGCAAGGATCTGGTCGCCAAAGGACCTTCCGACATTCCAGCCATGTTGCAGTACCGCACACATGCCGAGAACGATTCCATGTATAACACTCCGCCAACCTTTGGCTTGTATACAATGGGATTGGTTTTCAAATGGATTCTGGACAACGGCGGACTCGAAGGAATGGCCAGGCATAATGCCGAGAAAGCCAAGCCGTTGTACGATTACCTCGATCAAAGTCAGTTGTTCAAACCGACAGCCGACAAAGACAGTCGTTCGTTGATGAATGTCTGTTTTGTGACTGGTGATGATACTCTCGATGCCAAGTTCGTTTCCGAATCCAAAGCCGCCGGTTTCGATGGTCTGAAAGGTCACCGCAGCGTGGGCGGGATGCGTGCCAGCATTTACAACGCCTTCCCAAAGCAGGGCGTCGTCGATCTGGTCAGCTTCATGAAAGATTTTGAGAGCAAGAACAGCTAAGCGATTGAAACGGATTCCTTCTCATTGGGGAACAGTTTTCTTTCCTTCTCCCCAGGGAGAAGGTGGCTGAAGGCCGGATGAGGGGATGTCTTCGACTTTATTGGCGCAATCAACATCGATTGGCTCACCCTAACCCTCTCCCAGAGGGAGAGGGGACTTATTTTAACTATCTGAATTTTGTTTCCAGAGTAGTCTCCCGACCATTCTGGATGCGTGACTTTCCATTCGGTGGAACACATAAATCGGTCATGCTAAATGGCGTGATCTCAAATTTCTCGGGAGGTTGTCACACTTTTTTTGATTGATGCAGGTTTGATTCATGTCCGTCCCCAAAATCGCAATTGTTGGTCGTCCGAATGTCGGCAAGAGTTCGATTTTCAACTGGCTTTCCGGAAGAATGGTTTCCGTTGTCGATCCGACCGCCGGTGTCACCCGCGATCGCGTCATGCAGTTGCTGTTTCACAATGACCGCTACTTTGAAGTGATTGACACGGGCGGAATCGGCATCGTCGATAGCGATGACTTGTCTGAGGATGTCGAATATCAGATTCGAGTCGCCCTGGAAGAAGCCGTTGCGATTGTCTTTGTGGTCGATGGGATTCAAGGGATCACCCCGCTCGATCAGGAAGTGGCCGAGCAGTTGCGTCGTATTGATCGCCCGAAACTGCTGGTCGTCAATAAATGTGAATCGACCCGCACCGACATGGAAATGCCGCAATTCTTTGGACTGGCCGATGCGGAAGTGCTGCAGACGAGTGTGAAAGCGAACCGAAATCGTATGGAATTGCTCGATGCCATCGTCAAACTGATGCCGGATGCCTCGGAAACGGAATTCTCAGAAGGGACTGACCTCTCAGCCGATCCGGTAATGAAGCTGGCAATCGTCGGACGCAGAAATGTCGGCAAAAGTACTTTCATCAACTCGCTGGCTCAGACGGATCGTATGATCGTCAGCGAAATCGCAGGCACAACGCGTGACAGTGTCGATGTGCGATTCGAATTGGATGAAAAAGCCTTTATCGCAATTGATACGCCGGGCGTACGCAAAAAGAAATCTCTGGCGAATGATATCGAGTTTTACGGACTGGTCCGGGCTCAGAAAAGTATTCGTCGAGCAGACGTGGTTATGGTGTTGTTCGATGCGACAAAAACAATATCTAAAGTCGATAAGCAACTCGTCGAAGAAATCGAGAAGAATTACAAGCCCTGTATTTTTGTCGTCAATAAATGGGATCTGGGTCTCGAACAGAAGATGACATCCGAGAAGTGGGGCGAATATCTAATCAAATCGTTTGCATCGATGCGTCATGTTCCGATTGCCTTCATCACGGCTAAGGATGACAAGAACATCCGCAAGTTGATCAATCTGGCGCAGTCAATTTATAAGCAGGGACAGGAGCGGGTTTCCACAGGTCTGCTCAATAGAATTGTGGAACAGGCTGTTGAACGTAATCCGCCGCCGATGCGCCGCAACAAGCGACCGAAGGTCTACTACGCAACTCAAGTCAGCACACTGCCACCCACAATTGTCGTCAAATGCAATCAGCCGATTCTGTTCGATCCCGCCTGGAAGCGGTATTTCCTGGGGTACCTTCGCGAAGAACTCCCCTTTCAGGAAGTCCCCATCAAATTGTATTTCCGCCCGAAGAACGAAGAGTCAAATCCTTTTGTTAACTAGAGCATTTTTAAAATGAACTGCAGTGTAAGGCAGGAGCAAACTCAATGTTATGAGCCATTTGATGTCCATGCGACTGCAGAAACCATTTGAAAATGGGCTAAATGGCAACTCGCAAGATGAAGGGCAAAGTGGTTTGCAATATCCACGCCCATCATTTTGTTCTGGGACATGCTACCCAGGAACTTATTCACCTATTACAAGGCTCATGAAAACAGTCAATGGCTTAACAAGTCCGAATCAGAGTTTTGAAAACTTGCATTCTCGAAGAGGAGTTTATTACGGGTTTACTTCCCAAAAAAGTTTATTCTGGATCTTTCAAGCCCATAATCTTCAACTCCTGCATGGAGTTATCTTTCAGGTTGACTGTCAGGATGCGATGGTTATTTGTGTCAGCGATATACAGGGTATCGTTAGCGACCGAGAGGCCAGCTGGTTCGGAGAGTTGTGGAGTTTCACCGAGGGTATTTCCTGCAGTACCCGTGCCGAGTAAAGAGGAGACCTCGCCGGTTGTGAGGTCGATAGTGCGAATTTTGTGGTTGTAGCTGTCGGCAACGTACAGTTTGTTATTGTGATAGACGACGCCAATTGGATGCTGGAAACGGGCCTCGGCTCCCGGTTTGTCGATATCACCGAATTCGAATAGAGAGCGTCCCTGAGGCAAATCCCGAGGGCCTGCAATTGTCGTGACGGTCTTGTTCTCCATGTCGACTTTCCGTACAGCCGAGCCTTCGCTATCAACGAAGTATAGAGTTTTACCATCATGTGTAATTCCGGAAGGCTGCGCGAGTGCAGACTCTGTCAGGGAACCATCAATGATGTCTTCCCGTCCGGAACCGGCGAAGACTTCAATCGTCTGTGAGCCGAGTTTGTGCTTGAACAACTGATGCGGCCCCGCCATAGCGATGTAAAGTGTGCCATCGAGTTCGGAAATGGCCCAGGGACTGTTCAGACTCACTTCTTTCAATGAGCCACCCGGGTCGCGAAAACGAGACTGTTCTCCGTTACCAGCGAGAGTTTCGACGGTTTTCTTCATCAGATCGATCACGCGAACGGCATGACTTTCGGTATCGGCGACATAAAGTTTTGTGCCGACAAGTTCCATGCCTTGAGGATGATCGAATTGAGCGTCGGAATACGATCCATCTTTGAGTCCCTCCTTGCCGTTGCCGATCACATCGACCAGCGTTCCATCGAGTCGACAGACGACGATACGGTTGTGATTGCTGTCGGAGATGAACAGCCAGTTATTTTCTGCATCGGCCAGAACTTTGCCGGGGAACTGAAGTGGTGTCTTGGCTAATTTGGCGGCTTCAAGTTCGAATTTGAGAGGTTCTTCGTTGAGGGTTCCCTTAGTACGGTGGTAGTCGATCAATTTGGAGATGACACCATCGAGCGTTTTACGATTGCCTTCGCCGGAGACATAGCCGATGTATTTTCCTTCGGGGTCGACAATCACTAATGTCGGCCAACTGCGTGAGCCAAACTTTTGCCAGACTTTCATGTCGGCATCGTTAATGACGGGATGCTTGATTTCATAGCGTTGAATAGCCGAACGGATTGCAGAAGTGTCCTGCTCATTCTCGAATTTGGCGGAGTGGACTCCGATTACAACCAGTTCATTGGGATACTTGTTCTCCAGATATTCCAAGTCCGGCAATACGTGCATACAGTTGATGCAGCAGTACGTCCAGAAGTCAATCAGTACAACTTTCCCCTTTAAGTCCTTCCAATCGAGCGGTTCGGACGTATTCAGCCATCCATGCCCACCTTCGAAACTGGGCGCATCGAATCGCTGAGGAAATGGACTTTCTCCTGCAGCAGTTGGAGGAGTTTCATCAGCTTGAGTGAAGCCTTTTGAAATTCCCAGTACAAAACACATAAATGCCAGTGTGAGCAAGCCTGTCCAATGTGGTTTTGTCATAATGTAGCCTGATATTTGGGTGATGGTTTACTAAGGCGAGCTGAGTCCGATATGGCAAGTAGGGGACGAATCGATTTCGACTCATCTTCGCATTGCAGACAGGGATTGTGAGATATCCTGAGTTTTGCCTGGCTCGCCTGAAAGATCGTTCGTTACTCCGGGTTCGCTTCCTGAACAGAAGCCTTTTCGGGAGCGGCACCTTCCGCGGTAACACTTTCCAGGAACAGTTTTTCAAGCTCGTGAGTCAACTCTTTTCCACGTGCGTTGAGGGTGACGACTTTCCCATCACGATTCACAAGAATGCACTGAGGGATACTGTTAATGCCATAGCGGGTGGCATTGGGATTTTCCATGCCGAGTTGTTCGGCATCCCGGCTGAACAGGTTTTGCCAGGGAAGTTTCATGTCATCAATAATGGCGATCGCCCGGTCGGCTGAGTCATCCAGATTGACTCCAACAACTTCAAATCCATCCGCATGATAAGTGTTGTACATCTGCTTGATGTGTGGCATCTCCTCAAGACAATATCCGCACCAACTGGCCCAGAACTGAATCAGCACGACTTTGCCTCTGTGATTTTTAATATCATAGTCGGCTCCTGTCAGATTCTTTCCCGAGATCTTGATTTCATTCCCCGGCAATTCGAGTCGACGAGCGACGCCTTCAAACTCAGAAGCCCGGGCGCGCATTTCGGGAGAGTCCGAAGTTTTTGCTTGTTCGGCCAGATTTTTATAAATCTTTTTAGAAGACTCGGCATCTCCGAGTTGTTCGAGCAGGTCGGCTGTGATACTCGCAATCTGGACTTCACGGTCAGTCATGTCTGCACTGTTTAATAGATCCATCAGCTCTTTAACGAAAGCCGTTCTCCCTGCAGAATCTAAGCCTTGCAGTTCATTCAGGCGACTCGAAAGCAGAATCAATTTTCCTTCGCGAGCAACGAGAGGACGAGGATCTTCCGAAATGGTTTTTGCCATCACGATGGCATTCGTCATCGCATTGGGATCGCCTGCCTGAGCCAGAATACCCAACGCTTCCATTTTGTTCTGAATCGCTTCGAGTGCCAGTTCTGCATCGACATTCGTATTTTCGATGATGATCTGTGAGCCTTTAACAATGTGCCCGAGAATTTTCACTTTGAGGAGATTGGCTTCCTGAGGCGAGGCGACATCAATTCGAGTTTGCCAGAGCCCTTTGACCGTCTCCAGTGTTTCTTCAGGATTGGCAGCCGGGTCAAACTCCGGCAACTGAATTTTTGCAGGAGTTTCTACGGAAGCTTCCGTATTCAATTCTGCAGCCGGTTGAGCCTGTGCTGAAACGGAAGTCAGGGCCAGCAGCATGGCAAGGGTTAATAACAGGCGGGGCATGAAAGATCCTTTGGGGATTGCAATGGAAGACCGTTGCAATATTGTTGTGGAGAAATAGTTTATCTTCATTAGTTTATACGTTTTTTGAAATAATTCATGCCAATTTCATGGATTTCTTGCATTTTCAACAGGAGAACTCCTAAGTTTCCCTGCATCTGCTACCCTTGTCGACATTCAGGAAAGTGATCAAACTTGATCTTGTTGAGTGTCGCAAGTTGAGTGCGGAATGATTTTGAACATGATCTTTCATTCAGCACCGATACAATGCCGGACCTGTAACAGATTACCAAAACCTTAAACACTCAACTCATTTAGGATATTTCCCCATGGATCAGGCACCCTCGAACCCATTGATGCAAGAATCAGGACTTCCCCGTTTTGATGAAATTGAAGCGGTTCATGTCGTACCAGCAGTGCAGCAATTGCTGGTGAGGGCCACGAAGCTGTTTGACGAAGTCGAAGCTCTGGAGGAGCCGTCCTGGGAAGAATTGTTTGGGCGTCTTGATCGTATCGATCAATATTTCGAGCAGACCTGGAAACCGATCGGACATTTTAACAGTGTCAAAAACTCGTCCGAACTTCGAGCAGCTTACGAAGAAGTCCTGCCGGAAGTTGTCAAATACAGTATACGTGTCTCGCAAAGTGAAAAGCTGTATCAGGAATTCAAGACGATTCGGGAGTCGGACAGTTGGGATTCACTCAGTTCGGCCCGCAAACGGATTATCGAACAGCGATTGCTCTCAGCCGAACTTTCCGGTGTTGCCTTGCCGGATGACCAGAAAGAGAAGTTCAATGAGATGACGCATGAGTTGTCTAAACTCGGCAACAAATTTTCCAACAATGTGCTCGATGCCACGAATGCTTATGAACTGATCGTGACTGATCCCGCAGATGCTCAAGGGTGGCCGAACTCGCTTAAAAATTTGACAAGTCAAGCATTCAACAAAACTCGAAAAGAAGAAGAACCGGCATCCACTCCTGAAACAGGTCCCTGGAAAATTACACTCGAAGTTCCGATTGTCCAGCCTTTCTGGCAACATTGCCAAAATCGGGATTTACGTGAGCAAACCTATCGAGCCTACATCTCGCGAGCCGCTTCTGCAGAGTTTGATAATACGGAAAACTGCAACCGCATTTTGACTTTGCGTCGGGAACAGGCAAAGATGCTGGGTTACAACAATTATGCCGAAGTCAGTCTGTCGGAAAAAATGGCAGAAAATGTAGACGCGGTGCAGGAGATGTTCGAAACCTTACGCAAGGCATCCATTGAACCAGCTAAGGATGACCTCGATGATCTCCAGAAACTGGCAAATGAATCTGGTGAATCCAACGATTTGAAGCAATGGGATATTGCTTTTTGGGCCGAACGACTCCGTGAAAAAAAATATGAAGTGACAGACGAAGTTCTGCGTCAGTACTTCCAGCACGAACGGGTCCTCAATGGTCTGTTCTCGCTTGTGGAGCGACTCTTCGGAGTGCAGGTTCGCGAAGTTGATGGCGATGTCTCCTGCTGGGAGCCTAGCGTTCGCTATTATATGATCTTTAAAGATGACCAGGCCGTCGCCGGGTTCTTTTACGATCCTTATTCCCGACCGGAAAACAAACGGGGCGGGGCGTGGATGGATGTCTGTCTCAATCGAAGGCAAACTCCCGATGGTTTGCAATTGCCGGTTGCCCATCTGGTTTGTAACTGCACTCCACCAGTTGGCGATTCCCCCTCGCTCATGACCTTCCGTGAAGTTGAAACGCTCTTTCATGAATTTGGTCATGGCTTACAGCACATGCTTACGACAGTTGATGAGCCTGATGTGGCCGGGATTAATGGAGTCGAATGGGATGCGGTCGAGTTGCCAAGTCAGTTCATGGAGAACTGGTGCTATCACAAACCGACACTGCTCGGCATGACCGCTCACGTCGAAACTGGCGAACCTTTGCCGGATGAACTCTTTGAGAAAATCGTAAACGCTCGCCACTTCCGAGCCGGGTCTGATACCTTGCGGCAATTGACCTTCGGGATGACCGACATGCTGCTGCACTCGGAATTCATCCCGAATGGTGAAACCACAATATTTGATGTTCAACGTGATGTAATGCAATCGACTGCGATCATGCCGATGTTGCCCGAAGATCGTATGCTCTGTTCATTCCAGCACATTTTCGCAGGCGGTTATGCAGCCGGTTATTACAGCTATAAATGGGCCGAAGTTCTTTCAGCCGATGCCTTTGGAGCATTTGAAGAAGCAGGACTGGAAAACGAAGAGGCGATCGAAGAAACCGGACGCCACTTCCGAGACACCATTCTCGCCCAGGGCGGGAGTCAGCATCCGATGACTCTCTTCGAACAATTCCGCGGCCGCGAGCCTGATCCGACAGTCTTGTTAAGGCAGTGCGGATTGTTGAAAGAATAGTCGGAACTTACCGAGCGATGGCTATTTCGGAACGACATTAAGTTCTCAGTGAGATTAATTCTGCTGATCGCTGCAGAGAATTGTTAACAGGCATTTGTAAAAAAAATAGCGTACCTGAAATTCAGGTACGCTATTTTCGTTAGTTAGACTGAGAGAGAAGTCTTACTCTCGTTCATCCGGTTCGACGACTACGACCATCCATCCATTCACTGTATGTAGTGAAGCAATTGTGACGGGCACTTTCTTGCCGTTTTCTTCATCGGCTTCGAACAGAATATGTCGATCGAACGTTTCTTCCGCTAATCGTTCCTGGAATCGCTCTTTGATTTTATTGGCGATCACAGGATCTTCCCCGCGACGATAGTTCGGGTCGGAGGTATCGAGCGGTTTGGAATAGACGTCACGAGTTTCAGAAATCTGCAGACGAATCTGATCTTCTTCCAGGACATATTCGATCGGGATTTCAACGCGACGTATTGCGATTGGGTTTTCACGATCTTCAGATTTCAAACCGATTCTCAGAATCACCTTAATGAGTCCCCCTTCAAACTGCACATGCAGGGGATCGACATCGTAGATAATTACATCATCGCCAGAATCTTCAGCCGGTTCACGTTCTTTCGTGATATCGAAAGCCCGTCGAAACTTCTCGGCCAGTTGCTGAGAGAACTCTGGGAAAGGCAATGCCTGCCCAGGTTCCAGATCGATTGTGTCGATTGCCAGAGCGTTATTTACCCAGCTTTCGTGGACGTGCAGTGTCATACCGGTTGGAGAGTTAAATGCCGTACTGGCACGGTCTGCTCCCAGCTGACCTTCATTCATAAGACGTTCAGCGGTTCGCAATTCGTCATCGTCCGTGCGAGCCAGAACTTCATTGGGAGCAATTCCTTCTGCAGCCATTCGTTTACGGCGTTTTTTGTTTTCCTTATTCATATCATTGAAGGAGTCTTCGATTTCCTGATTGAATTTCGGTAAAACACGTTTCCGTAATTTATAGGCGGCAATTCGCTCGGATTCCGGCATCTTGTCGACTGCTTTTTCGTAAGCAATTTTGTCCCCAATCAACTTGGCGATCAATCCCCGACGATTCAGGTATGCACTTCTCACATGATTATTCGCATTCACTCCCAGAGAAGCTCGGTAGTAACTGAATACGTTTCCATCATATTCCAATTCTTTTTTACCAGTGAAATAGTGATTTCCAGTTGTCAGTACAGTCGCCTGATCGGTCACACCTCGAGTGTTTGATCGAGTGTTTCCATTGATTCGGATCGCGAATTTTGCGGAATCATCTGAAGGAAGGAAATCGATGTAAACGCCGGATTTGGTTCGTTGAGTTCCCGTGACTCGCGCCCCCAGAATGCAATCGCAAATCGGGCCGCACTCGCGACGACATTCGTAAAATGCGAAATCGGCAAAAGGTTCCGAGACGAACGTACGAACGTTGAAGTTGTAGTAGTTAATGCGAATTTTATCGACGAGAGACGATGAATTACTGGACATACCTTCCAAAGTTGAGATCAACTGAGGGACGGTTTCAGGAGCTTCATCGTTCAGCTTGATATCGACATCACGGTCATCGGATTCATAGCGTTCGAGCGATTGAAACAACTGGGCTAATACGGGTTGCAGGTCCTTGGATTGATCGGAGGATTTTTTCAGCAATTCCAGAGTCGCTTCGTAAATTGCAATTCTTCGGGCAATTTTACCTTCGAGATCGACCAGCAAATCCTGATTGGCCAATTCTTCTTCCGATTGAAATGCAGGATAAGTCAAATCCAGTTGCTCGTTCAGCTCGGCCAATAACTGTTCCTGCTGCTCGATTGTAAGCGGCTCGAAACCATACAGTTTTTCCAGCAGTTCCTGAGTTTTGTCGCTCCACTCTCCCCAGGATTCGCTCAAGCCTGAGAAATCCTCACCTCGTATGCCCCAGGGCGGTTCATTAAGGACGGCATCTCGAAAGATTGCCTTGAGTCCAACATCATCCTGAGCAAATGAAGTTGTTGTTGATAAGCTAAAGGCACAAACTGCCGTCAGGCAGCCTGCCAAAAACCTTCTTGATAACTTGTAAGTCGTCATAACTAGAAATCTTTCCAGAGTCCGCTTATTGCGATGAAACCCATGTAATTCAGTATCGACATTTCGCAGAAATGAATTTTTTGAAATTCAACCCGCAGATAAGGTCTCGACGTAATTTTACTTTATTAACCTCGAATACCTTGCACGCCACTTAACGCCTGCATGCCCGCAGAGCTACTTATATTACCTATGTTAACAAGTGAGTCCTGCGCCACAAAGGATTGCTACGAACTGCAGCAAAAAATACGAAAAGTTCCAAAAGTGTACATGTGTATTTTATTGTCGCAAGATCACCGATAGAATTGTATTTAGCCAGTAACGTTTGCAGCTCGATTCACTTAACTCAGTTGGACTGGTTTGTTTCACGATTTGAATTACCTTCAGAGAAATTGGATTTCCACCACATTGCGAACTTGAGACTTTGAGTGCCAGCGGAAAGAATGAATTAGAAATATGACTTACGAGTGAACTCGATAGGAGTGACTTTCGTTCAGAAAACATTCCACCACAAATCTAATGTTGTACCATCTCCGGGGTCGCTCAGTTTTTCTTCAATAACCATCAGGATCTCGATGTCGGAATTGCCAGCGAAAACGAATCCTGAAAAGCGGAAAGGATTCCGTAAAAGTAAGCGGGACAATCCTGGTCAGGAGAACGCTCCTGGCTGGAATAAAGAGTGTTTATGTGGACAAAAACTAACTGGATTACGAGCGGAATCTCCTCAGCGTATTCTCTGTGATCATTGTGATCGGAAGCACTTCATTCTGCCGATCAGCAAATATCCCGAGCCCAAACGACTCAAGAAGAAGCGGCCAAAAAAACGACAGCGGGAAGAACCCCTTTCAAAAACCATCTCCCGAACGTTTTCACGAGCAGGAATCGCCGTGAAAGCAGGATTTGGTAAGTTACTCGCAATGGTTTGGCAACGAATCGTTGTTGGATTTCGCGCCTTCCGTGCCAGCTTGACTCCGCTGCGTCTGACGATGCTTTCGCTGGTGATTGTGATTTGCTGTGGTGTTTACTTCGCCATTCAGCAACAACAGCAAAGTAAAGCGATACGTATTTTGCGTGAATCGGTCGCTGAAGCGGAGTCAGCAATAAAAGATCGGAACTGGCCTGCTGCGACCGAACAATATCATCTGGCAGCCGAAGCAATTCGAGTGTTGAATCGAGACGATGTTTTTGCTCGGGAAGTATTACAGAAAGATCGGGAATTGCAGGCTGTCGAAGGTTTGTGTCTGTTATCACTGGAAGACATTATCGAGGAAGTAAGTGATCCCCAGCAAACATTGAATGACTGGGAAACTCTGTTTCGCCTGCAGATCGATCAACGCTGGATGATTGTAGAAGCCTGGCTCTCACCCGGGAAATCAAACTCAGTTATTGCGGAAACCATCCCCTTGAAAAGTGGAGTTATCAGCATTATCTGGCCAGGAGAGTTGATGAAAGTAGACTTTGCAGACTCGGGGCCAGTGCATGTCCTGATCGCCGGTCAGATTTCAGCAGTGAATCGATCCACTCTCGAGAGCATCGATTGGGAGATTCTAATTCAACCGGAAACCGCTTTTCACTGGTGTTTTCCAGAGACCTGCGAACGTCTCAACTTTGAACTCGAAACTCCATGGATGCCTGAAGATAGCTTGCAATCGGTTCTGGATCGACAAAAAGCGACATTATTGAAGGAATAGTCGATGAGGCAGAAAATCCTGGCGATGATAGTATTCTGGATGATGTCCAATACTGCTGTTCTTGCCGAAGTTCAACAATATTCGATACCTGAATTTGTTGCGAATAAAGATCAATGGAATGGACTTGTAGGCGAGTCCCTGCGGATCGAAGGACGTTACTCCTCATTTTCCCCCAGTTCGATGCGATTTCAAAAATGTGATCTCTCTTTTCAACTGCCTGCCGGTACGCCACGACCATTGGGACGTAGCAGGAATCTTGAAGTGACAGGCCAATTAATTCGCGAACAGAATGAATTGAAGTTTCAGGTCGACTCTCTGCAGACGCGACCTGCTGATCTTGAACAGATTCAACTTTCCAGGGCATTGCTCCCCAAAAACGATGCGACTCCCTGGTACGAATTGGGGATGACGGCAACGAACCGTGCGAAGTTTTATGACGATGAGATTCTCAAACTGATCGGTGAAGAACTCCTGGTCGAAGGAATTCGTATTGAACGTTCTCGTCAAAAGCAGCCGACGGTTGCGTTCTTGAATGATCTGTCCGCCAAAGCAGCTAAACTGGGCGTCTCCAAGTCGCTTTATCTTTCATTGAAACACGAAAGTTTGCGCGAGCAGTTTGAGCAGGGAGATATTCTACCAGATTTTGATTATGAGAAATTTCTGAAAGAATTAGAGTCGGCTCTTCCCGGTTCGCAGGTGCCGTTGACCTCCCTCAAAGGTGATGTTTTTGAGGCCTACCGAAAACAACCGCGGGAAACTTTTGCAAAAGCCAATGCCCATGCTCAACAGCAGTTGAGTCGATTGTTTCATTTGGAAGTTTTACGGGCACAGATTCAGTCAAAACTGGCAACCGGGGGCTCAAATGGGGACTTGCTGGCAAAACAGTACGAGTTACTGGCCCCGGATGATCCGGAATATGCAGAAGAATTAAGAGCAGCGGCATTGATGTTTCGCACGAAGAATATCCTGACCTCCACTCGAACAGAGTTGCTTGCGGTTGCCGATCAATATCGAGATCAGGGAGATGTCGAGATGGCCGAAACGGCGCTGACACGCTGGCTGAATCATCGAGTCCAGCAACTCGATCGTGCCGGCCCTTCCGATTATCTCCAGACAGCTCTCGACTTCGACTCCTGGTTAAAAAAGCGAGAGCGTGCGGAGGAAATCCTGCTCTCCGGAATTCAGAAATATCCAGACGATGCCGCATTGCTGGCATTACTCAAACGTTGGGATTTCGCGAAGAACGGGGATCAGTGGGTTTCAAAGTCTGATCTACCCATGTCCAAGCCGAATGAAATCGAGCAGGCGATTCAAACGGGTCGAGTGGTTGCCGGGATGTCTCGAGCGCAAGTCGCATCCACTCTGGGAGCACCGAAAACGGTTACGCGAATCGCCTCGCAAAAAGAGAATTTGCTGATCTGGAATTATCCAGATGTCAAACTAGCAGTGCGATTTGAGCAACGCCGAGAACGGAATGACTATGTCGTAGTGAATGTTGGACCTTTACCACGTTAATCGGAAATTTGCACCCCTGGAAGACAACAGGGTATCGTCTTTGCATGATTAATTTTTTAATTGATTCATTTCGTTCCCCTGAAATCCAGCGATGTCCATGTATTATGAAATCTATTCGAATTTATGACATGATCCTCTTCACTTCGCGACTGCTTTTCCTGTGCTTAACGCTCAATGGTGCTCTCCTTTGTGCGGAGGAAATTTCTTTCCTGCAGGAGCCACAAGTCAATCCAGCCAGCATGGATGGGAAAGTTCTGTGTGGTTATCAAGGTTGGTTTCGTTGTCCCGATGATGGCATGCACGAAGGCTGGCATCATTGGAGTCGGAATCGGAATCGGCTGACTCCTGCCAGTCTGACATTTGAAATGTGGCCAGATGTTTCGGACCTGCCGGAGTCTTCACAATTTGAAACGCCCGAGTTTACGGATCGCTTGGGAAAACCAGCCAGGTTATTCAGTTCGGCAAATGCGGAAACTGTTGACATTCATTTTCAGTGGATGCAGGCCTATGGAATTGATGGTGTCTTTCTTCAGCGGTTTCTGGTCAACATTGAACGCCCTTCCTTTGATGTTGTACTCCAGAATGTTCGCACCTCGGCCAGAAAATCTGGGCGTGTGTATGCGATTTGTTATGACTTATCCGGGACCCCAGTTGACCAAATCTACATTAAACTGACGACTGACTGGAAAAGGCTGGTCGATGAATTGGAAGTCACTCAGGATCGGCAGTATCAGCACCACAACAATCAACCAGTCGTATTTCTTTGGGGCCTCTACCCCGATCGCTTCGACGCGGAAATTGCGAATCGACTCATCGATTTCTTTCACGAGGAAACGAAGTATCAGGCGACCGTTGCAGGAGGAACTCCGTGGTATTGGCGGCGGGAAAAAGATCCCGGTTGGTTCAGGGCTTTTCGTCGGCTCGATATTCTCAGCCCCTGGAATGTCGGAAACGTTTCTCATCAGGATGGAAACAAAGAAGCCAGCACCGGATACTGGCAGAAAGATTTTGAAGAAGCCACCAGTAACAACGTCGAATGGATGCCGGTGATCTATCCCGGCTTTTCCTGGAAGAATCTCAAAGGAGAATCTGGTGCCAATGCAACAATTCTCCGCAGAGGCGGAGAGTTTTTCTGGAAGCAATTCCTCGCGGCGAATAAAACTGGTGTCAAAATGGCTTACGTAGCCATGTTTGACGAAGTGGACGAAGCCACCGCAATTTTTAAAGTCTCGAATCATCCCCCGACTCAAGCGAATTTCGTCACCTATGAGGAATTGCCTGCGGACTGGTATTTGCGATTAACCGCAGCAGGAGTAAAAGTGATTCGTGGGGAAGCGGAACCTGTCAGTGAAATTCCAATTCAACCAGAATGATCGAGCGAGTTTGCTTTGGGTAGGCGAAGTTTTACCAGACAAACAAGGATGTACCCCAAGTTAACCCGGCTCCAAAACCACACATGAGAATCGTATCGCCGCGGTCGATTCTGCCTTCTGAATTGGCTTCATCGAGGACAAGGGGAATGGAACCAGCCGAGGTGTTGCCATATTTGTGGACGTTATTGAAGAAACGATCGCTGGAGACATTCAGCTTTTGGGCAACCGCATCAATAATCCGCTGATTGGCCTGATGCAACGCGAAGAGAGAAATATCGTGCACGGTCATTTGTGCCGATTCGAGTACGATTTCAATCGATTCAACAACCGTTCTCACCGCCCATTTGAACACATTCCGACCATCCATCTGGAGAAAATGCTGTCCAGAAGTAATTCCTTCAGCGGTGATCGGATTTTTCGATCCCCCGCAAGGTCGATCGAGCATCCCACTGCCACTGCCATCGGAGGCGAGTTGATACGATTTGAATCCTTGTTCGAGTGTTCCTGCTGAGAGCAGGACTGCACCGGCTCCGTCACCAAATAGTGGAGCGATTGTCCGATCCTGAGGATCGACAATTCGTGAATTGCTATCTGCACCAATCACCAGAGCCAGCTTCGCATTTCCGGTCGCGACATATTGAGCACCGGTTGTTACGGCATACATGAAGCCCGAGCAAGCTGCCGAAATATCGAAAGCCGGGGCATCGAGTCCTAAGCGATCTTGCACCAGACAAGCAGTTGAAGGGCAGTGATAGTCCGGAGTGAAAGTGCCAACAATCAACAGATCGACATCTTTGGCATAAACCCCCGCTTTGCCCAATGCGTTTTGTGCAGCCGCAACAGCCAGATCGCAGGTCGATTCGTCGACTCCGACGATGCGACGTTCACGAATTCCAGTCCGTTGCTCAATCCATGCGGGATCGCAGTCGGGACATAACTCCTGCATCTGCAGGTTCGTTCGGACGGTTTTTGGCACATAAGACCCCGTGCCGACAATTTGTACCCCCATCAAAGAACAGGTTCGACGGGTAACGGCATTTGAAAGTCGCGGAATCTTTGCGGCTGTCGAAATTAGAGCTTCATCCATGGATTCGCTTGTCACAGATTGGAGTGATCGAACTTGTGAAATAGGCGTAATTTGGGGAACGTAAGATAGTGATCACAATAGGATTGTCTGAAGTGTCATCGTTACAGAATTGACTCTACTCTTACGGTTTTCTCGGTGAGTGAGTGTGAATATGCCATTAGGATAAGTAGAGTCAGTAAAATACGCAATATCACAGCTTAACGAAAACCGGGAGTCAGCCAATATCATCGCCATCGCACTTCGCCAATTCTTAATCATATCAGATTGCTTGCATAGACGAGTTGGGATTTTGAATCAAAAGTTCACTGTTTTCATTTTCGGTGATGGCTTTTCGTCGTGGGAATATTGCCTAAGATAGAGAAAATCTCGCGTTTATGTGGAAAATGACTTATTAAGTCCCATCAATTAATTGGCAGGTACTCTTTTGAATCACTCCAGCGATCACCTTCTGATCCCGGCTGAATTTTACTTTCAGGCCAGCGTGGAAATTCCCTGGCAGACAGATCTGGCCAAAGATATCCAGCATAAAAAACATCCGGAAATTGAAAAAGAGCTTCCGGATTTAATGTTTGAGGAGTCTGATACTGAGAATTCCGCACGCTTTTTCATCGCCTGGAATGAAGACGGGATTTGCCTCCAGGTGAAAACAGAGAGGAAAAAGTTCCCCACACAGTCAGGAACGTTATCCGATCCAACGCAAGGTGATTACACCGATTTCTTCATTGATACCCGCGATTTGAAGACGAATCACCGAGCCAGCAAATTCTGTCATCGATTCACCCTGATTCCACCAGGCACACGAGGGAAACGCAAACAATCAGCAATGATGATCGAGCAGGAAATTTCGGGGAATCGAACCTATCGGGAAATGACTCAGCCTGAGCAAATCCCAACATGGGATTCGAGATCAAAAGATGGATATCAAGTGAGCTGCTGGATCTCGAAAGCGTATCTGGAAGGCTACGATCCCGAGCATGTTCCTTCCCTCGGCTTTTACTACAGGATGCAGGATCTCGATTACGGCACACGCATATTCGGAGTCGGCGAGAATTTCCCAGCGACTACAGACCCGAGCCTTTGGCCGAGTTTGAAACTGGTGAAGTAAAACATCCAGTGTATTCAATTGGCGAGCCGAGTCAGTTATGGCACCGGTAGATGCGATTCAGCAATTCCGTACATTTCTCAAACGCGCACCATGGTCGTGAGAAAACCCGAGTCATGACTGACTCGGCTCGCCTTTGCGACTTGCTTCACCCCAATTTACTAGAATCGCCCCAGCGATTCCCATCAAAACTGCTAACGCATTCAGTCGTTCGGTCAGAACATGATAGCCATGAAAGTTGTGCGGACGGGGAGAACCGACTGGCAGTAACATGGCTGCTAACTCGGAATAGACGAACAGATAATCTCCAACCATGATAAGGAGTGTCAGCAGAATCAAACTGACACCGATTTTGGTTGAGCGGAGAGCGGGAAACAGAATCCAATAGAGGCTCCCAGTCAGGCTTGCCAGTCCAATCATTACAAAGGAAAACGTATAGTAAATGGGAAATCGAATCAGGATCAGCCGATCCAGAAGAATGGACTCAAATTGTCCGAGACGGATTTCCTGGACGGTGAGAATTACGAACAAAATCGCGGCTCCGACCCATCCAGAGATGCAAAAACGCAGAATTAACAGAAAAAATTTAGAGAGCATTCGGTGCGATCAATGGAGAGTGAGCTATCAAGTTTTCTGCAGTATTTAGCGATGCAGTCTGGCAGAGACGCTTCCACCTGGTAAATTTCGGGCGGGAGATTCAAAGGAATTCCCGCGGATGGAAGGTTGTTGTTGGGGGATCTGATAATCCTTTTCAGCCAGTAATCTCGGGCGAAAGACGACCAGAATTACCAGAGGGACATACCAGAGCAGGTAAACACCGCCCAACTGTGGATACCAGAACTGCGAAGCGACAATGATGGCTGCATTATAGGATAACAGAACCTCAAGATTTTTCTTCCAAGGCCAGATTGTCAACGTGATGACCATCAGCAGGAAGGCGACAATAACCGGAATTCGATAAGCCGGATGCACTCCGTACCAGAATCCCCGCTCATGAGGGGCGCCATCGAAACTGAGCACCCGCAGGTCGATTCGATTGATCGTCTGCTGTGTGAAGGCGTAAGCATCGGCAGAAATCAAAGCGACTGCCCCCGCCAGCACGGCTGCCACGATTCCCACGCCAAGAAAGAACCAGAGCGAGCGACGGAATCCAAAAAACGAAGCCCAGATCGGTAATAGGAACACGGGAAAGAACATCGAGCCACAGGCAAAGCCCATGAACACACCAGCCAGCATTGGTCGAGTATAAAATACGAATGCCCACAGAATGAATGCACAAGGCAAGACCTGATTCACCTCTCCGACGACATAGGAAGTGCAGGGCATTAGCGCATACAGAGCAGCCATCGCCAGACCTTGTGTGCGATCTTTAAACTGGTTTCGGCCAATCCAGTACAGGCCCATTACAATTGCCAGATGAGCGAGAATGGCGACAATTCGGGCAGCCGTTTCTTCAACAATTCCGAAATTCAAATCCGATTGATCACGGCCATCATGCAATTGACGCGACGTGGCTACGGCAGGCATCGCTAATAAAGTCGCTGTTGGACCGGCAGTCACATCGTCAGAAGACAGACTCGTGCCAGCCGGAGAGTCTGGTACAGCAGTTGTTACTTTTTTCGAACCCGATTTTGTAGCCGCATCGAGCAGTTGCTCTCCTTGCAGGACCGTTGTCACTGATCCGAGAGGAGCCGGTCGCGTGACGGCCTCGGTAATCAAAAATGCGAGAGCACAAATCCCCAGAAAAGTAATTCCCGGAGTGCTCATATTCGGTTCGAGGCGGGACCGTTTGGTAAATATTCGGTCGAGCAACAATCGCACCAGGCACAAGGCAGTAACCACAAACAACCAGGTATTACCGATGGCGGAACTGGCTGCGGTCTGAACCATTAACAGTCCAGGGGAAAGCGAAAGCAGAAGCAGAATGTCGAAATTACGCAGCGACCAGATACGGCGAAAACGATAATACACAGCGATAATCAACATGGCTGATAAATATAGCCATGCAGACTGACTCACATGATATCCAGATAAGATCGCATCCATAAATTAACGCTTCGGCGTTGGACAGAGGTTGAGGTACTTTCAAGGCTGTTGAGAACGTCTTTCGAATACCAAATGGCGTACTTTTTCCATGAGCCTTAAAGGAGAGGAATGGAATCACTTTCGTAAGTGCTTACCATCCTGACCTTTGGGTTGAGAAATTGCACGATCCGCTAAGTATAACAGTTCGTTCGACAGAGAGAAAAGGATTCCTTTTCAGATTCAGAGTTTCTATCAAGAACTGACTATTAATGTACTGATGATCAATTTTGTTTCAGATTTGTGCTCGATTTATTGGCTTCAACGAGAAAATCAGCTTTCCCTGAGCAGATTCATGCAAGATCTCAACGATTTCTCAATAAATCAAATGATAAAATAGGACCTCTGGGGTGAATGTAAGTTTATTGAGCAAGCGAACGGTTACATCAATTACTCTGCGACGATTTCCCCCTCAGTGAATGATATGACAGGACGATATTGAGAATGGTGTCTTCTGCACGGAGATTCTGTATTTGAAGTCATGGCATTTTCAGCAGTCCGTGGAAGTTTCACAGCCGATGAAATCATCCACTGAATTCCTGAAACCTGATTCGAACGGTGAGACTGGCAAGGATGCAAGTCTCATCAGTTCAAAATTGCATGGATCAAATAGTCTGTGCACGAAATCAATCAAGTGAATATGCAACTCTGGCAAGGACGACGGAACGTCATGCAGAATTTGTTTACGGTTCCAGTATCACGAACGCTGGCGATTCTTCTGATCGTCTGCAGCAGTGGCTGCGCGGCTTTTCGATCGATCGATACCATACCACCCAACTGTTTGACTCCCGACATGCTGGCGACTTCTCGCAATAATGAGTCGACAATTGATCTGTCTCTGCTGGCTCAACGTCCTCCGCAACAATACTTGGTCGATGCCGGCGATGTCCTCGGAATTTACATTGAGGGTGTGCTCGGCAATCCCGGAGAATCACCTCCAATCAGCATTTCCACGAACCCAGATATTCCACCTTCAATTGGCTATCCCATTTCGATTCGCGATGATGGGACGCTATCTTTGCCAATGATTGGATCGATTTCCGTTCGTGGCATGACGATACGGCAGGTTGAAGAGCATCTGCGTAAAATCTATACAATCGACCGAAATATTCTGCAGCCGGGGCAAGACCGAATCATCGTATCCTTACAACGCCCACGAGAAATTCGCGTGCTGGTGATGCGTCAGGAAACTGGTGGAAGTAATGGAAGTACCGAATTTGCTCAGGGACTTTCCATTAACCTTGGACAAACCAAACGGGGTAATGGACAGGTTGTTAATCTGCCTATCTATAAAAATGATGTCCTGCATGCTCTGGCCCGCACGGGTGGCTTACCAGGGCTTGATGCAGAAAATACGATTTTCATCATCCGACGCCGACACGACTTCACCCCCGGCCCTTATGGAAATGGTGTGCATCCCCAAGGGATTCAACCCGGAATACCAGCGTTGGCCCCTCAGTATCAACCTGCTCCATTCAATGGTCCCATGGGATATCAGCCCGTCTCTCATCGAAGCAATGTAAAAACTCAGGATTCTAATCCGCTTCTTCTGACAGGTTATCGGAACGCGGCTTCACAACAACAAATTCAACCGGTCAACTTTCAGTCGGGCTACAATTTCGCGGCTCCCCAAATGCCGATGCAGCATCCACAAGGCATCCAGAACTTCAATTCTGTGAACCCACTGGAGGAGCTGCGTCACGGCATGCATAATTCTGACGAATCCGCAGGAATTCGCCAACCCGTAAGAATTGATACGATCGATCAGCAAGAGTTGCGTCATTCCTCTGAACTCTCTGAGTCAGAGATGAAAGCATTGAATCCACGAGGTTCGGGGTATCAATGGGGAAATACTCAAACGACTTCTCTGGAAGAGATGCCAGAGATTCAAAATGATTTTGTCCCAAAGAACGAGTGGAACAGTTCGTCAGGCGTGACTCAACCGACACCAATGATGACTCATCCACAACAGCAATACGCACCCGTGCCTGCGCAGACACCGATGCAGGCTCAGCCTCAATATCAGCCGCCGTACCAGAATCAGATGCCTCCGCAAAACTGGATGGCGAATCCAGAATCGACTTATCCTCCCGGCTTCAACGAAGCCTTTGCCGATGTCCCCTGGGAAGACTTTTCTGGAGATTTCGGTTGGAACATGAACGATCCCACGATGAACAACCACGAAATTATCAAAATTCCAGTCCGACTCAAACCGGGCGAACAGCCGAACATTCGTCCGGAAGATGTCATACTACAGGATGGAGATATCCTGTTCATCGAATCCCGGGAAACGGAAATCTTCTATACAGGCGGTTTACTGGGAGGCGGCCAATTCACGTTGCCCCGCGATTACGATCTGGATGTTCTGGGAGCCATTGCAATTGCTCAGGGAGCCAATCAACAACGCGATGCCCGTCAAATTGGCGGCGTCTCAGCCATCAATGGAGACGTCACGATCTCTGCCAGCAACGTAGTTATACTTCGTCAGCTGCCAGATTGTTCGCAGGTAGCGATCAAAGTCGATCTGTATCGAGCCCTGGAAGATCCGAGTCAGAGAGTCGTGATTCAACCAGGCGATATCGTGATGTTACGATACACTAAACTGGAAGCCGTTGGAGCCTTCTTCGAACGGAACCTCCTCGAATCCGCCCTCTTCGGTATCGCAGCGACTCAGATCGGCGGTGGTGGGAATTAAATAGTCATCTCATTTCTAATACGAACAATTCCCTGAGGATTTCAGGAAAATTAGCGGGGGTGATTGACGTTCTGTTGTCAATCGCTAAAGATGAATCGATTGATGAAGTCTCAATTGATCTCCGTGAAAACGTTAAAGGAAATGAAAATGAAGCGTGTCACATTTAGTTATACACTGCTGAGTCTGGTTGCTTTCAGTATCGTAACAGGAACTCTCAGTGCAGAAGAAAAGTTCAAGCCATTATTTAATGGCAAGAATCTGGAGGGCTGGGTACAAAAAGGAGGAAAAGCTGATTATCGGGTCGAAGACAATCAGATTATTGGCACCAGCAAAAAAGGGACGCCGAACAGCTTTTTGTGCACCGACAAAGATTATGCGAATTTCGTTTTGGAACTCGAGTTCTTTCCCGATCCGGTCCTGAATTCCGGCGTGCAGATTCGAAGCAACACGTACGATGAAGACAAAACTTACACCTGGACCGACAGCGAAGGTAAGGAGCAAACCAGAAAAGTTCCGGCGAATCGGGTCCACGGCTATCAGGTCGAAATCGATCCTTCAGACCGTGCCTGGACTGGCGGAATTTATGACGAAAGTCGTCGTGGCTGGTTGAATAATCTGGTCGATAATCAACCAGCTCGCGAAGCCTTCAAGCCAGGTGAGTGGAATACATTTCGTGTTGTCGCTAATGGGGATTCTATCAAGACTTTCCTGAATGGTGTGCCAGCAGCCGATTTGAAAGATGATATGACCTCAACCGGCTTCATCGCACTACAGGTCCACAACTTCAAGGAAGACGGACACGAAATGAAATGGAGAAACATTCGTATTCAGGAACTTCCATAACTTCTTGAGTTGTTACCTGTTTGTTCAGCATGGGAGATTCGGTAGTCGTCACTATAATTCCATTTGATAGCGAAATTGTCTGGAATTTGAGTCTCATGAATGTAAGGGCTTGATTGAGCGTAATGTCAGCCTATTCTTAGCAGACTGCCTGAGAATAGGCTTTTTCTATGCCTTTTAGTGCGGTTATTGAAAAGCCGTGAGTCCGACATTTATGATTCGACTGGATGACTATCAGAGAAGTTCTTCTGAACTGGCCGAATTTATTACGTCGACCTGGCGGAAGTCCTACGAGGGTAAGATGACTTTCCCTCTCTGGTCAGCCGAGTATTTTGAATGGCAACTTCGCTGGAAAAATCCGCATTTCCGTCGCAATCTGATCGCCATTTACGATGATTCTCGACTGGTTGCGACACTTCTCGGCTCTGAATATTCCTTCCGCTGTGGCAATGAAATCCTACCAGGTTCGATCTGGAGTTGGATGACAATCGACCCCGCGTATCGAGGTCAAGGCTTTGCCAAGCTTCTAAACGAAGAACGCATCCGCCGCCTGAAGGATCGTCACATCGATCTGGTGGTCAGTTATCGATATTTCGGATCAAAAAATTCACTTGCAGAACGCCCACACCGGAACTCGGGTGACAATACCGCCAAGTTTCACAATAAAGTCGGCTTCTGGGTTCGCGTACTCAATCCACAAGGCGTCTGGGACTGGTCACTAAGTTCCGCTGCTGCCTGGGGAGCACGATTGACCTCACCCTGGGCACCGCTCCCCAAACTCGGCAAGGAAGAGAATTACATTCGAAAAGCCACCCCAGACGATATCCCTCAATGTCTGGAATTGATCCACGAGAAAACAAACTCACTCCCGCTTGCAATCCACTGGGATCAGGAAACACTCAGCAATCAATTGCTGGGAAGTCCTCTCTCAACGACACTTGTGTACGAGCGAGAGGAAAAGATTGAAGGTTTTATTAATTTTCATTTGCTGACGTCCTTCTCAAAATGCGAAGGTCAGATGGGACTACTGGATGTTATGTCGACGCAAAGGCTCTCCTCACGTAAAAGTTTGTACCTAATGTATGCAGCAATGCAGGAAATGCTCAATCAGGGAGCGATTGTGGCCTTGAAGCTTCGCAGTGGCGATGAAGATCTCTTACTGATGCTGCGATCGTACTTTGCACCCCGCGCACCGGAATCGCATTTAGTAATGCAATGGATTGGAGAGGAAAGAGAAGTCCCCAAAAACGCAAAGACGCATTTACTCTGGAGATAATGGACTTACCCTTGAAAGATTGCTCAATTCCAATTCCCCAGTTGTAGGTCAGGGAATGCTCAGTATGTCGGTTAATTTATTTGTGAATCTCACAGAGTCATCAGGAAAACCATGGTCTCCTTAACGAACAATGCCCTTGTCCCACCGTTGTCGCGAATGGGAATCAAACTGCTCAACCAACAGCAGTGGGGTGCATTCCGAAAGCAACTCGAACAGGCAAGTTCTCAACAGAAAAACTGGTTGTTGAATCGGATCCGGAGTTGTGAAAAGACCCGCTTTGGTCGAGATCACAATTTTGCTGGGATTCGCGATCTGGAGACATTTCGCAAGCAGGTGCCAATCTCCGAGTACGATTACTTCAAACCATACATCGATGAAGTCGCAGCTGGAAATCCAGAAGCTCTGATCCCCACGCATGAAAAACTGATGCGATTCACGATTACGACTGGTTCGAGCGGGACACCCAAATTGAATCCCGTCACTACGACTTGGCTCAAAGAGTATAAAAAGGCCTGGCGAATCTGGGGATTGAAACTGTTTGCCGATCATCCTTCCTATTTAGGGAAAAAGATGCTGCAGATGGCAGGGACCTGGGAGATGGGTAAAACTCCTGGCGGTTACTCGATCAGTATGATCAGTGCATTGCTTGCCAGAAATCAGAGTCCACTACTGCGACCGTTTTATGCGATCCCCAGTGACCTGAACGATATCAAAGATCCGATCATTCGTTACTACGCGGCTTTGCGGCTTTGTATGCTCGATGATATGGGCTGGATACTGCTGATGAATCCCGGCACGTTAATTCGTCTGGCTGAAGTGGGAGATGAATTCAAAGAAGATCTCATCAAAGATTTTCACGATGGCACATTAACGAACCGATTTGAAATCTCTAAAGAATTGCGAGAGAAATTGGCTCCTCGAATTCGTAAAGTCAATCGAGCAGGTGCAAGTCGTCTGGCTAAGATTGTTGAACAGACCGGAACTCTGTTGCCGAAAGATTACTGGCCAAATCCAGTCATCAGTTGCTGGCTTGGCGGAACTGCCGGGTTCCAATCACGTTACATCAATGACTACTTTGGAAATTCTCCGCTGCGGGATATGGGGCTCGTTTCCAGTGAGGGACGTCACACGATTCCAATTGAAGATGGGAAGCCCGAAGGTGTGCCTTCGATTGTTTCAGGATTCTACGAATACCTGCCGGTCTCGGAATCAGGTTCTGCTCAGCCTGAAGTGGTTGAGGGACATGAGTTGGAAGTCGGAGCAGATTACTATCTGTTGATGACGACATCGGCGGGCTATTACCGTTTTAATATTGGCGATATCGTCCGCTGTACAGGTTTTGTCGGCGAGGCTCCTCTGCTGGAGTTTATTCAGAAGGGAACGCAGGTTGGCGATCTGGAAGGAGAAAAACTGACAGAGCATCAAATTGTCGAGGCTGCTCAGGCGACCGCTCAAGAACTCAATCTGGAACTCGGCTTATTTACAGCCGTCGCATTAAGACTCGAACGGCAACATCCCCGTTATGATTTCATGATCGAAATTGATCGAGTACCAAATGCGGACCAGGCTCGAAAATTTTTACAGATCCTCGATGAGAAACTAGAGGGCTTGAACTTCCTGTGGAAAGCCCGTCGAAAAGAAGGTGTGCTGGCAAATCCACAATTGTTGCGATTACCAGCTGGCACGTGGGAGAAATACATCACTGAAGAAAGTGCCCGCCGCGGCACGGGTGATTATCAGTACAAGCATCCCGCTTTGATGCTGAAGCAAAACTGGGTTGAGCAGTTTTCCCCGGTTGATATCATCAACCTGTGAGACACTCGATCTCATAAATAATCGTTCGTAAATATTCAATGAAAGCGAATTGTGTCCTCTACACCTGAAATAGTTCTCGCAAGTCGAAATGCGAAGAAAGCGGCTGAGATTGATGTGCTGCTGCAGCCGTATGGGATTCACGTGCGTCCGGTTTCTGACTTCCCCAATGCCACGGAAGTGGTGGAAGACGGCACAAGTTTTTCAGAGAATGCTGCCAAGAAAGCCCGTCAGACAGCTAAAGAAACTGGTCTCTGGGCGATTGGCGAAGACAGCGGAATCTGTGTCGACGCTCTCAAAGGAGCCCCCGGAATCTACTCGGCTCGATTCAGTGGCCCCGATGCGACCGATGAGAAGAACAATCAATTTCTTCAGGAACAACTCCAGGATGTTCCTTCAGCAAAGCGGACTGCTCATTATGTTTGTCACGTTGCTTTGGCAGATCCTTCAGGTGAGGTGCGTTTACATGTCGAACGGACCTGTAATGGAGTCATCATTCGCGAACCACGCGGCGAAAACGGCTTCGGGTATGATCCTTATTTTCTGATTCGCGAATACGGAAAAACCTTCGGCGAGCTCTCACCGGTCGTCAAGAAAGCGATCAGCCATCGCGCCCGTGCGTTTGGCGAGCTTATCCCGAAGTTGTTGGGGGAAAATCTTTTCTCGCAAGAATAAGGCGAGCCGGCTCAGTTATGACTCGGGTGTTGTCACGATCATTATGCGAAATTAACAATCAAGACGAGGTGGAATCGACCGTACCCGAGCCATAACTGGCTCGGCTCGCCTCGAAAAAAGCAATCAAACTCGCTTCAGCCAGACGACTTGATAAGGATCCAGTTTCAAGTCGGAAGATGTCTGGAAAGTGGTTTCTGAAATTACATCTTCAAAGAATCGCCCCAGACCTGCAGTTCGGAGCAGGTTTCCTGAGATCTCCTGAGGTTCTTCTGAAAAGTTACCTGCTACGATCAGGCGATCTCCTCCCTGACTGCGGACAAAACAAAAGACGTGCGAGTTGACCAGTGGGACAAGTTCCAAATCCAGGCCGCTGATGGCCGGGATCGACTTTCGCAGGGCGATCATCCGTTTAACAGAATTGAAAAGGCGACGACGAATCATGCGTTCATCGGAACCGAGTTGATCGCCAAGGTCTTCGAGAAATTCCCAGCGCATTTTCGGGCGATGAATCCAACGAGTATCCCCGGCTTTGGCGGGGTCTTTGACGAAATCGTAATCATTCAACATGCCCCATTCTTCACCGAGATATAAGAGTGGAATCCCGCCGATTGAGAGCGTGATTCCATGCAGCAACTGAATACGGCGAATCGCGAGATCTTTGAGTTGATCATCGTTTTGTTGAATCGCCTGCTCCAGCCCGGCGAGTGAAGCCATCGTCCCGGAAATCCGCATATCACCCGTTTCGTGGTTATGCTGAAAGGGAACACCATGCGCGAATGAGCCAGGATATTGACCCGTGTAGAAGTTGTTCAGGAACTGACGATGATCGTATCCATTGATGCCGACGTGAGCAGCATCTTGGTCATCGAAAGTCCAGCCGATGTCATCGTGACAGCGGAGATAGTTCACCCAAATCGTTTCTTCAGGCAATTGATGCCGATGACTGGTTGATTGTCGAATCAGTTTTGTCTCACGTGTTGCCAGCGACTCCCACAACAACGCCATGAGCGTTGGGTTGTAAGAAATCTGACATTCTTCCGGGGAGATATACCGGACCACATCATCGGGATGCACAATCGCTTCCGACTTAAACAGAAGTCCGGGAGCAGCCAGTTTTGCTAGTGCATTGTACGCCTGAATGACCGAATGAGCCTGCTCAAGATTCTCGCAGGAGGTTCCCATCTGTTTCCAGATGAAGGCAACCGCATCGAGCCTGAGGATATCGACACCCACATTTGCCAGAAACAACATCTCTTCGAGCATCGCCCGGAAGACGGCTGGATTACGATACTTTAAATCCCATTGATAGCTGTTGAAGGTCGTCCAGACCCATTGTTCCATCCCATCGTGCCAGGTGAAATTCCCACGCCGTACGGTCGGGAAAATTTCACGTAACGTACGCTCATACTGATCGGGAACTGTGCGATCAGGAAAGATGTAATAGAAGTCTCGATACTCAGGATCGTTCGCCTGAGCCTGTTTTGCCCACTCGTGATCATCAGACGTGTGATTGAACACAAAATCGAGCACGAGTGAAATACCGGCTTCCCGTAAATCTTTTCCGAGTAATCGTAAATCTTCAATGGTTCCGAGACGGGGATCGACTGAACGATAATTGCTGATTGCATAACCACCATCGTTATCGCCCGGGCGGACGGCAAACAGGGGCATCAGATGCAGATAGGTCAGTCCCAGATCTTTGAAGTAGGGAATGCAGTCGCGCAGCCGTCCCAGATTTTCACTGAAGAGATCGACATAAAGTGCCCCGCCAACGAGTTTTTCGGAGCGGAACCAGTTGTCTTCATAGACGCGATGTCGATCGAGTTCTTTCAGATCCTGTGGTCGGTCACACCAGGCACGGGCAGCTGAAAGGAGAATTTCTTCCAGATGATAGAAAAAATCGTAGCGATCCCCATACAGTTCGATCAGCAGGCGAAATAAACGCGGCCAGATCTCTGTGAGTCGTTCATCAAAATCACGGATTTCCTCCTGACTCGCTTCGGTCGTTTGCCAGAAGCGTTCAAGTCGTGGTCGGAGTCGTCTTAGTGAAATTTCAGCTTCAGGATTGGTTTTCAACAAGTTGCTCATCGACACTGTCGTTTGGAATGATGATGTTGTCCAGGAATTGATAGTAATGAATCCCTTCAATAATACCCCGCGCGTGATGCCCTTCTGCGAAGTAAATTCGGGGCCACTTCTTGAGTCGATTCAACTCAGGACTGTGGTTTCCGACGACAACACCTAACGTCCGCCCTTTTAGCATTCCTTCATCATTACCGCAATCTCCGCCAACGAGCACTTTTTCCGGAGCAAAACCCCAGCGATACAGAAAATGTCGCATACTGTATTCACTTCCGCCTCGAACGGGAATGATATCCAGATACATATCGAGCGAAAGAACAACACTGGCCTTCAAACCCGCCTGCCGCAATGTGCGTTTGATCTCGGTCAGATTGGGAGCCTTGGATTTATCGATTTCGTAACTAATTTTGAATTCCGATTGATGATCGTCCGACTGCATGTAGAAACCCGGTAAACTCGACAAAGCCTCGCAGATTTCATCCCGTTTCCACTGATAGCCAATCTGATTCCGCCAACTGGTATCGAGTACCAGATCTTTGCCGTAATACAGCTCGGTTCCGACGGCGATATCCAGAAAATCGGGCATCGGCAGGTTTAATTCTTCAATCAGCTTCTTTGCACTGGCCAGCGGCCGCCCCGTCGCGATTCCGAAGCCGACATTCGGGTTCGCTTTGATCATTTCGATTAACTCGTGCAGGGCTTCATCATCGCCTGTCAACGTGTTGTCGAGATCGGTAATAATCATCCGATCAAACTTGGGGATCTGCCGCCGATTCGCAGGGCTGGCCAACGCCGGTGGTGGGGAAGTCGAAAGAATATCATTCAAATCCCGTAGATATCGACGGGCATGATTCGACCAGGCATAATGTTCGCGAGCCCCTTCGAGTCCATTTTTTGACCACTCATCCCATTTTTCAGGATCGGTTAATATCCTGAGCAGGGCATGTTCTATCGCTTTTTCATCGAGCGGATCGACCAGCAAGCCGTTTTTGCAGTTGGCAATAATATCCCGCGGCCCCCCATCGTTGGTGGCGACAATAGGCAGTCCTGAGCCAGCCGCTTCAAGCAGAGTGAGACCAAATGGTTCCGTCAGAGCGGCATTCACGAATACGCCGCGTGTCTGTGTGACGTACCGATAAAGCAAAGGTACTTCAGAAGGGTGGTGTGATTTCGGATAGGCAATTTTTCCGTACAGATCATAGACATCGATGATGGTCATCACGTGTCGGATAATCTTGCGTTGACTTTTGGGCAAATCGCGGAGGTCCTCGCGTGTACCGAGGATCATCACCAGATTGGCGGCTTCCTGAAGTCTCTCGCTTTCCCCAAAAATCTTGACGAGCATTTCCAGATTTTTCCGCTCATCGGGACGAGCCATCGCCAGAATAATTGGCTTGTCTGGCTCTCGCAAAAAACGATTGAGTTGTTGCACAATGGGAGTCTTCTCCGCATCAACCGGATCCGTTGTAAACGAATCCAGATCGACACCGGGCGGGATCACTTCCATGCGAGCAGGAATGTAGTGATCGTATATGCCATATTGCTGTTCGACTTCCTGATTCGTACTAGTCACCACCATAGCCGCGGTTTCGAGGGCGAATTCTTCCGCTTCAATTCGCTGGGTCAGGTTGTATGTCTTCTCGATATTCGCGGCATTGGAGGCATTAGCCATCAAGCGTTCCCGTTTCACACGTCCAAGTGAATGACCCGTGAACACAAACGGAATATGCAGCAATCGGGAGAGGTAAGCCCCTGCCAGACCTGCATCGGCGTAGTGTCCGTGAATAATGTCGGGCAAACCATGTCGTTTGAAATGGATCAAAGCCTGGTCGATAAACATTTCAATGTAAGGCCAGAGGGCTTCTTTGCGAAGATATTTTTTGGGGCCAAATGGTAAACGGATGATGCGGACATTATCTGCCAGTTGTTCTTCGACCTGAGCATAGTCGTCACTGACACGACTGTCGAAAATCTGCCGGGTAATCAACTCGACTTCGGAAACATCTTTTCTCTGCCCAAGTTCCTTAGCCAGCTCAAGCACATACTTGACCTGCCCACCGGTATCGGCATCACGTCCCAGTTCAGGTTCATGGCCACGAATTAAACCATGCAGACTGATCAAGGCAATTTTAGCGTCGGAGAATTTCGTTTCGCTCATGTCATCCTGGAGAGTAAGCGATTCTGACTGGCTAGATATTTTCCACAAAGTTTCATTGACCACTAAGAGATCAAAGATACTGTCCGTTCAACGTCCAGTATGAGCCCGTCAAAATCTGGTTTTAGCCACATTTTCAACTGATAATCACTACGCCTGTTCGCAGAAAATATGACTATTCGTTACGATGGTATAACCATCTTGTCCTATAATTCTTTTTAAACAATAGCAAATTCAGGCTAAGATTTAAATGACATTATGTCCACATGCGATTCTGGCGTCCGATTTGGATGGAACATTAATCCCCCTCGATGGTCAACCAGAGCAACAACGAGATCTGCAGCACTTGGGGCAATCACTGAAAGAGAACCGCATTCCACTTATTTATGTAACGGGACGACATTTGCAATCAGTCGAGAAAGCTCAGCAGGAATTTCGACTGCCGGAACCTGACTGGGTGATTTGCGATGTCGGCAGCACAATCTGTCGACGCAACGCCACCGGCAAACTCGAACCGCTGCACGAGTACGCAAAGCATCAACACGAAATTGTCAAAGCCTGTCCACGAACAGATGTTCTGCAATATGCTTCCAAAATCCCTGGTTTGAGAGAGCAGGAAGCCTTTAAGCAGGGGCCTTACAAGCTCAGCTTCTATGCCGATGAAACTCAGCTCAGTGATATCGAACAAAACATGCTGGAAATTCTCGAAGACCAGGAAATTCCCTGGTCGCTGATTTGTAGTGTCGATCCCTTCAATGGCGATGGACTCGTCGATTTATTGCCACAGGATATCTCCAAGGCTTATGCTCTCAAATGGTGGGCGGACTTTGCTGGTTACGAAGATTCTCAAATCGTGTTCGCGGGCGATTCTGGTAATGATTACGCGGCTTTTGTCAGTGGCTTTCGTGCGATCCTGGTGAATAACACGAATCAGAAAATTGTCGATCAAGTCGCACAGGAACATCATAAACTTGGTTACACCAACCGAATGTATCACGCCAAATCATCCGCCACGAGCGGAGTTCTGGAAGGTTGTCGGGCGTATCAGCTTTTCGATTGACGATCACTGATTCGACAACAAGAATGAATTTAGCGCATACTGATACGACTATCACCAGGAATGAACAATCGCTCGCTGGTGTCAATATGTTACAACTCCTTCACTCCATCGACTGAGGTTGAAGACATGAATCCGATTCCCATGCGAGACGAATTCAATCGTGCATTGCACATGACGCGACGGCACCTGTTCGGACAGGCTTCGCTCGGATTGGGAACCGCAGCTCTGGCTTCTCTGAATATGGGAGGCCTCGCGATGGCCAGCAATAATGCCGGTCTCCCCGAGTTGCCTCACTTTGCTCCGAAAGCCAAGCGGGCCATTTATCTGTTCATGGCTGGAGCACCGTCCCAACTCGACACCTTCGATTACAAACCCAAGCTGAACGATCTGTTCAATGAAGATCTTCGCAAGATGCCTGATGTCCAGAAAGGACAACGAATCACAACGATGACTTCCGGTCAGTCTTCCCTGCCGATCGCCCCATCCAAATTCAAGTTTGCTCAATACGGCGAATCCCGCGCCTGGGTGAGCGACCTGCTCCCTTACACTGCGAAAATGGTTGATGATATTGCCATCGTGAAAACGGTTCATACCGAAGCGATTAATCATGATCCCGCCATCACTTACATCTGCACGGGAAATCAATTGCCGGGAAAAGCGAGCCTGGGTGCGTGGCTCAGCTATGGACTCGGTTCCATGAACGATAATCTTCCTTCATTCGTCGTAATGACTCCTACCTGGACAGGACGCCCGGAAGCTCAAGCGTTATACAACCGCTTGTGGGGTTCAGGATTTCTACCAACGAAATATCAGGGAGTTTCACTCCGCTCGCAAGGTGATCCTGTCCTGTTTCTTTCAAATCCTCCGGGGATTGATCGGGAAACTCGCCGCAGCATGTTGGATCGGGCGGCTGAGTTGAATCGCCAAACTTACGAATCGTGGGGCGATCCCCAAACGCGTGCCCGTGTGGAACAGGCAGAGATGGCATTTCGGATGCAGGCCTCTGTTCCCGATCTCGTCGATATTTCCGGGGAGACAAAAGAGACTCTCGAAATGTATGGCGACGAAGTGACCAAGCCGGGCACCTTCGCAGCGAGTTGTTTGCTGGCTCGTCGCATGGCTGAGCGGGATGTCCGTTTTGTGCAGATCTTCCATCGAGGTTGGGACCAACATGCAAACATGGCCCGCGATCTGCCGAATCAATGTCACGATATCGATCAGCCAGCCTGGGCATTGATTCAGGATCTGAAACAGCGGGGCATGCTTGACGATACGCTCGTGGTTTGGGGCGGGGAATTCGGTAGAACGGTTTATTGCCAGGGGAAGTTGACGCGAGAAAATTATGGTCGCGATCATCACCCCAGAAACTTTTGTGTCTGGCTGGCCGGCGGAGGTGTTAAGCCCGGTGTTGTTTATGGCGAAACCGATGACTTCAGTTACAACGCAATTGAAAATCCCGTTCACATTCACGATTTGAATGCGACAATCCTCCGCTGTATGGGGATCGACAATTCCCGATTCACTTTCCGAGCGCAAGGTCTGGATGTGCGTTTGACTGGAGTCGAAGAACATCATCCTGTCGAAGGGATCATGAAATCGTGAATCCGCAGAATTTGAATTCGGATTTGTCCATTCGCCCCTGGAAATTTGGTAAGCGTGAGTATCAGCTAGGCAAACATCCGCTCATCATGGGAATTGTCAATGTGACTCCCGACAGCTTTTCGGATGGCGGGCAATTTCTGCAAACACAGTCAGCCGTTGAGCATGCCCTGCAATTGGTCGAAGAGGGTGCAGACTTCCTCGATATCGGTGGTGAATCGACTCGTCCGGGAGCAGAGCCTGTTTCGACCGAAGACGAGATCAGTCGAGTTTTGCCAGTCGTTGAAGCACTGTCGGGGAAAACAGCGATTCCGATTTCCATCGACACAACCAAAGCCGAAGTTGCTCAGGCCTGTTTGTCTGCAGGAGCGGAAATCATCAATGATATTTCTGGATTGACTTTCGATGAACAGATGCCGGAAGTCTGCCGGGAAGCTGATGCGGGGATTGTCTGCATGCATATCAAGGGGACGCCGCAAACAATGCAGGAAAACCCGCATTATGAAAATTGTGTGCAGGAAATTGATGAGTGGCTGCAGGCTCGTTTGAAAATGCTCAACGAACAGGGAATCGATTCCACTCGACTTGTCCTCGACCCTGGCATCGGCTTCGGAAAAACCGCTGAGCATAATCTGGAAATTCTCTCTTCGATTAAGCAGCTGAGGAAATCGGGGCGTCCTGTTCTGATCGGACATTCCCGCAAGCGATTTCTAAAAAAAGTCCTCAATCGGGAAATGGAAGAACGCCTGGCTGGGACGATTGGAGTGGCCATTGCCCTGGCTGAACAACAGACCGATATTATCCGCGTGCACGATGTCGCTGCGATTCAAGATGCACTGCTCGCTTGGAAAACCGTTCGCGAGTGGCAACAGTAGGTCAGGCTGTGCTTGATGAAATTGACGCTCGATGCCATTACACAAAATACAAGCACGAAGCGCAAGCGAGTGAGTTTTTTCAAACCTGACACACTCGCTTGCGCTTCGTGCTTGTAGTATTAAAATGCGAGTCCAGTTTATTATTCAAACAGTGAATATCGGAATTACTTGTTGCATCCCTGAATAGTAGTGCTAAACCATCTTCACAAGACGATTCGATGATGTCCTGAGGAGATGCAAATTATGTCGGCCACAACCATTCAACTTTCTGTCATCACAAGTACCTGGCAGCGTCAAAAACATCTGGCTGGTTTACTTCAGCAACTCTCTCAGCAGTCACTTGGTGGATTATCCATTGAGCATCTCGTCATTTCCGATGGTCCCGATCCCATCGCGGCTGCTCTGGTGAAGCATTCCAATTCACGATACTTCGAGTTAGAAACTAACCAGGGATGCTATGGCGTAGCCGCTAAGGATCTGGGAATCGCTCACGCTCAGGGGGAATATGTCTGCTTCTGGGATGATGATAATCTGTACGAACCTCACGCTCTGACTGCCTTATATTGCACCACCAAAGGACATGATATTGGCATTGTTCAGGCGGAGCACTGGTCAGTCACCAACAGACGTTTTGTGCAGATTCCCAGAACCTGGTCGGGAAAAGTCCAGCCCGGGGATATCGATACCATGTGCCTTTGCGTGCGAACGGAACTGGCCAAAGTAGTTCCCTGGAATTCTCCGCCGCACAAGCGTGGGACAGACCATCGCTGGTTAAGCCGTCTGCTGGCTGAACCGAGAGATGTTAATCATGTTAAAATTGTGATCGGTAAGCATTTGACTTTTTAAAATAGAATTCATTTGCCGCGACTGGTAACTTTTTCCCCGCTGAAGATCTTGATTTTCCAATTCCATTAATGAAAATCGATGTTTTCTGTAGATCGACGGTTTTTTCCTGCGTTAATGATCCTAAGCGGGAGAAATTCCGTTTCATAACTTTCCGGATCATGACGAATGTAACAATTTGCATTTATTTAATGAGCATGGTAATCTGAACACAACTTAGAGTGAGCTGATGGTGGAGTTGGTTAAGTCGATTCAACGATTTAGCAATCTCCACCAATTAAATCACTGGTTAAGCAATCCAAGGTAACAATTTCAGCAAGGCCAGAGTTTCATACTCCGCAGACAATTCTGCAGGTCAACGCGAACATTTTTCTGGAGAAATTTCCATGGTGCCGATGCAAGGTCACCCGCATAAAAACCGAAAGAGCAGAAGTCAGGCTGGCTTTACACTGGTGGAACTGCTGGTGGTTATCGCCATCATTGGGACCCTGGTCGCTCTGCTGTTACCAGCTGTTCAACGCGCCCGCGAAGCTGCGAGAAGAACCGGCTGCCGTAACAATTTGCACCAAATTGTACTCGCAGCTCACAACTATCTCGATTCTCACAAAAGCTTCCCCTCCGGCTACATTTACGTCGATCCACTAGACGTCGATAACAACGGAGTTGCTGATATCGATAACGACGGGGACGGATTCATTGATGGGACCTCATATCCAGTAGGGTTTGGGCTTACGTACAGTACCGTGTATCCACTTCAGTTCCAGGAACCCGCAATTTTTAATATCGAATCAAATCCACAATATCAGGTCAATAATTGGTATATCGAAAATTACTGGTCATGGCATGCTCTGATGATGTCTGAAATGGATCTGAAGGTTTCGGTTGGTGCAGATACCAACATTCCCAAGTTTAATGTCGCAGGGGCTTGGTACAGTAATAATCTGCAAGCGGCCAAAGTGGATATTCCCTCCTATAAATGCCCATCAGCATCATTACCAAGTAATCGTCCGCAGGGATTTGGATTTACAACCTACAAGGGGAATTCCGGTCGGAACTGGGCTCCAGGGTCTACTCAGGCTATAAATGGTACGCCGGTTAACAATGGAATTCTTTATCGTAACAGTTCAGTTTCTGACAGAGATATTCCCGATGGAATGACGACTACCTTAATGGTTGGTGACTCCTTATTCGGTTTCTGGGCTGACGGGCGATCTTCCTGTTGTGCAGTCGTTCCAGGCTCAGGAGATAGCTCAACTCATCAATTTGACGACGTCTTTGGAGGCGGAGGCAGTGGACCTCCTGTTGCAGTTGGTTCGAATCCCGCATTCACTTTCGGAAGTTGGCACGATGGGCTTGTCATCTTCTCAATGTGCGATGGTTCCACAAGAGACATTAGTAAAGTCGTTAGTCGGGCTGTCCTTGGAAATTTAGCGACACGTAACGGCGGAGAGCGAATTTCTGATTTCTAGCACATTTCCCAAATCTAATTTTCCGCGTTCTGCCTGGGCAAATGTAGCGATTTAGGGAAATAATCGTACATGCGAAGGCACACGGCATTTAGAATTGTCGGCAGTGGCTAACTTCAGGGACTGAAAGATCAGTCCCTTTTTCATTGATTCTTACATCACTCGATCCATGAAAAAAGCACACTCAGTACTGAGTGTGCTTTTTATATTCGATACGCGGTGAACTCAAAGTGTTTCCACTTTAATTTGCACGTAGGTTAATTTGCTCGCGACGTTCTGCACGTCTGCGGGCGCGTCGTTTGGTTTCGCTCGGTTTTTCATAATATTCACGACGGCGCATTTCTTTTTTGATGCCGCTATGCTCGACGAGCTTACGGAAACGCTTGACCGCATCGGTCACCGCTTCCCCTTCACGTAGACGCAATTTAACCACGCAATTCACCTCCCCTCACTGTTTTTAAAGTCTGTTTTCAATCCGAAAAGTACGAATCATATATGTTAACCAATTTTCTGCTGATTTGATACCCAAAACCGCAGGCGATTCACGCAGAATTTAGCGACCGTTTGCAACAATTACCACAATCGGAGTCAGTTCGGCTGGTTTTTCATTCCTCTTGAGCGAATTCCGGAAACCCGATAACTTTTAATTCGAAATCATATCCCGACTCACTCGATGAGCGGAATTACCTTCCCCCCAATCCCACCGCAGCCTCTCGAGCTGCTCTTTCCCTGAGACATCTTGAATTCGATCCCCCCTTTCGATTCGAACGTCTTCCAAAGAGGTTTTCACATGATTGCTTGTCTTCATCGACTTGGACTTATCGCCGGAACGGTGCTGTCAACAGCCGCACTTTTCAGTTTGTGTGGCTGCATGCGAACATCAGGTTTTGTGATGAATGAGTCTGGTCAAGGTTATTACGAAGTTGGCAACTACGCGATGGCTCAACATGAGTTTCGTAAAGCTGTCATGGACGACCCAACCAATCCTCATTACCAATACAATTTGGCAGCTGCCATGCAGAAGCAAGGAAATACTGCTCAAGCCGAGCAGGTTTATCATCAGGCGCTGAATCTTAATCCTTCACACCAGCCTTCCTATCACGGGCTGGCCTCGTTGATGGTGGATGAAGGACGAACTGAAGAAGCCGAACAGCTTTTGACTGCCTGGGCAGGTTCTCAGCCTTATCTGGCCGAATCGCACGTGGAACTGGCCTGGCTTCAGCAGAAAAATGGCGATACTCAAGGAGCCGAGCAGTCGTTGCAGCAGGCATTGAGAGTGAACCCACGCAATGAATATGCAATTGCTCAACTGGGGCAAGTTTATGAGGAGCAGGGGCGTACAAACGATGCGGTTGCCATGTACGAACGAGCTTTGTTTGTTTCTCCCGGAAAGCACCAGGTGCAATCGAAACTTGCCTCTGCTCGTCAGCGGCAATATTCCAGTCCGACCTCTGCTGCCCCCACAATGCTGGCAGGTTCTCCCAATATGACGCCTAACAATCAGGGTCAGATCATGCAGGCTGGTTGGTCAAATCCGCAGATGCCGCAGTTCACGCAGACTTATCCACAGATGAGACAGCCACAATTCTCAACTGTTCAATACGTACAACCAAACATGAATCAGCCGCAATTTGCTGCCCCTCAAATCAGTCAGCAGTACCAGCCCCAAACATATCCAATGGTTCAGACTCCCGTTCAATACCCTTATCAGCACCATCAGGTGGCCCATTCTCAATGGACACCACAGAATCAGGCTCAACCTCAATACTCACAACCAATGCTGGGGCATATTCCGAATCCCTCAATGACACAAGGTTGGGCTCCGGCTCCACGGATTGCCACCAACCCGCATTATCAGTCCAGCATTCCTGGGTATCAGCCAGGTATGCCTAATATGCAGCTGGATCAGCAAGGCCCCGGGTATCACTCATCGATGCCTTATCAGCCTTCACAAAGCTATATTCCGCAGCAGAGTTTCCAGCCAATGAGCAGCCATCATGGACCACAGGCTCACGCGGAATGGATGCCACAAATGTCTCAGAATGTTCCCCATCTCCAGGCGTTTTGAGAGTGAGTAGAACAAGCTCAAATTTAATCGACTGCGTGAATTGATAGTTCTCGCAGTCGATTTTTTTTGTAATACCGCCTCAGATCTAGATATTTACAAGTACGATGCGTCTGAAGCTCATAAGGGGCACAGAGCGTACCACAAAAGTTGTTTGCTATTCATGCAGGCGATTCTGTTTCCAGCGGAGTCGGTCCTTTTTTCGGATGCAACCCTTTTCCTGCAATATGAGCGGTAATTGCAGCATCGATACCATGAGCAATACCAACCACAAAAAATGCGACAATAATATCCTCGGGATTACTATTTTGAATCCCCGAGACCAACAGGACGACAAAGGTCGTCCAGGTCATAATGCCGCCAAACATTTCGAGGATGGCAATTGTGGTATGCCCCATTAGAAAATCCCCCCAGGAGGGGAAGATAAAACTCCGCCAGGCCAATTCGGAGGGCTTCCAGTATGTCGCTCCACAATTGTCACAATCATGTTCATGTTTAGGCACTTTATCTTTGCAATGCGTGCACAAATTCTCCAGGGATTGTGAAGACTCTGGATCAAACCCGGATTCCCGATACCGATCCAACGCCTCCTGAAAAATCACAGGCATTGTTTTTCGGTCCGCTTTCGGAAAACCGCTGAACGCAAGTTTTTTCCCATCTTTGAGTTTCAGGTTCAGCATTCCATTCCAGGATCCTTTGAACTTTTCGATCTGACTGTAGTAAATCATCCAGAGTGTTTTTTTGGGTTTGCCTTTAGAACTGGAATGAATCATCACCAGTCGGAGATTCGTCAGCACAAAGACGGTGTGATTGATCATCATCGCCCAAATCCCCATGAAGTAATACTCCAGAAAGGAATAGCGCGTCCCTTTGGAGATGTAGAGGACTTCTTCACCTTCATGCAGAGAATCCTGCAGGATTTCCTGAGTGTTTTTTATGTACTGCAGTTTGGTTTTGAATGCTTTTTTCCAACCCCACCCCTTAACTTTCGGAAAGACAGATTCCAGATGGAAAGCGACTCCTTCTGGCAAAGTGGCTTTGAGTTCTTTCAATCGAGTTTGAGCCGTCGGCTCATTGTCCACGGGGGAAAAGACTTCATCCTGATCGAATTGAGACATGAAAAGCCCTTGACTTTATGGATTTAATGGCGGCAGTGCAAAGTGATTGTATCGAGTGGCGAACGCACTCTTGAGGTTACAGTTATGAGTGATGTTTGTAAAATTTACAATCATGAAATCGACAGAGAATTCCCCGAATTGCCTAGAGTCCGAAGTTGCCGTAATCGGGATAGCAGACAGCTTTTCAAGCCGAGCATGTTTTCGCAAGACTTGCATGAAAAGTAATCGCGTTGGGAAGTCGATGTTGCTGATACGTGTGAAAGGAATCGCACCTGCCTGCAACTGTACCTGGTTCAATGAGGTACAAAATCAGTGAGCCGCCAGATCCCGCGGCAACCAGAAAGGACTCTGTTTCTTCAATGTCACAATCTTCCGACCACAACACCGCATCGCAATCTTCCCACGAAGCCTCGAAAATTTCTCAGCTTGAGGCCCGGCTCGCGGAAATGCAGAAGCAGTTGCTGCATCTCGAAAAGATGAGCACCGTCGGCGTGCTTGCCTCTTCGATCACACACGAATTCAACAACATTCTCACGACGGTCATCAATTACGCGAAAATGGGCCTGCGTCATCAGGATGCCGCCACACGCGATAAAGCATTCGACAAAATCTTGGCCGCTGGTCAGCGCGCCGCGAAAATTACGACCGGAATGTTGGCTTATGCGAAGGATCGCGGCAGTCAAACCGATGTGCACAGCCTTGTTCAACTGACAGATGATGTGCTCGTGTTGGTCGAAAAAGATCTGCAGAAACATCGCATCAGCCTGGTAAAAAACATTACGGCCAACGCCCAAGCGAATGTGAATCCAAGTCAGATTCAACAGATCCTTTTGAATCTGATCATCAATGCCCGCCAGGCAATGGAACCAGGCGGCACCATGACCATTACAATTGGCTCAGATCCTTCTGGCCCGTGGTCAATTCTTTCCGTCAAAGATACCGGCAGCGGCATTCCTTCCGAGAAATTGCCTCATATCTTTGAGACCTTCTACACGACAAAAACGGCTGATGAATCGGGGCAGGGGGGCAGCGGACTCGGACTCTCATTATGCAAAGACATCATGGAAGCCCACCACGGCCGCATCCGAGTCGACAGCAAAGTCGGCGAAGGAACTTGCTTCACATTGAAACTGCCTCAGGCACAGGCAACAGGTTTCGTGCAAACCGATGGTCTGACCAACAAGGCTGGATGATCGATGCGTAAATCGTGCCACGGCTCTGTGAGCCGTGGCACCTCCATAGTCATCAATTGAACGCATCTTGCTCAGCTAATCGTACAAACGATCAAAATCTAAACCCATCTGCTTCTGTTGTTCGAAATATGTATCCGTTTTCTTGATCGGCAATAATTTATAGATCATGTCGCGATACTTGGAATAGCGAAGATCACTGTTGGATAAGCCACAACAATGTCGATATTTTTCTGGAATTAAATCCAACCGATCCATCTGTGTCAAACACATCATTGGCCACAGAAAAGTACTCTTTGGTGATTTGTATACACCAAGTTCTCGCTGCCTTGATAAATCCATTTTAATTGGAATGCTAATTTCGCCACACTCAAATGCGACTTCCCCACGAGCATGCATGTGACCAATTAACGTTTCTGGGAAACTGACGGTTTTTGGATCAACAGGAATATTTCCAATAATTGGCCAGCCATTTCCGAATTCATCATTAACGACATAGGCTCCTGGAATCAAAATCTCAGACTTCTGAAATTCCAAATCGGTAATTGGCTTTGAGTACATCTCAACAACAACCGCTCACCCGAGTCCCGGCAAAGGGGAATCTTCCGGAAATAGCCGTCTTTTCAGGCATCCATAAATATCTAACATAATTCGCCCGGGGAGAAAGGTTCCATCAGGAAGAGGAACTGCAAAAATATCACCGTGACGAAATTTTGATTTTTGCATATTCATTTGTGTTTCATAACAATGGTCATGAAGACGTTTGAGGTTATTGGCCGGGTGGCTGCGTTAAGACCCCAGCTACCCGCCGGTTCTAACCGACAAATCTCTGTGTTCTCTGTGCCTCTGTGGTTCAAAAAATACTGAATCATTTGTGACTCAAAGAGACTTCAAATAAGCAACCAGATCGCTCAACTCCTCTGGGGATAACGCTCTTTCTCCGCTCACCTTTTCGGGAGCGTGGTCTCCAGTCAGGACATCTTCCAGGCTTTTGGATCGACCGTCGTGCAGGTAGCGAACTTTTCGATAGAGGCCGATCAGTGTCGGGGTGTTGTAGCCATTGTAGTAATCCTCTGCGGAACCGAGGCCGACGTCGTGAATTTTTCCGTCTGTAAAATAGGGGCCATTGTGGCAACTGGCACAGGCAGCCTGCTCACTACGGAAAATCTTTTCTCCTCGAACTGCAGCTTCGGTTAAGGAACCATCAGGATTCCTGAAGGGATTCTGCGGGAGTTGGAGTTCATTCAGATACGCCATTACGGCTCTGGCTTCTTCATCATTAATGCTATTACCCAGCATGGTTGTTGTGAATGAGGTGTGCATGGCATCCTGCAGATCGGATTGCCAGCCATGCCAGGTCCAGGGGCTGGTTTGCTGCAAATGATACAACGGCAGGACGGTTTTCATCGTCAGCGTGCTGCCGTCGTTCATCGTGTCCATCGCTTTGGAATTGACGCCGCTGTTGTAATGGCAACTGTGACAGCTGTACCACTGATCCAGACTTCTCTGACCATCGTAAAACAGTTCCATCCCATGTCGGGCCAAGGTCTTTTCAGGAGTGCGTCCCAGTGAGATTTCCTGAACGATTTTTCGAGACTCGACATCCACTTTCTGCACACTGTCGTTGATATAGTTGGCGACATACACAGTTTTATTGTCGGCTGAAATGGCCATGCCCATGGGACGCCCCCCCACATCGACGCGGGAAAAAATATCGCGATCTCGCAACAATGTAGAATCGATCAAATCCCCCGGACCACCAGCCCCAATGAAGGGGAGGTCGGGACGTCGATAAATCAATAACTCGTGGGTGCCCGAAGCGGAGACGACGAGCCGATTGCCATCGCTGCTCATTGCCAGCCCATGCGGATCGGCGATTGCCATCTGGGGTACATCCAGAGAGATTGCTTCCCGATAAGCCGGGCCATCGAGCCGGACTCTTCCAATTCGGCTGGCGAGTACCCAGCCCCGTTGAATATTTCCGACGGTAATTGGATTGCTGCGATAGACCATCCATGGGAAGTAAACATACTTTCCATCTTCGGAGCATTGCATGTGCCCAATGTTAATGCCGCCGATGAGACGTTCTTCGTAGAGGACTTCGCCTTTGATAGCGTCGGCAACGACGATTTTGCTGTCCCCACTGCAGGCGATGGCCAGGCGAGTTCCATCTGGAGAAATTGCGAGATATCGCGGCCAGGCTCCGACGGCAAATTTTTGCTCGACTCGTGCTTCCTGCAAATTCAGCTGAGCGACTTCGCCAGTCGCGGTCAATCCGACAAATGCGGTTTGACCATCGGGAGTAACGGTTAGTCCGACAGGTTCGTAGCCGACGGAAATGGTGGCTTTCTTGAGAAGTTTACTCTGATCAATCTGGACGAGCAGTATCTCTCCACTACCCGTACAACTGACGAGGAGGTGTTGACCATTCAGACATAAAACGATTGATGCAGGTTGCCCGCCACACTTCAATTCATCAATGCAGTTGCCTGAGACCAGGTCGACAAGAGTGATCGAATCGGAGGTTTCATTAGCCGTTACCAGCCAGGATTCATCTTTGGCCAGGACCACATCGACAGGAGAACGATGAGCAATATCTACTAGAGTAGACTGGTCAGCGCAAAGAGAAATCGGACTGTGCAGGAGCAGTGAAAAAAGAATTGTGAAAGCCGTCGTGGCTGTGGATAACAAAGAACCGAATGAGCATTGCAGCATCTGGCAGGCCTCCCTGTGTTCGTTTTTGACTTTGTATCATATCTTACAGAACTTTCGTGAGAACGCGAATATATTGGTCTGAACCTTGTAGGTTGGAGTGGAAATCTGGATAATATACTCGTGTCGGAATCCATGACCTGAAGCAGGTCACCAACCATACGTTTCCCACCTCGTTTAGTTTTAGGAGAGTTTGATGAAACAGTTGACTATGTTCACAATGGCTATTGTTTTGTTTTCAGGAGTGTCACTGTTAACAGCTGAAGAGACCAAAAGCGGTCTGCAATCAGGCGAACATGTTGGGCCATTCTATGTCACAAAGCTCTGCGGTGCCGATGAAGATGGCGTTACCGTTGGAAAGAATCTGTGCTATCGTTGCAAGAACGGTGGTCGCCCACAAGTGATGGTTTTCACTCGTTCTTCTGACGAAAATGTCGTCAAACTGGTTCGTCAACTCGACAAAGCGATTCCCGAAAACGATAGCAAACAACTCCGTGCGTTTGTGAATGTCCTCGGTGAAGACAAAACAGCTGGCAAATCGACTGCTAAAAAATTGGCCACTTCTTCTGAAGCCAAGAATGTGCCTTTCGTTCTGCCTAACGAATTCGAAAATGGCCCAGCCGACTATGGCATCAATCCTAAAGCTGACGTCACCATCATTATGGTCGACGGTGGCAAAGTTATCGCCAACCATGCTGCAGGATCTGCAAAAGATCTGGATGTTCAAGCTGTTGTTGACGATCTGTCAAAAATCTTGAACTAACTCAACATCCTGTTTCATCAGTCAGGCACAACCTGACCTGAATCAGCGAACAAAAATAGCCGCGGTCGGAATTTCTGACTGCGGCTATTTTTTATGGTTCGATCTACATCAGTGTGAGCAATGATTGGACACCAGTAGCTCAGGCAATGCCTGACCTACAACTTTATTTATAGATCGATCTATTATTTGAGTAATTTTTCGACCAGTGGTGTGATGTGCTGCTCGTAGTTGAAACCTTTCGGTCCATACAGGTCTTCATCGTTGTTGAAGAATTTGTGAAGTTTGCCATTGCGATCATAAATGATGGCAGCCGGAATCGCTGCGGTTTTGATCTGCTGCAGCACGACTTCGTCTGGATTAATCGCGATGATGTTGTGCATAGTTGCATTTCGTGATTTCAGGAACTTCAGGACTTTTTCCCGGTTGTCTTCCGGTTTCTGACCTTTGCCGCCGTAATAATCGATATTCAGCGAAGCACAGGCAACGTGATCCTTGTGATTCTCATGAAACTCAACAAAGTGAGGAAACTCTCGTACACACGGCAGGCAAAATGTCGACCAGACATCCACAACAACGACCTTCCCCTTTTGGCTTGCCACCCAGTCCTGCAATTCCTCCCAGCTCTGCATATGCACGGAAACGTCTGCAACTGAACCCTTTGGCTGCTCCTCTGCGGAAATCCGATTCAGACTGAAAACCATCAATAAAATCAAAAATGCCGAACCTGAGCTGAGATGACGTATCATATTTTCTCCTTTGATTAATGCTTTTGAGAATTCCGAAATCTGCAGGTGGAATCATACCAAATCCAAAGGGTAGGATCTGTGGAATGTGTTACACTTTTTTATTGCAGGAACTCTAATCTTATCCTTAGTAGTGTTCAAAGGAATATTTACCGGGGGCAGAATGGTGTCAAATCATGAGAACCTTGCGGTTCAGTCATGCTGAGAACAAAAAACTTTTCGAATCCTCAAAAAAAGTTTTGCCAACACTTGCCAGCGTTAACACGTAACAGGAATATCTAATTGAGACAGGGGCATACTGCGCCCCAATGAACCATTAATTTTACAGCATCGATTTTGCGTCAGGTCTTCCGTGAATATTATCCCACTGCAAATTTCTCTGTTAGCTCAAGAAGTTAGTGAAATTGAGACATTACAAAGTGGTCAAGCCTCTTATGGCTGGATTACCGGAATATCGATTGCAGCATTAATTCTGCTCTTTGCCATCAATCGATTTACAAAAATTGGCGTAATTGCCCGTGCGACGAGTAAGGAATCGGTGCGACAACCGATGTTCTTCTCGCTTCTGGCTGTGGCGATCCTGGTGATGCTGCTCAACACATGGATCCCATTTTTCTCGCTGGGTGACGACACCAAAATGTTCCTCGATTGCGGACTGGCGACCATCCTGATCTGCAGCATGCTGCTGGCGATCTGGACTTCCAGTATGAGTATCGCCGATGAAATCGAAGGAAAAACTGCGATGACGTTGCTGAGCAAGCCGATCAATCGTCGGCAGTTCATCATCGGGAAATATCTGGGATTGTTACAGGGCGTCGTCATTTTCCTGATTCCCGTCGTCATCGTCTTCGTCTGTTTGACATACTACAAAGTCGGGTACGACATGAAGGAGTCTGGAAAACAGGCGGTCGAGTATTTCAACTGGATTGATACTTCAAACGGAATGCAATATCTCTGGTTCCAGGCGGATCGGATTGCACCGGTTCTGCAGGTTTTGCCAGGGATTCTGCTGATCTTCCTGGAAGTGGCCGTGCTGGCCGCGATCAGCGTTGTTGTTTCGACTCGACTGCCGATGGTGGTGAATTTCTCGGTGATGTTCTCCATTTTCGTCTTCGGTCACCTCACTCCCGTGCTGGTTGCTTCGAGTGAAGGTCGTCAGGAACTGGAATTTGTCTCCTTCGTGGCTCGCCTGTTTGCGACGGTTCTGCCGCAGTTGGATGCGTTTAATATGTCTGCATCGATTGCAACGGGTTCGATGGTTCCTCCCGATTACCTCGGCTTTGCGGCTTTATATGGCGTGGCTTATTGCGTCGCTGCAATTTTACTGGCTTTTATTCTGTTCGAAGACCGCGACTTAGCGTAGTCTGATCCATTGGCTGAGCCTCCTCATTGGAAGACGATGCCTTTCTCAAATAATTTTTCAATGATCGGCAGCATTGAATTGAGGCCCATGAATAATTGGCTTCAATTCATCACTCTGCTATTGATTGAAGAAAATGCTTGAAAACAATACTGGTTGTTGCTGTTCCATCCCGTAAGATGGAATGCGCTGGTTATGTTTTCTGCGTGAATGGGATGGATTCTTTTCTTTCAGTTTTCGACCTGCGGCACAGCCAATTTCATTCCTGAAACTCTGGGCATTCAACACTCGATAGAGTCGTTGACGCGTTTTTCGAGGTTGCAACGTGTACACATCAAATGGCGATACCTCGTCGACCTGGAAACGACTGTTTCCCCGATCGATGTGGCGACAACGCAATTCATTACAACTGATTGGCCTCTCAATAATTTCTGGGGTGCTGCTGATCATGCTCTTTCTGATTGGTCTTCTGATTGCGGACCTGTTTGTCAGTCGGGGTGCAGTCGTTTTGCAGGGAAATGAGATTGAAATCGCCCGCGAACGATTTGGTGATGTCCTGGACGTGGTTGCCCAGCCCGAAGGATTGAATTTCTCTGAAAAACTCCGTCTGGAGAATCGTGGCTTACTGCATTCGCTCTGGCACTTTCTCAAACGAGATCGAATCTGGGCTCAGCCACTCATTTCAATGTATCAGAAATTCCCTCTGCTCCGGGAAAACAGCTCGGCTCTGATTTGTCTTCTCATTGCTGGAGCGACATTAGGAATGATACGCGGACTGATTCTGGCCCGCTGCCGAATTCAGGCTTCGCAATTGGGGATGTCGGTCAGCAACCAATTGCGTCGCTCCCTGCATCGTCAGGCGATGAGACTCGGTCCTGGCGATCTGCTCGATCATCAAATTCATCAGGCGTATGATTTATTTCGCAATGACACTTCACAAATTCGGGATGGTATCACTGCGAATATTTATCGACTGACATTGCACCCGGTTTCATTGGCTGTCCTGTTTTTTCTGGGTTTGACGATCAGTCCACGACTGTTTCTGCAAATGGTCGTTCCGTTGCTCGCTTGCTGGTTAATGGTGGTACGGGAACGAACTCGATTTCAGAAAGCTCGCAAGCTGGCCGAATCGGAAGATCAATTACGATCAAATGTGCTGGCGGAAAGTTTAACAAAAACACGTCTGATCCGTGGCTATTCCATGGAAGAGTTCGACAACAACAACTTCAGCAAACATCTGGATCAACTCTCAACATCGACTTCAACAGTTCGTCGCAGGGAAGTCGTTTCCAGTTGGCTCTGTTGGGGACTGGTGCTCGGTTGTATGCTGATACTGGTGTTGCTGATGGGGGTGAAAGTTCTACTTCCGGAAGAGAATCCTCAGAGTTTACAGTTGTCTGAGGTGATACTGCTGAGCCTTGTCTTCGGCTTTGCCTTCAAACCATTATTACGACTTCGTGACCTGCGAGAGATTCGCAAAGATACCGCTTTGGCAGCCGAGAGAATCTACCGCTACATGGCCCAGATTCCTGAAGTGGGACAAGCTGTCGGAGCAAAATTCCTGGATCCGCTGAGCAAATGGCTTGCGTTCGAAAATGTCAGTTACAGTTTGCCAGGTGCAACTGGAAGGAAAATCCTGGATCACCTGGAAGTGAAGTTACCGGCTGGCGGTTTAACCGTGATTGCTGCTCCGAATCCTCTCGAAGCTCAAGCGATGATGTATATGCTCCCTCGATTTCTCGAACCACATGAAGGTCGAGTGCTGATCGATGGAGAAGATATCGCTTGGGTGACACTCGAATCACTCCGTGCAGAAGTGTTGTATGTAGGTGGACGCGAAATTTATTTCACGGGATCGGTCCTCGAAAACATTACGTGTGGACAGGCAAATTTCACACAAGCCGATGCGATTTCAGCTGCCAAGCGAGTTCACGCACACAATTTCATTCAACGATTACCTCAAGGATATGAAACCGTTCTTGGTGAACATGGCGAGCGATTAAGTGTCGGAGAAGAATTCCGGCTCGGACTGGCTCGCGCTCTCTTGCGAAATCCCGCTATTCTGATTCTAGAAGAACCCGACAAGGATTTGACTGAAGAAGACAAATCCATGATCGACGATGCCTACGATCAGATTTGCCTGGGGCGAACCGTGTATGTGATCCCAAGCCGAATGAGCACCATCCGCCGCTCGGATCGAATTGTGCTGTTGCACGAAGGCAAAATTGCGACCGTCAATACTCAGGCCAATTTACTCGCTGGCAACGAACTGTATCGCCACTGGGAATACACCCGCTTCAATGTCTTCCGGCATCTTGGGAAGTAGGACTACCATATTCAGAGTCAAATGGGTGGCGGGGTTGCTTCGCGTTATAAGAAGCCCCCGCCATTGACTAACTTATTTCAGTATAGCCAATTTACGTCGAAGATTACTTTCTCGACTTCGTCATTAATAATCCAGTTTGTGAGTACAGGTTTAAGTTTTGAGCAACTATGAGAACCGATGATTTTCAAGAAATAATTAATGGTACGGAGAGTCGTTCGAGTCGTATTTTTAGTCTGATCATTCAATTTCTCATACTTGTTTCCCTAGTCACGTTTTCTATAGAAACACTGCCAAATCTTTCCAAAAAAACTCAATCTGTTTTATATGTTATTGAAGTTTGCACGGTCGCAATATTTTCGATTGAATATTTGTTAAGAATATTATTTGCGAAAAATCGACTTAAGTTTATCTTCAGTTTTTTTGGATTGATCGATCTAATTTCGATTCTTCCATTTTATGTTTCTGCAAATTTTGATTTGAGATCATTACGTGTTTTCCGCCTTTTGCGTCTTGTGCGAATTCTTAAATTAGTCCGTTACAGTGCCGCAATCAGAAGATTTCATCGAGCATTATTATTATCTCGCGAAGAACTCATCCTATTTGGCATTGTCATGCTCATGCTGATTTATTTATCCGCGGTCGGAATTTACTATTTTGAAAATGAAGCTCAGCCTGACAAATTCGCTTCAGTTTTTCATTCTCTTTGGTGGTCAGTCGTAACGTTAACGACTGTGGGGTATGGTGATATTTTCCCTGTGACAGTAGGAGGGCGAGTGTTTACTTTTTTTGTACTCCTGATTGGACTGGGAATTGTTGCAGTACCAACAGGATTATTTTCATCAGCCTTGATCGAAGCCCGAAAACTGGAAATGACACCTCTCGAGGATCCTCTCAAAGAGGAAATTGAAAGCTGATCCACAAATCAACGCGATGTTATGCCTTTCTTCTGCCAGTCTTAATGAATAGAATGGTCTGTTGCAGAGAAGAAATCCCACCTGAACCGATGAGCGGCTCATTCCCACCATGAACGTGACACGAAATTTACGTGCGATCGACCTGGCCTTGAAAAGCCTGCTGCTGCAGCGATTGCGCTCGGGTTTGACGATGCTCGGGATTGTGTTCGGCGTTTTTTCTGTGATTGCGATGCTTGCCATCGGAGAGGGGGCCAGTCAGCAGGCACAGGAACAGGTCCTCAAGCTGGGGGCGAATAATATTATTGTTCGCAGTAAGAAGCCGCCGGAAGGGTCGACCTCGAACAGCGGGAGCAGTGGTGCCCGAGTTTTGCGATACGGTTTGCTGCGAGCTGATTACAAACTGCTGCACGATTCTATTCCAACGGTTTCCGATGCCATCCCGATTCGCGAAACCTCGCATGAAGCACGCTATCGCGATCGCAAACTGGCGGTGCGGGTCGTTGGTTGCAATCCCAAATATCTCGATGTGAATCATCTGGAAGTCTCGCGTGGACGATTTGTCACCGATCAGGATGAATTTCTTGCCGAAAACGTGGCCATCCTCGGCTCCGCGACTGCCGATACACTGTTTCCTTATGAGAATCCGATTGGCAAAACGGTCATGATCAGTAACCAGCCGTATCAGGTCGTTGGCTATATGAAGCAACGGCAGGAGTCGGGGGGAATCGGCGGAAGTTTGACCGCTCAGGATTTTAACAGCGATATTTACATCCCGCTCAAAACCTTCAGTAGCCGCTTTGGCGATTTGATCATTCGCTTCACTTCGGGGTCATTCACTGCTGAACAAGTGGAGTTGAATCAGATTACCCTGCAGGTGAAAGACCGTAATGATGTGATGCCGACCGCTGAAGTGGTGAAAGAATCGCTCAAAAGAAATCATGCCACCGATAATGACTACGCGATTGTCGTCCCTCTGGAACTCCTGAAACAGGCGGATCAGATTCGGGCGATTTTCAACATGGTGCTCGGCTCAATCGCGGCCATTTCACTGGTCGTGGGGGGGATTGGGATCATGAACATCATGCTTGCAACAGTGACCGAACGAACGCGGGAAATTGGAATCCGTCGCGCTCTCGGAGCCACGCGAAAGGATATTGTTCAGCAGTTTTTGACGGAAACAATTGTATTGGCTGGGACGGGAGGCGTGATCGGGATCATTATGGGACTGCTCACGCCCTGGGCGTTTAATGCGATTAAGTTTGTGGCAATTCGCATCCTCAACCTGGATGCCTCCGGTGGCGATTCGGAATTCAGCAAAATCTTTCTGGAAATGCAGCCCCAAATTGCAATCTGGAGTCTCCCGATGGCCTTCGGCATTTCGGTGGCAATTGGAATTATCTTCGGAGTTTATCCTGCTCGCTCAGCTGCCCGGCTCGATCCGATCGAAGCTCTGCGTCACGAGTAAGACTGGATCTTATCGTAAAGCGCAAGTAAGTGTGGATAAGTCAGTGGGCCTCATAGCTTACCCAACTTATCGAGGCGTGTAGATTCCTGTCACTGATGAGAATCTCAGGCAAACTCTCATTTCCGAACCGACACAGACGGTGTATGATACTCGAATCGCCATCTCGAAAGAGCGTCTCGCAGGTTGAAAACAAATTCGTGATGAGTCTTCTCGAATGAAAAACCGAGGGGGCAAAGCAAGCACATTATTCAAACTGTCCTACTGTTTGAGGAAGTCCTGGAATGTCTGGTCCCATTCGCCTGATTTTGGCGATTCATAATCATCAGCCTGTTGGCAATTTCGATCACGTTGTCGAAGAGGCTTATCAGGACAGTTATCGTCCAATGCTCGAAACATTGGCCGATTATCCGGCTGTGAAATTGTCGCTGCATAACTCCGGCAGTTTACTCGACTGGATCGAACAGCATCGCCCCGAATATATCGAGCAACTCAAAGAACGGGTCGATGCCGGTCAGGTTGAAATTCTGGGGGGACCATTTTACGAACCGATTCTGGCCAGTATTCCTTCCCGGGATCGTGTCGGACAGATGCAGGCTTATCGGAAACATCTGGAATCGATTTTCGGTCAAACGCCACGAGGCATGTGGGTGCCGGAGCGAGTCTGGGAGCAATCCTTCACTCGCGATGCGGTCGCCGCAGGTCTGAAATATACCGTGCTGGACGACTTCCACTTCAAAAATGCCGGCTTTGGCGAAGAAGAACTCTACGGCTACTTCGTGACTGAAGACGATGGCAAAATGTTGTCGGTCTTTCCGATCAGTGAAAAACTTCGCTATACGATTCCGTTTGCCGAGCCGGAAGAAACAATTGAGTGGCTCAAGGAAGTTTACGAAAAACAGCCGGAAGCAGTCGTCGCGTTTGGTGATGATGGTGAGAAGTTCGGCACATGGCCGGGCTCGAAGCAACACGTTTACGGAGACGGCTGGCTGACGCGATTCTTCCAGTTACTGACCGATAATCAGGACTGGATTCGAGTTGTCACTTTCGCGCAGGCTGTCGAAGAAGTTTCTCCACTGGGACGGTGTTATCTGCCTGACTGCAGTTATCGCGAAATGACGGAGTGGGCGTTACCGACAGATCGTCAACTCGAGTTGATCCATCTGCAGCGCAAGCACAAAAATGAACCGGACTGGCCGGAAGTGCGGCAGCGATTGCGTGGTGGGTTCTGGCGAAACTTTCTGGTGAAATATCCAGAGGCTCATGAGATGTATTGCCGGATGCGGGAAATCAGCGATCGCCTGCACCAATTATTGCAGGATGCTCCCGAACTCGAACAGACGGAGAAATTCCAGTCCGCTCAGGATCATCTCTATCGTGGTCAATGCAATTGTCCTTACTGGCACGGGGCGTTTGGGGGGCTGTATTTACCGCATTTGCGGAATGCGATATATCATCATTTGATTGAAGCCGATTGTCTGGTCGAACAGATGGCTGGCAAAACGGGACGCTGGGTCGAAATCTCGTCTCGGGATATGAATCTCGATGCCCGACAGGAAATCCGGATCGCGAGCGATCAACTAGTCGCCTATCTGGCACCGGCTCGGGGTGGACACATTTATGAGTTGGATGCCCGAGGTTCGTTTGTAAATCTGCTGGCAACACTGGATCGACGTCCGGAACCTTATCATGAAACAATTCTGGCTCATGCCTCTGGTGAGTTGGGTGGTCAGAATGAAACCGCTTCTGTTTCTGATGAAATCGTCTTCAAGCAGGAAGATCTGCATTTGAAACTTTCTTACGATCAATGGGCACGAAAGAGCCTGGTCGATCACGTACTGCCTACCGGAATGACGATGGAAGAATTCCGTCTCGGCGGAGAGTTTGTCGGCGAAGCGGAAAAAGCTGTTTTCAAAACCTCACTCAAGCGTTCAGCCGATCGTGTGGAAGCGGTGATGTCGCGACGTTGTCGCTGGAAGGGACAAACACCGCTGCTCACCAAGTCGGTCGCAGTATCGAATTCGGCTCCCTCGGAGCTGGAAATTCATTATCGGCTCGATGATCTGGTCCCCGGTAAACCTGTGCATCTGGCTGTTGAATTCAATTTTGCAGCGATGGCTGCTGGTGTCGACAATCGATACTTCTATGGCGAAGATGGCTCGACCATTGGATATCTGGGAACCGATCAGGATCTGGCCGAACATACCCGGATCGGTCTGGTTGATGAATGGCTGGGACTGGATGCGTCTCTCGAATCGTCTCAGCCAGCTGGCATCTGGACGTATCCGCTGGAAACGGTCAGCCAGTCGGAAGGGGGCTTTGAACTGGTCCACCAGAGTTGTGCTGTGATTCTGCACTGGGAATTCACACCAGATTCTTCAGTCTGGGAAACGTCACTGCGACTCAATATTGATACGTCTGCTGCACGGGCTCGACGGTTAGCTGCAGCTCCAGGATCGACCCGCATGACAGTAGAATCGTAATTTGATGATTAAGGAGCAGAAGCCCATTGCCAAGTGCCTGCAATTGCGAAAGGTCCATTCTGAGAATCGGTGTAATAGACGCCGCGTACTTCATAGATAAGTGAGGAATCGGAATAACTGGTCAGAAAATCTGGCGGGCCAGCGATGTAGGCAGAATTAGTAGCCGTCAAATCTCCCTGCTTATGGAAGTATTGGATTGGTGCCTGAAGCGAATCGGATTCAAGCATTAAGCAGACTCCATCATTGGCATCAATTGTAGTCTCTCCAGAGAACGAGAAAGTCACCCAGCCCGGAAAGCCAACGGGTGCGTCATTACTTAAGAATGTTAGAGAGTCGTAATTTGTTGCCGTTGGCAAATTGAAGGCATCCGGCTGGCAAATTCTTACGGTTACTGTTTTGTCCTTTTTATTCTTCATACAATACAAGTCAATTTCTGTAATTTTCCAGCTGATGGCTTCGGCGGGAAGAGTCGCTTTGAAGTATTGACCAGCAGAATTATTTGAACTGATATAGTTGACGCTAAGGCTTAAAAGGGATGTGTAATTACGGAGAACTTGAGGGCCGAACGTTTCCTGGGCCATTAAGTCGATACTAGTGACCTGCACGGTATTATCAAGCCGCCCAATTCCGAGCAGCTGCAATGCGACATCGGCATTTTGCAAATTGCCGTCACTATCCTGAACGATCCAACTGATGGTGCCGTTCACGCTGGCATGAATATTCGAAGGAGTTGTTTCGACCCCATTGCTGTAGCTGGTACGCCAGTTGGGATCGTTTTTGAGTTGATACAGCCCCAGTTCAACAGCCGATCGGGAGAGCAGGCGGGCGCGTTGCCTTTCGACGCCAGTCAGCATCTGATCCCGCTGCAGTCGCATTAGATTCATACCGGTCAGTCCGAGCATGGAAATGAGGACAGACATGGTCACGATCAGTATGTACAGAGCCGCCCCACGGCGTCGCCGTGAATTCTTAGTCAGAGAATGAATTTGAAATTGACTCTGCATGGGAGATTTCAACAATCGATCAAAGTAATTCTTGTCATAACTTCTGACGAAGGGTGGCACTGGCTACGCCAATGCTTCCGTTTGAGTCTTAATTTGCACTGGCGGAGCCAGTGGCACACATCCGGAAAATCAATTGAAGCAGGCCACTAACGGTCTGAGGCATCGATTTCAAAATCCTGGCTGCGTAATGCCACCAGAGTTGCCATCGTTGTTCCCTGATATTTCACGGTCACCGTTATTCGTTTGAGGCCGGACTCATAAAGCAACACCTGTGATGGGGCTGATTTATTCACCCACGCGACTGAAACTTGTCTTTGCCAGTCCGTCGTATTTGTAATTGTGGTATTGGTCCGATCTTTCGGAGGGCTGGCAGACCAGCCATTGTAGTCGTCAACGTCATCGTAATTGGAGCGGGGTCCGTTGATATAGACAGCTTCCAAGAGTTCAAGGCCAAATAGAGGCAGGGAATTATCCCGGTAGGGCTTCCGCATGATCTCTGTCATCATTTCCTGAGCGAGTTGCTCGGCCTGAACATATCTGGCCGTCATCCCCCGGCCTCTCACGACTGCTCCAACACACTTGAGAGAGGTGATCATCAACACCGCCACCAACAGAGTCGAGATGCTGACTTCCAGCAGGCTGAACCCTTTGCGAGTTTCGAATTGATGATGCTTTCTGTGCATGTTGTTCCTAGTTGGCAACCATTGCGTTCATGTTCAGCAGCGGAATTTCCGTTTGGATTGTATTTGCTGTGGAACTGCCGGCTCTGAGTTTCACAATGATGGCAACAGTGCGTGTCCCATCGACAACATAATTCACTTCAAAAAGATTAACGTTTTGTAAAATATCATATTCGTTCAATCCAATTTTACGCTTGAGGGGATCGCCGGAAATTCCGCTCCATTGGTATTGAATTGTCTCTTCATTGCCATCGTTGTCTCGATCGGGAACATATACTTCAAATTTTGCAATTTCACTTGTTAAAATTTCGGTCGTGAATTGCAGCTCTGACATTTCCGTTAAGACATCGGCAACATCGATCAGCTCGTCGGCATTGGTGAGGGATAAATCGGTTGATTTCAACGTGAGAAACATCGCCGACATCAGTCCGGTCGTTAATACGGAGGTCGCGACTAACGAGACCACAATTTCCATCATGCTGAAGCCGCTTCGGATATTTCTCATACCATTAGTTCTCATGGGATTGAAATTCGACCGGAGGAGGCATGAACAATGACAGTTTTTTGTGCCCCGTTCACATCCAGCGTAACCGTTGCCTCGCTGGAGGGAATTCCGTATTGATTGAACGTGATCGCAGTTGTCGGTGTTGATGAAACGCTGACGATATCAGCAGGGCAAGCGGAATCTGTCAAGGAAACGACATAGGCTTGATCGGGATGATTGCGGTCCGAGATGTCAGAAATCGTATAGCTTTCATTGACAATATCGAAACTAACGGTGATCGATTGACTTCGGGAAATCGCCTGCTGCCGTGCATATTGCAGATCTCCTGCAATGGTCTCGGCAGCCTGCTTGAGACGATAGGCGTCTATGGAATCGTAAATTTTGGGGACTGCCACCGCAGAGAGAATTCCGATGATGAGAACGACCGTCACCATTTCGATCAGAGACAATCCTGATCGTTTATTGAGAGCATAATTGTTCATGAGAATGTCTTCTTGACTTTTCTTTACACAAGTGTGGCAGCCGCCACTGCTGCCTGTACGGAGTTGATTTCGCTTTGCAGCGCATGAGCTCGGGAAGGATACTGTTTGAGGTAGTGATCTTTTTGCTGATCGGATTCGATGGTGATTTCGAGAATCTGCGGCATGCCATCGAAGAAGGCCTCGACGCAGGCTTTGTCCCACTGCGATCCTGCTCCTTCGAGCAAAATACTGACAGCTTTTTTAACGGGCATGCCATCTCGATAGGGTCTCGTGCTCGTCATGGCATCGTAGGCATCGGCAACCGCCAGTATGCGGGCCATTAATGGAATTGCATCTCCTTTGAGTTGATGCGGATATCCCGATCCATCTACTGATTCGTGATGATGGAGCACTCCGGGAAGCACGTAGGAAAACGCATCGAGACTTTTGAGAATTTTGTATCCAATTTCCGGATGCTTTTTGATTTCAGCAAATTCCTCATCGGTAAGTTTGCCAGGCTTTTTCAGAACATGATCGGGCACACCTACCTTACCGATATCGTGGACCAGTCCCGTCACATAAATATCGTGACACTCCTTTACCGGCAATTGCATATTTTCCGCGATGATTCGGGCATACTGAGCGACGCGATCGCTATGCCCGCAGGTATAGGGGTCTTTCGCATCGAGTGAGTTCATCATCGTGCGAATGATGCCGATAAGTAGTTCCTGTCGTTGTTCGAAGAGGTCGAGGTTCTTCGCATGGCTGGCCAGGATATTCGCCGTTGAGCGGATCAGGGTGGCTTCCGAAGTACCAAACTCGAGTTCACTTGCCGCATCCATTTGATCGTGAAAATGAGTCCGAATATGACCGGTATTCTTCTTATTCAAAGTGGCCACCCAGCCATAAGTTTTTCCATCTTTCATCAGAGCCGTTAAAATATAACTGTTAATCCCTTCTGGACACTGAGTGTTACTGTCTGGAATGAGTCCATCATTGCAGACTATCGGAACCGAACTTTCGGAATTTCTCCAATGCGCAACCAGTTCACGACAGCTCTCTTCAGGGATATTTTCACCCCAGGTTTTGATATTTAACTCAGAGGTCGCATCAGTCCCGGAACCTGGAGTGATGAGCGCAACAGTTCGACAGTGGATCAGATCGCCAAGAAGTTCCAGGGCCGATTCTGCCAGTGAGTTGAGACTGCGTTCAACAGTGCAAACTCCAAGTTGATCGGCCAAAGCCCGCAGCCAGGTCATTTCTTCAAAATCAGCCGAAACTTGAGCCGCGTAAAGATCGATTTGATCGGCTTGAAATTCGTTTCGTTCTTCAATTCGCTGTAAGTGGAATTCCTGCTTGAGCAGAGTTCGTAACATTTCCGTTTGTGAGAGACGGGAAATACCAACCGCTACCGTATCAAATCCAGTCTCGGCTTGGATCGGAAGGATGAACAAGGTGCGTTGATCATCCAATGGCAACAGGAAAGGTTCTGCATCCCCCTGCGATTTATGAATGTAGAAATGAATGTCGCTTTGATCGGAAGGATAAGGGGCTTCGCCAATTGTGAATTGCTGCACCCAGTCATGCGTGAGTTGCCAGATTTCCACACTATTTTCAAAGCATTCCGAAAGTTTCCGTGCGATTGGCATTGAAGGATGCTCGGGTTGCATTTGGGTATTCTCGATGATGGACATGTTTCAAATTCTCTAACTTCGTGCAGGAAATTCACTGGTTACTGAATATAGAAGTGTTTATCTGCAACACAGTGAGAGGAACGTAACGACCTCTGAATTCGGTAATGCTCCCTAAATCCTAGGTCACAGATGGGCAGCGGACTGAAAATATTTGCTGATGTTGTAAAAAGTCGACGAATTTTTTTGCTTAGGGATATATCCCGACCTACGTTTTGATAAGACCTTCATTTGTCAGGGTCGAATGCATGTGGCTTTCACCTTAAACGAGGTAGAATTATGAAAACATCTGTTTGCAGAGGCGAAATGAACCGCCGAGGATTTTCGCTGGTAGAATTAGTCGTCGTTGTGCTTGTGATGGGGATCATCGCAGCCGTCGCAGGGCCCAAAATGTTCAATACGGCTAGCGATGCCCGTTTGAACGGCACAAGACAGTCGCTAACTGTCATTCGCGATGCGATTGAACTGTATAAAGCTCAAAATGGCAGCTATCCCTCAAGCGCCAACTCCACTGCATTTCACACGGATTTGTCGCCGTATGTACGTGGGCAATTCCCGAATGTGGAAGTCGGCGCGAATAAGGGGGGGAATGATGTCCGAATTCATTCCGGTTCGCCAACGCCATCTGGTACAGAAGCCTGGGCATACGATACTTCAGACGGCGGTTTCATCATCAACGATACAACCAGCAGCTATAACACGCTGTAATTTTCTTCCGATTCCCATTCGCGCATTAAACTCTGTTACTTCAGGAGACGAACGATGAATAAGAAATCGATTCTCATTGCCGAAGATAATCGGGTGATGGCCGATGTCGTTCGATTCAACCTTGTTCGAGCTGGCTTCGAAGTGGTTGTCGCAGGTGATGGATTAGAGGCTCTTGAAATTACAAAATCAAGACAATTTGATCTGGTCATTACTGATTCTCAGATGCCGCGAATGAAGGGTGAAGAATTTTGTGCCGAGTTGCGAAAACTGGCAAACTATCAGGATGTGCCAGTCATAATGTGTTCTGCTAAAGGCTTTGAACTGAATGCGGAACGCTTGCGAACCCAATATGGGATCGAACGTGTTTTACTGAAACCGTTCAGCCCTCGAGAAGTATTGGCGGTCGTCGAGGAACGGCTCAATGGAGCGGCCGTTGTAAACGGACTCTGATCCGAAGTTCCTTCTGCGAAATTGGGATTCGCAGCAGCAAGACCCTATGGAGAGACTTGTGAACGATCAATCTATTGCACACTATCTGCGCGCCATTGGCTTGCTGACATTACTCCTGTCCGGCACTGCAGTGGTGTTATTCTTCGTTGAGTCTCATGAATTCTGGGCCATCCGCTTGCTGGTTGCAGCGGCGATCTGCAGTTTGTTTCTTGGCTTTCTGACGGTTGTCAAAAAGCAGAACTCAGCCTCTTTGCCTGTCGAAATACTCAATCAACTCGAATCGTACTCTTCTCCCGAGTTTCAGGATAAGTCGACACTGAATTTGGTTCATTGGCAGGATCCGCACTCTCAAGGCTGGAATACCATTGTTGAGGAGATACGAACCTTTCAGGCACTAACGGCTCTTGAAGCTCGGATTGATGAGAAACTGTCCGACCATCAATCTTCAGATGACACTGCCGTCCTGGACAGTCTGGCTGAAGGTGTTGGCGTGACCGATCTTAACGGTCATTTCACTTTTGTGAACTCGGCATTCAAAGCGATTCTGAATACGGAAGATACCAAGCTGCTCAACTCTTCGATCCTGGACGTTCTTCCCTCAGAGATTTCTCCTAAAATACTCGATGCGATTGCACGATCTATCCCTGTAACGTTTGAGTCACATACTCGAACCGATGAAGGTACTGTGTTTTTCCGTTGGAGCCGACGCCCGAGATTGGACCAGCACTGTGAGCCGAATGGGCATGTCTGGTTAATTCGCGATATCACTCAACAAAAGCTCGCTGAAAAAATGCGGGAAGAATTTGTGTCGATGGCAACTCACGAACTACGAACGCCGTTAGCCAATATCAATGCGTACGCGGAAACGTTGACCATGGCAGACGATATCGACATTGAGCAGCAAAAGGAGTTTTACAACATCATCCAATCGGAAGCGACGCGTCTGGCACGTTTTGTGGATGAACTTCTTGATATCAGTCGCATGGAAGCCGGATCCATGTCGATCAATTGTCGTATTACAGAACTTGATCGTTTGCTCAAAGAAATCTGCGATAAGATCCAACCCGAAATGAATCGGAAAGAACTCGATTTCAGTATTGAGATTCCTCCCAAATTGCCTCAGATTGAAGTCGATAAGGATGCCATCGTCGCTGCTCTGGTGAACCTGCTCGGAAATGCCGTTAAATATACTCCTGAAGGTGGAAACGTCTGCTTTACAGTGCTCGTTGAAGATAACGAAATTCAATTCAAGGTTCAGGATTCCGGCATCGGTATTGCTGAAGAGGAATTGCCGCATGTCTTTGAGAAATTTTTCCGCAGTGATGATGGTCGCGTCAGGGGAGTCAACGGTAGTGGACTAGGGCTGGCGTTCAGTCATGAAGTGGCACGTCTTCATCAGGGGCGGATTGATGTATCCAGCGAATTGAATCAAGGTTCGACCTTCAGTCTGGTCTTACCACTCAAGATTGGAGTGGAAGCATGATTCGTCATACAAAACAGGGAGCAGTCGATATTCTCAGCGTCGAAGAATCAATGGTCTATCTGCATATCGACAAAATGCAACTTGAAGTCGATCAACTCCTCAAAGCTGGTCAGCCGCGTGTTGTCCTCAACATGAAGGATGTTGCCTTGTGTGATAGCCGCGGGCTGGAGTTCATACTCGATTTGCGCGACCGGTGTGTGAAATGTGGCGGAATGTTCAAACTGGCATCGGCCAGTCATCTGTGTCTGGACATACTACAGATTACGGGCGTCCTCGATCAAATTGAACATTATGAAAACTCCGTACAAGCGGCAGGGAGTTTTGCACTATGACATCATTGGTTCATTCAGAAAACAGACGAGCAAGCGCGTCTGTCGCTCAGCGTAATAAGCCCCGCCAACGGCTCGGCGAAAGGCTGGTCAGCGCGGGGATTCTTACATCAGACGAGTTGGAATCGGCTCTGCAGCAGCAATCCGTCAATGGGCAGCGTGTCGGAGAAACACTTGTTGAACTTGGGTTTATTGAAGAGGAACAATTGCTCCCCTATCTGGCCGAGCAACTCAATATCCCTCATGTTACTCTGCGTGATGGTCTGATTGATCCGCGTTCTGTACTTACAATTCCAAGGCGTAAAGCCGAGGAATTTGAAGCGATTGTCCTGTTCAAAGTGCGCGACGTTTTAACCGTCGCCATGCGAAACCCGCAACAACTCGACTACATCGATGAGATTGAACGTTTGACGAAATGCCGTGTTCGACCTGTCCTGGCAATGAAGTCGGCAATCGAACAACTGCTCCCCCGTTGTTACGACGAAGGCTTCGAAGTCGATGCCGTAACTGCTGATATGGATCAGGAAGCGATTTCCGTCCAGGATGACGCCATCCATGTTCAACTGCAATCCGTTGAGTCAATCGGAGACGGCAGTCCGATCGTCAATCTGGTCAATTATATGATTCTACAGGCTGCTCGACAGGGAGCCAGTGATATTCATATTGAGCCTGGAGCAAATCAATCGACGGTTCGATTTCGTGTCGATGGAATGTTACGCGAAGTCTTGCGACCCCGACGTGAGTTTCATCCGGCAATAGTATCGCGTATCAAAGTGATGGCGAAAATGGACATTGCTGAGCATCGTATGCCTCAGGATGGACGAATTCACGTTGTGGTTGACCGACGTGATATCGATTTGCGTTGTTCGACATTGCCGACGGTTCAAGGGGAGAAAGTTGTGCTGCGAGTTCTGGATCGTTCCAGCGTTACTTTCAATCTGAATGAACTCGGAATTCCCAACAATCAACTGAAATCAATGAAAGAAATTCTGGCCAAACCCTATGGGCTGGCGCTGGTGACGGGCCCCACAGGAAGTGGAAAAACAACCACGTTGTATTCCGCGATTGAACTGATCAAAAATGTGAATCGCAACATCGTGACTGTCGAGGATCCCGTTGAGTATCAACTCAGCCTGATTAATCAGGTGCATGCGAACGCAGGAACATCACTCAGTTTTGCCAAGGTCCTCCGTGCGATTCTGCGTCAGGATCCGGATGTGATCATGATTGGGGAAATTCGAGATGGCGAAACGGCAGAAGTGGCCATCCAGGCTGCGCTCACAGGGCACCTGGTTCTTTCTACGTTGCACACAAACGACAGTGCAGGAGCCATCACAAGACTGATGGACATGGGCATCGCCTCCTATAAAACAGCAGCTGCGTTTGTCGGAGCCATTGCTCAGCGGCTGGTGCGTCGGGTCTGTCAGAATTGCCGTACAACCTATTATCCGCAGGCTCAAATGCTCGAAACGTTGCATTACAAAGGGGATAAGAAACAACAATTTATTCGAGGCGAAGGTTGCCACGAATGTTATGACACAGGATTCAAAGGTCGAATCGGGATCTATGAAATTCTGCACGCGGACAACGAACTCCGTGAATTGATTGGAGCCGATGCTTCCGTGGATAAAATTCGTCAATGGCATCGAACACACGGAGGAACCAGCCTGCTGCAGGAAGGGCTAAGGTTGGCTCAAGAGGGCATAACCTCTTTAGATGAAATTATGCGCGTGGCATATTTTGAATAATCAAACGATAGAATACGTTCAGTAATGATTGCGTTTCAATACCAGGCAAAATCACGAACCGGTGAATTGCAGGTCGGCCTCTTAGAAGCCGAGACGCTTGCTGCTGCGCGGCAGGATTTGCGCGGACGTGGTCTGTTTCCGATGGCCATTACGAAAGCCGGTTCTGAACGACGAGTAAAATCTGCCGGTTCAAATAAACGCGTTTCCAAACGTGATCTGATGTTGATGACGACTCAACTTTCTATCATGCAAAAATCGGGTGTCGATCTGGCAGAATCGATTAAGACTGTCGCACGTCAGGTCTCCAACAAACGTCTCGCAACGGCACTCAATCAGATTGTGATCGATATTGAGGACGGGAAATCGTTCTCGAATGCATTACAAAGCCAGTCTGGCATATTCGGCGATGCCTATGTCGCAGGAATTGCTGCGGGAGAAGCTTCAGGAACTCTCGGACACGTCCTGGCAAGACTGACAACTCTCCTGCGAAACGAAGTCCGCTTAATCAACACCATAAAGTCCATTGCCACCTATCCGGTCATCCTGATGTTCGTGGCGAGTATGGTCGTCAATGCATTAATGTTTTTCGTCTTGCCACAGTTCGCCAAGGTGTTCCGGGATCTCGAAAAAACTCCGCCCATTACGACTCAAGTTCTTCTGATGATTGGAGAATTTGTACGTTCAAATGTTCTGTTTATTGGAATTGGAGTCGGAATCATCCTTTTCGGTGTGAGCGTTCTGATTAAAACTGACTGGTTCCGCAGTCGTCTCGATCTTTTCATGCTGTATGCTCCAGGTTTCGGTAAAGCGACTCGCACGTTACTGGCCGGGAGAATGTTTCGACTGATCGGAACGATGCTACAAAGTGGAGTCCCGCTTCTGGAAGCAGTTCGTCTCTGTCGTCGCTCGATCAAAAACCGTCAGTACCAGAAACTCTTTGAATCCATCGAATTGGAGGTCACGCGTGGCAACGGGATTACGATCGCCATGATGCAAGCCAATTTTCTCCCCGATGGAGCGGTCGAAATGATTTCCACCTCAGAAAAAAGTGGCGACCTGGGAGGAGTCATGGAAATTGTCGGGGAGTTCTACGAAGACGAAGGAGAAAACTACGTTCGCGATCTGGCCAAAGTCATCGAGCCAGCCATCATTGTAGTGATGGGTGGAGTTGTGGCTGTCGTTGTCATTTCAGTCATTTTACCGCTGCTCGATATGTCATCGACCTCAGGATATTAAAGGAGATACAGGTGAAGTTCATCACGAAACCGACCTCTCTATTCACCATGGGGTCGTCAGATATAAATTCGAGAATTGGAGTCGATTTTCAATCATCCCGGCTTATTTGTGCTCGTCTCAGTTCAAACAAACGAGTCGAAAACAAAATTGAAGGCATGATCATTCCGTTTCCAGATCGAGATTGTTCACTCGAACATTGGATTCTATCGGGCGGGTTGCATGAAGTTCTGCAAAAATACCGAAAACAATTCTCACACTTTGGTGGAGAATCGATTTCCTGCATTTTACCGGAATCGTTAACACACGCTTGTATCATTGAGCTGCCTATGGGTAACGAAGCCGAAACTCACGATCTCGTCGCCCAGGAACTGGCAGATCAGCAGGAGTTTTCCCTCGATGAATTGACGTTCGATTTCTGGATGGAAGAGAATCCCAACGCCGAAGGTATGGTCAAGGTGCATGCAGAGTGCATCCGATCTAAGGTCGTCAAAGAAATTGTGTCTCAGTTTCTCGCGGTCGGTTATCGCTGTGACAGAATTGATTCCCGATCGAATTCACTGGCTCAATTGATTCCTGAAAATTCAACTTCACTTTCCGTTGTGATCGATTGGGGTCTGGATGAGGTCACCCTCATACTATGTGAATCTGGTCAGCCATTTTATTCCCGCAAGCTACGTGACTGTCATACCCGTCAATTGTTCGAGGAGCTCACACAGCATTGGTCAATTTCACTTGCTGATTGTGAGGCACTTTTAAATCGACTGCGTCATCACGAACTCAAACAAACAACTGGGTTGGCGGAACTGAAAGACTTATATCTGAATGTGTCACGCGAGCTGTTTATCCGCCTGGCTGTCGAAGCCAAACGGACGATTGATTTTGCACATCAGAAGAAAATCTTTTCTGTCCCAGAGCAGATCCTGCTGATTGGTTCCGGTGCAGGTTTGCCTTTTGTGAAGAGTGAGATCAATCATCTGTTGCCATATCCTGTCCAGACGGAATATCTCAGTGAGAAGTATTCCACAGCCGGGATGTCTGAGTTCATCCTGGCGATGGCAGCATGTGAGGAGGGGAGATCATGAGCGGCTTCAAACGATTGAATCTCGTCCCACTCTCGACTCAGTTTGAATTAATTCTTCGCAGTCAGTTGAGACGCTGGGTCAAAACAATTGGATTTGTGATTTGTGGCCTGGCCATCATCATACTCTGGCAAGTCTCCGAACTGCATGTCTCGACAGTCGTGTTGCACCAAAAAGAAATGCGATATCAACCAGTAAGAGATATGATGTCCCAGAACTCCAAGATCAGTCAACAACTCAAGGAAATTGAACAGCAGAAGACTCAACTGAAAAACCTTGTCTCTGGTCCTACGCCTTTGCATATCCTCAAAGCGATTGCCGTCGCATCGCACCACGCCTCGGGGCAAGTTGTCGTGACTAGTCTTTCCTGTAATTCACAGGATGTCCAAGAACAACAACCGGCCAAATCGACCAATGTTTCTAATGTTAGTAGGAAATGTAAAAGAATTGGCACGGTTGCGATGGCCGGAAATGGTGAAGACGACGAAGCGATTATGGAATTTATCTCGGCTCTGAAAAGTAGTGGTCTGTTTAATAAAGTGGAATTGAAGTCAGCGACTCATACAAAAGACCAGAACCACACGACCAAACAATTCCACATCGAAGCCATCAGCGAAACCGAGGTGGCATCATGAATTCATTGACAGAGAAATTCTCTATAAATCAATTGACCCTGCTGATTCATTCCGCAGGCGGCTTGATGATTATTGGTTCTATAATCGTTGCCTGGATCTGCTTCATTCATCCGATGCAAAAAAAACTCTCTGTAAATCAAACACATGTGGAAGTATTCAATCAATTGGGTGACCAACGTTCCAATGTGGAAAAATTGAATTCCGAATTGATAAGTCAACTGCAGTTGGCTAACACTCATGTTGAGGCAATCACTCGAAAAGTATCTGACAAACTGGTGATTGATCAATTTTTACAGGAAATTGGAAATTTGGCAGAGGTGCACAAGGTTCACATTCAGGAATTTCGACCGGGAAATTTTGCGAAGCACGGGGACTATCAGGCCCTGACGGTCAGCATGACACTCTCTGGACCGTTTGCCGGGATCTGCAAGTTCTTTAACGAACTCGAAGATTTTGATCGGATGAATCGAGTGAAATCGGCCCAGATTTCTCCTCAGGGGGCAGCAGGAGAGAACTGTTCTGTCTCCATGGTTCTGGAGCTTTACACCCTACCACCTGCTGCGATCGCAGAAAATGTTCGGGAAAAAATCGATGTTTAACAAATCAAAAATCTCCCAGAAAATCAGTCCCGGAAAACTATTGTTGATTCTCACTCTTTCGGGAGTGCTGTATTTAGTCTTTCCTCGAGGTGAGGAAACTTCAGTCACAACACAATTGACGGACGTGGCCATTCAGCAATTGACGGGTGGAAATACAACTGGTCTGCTCTACTCCGAGCCTGATCTCGATCTGGCCAAGTTCGATTTGGAACAACTTATCGAACACAATCCGTTCCAGAAGTCCAAATCTGTGGAAGAAGTCTCTGAAATCAATATCACGACTGAGCAGCAACGTCTCATGGAGGGATCGAAAGAGTTCAAACCTCCTACTGTCGATATTACCGCAATTCTCTACTCCGAGACTAAGCGGTTCGCTTTGATTGATAACGTGCTCTACCCGGAAGGGGGAGTTCTTCCCAGTGGCCAGCAAATTGCTGAAATTCACTCAACATATGTTCGCTTCGTTCCTTCGGCTTCGCCCGCAAAGTGAATACTTTTGATCCTCATAGTTAAAATCTAGAAGATTATTCACAAATAAGCGGGTTGTGATTTGTAAAAATATTCATTACAATTCCAACCGCCTCGCTCACAAACGATCACTCGATCGTGCTGCACTCCTATCGAAATATTTTTATTACTGGAAATGATCCCCTCATTCATCATAAGATATTTTTGATGAAACAAGTGCAATCCGGTTCCGTCATTCCATGCGGGCAAAATATTCACCTCGTATTTTTTCGACTCAGGCTTTTTGATGACATTCGACCCAGAATCCGAATTTTACTCTGAAGGAATTGTGCGGGTCGATCCCTCGTCACAACGAAAGAGTTTCTGGCTGGTTTTCGGCTCGATTGTATTTCTAATTGTCGTTGTGGTCGCAGTCACTTTGCTTCCGATCCAGAATCAGAAGAGACATCTGGCACACTTGAGAAACCAGGGTGCCATTGTTTACACAATAATTCAGCCTGGTATGTGGACGTCGCTGTCGGATTATTTCCATAAGTTTACAGACTATGAGTTGCCCACTCTTGAAGAAGTTCGACAAATACACTTTCAGAAATATCCGGTCACCGATCAAACAATTGCCAGTTTGAGCAGATATCCCGAATTGCAAGCTCTCTCAATGCAATCTGCGAATGTCTCGACGACGGCACTCGATAATGTTTTCACTGATTTGCCCGAACTCACTGGGCTGACTATTATCAATTGCAAAAATATCACCCCGGATTGGGTCCAGAAATCCCGTTTGTCGCATCCCTCAGTGACTATTAATTATCGAGGAACTGCTTATCTGGGCATCTCTGCAAACATAGTGGATCCTGATCAAAAGGGATGCATTGTCATGTATGTGCAGCCCGGCAGTGCCGCTGAAAGTAGTGGTTTACTTCCTGGTGACATCATCATTGCGGTTGAAGATTCGGAAATTTCATCATTCACGGAACTTGTGATGAAACTGGCCAGGTATTCCCCCGAAGACCATGTCAGAATTCGGATTAGCCGCCAGGAGGAAGAAGTTCCGATCATTTGCAAATTGAATGCCTGGTCCAACAAAGAATTTTGACTGAAAGTTGAGCCCCTCGTGCAGACGAACTCCCTCCGAATTCCCCTCCTATTCTCATTACTGCTGATTTTTAATGTAACCAACTTTGTCTCGGCTGCTCCCGAAGTTGAGAATCCAGAAGAAAGCGATTTTCCACCTGGATTGCTCGGCACTTACAAAGTTGGCGACACCAGACTGGAAAGAATCGATGCCGATGTCTCATTTGACTGGCAGTCGAGTTCTCCTGATCCGCGAATGGGGCCCGGACCATTTTCTGCAAACTGGCAGGGTCTGCTACTGGTCAAGAGTCAGGGGGGGCATCGTTTTCATGTCTATCTGGCTGGTGAAGTTGAAATCCTGATCGATGGCAATACTGTATTAAAGGGATTTTCTGATCAACCCCAGTGGATCTCAGGAGAGGAAATTCCTCTCTCCTTTGGCGAAAAAGAACTTGATATCCGTTACCGAAAAACAGGGAATGTGGGCGCGATCAAATTATTCTGGTCGAGTGAAAAATTTCCGATTGAACCAGTCTCGACCTACCTTCTGTATCGGGAAGAGGGGCGTCCCGATCTGACAGAAATCGAAGTTGGACGACACCAGTTCCGCGCATTGCATTGCGATCGTTGTCATGCATTGGATCGAAATACGCAAAGCAGTCCTGCTCCATCACTCATACATGCGGCGATCGGCTTGAAAGATTCCTGGATCTCTCAAAAACTGTTGGAGAAACCCTCCGGCACGGACAATATGCCACATTTCAAGATGACCAGCGAGCAGGCGGCTGACATTGCTGCTTATTTACTACATCACAAACAAAGTCTATCCAAACTTGCCAAAGTCAAAGTCAAATCGAAAGATGACGAAACCGTGGCTGGTGAATTGCTGGCATTCTCAACCGGCTGCCTGGCTTGTCATACAATTGGAGACTTGGGCACCAGTGGCGACTTTGGTGGAGGAACACTTGATGAAGTGGGGTCCAAACGTAGTCTGGAATGGATCGCCGCCTGGCTGAAAGACCCGGCTTCTCTGAATACACATCACCGCATGCCCGTATTTCAACTGGATCAAAAAGAAACTCAGCAACTTGCGGTCTATCTTTCTTCGCTCAAAGGTAAGACTGACCATCAAAAAAAGTCACTACCGACTCTGGCAGATGAAGAACAATTGTCTCGCGGTAAAAAAGCGATTCAATTTTTTGGTTGCGTCTCCTGCCACGAAATCTCTGGTTTCGAGCAGGAGATCAATGGCGAACCCCTGCCTTATGAATACCACATTCGTGTCTATGAAGAATTGCCAGAAAATTCGAATTTACTCGGCTGTCTTGCAGAGCGTAAGGAAAACTCAGCTGCCCACCAGCCTTATTATCCTCAAGCCAATGTCGAGGCAATTCGTGCCTGGATGAAAACTTATCCAGAAGTCCGTGAGCAGAATGCACATCATCAAACAATGGATTATTTCCGTGGGGCCGATTTGCTGATTGAAAAAAACTGCACGGCTTGTCATCCCCGAGATCGAGAAGCTGGACTTGTTGCAGTGGCTGGAAAAGTTTCTAAAAAGGATCCCCGTCTCACTGGGCAAAGCCAGGGATTAATTCCACCCCACTTAACAGCCGTGGGAGATCGGATGCTGACGGAATCGCTCGCAAAAGGTATCCGTGGAGAGTTACCGAAACGCTTGCCGTGGTTGTCTGTTCGCATGCCAAAGTTCAATCACACGGAGTCCGAATCCAAACAATTGTTGAGCTATCTGATCGGCCATGATCGCCTGCCTGACACCATTCCTGATGAACGCCTGCAGTTAGCAGAAGTCAATTTGACATCAGCTGAGGTCCTCTTGACAGGACGAGAGTTGATTGGCGGACGCGCATTCAATTGCATCGCTTGTCATAAATTTGGTGAATACGAGCCGAGGAACACCGCATTGGGAACTCGTGGTTCCGATTTGCTCGGGCTGGCCAGCCGAATGAGATCGCCCTATTTTCTGCGATGGACCTCTTCGCCATTACGCATTGTCCCTGGCATGGAGATGCCCAGTTACAATCAGCCGAAGCACGGCTTCCCGATCGAAACGATCCACGAGCAACTTACTGTTCTGTGGCAGGGAATGAATCATCCGGAATTTAAGGCTCCCTCAAATCCGACTGTTGTGGAAAAGTATTTGGTCGTTCAGCCCGGCGAACCTTCAAGAATTGTACGAGATGTCTTTGAGAGAACTGGCTCAAAAAAAGATCGAGAATTTCTTGCAAGGCCACTGGCAATTGGACTCGATAACGGACACAGCCTGTTATTTGATCTGGATGCCGTAAGTCTACGCGAGTGGACTTATGGTGATTTCGCCTTTCAGCAAACCGAAGGCAAATCCTGGTTCTGGCACATGGCTGGTGCTCCAGTTGTTAAAGAGTTTACGCAACAGGCAGATTTCGTATTAAGGAAATCCAATGAACCTTCGGCATTGTTGATTCAACCCTCCAAAGAAGGATTTCGTACGGGACGGCTACGGGATTACCGTGTGGAATCTCAAGGAGTCGTTTTACATTATGAGATCGATTTTCGCATTGATGGTCAACTCCACATCGTTAAGATCTCCGAACATATGCTGCCCCTGACGGATGATAAGCAATCAGGCTTTGCACGTAGAATTGAAGCAACGGATGTTCCTCAGGGGTATCATCTCGCCTTGCAGCAATCGATCGAACCGACTTCGGTTGCACAACCTGAATTGATTGTCGAAGGAAAACAGATTCCCCTCGGCTCGAAAGAACCGGATCCGATCTTATTTCAGGCAGGCGCGAATGGATCCCAAGATCTGAACCTCGAATATTGGACAAAGCTTTATACCCGCGCTACGACTCCTTATCCCGATAAACCCCAAGTGGCAGGTCGCCCTGAAGTCATTACCGGCACTCCCGGGTTTGATGCTCATCGTTTGCCGTTAACCAGTACTCTCATGCCGACAGCTTTGGCCTGGTCGAAAGATCGGCAGATGATTGCTTCCTCTTTGAAAGGGGATGTCTTCTCATTAAAGGATAGTGATCGAGATGGACTCGATGATCAACTCCAGTTGATTCAAAGTGGCTTGGCGGCTCCCTTCGGTGTGTACTGTGAAGGAGACAGTTTATACGTTGCTCACAAACCGGAGATTTTACGGATCGATCAATTTCAGTCTGATCGCCCGCAATTGAACGTTATCGCCGATGGCTGGGGGCACAGTGAAAATTATCACGACTGGGTCACCGGCTTTGCACAAGACAAGAATGGAAAACTCCTGATCGCGACCGGAAGCGATTACACTCAGAAAGATCGTGAAAGAGAGTTAACACTCTGGCGAGGCGATGTCCTGCGGTTGGAGCAGGATTCTGAATTAACCCCGATAGCCTCCGCATTGCGATATCCGATTGGAATTGCTTCTGACAGCAAAGGTCGGGTATTTGTTTCTGACCAGCAGGGGGTGCAGAACTGTTTCAATGAGATCAATTACATTGTTCCAGATGCAACTTATGGCGTGCCAGGACAGCGAACCAGTCCCGGTCAAGAAAAACGGGCAGCCATTCAGATTCCACATCCCTGGACACGCAGCGTAAACGGCATCTTTTTCATTCCCGATCGTGATGGCCTTGGCGCGCTTTCCGCATTTCGGGGTCATGGCGTCGGCTGCGAATACAACAATCGTTTTCTGGTGCGGTTTTCACTTCAGGAAGTCAACGGAGAACTGCAGGGGGCCTGTTACGAGTTGACGAAATCAGCAGAGAACCTGCCAACGGATGCTCCAGTCTTTCTCGGCCCCATCTGCGGCGGTGTGAGTCCAGATGGTCTGATTTATATTGGCAACATTCACGACAGCGGCTGGCTGGGTGGACAAAACACCGGGGAAATTATCCGACTGACGCCTCAGGATAAACTTCCCAACGGAATCCGCGAACTTCGAGCAACCAGTACCGGTTTTGAACTGGAATTTCTGGAGCCGGTTTCCGAAGAGGCGTTGCAGAAAAAAGAAACGTATGACCTGGTCGGTTATACCCGTATTTGGGAAGGAGCCTATGCCTCACCCGATTCCGGCCGCTATCGACCAGAAATCAAATCTCTGGAAGTGGGCGACGGTGGAAAAACTGTCCGAATCAATGTCGATCAACTCAAGCCCAGCTTCGTCTATGAGTTGCACCTGAACGAAGCATTGGAAGTGTTTCCCGCATCTGCTTACTACACGATGAACCAGATTCCCAAACCATAGTAATCCGTAGGACAGGCTTCCAGTCAGTCAATTCACAGAATGCGAACCACATATGAGATCTGGCAAGCAGGATGTCTGTTTTGCGGAAGCATTAAGAACTCTCACGGATTCACCCAACAAAAAACGCCCCGAAACCATTTGTGGATTCGAAGCGTTTCTTGGTTTGGTGTAGTCAAACATAACGTTCGATCTTATTCATCCATGACATCTTTTTCTTTGGCGTTGGCGGCATCGTTGACGACGCCTTCATATTTTTTAGTCAGCTTCTGAACATCATCCTTGGCGGTATCACGTTCGTCTTCCGACATAAGTTTATCTTTTGCACTTTGATCCGCGTGTTTATTCGCATCCCGACGGATATTGCGAATTGAAATCCGTGCTTCCTCAGCGAACTCTTTAACGCGAGAAACGAGTTGCTTACGACGTTCTGTTGATAGGGGGGGAATTGTCAGACGAATGAGTTTGCCATCATTGTTGGGAGCTAGTCCAACATCACTGGCCTGGATCGCTTTAGCGATTTCTCCAAGAGCAGAAGCATCGAATGGACGAATTACTATTTGCTGTGGCTCAGGCACGCTGATGTTTGCCAATTGCTTGAGCGGTGTCGGGGAGCCGTAGTAGTCGACGCGAATGGAATCGACCAGACCAGGATTGGCTCGTCCGGTTCTCAGCCCTTTGAGTTGATCCTGCAGCACACTGGCCGCTTTTTCCATACGCTCTTCACAATCGAGCAGAATTTCGTCACTGTTCATAATACCCTCAAATTATTCGATACGTTTGATGTCGGAAGCGATGACTTTGTGCTCCATTATAAAGCATAACGCATCCCCGTTCACTCATGCCAGCGTTTGCATTCTTTAGGCCATTTTCAAATGGTATCTGCAGTCGCATGGACATCAAATGTCCTAAAAACGATGTGATTGCTCCTGCTGAACGCTGCAGGTAATTTTTGAATATGCTCTAGACCAAGTCTACTTTTACTTTAGCGGCTGGTGATGCAAATAAACCTGAAATTGTAGGCTTTAATGCGATACACTTAAACTCAATGCGATCAATGGAGTTCAACTCGATCAGGAGGCAGCATTGCTGTTAACCAATGTTCCCACCTGTACGCCACGTGCGGCATTAATGATGTTGCCTGCCTTCTGGAAATCGAAGATCAGAATCGGGATATCGTGTTCCATGCAGTGATGGAATGCTTGCGCGTCCATCACTTGCAGACGTTGGGCGATGACATCCTGGAAAGAGATACGATCGTATCGAATCGCATGTGGATTTTTCTCGGGGTCATCCGAATAAACGCCATCGACCCGCGTGGCCTTCATCACAATATCGGCTTCAATTTCACGGGCTCTTAAAGCGGCAGCGGTATCGGTTGTCACATAGGGACTCCCAGTCCCTCCCGCCAGAATGACAACACGTCCTTTTTCAAGATGTCGCACACATCGCCGACGAATGAAGGGCTCGGCAACGCTATCCATACTGATGGCCGATTGCAGACGAGTTGGAACACCAATATGTTCGAGAGCATCCTGCAAGGCCAGACCGTTAATCACCGTTGCGAGCATTCCCATATAATGGGCAGTCGCCGGCTTGATCGCTTCGCTGCCATCGGAGAATTGTTTTCCTCGCAGGATATTTCCACCGCCACACACAATCGCCAGTTCAACTCCCGATTCTACAATATTGCGGATCTCTTCGGAGAGGCGAGTGATTTCCGTCATGCTGATCCCTCCCTTACGATCCCGGCAAAAACTTTCGCCAGTCAATTTCAGGAGTACGCGCTTGTATGCCAGGGGAGCTGTCGATTCGGACATGGTCGGACCTCAAAGATCGTTGTGAGTAATAGCGAATATCAAACAAAAACGGACCGTCAGAAAATTCTGATCGGCCCGTAATTTAATGAATAACGAGAAATTAACCAATCACGCGTAGATAAAACGCTTTTGGTTTGAGTTTCTTTTCTTCGAGAATCTTACCAACAGTTTTCGTTTCGTCTTTTGCGAATGCCTGAGCTTCGAGAACTCCCTGTTCGGAATAGAAGTTCTTCATGCGGCCTTCCACCATCTTTTCAATGATGTTTTCCGGTTTGCCTGTACTGCGGGCTTCTTCAGACAGTCGATCTTTTTCTGCTTTCACAATGGCTGGATCCAGATCGGCAACACTCGCATGAATCGGACGAATAGCCGTGACATGCATCGCGACATCCCGCAGGACAGGATCGGTTGAAGGTTCTCCTTCGGCCTGGAACAATGCACCAGATTTGCCATCGTGGTGAATGTAAAACCCAACAGGACCAGGAACGCGTTTCGCAAACTCGACACTGAATTTTTCTGCAATTTTGTTGACCAGTTCATCGAGCACTTCCTGTAAAGTGCGATCCTGACCAGGTGCTTTCTGGGACATCAGTTCTTCGGTAGTTTCCGCTCCAGGGCCTTCAAGCAATTGCTTGGCCATCATCTCGCCGAGAGTAATAAAACCTTCGTTGGAAGCAACTGGGGCGGTTTCGCATTGAAAATCGACGATTGCAGCTTCACTGCCGTCTTCTTTCATGGCGACAAATATTCGACCTTCGGTCGTTTTATTGTCGGCTCGCTTATCCTTGATACTCTGAGTTTCAGAGGCCAGGATTGCAATGGCCTTTTCTTCATCGCCGCCAGCTTCAACAAGGGCTTTCTTGCAGCGCATCATGGGTAGGTCGGTTCGTTCGCGTAGTGAGCGAACTGCAGCAGCCGTAATCTCGGCCATCAGACTATTCTCCTGTGTTTGTTGTGCCCACTCTGGGCATGATTTTGGTGGTCAATTCTCTGTAAAGCACTCCCAGTGTCATGCTTTATGTAATTGTCTAACCGAATTTTCAACGTTGACGATCGTATTGTCGAAATTCATTTTCAAAGGATAAGCGACCTGGATTAGCATTCCGCTCCATCGCGTTGATGATCTTTGCTCTGACGAACAGTGCAGTTAGATCATTCAAAGCCATAACCGCTGTTCGATTCAGAAATCGTAACATACGGTTATGAACATTGTATGATTTCAGTGAAGGCAAAGTTAGATTTGCCCTTTATCATGAATTAAGAAATCGTTGGAACAGGCTTCATGGAATCTTCAGCTGGGTTGGATCGTTCCTTATCCTGAGGCAGCTTACTTTTTCCACTGATAATTGCGTTCGAAAGATGCGTTGTGATCAGACGAACCGATCGCATGCTGTCATCGTTACCAGGAACTGGCAGGTCGACAAGATCGGGGTCAGAATCGGTATCGATCAATGCAACAATTTTAATGCCTAGCAGGCGTGCTTCATGGACTGCGTTATGCTCTTTCGTCGGATCGATTACTACCAACGCTTCAGGGAGCCGATTCAAATCTCGAATACCACCGAGGTTACGGTTAATTTTCTTGTACTCACGCAGCATCTTGGACTGAGCCTTCTTTGAAAAGCTGGCCATATCGCCAGATTCCTGAATTGCTTCGAGTTCCTCAAGTTTTTTGATGCGGTTACGGATGGTGCGGTAATTGGTCAGCATTCCGCCCAGCCAACGCTCACTCACATAAGGCATACCACAGGCTAGCGCACATTCTTTGACGGTTGCTGCTGCTTGTCGCTTGGTGCCTACAAAGAGTACGAGGCTCCCTTGTGAAGAGACCTTTTCCAGATACCGCTGGGCTCTAATCAAGCCGCGGACTGTTTCTTTTAAGTCGATGATATGAATTCGGTTACGGCGACCATAAATATAAGGTCGCATTTTAGGATTCCAGCGTGCAGCCGGGTGACCGAAGTGAACACCAGCATCGAGAATGTCTTTTACGTTAATGTCAGCCATCGAAATTTAACTCCTGAGTGTGCTGAACCGATCGTGCAACGCCACGAAGACGATCTGGTTTTACGAAGGCTAAGATTGGCTCTTCGAACAGCAATTGGCAAAGAATGAAGCAACAGGTTAACGCCTGAAGACGACTCGGTCAACGACGAGCCCTGTACAAAGCAGGCAGTTGCTCGTGAAGTTCGACACAGTTCCACTGATGTTGTTCACGGTCTGGCAAAAATGACATTTGTCATCGACAGACGAGAACTGCCGCGGTAACCCGCAGGTTGAACACGTTTCGGACCTGATTGATATGCAGTCGGTCCATCCTTAGTAGGTGGCTGGAGCGATTGGTCCTCAAATGGAGCGGGTGGGACAGGTATTTGAAGATTTCGTTCAGGATAAGGCGTCAGTTCTGGAGGAACAACGATCTCAACTGGAGGTGCTTGCGGTGGATTGGAATCTGGCTGAAATTGAGGGCCTGATTGCGGAATTTGATTCTGCATGGGAGGATCGACCCTGAGTTGTGGAGCCTTTAGAGGTTCCGGTCTCGCAGAATTCGTGATCCGTGCATACTCGGAGGGGCCTGGCTCGTAAGGAATCGGGCCGTGAAGCCAGCGAAAATAATTCACTGAGGCATGACTGGAACTGTCGTGGCTGATGCGTTCATATACCAGACCCGGCCGAAAATAGGTATTCGAGTCCCAAGACATATAAAATAGATTTGCAGGATTATGTACCCCTGCACACCCTGGGAGGATAAGCAGGATAAGAAGCAAAGTCAGCATGGGAGTTTTGATAAGAACAGGCATGTCACAATAGCCGAGATAAGGTTTAATTATAACGGTTATATCGTCCGTGAGCTGCACCTGTCTTCATTGCGAGCAGTCTAAATTGATCGCTCTGCTGAGAATCAATGAAATCCCAAGCTATTCTTCCACTGCATTTCGATCTGGTCGCATTTCAGCTTGCTTAAATTGGAAGTTGAATACGTTTTCCCCATTTTTTTCAACTTTGGCAACTCCGAGATATTCGCCTAACACGATTTCGCCAGCCTCTTCAGAATCGTCGTCATTATTTACCTGTAATGGTCGTATAATGACATCATGAGGCCCTACAACGGCTCCCGTAATTTCGCTGATTTCATATTTTCCATCTTCGATATACCCGAACGCAGTCGGAGAATTGGCCAAGTCTCCAGTATTGGGGTGAAATTCAATTTTGGCAAATTGGAGTGGAGCATCATCAACATTAACCGAGCCAGAAACAGCAAGTCGCTCAGGTCCACTGGCCCCTCCACTGCATCCTGAAAATACAATAAGCACAACGATAAACAACACAGTTTTAAAATATGACGATGGTGACATCAATGATTCCAATTACATCGGGCCCAAGTAAAACGGAGTAAAAACGGTACATAAAAACAGCCGACACCTTTGAAAAGTAGCCGACTGCTGAAAAGAGTAAAATCCAGCCGAGAGAATTAGAATTCACCGATTAGATTTCCGTCTGATTTATTGCCCAATCGACTATAAGTCGTCGTGCTGAGATTCTCAGAAAGAAATCGAACGGATCCATCAGAAAGCACAAACTGAGCTCCTCCATCATGAAATGATGAGAACTTTCCTCTGGCTCGGCCTTGCTGTAAGACAAAGGATGCATTGTAAAGATCCTTGCCGTTGACCCCGATGCCGGTCACTCCCAGGGCATCTGAATAGCCACAGCCACCACATTCATTATTCGGATCGTTAGATGATCTCGTGATCCAGAGGTTTGATGCTCGGGAATCGACATTATCCAGACCCCCGGTGGAAGGATTCGTCACCTTGTATCTCCATGCTCTTTCTCCAACAATCAATGTGTTACTTGTCCCGTCTGTGATGTCTCGGAAACGGACCTTACTGTCCACGTAGAAGATACCGTTCGACTGATTTTTCCTGGCTCGGACATTATGGCTGTTGGCACCACGATTCACTCCAACATAATTCACAACAGCCACGTTGCGTCTTGTTCCACCTGCTGTAGAAGGTCGTCTGAGCCCACCCGCAGTATCTGGACCAGTATCGGATGGACAACGTAACGAGGCGACTGGAGTTTGGAAGACAGCTTGAGTGTTTGCCCAGTTGTTCAGCGCTGCGGCTCCGCTGCGACCACTGACATTGAGAGCATCAAAAGCAGCACTCTGCTCAATCATCGGAGCGATCATAGCCGTCCAGGTCCATTGTCCCACGTTATTATTTGCTCCTTTGGGATGAACAAGAGGCGTGCCGCCGGAATTGCTGTAATGACCATAATCTCCAATATATCCCGGTGGCATGACACGATAAGTATCGTGATAATTATGAAGTGCTAATCCGATCTGTTTCAGATTGTTCTTGCAGGAAGATCGGCGAGCCGCTTCTCGGGCTTGTTGCACTGCGGGGAGAAGAAGAGCAACCAGGATTGCAATGATTGCGATCACTACAAGTAGCTCGATTAATGTGAACGCCTTACGAAACTGAAAGGCACTGAAATTCTTACTCATCTCAAGTACTCCTTGAATTGGATGATAGAATCTTCCCGTTTGCGTACTTAAGAAGATATGTAGATGGGAAGCTCAATGTCGAAAGACATTAAATTGATTATGTACGCGTAAAAGTGGCGGAATCGCCATATCGACCTTCGTCGATGCGAATCAATATATCAAGACCAAAGTTTCGGAAAATATCAAAAAATCCTGAAATTTTATAAACACCCACTTGAAAAAGAATATCGACGACCCAAATTAATCTCATTTATAGCGATAAATGTCGTTTTTGGGATTTCATTTCTCATTTTACTGCTCGTATCAGATCGTAGCCGTTTTTGACAACGGATCTCAATTATGACAACAATTCTCAGGGCTCCTCGAACACTCGATTGCTTTTTGTTGAGGTATCTCGATCTCTCTTCGCTTCTGTTAATGCAAAAGCACTTTGCTTTGGAGGTTCGGCAACAAGTGATTCATAGTGGGGTTGCTGTTCTGACAGAGCACTCCGCGTGTCGTTCTGCAGGAAATTCAGCCGAGGAATTTCGGGAAACGTCTTCAGTCAGTTCTGAATTACTAGCTGCTCGCAGACAGGCGATTGCCGTCAATCGACCGGGTGGTTTGTGGGAGCATGGACCAGGGCAGTTGGGAGTGTTTGTGACCTTCTCCCTCGAAAAAACAGAACTGTCGCCCTTGTCATTCTGTCGGGCGGTTGAAGTTCTCGTCAAAGAGGCCTGTATGCAAGTTGGAATTCGTAACCTTACTCTTGAGCCGGGTTTCGGGATTCACGGGCGTTCGGGAGTAGTCGCCAGAACGGCGTTTACGGTTCGAGATTCCATCGTACAAAGTGTGATTTACTTGAATGTGAGTCATAATTATCGAATCAGTTCACGGCCTCAAAATTCAAGTCTCTCTGCAGAAATAATGCAGAAAATATCGATTCAATCCCTTAAAACCGCAATTGTTGATCAATTCAGCCAATGGTTGACGGATTCAAAAATTTCTATTTTCACGACGCATCCACTTCTTAAAAAGTATCGTTTGAGTGATTTACCCAATCTGGATGAACTCGACTGATTTTTGAGTTCAATCGCAAACAAATTTGCTCATTTTGAGACGAACTCTCATCAGACGGTACGCAGAGCAGAGGAGAAGGTCTATAATCGTTTCAGATGCACGCTCCTTAATTTGAACCACGCTTCCTGAGTCGAATCCTATGCAACAGTTAACCATCGTTACTCCGCAGCCAGAACGTCCTAAACGCCGATTACCTAAGTGGTTGAAGCGTCCGCTGCCTAGTACCGAAATGGCATTTACCTCAAATGTTATCGAAGATCTGAATTTGGAAACGGTTTGCGAGAGTGCAAAATGTCCGAATCGAACAGAATGCTGGGCCCAAAAAACTGCTACGTTCATGATTCTTGGGAATGTCTGTACTCGCCCTTGCGGGTTCTGTTCCGTGCCTAAAGGGAAAACTGGTGAGATTCTGATCGATGAACCGGAACGCGTTGCTGAAGCAGCCGCTCGTCTCGGCTTGAAATATGTCGTGATCACCTGCGTGACACGCGATGATCTGCCCGATGGGGGAGCCGAGCATTTTTATGAGTGTGTGCAGGCGGTCCGGGCAAAGACCGGAGCCGATGTCGAAGTTCTGACTTCCGACTTTCGCGGCAATCGTGCCGCAATTTCCCGTGTGGTTGAAGCTCGCCCCGATGTTTTCAATCACAATGTCGAATCTGTTCCCCGCTTGTACAGTCGGGTTCGCAGAAATGCTATTTATCAGCGATCACTCGATTTACTGAAGCAAGTTAAGGATGAAGCTCCCGACATGCCAACCAAGAGTGGGTTAATGCTTGGCCTGGGAGAAACCTTTGATGAAGTTCTCGATGTGGCCGCAGACTTGAGAGCCGTTGGATGCGATATGCTCACGATGGGACAATATCTGCAACCTTCCGCAGATCAACTTCCTGTCGAGCGATTCGTTCCGCCAGAAGAGTTTGATGAACTCGGCGAACAGTGCCGGAAACTTGGGTTTTCGATGGTTGCGAGTGGACCGTTTGTCAGATCAAGTTACCATGCCGGTGAAATGGCGGCAGAGGCGACTTCCTGAAGTATAATACTTCTCATGTCCAGGAATTTACCCTCTCAACCCGATTTCAATCCGCTGGAAACAACTCCACTAATAGCCCCCCATCCCGGCATTGATCCTTTGGTTGAGATTTCAGGCGAGATCACTGCGTGGTATCTGAGTAAGTCCGATGAATTCGCTGCAGGTGATTTGCTCTATCAAATCACCTGGCCGGGATTGGTGATTGATGTTTCTGCGGAAAAATCAGGAATGCTGGTGCGAATTCTCGCTAAACTTCGCGATCCTGTCGAACCTGGACAACAGATTGCTCTGGTTCGTCTAACCAGCACAGACTAATCACGACGGCTCGTTTTGGCTTTCATCGACTCGATATGAGGAGCATTAGGCTGGGTATGTTTCTGGTGATGAAGATATCTTTTTCGCAGGCCGCTCACAATTTTTGCACTCCACTGGTCGCGCGTGGTCTGCAGGAGTCGAGGGAGTGAGATCGTTCCGCAAATGAGAAAGAACACCGCCAATCCCAGCAGGATTTTCTGGATCTCGTACGATGCAGAGACTTTTTCTATGACGGACTGAATTACTGTCCTCTGGGAATCAGGCTGCTCTCGTGCTTGAGATGGGATATTTCCAGAAGCCTCCTCGACTCTAAGCATTGCATCGGGATGAATGGCCAATTCGAACGGAACATTAATACTCTGGACTTGTCGCTGAGCCAAAGCAGCCTCGTTTCGACTGAGGCGTCTTACCAGATCGGGATCGGTTTTGAGTCGTTCCAGAAATTGAACTCGCAACAGATTATGCTCTTCAATCTCCAGCAATTCCCACTGCTGGTCATGACAGACCTGACGGAGTTTGGCATTTCGATCGGCTATTGGCGCAAGAAGAGCCGTCCCAAACAGTCCGACAGCGATTACTGCACAAACTGGGAACCGCAAGTTATGCCACCATTTGGGATCGAGAGACATGGAAATCGCGTTTAGGGTTTAGAGCATATTCAAAAATTACCTGCAGCGTTCAGTAGGAGCAAACACATCGTTTTTAGGACATTTGATGTCCATGCGACTGCAGTTACCATTTGAAAATGCTTTAGGGTCTAAGGTGGCACGTCCCAAAACGAAGTGATGGGCGTGGTTTCCGCTGGTATTTCACCTATTCCTGGCACTTTAGGAGTACCAGTTCAGGAGATTGCAACTCCTCTATTTCTATCGACGATTTGTCCTTTGGATGATGTCCTGGATTTAGGAATGTCTCTGGCATTTCCTTAAAAGCAAGTAGGTTTGATAACCCGGGTTGCACTGGCAAATGAGGTGGTTTGGGTTGTCGTTTCTGATTTTAACGATTTTTCTCAAGAGGCAGGCTGGAATGGTCGATCTTCAAAGATGAAACCCCATTTTATTGTTGGATAGTGCGCGGCTGTTTCCTCATCGCTCGTCATAACTCTCCGACAATCCCTCCTTTCAGCCTGCCTTTCATCACCATCCCTGGTGAATCTGGAATTAATCCATGTTATACGGACTCTATCAATCAGCCGTCGGAGCCGATCTTCAGGCTTTGAAGATGGATACGGTCTCGAATAACATCGCGAACGCGAGCACATCCTCTTTTAAACGTGACCTGGCTGTTTTTGGAGTGCGACAACAGCAGGCACAACTCGACGGCAACCAATATGGCATTCCTCCGGGACTGGAAGATCATCCCGGCTCTGCAATTGCAGTCGAAACATTTACCGATCATTCACAAGGTCCACTAAACAATACGGGATCTCCGTTGGATGCCGCTCTGGCAGGGCCAGGGTTTTATCGTGTGACCGATGGTGAGTCGGAATTCCTGACACGCCGAGGTTCATTTACACTCAATGCCGATTCTGATCTCGTGGAAGTCGATACGGGGTATCATGTTCTGGATGAGATCGGCAAACCGATATCGGTGCCGCCGGGCAGTGAACTGCAAATCAGTCAGGAGGGTTTCCTCACTGCGATCGATCCTCTGACCAATCTTCCTGTTCCTCTGGGACGTTTTGACGTGGTGGAGCCGACCGACTACCGGCTGCTGCAAAAACAGGGTGACAGTCTCTATAGCATCGACGAATCGGCTGTGCAGCCAGCAGGTCCTGAAACACAAGTACGTCAGGGATATCAAGAGGGTTCTGGGGTTCAACCAGTCAAAGAAATGCTGGAAATGATTCAAACCTCACGCGGTTTCGAAGCCAACATGAATCTGATTCAACACCAGGACAATTCTCTCGGACAACTTTTGCAGGCGATCGGAAAAAATTGATTTTAACAACTCTCATCTGCATATGCCTTAGAGTTCAATCACAACATCTCGAAAAACCATTCGGGATCACGAGAGGAAAACGATGAGTTTACGAACAATGAATACATCCGCAACGGGCATGGAAGCCAATCTCTTCCAGCTCGATGTGATTGCGAACAATCTGGCGAACGCGGGGACAACGGGCTTCAAACGCAGCCGGGCCGAGTTTGAAGATCTGTTTTATGAACACTTCAAGTTGCCGGGCGTTGTCTCTCCAGCAACAGGAACGGAAACCCCAACAGGCATTGCACTTGGTTTGGGAACAAACGTGCGAGCCACTCAAGTGGACTTCCGACAGGGCTCCCCAAACCTGACTGGTGGCACCTTAGATTTTATGATTCAAGGAGAAGGCTTTTTTCAGGTGGTCGATTCCAGCGGGGCAATTGCCTACACGCGAGCTGGAACATTCACACCAAATGCCAGTGGTGATCTCGTCATGTCTTCAGCGAACCTGGGGAGATTGCTCGAACCGAACATTAATATCCCAGCCAATGCAACTGACATCACTGTCAGTGTCGACGGACAAGTTTCCTACCGCGAGGCTGGAAATACAACATTAACAAATGCCGGACAAATTTCTCTGGCCCGCTTCATCAATCCCGAAGGTTTGATTCAAGGTGGAGAAAACCTGTATTTTGCATCGGATGCATCCGGCTCTCCCATCACGGGATTTCCGGATACAGAAGCGTTCGGAACTATCCTGCAAGGAGCGTTAGAATCCTCGAATGTCGAACCGGTGAAAGAGCTGGTCGACCTGATCAAAACCCAGCGCAATGTCGAACTGAACAGTGAAGCCCTCAAAGCGGGCGATCAGATGCTGCAGCTTGTCAACAACTTACGCAGATTCTAAGTGAGTTTAAAATGACACAGTCAGCGAATTGAAGAAAGTGATTGGATGAAATTTTTACAGGCAATTGTGATACTCTCTCTGCTGACCTCACCGGTTTTTGCAGTGACGATTCGGCTATTGCCTGCAGTACAGATGCAGGGATCGCTCGTGCGACTGGGAGACATCGCAGAAATCGCCGAATGTGATCAGGCAACTCAAAAACATCTGGAAGATTTGACCATCGGGCCGGCTCCTGCAGCCGGTCGAGAATTTCGGATACCACTCGATACCGTTCGTCGCGAACTTGCATTGCGGGGAATCGACCAAACCGATATGCGATTTGTGGGAGCAACAGAATCCATCGTGACTCAGGAACGTCCTAAAGCGATTCCCAAGTCTGTCGCGCCGATAGCAAATCGGCAACGCGTCGAGCATGTTGAAGCCTCCATACGAACTTTTCTTTCTCAACAATCTGCTGACCTGGGAACAATTGAAGTCACTCTGGAGGAATCCAGCGTCGCTACGCTGCCAGTAGAATTGACGCCGCGTTTAACGTTAACAATTCAAGGTGGTCAGCAGCCGTGGACCGGATTGCAGCAGATGACGGTATCGTTCACATCGACTGAGGGATTGCCATTTTCTTTTCCTGTCGCGTGTCACGTCACACAGAAACCCCGTTTGCTGGCACTTAAGCATGGCTTGCCACGCGGACAGGTCATCCGAGAAATCGATTTGATCTGGATTGATGCGGAATCTGCAACCGATGGGTTTTCTGAACCTTCAGCGGTTGTCGGAACTGAAACATCCAAAAACATAAGAGCCCTGGCTGCAATTCAAGCAGATGATATCCGCATGCTGCCTCTGGTTCGTCGGAATGATATTGTCGCCGTTACCGCTCAAATCGGATCAATTTCTGTGATGCGGTATTGCAAATGTCATGAAGAAGGAACACTCGGACAATTTGTAACGCTTTCTCCTTTGGACAGTAAAGAACGAATTGTGGCCCGCGTGTCTGGCTATCGTGCTGCCGTGATTTCGATGAACCATCAATCCGCGCACCAGACACCCTCACCGACACTCACACAATCAACAGTAAAGAACCTGACTCCCGTCAAATCGACGGGGCTGGAACTGATTGATACGGATACTCCCAATCAACCAATTTCGAATGCTGGAGTCATTCGTCAGACCTCAGCTCAACCACAGATGACGCCCCTGAATCGATCATCGTCAAGCTCACATCGTGTTCTGGCTAACCAGCCTGCTCAATTGCCTTAAAACTAAATAATTTGCGATACAGGTCACTTCACACATGCTGCCGTTTCGAGAAATGTTTCCATGAAAATTAAACTTCTTATTGGTTTGATACTGCTCGCAATGGGCTCATCAAAAAGTGTGCTGGCGCAGGGGCCGTCACCCTTTGATGAATATAGTCAACCGCAGTCTCAGCAACCCTATCAGCCGCAGTCTCAATATCCGTATCAGCAGCCACCAGCTCAAGATTACAGACAGATGCCTCAGCAGGCTCCTATGCCCTCCTATCAATTGCCACCTCCGTCGGTAAAAGATTTTTCGCTGATCTATATAGATGAACCTCCTCTCAAGGAATACATGATCAACGACATCGTGACCGTGATCGTCAGTGAACGGTCGGAAGTGACGCTTAATTCCCGATTCAATCGTCAGCGAACATCGACATTCAAGTCGGAATTAAAAGACTTTGTTCGCCTGAACGATGGATTGAGACTTGAGAACTCCGCCACCACCAGTCCAGCGATTGATGCCAGTCAACAGGAGCGACTGCAAACCACCGGTCAGGTGACCGATGCCGAGGGAATCACCTATCGAATCGCGGCTACCATCGTCGATATCCGTCCGAATGGAAACATTGTGCTTGAAGCTCGGAAAAGTATCGATGCCAACGATGACCTGTGGGAATACACTTTGCATGGCGAAATTCGTTTTGAAGATATCGCAAATAACAACACGGTCCTCAGTGAAAATATTGCGAATCTGAATATCGAAAAACGACAAAAAGGCCGTGTTTACTCAAGTACAAATCGTCGCTGGGGAACGAAAATCATGGATGTGATCTGGCCTTTCTAATTCGTTTAGACACTCGAACTCAATGCACAATCTTTCCCCACACGACAACCACCTCCCCCCACAACGAAATTTCCCTCCCATGAAGTTCTTTCATCTCCATCATTGTGTGAAAGCCATTCCCCTGGTCATCCTGCTGATGTTCAGCACAACACTTTCTGCACAGGTGCGTCTGGAGAGTATTTGCACTTTGCATGGGCATAAGGAAGTCCGCTTGACTGGTATGGGGCTGGTGATTGGATTGGATGGAACAGGAGATGGTGGTGATGCCGGGCCAACGATTCGGGCATTGGCTACCGCGATGAAAAATATGAATGCCCCCGTGCTCGACCCTCGGGAACTTCGGGATGCAGATAACGTTGCGATTGTGATGATCGATGCCACCATTCCGAAAACCGGACTCAATCGTGGACAACGGCTCGATTGCTATGTCAGCTCCTATCTCGGTGCAAAAAGCCTTCGCGGGGGACGCTTGTTGATCTCCCCTCTGCAAATGGCTGATATTCGCGATGAACGACTGGTCGGAACCGCTTCCGGAGCACTTGTGATTGAAGATGCGTCCATACAAACGAAGGCCAGAATTCCCGGCGGTATCGTTCTCGAAGCCGACCTCTTTCAGAGCTCGCAGTATCTTTCGCAAATTGTCGATCAATCCTCCGGCGATCCTAAAATCCGACTTTTGCTCGATGAATCTCACTCGAGTTTCATTTCTGCTCGAATGATCACTGAAGTCGTCAACGAAGCGTTTGCTTTTGAATCGTTCGATAAACAACATGCGAAAGCAGTCAGCCCCAGTATTATTGATGTCACGATCCCTAAGACTTGGCGAGAGACGCCAATTGAGTTCATTGCCGAAATTATGGACTTGAAAGTAACCTCACCACACAGCATGTCACGCGTGCAGGTGAATACATCGACTGGAGTTGTGATTCTTTCCGGCGATGTCGAATTGAGCCCTGTGCTGATCAATCATCCCAACTTACAAATCACGATCGGCGGCTCTACAAACTTCATCGATGGAGCTCAGTTTCGTCCTCTGACCGATGAGCAATTGACACGCACCAACTCCAGACTCGACCAGCTTGTACAGGCTCTTAATCAACTCGGCGTTCCTCGCGAAGCGATGATTGAAGTCCTCCGAGAACTTTCCCGCTCCGGCAAACTCCACGCAATTTACGAAGAGATTTAGAGCAATGAATTGCAGGGTGCGTCCTGACGCACCCTACTGCTCTTTCTAGCTTTAAATGTCGCCCTCAAATCTCTAACCTCCCACCCCCTAAGCCTTCCCATGAGCAACTCCACCATTTCGTCGTCACTGGCGTCGCCTCAATATTCTGTCAATCAGATGACTGAGCAAACTGCCAGGCCAGATTCATCGATGACGACAAAAAAAGCGTTTCAGAAATTTGTGGCGAGTACTTTTTACAAGCAGATGCTCAAAGCATTACGGAGTACTCAGCAAACGGTGCAGTATATGGATGGTGGACAGGCCGAACAGGCGTTCCGATCGCAGCTTGATCAGCAGATTTCAGAAGACCTGGCAGAGAATCATGGAGCTGCTTTCAGCGATTCCCTGTACGAAAGCTTCCGTAATAATCTCGATGCGAAGCAGGCTCAAGCGGGCAGTAAAATTAACTATCTTGCCTAATCGTTACGACCGGACGAGTTTCGGGAGAACCGACAGGTTGAAGGTAACTGCTACACACCCTGCTGGTAATATATTCCGATTTTAATGATAGAACCGAATGTGCGGCTTCTCCGTGCGCCAGGTCTGATGGGAAAACATTGGGCTCAATGGTTCCTTGATTAAAAGAGGATTTGTATGTCGACTGCACCAGAAAATGAACTGACAGGTTATCCCAGAGAGATCTCCAGATTTCTTACGGAACTGACAACAGCTCAGAAAAACCTGATCGCGCTGCATCCGGCTAAAAAAGCCGCTTTGATTGCCCGCGATTTCAATCAGGTCACCGAACTGCAGCGACAGGAACGATTACTGCAACAAAAGCTCACACAGGTGCTCTCACTTCGAGAGCATCTCCTCCACAATTTACAGCGAACCGGTTCAACAGGGGCAACACTTCATCAAGTATGTCAAATACAAGGCTGGCTGGCATTGAAACCGTTAATGGATCAATTCCTGGAAGCTCGCTCGCTCGGCTTGGAACTTCGTCAACAGTCGTGGTCGTTATGGACGTTCGCACATCGTGCTTCACGATATTACAGCACGGCTCTGGAGTTGATTGCTCAACGAGGGATGAAACAGGCAACGTATAACCAGGACCCCAACACTCAATACGATGCCGGTGGTGGCTCGTTGTTCGATGCATCAATCTGATTCCGATTTCAAACTCTGTCGACGAAATCTGTAACTATGGGACTCAATGCAACATTAATGACCGCCGGGCGATCCCTTGAGCTGTTTACAGCTGGGATTCAGGTTGCCGGTCAGAACGTCGCCAACGCGAATACGCCCGGTTATGTTCGCGAAGAACTTGGTCTTGGAACCAATACGCCTTATGAAGCTGGTGGACTGATTCTGGGAACCGGGGCCCGCGATAACGGGATTCGTCAACAGCTCGATTACCATCTCGAACAGCAATTGCATGCCGCCAATACCGATGCAGGCAGTGCCGATATTCGCAGCGAAGTTTATGGTCGACTCGAGTTGATCCTGGGGGAATTGGGTTCTGGAGATCTCTCCTCGCAACTCAATGCATTTTCTGCTTCTATCAATGAGGTTGTTAATCAACCGGAGTTGATCAGCAATCGGCAAATCGTACTTCAAGAGGGAGCTCAACTAGCGACATCGATTCAGGATATCCGTGCAAATGTTGATCGGACTCGAACGGCTCTCACAAGCGATATCAAAGGCTATGTCGATGAAGTCAACGGGCTTGTCGATTCAATTGCGAAACTGAATACGCAAATTGTAAGACTGGAGTCAGCCGGTCTGAATGGCAGTCAGGCGGGTGGTCTCCGTTCGGAACGATTGACCGCGCTGAATCGTCTTTCCGAACTTGTTCCCATTCGCACGAACGAACATAGTACTGGCTCTATTGATGTCCATTCAGGGTCTGACTTCCTGGTCCTCAATGGTAACTCCCAGCACCTTGAGACGGCGACGAAATCCGACCGCGGTGTCATTACCAGCGAAGTCAATTTTGCAAAATCAAAATCTCCTGTAACATCCACTTCAGGAGAATTGGGAGGTGCGATTGATGCTCGGGACAATATTCTAGGGGGGTTTGCCGACGATCTGGACAAGTACGCTCAAGCAGTCATTCAGGAAGTGAACCTGATTCATGCCTCTGGAGAAGGCTTGAAAGGTTATGAGTCGGTCACTGCAACAAATACAATTGATGACACCTCGGCCAGCTTGAATACAGCCGGGCTGGGTTTGACTCCCAAACATGGCAGCTTTGAAATCAAGATTTATGATCGGGCTACAGAAGCGACTGTCACTACGCGAATCAATATCGATCTGGATGGTTTGAACGGGAATGATACTTCACTCGATGATCTTCAGACGGCTCTGGATGCCGTGGGAAACCTCTCAGCCAGCATCGACAATGTGGGCCGATTGACGCTCAAAGCAGATGCTGGATTTGAAGTCAAATTCAGTAACGACAGCAGCGGAGCACTGGCCGCTCTGGGAATCAACACCTTCTTTCAAGGCAAAGATTCCAACGATATTGCGGTGAACGAAACCCTGAAGAATAATCCACATCTGTTTGCTGCGGGTTTGGGGAATGGACCAGGAGACAATCTGAATGCACAGTCGTTAGCAACATTTTTTGCCAATCCTTCAAGTCGACTGGGGAATGTCAGCCTGGATGATTTCTACTCCAGTTTAACCTCACAGATCGCAAGTTCTTCAGCAGCCGAGTCCGCTTTGGCGGAGGGGTTCAATTCCTATCATAATTCGCTGGGGGGATTGCGCTTGCAGAATTCGGGAGTCAGCCTTGATGAAGAAGCCATCAATATTATGGAACTTCAGCAAAGTTATGCAGCAGCCGCGCGAATTATCAGTACGGTCGATGAATTGTTCAATGTGTTACTGAGTATTTAAAGCAATAAGCTTGAAAATTGGACACGAAAATAGAATCGTCAACCAAGTCAGGCTTTTAGAAAACGATTGAGAAAGAATCTGAAACGTGTCACTGGGACCTATTCAAACTGGCCGAATTCCGAGTTCATTGATTTACAGCCGTTCGCTGCAGAATCTGGATTCGAGTACGCGCGCATTTCTGCAACTGCAGGATCGAATTTCGAGCGGTCAGCAGTTTCAGACCATCGGGGAAGATCCGGCTGCAGCATTGAAAACGATTCTGCTTCAGCAGACGCAGGAACGAAATCAACAAGTCTCAGACAATGTCGAAGTCAACCGCTCTTTGCTCTCAGCGTCAGAAAACACATTGAGCCGTATTGGAGATGTCCATAACCAACTCAATTCGATCATTCTCTCTGGACTTGGCGATTCGACATCTGCAACAGAGAAAAAGCAACTCTCGACAGAGGTCGGTACCTTAATCCAGGAGATTGTTAATGCGGGAAATACCGAGTTCCGCGGACGATATCTGTTTGGAGGAACGAATAACACCCAGGCTCCGTTTTCGTTTTCAAGTAATAATGATGCAATCAAATTCTCTGGGACTCTGACTGAGATCAGTTCTTTCATCTCCACGGATGGTCTGCTGGCCAATAATGTCAATCCTCAACAGGCACTCAATCCCACCGCGTCCGTCAACGGAAGTGATCTGGATCCCAGACTCAATTCCGCAACTCGAATTCAGGATTTATTTGGGGGCTCCGGTGTCGAGTTAGGAATTATTGAAGTGACCGTCGACACTGGTGGAGGACCGCAAACAGAGAAAATTGATTTATCATCAGCCGATACCATTCAAGATTTTGTCACACGCCTTGAAGCTCCTTTTGCCGGAGATTTGACCGTCGGCATCACTGCTACGGGGATCACACTGACTCCAAGTGCAGGAACGGTCGCCGTTGCCGATTTGCCAAACAGCCGCGTGGCTGGCGATTTGGGAATTAAATCCACTGCCGGAGCCAGCATCACATCCAAGGACCTGGATCCACGCTTGAGCCGATTGACAACACTTGCCTCTCTGAACGGTGGAGCTGGAATTGGACCGACTGCCGGGACAGGGATTGTTGTGACCAATGGAATTCAATCGGAAACGATCGATCTTGATGGCCTGACCACTGTTGAAGACTTTTTCAATGCTCTGAAAAAAGCCAATGTCGATGTCGAAGGCGGATTTACCGCCGATGGAAAAGGACTGCAGGTCATCAGTCGCTTGAGTGGAGTCGGACTCTCGATCGCTGAAAATGGCGGCACGAATGCGGCTGGGCTGGGTCTACAGACATTTTCTGGAACCACACAACTTTCATCGCTCGATTCCGGAAAAGGCGTACCCGTGGATGGTACTTCTGAATTTGATCTGATTCGACGCGATGGAACCGAGGTCAGTATTTCACTGGCTGGCGCCAAGACGGTTCAAGATGTTGTTGACTTAATCAATGCGGTCGATCCTGGAGTTCTGGTCGCGTCATTCAACACCACCGGAAACGGATTGCGTCTGAGTGATTCATCGGGAACAGGAGCATTAACAGTCGAGGAAAATGCTGTTACCAGTGCTTTGAAGATCTCCGGAACTGAAGACGGAAATGCTGATCTGGAAGGGACTGCTGTCGGTGCAGAATCGGCTCTCGACTTATTGTCCAGTCTCAATAACGGAGCAGGGGTTCCTGTTGGGGCCTCTACTCTCGACATTACCCGTCGGGATGGCTCTGTCGTGAACGTCGATTTGTCTGCCGCACTGACCGTTCAGGATGTGCTCGATGCCGTCAACGCGGTCGATCCCGGCAATCTCGTGATGACTCACAGCTCTGTATCGGAGAGCTTTCAGCTGAATGACAATTCCGGGACAGGGAGTTTGACTGTTGCCGATAATGTGGTTTCGGCTGCATTGGGAGTTGTCGGAAGTGAAGATGGTGTCGTCGACCTAATTGGAACCGATCCGAATCCGCAGAGATCGACAGGCTTGCTCGATTTGATGTTTCGTCTTCGGGACGCATTGGATACGGGCAATAATCAGGAATTGGAAGTGATTTCTGGTGCACTGAAATCAGAATTTGCCGACTTCAACTTTCTGCGAGGAGATGTTGGCGGTCGACTGCAATCACTCGATCGCTATGCCAATAAATTGGCCGATGAAGATATTCAGATTCAGGAATCACTCTCGGAAGTCTTCGATACCGATATGACCGAAGCGATTACGCTATTTTCAAACTTGCAGGTAACTATCCAGGCCGCCCAGCAAATCGCTGCACAAACTCTGCAGTTGAATCTCTTCAACTATCTGTAAACGATTTTGCAACGCAGGGCATTCTTTACATCGGATTCGCTATGGACCGGTCAGGCCTCAATTGACAGGTACGAAAGCATTGAGCCTTTACGAGAAAAGAATTGAATTTACTGAACCACGAGCCAATATTGAGTTCTTTGCCCTTATAGACTTGTATATTAGAGCATTTTCAAAAATGAACTGCAGCGTAAGGCAGGAGCAAACTCAGTGTTTTGAGCCATTTGATGTCCATGCGACTGCAGAAACCATTTGAAAATGGTCTAATCAGATTCGTTAAGCCATTTGAAGATTCATCCCAATCATTTTGAAATTGAACCGCGGTTCATTTTCATCAGGGAAAAACAAATCTGAAGCAGGACGCTCAATAAATCAACAGAGTGCTGAACAATTTAGACAATCAGAATTAATGACGTCCACACGAGAATTGCCGGCCCAGCTGGCTTGATCAACTCGCCGGAACCCAAATGGTTGTTTTCAAAATTTGCGTAAGTCACAAAACTTTGAATCCCTAGTCGCAGAGATTGTTTTACAGCAGAGTTCCAGAAAGGCTCAAACATTGGGAATAATTTCAGCACTGTATGAGAAGATTTCTCCGTATCCTCTGTGCGTCTGCGGTTCAAAAACTCTGAAGTCCGTTTGGATAAGAGTTTTGATTTCTCGCGTTTACAAATGGAGCGAAATTAAGATGCTTCCAGATCAGAAAAATCAGTTTCCCCAATGCCAGAGCTTTTTCAGGGACGAGCAAATGATTTATGCAGATTCAATATCGACAGGCAGGAAGCTTGTCCTACGGAGTTCATTGTGGGCTATCCATAACCCACAATCTTTTTCATCTCCGAATTGGCATTTCGAATTGACCTTCTGGGATGATGTGCGAGCGGGAATCGAGATCAGCTTCGCGTGTCACTTGACTCGGCCCGGTAGCCCATTCCGAAGTCGCCCATAGCAACCATGTGTTGGAAACTTCTTCCGAAACTTGCAACATGGTTGTGTTGAGGTCTTTGGAGGTCAAATCCTTGTTTGGGAGAATCGCTTCCAGCAGGAATCGCTGAACATCTTTGTTGTATCCAAAGTGGAAACAGGATTCGAGTTCAGAGCCAGCGGCTAGCAGTTCGAGCAGATGCTTTTCGGAAATTTCACTTTCAGGCCGAGGATCGAGCCAGGCGCGAATGCGAACTTTCGATTGATCGTTTGTCAACTTCAAAGAAAAGAAGACTTCAATCTCCTGATCGTTCATCTCGGCTTGGTAGGCAACATCGTATTGCGAGCCGACCAATTTGGGAGTCAGTTGTAAGTTCTGAATCAATCGACCGAGATCATTCAGCGTCAGCTGAGTTTGGGTAGCTGACGATTCTGCGATTTGTTTCACTGGGAAAGCTGGCTTCTTGTTTTCCGCGACCGGACTATTCGGCTGTGCTGAAGAAGCCGATGGGAAGCGATTGCTCATCTCAACAGGTGTCGGAACCGCTTGAGTTGATGACTCCCCAGATGATGGCTGAAAGGTCGGAAACTTAGCCGATTGAGCAGAACATTCACCAACTGTGAGTCCACAGGTCAGGGCGAAAGTTGTCAGTAGAAATAATTTTTTGCATCGCATTAGAGGCACTCCGTTGCCTGATCAGGATCCCGATTCCGAATGGAAACGAAAGGGATTTGCGACGTCATTTCATCATGAATCAAACGTCGACTCTTTTATTTTCCTTCAGCTTGCTCACCGAACAACGCCTCCAGACAAATCTGGGACCACGTCTCAAACTGGTCTAATTGTTCCAATAATTCCGCAGGAGAGGAAAACCTTGTTTGTATCATCGACGCTTCTTTAGGGAAAACTTTGGGATTATCCACATTAAAGAGGTGAACAATGCCTAAATGGACTTTTCCGACCTCAGTAATGTCATCATTCAGGATGCCGACCAGTTCTTGAGTGTATTCTCCCTGGATTTCGATTTCTTCATCAATTTCCCGACGCATCCCCAGTATATACGCGTGTTCGGTCTCTGACTCATCCAGTGTCGAAATATGTCCACCAACTCCAATCGAACGTTTGCGATGCAGGCGGGATTCCCCCTGGTCGGTTCCGCGTTCGTAATGAAAAACCTGGCCATCGTGCATGAAAATACAGTAGGGAATAAGTTGTTTGAAGCTGGTGTCCTGCTCCATTTCATCGCGTGGTCGGTATGACGTGTGCATCGGATCGAGCAGCGTTTTCATGTAAGGCTCGGTATTTCGATTGAACCCCTGAAAATGTCCAATTTCGTGAAACAGCATGGTCGGGACAACAAGGACCTGTTCGATAGAAGTCTGCTCCGTCATGGGATTCCCTCAATTTTCCTGATGCAATAGCAGGCGATGATGTGATATACTTTAATGAGATAGTAGTGCCTGCAAGGATTTCTCGCACTATAATCACCCCTGCCGCAAACCTCAAACGGCCCGCCGCCGCAATCCAAATTGCCAGCCGTATTTAGCTAGCAGTCCGACCGATGCTGACTCACGGAGATAATCAATGAATCCGATTTTTCGCAAGAGAATTTCCAGACGATCCATTTTACGTGGAGCCGGTGCGGCTCTGGCATTGCCGTTTCTCGACAGTATGGTTCCGGCCCTCAACGCGAACGAAGCTCTGGAAAAACCGCCTTTGAGAAACGCATTCCTGTTTATGCCGAATGGCGTGAACCCGAAGAACTTCACCCCACCGGGCGACGGTGAAAAGTTCGAACTCACTCCAATGCTGCAGCCTCTGGTCAATGTCAAAGATGACATCATGCTGCTGGAAAATCTCTGGAACGAACAGACTTCCGGCCGTAATGGCCACTGGCCCAAAGTGCCCGCGTTCCTATCTGGTGGGTTTGTCGTCCGAACTTCCGGTCGCGATATGGATACGGGTGGAGTGTCTGTCGATCAATTACTCGCATCAACCATTGGACAGGGAACACCACTTCCGTCTTTTGAACTCGGCGTCGATGAGGCCTATACCGGTGTCGATAACATTGGCGGTGGGTTCACCCGCATTTATGGTTCGCACATCGCCTGGCGCGATCCGCACACGCCCGTCCCCAAAGAAATCATTCCTCAACTGGCCTTTGATCGACTCTTCCGCACCGGGCCTGCTGCTCCAGTTGTTTCCGGATTTTCAACTGCTCATCCTGCTGTCGCAAAATCGTTGGCTCGGGACGACATCAGCGTGCTCGATCTCGTTCTTGAAGATGCCCACGCGATGCGAAATCGTGTTGGTATGAATGATCGTGCCAAAATTGACGAGTATCTCGAATCCGTTCGAGCGGTGGAACGACGAATTGAAAATTCGCTCAAACCACAAAAACGCTGGATCAACGAATCCGGCTACGATGTCAAACGCCCAGGAGCAGGCATTCCAGACAAGCACATCGAACACGTGCAATTGATGCTCGACATCATGATCCTCGCCTTCTGGACCGATACCACCCGCGTTGGCACATTCATGTTCGGGAACGCTCAGACAGGTCGAAACTTCTCCTTCATCGACGGCGTCAACGGCAGCTTCCATGGCTTGTCTCATCATCGGAATGAAGAAGATAAACTGATCCAGTACGAAAAAATCGGCACTTGGCACATGGCTCAACTGGCATACGTCATTGAGAAGATGCGTTCCCTCAAAGAAGCCGACGGAACCCTGCTCGATCATTCCCTGGTCATGTTCGGCTCCACTTTGAAAGATGGCAACAAGCACGACAACCACGACCTGCCCATTATCATGGCTGGCCGCGGCAACGGCATTCTCACTCCCGGCCGTCGCGTCCGCTATAAGAAAGATACGCCGCTCTGTAATCTGTATCTCACCTTGTTGCAAAAACAGGGGATCGAACGCAAAACCTTCGGCGACAGCAACGGAACACTTGATCGATTAGCTTAGATCGCGTGTGCCACGGCTCTGTGAGCCGTGCGAATTACAATTGAAGTCCCATTACACGGCTCACAGAGCCGTGGCACCTATAAATCGATAATCCTTCCAAATCACACATTTCCAATAAAATCTTCTTACGAAACTCTTCAATGCCGCGTACACCAATTGAACCCTCAAACTGGAGTCGGCATTGAAGATTGCACACATCATTACCCGCATGATCATCGGTGGAGCGCAGCAGAATACGCTGCACACCATTGAAGATCATCTGCGCGAACATGGAGATGATGTGACGTTATTCACCGGTCCAACGACCGGTCCTGAAGGTTCGCTGATGGATCTTGTGCATGCTTCTGGTTGCCGGGTCATCGAAATCCCATCGTTGCTTCGCAAGCTGCAAACGCTGCATGAACTGGCCGCACTTCGACAAATTAAATCGGCTCTGAGAGAACTTCAGCCGGACATCGTGCACACTCACAGTTCAAAAGCCGGAATTATCGGTCGTAAGGCTGCTTATGATTTGAAGCTGCCCTGTGTCCACACAATTCACGGAGCCGCCTTTCACTACGGGCAGAATAAGATCCTTTATCGCGTTTATCGCAAAGCCGAGAAGATTGCTCAGAAGTGGACCGATCATTACATCAGCGTTGCCGATGCAATGTCGCAACAGTATCTCGACGCGGGAATTGGGAAGCCAGAGCAGTACACAACGATTTCAAGCGGATTTGATGTCGAACCGTTTCTACAGGAACCAACAGAACGTGCATCCCTGCGAAAAGAATGGGGCCTGAGTGACGAACACATTCTGATCGGCAAAATCGGTCGACTGTTTCCCCTCAAAGGACACGATGCCATCATTGCCGTAGCCGCCGAAGTCATCCGGCAGGCTCCCCAGGTTCGCTTCCTCTTTATTGGTGATGGTATCCTTCGCGAACAGTACCTGAATGAAATTCGCGATCAGGGACTGCAGGATCATTTCATCTTCACTGGACTTGTTGACCCGACAGAAATCCCGCGTCTCATGCAGGCGACCGATATTGTTGCTCACACAAGTCAATGGGAAGGCCTGGCAAGAGTATTGCCACAGGCTTTAATATCTGGAAAGCCGGTCGTCAGCTTCGATATCGATGGAGCAAGAGAAGTCACAATCCCCAACGAAACCGGCTGCCTGATTCCCCGCAATGATCTGACCGGTTTAACACAGGCATTGGTGCAACTGGCTAACGATGAGGAGATGCGAACCCGCTTCGGAAAAAACGGCCGCGAACGCTTTACCGATCAATTCCGGCATCAAACGATGTCGCGACGGATTCGTGAAGTTTATGAAAAGGTATTGGCTCGGCGAAATTAAATAGAAATGGGTGGCACGACCCAGAACGAAGTGATGGGCGTGGTGTTATTCTCCGACCACGCCCTTCGCGATGCTCAGGGACGTGCCACACTTTCGCTGCAGTCTACTCTGCTTTCCGCTTCGCCCGATACTCCGCTCGAAACGAATGCTTCGGAGCTGGCGGCAGTTCGCGTTGTCGGCCCCAGGCGTTCAGGAAGCGATTGTATTTCACAAATCGTGGAGTGATTCTCAGTTTCCAACGGCCCCAGTAGCCCAAGAATGAAAACAGTTTGGGACGTTGCATAAAGAAACTGGCCAGATGCATCGGAATGCGTTTTGTCGCTGGCAGCAGGTTTCGGAGGACCAGTTTATTTCGCCACGTGTAGAGCTGATGATGCAAGTCGATTTTGACCGGGCAGACATTTGTGCAAGAGGCGCACAGGCTGCAGGCGTGAGGCAGTGATGCATACTTTTTCGCGTCGCGAGCCGGGTTGAGAATGGATCCAATCGGCCCCGGCACCGTCGCTTTGTAACTGTGCCCGCCACTGCGTCGATAAACCGGGCAGGTATTCATACAGGCTCCACAGCGAATGCATTTGAGCGAATTCCGATAGTCGGCATCGCCAATCAGTTCGCTGCGACCATTATCGACTAGAATGAGATGCAGTTCCGAGTTTTCATCCCGTGGACCATTGAAATGCGATGAGTAGGTTGTAATCGGCTGTCCGGTTGCGGAGCGGGCCAGCAAACGCAGAAAGACCCCCAGATCAGCGGCCCGAGGCAGCATCTTTTCAAGTCCCATGCAGGCAATATGAACCGGTGGAAGCGAGGCTCCCAGATCGGCATTGCCTTCATTCGTGCAAACGACAAATCCCCCAGTTTCCGCAATTCCAAAATTGACTCCCGTAATCCCGATGTCTGCCTGCACGAATTTTTCACGCAAATGATTTCGAGCCGCTTCGGTTAGATAAGTCGGATCGGAAGATCCCTTTTCGGTGCCGAGGTGTTCGTGAAAGCACTCGCCCACTTCTTCCTTCCTGATATGAATCGCGGGCAACACGATGTGACTGGGATGTTCGTTACGAAGTTGAACAATCCGTTCGCCGAGGTCGGTATCAATCACTTCGAGATCGTGACGTTCGAGAAACGGATTGAGTCCGCACTCTTCTGTCAGCATCGATTTACTTTTGACAATTTTTTTCGCGTCATGCTTTTTGATGATGCTCAGAATAATCTCATTATGCTCGGCTGCATCTTTCGCCCAGTGAACCTGCACACCAAGTTTTTCGGCGTTGGCGGCAAATTGAGTCAGCATTTCATCGAGATGCGATAGCACATAATCTTTGGTGTCGGAAGCGGTTTGCCGCAGAGCTTCCCATTCGGGAAGCGTATGAGCCATTTTGTCTCGCTTGCTGCGGACAAACCAAAGGGCTTGATCATGCCAGTGAGCACGCTCATCATTGGCAACAAATTCAGCGGCGAGTTCAGGATGTTTTGCAATCATGAGATATTACTTGTTGTGAATTATTAATCCGTAGGACAGGCTTCCAAACTGTCTAAATGCGATTTGCTGTTTAATTATAGACATACTGGAAGCTTGTCCTACCAGTTTTTTACGCATTGACCTGTTTCGGCAACAGACTTTCTAATGCCTTGCCAATGTCGTCAGACCGCATCAGCGACTCACCAACGAGAATGGCATTTATGCCCGATTGAATGAGTCGTTCGGAATCCTCACGAGTGCGGATGCCACTCTCGCTGACGAAGAGAATTGTATCCCGCACCTGCTTACGAATCTTAATGGAATGGGCCAGATCCGTCTCGAAGGTTCGCAGGTCGCGATTGTTGACTCCGATGATGTGCGGGTTCAATTTCAGCACACGTTCGAGATTCGTTTCGTCATACAACTCGACGAGTGCCTGCATTCCCAGTTCACGGGTGTATTGATAAAGATCCCGCAGTTCGTCTTCTTCGAGACATTCGGCAATCAACAGCACACAATCGGCACCAGCGGCCCGGGCTTCTGCAATTTGATAGCGATCGAGAATGAAGTCTTTCCGTAGTAAGGGAAGATCGACTGCTGCCCGAATTGCTTTGAGATAATCGAGATGTCCTTGAAAGAAGTTTTCGTCCGTCAGCACACTGATGCAGGCTGCCCCATGAGCAGCATACGTTTTCGCGATTTCCACCGGATGAAAATCGTCACGAATAATGCCAGCCGAGGGGGATGCCTTTTTGACTTCGGCAATCACACCCAGCGGATGGCTGAGTCGGAGAGCCGTCACAAAATCCCGCACCGGCGGAGCCTGCGGGATTTGTTTGACCAGTTCTTCAAAAGGCAGCTTTTCTTTAGCCGCTGCAATTTCGCCCCGTTTATGAGCGACAATGTCATCGAGGATATTTTTCACGGTTCCACCAGTGAATGAGTGCAATGGATTGAATATTTACAAGCACGAAGCGCAAGCGAGTGTGTCTAAGGAGTGACTTCAACACACTCGCTTGCGCTTCGTGCTAATAATGTATCATAGACACTCAAGTCTCAGAAATCATGAGATTGCCTATTCTCTGACCGAAAAGTTGGGAATTCGGGGGATGCGATTTGAATCCCGCTGCGGAATCTCCGTAAGATGGAAGGAATCAATTTTTTAATCTCAACGAGTACAGTGTCCATGAATAATTCTTCCGCAAAAAATTCATCGCTTCTGCCTGTCATCATCTTTGGCATTTGCCTGATAGCAGTCGGTCTGGCTGCTTTTGGCCCCTCCAATTTGTTTCAGGGGGCAGATAATCCCTCTGCTTCATCTGATGCGCCTGCTAAAACCGCTGGAAAAACGGACTCTGTTGAAGATACGAGTCCTCCGATCACCGAAGAACCAGCAGAAACGCCGCCGGGAATGGTCTGGATTCCGGGGGGAACCTTCACGATGGGAACCGATTTTTTTCCGGAGGAGGGAAAACCGAATCCCGATCGTATCAAACCGGATGAATTCCCGGCTCATGAAGTGACCATCGATGGATTCTGGATGGATATCACCGAAGTGACCAACGCCGAGTTCGACAAATTTGTTGAGGAAACCAACTACGTCACCTTCGCAGAAATCCCTCCAAAACGGGAAGATTTCATTGGTGTCGTGCCTGATATCTCGATCATTCCCGAGGAAAATCTCGTGGCCGGATCGCTTATTTTCAACAAGGACTTCGACCGGGAAAACTTGAGAATGGATTATCCATCCTGGGAATATCAGGCCTGGAAATATCAGAAGGGAGCAGATTGGCGACATCCAACTGGTCCGGATTCCTCCATTGAAGGCAAAATGGATCATCCTGTCGTGAATGTCGTTTACAAAGATTGCCTGGAATATTGCAAATGGGCGGGGAAACGCCTGCCCACCGAAGCCGAATGGGAATATGCCTCCCGTGGTGGTAAGGAGGATCAGAAGTACAACTGGGGCAACGAGTTCCAGCCTGATGGCAAATATATGACGAACTCCTGGCAGGGGACTTTTCCGATGGATCGACAGAACCGGGATGGATTTCTCGATACTTCTCCCGTCAAAAGTTTTCCTCCCAATGGTTACGGACTCTACGATATGTCCGGCAATGTCTGGGAGTGGGTGAACGATTATTATCGTCCGGATTACTACAATTTCAGCCCGAAACGAAATCCCCAGGGGCCGACTGCTTCTTTCGATCCCGGCGAACCGACGATCGAAAAGCGTGTCACTCGGGGAGGCTCGTTTTTATGTAACTCTAATAACTGCACCGGGTATCGAAACGCGGCCCGTATGAGAAGCGATGTTTCGTCGGCTGCGTATCACACGGGATTTCGTTGTGTGATTGATACGAAAATGGTGAAGAAGTAAATGAAATTGTCGAGCCGAGTCAGTCCTGGCTCGGGTGGTTCCGATTAATCATCGACTTCATCATCTCCTTTCGCACAATGATCGTAAGAAAACCTGAGTCATGACTGACTCGGCTCGCCTTCACAATTGTTTCGTGCTTTTTCTATCGCATTCGTTGACGATCCTCCACCGATTCCCGATGATGCCGAGCGATTCAACCCCTAAATCCAAGCGATGGGCCAATATCCATCCTCAATTGACAGCAAACATTCATGAGCAATTCTCCCCAAAAACCGGATCGTCTTGAAAAACCTCGTCTTGAGAAAGCAGAAAAAATCCGAGAACTGGGTTTCGATCCATACGGACAACGTTTTGACAATCATCAAGCGATTGCAACCGTCCGCCCACTATGTCCGGAAGAACCAGGCTTGGACGGGGCGACTGTTCGTATTGCCGCTCGTCTAATGGGGCGTCGTAAGGCAGGGAAATTAAGATTTTTCGATGCTAAAGATGCCACCGGTCGTATTCAATTGCTGATGTCTCGCGGGGATATGACCGAACAACAGTGGGAACTCGTCTCTGCTCTCGATCTGGGCGACCTGGTTGGAATCGATGGAAAATTACGTCGGACGCAGTCGGGTGAAGTTTCGATCTTTGTTGAAGAACTGACATTCTTATGTAAGTCGCTTTATCAGCCACCTGAAAAATATCATGGGGCCAAAGACATCGAAATGCTGCTCCGGCAGCGGTATATCGATTTGATTTATAACGATGGCGTGCTTGATCGCATGCTTCAGCGTTCGAAGATTATCGATTCCGTCCGCCAGACATTGCGGGGCCAGAATTATGTGGAAGCCGAAACGCCGGTTCTGCATTCGGTCGCCGGTGGAGCGGCTGCTCGTCCGTTTACCACGCATCACAATGCTTTGGATATTGAACTGTATCTGCGGATTGCCCTCGAATTGCATCTCAAGCGATTGATGGTTGGGGGTGTCGAGCGGGTTTATGAAATCGGGCGTGTGTTCCGGAATGAGGGAATCGATGCAACGCATAATCCTGAATTCACGATGATCGAAATCTATCAGGCTTACGGCAACTACGAAACGATGATGGATTTGACCGAGGCAATCGTGACCGATGCCGTCAAAGCGATTTCTGAGACGATGGTTCTGCCCTGGGGCGAAGAAGGTGAAAGTTCGATTGATTTCACTTCGCCCTGGCCGCGTCGCAAGTATGCGGAACTGTTTCAGGAAGCAGCTGGCTGTGCGATGTCGGATACGGAAGCCGTCAAGCAGATCGCCCAGAGCAAGGGGATCGAAACCGAAGGCAAGCATCCTGATGTGATTGTGAATGATCTGTTCGAGGAACTGGTGGAAGACAGTCTCGAAGGACCTGTGTTCGTTATCGATTACCCGGCCAGCATCTGTCCGCTGACCAAGCGCAAGCAGGATGATCCGAACATTGCTGAGCGATTCGAGTTGTATGTGAAGGGTATGGAACTGGCCAATGCGTACACGGAACTGAATGATCCGAAGTTGCAGGAAGAGCTGTTTCTGACACAGCTCGAAGGCCAGGATGAAGAAGACTCGATGGCCAAGATGGATACCGATTTCATCCGCGCCCTCAAAGTCGGCATGCCTCCGGCTGGAGGATTGGGAATTGGCATCGACCGGCTCATCATGCTACTGACAAACAGCCGTAGTATTCGCGATGTGATTTACTTCCCACTGCTGCGACCTGAAGGAATGCCCGCTGCAGGGGAAGAGTGAGGTTAAAGCCGAGCCGGTGATCACTCGGTGTTGTTACGATCCAGCACTGCAGGTCAAGCACTGCCTGACTTAAGGCTTTGCATCAGTAGTTGACACAAAGCTCTGGGGACTTCGCTGTGCTTCGAACCTAGCCACCCCATCGGATTTGTTAAGGGTCAGTGCCACGGCTCTTTGAGCCGTGAATGTCACTCTCGACCAATGTGATAAAAAACACGGCTCACAGAGCCGTGGCACATACCTACTTTTTACGGGAAACCGGGGAATTGCTTTTCGATTTGCGGAAGATGCGTTTCTTTTCTGGAGTCGCCGAGTTTCTGGCTGAGGCGGGGCGTCGATCGCCTTCTCTTTTGCTTTTGCCCTCAGCTCTCGGTGACGGTTTGCGTTGACGCGGTGCTTTTTCTGGAGTGGGCGTCAATGTTTGACGATTGCGAACCAGCATTTCGCGGAGTTCATTCAGTTCGCCATCGGTGAGAGGACGGTATTGTCCCGATTTGAGTTTGCCGAGTTTAATCGGGCCGAAGGCGATGCGTTCGAGTGACATCACTTTGTGACCGATGCGGGCAAACAGTCGACGGACTTCGCGGTTGTGTCCCTGTCCAAGTGTGACTTCGAGGAAGGTCGAACGCCCCTGACGACCGGCTCGACGAACATTAACGAACTTGAACTTACCTTCTTTGAAGTAAATCCCCTGCTTGAGCTGTTGAATCTGCTCGGGTTTCGGATCGCCGACAACCTGTACCTTATACGTACGATAAATTCGGTAGCGGGGATGAGCCAACTGATTGGCAAATTCGCCGTCATTGGTCACGATGAGCAAGCCTTCGCTCTCTTCATCGAGCCGTCCAACCGGGAAGAGTCGCACGCGTTCTTTTTCGAATAGATCGATGACCCGTGCACGTCCGGCAGGGTCGTGATTGGTACACAAAACTCCCTTCGGTTTATTGAGCGCGAAGTACTTGTGCGGTTGTGGTTTGAGGCGTTCTTCATCGAATGTGATGACCTGCGTGAGCGGGTTGACGTTCATACCGGGATTATCGACGGGTTCGCCATCGACCATGATCCGGCCGCTACGAATGATTTCTTCGCACTTACGGCGCGAGCCAAGTCCAGCCGAGGCCAGGAACTTTTGTAGACGATACTCTTCGGGTCCTTCGACAGGTCGTTCGGCTTTGGATTTGCGAGGTCGGGATTGAGGGTTGTTGGGTTTAGGCATTGAATTAGTGCATTTCTATAATTTAGAGCGCCGAACTGCCGGAGCAAACAAAATCGATCTTAGTCTTATGGTGTCCATGCGACGGCAAGGGCACCATGAAAATGGTCTATTCCTGAGTGGTCGCCACGACCGGTGAAGAAGTAGAGTGATCGGGATTCTCAATCGTTTGAGCAGTTCGACGATCCAGCATATTTTTTAGCCTGGCCAGTAACAGGGCCACGACAATCATTAACACGGCTCCGGAAATGTAGGGCATCAATGGATATCCGAGTTCGAGCATTCCATAACCGGCAATTGGGCCACCGATTCGAGCCAATGCCGACATACTTTGCCCGACGCCCAGAACTTCCCCCTGATCGCTGTCGCTGGCTCCGAGAGACAACATTGCCTGCAAGGCAGGAGTCACAGCAGCAAATCCAAGCACGCTGACGGGAAGAACCATCATCAGGATCGGGAATAAACTCCGTCCTTCTTTTTCCATCTGCTCCAACGCAACGGGATCCTGTGCTACTGCTGAGATGGTGGAATGAGCGGGATTGACATGGGAATTGGAACTCAGATCGCTCGCGACCCAGGCAATCAGGAGCAGTCCAGCGGATAGACAAACCGCTCCGAAAATTCCCGTCCGGAATTCACCAAGTTTGGGAATCATGCGTCGAATGAGTCCACCTTGAAAAATCGTGAGTAGAAATCCGATGTAGGCGAAGATGTAAAAGTTATCCCGATCACTCAGACCGATTAATTTGGTCATGTAGGGAAGCGTCATTTCAAATTGAGCGAACGCGAGAGTCGCGATAAAGATTGTCGCGAGTAATGGCATGACCGTCGGTTGGGAGATTGCAGTTCGTAATTCGCTCAAATTCAACCAGTGACTGCTGGCTGGTTTTGATCCTTTGTGCAGTGATTCGGGCAATTTGAAAATGGCAATCAGGAGAGCGGTTCCGGAAATCATCGAGGCAATATATCCCGGCCAGGCACTTGGAGGAGCAGCTGCATCGGTGCCTACGAAGGGAGCTCCTATGAGTGGCCCGAATGTGAAACCGACTCCGAAGGCGGCTCCGATCAACGCCATCCCTTTGCCACGTTCCGCTTTGGTGGTGCTATCAGAAATGAAGGCTTGAGCAGTCGAAAGAGTTGCCCCGGAAATTCCCGCACCGATTCGTGAAAGAAACAACCACGTTAGTGGAGCCAGTCCCAGGAAAAGTTGATCGGCCTGAAATGTGGAGATCCAGCCGAATACGCCATAAAAGAATGTGGAGCCAACCAGTCCCACGAGTAGCACAGGCCGACGTCCGATGCGATCGGAAATGCGTCCCCAGATTGGTGCGAAGATGAACTGCATCGTCGAGAAGCAGGCCATCAGGAAGCCGAGGGTCATCGCATTGGCGTTATAGAAATCGCCGTAACGCGGCATCAATGGCAAGATGATCGCGAAACCGAGCAGGTCGATCGCGACAATTACAAAGATAATCAATTGAGCAAATTTATTGCGGTTCATAGTTCTCAGAAATCAGGCAGGTTGGCAATCGGAAACACTTTGTGGCTGCGACATCTCGCTGTGAGCGTATTTATGTTTACAAGCACGAAGCGCAAGCGAGTGTGTTCAATACGGACATAAAACACACTCGCTTGCGCTTCGTGCTTGTAATATCCGTTCATCGTATCAGAGTAGTAGGGTACGCACAGCGTACCCCACGGCCCTATTGTCAACTGCTGGAGCAAATAAGCAAGTCGATCCGGGTTAATTCTTTTGCAGAACCAGAGTTCGTGCCGGTGAGGTCGTCATTGTTACATTTAATTGGAGCAATGTGCTACAAAATTGACAAAAGCCTTGCCATCAAAGACTAGGCTCTAGTCGAAATGTCACTTTATCCTGCAGCCAATGCTGGACAAGCTAGCAATGGCACACTCAACAGGTCGCCGTTAGCTGGTGACCTGTTCATCATTTTCCGGGGTTGCCGGACTTGTCGGATCGAACCATTCGTCTTTGAAGACGATCCGTTTCTGGTGTTTCATCGCCAGATTGGCGGTTAATGCCATAATCGCATCGGCCATCGCGACGGTTCCATTGCACTTCAAGCCACCTTCGCTCGGGGGATCGAAGTTGTTGTTGCGGATGCAGTAGCAGAAGTGTTCCATTTCTTCTGTATATCCACGACTGACTTTTTCCAGGGCTGCTGAAGCGACAGCGGCATTGGTTGAGGGAGCGAGCGATTCACTGGCATCGAGCACGGGAGCCCCTGGGTTTCCATTAAGCACATGCAGTCGCTGTTCGGTTCCTCCACCCCCTGTGGTTGGTGAAGCTTCTTTGAAGAGCATGACATCTTTTTCAAGATTCACATACATAGTGCCCCGGCTTCCAAAGACAGACTCGCCGTAGGGTTCCATACGGTTCGTATTGATGGAGGAATAAGTTACGATGACTTTGTCGTGGTTGTCGGATTCATAGTTTGGTCCGGGGAATTCGAAGGTCACGTAAACGTGATCGTCGATTTCACGGTCGTCCTGCTGTTTGTCGAGAGAGCCGACTCCCTTAACACCGTAGAAGTTGCGTCCACCGTAACCTTGCACTGCGATCGGATGGACTTTGCCGAGGAAAATACTAGCAGCATCGAGTTGATGACTACCGAGTTCGGCCATCAGACCACCGCCAGTTTTGTTGTAAAGACGCCAGTTGATCAGATGCTCCATATCGTCGTAACCGTATTCGGATAAACGGCCTTCGAGAGAAGCGGCATCTGTTTTATTGATCTGCTTCCGCCAGCTGTCGCGACCGGGGAAACTGTTATTGCGATGCCACTGGGCACGAATAAATTTGATGTCGCCCAGCAATCCCTGTTGGACAATATGGTTGGCGTTATCGTAAAGCACGCTGTAGTGCCTTTGATGACCAACAGCCAGGAGTTTGTTGTTCTCTTTGGCAACTTTGATCATCTCTTTACATTGAGTGATGTCGTGAGCCATCAGCTTTTCGCAGAGAACGTGCTTGCCGGCTTTGAGGGCATCGATGGCAACTGGAGCATGCTGGCTGAGAGGAACAGCGATGACGACTGCTTCGATGTTCGGATCTTCGAGCAGCTTTTTGTGATCGTCGTAAACTTTGATATTTTTCTTAGAGTTGGCCCCAAGTTTTTTAACGAGACCAATACGGTGTTCGTTGCCGTCGCCATCGAAAGCGCGTTTCTGGTTGGTGGGACGCAAGTCGGCAATCGCAACAATTTCCATGTATTCTGGTGGATGCTCGGTGAGCAAAACGCTCCCTTCATCACCAGTTCCGATGAAACCGACTTTAACCGGATTGCCATCGAGCTTTTGATAGCCGAAGTATGTCGCTCCGGCAGCAGTACCTGCAGCCATGGTACCGATCAGGAAGTCACGACGTGTCGAGCCGACTGCGGTATGGAAATTATCTTTGCCAAGAATTTTTTCTTCGGGCGTAAAATACATCGTTGGAACCTCGTACACAGTCAATTAATACCTGCATTATTCAGTAATAACTCACTGAGGGCAGGGAGGAGATATCATATTCAATCGAGTGCCAACGTGGACACTCCAGCAAAATGGAAAGTCGGGTTATCGATCGTCGGCTGGTTTCTTTTTAAAGAAGCCGGAGAAGATCGCATCGATTCCGAACCAGCTGCCTGTCGGTAAAAAGACATAGACAAGCAGGACCAGAACTTCGATAAATGTCTTGTTAATCACAATCGCATGCTCCGGCCCCGGTGGTTGGGGATATCCCGGAATGGGTGGGTAAGCCAGATAAAACTGCAGCAGCAAAAAGGCACCGCCCAGAGCAGCGACCCGCGTCATGAAACCAGCAAGCAGCAGGCCGCCAATGATGGTCAGCCCCCACATGGTTTTCAAATCAATATCACGTTGTGCAGTGTATTGCGGTTGCATTGGTCCGAGGGCTAACTGAGACGTACTCAACATTTTCTCGGCATCCCACTTCATGTCCGATTCCAGTTTACGGATCGGACCAACCAGCTCGGCTCGTAATGTCTGGATTTCCTTCCAGTCGTAATCGAGATGATCCTGGTCAAAATGAGTTTTTACATTTGCCAGTTTTTGCTCGTATCGATCGAGGCGATCTCGGTAGAGTTGAATTTTCCCAAGAGTATTACCATCGAGGGTCCCTTTCTGTTTATCATCAACAGAACCAGCCCATTCGGGATCGCCTTTGAGACTCGCAAGTGCCTTCTCCAAATACGACAGTGAAGACTGACGCTTGTATAAATACAGGACTTTCTTAACGAAATCTTTTTTCACTTCATCTTGAATGGCGTCGACATCATCGGTCTCTTCGTTGAAATTGACCTGTGCGAGCAATGCCTGTTTTTCTCGGGGTGTCAGATGTAGTTTCCCGTCGACAATCAGGCGTTTTTCATCTGGCAGGAAAGTCACAACCTTGCCAACACTTCCCGTCAGTTCGACACCTTCTGGAAGTGCATTCAATTCAACACGGAAATCCTTCGAACCATGGACCATCTCATCAATGATCCGTTTTTGGCGATCATCGAGTTGGTAATGCTGTTTGAAGCGTTCTGCCCAGCCAGTCCAGCGAGCAGCAACAGTCTCGTAATCGAGATCTCTTAAATCGTCAGGATCGCCTGAAAGACTGCGAAAGTAGTCTCTCAAAGGACCTTGTGAGTTTTTCAGATAAGGTTCAGCCGTCCACGCAGAGGCAGTATTCTGGGAATCGAGCTTCCAGAGCCCTTCGTAAAGTAATTGCCAACCAATTGACAGTCGCAATACGACAAGGGCAATGCAGGCAAGGATACTAATTTTTCGGATATCGTAATCAGCCACTATCTATTCCTTTGCAACATCAGGAGATGCTGCCAGATCGGGTCGACATAGGTGGGGACTCAACTGCGTTTAACAGAAAAGTTGAGCTACAGCCGTCGAGGAGTCTTCGATGTGAGCCACACGAGTCATGTGGCAATAACCTGGTCTGAAAATCAATGTGCGAGTTGTGAATTTTAGTGTACTGTACACGTTGGTGCATTCAAGAAACCTGAAATATGGCGAAAGATTTCTTCCGGCACATGATTTGACCTGAATTCACTATATCTTTTGTGGGAGGGACAATCAAACAAATAACGATATAAATCTATGCCACTTACTGAACTCTCTATTCCTATTTCAGGAAATGAGCAGATAAAACAGTGATAAAGCTGGACAGATGAAACAAATCAACACTGCGGTTCCACATCCTGAATTATTTTCGGGGATACTTTCGGGATTCTGTTCTCGAAGTTCTTCTGTCAATCCTTCAATAAAATTCTTGGCTTCCAGTAAATCGCTGCCTGTACATTCCCGGTAAATCTTGATGGCTTCAATTTTACGTCCGTTCTGGATCGCTTGAATGATCTGATTTCTATCTTGCTGGTCCATTTCTTTTGAGTTCATTCTGAGGAGATCCATTCCGTTATTGGTGAGCAATTCATTGGAAATCAACTTCAATCAGATCTTTCTGAATTGAAATCGTGTCATTTGCTATATGAATCACAACTGTTAAGTCTGATACGTTTTGAAACTCGGTTCTGCGCAATTAATTCCAGAAGTTTTCAGAATTTTCTCTTAATTTTCCCAAAATGGTGACGGATTTGTGCAGTTGGTTCATTCCAACTTGCATCTGCAAAAGTAATAGGTTAAGAGCAGAGTATTTATTTCACCCCCAACAGGCTGTAAAGTTCGATGGCTCGTCATCTGAAAATTTTCCAAGTCGAAAAAGAGCCTCCCTGCATTTTTGTGACACCGCTCGGTCAGGGAGCCAGTTTTCGTTATGCCGATTTGCAGATGGAGTCGAATTCGGTTCGGACTTTAGTCGCCGATCAAACCGTGCCACTACTGATTATTGACCTGAAGAACATGAACTATTTTGGTTCTGAGTTCATCGGAGCGTTAATTACACTCGGACGCGAGAAGAAACTTCGTGGTGGGAAAGTCGCCATCTGCTCTGCCAATCCGAACATGTACGATGTTCTCAAGGGGATGAGTCTTTTTAAGCTGTGGCCTTATTTCGAATCTCGTGATGAAGCGATTGCGGGGCTATCTGGCGAATCAGCGTAAACTTTCCGACTCCTTCGAGTCACGTTATTTACGACTGGCGGATTTGAGCAAAATCCAGCCAAAAATGCCGACACCGATGAGAACAACACCGTATTCTGCTGGTGTAATATTAGACCACCAGCGCAGTACGAACGTGTAATAGAAGTTTGCATAAAAGCAGATCGAATACCATAAGGAACTCAACATTTCAGCATCCTTGTGTTCTGCCCGGGCTTAATTGTGTGGTCTTATTGCGACACGAGCGACTTAGTTGCGCTCAATTCCATACAAACCTGCCGCATTGGTGTGGAATTCCCACGCCATTCTGAACCATAGCTCACCACGAACAACAATCCTGACGGGATGTTTGGGTGTTGCTCAGTTTTCATGGGATTACGCAGACGGTAAGGTTTACGCATCGAATTCCTTCTGGACTCAGGAAATAAATTATGCGGATCTTCAGTTTTACGATGGTATTATTGCTCATCATCTCTCTCTGTTCCTGTTCATCCCCAGTCACGGAGACTGCTGGTGATCAGAAAGTGACACTCGCGCTCAACTGGCTGCCGGAAGCTGAGCACGGCGGATTTTATGCGGCTCTTTTAAATGGAGATTACAAAAAAGAAGGGCTCGAAGTCGAGATTCTACCGGGTGGTCCCGACAGTCCGGTCATTCAGCGGGTTGCAACCGGGCGGGTTGACTTCGGTATCTCCAATGCGGATCGCATTTTGCTCGGACGGGCTCAGCAGGCACCGGTCGTGGGGGTCTTTGCTCCGCTACAGCATTCTCCGCGATGTATTGTTGTCCATAAGTCGTCTGGGATTGAGTCCTTCGATCAATTAAAAAACGTGACATTGGCCATGAGTGATGCTCCGGCTTTTTCTCATTATTTGCGAGAGAAACTTCCACTCGAGGGCGTGAAAATTGTCAGGAGCACCGGCTCGCTGTCTCAATTTCTGCAGGACCCCGCTTTTGCTCAGCAGGGATACGTCTTCAGCGAGCCGATTGTCGCTCAAAAACAGGGAATCGAAACCAATTCGCTGCTCTTATCGGAGCTCGGCTTCGATCCCTATTCGAGTGTGCTCATCGTTTCCGAAAAAACACTCTCTGAACAACCCGAGTTGGTGGAAAAGTTTGTGCGGGCGTCGATGGCTGGTTGGAAAACCTACCTGGAAAATTCCGATACGGTTCACGAATATATCCAAACTATCAATCCTGAAATGCCTCGGGATGTGCTCGATGGTGGAATGGAAGCCCTTCGCAAACTTTGCCGGAATGCTGATGGCGAATTCACAGGCGAAATGGACCCTGAACGCTGGAAGACATTGAGCAGCCAAATGGAAGAACTTAAGCTTATTGAAACAGGTCTGTATAAAAAGGCCTATGTCAACCTCAGTGGACCAAGTGAATAATGCTTTAAAACGATTGCTGAAATTATAACTGGAGTTATGCAAAACTTCAGTTTGAAACCAAACTTCGAAAATGACTCAACCAATTTTGAGAAAGATTAAAACCACAGAGACACAGAGGGCACAGAGAAATTTTCGGAAAGGACTGCAATGCTAAAACAATCGAACTCTTCATAAGCCTTGGATTTCAAGACTTCTCAGTGTCCTCAGTGTCCTCTGTGCCTCTGTGGTTCAAAAATAAATTTCAGTTTTATTAGGGATCTTACTTTCTCCGGTTTTCAAATTGATCTTGGTGTAGACTCACTTGCTCGCTTACGCTTCGTGCTTATAACTGAGGTTTTGCAACACTTCAGTTATTAGAATCATGGATCAGCAAGAACCGGTAACATTTGTCTTATTACGTGTCGATCTGTGGTTTATTATTGTTCAAACTCCTACAAATCCTAATCAAATTCTCACCTCAAAAGGGTTCTCAAAATGGCGGCATCAGGTTCAAAGTTGGCGATTTACGGAGCGATTGTCGGTAACTTTCTGATCTCAGTCACCAAGTTCGTTGCTGCAGGTTTGACGGGAAGTTCTGCGATGTTGACCGAAGGGATTCACTCGCTGGTCGACACTGGTAACGGCGGGCTGCTGCTCTTTGGAATTCATCGCAGCCAGCGGGCTCCCGATGACAGGCACCCCTTCGGTTATGGCCCCGAACTTTACTTTTGGACTCTGATCGTCGGAATCCTCATTTTCGGAATCGGAGGCGGAATTTCCGTCTATGAAGGCATTCTGCATGTGCTTCATCCTGCAAAACTTTCGGACCCGACTGTCAATTACATCGTACTTGGACTGGCAGTCGTTTTTGAGGGAGCTGCGTGGTACCTCGCACTAAAAGGTTTTCTGGCGACCAAAGGAAACAGTTCCATATGGAAAGCAGTCAAGGAGAGTAAGGATCCCACGACCTTTGCGGTACTCTTTGAAGACTCTGCTGCTCTGTTAGGGTTAGTGGTCGCTTTTCTAGGAATCTTTTTTGGACATCTTCTGGAAATGCCAGTCCTGGATGGAGTCGCATCCATTTTCATTGGACTGATTCTGGCAGCGGTCGCTTTCGTACTGATTTACGAATCCCATGGCTTACTGATTGGTGAAAGTGCCTCTCCTGAAATTGTCGATGGGGTGAGAAAGATTGTCGGGAGTTACCCGGAAGTTCAACGCGCCAAGTCGCCCCTCACATTGCATTTTGGGCCGAATCAAGTCTTGCTCGCAATGGATTTGCAATTTCTCGATTCACTCGATGCTGACCAAATTGAAAGCACGATTGATCGAATTGAAAGCGAAATTCGAAAAGCCTACCCCGAAATCCGTAATATTTTTCTAGAAGCCGACGCAATTCTCGTTAGTCGAAGAAAATAGGGAGAATTAGCCAAATACTGCACTTCGGGCGTTGCAAAAACAAAACGCATTGAACATTTGTGATATCATTGGTATGGTATTTTCAATTGTGAAGATTATATGCTATGAAGTGATTGAAATTATCTCGATCACATATCCTAAACGGCAAGGACGCTAATTCCTCATTGCAAGTGGGCGTGTCGTCATGAGTTCGCGCGTGGAAAATCCCGCCGCTCAGCTTGAAACCTATTCTCGGGTGGCAGAAATTTCACCCTGGCCTGTTATGATTCTCAATTCTCAGGGCCAGCTGAGATCAAGCAATTCCAGTTGCCGGAAGCTATTTCACTCTTCCATTTCGTTAAATGCCGGAACTCCTCTGACGGATTTGATACGCAAAAAGGATCAGTCAAAAATTCATAACTGGTTTGAGAGCTTTGTTGCCGAAAGTCATCGAGATGAAGTAGAAGACAATGCAACCACTCCATCAACTTCAGTGATCACCAATTCAATACGCTGTCGACTGCATTCGCCAACGACACGCTTTCGAAAAATCAAACTGTTCGCCCAAAGATTTATGGATAGCGATCAGTGCTATGTCATGCTCTGCCTGGATGATACAGGTCATCGGATCAAGAAACGGCAGGCGATTCATAAACAGCAGCAACTCATGCTCAGCCTGCTCGATAACACGGGAGCGGTGGCGTATGCGAAAAATTTACGAGGACAGTACTTGTATATCAACAGTCTTTTTGAAGAACTGTTCCATGTCAATCGTCAAGCCGTCAAAAGCATGACGGACTATGACATCTTCAATGCAGCGGCTGCAAGTGCGTTTCAGGAAAATGATCTCAAGATAATTCAAAATGGAGAAATGCAGCGAAGTCAGGAAGTCGTGCCTCACGATGATGGACTGCATACCTATATTTCCGCCAAATTTCCGTTATACGATGCCAATGGTGACATATTTGGTATTGGCGGGATATCGACCGATATCACCGAGCAGTTGCATAATCAACAGGAATTGCAGGCCGCCCAGGCCGTGCAACGCTTGCTCTATCCCGACGAAGCTCCCTCTTTTTCCGGATACGATATCGCAGGTTCATCTTTACCAGCCGAATCGGTTTCGGGAGACTATTACGATTACATCACCGTGGCTCCGAATCGCGTCGTCGTTGCTGTTGGAGATGTGAGCGGGCACGGTTTGGGGCCTGCTTTAGAAATGGTTGAAGTTCGTTCCTACCTGCGTGCAATATTGCGGACCGAAGTCCGTTTGGACGTGGCGATGGAATGCCTGAATGAATTCCTGTTTCACGATTTACGGGAGTGCGCTTTTGTTACACTGTTTTTAGCAGAAATCAATTTCCAGACTCACAGCTTCAGCTACGTGGGAGCCGGTCACAGGGCCGATTTTCTGAAAGCCAATGGAGATCGCGTTAGCCTGCCAAGTACAGGCTTGATGCTCGGCGTTGAGGAACGCGTTACTTTTGTATGTTCTCCACAGTTTGCGTTCGAGCAGGGTGATGAACTAATGTTGTCAACCGATGGGATCTGCGAAACGATGACCCCTGAGAAAGAGCTGTTTGGTCGTGAGGGGATGCTCAAATTTGTCGAGTCGCATCGAACCGAATCTGCCAGCGAAATTGTGAATAACTTGCTCACGACTTGTCAGGAAATGAACGGTCTGGAAACACAATCCGATGATATGACAGCCGTGCTGGTGAAGCGGGGTTAAATCATTCCGCACCTAACCGCAGATTATCGTGGAAACAACTCCTGATATTTTTTGATCGTCTGCTGAGCACAAGTGGCCGCATCGGGAATCGGAAAAGCTTCGGCTGACACATATTTCGAGTAGCCGATTTCCTGGAGGGCTTTGACAATCGGTGCAAAATCCATGTGTCCGAAACCTGCTGCCTGTCGGTTGGAGTCGACAAAGTGGATGTGCCCGGTCAGTTCCCCCGCATCGATCAGAGCCTGAGCGATGTTGGATTCTTCGATGTTCATGTGGAACAGGTCAGCCAGCAGAACCACATTGGCAATTTTCTCGGATCGCAAATAATCAGCTGCGTCTGCCAGTTTATTGAACAGATTGGTTTCGTAACGATTGAGCGGTTCGTAAATCAGCGGAACATTCTTCTGTCCCGCATAATCCCCAAGTCTGTTTAGAGCCTCTGTGAGTCGCTCGATTGCAACCGCCTTACCCTCGACTTTGTCAAAACGTCCCTGCATCGAGCCGATGATTGCCGGTGCGTTGAACTCGGCTCCAAAATCAATGATGTCTTTAATAAATTGAATCGCCTGTTCGCGACGTGAGACATCGGCATCACACAACTGGAGTTGATGGACCACCATCCCGGCTCCCGTTCCGACAGCCGCGACTTTCAGGCCCGTTTCTTCAATGAGCTTTTGCAATTCCTGACGGTCAACGAAATCAGCCGAAGGGGCGAAAATCTCCACGGCATCGTAACCAAGCTGCTTCGCATCCTGAAAAGCGGCTCGCACACCGTCCCAATACACAAACGGACCACCACGCGCTTGCTCAACCAGACTGACAGTAATTGCAAATTGAATCATATCGAACGACTTACCTGATTATGGACTTTAATTGGATCGTGAGCCGTTCATCCTGACAATCCTAAGTGCGATCTTCAAGTTCATCGCCACGAAAGCCATCTGTTCAACTCAATCCCGGAATAGGCGCGCCGTTATAAAGCGGAATCGGACGATCAAGTAAATCATTCCAGTGAGCTGTGGAAGGTAAGCCGAGTGAGTTATAAATCGTCGCGGCCAGATTTTCCGGTCGTTGGGGATCGGTAGCAGGTGCGCCACCATTTTTATCGGAGGATCCAATCACGCGGCCACCTTTCACACCACCGCCAGCCAGGAACACCGATTGTAATTTCCCCCAGTGATCGCGGCCAGGAAGTTCATAGGCTGATGGGATGGTGAATATTTTTGGCGTTCGTCCAAACTCGCCTGCCATCACAATTAACGTATCGTCGAGTAAGCCTCGTTCATCGAGATCATCGAGCAACGCGGAAACACCGCGGTCCATGGGAGGCAGGAGATAGTTTTTCAGATTCGGAAATGCATTTCCGTGTGTGTCCCAGGTTTCATTGTTCCCAAGATTAACTTGAATCAAACTGACTCCTGCTTCCACCAACCGCCGCGCGACCAGCAACGACCAGCCAAACACATTCTCTCCGTAACGCTCTCGGGTTGATGCTTCCACTTTGGAGACATCGAACACATCTTTCATCTTGCCATCGACCAGTAAGGAAATCGCCCGTTCCTGATAGCGATTGTAGGCATCGAGCTCTGAGAGTTGTGTCAACTGCTGTTGCTGGGCATCGATATGCTGTAGCAGGTTCAGACGACCATGCAGTCGTTTGACGGACATCGATTCGGGAATTGATAAATTCGGCGAACGGAATTCAAATCCTTTTGGAACTTCTGCTCCCCGCTGATGATGAAATCCGTATTCGGGCCAGGCTCCATAAGATTGTGCGTTATAGGGGGAGGCCTGCAGGAAAAAGGGATCTTCCTGAGAACCCATTATTCCACCAAATTGGCCGGGCAGAGTTCTTCCGGTTCGGTGGACCAGCTTTTCAGGCAACATAATTGCAGGCGGCAGATTATTGCGTCCGGGCATTAACTGATTGGCAATCGCAGCCATAGAGGGATGATCGGAAGGTCTCGGCTCTGAAGGGTTGAAGCCCCGCGGCAAATCCGATCGCCCGGACAGCATCACCATATGGCCTTGCGAATGTTCGTTGTAGGGATGCGTCAAACTGCGAACCAGCGACCATTTTTCACTGCGTTGGGCCAGCATCGGCAGGTGTTCGCAAATCTGAGTTCCCGGCGTTTTTGTCGAGATCGGATTGAACTCGCCCCGATACTCGACCGGAGCATCTGGCTTGGGATCGAAACTGTCCTGCTGAGCCAGACCGCCCGAAAGAAAAATATAGATGACCGATTTGTGTCGTTTCGTCGGTTCCGATTCCGCTCGCAGTTGCTCCAAATGACTGGCACCGAGACCGAGCAGACCAATGCTGCCAATTTCGATCATTCGTCGACGAGTCAGTTGAGGATGCTGGTATGGAGATTCAGGGGAACACGTCATCGGCTTCTCCAGTTACTGAGGTGGGCATTCGCTGGAACCTGTTGGGAACTCTCAGATTAACGAATCAGAAGGCAAATCTCCAGAGTTGCGCACCAAAAAGTGGACAGATGAGTGGTGATTGTTTTCGCATTTTCAGTGATATTTTGCGAATTTGAAAGCGGTCCAATTCGAGTTTAAAATCACGGAAACCGCATGAAATTAAGACTCTCTTGTCAAAAGTATCTGCCAATCACATCACAAGATCGCAATTGACCTGAAATTGGATTTTGGGGTAAAAGTCCGCAAACTCTCAGCGCCATTTTCCATATCTGCGTTAAAAGGTGTTCCCATGACGGCTGCAGTCGATCAAATCATTCCATACACACACATTGACCAGTTGCGTGAAGCGAAACGCATTATCGAACACGAGGCGACTGCTCTTCGCAATATCGCCATCGATCTCGATGCCCGCTTCTGTGCCGCTGTCGATCGCATCGAACACTGCCAGGGTAGTGTTGTTGTGACCGGCATTGGCAAGGCTGGCATTATCGGTCAGAAAATCGCATCCACGATGTCTTCCACTGGCACACGAGCCCATTTTGTCCATCCGGCTGAAGCCGTTCATGGCGATCTTGGTTCGTTGCATGAAGATGATATTGTACTGATTCTCTCCAACAGCGGCGAAACTGAAGAAGTCTGTCGATTACTCCCATTGCTTCAACAACGCGGCATAGCCGTGATTGCAATCACCGCAACCTGTCACAGTACACTCGGGCATGCATCTGAAATTGCGATTCCGATTGGACGCCTTCGCGAAGCCGGTCTGCACGGCTTGCCCCCATCAACCAGCACAACGGCAATGCTGGCCGTGGGCGATGCTCTGGCTCTGGTTCTGGCTCGGGTGCGAGGCTTCGGAAGTCAGGATTTTGCCCAGTATCATCCTGCAGGCAGCCTGGGACGCAAATTAACATCCGTTACAAAAATCATGAGGACAGACGATTCCCTGCGAATCGCCAAAGAAACGCAGTCCGTGCGGGAAGTCTTCGGGCAATCCTGGAATCAGGCTCGACGAACTGGAGCCGTAATGATTGTCGATGACGAAGAAAAACTGATCGGCATCTTCACCGATAGCGACCTGGCCCGCCTGCTCGCCTGCCATCAGGAACAGAAACTTGATCGACCGATTCGCGAAGTCATGACCTCACGTCCCACAACTATTTCCAGAACAGCCGTCCTTGGAGAAGCCGTCGACCTGATGGCCGAACGCAAACTGAGTGAGTTACCCGTTGTCGATGACGAAGGTTTCCCAGTTGGCATGCTCGACATCACCGATTTGATCGCTTTGATGCCACAGTCACTTGAGTTGAATTCGTAATGAAACCCGGGCGAGCCGAGTCAGTCATGACTCGGGTGGGGATGAGTCTGCAATCGCGATGTTTGGCAATCGTCGCACAATGATCGTGATGAAACCCCTGCCATAACTGGCAGGGGTCGCCTTACATAAAACGAAGTTGGTGCTGGAGTCTGAAAGCCGAAGAGTTTTCTTATGATGCGTCGATATTTGATCACGCTATTTTCAACGCTGATGGTCCTCGGCGCCTACTCAGTGTATGCGCAGGTTTCTCATCGGCTGTTGTCTCGCTCACACACAAATCACGCCACCGCTCAGCGACCAATAGTTCACAGCGTTCCCTCGATTGGTCCACGTATCAGCCAGGAAATGGCCGAGAAGTATTTGCCCGATGCTCCCTGGGCAGTGAATGCCCGTGCTAAAATTCGAGCTGATGGATTGCATCTGTTTTTCAACGAGAAGAAACTCGTTAACGGAAATACAGAGATCGAGGTCAGTCCTGTGGCGATGGTCTGGATGGCTGATGAGGAAGATGGAAAAGTACCATCAGAGAAGGAGCCGATCGTCATCCGAGCCGAAAAGGCGACCTTCGTCTTTGATGAAGCGGTCGAACTATCTGAAATACGGACGAGATTGATTCGCGAAATCAGAATGATCGGTCAGGTTTATATTCGTGGTGACGATGGCCTGAAGGTTCGCGGCAGCAACTTTGTGTTTTCGCGAGACAACAAAAACATCAGTAGCTATCACCCGATTGATTTTCGGTTTCAGAAACATCAGGGTTTTGCCAATAACATTCAGATCAATCTAGAAATGCGAGATGGGGGGGCCTATGCCGATAATCCTCAAGTTGAAGCGATTAAGGATATTCTCATCAGCGAACATCTGGAGATGAATCTCAAGCCAGATGAAGAGGAATCTCCCGTGCTGGTGACCTGCGAAGGTTATTTTCAGTATCGCTTTGACTCCCAATTGGCGATTTTAAATCGAGATGTGTTCGTCCACCGAACGGATAAGACAGGCCTCGTCGATTCCCTCACCTGCGATTCTCTCGCATTGCAGTTTGGAGAAAAGCTGGATGCCGTCCCCTCTGAAAACAAAACACTGGGCGGGAGTTCGAATCTGGAGTTAATCTCGCTAACGGCCACCGGCGATGAAGTGATTGCCAAATCGTCAGCCAATCAACTCGAAGCTGTCGGCGAACGATTGACGTATTTGCTACGTGAGAAAAAGTTGATCCTGCAGAAAAATCGTGGCGTTGAAATTGAATATCGGGGGGCAGATCTCTTCACTCCCCGGCTCGAAATCCAGGTCGATGACGATCAGCAACCGGTCTTTGCCAAATGTGATGGTCCCGGCCAGGTGAAATATCTGGATAAGACCGCAGCGGATTCTGGACAACTGATTCAGCAGTCCGCCATCCCGGCGATTCTGGCTCAGGCGAATTGGCAGGAATCGTTGACATTCATGCCCGATCCCAACTCACAGGGACAATTAGACCTTGTCACCCTGACTGGCAAAGCCGTGCTGCATTCTCCTGTCCAGCAAACAGGAATCATTTCGAATTCGATCAAAGTCTGGCTGAAGCGCATTCAATTGGAGGCACCAGTAAACGCTTCCGTGAATAGTTCATTGAGTCAAAAACAAGATGTGCGAATCGTCCGCACGCTCGCCGAGCAGGATGTTGCGGTGGTCAGCCCATATCTTGAAGGAGAATATGAATCGCTCGATGTTTATTTCGATCGCCAATCGGTCGAGACCCTCGCAGCCTTGAAAGGCGAAACTCCCAAAACGACTGATACGTCAACGTCAAACAATGTCATATCTGAACCTGCCGAACAAACTGCTGCAATCAAAAAACGAAGTTCACTCCAGAAGGTCCCGAAAGAACCGTTCAAGATTGACGCGACGCATCTCACACTGCAGGTCGTTCACGATCCCAAATTCAAAGATGTGCATGTCGCTCATGTGAAAACCGAGGGGATCGTGAAAGCAAATGGTTTAATTGAAGACCAGGAAGAACCGGTGCATCTCGAAGGACAATCGGTTGATATCGCCAATGGAGGTGACGAACGGCAGCGATTTCATCTCCTCGGCACCGATGAGCGCTTCGCCTCGATTCGTAGTGGAGAAATGCGAATTGATGGGATCGACCTGTTTCTGGATCGCGCGCAGAATTTCACCCGCGTTATGGGCGGAGGGGCGATTGAGTTTCCTGTCAAATCAAACTGGAACGGCGAAAAACTTCAGCAGGCTCAAATTCTAGAGGTTTCGTGGAAAGAGCAGATGCGGTTTGAAGGACGAACTGCTCATTTCGTGGGAACCGTCCGGGCGACCATTGGCGATTCCGTCATCACATGCGAAGAACTGAAGGTGCATCTCGATCAACCGATCTCTCTCAAATCGACCTCAATGACAATCAAGCCGCAAATTGCCAGCATCGAGTGTCGCGATCGGGTGCGCTTTGAAATGAATCAGTATGAAAATGGTGTGCTGGTTGGGATACGCTATCTGGATGTCTGGTCGTACACAATGAATCAGCAAACCGGAGCGATGAATGCTCAAGGTCCGGGAGTGATTGAATTCTGGCAACGCAGTAATGGCAAAGCTTCGCTCGGATTGCCGCAAGGAATGATGGGCAAATCACCTTCGGAGAAAACGCCCGCGAAAAAATCCGGCTGGGATTACACCCGCATCACCTTTGCCGGCCACATGGATGGTAACTATCTGAAACGCCAGGGAACTTTGCACGACCGCGTGAACGTACTCCACGGCCCGGTCAGCGAACCGCTGTCCCGCTTTGGTCGCGACAATCGTCCGCCTCAAAGCGTCTGGGTGCAAAGCCAATTGCTTGAAGTTGCGTTACGGGAGGTTCCGAAAGATCCTAAGAAACCAGCCGAGGAACAAGCTCCCTGGTCGATCGAAGTGCAGGCCAAAGGCAATGCGGAAATTGAGGGAGACCAGTTTCTGGCCAAAGCCGACCTGGTTACGTTCGACCAGAGCAACCAGATGTTCACAATGCGCTCGCTGGAAAATCGCCACGCGACCATCTGGCACTACGAACATCCTCAAGCCGCCCGCTCCCGCTACGATGTCAAAATGATCCGCATCTCTCCCGATGGCAATATTCTGGAACTGGACCGAACACTCGGTGCTTCAGGGTCTCGGTGAGTCTATTGCTTCTTGTAACTGAAGTTTTGCCAAATTCAGCCAGAAGAGAATTCCAGATCTGCTGCATGAGTCACCAGATTTATTATTTGCTACAGAGAGGATCTCTCCTCAACCTGTTTACGTTTTTGATTCATCAATCGCCAAGACGCCAAGTGAAAAAAGAGATCAATAGAAATGAAATTTGATATGAGTTGATCAGGTTGTCTTCACCACGAAGGCACTAAGAGATTTAAGAATCATGAAACTCAATAAAAAAGCCTAATGATTTTGAGGCAATGTTGTGACAGAACTCTTCGTGCCTTAGTGGTCCAATCTCATTTATTAAATGAGCGACTTGTTTTTCCTGGCGTATTGGCGGTTCATTTTCTCAGAAAAATAGTTCTGAAGCAGGACGTTCCATAAAACAGCAGATTGCTGTTCAATTTTGGACAATCAGAATTCATGACTTTCACACGAGAATTGTCGACTCAGCTGATCAAGCCAGCTGGGCTGGGGCCATCCGTGGTTCTTATTCAAGAAATGGCGTTTTGCAATACTTCATCTACAAATAAAAACATGAGAATGGCGGGGACACAACTCTTCGAGATTGCCCCAGTACCCCCTGATTTAATCACATTCGCGAAAGATTTGATTATTGAGTATTTTTAAGCTCATTAAAATACGATTCTCAGATCAATTTTCTGCCAGAGACTGTAATCCACGAATCGCTCGACCGTGAGAAGGGTCTAGCTTCACGCAAAGAGCGTAATTTGACCGAGCCCGATCAGGATTTCGTAAGGCTCTTTCTATCTCGGCTGAGTAAAACCAGACTGTCGCAATTTCCGGCAGCAACTTCTGAGCTTTAGTGGCAGCCTCTTTTGCTTCTTCCAGTTGGTTCTTCAAATAATTCTCCTTCGCATTCAGCAGTGCAGCATAGCCCAGATGTTCGTCTCGCTTTGGTGTGTCCTTGCTGGCTTCATAATATTGTGCAAGTTTTTCATGCACAGCGGCGTTCGGAGACATCTTCACTACGCGGAGCCACATACTGGCGGCCCGTTCCCAATCTCCTTTTAAGGCATAAGCTTCTCCTTCCCTTTGCAACAGTTCTGCATCGAAGTCACCATCGGTATGTGCCTGATCGATCAATTCCAGCATGCGGTCTGCGTTTTGCCGTTCGTACTCCACTTTGATCAGACTTTTACGAAGCGCATATTTTTTCTGGTGAGATGTTGGTTCCAACAGGAGCAGAAGTTCGTTCATTTTTTTTGCGATCAAATCCAAGCTTTGGTCGGTCCACAACTGTTCGCTGATCTCTTCCTCATGCTGAAATCCAATCATTGCATTTAAAGGAAGTATAAAAATCAGGCTGAAATCGGTTGGCATTACACTTTCAGAGCGTTCAAGCATTCTCGCTTCCTGTTCAGCCTCGAATTGACGGTCCATCTGTTTGAACGCATTCATTCTTACTTCAGTAAATTTGAGAGAGTTTGGGTAAACTTCTAAACCATGTTCAATCGTTGGCATCGCTTCAGCGGCACGATTGGATCGGACCAACAACTTAGAGTACTGATACGCGGCTGGTAAAAAGCCAGCACCTTCAAGGAAGAGTTTTTCCGCGACTTCAGATTGTTCTTGCCGCAATGCATTACGTCCGACTTGATACAAACAGTTTTTCCGGGAGCCGATAAGGGCCTCGGACGGTTTGGCGATCTTTGCAGCACGCAAATACTCGCTTGTACTCTCTGCAACTCGACCGGTACGGTCCAAACAGAAGGCAAGTTTAAATTGTGCCATCGCATTCTGAGGATCCATATCTAACGCCTGTCGAAAGGCCAGTTCTGCTTCTCCGTAAAATCCCTGGCCAAGCAATCCATCTCCCAGGACTTGCCATTCCTGACTATCCCCCTGGCGGGCAGTCTCGGCAAGTGCATTCAAATCCGCAGCCAGCAGTGGGTCATCGAAGTTTATACTGGGAATGACTGGAACTTGCTGACCAACCTGCTTGACGACCAAATATCCACAGATAACAAATTCTGCAGTAATAATGACCATGAGCATTCGTAATGTTGTCTGCATTTTTAGTTCTTCCCCTGATTGATCCATGCCGAGATCCGCCCCAGGCGTTGATATGGTTTTCGGAGATTCAAACCTCCGGCAACAATGTCCAATTGGCCATCATCATTCAAATCTCCAATCGCGACAGTGACGAGATGAATGGGATCACTGGCAATCTGCCACGTTGTAAATTGCTGATGTCCATCGTTTTCCAGCCAGACCACACTGGCAGTATCTGTGCGAGACCAGTTGTTGGTCATGCTGACCAATGCGATATCCTGATCACCATCATTATCAACATCGCCGACGGCTGCCGAATAAGTTCCACCAAGATCAGCGATGCGAGCCATCTGAAAATCCCACTCACCTCGATTCTCAAACCAGTAGCACCCGTGATATGGCTGGGGATAGGCATCAAGATCTTCGAGATTATCTCCTGCTGGCATAATGAGATCCTGATCGCCGTCTCCATCAAGATCGGCGGCGATCAATCCGGCACTCCCCAGGTCAAAATTGATAGTCATCCAGATTCGACGCTTGTTGAAGTTTCCGTCACCGAGATTTTCAAATCCCCACAACTCTTCTTCATCCTGGCTGACAATCGCGGTAATGTCGAGATCTCCATCGTTATCGAAGTCGGCGACAGGGACATGAATCGTTCCCGGTGCGTTCAGTAACTCATGATCGAGAAACTGCATCTCTCCCAGGTTTTCCAGCCAGAGGACACATCCCCGGTCATAGCCAAAGACCGCTACCGCCAGGTCGATGTCTCCATCACCGTCAAAGTCACCCGGCTGAACATCGGCAACTCGTCGAACTTCATCCAGAATTACGTGCCGCTGAAATCCCTCAGGCCTGTTTTCATAAAGCTCGACCCGCCCCACGACATTGTCGTCTGGTAGAATATCTCCGAGAACTGAAACAATCAAATCCTGATCACCATCCTGATCGATATCAACCAGAGTCGCATGGGCTGGAGCCGGAATATCTCTTACCAATTGCACTTCGGTCCAATTTTCGCCTGCTTTTTTGAAATAGCTGACGGCATTCCGCTGCGCGTCACAGACGAGAATGTCTTGCTGACCATCACTATCAACATCCACGATTTGGACGTTTGTGATCAGCGGAAGGCCTCTGATTTCAGGGTCCAGATCAAGCCTATTGAAAGATTGTCTGGAAATCGGATACGACGTGCCGCCAGAATAGACTTCTGGAGCAGTGCGGATTGACGGCAGAGAAGGGATCACTTTCCATGCCAGGAGCGGTATCGCGACTGCCAGCAGCAATAGAACGATCAATTGAGTTAGCGTTGAATTCTTTAACAAGTCGATCTTTCTTACTCAATTGTCAGTCCTGACAATACCCCTGATAATACCCCTGATAATAACGTATGGCTTCGATACTGAAGCAAGTTTCTTGCATCCCAGAAACATTCATTTTTCTGTCAATGCAGATTGCATAACTTGACCTGTTTTTGTCAACACAAACTTGTTTCTTGTCGCCGAGTTGAAGGCACATAATTTTATTTGCGCCAGTACTCATTGATGTGTTTCAGTCAGTTGATTTCAGCTTTGTGAAGTCAGCGATGCATGTGTACTAAAGATCCCTGCAGGTATGGTTTGGCGACTCAAGGCCTGGGTAAAGTTGTGATTGTAGGAATTATCCTAACGACCCTCCCTGAGAATGTTTACCACCGCATCGAATTCCTCTTGGAACGGCCTGGTTGACTGCTTTTCAAGCTATCGTTTAGTCGTTGGATTATCGCCTACCTTTGATTTGATACGGTTTCATCAATTCGGTCCAGCGTGTCAGCTTGAAAAGCAATTATCAGCCCCTGAACCAAACGAATCTGGATCAGGAAGTGGAAATAAAATGATGTCGTCGACACAAGTAGCGGAAAATATTACTCAAGATGACGGTCTGGTCACTGTCTCAGTCAATGACTTAATTGTCGGTCGAAAGATGAATTTCCCAATCTACGACCCTCATGGTGTCCTGCTGCTCGCGGAGAATTCAGAAATTACGCAAGAACGAAAGCGTGCCATTATTCAGCACGGCGTACCGGAGGTTCGGATCAGTCAGGAAGACAAGAAACGGGTCACCATGAATTCTGAACTCGCCAATCTCAAGACGAATTCATTTGGCTTGGATGCGGATCTGACCAAGCGGATCGATACCATTATCGATGGGGGGTTGATGGCCCTTAAGAATGATGGTCCTGCTGTAAAAAATAATGTCGTTTTTCTGGGACGAAAAGGATACAACCAGGAAAAACGGCAAAAATTAATTGAACAGCATCAATCCAATGGAGTCGCCCTAGGGGAGATGATTGGTGAGGTCATGTATGGGGAAAAGATCAATGGATCAATCGTCTCAAAAATGGCCGCTCATTATCTCAAAGAAATGACAACTGATACCGACAATACGCTGACCTCTGTGATTGATCAATTTCAGGATGACGATATCGCTTCCCGTTCCATGGAAGTTTCCCTGTTAGCGATGGCCATTGGAATTGAAATGGATCTGGATGCGGATAACATACGCAATCTTGCGATCGCAGGACTCGTCCACGACTGGGGGATGATGAAAGTTTCTCTGGAAATAAGAACCTCCAAGTCAAAGCTGAATCCAATCGAAATGCTGGAAATTAAAAAACATCCCATTTACTCACTGGAAATGCTTCAGCATGTTTCTGCGTTGTCGTCGGTTGTCCCTGTCGTTGCCTATCAAGTTCACGAACGAATGAATGGCACAGGCTATCCCAGAGGACGTCGAGGGCAAAGTATTCATCCACTGGCACGCATTTTACAAGTGGCAGATGCATTTGTAGGAATGACTTCGGATCGTCCTTATCGTCCTGCAATGATGCGATATTCCGCGATGGAATGCCTAATCAGGCAAGCTCGAGAAAATTTTGTCGACTCAAATGTTGTGCGAGCATTGCTAAAAGTTCAGTCTCTGTTTCCAATTGGTAGTTTTGTTCAGCTTTCCGATGGGAGCATTGCTCAGGTGATTCGCAGAAATCAGGATCACTACACTAAGCCAATTGTCTTACGACTCCAGGATGCTTCAGGAGATTTTGTAGATCGGGAGGCCGATGAGAATCTGATTGACCTGCATGCTGAAGAGGAATTACAGATTACCCATGCCTTGCCGACTCCTGGCTCAAATGAGGTCACCTTTTCTGATGAAGCTTATCATTCCAATTTGAATACGAAATGATGGCGAACAATTGGTTTCTCTGTGTTTGAGCATAGCACTTACAAAAAAAGAGCAGATGGTTTTATCCATCTGCTCTTTTTTTAGCTTTTGACTTTACGACTTGCGGTTGCATAGATACTCAAGTTAGACCACGTTCCAAATGAAACTCCGGTAGTTCAACGATTCGGGGGTTTCTCTTCGACCTCGCCCCCTGACAGTTCCTTTTAAGATGTTATTGGAGATCCGGTTTCCAATCGGAACAGGGTTTAATCAACTATGCGTCGTAATCGACAATAATTCGTCCATCCCGGCGGACGATGACATCAACTTCATATTTGCCGAAGTCGTAACGCAGTTTGTGTCCAAAACGAGTGACACGCACACGTGGCACCTCGCAAGGCGGGACACAGATGGTGATCATGGCACATTCAGGGCCACAGTACTTGGCGCGTCGTCTTGGGAGAATTGGTTTCCAGAGGGGAACTTCAACCAGATACGGAACCGCATGTGGATGTTTACGATGCTGATCCTTGTACACCACTCGGTCGTATAACAACGGCAAAGCTGGTGGATACGGTGCGGATTCAACATAAGGAACAATCGTCTGATATTCCTGTGCCTCCGGTAAATACATGGTCTCGTGTCGTGCTCCCGGTGGTAATGGAGCGGTCTCATAAACCGGTGGAGCCACTTCATAGGTGGTTCCTGGCTGCACAAGAATTGGTCCGGCAACTGCTCCGGTAAATGTGATTAAGCTGATCGAAAACAGACTTAGTGTCATGATTGTTTTAGTCATTTTTCTCTCCTCATTCAGACAGATTATAAGTCTTCCTATAACTCGCATCTCTCCAATTCTACCATTTTGTGTGGCTGATTGTACTGAAATTATGCCTGAGTCATGAGATTTTATTCCATCTTACCAGTTGGAGTGATTCTGCCGAATTGCACGGTCAATTACTCTGCGACTTTCACGACAGGCAGGCTCAACACTCTGATCTCAAGTCTTTCGTTACTCGATAGCTGCATTCTCTGTGCGATATCGTTTCAACGACATCAGTGCGAAGGCGGTGCCATAGGGTTGGTGGTAATCGTAGAGGGGATAGTCCCACCAGGAGCCATCTTTTTCCTGTCGTTCGAGCATTAGTCGAGCCAATGGGTGGGCAAATTGAGCCCGCTCTGCCACAGGAAGTTCTTCCAGGCACAATGCTCCGTAATAATGACCGTAGTAATAGAAATAGCCAGCGACCGAGAACCAGGCTTCATGAGGAATTGGGCGTTTGCGACCAATATCCAGCCAGCCGTTGCGAACGACTAAGCGTTCGAGCCATTCTTTGAGGACGTCTTGAGTGATATCTGTCTGTCCCCAATAGAGCAAAGCGATATTGCAGGCTTGAGAACGTCCTAAACTTCCCCCCGGTCGATTGACCGGATGCACTGGAGAATTCTTGAGATATTCGCCGTATAGATAACTGAAGTCGTTTTTCTGTTGTCGCAAAATCGCAGCGACGGCTCGTTCCTGAACTTTCTTCGGAGGTTCAAAGCCTCGTTGAGCGACATCGTGGAAGGCCACAAGGACTGTTGCGGCGACAAAACTGATCGAGGAACTTGAAGGGCGCTTAGTACCATAGCGGAAATCGTAATATCCCCAGCCTCCATCGACCGATTCGTAACGGGTGAGCATGTCAAACTGTTGAGCAATCTGCTCGGCAATTTGCTCCTGCATGGCGGGGTTATCTGCATTACGATCATGCATTCTCGCCAGTGCCTGCAAGGCATAAGCATGCCCCCAGACATTATAAATTGCGGTTTGATCGGCTCGTCGGAGATAAGGCAATTTCTCAACCAGCCACGATTCCCCCAGATCAATCGCATCCTTGCATTCAGGAAATCGAGGTTCCATTTCGATCAAAGCAGAAATGGCCAGAGCCGTCGTTCCCATTTTGAAAGCATGATGAGCACCGGGTATTGGCGCGTAAATATTTAAGCCTTTGGTTCGCGTCGGATTGCCCCAGGAACCATCTTTGTTCTGATAGCCGATCAGAAAATCGACGCCCCGTTTGCAGGATGCATCGATCTTAGCTGCCGGAACAGGCACCTGCATTTCATCGTCAATACGATCTTCGGCTGGAGATTCTACACCAAACGTTCTTTCCTTTTTTGGTTTGGCGGATTCCTCTACTGGTGTGGTCACTTCGTCGGCACTTGCAGAAGTCATGATCATTAACAGGATGAGAACCGAAGTCCCGATTGAACTCCATTTCCAGATGTGCATTTTGCTCTCCTGTTTTTGAAGTTGCTTCAAATACGGAATAGGATTCAGGGTGGCTGGGGTCGTAGCGAAGCGAAGCCCCCAGAGCGCGAAACTATCTGGTGGCTCACTACGTTCGACCCCAGCCCCTCACTTTTGTTTCAACTTAATGTTATCGACGACCTATCCATGAGAAAACCCCGGAGAGAAAATCCCCGGGGTTTCAACATTCTTAACTGCGTTTCGCATCAAGCGAATCAACTCTTAATAGCGGTAGTATTCCGGTTTGTAAGGACCTTCAACAGGCAGGTTCAGATAGTCGGCTTGTTCTTGAGTCAGAGTCGTCATTTTGACGCCCAATTTTCCCAGGTGCAGACGAGCCACTTCTTCATCGAGTTCTTTTGGCAGTACCCAGACACCCAATTCGTAGCTGGCATCATCACTCCAGAGTGCCATCTGTCCGAGGACCTGATTGGTGAAACTGTTTGACATCACAAAGGAGGGGTGACCGGTGGCACAACCGAGGTTGACGAGTCGTCCTTCAGCCAGCACAAGCAGAGCTTTGCCGTCGGGATAGACATAACGATCAACGGGACCACCCTCTTCAGAGTGAGTTTTGATCGACTGTTTTTTGATGTCCTGACGATCATTCAGATAGGCAATCTGAATTTCGGAATCGAAGTGTCCGATATTACAGACAATCGCTTCATGTTTCATGACATCCATGTGTTCGCCACGGATGACATCGCAACAGCCCGTTGTTGTCACGAAGATATCGCCCTTAGGAGCAGCTTCTTCCATTGTGATGACTTCGAAACCTTCCATAGCAGCCTGGAGAGCACATATCGGATCGATTTCGGTTACGATGACACGAGCACCGAGACCGTCCATCGCATCGGCACAACCTTTGCCCACATCTCCATAACCGCAGACGACGACCACTTTACCGGCGACCATGATATCAGTCGCACGTTTGATCCCATCGGCCAGCGATTCCCGGCAGCCGTACAGGTTATCGAACTTACTCTTGGTGACGGAATCGTTCACATTGATCGCAGGCACACCGAGCTTGCCTTCTTTGTGCATCTGGTGCAGGCGATGAACACCAGTGGTGGTTTCTTCGGTCAAGCCCTTAATCTCTTTGAGCAATTCTGGATATTTATTGTGAACCATGGCTGTCAAATCGCCACCGTCGTCCAGAATCATGTTCAGAGCCTTGCCATCTGGCCAGAATAAAGTCTGCTCAATACACCAGTCGAATTCGGCTTCGTTCATGCCTTTCCAGGCGAAAACGGGAACACCTGCGGCTGCGATGGCGGCTGCGGCGTGATCCTGAGTCGAGAAGATGTTACAGCTCGACCAGCGAACTTCAGCTCCCAGTGCGACGAGGGTTTCGATCAGCACGGCTGTTTGAGTTGTCATGTGCAGACAACCAGCGATACGGGCACCGGCAAGAGGTTTAGATTCCCCATATTTTTCGCGAAGAGCCATCAGGCCCGGCATTTCGGTTTCTGCCAGGGAAATATCTTTTCGCCCGGCTTCCGCTCGGTTGAGATCCTTGACTTTATAGGGAAGAAGTTCGATCGTCGACATGGTAACCGCCTTGTTGAATTGTTTTCAGTCAAAATGAGAATGGGATCGCTCACGCAATACGATCCGTGATTCAGAATTTCACGGAGACATCATGCCCCTGCTGTGAATCTGAGAGTTTCCAGTCTGAATTGTTGAAATGGCTGGAAAGTATCAATTGTCAAAACCAGAGCATATGGTCTATTACTACTCTCGCCAGATATTGAGGAATTGATAAACTCTGCCTAGAATTCCTGAATTGCGATAACGATAGACCAATTTGATAAGTCTCACAAGTCGGAATTCCTATTTCTAAGCCTGTTTTTTCAGGAATCAATTTCGTTAACACATTAACTCCCATCAAGATGCGGCGGAACGTCGCACTGAGTTTGAATCTATGAATCGACTTCCGGACCTCTTGAAATCCGACTCTCCGCTGATTTCCATCGAAATTTTCCCACCTAAAACGGAAAAGGGGGATGAACTGTTGTACGAAACGCTCGATACCCTTTCGAAATTCGAGCCTAAGTTCATCTCCTGTACTTATGGAGCCGGTGGCACGACGCAAACACGAACGCTTGAATTGTGTCAGCACATTCAGAAGACGTATGAAATTCCCGCGACGGCTCATTTCACCTGCGTCGGTTCTTCAAGAGATGAATTGATTGCCTGGCTCGATAAGGCGGCAGCGGCTGGAATTCAGAATATAATGGCTTTGCGTGGTGATGCTCCCAAGGGAGAAACATCCTTCAAAGCCGTCGAAGGGGGACTTTCCTATGCCAATGAACTGGTTTCACTGATTCGAGAACGGCATCCCAACATGGGAATCGGTGTGGCGGCTTATCCGGAAAAACATGCGGAATGTCTTGATGCTGATTTGGATCTGGCGAATTTGAAACGAAAAATCGACGCGGGAGCCGATGCCGCGTTTACGCAGTTGTTTTTTGATAACGATCTGTTTTTTGCCTTTCGAGATCGCTATGAGAAAGCAGGCTGTGCGATTCCTTTGATTCCTGGCATCATGCCGATCACCGAGTTTTCTCGGATCAAACGCATCACAGAAATGTGTGGCACCGCTTTCCCGGCTGAACTCTCCGCCCGTCTGGAGAATGTGCAGGATGATTCCGAAGCTCAGCTGGAAATCGGCATTGAGTTTGCGATTGCTCAGTGTCAGGAATTACTGGAAAACAATGTGCCGGGCGTCCATTTTTATGCACTCAACAAGTCTCAGGCGTGTCAAAGAATACTGGAAGCATTGAAAACCGCCTGATTAATCGTGCCACGGCTCTGTGAGCCGTGTTTTTGTGTATCCAGCGTTTATTGCACAGTTCACAGAGCCGTGGCACTACAAATAATATCAGGTTGAGGTCGATTGACGGACGACTCAATTTGATCAAGATAGCATACAAGGATCGTGAGAAAACATGAGCCATGACATGGCTCATGTCGCCTGAAAGAAATTCCCCCGCCAATACGAATTCCTCCTCAAGGATTAAAAACACAATTTGCCGATGACTTCTGCGACTTCCAATTCGACATCTGACCTGCTCAATAATCTGATCGATGACCGCGTGCTGCTGCTCGATGGTTCGATGGGAGCGTTGATTCTTGATTCCAAACCGACCGAAGCCGATTTTCGTGGCGAACGATTTAAAAATCACGATGCCGATTTGAAGAATGCGACCGATATTCTCTGCCTGACACAGCCGGAGATGATTCTCGATATTCATAGACGCTATCTCGATGCCGGTTCGGATATCATCGAAACGAACTCGTTCAATGCGAATATCCTCAATCAGGCAGAGTACGGCCTCGGACATTTGACGCACGAAATCAATGCGGCTGCTGCTGGACTGGCGAAACAGGCCTGTGAAGAATTCACGCGCAAGAATCCAGATAAACCTCGGTTTGTCGCGGGAAGTATTGGACCAACCAAGTTTCTGCTGTCGATGAACGCCGACGATCCCGGTTCTCGGCCGGTGACTTTCGATCAAATGGTCGAGTCCTATGCCGAACAGGTACGCGGCCTGATCGATGGCGGAGCAGACATCCTACTGCCGGAAACTTCATTCGATACATTGAACATGAAGTCCTGCCTGTATGCGATCCGTCAGGTGTTTGACGAGCGAAACATTTCTCTGCCTGTTATGGTTTCAGGAACAATTTTCGATACCGGTCGCTCGCTCACTGCTCAAACGGTGGAAGCGTTTTACACGTCGGTGGCTCACTTTCCGTTATTCAGTATCGGTCTGAATTGTGCGTTAGGCCCGAAACAGATGCGTCCTTTCGTGGAAGCCCTTTCGAAAGTGGCTGATTGTCGTATCAGTTGTTATCCAAACGCCGGCATGCCCGATGGTATGGGGGGATTCGATTCGAACCCCGCTGAGGTCGCAGAGACATTACGCTCTTACGCCGAGCAAGGCTGGGTGAATCTCGTTGGCGGATGTTGCGGCACGACACCGGAATACATACACAAAATCGGTGAAGCAACCCGCGATCTCAAGCCACGCGGTGTGCCTGTTAAGAAAACAGTTTCGACCTATGCCGGACTGGAACGTCTGGAATTACGTCCAGAATCCAACTTCCTGATGATCGGTGAGCGAACCAACGTCACCGGATCCCGCAAATTCGCCCGGCTCATCCGCGAAGAAAAATACGATGAAGCCCTGAGCGTTGCTCGTGAACAGGTTGAAGGGGGGGCGAATGTCATCGATATCAACATGGATGAAGGTCTGCTCGACTCCGTCGCCTGTATGCAGAAATTCCTCTGGCTGGTCAGCGACGACGGCGATATTCCTGTGCCGATCATGATCGACTCTTCCAAATGGGAAGTCATCGAAGCGGGCCTGAAGTGCGTGCAGGGCAAGGCAATTGTCAACTCGATCAGCATCAAAGATAATGAAGAACGCTTTCTCAATCAGGCGCGGACGATCCGGAAATACGGGGCTGCTGTCGTCGTGATGGCGTTCGATGAGCAGGGGCAGGCGGATACAGCTGATCGAAAAGTTGAGATCTGTAAACGAGCCTACAAACTCCTCACCGAACAAGCCGACTTTCCGCCGGAAGATATCATTTTCGATTGCAACATCCTGACCGTCGCTACCGGAATGGAAGAACATAACAACTATGCGGTCGAGTTTTTTGAAGCGGTGAAGCGAATCAAAGAAGAATGTCCGGGTGCAAAAACTTCGGGTGGTGTGAGTAATGTTTCGTTCTCCTTCCGCGGGAATAATGTGGTCCGCGAGGCGATGAATGCGGCGTTTTTGTATCACGCGATTGCAGCCGGTCTTGATATGGGGATTGTCAATTCGAGTCAGCTCGAAGTGTACGAAGAAATCGACAAAGAACTGCTCGTCTACATTGAAGATGTGCTGTTGAATCGGCGTGAGGATGCAACCGAACGCATTCTCGATTACGCCGAGTCTATTAAGGATCGCAATCAGGGAGCCGAAGCTCAGAAGAAAATGGCCGAGTGGCGGAACGGAACGATTGAAGAACGTCTCGCTCATTCGCTGCTGAAGGGTGTGACTGACTACATTGATGAAGACACCGAGGAAGCTCGTCAAAAATACGGCCGTCCCTTGAATGTGATTCAAGGGCCACTCATGGATGGCATGTCTGTTGTCGGTGAATTGTTTGGAGCCGGGAAGATGTTTCTGCCGCAGGTGGTGAAGTCGGCTCGTGTGATGAAAAAATCGGTCGCCTACCTCACTCCGTTTATGGAAGCAGAAAAGGAAAAAGCAGGCAAGGGAACCCGAGGCACTTTCGTCATCGCCACCGTCAAAGGCGATGTCCACGATATCGGTAAGAACATTGTGGGCGTGGTCCTCAAGTGCAATAACTTCGAGGTGATTGACCTGGGCGTGATGGTCTCCTGCGATAAAATTTTGGAAACCGCAATTGAAGTCGAAGCCGATGTGATCGGTCTCTCCGGTTTGATTACGCCTTCACTCGATGAGATGGTGGCGGTCGCTCAGGAAATGCAGCGTCGTGGCATGACAACCCCGCTCCTCATTGGCGGAGCGACGACTTCTGCCAAGCATACCGCTGTCAAAATCGCACCGGAGTACAACCAGATCGTCGCCCATGTTGGCGATGCCTCGCTGTCTGTGCCGGTTGTCGAAGCGTTGATTGATGCTGAGAAACGCCCTGCCTTTGCAGAAAAGATTCTTAACGAGCAGGAACGCGACCGTAAAATGTTCGGCAAGCGACAGGAACGGAAACTTGTTTCTTACGATCATGCTTACGAAAATCGTTTTGCAACCGACTGGAAAACTGTCGACATTTCGACTCCTGATTTTCTCGGACTGCGTGTACTGGACGATTTCCCGCTCGAACAGATCCGACCTTACATCGACTGGTCTCCGTTCTTCCAGACATGGTCGCTCATCGGCAAGTATCCAAAGATCCTGCAGGATAATGTGATCGGAAAAGAAGCCCAAAAACTGTTTGACGAAGCCAATCAGATGCTCGACAAAGTGATTGCCGAGAAATGGCTGACAGCAAAAGGTGTCTACGGCTTCTGGCCTGCCAATACCGTGCGCGATGATGTCGTCCTTTACACACCGGAGTCGACATTGGAGAACCGCGAAGAACTGGTCCGTTTCCCAATGCTGCGGCAGCAATGGGAACGTAAAGGGCAATCAAATTTCCGTTCGTTGTCCGACTATGTCGCGCCAGTGGACTCGGGTTGTCGGGATTATGTCGGTGCATTTGCTGTGACAACCGGCTTGGGAATTGAAGCCCCGCTCGAACGATTCGAAGCCGAGCACGATGACTATCAATCGATCATGCTCAAAGCGATCGCTGATCGATTAGCTGAGGCGTTTGCCGAAGCTTTGCATGCCATTGCCCGGAAAGACTGGGGTTATGGCAAGGATGAAACACTCAGCAATGAAGAGATGATCTCCGAAAAATACCGCGGCATCCGACCAGCCTTCGGCTATCCGGCCTGTCCGGATCACACACCCAAACGTCAGCTGTTCGACTTGTTAAACGCACCGGAAAACGCGGGCATCACATTAACCGATTCTCTGGCAATGTGGCCGGCTTCCTCGGTCAGTGGCATGTACTTCGCCCATCCGGAATCGCGTTATTTCTCAGTGACACAAATTACAGAAGAACAACTCGAAGATTATGCCCATCGGACTGGCATGAATTTGGAAGACGCTCGAAAATGGTTGTCGCCGATATTGGGATAGTCACACTGTGGTATCAATAGAGTGGTACCTACCAGTACGCACTGATAGGCGTGGTTAACGCGCTCGACTACGTCTTTCGCTATGCTCAGTGTCGTGCCACTCATACCGGAAGAAAAGGAAATAAATTGACTCACTCGCTTGCGCTTCGTGCTTGTAGCTTCTTTTGCCGATTCACGCACGATGAAACCGCCTGCCTTTCAACTCGAACCGGGGCAGGCTATCTGGCTCGACCGTGATAAATTCGGCATGAAAATTGAGGCGGTCGCGGACGGTTCTTGAGAGTCGTGCGAGCAAATCCTGTCGTTGTGATGAGGTAGTGTATTCGGCCCAGTTGAGGTCCTGGATCATCGCCGGTTCGATTTCGATGACGAGATGATGCATCGATTGTTTTTCCGTGACCGTAATTCGGTACTCAACAATTTCTGGAAATTCACGCAAGACCGCTTCAACCGACGATGGAAAAACATTATTTCCGCGAATGGTAATCATATCGTCTGCTCGTCCGAGGATGCCGCCGTCGAGTCGGAGTAAATTACGGCCGCAGGCATTGGATGTTGTCGCCGCCTGAACAATATCTCCCGTGCGATAACGAATGACAGGGGTGCCCCGGCGTCCCAGGTTGGTGATCAGCAATTCTCCCCGTTCGCCAGGAGTGACTGCCTCGAAGGTTTCCGGGTTGACGATTTCTGCAATGCATTCGGTTTCGAGTAATAACAGGCTGGCGGGGTCTTCGACCGATTCAATCCCCAGAGAGCCGATGTCAGTCATTCCCCAATGATCGAACACACGTGCTCCCCAGCCTTGTTCAATTCGGTTGCGAATGGCAGGAATACTCCCGCCGGGTTCTCCTGCTACGAGGATCGCGCGAACACTCGAGTTGACCAGATCGATGCCTTCACGTTCGGCAATTTCGATAAGACGGAGTGCGTAAGTCGGTGTGCAACAGACGATGGTCACTTCATGTTCCTGAATGACCTGAAGTCGAACTTCACTGCTCATGCCACCTGCAGCGATGCATAGATTCTGAAACTGGGCAGCTCCTTCAAAACCGGCCCAGAACCCGATGAAGGGACCAAATGAAAATGGAAAACAGAATCGATCCGATTCCTGCAAACCGATGATGCGATAAATTTGTGCCCAGCACTGTTTGAACCAGTTCCAACTTTTAGGAGTATCCAGAAAACGCATCGGACGTCCGGTTGTTCCGGAAGTTTGGTGAAGACGAGTATAATGCGAACGTGGATAGGTCAGGTTGGTGCCGTAGGGGAGATTCGCGTTCTGATCGTTGACCAGTTCCTGCTTGGTGAGTGGTTTGAGTTGGCGAAAATCCTCCCAACTCGTGATGTCCTGAGGATGAGCATCCTGATCAGAAAACCGCTGCATCCAGAAAGGATTCGTTTCGATCGCCTTGAGTAATCCTGTCAATTGATTCCACTGAGAATCGACAATGGCATCTCGACTCAGGTTTTCTGGAAAGATCTGTTCAGTCATGGAATTATGCACTGTTTTGAGGAGTTAAGTTAGTCAATACAGAGGAGAAGAAACGATTACGCCAAAGATACGGCCTGATCAATCAATTTCAACTCCGATGTTATGATTGTGGAAAGAAAAAGTAATGTCGCAACTGTTTTGATAGCATTGAGTTAAGATTGTATCGGTCGTGTTGGACGGTCTTTGTGATGGGATTCAAGAAATGCCTGTGATAACGACGATCTTCACAATGTCAGGATTGATGGGATCAGCCCTGACGAATTGAGAGATGTCGAATTGGATGGCGGATCAACATCGCACCATTTGATTGACAGTTTCAAAACGATAGACCATTTTCAAATGGTTTCTGCAGTCGCCTGGACACCAATGTCCAAAATAATGTTTTGTTTGCTCCTGCCGAACGCTGCAGTTTATTTTTGAATATGCTCTAGACACGGAAGTACGCGAAATTACATGGCTGATACGAAAAAACGCCCCCCCTGTGTAATGGGATTTTATCAAACGGTGACCCGCTCGAGCGGAGAAATCTGCGGCGGTGTGTTAATTACGTCTCATCTTGGGCGTCCCATTGAATTTCAATGTTCTCTGCCAATCCGCCCGAATGCAACTCAGCAGACACTCTACGGAACGACTCTGATGCCTTTTATCAAAGGGGAACTGATTGCCGAGGCTCTGTTCGACAAATTATCGGCTAAGCCAGACATCCTCTTTGTAACCGACCCTGAATGTGTGGCTGAGGGGATTTGGGGAGAGATCGCGGTCGTCTGTTTTGCAGAATTCCCCAATGGACAGGAACAGCAGATCACCAGAAATGAAAAGGGCTTCGTGTCGACATCTCTCACAGCCGTCTTTCAGAAGATGCAGCCGAAATTGAAGGAGTATCTGCCGGAGTCAGCCAGTTTGCAGGAACCACTGATCAGGGTCGAGCAGGCTCTTGATGAAGCAATGGGACAGGCTGCATAAGCAGACTTTGACCCAGCAAAAAACACGATCAATGCACTCAAGGATGAGGCAGCCACGTTGAACAATACGAATGAAAAATCTCCCCTGCTCCTGCCAGCTCCGCGTGTCGATCAGATCCGCAAAGAGTTGAAAGTCCAATCACTGGCCAGTGGAGCCAACGGAGCTCTGAAACGCTGGCCACAAGTCGGAGTCAATGAGCAGAAACTCTTGACTCGCCCCGGGTTTGTCCCTTCCTGGAAACCTTACTGGCAGAAGCCACAGACACTGCAGATTGCGTTTCCCGATATCATCGAGTTTCAGCAGCCCAAGGCTGAAGGTAAAGAACGCGAACCTTTGCGGAGTTTGAAGCCGCCGGGGGCGGAGAACGAGGGCGATCAGAAACGCCCCACTAAGAAGCCGACGCGAATCAAGCCGCCGGATGATCTGCTTTCGATGGAAGATAGGCTCTTCTACATTCTGCAACCGCCTCTGGAAAACTGGCTGTCTGGTCAGGAACTGGTCATGCCCTTTGAACCCTTTTCCTACCAGTATGAAGGAATTGCCTGGCTGTTCGCACAGAAATCGGCCCTGCTGGCTGATGAAATGGGGCTGGGGAAAACAATGCAGACAATTACCGCTGTCCGCTTACTGCTACGAAGCGGGCAGGTGCGGCGTGTGCTGATGGTTTGTCCCAAACCACTAATTCCCAACTGGCAGAGAGAATTCAAATTGTGGGCAGAGGAGTTGCCGGTTACCCAGATGGAGGGGGATGGTGCTCGTCGCAAAATGCTGTGGCAGATGTCCTCGATCCCAATTCTCCTGACAAATTACGAGATCCTCGCACGGGATTTGCAGAATCTTGAAGACGAAGAGATGCCGAAGTTTGATCTGGTGGTGCTTGATGAATCGCAGCGCATCAAAAACCGGGATTCTGTCACGTCACAGGTCATTCGGCGAATTCCAAGACGACGATCCTGGTCACTGACCGGAACACCGATTGAAAACCGACCGGAAGAGCTGGCTTCGTTGTTTGAGTTTATGGGCGTTGTCCCGCCCCGCTCGAACCCCGATTTGCGACAACTCAAAAAACTGGCCGAAGTGTATATCCTCAGGCGGACCAAAGATCTCGTCCAACCGGATATGCCTCCCCGATTGGATCGAGATGCCTTGCTCGATCTTTCCCCGGCTCAGCAATCTGCTTATCAAATTGCCGAGAGTGATGGCGTGGTGCAGTTGAATGACCTAGGAGATGAGATCACGATTCAGCATGTCTTTGAACTCGTCATGCGATTGAAGCAGATTACAAATTACGATCCGCTGACGGGAGAATCATGCAAGCTGGAGCGTTTACTGGCAGACATGGAAGAAATCGCAGCCAGCGGTGCGAAAGCGATTTTGTTCAGTCAATGGACGAAAACAATCGACTGGCTGTATGAACGAACCAAGCAGTTTGGAACGCTGGTTTACCATGGTGGTGTGCCGACGAAAAAACGGGAGCCGATTCTGAAACAGTTCAAGGAAGATCCGAACAGTCATCTTCTGCTCATGAGCTATGGCACAGGAGCGGTCGGCTTGAATCTGCAATTTTCACAGTATGTGTTTTTGTACGATCGCTGGTGGAATCCCGCGATTGAAGATCAGGCGATCAACCGGGCTCATCGAATCGGGGTGAAGAATCCGGTGATTGTCACACGCTTTATTTGTCAAAATACGATTGAACAAAGGATCGATCTCGTGTTGCAGCAAAAGCGGGAGATCTTCGAAAAAGTCCTTGGCGAGGGAGACACTTCAACGACATCACTTTCCATGAACGCCGCGGAAGTCTTCGGACTGTTCGATTTGAAAGCCAGAGCCTCGAAAGGGATAAAATCAATCGGGCCGAAGGCCGCTTGACGGTGAGAATCATACAAGCACGAAGCGCAAGCGAGTGTGCAAAAACGGTACGACGACACACTCGCTTGCGCTTCGTGCTTGTATCTTATTTCGCGTGTTTATTGATGGCTCGTTCGTAAACTCGAACATATTCTTTGGCGATGTTATCCCAGGATAAATCCTGTTTCATACCGTTGAGTCGAATTTGTTGCCAGAGTTCAGGATCACGATAGGCGGCCAAGGCGGCTTCAAAAGCGGTTAAAAACGCTTCGGCGCTGTAGCGTTCAAAACTAAAGCCTGTTGCCGTCTTTTCTGCCAGTGTTTCTGGAGAGACAGGAACGACAGAATCCGCTAGTCCTCCCACGGCATGCACAACAGGGACCGTGCCATAGAGCATGGAATACAGTTGATTTAAGCCGCATGGTTCGAATTCACTGGGCATTAAAAACAGATCCGAACCCGCTTCAATTTTATGAGCCAATTCTTCGTCAAAGCGAACCAAGCTGGCAACTCGATTCGGATAAGTTTGCGAAAGTTCTTTGACGAACTGCTCGAAGCTCCGTTCTCCCGTGCCCAGGAAAACGAACTGAGCATCGTTATTGAGTAATCGGTCGCCTGCTTTTTTGAGCAGATCGAATCCCTTCTGCTGAGACATGCGGGAAATCATGGCTACGATAGGAGCGTCCGGCTTTTCAGGTAATCCTAATGTCTTTTGCAGATCAGCCTTACAGATTGCCTTCTTCTCTTCCACCGTCTCTGCATTGTAGTTGCACTTGATGAAGCGGTCATTTTCAGGATGCCAGATGTCGGTGTCGACACCATTGAGAATCCCCACCAGCGAATCTCCACGTCCGGAAAGGGCAGGGTCGAGTCCCCAGCCGAAATCGGGGGATTGAATTTCACGGGCATAAGTCGGGCTGACGGTTGTCACCATATCGGCAAACACGATCCCCGTTTTTAGCAGGTTCAAATCCCCGAAGAACTCCATTTGCTTCCAGTTAAAATACTTCCAGTCCAAGCCGGTAAGAACCATGTCCCAGTGCCAGAATCTTCCCTGGAAGGCAAGGTTGTGAATCGTAAAGACGGTCCCGGTACGTTGAATGGCTGCACTTTGTTTGCGGGCTTCAATATCGATCAATGCAGGTAACAGTCCCGTTTGCCAATCGTTTGCGTGGACAATATCGTAGGGACCGAACTGTTTCATCACCTCAACAATTGCCCGGCTGAAAAAGACAAATCGTTCACAGTTATCCTCGTAAGGAATGTTCTCGTAGACGTAAGGCGAGGGGCGATCGAAATAATCGGGTTGATCGACCAGGAGAACCTGAACATTTGAGTTGGGTAATTTAGCAGAAAGAAAGGAGCCTTTCGACTTTCTGGGACCAACGGGTAAACTGAATTCTTCGCCAATCGGTTCAATTTGAAATCTCTGGCGTGCCCCATGTGGCAATAACTGTGGATAATGCGGCAGAACGAGCAGGACTTCGTGTCCCGCCTGATCGAGTGAGCGGCAAAGTGCTGAGGCAACATCTGCTAATCCCCCGGTCTTTGCAAACGGGACGGCTTCAGAGGCTGTCATCAGTATCTTCATGGCGGGCATTCCAAAAGTTGGATCTCGAAGGATGTCAGTACAAACTAATATTTTTTGAGTAGAATTGCCAACACACGGAGTGTTTTCTGTTAAGAATTCTACACTTCTTTGATCGTATCAACATAATGCCCCTGAGAAAGCGAATGATATGCACAATCATGCGGTGATTTTCGACATTGATGGCGTTCTTGTCGATTCATATGAATCTCACTATCAGAGCTGGAATTTGCTTGCTGAAAACCACGGTCGGACTTGCAGCGAAACAGAGTTTGCTGATCAGTTCGGTCGAACAACTCGAGAAGTCCTCGAGGCTCAATGGGCGGATGCGAATTTGAGCGAAGACGATTATCGTAAGCTTGATGACGAGAAAGAAGATCTTTATCGTCAAATTATTGCCACCGAATTCCCGGAAATGCCACATGCAAGAGCATTGATACACAATCTGCATCAAATTGGCTGGCATATCGCACTGGGCTCTTCAGGACCTTTGGAAAATGTGAATCTGGCAATTGAAAAACTGGGGATTCAGGATCAAATTCAAGCTGCAATTTCTGGAAATGACGTCTCGTGTGGCAAACCCGATCCCGAAGTTTTCCTCATCGCTGCTGAACGGATACAGGTCCCTGCAAAGAATTGCGTAGTCATAGAAGATGCAACACATGGAATCGAAGCGGCTCGAGCTGCGGGGATGAAGTCGATCGGTTTTGTCAGCCGGGGTCGAACAAAGGAAGAGCTCAAGTCCGCTGATTTGCTGATTGATCATCTGGAGGAGGTCACTCCGGAACTCCTGATGAGCCTTCTGTGGAGCTAAACCAGAATCATAATGGAAACTGGACTTCTGATAACGAGAAAAAGCCTCATCATGGGAGAACTGAGTGTCGTCTTGTTCAATCCCCACGCCCATCACTTCGTTTTGGGACGTGCCACCCAGCGACTCGTCTACAATAAAACGAAGATGCAATCAGACTTGGATTGTTCAATAATCTGTAGGACAGAATTAATCTTCACGTCAATCTCTGATATACTGATCAATATCCACCGATCCATTCCGCTTGGGAAAACCCACGCGTAGTTATCAGTTAACAGGAGAACCTCATGTCGACGTCTGTCTCATCATCTGTTCCGGAATCCCTTCAATCATTTCTGAGCGCCCCAAAGAAACTCTTAATCGATGGTCAGTGGGTCGCTGCCGGCAGTGGAAAAACATTTGATGTTTATGATCCTGCGACCGATCAGGTCATTGCTCAAGTTGCAGAAGGGGAATCTGCTGATGTGGATCTGGCAGTCTCGGCTGCTCGCAAGGCTTTTGATGATGGTCCCTGGTCGAAGATGACCGCTTCTGACCGCAGTCGGCTCATCTGGAAAGTTGGCGAGTTGATTGAAGAACATGCCGTTGAATTGGCTCAGCTGGAAACACTGGATAACGGAAAGCCATTCAGCATTGCCAAAGCGGCCGATGTCGCTTTAGCAGCCGATATGTTTCGCTATATGGCTGGCTGGGCCACAAAAATTGAAGGGAATACGATTCCCCTGAATGTTCCGTATGCTCCCGATCAGGAATTTCATGCCTTTACTCTGAAAGAACCCATCGGAGTTGTCGGACAGATCATTCCCTGGAATTTTCCTTTACTGATGGCAGCCTGGAAACTGGGGCCGGCATTGGCGACTGGTTGCACAATCATTTTGAAACCAGCAGAACAGACACCACTTTCTGCTATTCGACTGGGGGAGCTTTTGCAGGAAGCGGGAATCCCAGATGGAGTCGTCAATATCATCACTGGATTTGGCGAGACAGCTGGCGCTGCAATTGCCTCCCATGAAAAGATAGACAAAGTTGCGTTCACAGGATCAACGGAAGTCGGCAAGTTGATTATCAACTCGGCAGCCGGCAATCTTAAGAAAGTGACTCTGGAACTGGGCGGAAAAAGCCCGAATGTCGTCTACGATGATGCCGACCTCGACCTCGCCATTGCCGGCGCAGCCGACGCGATCTTCTTCAATCAAGGCCAGGTTTGCAGTGCCGGCTCGCGATTGTTTATTCAGAAAGGTATCTACGACGACGTTGTCGCTGGGGTTAGTGAAATCGCAAAGAACCTCAAAGTAGGCAACGGATTTCACGAATCCACACAAATGGGGCCACTGGTTTCCCGAGAGCAATTTCAACGTGTGACAGGGTATCTCAAGGCAGGTCTCGAAGCAGGTGCAGAAGTGTCTGCAGGAGGAGCCAGTCTGGATCGCCCCGGCTACTTCGTCCAGCCAACAGTGTTAAAGAATGCCACTGCTGAAATGTCTGTCGTCCGTGAGGAAATTTTCGGTCCGGTGGTAGCAGCGATGTCCTTCGAAAACGATTCTGAAATCGCTTGTCGAGCCAACGAGTCTGCTTACGGACTGGCAGCTGGAATCTGGACTCGCGATATCTCCAAAGCTCATCGACTTGCTAAAGCGGTCAAGGCAGGAACCGTCTGGATCAATTGTTACAGCATCTTCGACGCGGCTCTTCCCTTTGGCGGATATAAACAATCCGGTTGGGGGCGGGAAATGGGGCATGCCTCACTGGAGAATTATCTGCAGACAAAATCGGTCTGTATTCAGATCTAGAGCATATTCAAAATTACCTGTAGCGTTCAGCAGAAGCAAACACAGCATTTTGCTTACATTTGCTGCCAATGCGAGTGCAGTATCCATATGAAAATGGTCTAAACCCTATTCTCAATAGAACCCCATAAAAAACATTTGGGTCCATTCCAAACACGATTGTTACAAATGCACCTGGCGGGATTCGAACCCACGACCTACGGTTTAGGAAACCGTCGCTCTATCCTACTGAGCTACAGGCGCAAGACGGAATCATTGTGATTCCAATTCAACACATCCATAAAGGAAGCAGTTTATCAATCGAGAAATAAGATTGCACCCGGAATTTGTTTGAATACATTTGGCTATTTTACGATGGAAATACGGAGTCGTTCTGCCAGTTCGTTAATTTGCAGGAGCGTACTTTCCTCAGGGAGGAAGGGACTTTCTGTAATGGCTGCTCGATAAGCAGGAGAATTTTCCTGAGAGTCGACATGCTTCACCAGCGACTCAACGGTTTTCGCCAGTTTTTCGGGACCAGCAAAGGCAGCCGGGTCGATGGCAATAATAAAATGCTCGAATCGTTCGTGAAGCGGTCCGCGAGTTTTTTCCGGAGGCGTTTTTGCACCTGACAAACCACTGGTTAGCAGACATTGCAATAGGCCAAGAGATGTAGAGAGTTCGGCTGGAATTTGATGTCGAAGCGGGCGGTCCGCTCCAAAGGAAAATTCATAGCCAATGGTTGCCTCATGTGCTGGGACAGCAAAAGCGGCAGGCTGCCGACCAAAAAAAGTCTGTTCTTCCAGTTCATCTTCAACAGCTGGCGAAGCCGGAGGACAGGTCAGGCAGCAGCCAATCATTCCTGCTTGAGCGATCAGTCGGGCATAAACGAGCGGGCTTCCCAGATTTTGACTGTTCGAAATGACAACCGCTCCAATTCCGACGGCTTTGGCTTTCTGGACTGCTTCCGTAGAACCTTTTGAGGCTGCAACATGTCCCATACCTTCATTGGCATCGATCCAGGCGGTCGCGGGAGTGTCCGATTTAATCATCGAGAGTGCCCGAGGGTCAATATCGCCCAAATCGATCGACTTCACCGATTCGATGATGCTCAAACATCCAAATTCACTCCGTCCCATGATGTCGGCATCAATCATCCTTTGAGCGACGATATCCGACTCAACCGCATACATCCCTTTTTTGATGAGGATTGCGCTGAGAAGTTTGCACATTTCAATAGCAGTCATGATGAGCCTTGTGGTTTCTATAATTATTGTCAGTGTGCTTGGTCAGTTGATTACGTTTATTCTAAATCAATCCGCAAGGAAACTCCACCAGAGAAACTCCCGTCGTGGTAGCTTGTGCACCTGCGGGGTGAATGAAACAGCCAGGAAGAGACTGAACTGGGAGATCCTTTTAACAGGGTTATGATAAAAATTGTGACCTGACAATTATCAGACGTTACTGGAGAAATGATGACGGAAAACTCAGCATCAAATACCACATGTCAGAAGGTCGCGAAATTAAAGATTGTGATGGCAGGAGTGACGACAATTTGCGTAGCGATCGCTGCCACAGTGACTGCGGTCGTGTCCGGTGAGGTCTCGCTGGGGATCACGGCCTGGGTAGCAACAGCCATCATTGGGACCGCGGCTATGCTCTCAGCCGAAAAGAACACTTAGAACGCATTCCGCTTAATTGTATCACATTCCAGCCTACCAATACAGATGTTTTCGCGTCGCCAGCTGATATCGCAAAAGTAGACTTGGTCTAAATATCAATTCGTGCAATAAAAAAACTCACTGATCAAATTGATCAGTGAGTCGACATGGAAATACAGGCAAACCTTTAAATTCTTAGGCAAATAATCCTGGAATAGCCTGGGCTTTGACAAGCTCCCGTGGCTGATTGAGATGATTGTAGACAATCGATTCCGGATTGATGCCGAAGGCGTGGTAGATCGAGGCGAGTAGTTCGCCGGGATGGACTGGTTTATCTAATGGAGCAGAAGCCGTTTTATCGGACTTGCCGTAGACACTTCCTCGCTGTACGCCGGCTCCAGCCATCAATGCGGTGTAACAATAAGGCCAGTGATCGCGACCATCAGCACTGTTTCCGTTTCCGGAAGTACTGACACCCTTTTGCGGACTTCGTCCGAATTCACCGACAGCGACGACGAGGGTATCTTCCAGCATGCCTCGCTCATTGAGATCGGCAATCAGAGTGGATAATCCGCCATCGAGCATTGGGCCAGATTGATCTTTCATACGTTTAGTCAAACCGGTGTGATGATCCCAGGAGTGATTGTTGGAGTTCGCGACCTTCGGCCAGATAACTTCGACGACTCGTGTGCCTGCTTCAACAAGACGACGAGCCAGAAGGCAACTTTGCCCAAACGTATTGCGACCGTATCGATCTCGCAAGTCGGAGGCTTCCTGATCAAGCATAAACGCATCGCGGGCACGGCCTGAAACAATCAGTTCAAGTGCCCGGTCGTAATACTCGTTCAGACTGGAATGAGCGACCGCTTTATCGATCTCGGGCATCAAGTCGTTAATCTGATCGCGAAGTCGGGCACGGCGTTGGAGACGTGACGCGTAAACTTCCGGGCGGAGTTTCAGATCGTCGATCTTGATCTTCTCCATCTTGCTCATATCCATGTCATCGCCATCGGGATAGAGCGTGTAAGGATCGAACGCTTTACCGAGAAATCCTGCAGTCCCTCCCTTACCAACAACATTACTTTCCTGCAGTGGGCGAGGCAGCATAACGAAGGGGAGCATCGGGACTTCAGAAGGTTTGATACGAATGATGTTCGAACCAAAGTTTGGAAAATCTTTCGGAGATGGTGGTTCCAACTGCCCGGAAGGACTGACTTTATCAGTCGTATAACCGGTCATCATCTGATAGATGGCAGCAGTGTGATTGAACAAGCCGTTTGGTGTGTAACTCATTGAGCGAATGAGTGTGGTTTTGTCGAGTTCCTTGGCGAGTTTCGGCAGGATTTCCGTCACTTTGACGCCCGGCACGACGGTGTCGATGGACGCGAATTCACTTTTGACTTTGTCGGGTACGTTTTCTTTTGGATCCCACAGGTCAATATGACTCGGTCCACCCTGCAGGTAAACCATGATGATACTTTTGGCTTTGCCCCAGCCGGGAGCTGATTGGTGGGCAATTGGTTCGTTGGCAGAGGCAGATTGCAATTCCAGCATTGAGCCAAGACTCAAGCCAAGCATTCCCGATCCGCCGATTCGTAGGACATCGCGCCGGGTTGGTCCGAGATTGCGATCACAGACATCCTTACCTTTTTGGCCTTTGACAGTAAACATCGTTTTCTCCAATGAATTGAATGGTTGAATTGTCAGGTGTTAAGCGGCTCGATACGTCTTATCGGTTAAACAGGAATGAAGGACTATTGATCAAGGCCCAGGTTAAATCCTGAGCAGCAGTCAGGCGTTGATTCTCAGTCAGTTTTTTACTCATCTCGAAGTCGGCTCGAAGCTGAACGACGCTCAGTGCATCCTTAACGGGCTCTTTCGCGGCGACTAAACTTGCTTCCAGATTCTGCAATTGTGCATCGGGAGGAAGAGGTTTCTTCGCTTCAGCGACTGCCTGTTTGAGGGCGATGTATTTGTCATCGAATCGCTGATAGAACTCGACCAGAGTCGCAGTCTGTTCGGGAGTACGTTCTTCAGGAGCCAGTTTGATAAGAGCCTGGACTTCGTGCGGTAAGCCGAGCGGAATTTTCGGTTCCGCCGACGTGACCGAAATACGGAATCTTCCCAACCAGTGATTTTTATCCTGATAGTTTTGCTTGAGGATAAATTTAAACTCAGACGCACCCGACACAGGTGTAGGATTTTTAATTTCAAACGTGGCCCAGTGAGTTTTTCCCTGCTGTGGCGAGACCGCCCATCCATTTGCGTTTGGTTTGATTTGACCATCTATAGCCGTTTTGACATCGTAATTTCCCTGACTGAAATCAGCCTGAGCATTCTGCAACATTAATTGATGCGGAACAGGCTTCTCTTTGGAAAGGTCACTTTTGAAGACTTCGAATTCGGTCAACACAAAGTTTCCGCCACCCAGCCCCGGACCATTCCCTGGGAGTGAAGGATCAGTGAGTGCTTCGAGTCGAATGGCCGTCACTTTTGACAAATCTGTTTGAGCAATCAACTCGTAAGAGCCCAAGCCTGGCTTAACAGAGGCAATAATCGAACCGTCTTCCTGAAGTTTCAGATCGGCTTTATTGGAAGCGACCAGAGAAGTTGGACGCAACACCTGCCACTCAACGCTGGCTTCAGACTGTTGTTTGGCGATCCACTCCTGCAGAGGCTGTTCAATCGATTCGGAATGTTTGGCCAGATTCGCCTCGGCTTGTTTAATCTTCTTCTGGCGTTCCTGCTCGGCGAGTTCCCGTTTGGGAGCCAATTCGATTTTATAATCTGCAAGTGTCTTCTCAGCTTTTTGAATTTTAGCAAGACGTTCCTGCTCTTTCTGATCCCGGATTGATTTCCACCAGGCTTCTTTCTCTGCCAGCTTCTGTTCAAGTTCCTGATGGGACTCAGCAACGGTTTCGAAAATCGGCAGTGCGACTTCAATTTCCTTGACGGTGGCAGGTCGATTCAGAATTTTCAGATAAAGGGCATCGATCAATTCCTGATTACCGGGAATCGAGTTAACAAGTTTCGGAATCGCATTATTCGGATCGGCAATCGCATCCGCGACTGTTTTTCCGCTAACCATCGCCATGATCGGTCCGAGTTGAACTTCGTTGGAGCGTTCACATTCGCAAGCGCTTTCGCGATTCGGGCGCCCGAAGTTACTCAGGAAACCATCTTCCAGTTTAATTTGGGAATCCGATAAAGCCGCAGCCCGTGTTCCTGCTGGAACTCCTGGAATATGACTTTGTGAACCCGTCACCTGATGAATGGCATCGAACAACGTCTCCGCTGGCAGGCGACGAGCCTGGGCGTGGGAGAAGTTGATGGTGTCATCTTCATTCCAGCGATTTGTTGCGATCGATAATTGATAGGTTCTCGATTTGCAGATCAGACGCAAAGCGTGCTGAACATCAAAATCGGAATTGATGAACTCTTCAGTCAGATAGTCGAGCAACTCCGGATTCGTCGGTGGATTGCCTGCTCGTATGTCATCGACCGGTTCGATAATTCCCATTCCGAACAGATGCCCCCATAAACGATTGACATAGCTGCGGGCAAAATAGCGGTTATCGGGAGCGATCATCCAAGCTGCGAGTTGTTCACGACGGGTCGCGTCTTCTGCAGTTTCAAATGTGCTTTCATAGGGGAATGTCGGAGGAGCGATTTCGTTTGTTCGTTGATGAGTGACATCTCCCTGTTTCTGGTCGACGACAATTTCATAAAGTGGTTTGCCCGATTCCACAGCTGTCCCACCTAATTTTTTGCCTTTGGCTTCCGGATCGGCTTTTAATCCCACCTGAGCGAAGAAGGCTGCCGTTTCATAGTATTGATCCTGGGTCCATTTTTCAAAAGGATGGTCGTGGCATTTATTGCAGTTGAAACGCACTCCCAGAAACAGGTGTGTCGTATTTTCCATCGTGTTTTCAGGATCTCGAAGAACCTTGAAATATGAGGCAGGAGGATTCGCTTTGTTGGAACCGGATGCCGTCAGGATTTCCTGAACAAATTCATCATAAGGACGGTTCTCTGCGATTTGTGTTTGAATCCACTCGCGGAACAGATTGGCTCCTTCACGTCCGAGGAACTTTCCATTCACCTGCAGCAGGTTCGCCCATTTGTTGGTGAAGTGGGCGATGTAGTCTTCTGAACCGACCAGATAGTCGATATAGCGATCCCGTTTTTCCTGAGTCGGACGCTGGTCGGCGATAAACGCTTCTACGGCTTCCGCTGTCGGAGGCAGTCCCGTTAAATCGAGCGTAACTCGTCGCATGAATTCTGCATCGGAAGTCAGTTGAGAAGGCTGAATCTTCATACGCTGCCATTTATTGGCCACCAGTTCATCAATCTCGTTAAAGGTTGGCGGATCCTGCCAGACAAACTCATCTCGATCTCCCATGACGGTTAAAGTCGTCGCGGCATAGGCGCCTTCATGTCGAGCCAGAATCGGTGCTTCTCCACGGCGAATGGAAGTTAAAAGTCCACTGCTGTTGATCGTGGCCACTTCCGTATTTCCACTTTCGATAAACGATTCATAAGTGACATCCCGTTGTGCCCCATCGGCATAGGTGGCAACAACGCGGACCTGTTGTTTGGAGTTGATCGACTGAATCGTCGGGTTTTTCGGGAAGACATCAATCGAAACCACACGCGGTGTTTTCAGATCAAGTTCGGCTCCGCCGGCAATCCAGTTTCTGAGGAGCTGATAGTATTTGTGATCGGCAGTGATTAACTGCCCGCCCACATGCGGCACTCCACCAATCGCTTTGAGAAGCATCAACGATTCATCGGGAGCAGCGGCGTTCATACGGCGTGAGGCATGATCGTCGGTCAATGCCCGCACGTCGAAAATGGGGTCGTAACCCCGCAGGGAAAGTTTGAAACCGGCTTTTCCCTGGGCAGAACCGTGACAGGTCCCCTGATTACAGCCCAGCTTGGAAAGCACTGGCATGACATCGTGAACGTAATCGACATTTAAGCCTGCATCCTGCTGAGAAATCGTGACTGGCAAAGAGGCTTCAAGACCTTGAATGGATACTTTAACTTCTGTTTGACCATTAGATCGAGGTTGCAGCAAGCCAAGGGAATCAATAGAGGCAAACTTCTCATTGACGGTGAATTTCACCGAGCGAGTGACATCAATTTGATCGCCCGATTTCAATGTTGCCATCACGACCAGCTGAGCATAATCGAGAGGATCGTTGAATTGAATTTCAGCTGGAGTGATCGCAATCGATGCAATCTCAGCAGTCACTTCTGATTTCTCATCCGTTGCTGGATTCAAGTTTCCGAACTTCCAGTCGGTAGAGCTTACTGCCAGTTGAGTCTGCTCGCCTGTCGTCGGATAAATGGCAAACTCCTGAGTCTGCTCGACCGTACCCGCATCGAAAATTCGCAGGTTGCCATCGGTACTGGCGACTGCGATCTGCTTTCCATCAGGATTGTAAGCTAATGCATAGCAACCGCTTCCGGGAATCTGCTTTTTGGAAATCAACTTAACGCCTTCACCCCGTAACTCCTCGATCAACTTCTTCTGTTCGGGTTTTCGGCTGGCAACACGCTCTTCGAGAATCTTTTTGATCTCATCGGGAAGTCCGCCATCGACGCCGTACTGATAGACTGTCAGATAACCCGTCCCGTTATCGCTGCTGACAACCGCCAGTTGAGACGCATCGGGACTGTAAGCGACATCAAAGATTCGACCGGAGGTTGCAGGGAGTTCGCGAACCAGATTGGCATCGTCACCAATCACGCGTTTCGTCAAGCGTTCCATGCGATACGTTCGCGGCACTCCATCGGCTCCCCCGATGAGAATTTCATTTCGTTCTGGATGGGTTTCGACAGCCGCCAATCCCCCTTTGAGGGCTCCCGGCGTGATGGAAGTAATGTTATCGACAAATCGTTGGGTTTCGAATTCGATGAGCTTAGCTGTTTGATCGCGGCCAACTGAAACGACGTGTTCACCATCAATGGAAAAAGTCGTATCGAGAACCCAGTCGCCGTGCGAACCCTGGAAGAGAACTTCTTTACCGGTGGCTGCTTCAATGACACGCAAAGTGTTATCTGCACAACCAAAAGCGATTTTTGTTCCATCCGGAGACCAGCTGGCTCCATAAACCGTATCGAAAGTCACCTGCACGGAAGTCATCAGTTTCTTAGTCGCGACATCCCAAACCTGAACTTCTCCCATACGAGCGGGAGCACCGCCAGTGACGGCCAGTTTCGTTCCATCAGGAGAGAACTTGACCGATTCAATCCGATCGGAAACGCCAATCAAGCGCGCCATAATTCCGCTGCCATCGGCATGATGAATCAGCACTTCATGATGTCCCGCAGCAGCTAACAACTTGCCATCTGGTGAATAATCGATCGCTGTCGTGACTGGAGGTCGGCTGTATACAGGGGGATGGGCGGCATCGTACACGGCAATGGCTGAAGCAGGAGTATCGTCGATTGCTCCCTGCTCAATCCAGCTTTTCACCAATCCAATTTGTTCGGGGGAAAGCGGAGCCTTTTCCTTCGGCATTGCGGCTACACCGTCAACCGGCGTGATCTGATCCAGCAGATAACTGGCCGTGGCATCCCCAGCAACAATCGCAGCCGATTCCGATTCGCCCCCTTTAAGGAGCGATTGAAAATCGGTCATAATATAGTCACCGAGTGGCTTGGCAGGCTGATGGCAGCCCTGGCAATGAGCCTGGAAGATCGGTTTGATTTGTGTGTGATAGCTGACAGATTGCTGAGCAGCGTCGGCTCCGGGGGTCTCTTCAGCATGAAGGCGGGGCGTTATCGCAATGGCAGCGATCAACAGCAGGAGGGAAGGTGTGCGTGCATTAATCATTGGCGTTATCCAAACTTCGGCAGCGAGCGACTGTCCGGTGGATGCAGGTGCGTGCAGCAACAGGCACGCATTTAAGCAGGCATCGGGAACGGACATCAACTCATCTAACGAAGATCGTACGAAACAAACGTCGTTAAGTAATGCCGATCCGCTGCAAGGCGTCCGCGCTTTGGTTGAGGTCCTCTCAATTGCGGCACGGGAGTGGGTGACCTGAATTTGGCGAGTACGAAATCAAAGAATCTTTAATTTCGCCTACGGAACGCCCCAACAGGTGCGGTAGCCGAATCACTCAATTCGGCAGGCAGGTTCATATCTATTATTATGGATGACAAAATCAATAAATTCAAGATAAGTCTTGAAAATTTTTCAAGAGTCAGCCAATTGACGGTTCAATTCTGCCTCTCTCTGAGCTTCCAGTTCACGGCTCGGAGCTAGAATCGCCATGAAAATCGGAACAAACACAACCATACTGACTAAGGAAGCCCGATAAAACGGCACCGCCATCATAAAGCATTCCATTAAACCGCCGAGGGTTTTCGAGTAATTCATTTCATCACCCAAAGCCCAGATCAACGAGTTCGACACCAGGAAAAAGAGTGTCGCTCCAATTAATCCACTCGAAACATTGACCAGTGTTCGCTCGCTAAACGTTTCGCTGCGAACATATTTCGCTCCCAGTAGACCAAGTGCAACCAGACCAATCACCAGTCCATAAATGAGAGGTTGATGAGGATAAAATGCCCATTCCATATGGCCGGAGACAACCCCGATCAGCAAATCACCCGCAAACCAGGTTCCCAATGGCAAAGCGATCGCCAGATTTCGCGGCAGGCTCGCGCCAGCCACAATTGCTAATGGCATCAACGGGGAGAAATTCCAGATGTAGGAACCAATATCGGTAGGATCCAACTGCCAACCCATCCGGTAAATTGCATAGGGCATCACTTTGGCAACCAATGCGAGCAGCACAAGAGCAGCCAGACAAATGATTCGGCCAGCGGTTAGTGGTGTTTTTATATTTTCGTTTTTCATGACAATGATTTCTTATTCAGTTCTATCTACTAATCAGGACAATGCCTGATAATAAAGTTTGATTCAGAGTACAGAATAATTGATAACCACAAAGATCGCAAAGGATGCGATGAGCCATTGGTTGTGCTAAGTGTCCTTTGTGATCTTTGCGGTTAATTGAAATCATGTGGAACACAGTGCTCAAAACACAGTGTTCCACAATAAACATTCAATTACTCACGATCGTATTTCGAATCATCATCGCCGACAAAGCCCAGATGATTTTTCCGGTTCGCTTCGACCTGTGCAGTCGTGAACCAGACGGGCAATTGAATCTGGCTCGGAATCTCGGATTCGACATGTCCATCCAGATACGCAACATTCGCGGAATTGTGATGTCGGAAATGCACAGAAGGTTGAGTATTTGAAGGAGGTTCCAGTAAGGGATTTTCGACGAGATGTTCATCGGGAAAATAGTCCCATGTATTATAGACAGCCGAGTCGGCAAAGGCGATTGTTTGCGTTGTCGACTGGACATCGCGGAATTTTCGAGTGACAGGTTCTTTAGAGACCGTCACGGCCGGGTAGGCAGAATAGTCGTAATTGATGCCGTAGCTCAGATAGTGTCCATTATAGGCGTAGCCACAGGCGGGTTTGCCAAAACGAAGATGGTCGATCTGACTCGGCCCTAAATCGGGACATTGAAATACTGCACTGTTACTTTCGATATACGGAGCCAGAGGTCCAGCAGCGAAATCGTATTGCTGATCGGCTGGGAGCGTGTAATCGACTTTGCCGAACCAGTAATTGATGGAACCTCGAGTTCCGGAAGCGCCCGTATTGTAGGCGATTTCCTGAGCATCATCGATCTTGTAAGCGATGAGTTGTTCGTTATACACATCGGCATAGTTGTGCATAGCCAGGACAATTTGCTTGAGCTGACTTTTGCATTGTGTTCTCCGAGCCGCAGCTCGGGCCTGCTGCACGGCTGGGAGTAATAACGCGACCAGCACAGCAATGATCGCAATCACGACCAGAAGTTCAATCAGTGTAAACGCGCGGGGGGACGCAGAGTTGTTCTGCGCAATGTTCTTGTTCTGCATGAGAGGTCTTCCTGTAAAGATAAATCTCTCATCAAATCATTGATGAGGAATGAGAGCGCATACAATGCGCGGAATAGCATCTCCATAGATGCCATTCGAGTTTCGATGTCGTTATGAACGACAGGTTGCCAACGAAAATTCGTTAGCACGAAACTCTCAGGAAGATCCAAATTCTGAGTACTCAGTTTGCATAGCTGTCATCCTTTTGCTCGAAAGGGCAGAATAAAACCAACATTCGGGCAGGTCTTCTGGCTCCCGGTTCGTTTGCGAGTTCTCCCTTCCCACCTCACGATTGAAGGCAGTGGATTGAGAATCGCATCCCCGGTTACAGCGGCGGCACCGCAACGGAATTGCACCGTTTTCCCTATTCTCCCGCTCTGGCAACAAGCCGGCAGGCACCCGTGTCGCATGTCAGTATATCGACAGTTCATCAGACTGCAATGTTCGCTGCTGCGTTATCACAACACATTGAGATAATCGAATCTGTGAACACAACGTCATAACCAATACCACTTTTCGATTTCATGACGAATACACGATTGTGAATTTGTATGTGCAGAAGAGTGTCGGTATGATCAACTGTGAAGGTGACGGTGTGTTGCCTGATTCTACGAACCTGACTTTGCGAAATTTGCACCGGAGAGACTGAGATGCGCTTCCATCATGGGATTGAACTTTTTTGTTGTGGTTTACTGGCCGTCAGCCTGATTGGCTGCAGCAAACCCAAAGAATATCGTGAAGTCACCGACAGCGACATGGTCGAGGATCACGATCACGATCACGACCATGCTCACACTGCACCTCACGGCGGTTTTCTCGTCGAACTGGGCGAACATGCCTACTCAGCAGAGATTGTTTTTGCGGATGCCGATCCCAAAATGACCGTATATATCCTGGGTGCTCACGCAGAAAATGCAGCTGCTGCTAAAGCGGACAGCATTACTCTTGTAGATGAAGAAGCTGGTCCGATTTCCCTCAAAGCGATGCCACAGGAAGGCGAAGCAGAAGGCATGGCTTCTCAGTTTGTACTCGATGGAGCTCTTCCCGAAGGCGTGTCTAGTGAAACGCTGCATGGAAATCTTAAAGTGACGATTGCTGACGAAGAGTATTCTGCACACATCCACCCGAGTGGCGACCACGCCGACCACGATCATGGCGATCACGATCACGGCGATGAAGGTCATGACGATCACGACCATGGCGATGAAGGTCATGACGATCACGACCATGCCGATATGCCCAAGCCAGCTGCAACTACTGAAACTCCTGCTCCAGTAAAAGAGACACCACCGCCCACAGCAGAAACACCTGCTCCCGTGACAACACCACCTGCAGAAACACCGACTCCTGCTGAGACACCTGCACCTAAGGAAACACCAGCACCAGCCGAAACTCCGGCTCCTGCAGCAACACCGGCTCCGACAGAGACTCCTGCACCGGCTGAAACTCCTGCTCCAGCTGATAAGCCAGCACCTGCTGAGACTCCAGCACCGACTGAGACACCAGCACCTGCCGAGACACCTGCTCCATAATAGAATTATTTTTGCGTGAACAATAAAAAGAGCCGGGCTGACACATAGCGTCATCCGGCTCTTTTCTTATTTATTATGTTTGATCAATGCTTGTAAGGCACTTCAATCATTTTCGGTTTTGGATCAAACGTGCACAACCACTGCTCGCCGCTTTGCGTTGATAACACCAGAGATTCTGCCAGCAATTTTGGCTGACCAGTTGCGGGATCAGGCTTCCACTGAGCCGTAAATGTTTTGAAGACAGTTTGCACACCAGGATCATTTGAGGAATCGAATTCACCAACGGTGACAATCGATTTTTTTCGATCATGAAAGACATACGCATCCATGCCTCGTTCTCGCAATGCTTTCATGACTTGCCAAGCCTGGAATTCGGCCAGATCGAGCCCGCCACGTCCGAGTTCTTTTTTAGAGCTTGAAGAGTCGCCACCGACTTGTGTTACTGAATTTCCATAGAATGATGCTACGACCACTGAGTATTTCCCAGGATTGTCCAAGAGGGAAAATTCCGTCTTCGAATTGAATCGAATGATCTCAGGATCCCGCTGACGGCGTTTCACTTCTTCTGGATTCAGCATTGGGTTCACACTCAAAAACGCTCCTCCCAACGGGCCAGATTGTCCAGGGATTGGTCTGTAAACTGCAGTATTATTAAGACAAGACGGATTATAATCCTTAATCCACTCTAGAGTTCGCTTTCCTAAGGAGTCTTCACTTTCAATGCTGCTGTAATTGCCTGCCAGAACGCAAATTTCTGTATCGAGTTTGTATTGACGTTTCTCGACTTGATTCAGGCGATTCGTAGTATCAATCGATTCTAACTTCTGATCCCGACGATAGGTGTATGCGGGAATTCCTTTAGTGCGTAATTCATAAACGAGCTCATCTGCTGCTTGTTCAGAATTCATTCCTTCATTGCGCAACTCTTCAGGGAGTTCGCTGAACACAGCGACCATGACCATCCAGGGGCCATGTTTTTTGGTCAAGGTGTATTTTTTCCCTTTGACAGCTTCAATGCCGGCCTGGGTTGGACTTGCTCCGGCGACGCTGATTAATGCGGCGAAGAACATACAGATAATGCGGACGCGCATGACAGACTCCGTTCTGGCGATGGCGGAATGGACGAGGTAAACTTCTAACGAGACGAGCCAGGATGGCTCGGGTGGGTGGGGTTCACCAAAGAAACTGCTTGAGTGAATGAAGCGAGTTGTATCAACTTGAGGGATTTTGGTCCAGAGGCCAGTTTTCCCCGAAGATATCCCGCTGAATTCGTGTCAATTCTACAATCCCATCCCCAGCCAGCGCGAGCTGTTTTTGCAGTTGATCGTGCGAAAAAGTCCGCTGCTCAGCAGTTCCCTGAATCTCTACAAACTGACCTGAGCCGGTCATCACAACATTCAAATCGACCTCAGCGGTGCTGTCTTCGATATAATTCAAGTCGAGCAGTGGGACGCCTTCGCAAATTCCAACACTCACAGCGGCAACGGTATCAACCAGAATCTTCTGGATATCACATGTTGGATCCTGTTTCCGTAACCAGAGCAACGCATCGACGAGAGCGATGAAACCTCCTGTGATTCCAAGAGTCCTGGTTCCGCCGTCGGCTTCTAGAACATCACAGTCGATAGTAATCGTTCGCGGGCCAAGGGCCTGAAAATCGACAACCGCGCGTAAACTGCGACCAATCAGCCGTTGGATTTCAGTGGAACGTCCATCCACTTTGGTCCGATCTCGACGTTTTCGTGGAGAAGTACTTCCCGGCAGCATGTTGTACTCAGCGGTCACCCAGCCCGAAGGATTCTCTTCGTGCTTCTTCCATGGGGGGACTTCAAGATCGACACTGGCTGTGCACAATAATGTTGTTCGTCCCGCTTTGATGTAAACTGATCCCGGACTGGAATCGGTAAATTGTCGTCGTACTTCAATCGGTCGTAATTGATTCACCTGGCGTCCATCGTGTCGCATGTCTGATTATCCTTAAATCGTTAATTGTCGTGTCAGAATACTTTTAATGGTTCCCTACTCACTGAGCAACACGCCAGACATAAGCTTCCCAAAATATCGAATTTCAGACTCAAGATTCTCTCTTCACTATTATTGTCTATAATACTGACATGGATGAAACGACAGACAATTTGCCCAAAGACAATTTGCCTGCGGAGACGGGCGAAACGGTTAGCTCTGAGAATTTGGTGCTCTTGCCGAATGAAAAAGTACGGCAATTCCCAACCACTCCCGGTGTCTATTTGATGAAAGATGCTGAGGATCGTGTGATTTACGTCGGTAAAGCAGTCAATTTACGCAGTCGAGCCGGAAGTTATTTTCTGGCTGCGGCTAAGACAGAACGACGCACGGCTGAACTCGTGACCGCCATTGTCGATATCGACTACATCTCAACCGAATCGGAAGTCGATGCCCTCTTACTCGAAGCCCGGCTCATTAAAGATATCCAGCCCCGCTTCAACACAGAACTCAAAGACGACAAAACATTTCCCTATCTGGAGATTACAACCCGGGAAGATTTCCCACGGGTCGAATTTACGCGGGCCCCCCGAGACAAAAATTCCAAACTCTACGGCCCCTTTACCTCCGCTGGTCAACTTCGCGAAACGATTACCGTTTTGCAGAAAATCTTTCAGTTCCGCACCTGCTCGTTGGATATCGATGCCAGTGATGAAAAGTGGAAATGGTATCGGCCCTGCCTGCTGGCGAGCATTCATCAATGCACTGCTCCCTGCAATTTTCGGATCAGCAAAGAAGAATATCGCAAAGATATTCAAAAGCTGAAACTTTTTCTCGACGGTCAACGAACAAAACTCTATCGCGATCTGGAAAAAGAGATGCAGCAGGCCTCTAAAGATCTGCAGTTCGAAAAAGCAGCTGCGATTCGAGACCAGATCAACTCGCTCAAAAAGATTGAATTACGCGGCGATATTCAAACCGATCAACAACCTGAAGTTTTCTACATCGATCCGAAAAAGGGAATGGCGGGGCTGAAGAAAATCCTCAATCTGTCGGAACTTCCTCGCAGAATTGAAGGGATGGATATCGCACATTTGCAGGGAGGTGAAACGGTGGCCTCTCTGGTGCAGTTTATTGATGGTCTGCCGTTCAAGCATGGATACCGTCGCTACAAAATTAGGACTGTCGCCGGTGTGGATGATTTTGCCTCAATGCGAGAAGTGGTTTCTCGACGCATGCGGGGACTGCAAAAAGCTGGAGAATCATTCCCGGATTTACTGCTGATCGATGGCGGCAAAGGCCAATTGAATGCCGCTCTGGAAGCGATGCGGGCGATTGATATCGAACCTCCGATGACAATTTCTCTCGCTAAGCGCGAAGAAGAAATCTACATCCCCGGCGAATCCCAACCGAAAAAAGTCTCCCGACATTCCTACGGACTCCGCCTGCTGCAATATGTGCGCGATGAATCTCACCGTTTCGCCCAGCATTACCACCACATCCTTCGCAGAAAATCGACATTCGATGAATAGTTCTCAACCTCAGGATGCGAAATCCTCAAAACTCGAGTTCGATCCTCATTCCGAGAATATCACGTCCCGTGACTGGACGTTCATGGCCTATCTGGTTGGGATCTGTCTGATACCACTCGTACTGATGGTCATCGCCATCTTTGCACTGATGAAGCAGAACCCTGACTTCGACAATTTTCCGAAAGACCGCATCCCGATACCGGTTTCTACGGATTCCTACTGACAATTGATGTGATTGAATGTATAGTCAGTTTAAACGGAGTTGCAACGAAATATTGTTGGACGAAGAGTTCGAACAATCTACCTTGAAAAGAAGTGAAATGTGTTCAGGGGCGAATGATGAGTAGGATTGAAAATCTAAACAGATTCTTCAGAGAAAGGTATTTTCACATTTTGCCTATCGTGACAATATATTTCCTTCTGTACTGTTTATATACCCTTTTTGTGGAAGACGAAATTCCATTGTTGCATAGTGCTGCCACGGCGATAGTCATCTTGTTGTTAATTAAATGGATAATACCACTAACGACTTCTCTGGAAACAAAAAAGTCCTCGGGTAAATTGTAGTAGCAAATTCTCATGAAGAGGAATTGGGTGCCATGCTTGCATCGCGCAGCAGGGCAAGCATGCATTGCGGGTGACATTAAAATTCATCGTTCTAGCCATGTGTTATAACGCCGCTGAACGATTGCGTATTTAATGAAAGCGATCCCCAATTGGATGTTCAGGCAAGCGTGAGCATGGCATCTACCGCGTCTTTACAAGGATGTTCTTCCCAAAAAAAGACAGGCAGGAAGCCTGTCCTACTGTGTTAGCCATTTTTCGTTCGCATGGTTTTGCTTTTGCGTTCGAGGAATTTCTTTTCCTGGGCAGTCAATGAGTTCATCCCTTGCTGATGAACTTTAGCAAGCAGTTCATCGAGATGTTCTTCATCGCGTCGCCGCTGTTCGGCAAGAACCTTGGCTTTCTCCTGTTCACGACGTTCCCGACGGCGTTCCCAGAAACTTTTTCTGGCTGGTTTGTGAGTCGTATCCACACTTTTTTCGAGTGAGGTATATCCTTGGGAAAAGTCGTACCCCATGAAGGAATCGTCGAAGGTTTCGCCGTATTGAACGCTCACCCCCTCGAGAATGTTCATGACCAGCAAGGTTGAAGCCAGAAAGACAATCCAGACGTTGTCGGTCATCAAGCCGATCGCTGAAAAGATGATGGCGGCAACCGTTCCTATTTTCAGGCAGATTGTTTTTCGCTCGGTAGCCGTCCCCTGACCAATCAGGCATGCTTCCACCATTCGACCACCATCGAGTGGGTAAATGGGCAGCAGGTTCACGATTGTCAAAGCCCAATTCACGAAGAAAATCAGGACAATTAACTCCTGACCCCATTTCGCGGTAAATTCACCGACGGGTAGCACAAATGGATTGAAAGCTTCAGAGCCACCAGAAATTGCCAGCAAGGGCGGCAACAGGACCAGGCAAATCATAAAGTTAGTGAACGGGCCACCAGATGCTGTCAGGAATTGGGACTTGAAGGTATTGGCGGGGCGAACCGTTGCCAGTCCTCCAAATGGCCAGAGCATAATTTCCGAGCCGTCTCCCCCTGTCGAACGAGCGACCAGGACATGCCCCAGTAATTCATGAAGTAGAGTGCTGAACAGGAAGATGCCTGTCAAAGCAATCGCTATTTTCGCATCAAAGCGAACCAGCAGAATCAACAATAACAGCGGAAACCACAGACTGACCCGAATGCGGGTGGCAAATAGCGAACCAGCGGGAAATGACCAGAATAATGGGCTATGTGAAGGCTGCATGTAAAATGCCTGAAGCGGATAAATCGGTATCTCTTGATTTTATGATGACTTGAGGCGTTATTCAATCTTGAAATTCAAAGTTCGTTGGGATTCAGAGATTCCGATTTAAAAATTCAGTGAGGAAATAGGGGATTCAGACAGGAAAAATTATTTTGTCAGAGAGTAAATCGACAGCACGGCAGCCGTGATCAGGAGTAACCAGGCAAAATGCTGTCTGAGGGCTCCGCCAGACATCCGCTCGCTCAATTGAACGCCGAGTTTTGCTCCCAAGGTTCCGCCAAGCAGCAATACCACCACCGTTTGGAGATCGACACGCTGATAAGTGGCATGAATGACGGTGGCCTGAATCGCAATCAGCCAGACGAGTAGCATCGACATTCGAGCCGCTCGTTTTGTGGGAATGCCATAAGCGTAATGCAAACCGGGGAGCAGAATCACACCGCCGCTCAAGCCGATGAAACCGGAAAGAAAACCGACAAAGACGCCGAACCAACTGAGGGAAATAATCGAAACCTGATGCCGACGGTTTCTTCCAAAAACCTCACAGACTGGACGCAGCCATTTCAGACGAGCCCAGCCGATTGGAATCAGTTTTCCACGTTTATGCAGCATCGATTCCCATAAACTGAAGAGCCCCAGTGACCAAAGCAGCACCAGATACGTGATTTGCACGATATTCGACAACGAATCCGCATTCGAGCCAATCTGTTCCTTCAATTGATTGAGCGAAGCGGATCCCCACAGCGTGCCTGCGATAATTCCTCCCATCAGTATGAAGGGAATCCGCAAGTCGCGCCGCCGTTGCCGAAATGAGAGCGATGCAGCAGTGGCAGGCCCAAGCACTTGGCAGGCACAACTGCCTACGATCAATTCCATCGGAATCGACGTCGTAATACTCAGCAGGGGGACCAGCAGAAAACTCCCCCCCACTCCAAACAGACCGGCTACGATTCCGGTGGCCGTTCCGGAAATCAAGACGATCAATGATTCCATGAAATGCTCATTTCGTCCGTGATAATACTGTGAGCGCGAATGAATTGAAGTTTTAACGATACAAGCACGAAGCGCAAGCGAGTGTGTCAAATCGACCGGAATAAACACACTCGCTTGTGCTTGTACTTTGATTCAACCTGTTAAATTAAAACCCACGTGATTCGATGATGTCATCCATCGTGCGGAGTTGGTAGTCGATGTTAGTGAAATCGAGCAGACTGCAAAGTCCTCTGACGGCCACTCCCATTCCATCGGGCCCACTGAATCCACCGAACTGTCCGCCACCTTTGAGGTGTGGTTCCAGTTCCAGGAAGAAGCCGGGGACGCCGAGCTTGGTTACTTTTTTCGTCAGTTCTGGTAAATGTTCGGCCAGATCGCGGAAGATCGCTTCGTGACCAGAGTCGCCAATGTCGGCTGGCACAAAGTTTTTCAAACGGTTTTCATCGACCACACCCGTCCAGACAAGCGAAGGATCGATCCGATAGTCTTTGACGTGAATCCAGCCAATATGATCCCGCATCGCTTTGTATTCTTCAAAGACCTGCACGGGAGTCATGTTTTGCGTGGAAAGGTTTCCGCCATCGAAAATGCAAACCATATTCGGATGATTCACTTTCTCAGCCAGTTCCGCCAGATAATGCCCATTCTGCCCGATCAGATTCGCTTCGACTTCCAATCCATAAACCACACCCGCTTTTTCACAGGCATCGACAATTTCTCCGAGTCGATCCACCGCCTGAGAAATGTAAGCATCCGGCTTTTCAGTTTGTGGGTGATAGAACGAGAAGCCGCGAATCAGTTTGGCTCCCAGTGCCTGAGCGGCATTGATCGTGTTTTGCACTTCGCCTTTGAGGTAAGTTTTCGGATCGACATATTTATTGTGCGAACCATCTTCGACATCGATCAGCTTCACCTTGCCGAGGCGGGCTCCGATGCTTGTGACCGTCATCCCGTAAGTATCCTGAGTTTTTTTGACCTGCTCCCATTCGGAAGTCGACAAATCGACGACGTGCTTCACTTCGCCGGAGCCAGTCACATCGACAAAACGAGGGCTGTAATATTTCAGCCCCAGGCTCGACAAGACAGCCAACTGTTCAATGATGGACTTCGTGTTAGCAGCTTCATCGCCAAAAGCACTGATTAAAACTTCAGGTCGTGCAGACATACGAAAATTCTCTTCCCGGCTCAAAAATATCACTTCAAATTGTTTGATTGGAAACTAAGAAGTGATGTTAGTCACTCGGGCGGGGAATGAAAACCGAGGGCCGGATCAGTTTTCATCCACTCGTGAACTGCGATGCGACGACATGCCCAGTTTTTTCATCTTATTGTAAAGCGTGACGCGACTAATCCCCAGAGACTGAGCGGCTTGCGTCCGATTGTGTTCGCAGTCAGCCAGAGCATTGGTAATCAGCTCCTGCTCGGTTTTTGCAATTTTTTCGCCAAATCGATGATGCCGGGTTGGGATTTCTAATCGTGTGAGATAATCCCCATTAGGAAGATGTTCCGGCTCAACAACTCGGTTTGTACAGGTTTTGGGCTGAAACCATGCGGGTAAGTCTGCAATGGTTATGGTTGGTCCTGAACACTGATCGAGTGTATCTGAAACGACCGCGTTAAGTTCTCGTAGATTTCCTGGCCAGCTATGTTGCTGCAGTTTTTGAAGATAAGCCGATTCGATGTAATGAATCGGGGTATGACCTGCAGCTGTTTGTGAACTCAGGAATTGACGCACCAGCTGAGTAATTTGCTGGGAGTATTCTCTGAGCGGTGGCAAGTCGAATTGAGATCTTTCCAGCTTTTGACGGATGATGAATTCTTTTGAAGCAGCTTGTGTCATTGGTTCGAGCAGACTGGTCGGATTCGCAGTCATCATCACTAGAGGCTCACAGGCTTCCTGGTTTTCTCGATCATATCTACTTTTAATAAGTTTCAGTAAATCGAGCTGAAGTGAACGACTGAGACGATCAATATTCGGAATCAGTAACGTGCCTGCGGATTGACTGTTAAGTTGCCGCTTCCAGTTGGCAACTCGCAATCGAGCCAGCTTTGATCCCGAATTTGAAGAAATCGACTTCCCCACCAGAATTCGGAATGTTCCCGTCTTAGCCGTCCGGAAATGATGAAACTTCCGAGCCAGCGTCTGCTTGCCTGTTCCGGATTCTCCCACAATCAGTAACACAGAATTGCGATCTGCGAGCCTGCGAAGTTCCTGCAAATACGGATCATTCTGAACGATCCGCGTTTCCTGATGTCCAAATTCAACCATGTTGTATATTCCATAGAATCCGCGAAGCGGATCAGTACCATTTATGTTGCAGGGTGGCTGGGTTCGAACTTAGAGAGCCCCCAGAATCAACAACGATCTGGGGGCTTCACTTCGCTACGACCCCAGTAATTGATGAAAGCTGGGTGCTTTCATTGAAGCCACCCGAATTTGAATTCTTTATTCCATCAATACAAATCTGATACCGAGAGACCTCGAAAAATTTTGAGCGAGCATTTTCTCATTGGTCTTGTCGGTAAAACTGCTTGAATTTAAGAAGAATCGAAAAGGAAAGTCATTTGTTTTGCAATGTGAAGAGAACTTAACACAAGAGTCGAAAAGGCATCATTTGTTGCGGATTGTGATGTCATATTGCAACAAGTGATGAGGAAATGTTGGCTGACACTGGTCATCATTTTCCGGGCATGTTAAAACGTATTAAGTGAACTCAATTACTATGAATACGGGAAGAGGAAACGATGTCATCGCCACTTGAAAGTTTGATTCAAACAGGAACGAAACTCTGGTTGGATAGTATCGACCCAGACCTCGTCCGCGAAAACCGTGCTCTGGGTGCCACGGGTGCAACTTCGAATCCAATTATCGTTTCCGATTTGCTGAAAACCGGCCGATTCGATTCCGATCTCGAAACCCTGCTCGCCGATGATGCCGACGATTCCAGTGTCGCCTGGACCATGACAGACAAACTCGTCAAAGACGCCCAGTCTGTTTTTGCTGATGTTTTCGAGCAGACCAAAGGGAATGATGGTTACGTCAGTTTCGAACTCGATCCGCTGCTCGAAGATGCTTCTTGTGAATTGTCTGTCGAAGAGAAAGCTGAGCAGTACATCGCACTCGGTAAAAAATGGTCTGCCGGTCACACCAACCGCATGATTAAAGTTCCAGCAACTCCCGGTGGTCTTGCCGCTTTGGAAGAATTGTCGGCTGCGGGTGTCACGCTCAATGTCACGCTCATTTTTTCCCAGCGCCAATATGAAGCGGCTCGGGATGCCGTCTGGCGGGGAGCCCAACGACGCGAGAACCCTGGCACTTTGAAATCGGTTTACAGTATTTTCATCAGCCGCATCGATGTTTACACCGATAAGCACGCGGCTGATCTTTCGTCCGATGCTCAAGGTCTTGTCGGTATTGTGAATGCCAAGGAAATCTGGAAATTGAATGAGACATTCTGGGCTGACAAAAATCTGCCTCTTGACCAGGAAATGATTTTTGCCAGCACGGGTACGAAGAAGCCGGAAGATCCCAAAGATAAATATGTGTCTGCACTGGCCGGTTCCGACATTCAAACGAATCCTCCCGGTACGAACGCAGCCGTCCAGGAAATGACCGGCAAAGTCTTCACTCGACAGGTCGACGTTTTACCCTCTGCGGAAGTTCTCGAAGAAATTCACACGAAGATCGATTTTGAAAATCTCGAATCGACACTCATGGAAGAAGGCCTTAAGAAATTTGCCGACCCGCAGAAAGCCCTTATCAAATTGATTGGCGAAAAACGGGGTGCCTTGACTGCGTAGTTGCGAGTTGAAATACAAGCACGAAACGCAAGCGAGTGAGTCGAATCCAAAATAACACACTCGCTTGCGCTTCGTGCTTGTCTCATTTTGATTCCAGTTTCATCGTAAACATTCGATTTCAGCGTTTACTTTCTAAAGAGACCATCCCATGAGTGAAGAGTGGATTTCTGAGCGGTTGTTGAAGATCGATGCCTCAGGGATTCGCAAGGTGTTCGATCTGGCGGCGAACATGACCGATCCGATCAATCTGAGTATTGGTCAGCCGCATTTTGACACGCCGGAACCGATTAAAGAGGCTTTTAAAAAGGCGATTGATGAAGGTAAGAATGCCTACAGTCAAACGCAGGGGATTAAGCCGTTAATCGAGAGAATCCAAGGGGATATCGATCAGCAGTTTGGTCATGAAGATCGGAAAGTCTTCATCGCCAGTGGGACGAGCGGCGCGTTGATGATGGCACTTTGCACGCTGGTCAACCCGGGTGATGAAGTGATCGTGTTCGATCCCTGGTTTGTCATGTATAAGCATTTGACAACACTGGCTGGCGGGAAAGTTGTTGAAGTCGATACCTACCCGGATTTCAAAATCGATATCGCCAAAGTCGAGGCAGCGATTACTTCTCGAACGAAAGTGATTCTGTTCAACAGCCCGAGCAATCCGACCGGTTATGTTGCGTCGCCGGCAGAAATGCAGGAACTGGCTGAGTTGGCGATTAAGCACGATATTGCATTGATCAGCGATGAAATTTATCGGCAGTTCTGTTACGACGAACCGTTCTGCAGCCCTGCTCAATGGAACGATCAAACGATTGTCATTGATGGCTTCAGTAAATCGCACTCGATGACTGGTCATCGAGTCGGCTTTTGTCATGGCCCGCAACACATCATTCAACAGATATTGAAGTTGCAGCAGTTTACGTTCGTCTGCTCTCCTCACCCGGCTCAATGGGCGGCACTAGCGGCTTGCGATGTCGACATGTCTACTGAAGTGGACGAGTATCGACAGAAGCGGGATTTCATGGTCGAAGCGTTAAGCGACTACGAAATCCACGGAGCCGGGGGGGCATTTTATTTATTCGTCAAAGCTCCCTGGGGAACGGCGACTGAGTTCGTCAAAGAGGCGATTGCCCGCAATCTGCTGATTATCCCTGGCAATGTCTTCAGCAGCAAAGACACCCACTTCCGCATCTCCTACGCCGCCCCGCAGAAGACTCTCGAACGGGGAGTGCAGGTACTGAAAGAGTTGCGACATTTGAAATCGGAGTAAGATATCGTTGCTGTTCGTTCTGATTTGCTTATTCAAAATCGAGAGCAGTGCGGTAGATGCGTAGCGCGGGATCTTTTAGTAGAAGAGTCCCATAATAGACTTGGAAATCTGTGACGCGAGGATTTTCTTCATCTAACCAGCCATCAAATGCCCGATGGATTTGCCAGAATGTGGGACGTTTTTCCTGTAAGAATTGCAGTGCCTGCGGTCGGACTTTGTGGCGATAGCGATAGTTCGTCAGCGTTTGTTCGATATGATTCTGCAGTCCCCAGGAAAGAAACAGAGCAGAAATCATGCCGAGGATGATCAACAAGGTGAAGAGAAAGGAGTCTTCATCCATATTGAACAAAAACAATCCCGTCATGCAGATGATCAATTGCAAAAACATCCACCCTGCATAGGAAAGTTGAGAGACAACCTGAGGGACTAAAGAGCCAATCAAGCTTCGGATCCATTCTCGCGAGCAAATTGTGGCTTGATCAGTATCGAGTTGTTGCACATATCTTTGACGCTGCTGTTTCGCATAATGAGCAGACCATTCCCAGACGATTGCCAATTGCTGTTGTAAAGAAGATTGTTTTTTCTGTGATTGAAATTTGGGAGACCATTCCGAAAATGTCTGACTTAACTCGCGTTGAAATTCCCAATAGGTTTCCATCTCTTTTTCACCATCTGCGAGACACAGTGCACGCAAGTTTTTGTGGAATTGCAAATAGGGGAACTCTTCATTGTGCTCAATATCCAGTTCGTTTATCGAGTTGAGATAGTTCTTTAAGAGCTCGTAAAATTCAAACGAAAACTCCAGATGGTGGTTGATCAGATCCGCATGACTTTCCAGATACTGGACCTGATCGTCGAGCCATTGAGGTGATGATGTCCAAACCGCAGGGATCAACCATGCTGATAGAAAAGGCACAAACTGTTCGGGAAAATAATCGCGATAGGGTAGCAGGTGATCTTCCCACAATCGTTGGAATGTCACAAAGTCTGTTTTGAGCAAATCGTCCCAAAGTGGTTCTGTCAGAGCCAGTCTCTTTGCGGGAGGTAATGTCAGACAAAGCAGATTTAAGACCTCTGCAGATTGCTCACGTGTCTCGACCTGACGGCAATACTGGTTAACAAACCTATGCAGGTTGGTATTGTGAGGGTAAGTTTTCAATCCAACACACAGCCAGTTTAAAAACGATTGCTCAGGCTGTCCTTCAATCACTTCGCTGACGATCGCCAGATGAATGTAGTCTGTCGGATCTTTCTCCGCTTTTGCAGTGAGTTGCAGGAACCACTCTTCGGGTGTGTGAGTTTCCAGGATTTCCTTGAGGGATGGTCTAACGGCAGGTTTGGAAGGTTCCTGTGTTTCTGAACTGAATGAACCACTGAGGTGATCTTCAGACAGGTCAACAGGAATGTTAATGTCCAGCGGCGTAATTTCAGCTGAAGTGTCCAGGTCACGATAACTCAGCCAACTTTCGAGTTGCTCAAAAGCATCACGAATTTTCCGGAATTCTTCCGGTTGTTGTTCCGGACGATACACTTTAATCAAACGACCATACGCCCGTTTCAAATCGCGGCGGTCGTAGTCTTCAGGTAATTCAAAAAATTGAACTGGCTGATGAGGCAATAATTTCCAGTCCGGTTCGGTCATGGCTTGATTAAGTAGTTAAGAGAGGCCAAGGAAGTCGTTTTACTGTGATTGTACAATTGCAGAGAGCAGCCGAATCACGAAGACGATTCCCAGAATGATGACAAAATATTGCAATCCACTCAATTCCCTGCTTCGTGGTGAAGAATCTGCCTGGGGAATCGACTCTTGAGGAATGGATTTCAACTTTAAGTGAGCCACTGGAGAAATGAGCCGACGCATATCGTGCCAATCCATTGGGATATAGGTCAACAATAGTTGAGCCGAATTTCGATATCGAACTCGATCTCGATTTTCCAGGTTCGTATCGTGCAGCAAGTTGGTGAGCTGAACCTGTGCTTGTGCTGGAGTAGCGATCAGCAGGCGTTGAACCCATGCCAGAAAATGAGAATCCATTTGAACATGCGCTGAAATCTCCGGCCACTGTTTCTGGAGTTGTGTCAGTTGCAGAAGTTGCAGTTGTCGTTTCTGAAGATTTGGAGAATTTGTGAGCTTTTTGGATTCAAGGTCTTGGAGCTGCTTTTTCGTGGTCTCTGGCGATTCAGACCAGAAACGTCCGGCAATTCTTTGCAATTTTCCTTCGAGTTGTTCATGGAAACGAGTTGCCAGCTGTTGGGAATGAGAAGCCGAATCCAGGTCTAGGAATTTTCGACGAGCACTAAAAACCTCAGCTGGGTAATCAATGGCGGCATCGGTGCAGGTTTCCAGCAGATAATTCTTGATGGCTATTTTTGATTGATTCAATGTGATCATCCCAATTTCAGGGGAAACTAGCTCATTCAGCATCGGCGCATAAGAAAACCCGCCAACATAGCGGGTCATGTGCTCTCGTGTTCAGAATTGAATACGATTAAGACAATCGTAGGTTTGCTCGTTTTGCCTTGCGTGCCTTAGCACTGGCAGGTCGCTTGCCATGATTTGCTTTTTTCAATTTTCGCTGTGTTTTTGCCATTTTAGGCTCCCGATATGTCTCGAACTGTTAGTGAATAAGCGTTGTTTAGGTGTCACACATTCTAACAGTCGAGTAATTTCTGGCAAGACTTAAGGGATTTTGATCAGCCAGTCATTCAAAAATGAAGTTGTTCGTACAATACCCGATGACTTTATGATCACTGATTTCTGAAGTGAGAATCATAGTTCTTGAGTTTTTGAAAGTGATTTCAAAATTGCCAAATCCGAAGTACACTAAGTGTAATGGAGACATAAGTGGTTAATTAGTAATTAATTACGACAAATTGGAGTTCTTGACTCCTCCTTCCCAGTTTCAGGAAAACGCAGTTTCTTTCAGACCAGATTCAAATAATGCCGGTTGTTCCGCCGATAACGCTTGTAGGAATTCGTGCGCGGATTCCGATTATCAAGGTATCGATCATTGAAGTTCTCACGATATTCGTGATGTGCAGGGTTAGCGTTCTGGAGAACTTTGATGAATTCTCAGCTTGAACATCGTGGGGATACTCAAGCGAGTCATGTTTGATGGGGTGGGAAATGGCTGGAATGAATCGACTTCGAGGCTGGAAGAGTCTCCAATTAATGTTGGCATTACTCGTGCCCGTCTCCTCAGGATGTCAGGTTGGCTTTCCCAAGTATTATTTTCTTGGGAAACCCAAACCTCAACTTGAACAGTATCGTGAAACGGGTCAGGAAATCGACTATCCGAATGTTGCCCAGGCACATCCTCCGGAAATCGAGACAACCGCTCCCCCACGTACGGTCGCCAATTCCGATGCGGCTCGCGATGAAATCTGGGATCTTGGCCTGCAGGAAGCAGTACATCTATCACTGGCCAACAGCGATGTCATTCGCTCTGCAGGACAGTTTCTTTCTCCCAATAATTCTTTACTGGCCAACCCGACACAGACCGCCAGTATTTACGACCCTGCGATTCAGGATTCCGGTGTGCTCTTCGGCGGTGTTGGTACCGAAGCGGCTCTCGCAGATTTCGACGCGACACTAACGAGTAGCTTGACTTACGGACGCAACGAAACAGTCCAGAACAATCCATTCTTCGGCGGTGCCCCTGGAGGAGTTCTTGAGCAGGAAACCGGAGCATTTAACACGGCATTGACAAAAAACTTCGCTTACGGTGCGAATTTCTCACTGGCTCATGAGGTGAATTATTCATCCTCAAATGCTCAGGGATTACTGTTTCCCTCGACCTATACGGGGAATGTGCAGGCTCGGTATCGTCAGCAATTGTTGTCGGGTTCTGGAGCCGACTTCGTGAGAGTTGCTGGTCCACTCAGCGATGGGTTTGCAGGGATTACCGGGGTTTCCAACGGGGTGTTAATTGCCCGTATCAATGCCGATATTTCGATCACACAATTTGAAGCCAACGTCAGAAATCTTATTAAGGACGTGGAAGACACGTATTGGGATTTGTATCTGGCGTATCGAAACTTCGATACATCCGTCACTGCTCGAAACACCGCATTGGATACCTGGCGTGTCGCCAAAGCGAAGCGAGACTTAGGGGGTGTGCGAGGATTTACGAACTCGGAAGAAGCTCAGGCTCGCGATCGTTATTTTGAAACTCGTGCCCAGGCAGAAAATTCACTGGGAACACTGTATGTTACCGAACAGCGACTGCGCGAACTTTTGGGATTGCCGGTGAATGATCGCAAGGTCATTCGTCCTGCAGATGATCCGATCGCTGCTCGTTTGCAAGCAGACTGGTATCAGGCATTGGCTCTCGGGTTGACGGAGCGAGTGGAAGTTCGACGTCAAAAATGGAATATCAAAAGCCTGGAACTTCAGTTAGGAGCCGCTAAAAATCTGGCTCGGCCACGGCTCGATTTGATTGCCCAGTATCAAGTGAATGGATTCGGAGATCACCTGCTTGCCAATAGCGACTTGGATAAGAACGGCGGAGACCTGAATTCGTTTTATGGTAAGATCGCCGAAGGTGAAGAAACTGGCTATACCTATGGACTTGAATTCAGTATGCCATTCGGATTACGACAGGCGAAATCGCAGGTCCGTAATATCGAACTGCGTCTGACGAAAGCCCGTAAAGTTCTTGCGGCTCAGGAACTGGAAGTCGGTCATGAAATTGCCGTCTCTTTCCAGCAACTCGAAACTTCGTATGCGACAGCAGTTTCAAACTTCAGCCGACGTAGTGCAGCACTCGAACGAGTTCGCATGATTGGTCAGGAACTCGAAGTCGGTTCGGGGTCGAATACACTTGACCGCTATCTTCGTGCCCAGGAATCTCTGGCGGCTGCTGAGAATTCCTATCATCAAAGTCTGGTTGATTACAACAAAGCGATCGTCAACATGTATTTCCGACAGGGAACCCTGCTGCAACAGGACAACATTCATCTGATGGAAGGCAAGTGGGATCCGGAGGCTTATCGGCAGGCCTTTGCCCGAGCCAAATCGCGTGCTCATGCGATCCCTGCACCGCACTTGCGAACCGTTCCTGAAGCCTTTGCCGCAGATGGACATAATGACGAAGTTGGTTTTGCGGCACCTGAAGCGAGTCAACAGCCGTGGAATCCGGAAATGGGACTGGAGCCGTATCCAGAAGAATTGCCATTACCAATTGATGCTTTGAATCCTCAGGAAGCCGAAGCGATGGACAATCTGGAAGTTCCTCCGGCTCCAGGGGAGATGAAAAAAGAATCCGATAAGCCGAATTATTTTGAGAATGACAAGTCGCCACAGTTAATTCAGCCCAATCCGATTGAAGGCCAGGATGTTCGTATGGAGAATAAGACTCCTGCAATAGAACAGAGTGTGACAAGTCAGAAGCCTGTGGTGCCTGTTTTGAAAGAAACGGAATCTTTCCAGGCAACATCAGTCAGTCAGATTCCCGAAGCTTCTAAGAAACGAGGCCGAGTGCAACTGCCGGAAATTATGCAGACCAATGGAATCAAGAATGCTCTGGGGCATATGGATAAAGAGCAATCGACCATTCAAAATGCGAATATGGAGTGGCAATCAGCTCCTAAAGCGGGAAAGCCATCGTTGCCTGTTGGTAAAACGTCGATGAAGATGTTGTCACCTGAAAATGCAACACGAAGCCAGCCTTCTCCATTTCCAGAGGTTGAAGTGAAAGCACCAGAATCATCGCCCTCTCGAATGGCTCACGATTTGGGCAAAGCGATCCCGGCGTATAAGTAGATTCTGCAAGACGAGTCATGCCAGTCGTGCTCGTCTTGTCTCGATTATGCCGATCACTCTGTGACAGGCTTCGTGATCGGCATAATCGGTGATTCCCATCCCGCTAGGTCGCTCGGAAGAACTCCGCGGCGATGACCGTTGAATTTGAATGTTGTCGGATTGTAGGGGCCGACAAATTCGATGTTGAGATTCGGTTTGATCTCATCTTCTTCGCCGCAGGCCCAGAAGCAGGCGTTGATCATCAGTCTGCGAAAATCCTCATTCAGGATATCTTCAGAGGCACCGTATGTGGTTGTGAATACACGACCTGATTTTCCCGCTTCATTGGAATAGGTTCGCGTCCAGACACCGGGGCAGGGGAGTTTTCCCTCAGCAGGAGGGGAATCTGGCGTCATGCCCTGCAATGGCTGAGCATTTGCCAGAACGACACTGTCCGGAGTTGGCTCAGTCCAGTATCCCCCTGCGTGGACCCAGGGATGTTCCACTCCTTTCAAAATGGGATGCGACTTTTGAGCCGGGATCAAATCCAGTCGCGTGCTCATGACATGATTCTGCCCATAATGACCAGCCCAGGTCTCGCCGAGGATTTGCCGTCCAAAGCCATCTTTGAAATCCGGGTCCTTCGAGCGGTAATCGAAACGTACGAACTCGGAATCGTTCGGGATTTTAAAGGCGTGCGTTGAAGTTCGCATTCCGACAACTGGCCCTGCCCGATCGAGGTAATCGACAATCGGCTGCATTTGCTCTGCAGGGAAGTCCTGGAACCGCAGAAAGATGACCATCAGATCGGCATCGTCGAGGGCTTCTGTACCAGGCATGTAGCTGGAACCCGGAGCGATTTCTCCAGTTTTCTGATCGACGGAAAAGAGCACCGTGCATTTGAAGCCATGATGTTTGGCAAGAATTCGCGCCATTGCAGGCAGGGATTCTTCCGATCGATATTCATGATCGCCCGCCAGGAACACAAGATGTTTTCCAGGTTTGTCTGGGGTTGTGCCATCGTAAACCAGAGTTTGAGCAAATCCTGTTTGTGCGAGAGCGACAATCGTGAGTGACAGAATCAAATAACGGAGAAGCATAAGAATGTGATCCTGATTATGCGAATAGGAAATGGGGAATAGTGTGACACGGCAGATTCCAGTGAAATACGATCAATGGAGTTTGCATCATTGTGCCCTATTTCCCATCAAAAGTCGACTATGCGATATTTTCCTTCGGAAACTGGTTCCGAAATTCATTTGAGTACGTTTTTAAGTCTACCGAAACTTCATATTCCTGATTGGCCAGTGCAAACCTATTCTTAAAATGATATGTGACTGGCTTTCAGGAATTCTGCATGTTTATCCACATTGTTAACTACTTAACAAACAACTCCTTACAGATTCAATAAATTTTTGCACATCTATTATTCTGGGGAAAAGGAGTGAGTTATGTCGAAAGCAGTGCTGTCTCTGGCGGCAATTACTTTGCTGCTGTGCGGATTGCGGGCGATCCGGAGTGAGGCGGAAAACAGACTGACGGCAGGAGAGAGAATTGACGAAACGTCACAACATGGATTCGTCGTCGTGGAATTGTTCACCTCGCAGGGATGCAGCAGTTGTCCAGCCGCTGACGAGAATCTCGTGCGAATTCAAGAACTGGCGGCTGAGAAAAATTTACCAATTTACGTACTTTCAATGCATGTCGATTACTGGAATCGCCTGGGATGGGAAGACCCTTTCAGCCAGTCGGTTTTTTCTCAACGTCAAAGAGGTTACGCGCAGGCATTCGGCTCGACCCGAATTTATACGCCTCAAATGGTTGTTAATGGTCAGACTGAATTCGTCGGTTCAGATGTCACCAAGTCAAACGAGGCGATCAAAAATTCTTTGAATAGTACCCAGAAAGAGCCTCTGGAAATTTCAGCTAAGTGGAATAAAAGTCGAGATGCGATAACCTTCCGCTATAATGCTACAGCAAATTCCAAAGGTAAGACTCTTGTGCTGGCAATCGTTCAAAATCGGGCAGGGAATCGGGTCGACTCCGGTGAAAATCGTGGTCGGACACTGGCTCACGTGAATGTCGTGCAGAAATTGGAAACGATTAAAAATATCCAGATTACTGGTCAGCAAACGATCCGAGTCCCCTACAATATTAACAATGAGCCACTGGAATTGATTGCATTTGTGCAAGATCCTTCCAGCCAACAGATCATGGCTGCAAAGCGTACTGATTTGTAGAATTGAGAAGATGGTATCCTTCAACGAGTCTATTTACAGCCCGTAGTCAGGCATTGATTTATGTATTCAACATCAACAGGTCGCGTATTATTTTTCTTTTTTGGGGTCGCAGTCTCTGGCTTAGTGGCGTGGGGATGGCGTAGCAGCTCTCCTCAGGAAACGGCTGCTCACGCGATACCCCAGTTCGAGAGTGAAGGGCAAACGATGTCGGCTTCGGAATCTGTAGAATTAGCAACTTTTGGCGGTGGATGTTTCTGGTGTACAGAAGCAGTGTTTCTAGAGTTAGCAGGTGTGAAAAAAGTTCTGCCCGGATATTCGGGGGGCAAAGCAGAAACGGCAAACTACAAGGCTGTCTGTACCGGCCTGACAAAACATGCCGAAGTCATTCAGATCGAATTCGATCCTGAAAAAATTGCCTTCTCCGAACTCCTGGAAGTCTTCTGGAAAACTCACGATCCGACAACTCCGAATCAACAGGGAGCCGATATTGGTCCGCAGTATCGATCGGTCGTTTTCTATCACAGCGAAGACCAGAAGAAAGTTGCAGAAGAATATAAAAAGCAACTCGATAAATCGGGGGCTTTTTCCAAACCACTGGTCACCGAGATTTCTCCGTTTACTAAGTTCTACGAAGCTGAAGATTATCACCAGAATTACTTTGCTGAAAACTCGTTTCAGCCTTATTGCAGGGCTGTGATTGCTCCCAAAATTGAAAAATTCCGCAAGAATTTTGCTGAGAAATTGAAGGGGGAACGTAAAAATGAGTAATTCTGAAGAAGAGTCAGTCAAAGTTCATAAGACTGATGCGGAATGGAAGAAGCAGTTGACCGCGGAGCAATACAATATCGCCCGCAAAGCAGGCACAGAGAGAGCATTCACCGGAAAATATTGGGACAACAAAGAAGAGGGGATTTATAACTGCGTTTGTTGTGGCACGCCGCTATTTGATTCCAGCACAAAATATGATTCTGGATCGGGATGGCCCAGCTATTATCAGCCAATCGATGAAGAAAATGTGGAACTTAATACAGACCGCAGTTTCTTTATGACTCGAACAGAAGCCAAATGTGCCCGCTGCGAAGCTCACCTCGGGCATGTTTTTGATGATGGCCCCCAACCGACTGGAAAACGCTACTGTATCAATTCGGCTGCTCTGGATTTTAAACCCAAAGAAAGTGAGTCTAAATCAAGTTAGAAATTGATTCTGGCATCAACTCATGGTCTGGGAAAGAAATCGATTCAAGTAGATTCTCATGCTTTTGAGTCGATATTATTTTTTGAAGGTTTCTGCTTCAGCAGATCTTGGGCATGTTGGTCCACTCGCTCCATTTCCGCTTGGATCTTCTCAGTCCATTCTTTGAGTTCTTCCTTGGAAATGGACTCGGGAATGACCAGTGCTGGAGATGTCACAGCAATGACGCGAGTAAATGGTTTCGGAATGATCAGATTTGTCCAGCCGGTACCGATTGACCAGTAACTTTTGCAAAGGAATGCAGTCGGAACGACTGGCTTACCGGTTTTAGCTGCGAGAAATGCACAGCCTGTTTTCATCTCACGTCGCGGGCCGCGAGGACCATCCGGTGTGAGGACCAGATGAGAATCTTTACCTTCGTTCATCAGGAATCTGACGGCAGCAGTTCCTCCAGAAGAAGTTGAGCCGCGTGCCGTGCCGATACCAAGTTGCTTGAGAGAGTCCGCCAGAAACGTCCCATCCCGATGTCCTCCCACCAGCGCCATTGTCGCTGGTTGACGGGCTAGGAATAAAGGTGTAAGCAGGGAATCGTGCCAGACACAAAAAGTGTATGTCCCGTTCGTCACTGGTACATAAGGATTCACGGCTTCATCGGAAAAATGGATTTCCTTGCGAAGTGTTGCATATAGCATTTTGAATGTCACAACGGCAATCCATGCAACAATCGGCTCCAGAAATCGACTTCGTATTCGCAAGACTACTTATCCTGATGTTGAATTTCATCCTTGATATCCCACATTGCAAAATTGTAATCGCAATGCGGTCCAACGTGTTTTAGCAGATTGCTAATTTTGAGGCGAGCCGAGGCTGTCATGGCACGGATATTGTCACGATTATTGTGCGATGTTTGTGATTACGATATCGAATGAATCGAACCCACCCGAGTCATGACTGACTCGGCTCGCCAGTGAATCAATAACTGTGTTTATCCAATTTGACGGCTCCGCGAAATGTGCGATATGCCATAAATGTATATCCCAGAACAAAGGGCATGCCAATCAAGGCGTACAGGCTCATGATTTTTAATGTCATTTCTGAGGAAGCAGCATGATAAATCGTCAGGCTGTTTTCGCTGACCGGTGAAGAGGTGACCAGATTCGGAAACAGGGCGACACCCAGCAGAAAAACCAGAGCAGCGATCACGCAACACGATGAGAAAAAGGCCTGGAGATAATTATGGTTTTTGAGACATCGCGGAATGTTGGCAACTGCCAGAAATTTCAGAACGACCACGATCCACGCATACGGAAAATGTTCGAATGTCGCGACGGCCCGCGGGATCCAGAGCCATGTTGCAGTGGTCACTACGAGATACATCGTTAAAAAGGCGACGAACCCGCGTCGCGTCCAGCGGATCATTCGTTGTTGTAAATCGTCTCGGGTTTTGAAGACCAAAAAGATTGCTCCGTGCATCAGGAACATTGAAACAGAGAGTAAGCCGACGAGGATTTGGTAGATGCCTATTTGATCGAGAATGGAGCCCCGGAAGATCCCACGATCATCCAGTGGAATCCCAATAAGAGCACTTCCAACTGCCAGACCAAACGCAAAAGAAATTGTCAGACTCGACATAAAGAAAAGAGAATCCCAAGTCGAACGCCACCACGCTTCCGGTCGCTTGCTACGGAATTCGATGGAAATCGCACGGAAGATCAGGCATCCCAGGACCAGCATTAAGGCTTCATAGTAGCCTGAGAAAATGGTGGCGTATGCTTCTGGAAAGGCGGCGAATAATGCTCCCCCAAAGGTGACCAGCCAGACTTCATTTCCGTCCCAAAGGGGGCCTATTGAATTGAGGACGATACGGCGTTCTTCATCCCCTTTGGCAAACGGATGGAGCATGCCGACGCCAAAATCGAAACCGTCCAGAATTGCGTAGCCGGCCAGAAGAATGCCGAGCAGAACAAACCAGAGAAGTTGCCAGTCCATGATTATTATTTCTCTCTATTTACTCGAAGGCTTTTTTCATCGACGGATACTCGTCGTTCTCATCGACTTCATCAATCTCGGGGCCATGGGAAATTTTTTGATGTAATAGTGTGACCCACAGTACGAAGAGCAGAAAGTAGATTAAGCCAAAGAAGATGATTGATCCCAACACCTGCTCGGCTCGGACGGCTTCAGAAAGCCCGGCTGAAGTACGCAGGCCGCCTGTCAATTCTCCGTTGACCAATGAGGGGTAGACGATCCAAGGTTGTCTTCCGACCTCTGCGGCGACCCATCCGGCTTCGTTGGCGACAAAAGCCAGGATCACCGCGAAGACAAAGTACCATAGCAGCCAGCGTTGATCGAACAGAGTTCCCCGCCACCACAACCAGCAGGCCAGTAAGGTACTTCCGATAAACGTCATGCCGATGCCGATCATCAGATGATACGCCTGAAACGTAATCCACACGGGAGGACGTCCCCAGGTTTCTTCGAGTTGGTCGAAACCTGGTACTGGGGTTTTGAAATCGTCGTGGACCAGAAAGCTGAGCATGCCGGGGACTTCGATGCCGTATTTCACGGTTTCAGATTCATCATCTGGCCAGCCGAGAATGTAGAGGCCGGTGCTGTTTTCGGTTTCGTAGATGCCTTCCATCGCTGCCAGTTTCGCGGGTTGATATTCGGAGACCATTCTTGCGTTGGAATGTCCTGATAGTAATTGAGCCAATGAAGAAACAGTCGCGAGCAAAAGTCCGCCAGTAAATGAACGTTTGGCAAATTCGAGATGACGGCCTTTTAACAGATACCATGCCGAGATGCTCATTACAAAAAAGGCACCCAGGATGAATGCGCCGAGCCAGACGTGGATCAGGCGGTCCATTGTGGAAGGATTAAACACCATCGCCCAGAAGTCGACAATTTCTGCCCGCTGATAGACCTTGCCATTCACGACATAATCACGAATTTCATGGCCGACCGGTGTCTGCTGCCAGGAGTTGGCAATCGTAATCCAGACAGACGAAAAGATGCCGCCGATCGCGACCATGAGTGTGGCAAAGAAATGCATTTTCGGGCCGACGCGATCCCAGCCAAACAGCAGCAGGCCGAGAAATCCTGATTCCAGGAAAAACGCGAAGATTCCCTCAGCTGCCAGAGCCGAGCCGAAAACATCGCCGACGTAGCGGGAATAAGCCGCCCAGTTTGTGCCGAATTCGAACTCCATCACAATGCCGGTCGCGACACCTAAGGCGAAATTCAATCCGAAGATTTTCGTCCAGAAACGGGCGGCCTGTTCATAGATGATTTCCTTCGTCCACAAATAGCGACCTTCCAGAAACACGAGAACGATTCCCAGCCCGATTGTTAATGGCGGAAACAGATAGTGAAACATGATGGTAAACGCAAACTGCAGTCGTGAGAGCAGCAGGACATCCATTGAATTCGACCTTCGTTATGTTCGGCTGGGAGTCATTCTTGCTTTGTTACTATAGAGAATAGGCGATCTTTCGGCATGTGACTCGTCTTACTCATGCGACAAATTGGAAGTGCAAATGGGTGATGGAAAGCCGTAGGTCAGGCATTGCCTGACGAAATGTGGGTGCCAAGCTGTTTGTCGTCAGGCAGTGCCTGACCTACAGCTGATGGACTTTGTTCAGTGCTCAATGGAACTGATTCTCTATCAGCAAAGCAAATTCAAAAGAAATTGACACAATCTTCACCAGAGGGAAGGCGTACACTAAATCTGTAAAAAAAATCAGGAAAATGTCAAAGTGCCTTTGACAAATCGATTTCGTCAACCGTAATATCTTCCGTTAAGAAGACCCGCCACTTTTTTTGAGGTCTAGGTTGCGGCTCGGGCGGGGCTTTGAAACACATTTTCGAGATCGGAACGTTATGGCTGAAGGTACAATCACACGACTGACTGACAAAGGATTCGGATTTATCCAGACTGATTCAGGCAAGGATATTTTCTTCCACATGTCAAACCTGGAAGGTGTCCGCTACGACGACCTGCAGGAAGGTCAGCAAGTCTCCTTTGAAAAAGGTCAAGGTCCTAAAGGGCCACGAGCAGAGCACGTCCGCGTGGTCTAGTCGTTGAGACTGTGAAAAAACGATGAGCCGGCAGTTTCTGACTGTCGGCTTATTTATATGGTCGGTGGTTTTTGAACCATCGGCTTTTTTTGTGGATGAGTGTCATTTGGTCAAGCAAAAAAGGGGTAGGTGAGCCAATTAAACCGACTCTTTATTTTCAGTACTCTCCTTCTCAGGCGGCTGCCAATCCCCCCAGTGGCTCAGATAATGCTCAAAAGCTTTGCAGTCAGCTGCTCGTTTTTCCAGATAATTCTTTGTTTCGACAACTCGCTCATGCTCTTCGTCCAATGTCAGTTGTCCGGTGAGGACGCGGGTTCTCAGGAACACAAAATAGGTGTCGAGCACATCGCACATGCAGTAATCGTTGATTTCTCGAACCCCGCCATTGTCGTACATATCCTGAACCTGGGAGCCATCAATTCCCGTTTTTCCAGGTTTCCCAATGATATTGGCCAGGACATTCAGTCCTCCCTGTAGCCGACTCGCTCCAAAATTGGACATCATGTCCATCAAATCGAGATGGCTGCTCGTGTTGTAGCGATTGCGGGCCTGATCGAATGAGCGACCACTCACCTGAAACCAATCGGGCAGCGATAACCCAAATCGATATGCGGAGAGTTCCATTAAGGGAAGATCGTAACCCCGACCGTTGAACGTCACAAACGTTGGGCGCTTATAGTGTCGCCATCCCTGCCAGAAAAGATTCGTAATCGAAGCGGGGCGATAATCGGGATCATCCAGCACGACGATATCATCCAGATGGAAATCCTGAGTGACTTTAGCGATTGCGACCGAGATTGGCAGCATGAAGGTGTGGGCAATAAAATCGCTCCCCTTTTCCTCCATCAATTCCTGACGATAACGTGCGATCGCGGCATCGCCTGAGAGTTCCTGATCGGGATATTTCAGCTTGGAGATCAGGTCGCCATCGGCGACGGCTTCGACATCAAAAATCAGCCAGCCGATGTCCGACATGAATATGCTTTCAGGAGAGGAATTGAAATGATGAGTGAATTCCCGGTATTATATTGAAAATACCCTTTCGATTCCAAACCAGTTGATTCCTGACGCACGATTTCGAGGCGACTCAGGGCCAATCTGGATGAGTACTTCAACACGGAATGAGTCACATGATTGAACCCGGCTTCACTTCTGAACCGATTGATTTGGATTCCAACAGTAAAGCAAAAGAGGCGCAGGCGATTAAAGGTCTGGTGAACGCTTCGAGCCGGATGAAGGAAGAAATCGGCAAAGTCATCGTCGGCCAGCAGGATGTGGTTGAGCAACTATTGATTGCTCTGCTGTGCCGGGGGCATTGTCTGCTGGTTGGTGTGCCCGGACTGGCAAAAACGTTGCTCGTGAGTACGGTCTCTCAGTTGTTGCATTTGTCGTTTCGCCGTATTCAGTTTACTCCCGACCTGATGCCCTCGGATATTACAGGGACGGATATTCTGCAGGACGATCCTGAAACAGGCCGCAAGCAATTTCAGTTTATGCCGGGACCGATGTTCTCGCATATCCTGCTGGCCGATGAAATTAATCGAACACCACCGAAGACTCAGGCGGCTCTGTTGGAAGCGATGCAGGAAAAGCATGTGACTGTTGGCACGAACACCTATCGATTGCCGGCTCCATTTTTTGTACTGGCGACTCAAAACCCGATTGAGCAGGAAGGAACATATCCTCTACCTGAAGCTCAGCTTGATCGCTTCATGTTCAATACGATTGTCGATTATCCCACCGCCGAGGAAGAACTCGAAATTCTCATTCGGACAACTGGCGATGCTCCACCCAAGCTGACACCGATTCTGAATGATAAGCAAATTCTGGCTTTGCAGGATGTGGTTCGTAAGGTCCCAGTCGCCGAGCATGTTTTCATGTATGCTCGCGACCTGGCGCGTGCGACACGACCTGGAGAAGCGGAGGCTTCTTCGTTTGTGAAAGAATATCTCAGCTGGGGAGCGGGACCACGAGCCGGGCAGAATCTGATTAATGGAGCCAAGGCTCGCGCGTTATTGCATGGTCGTTTTCATACAACGACTGAAGATATCAAAGCGGTCGCTCATCCGGTATTACGACATCGCATTGTGACGACTTTTCAGGCGGACAGTGAAGGGATTTCGACGGATGATGTGATTACGCAATTGCTTAAAGATGTGCGTATGCCGTTGGATAAGCTGTCGAAGAAGGCGGGTGTTTGAATTTGAATGGTCGGTTGGGTTAGCGAAGCGTAACCCAACGATTCATCCATTGACCATAAAATGGAAGGGACGGTTCTGCTTTGAACCGTCCCTTTTTTCGTATCATTTGGAGCTGAATACTCTTATTCGCGGGCGAAGTCGAACATTGGTGTCGAGAGGTATCGTTCGCCGGAGTCGGGTAGGACGACGACGATGGTTTTGCCTTTGGATTCCGGACGGGCAGCGACTTTCAGTGCGGCTGCCATGGCGGCTCCACAACTAATGCCGCAGATGATTCCTTCTTCGATTGCAACTCGGGGAGCCATTTCCAGAGACTCTTCATCAGTCACCTGGACGACTTCATCGACGAGCGACATGTCGAGGACATCGGGAATGAAGCCGGCTCCGATTCCCTGAATTTTGTGTTTGCCGGGAGAGCCGCCCGAGAGGACCGGACTGCCTGTTGGTTCTACGGCGATCGATTTCACGGGGTGCTTTTTCTCTTCTTTGAGATAGCGGGTCACGCCGGTGATCGTCCCTCCGGTGCCGACGCCTGCTACAAAGATATCGAATTTGCCATTGGTATCTTCCCAGATTTCCGGGCCTGTTGTCTTAAAGTGAATGGCAGGATTCGCAGGATTCTTGAATTGCTGAGGCATGAAGTATTCAGGGTTCTCTGCGATTTCGGTCGCCGTATTGATTGCGCCCTTCATGCCGTCTGCTCCGGGAGTGAGATGCAGATTGGCTCCGAAGGCACGCAGCATCATCCGACGTTCAACAGACATCGTGTCTGGCATACAGAGTGTGAGATCGTAGCCACGGGCGGCACAGACGAAGGCCAGAGCAATTCCGGTGTTTCCGCTGGTCGGTTCGACGACTTTCATACCCGGTTTGAGCTTGCCGGATTGCTCGGCTTCCCAAATCATGTTCGCGCCAATTCGGCACTTCACGCTGTAGGCGGGGTTTCGCCCTTCGATTTTCGCCAGAACTGTGGCTTCAAGTCCCTCGGTCAGTCGGTTGATTTTGACGAGTGGTGTCCGTCCGATTGTAAGCGAATTGTCTTCAAAAATTGGCACTGCGTTTCCTCCGTGTCTTTGGCAAGCGAATACTGTCTATCCTGAGATCATCAGCCTGTTCAGTGCATTTTTATCATCTGAGTCCATCCAGGCAATGTGATTCCGAACGGCTGTCTCTCCGGATTATCGGCATAATCGGCAGAAAAGGCAAATATTTTCCAGTCGTTTTCGTTTTACCGCAAGAACAGAGAAAAGATTTACAAGCACGAAGCGCAAGCGAGTGAGTCAACAACTCATCATCGAAAGACACACTCGCTTGCGCTTCGTGCTTGTATATTAGTGATTATTGGCGAAGTCGGCGATAAGGTTGTGCGACTGAGTACTCTGTTGGCAGCGTTTCTGAGCGGTCTTCTTCGCGGAGTTGACGTGTCACGGGAGCAACGGGCATGGTTGCGGTGAAGCCGACTGGTCGGGTGACAGGCGGTTCCATTGAGAGTGGACGATTTGTCGCCACAGATTGTGACGGGCTAATTTCTCCTGTCAGATCAGCCAACAGGCGAGCGGTGGCTGCTGGGATGATGACAACCTGAGTTTGGCCAGGTGCATTTGGCTTTTCGATGATGATCGTCAGCTTTGCGCCTTCAGCATTATTCAGAGTCTGCAGCATTTGGTTCGTGTATTGGGGATCAATTGCTGGTGCACTGACGGAACCGTTTCCGCCATTGTTGGCAGAAGCGTTATTGCTCGAAGCCATCGTGTTTGCGAATGCCTGGTCAGTCGAGTTACTGGAAAGAAAAGCTGCAGCGGGGGCGTTGGGTTGATTGGCATTCGTTTCGACCAGAATTTGATTTTCACCGGTCGCATTATTACGACGAATAATATGAGTCAGCCCGCAACCTTCGAGCAGTTCCACAACGGGATTCAAACCGCAGTACAGACCTCGTTTTTCTTTAGGATCAGCTGCAATGCAGACGCCCACAATTTCATTGTTTTCGTTGAACAATCCGCCGCCAGAGCGTCCCTGTACGGGAACTCCAGTGCATTCGATGTTGTCTGGGCCGGTGTAACGGTTCAGGGAAGTGACCTGCAGATTTTCGACGGTCGGGTTCTGACCGCCACTGCAGCCAACACTGATCACGTTTTGTCCCTGTTTCAGTGAAGTGGGGGCTTGGGCAAGTTTTGCGACAGGAAGAACTCCGTCAGTGGGCAGTGAAACCAAACCGACATCAGCGTCAAGATCGTACTTCTCGACTTTGCCGACGAAGCTTTCGAAGCGATCGTCGACAAAAATATCGATATCGACTTTGGAAGATTCGGAAAGGGAGCGGAAAATGTGGCCGCAGGTTAATACATATGTGAGGCCGGGCTTTGACTCGATGACTGTGCCGGAACCGTAGTTGATTCCCTTTTCATCGCGAATTCTTAAGCGGACATTGGCAGCAGCGGAGTTGACATGGGGTGTCGGACTGGTGACGTTAGTTCGTTCATCGAATTGAGCACGAATGACGGGATTGTTTTGAGTATTAGAGGCTACCACAGCCGAGTGGGCGACAGGTTGAGTGGTATTCATATCCGGGAAAGGTTGAGGAGAGTTTAAGACTGCAGGAGTTTGAGTTTGAGCTTGAGCAGCCATTGTCTGTTGTGGTGGCTGTGGATTCATGTTCGGGAAAGCTCCTGGTTGACCAAGATTGGGTTGTTCATAACCCGTATTCCCGCGCGATTGTGATTGCAGTCCGCTTCCCTGTTGAGCAGAATTGGAGGCAATCATCGACTGTTGAGCAGCTGGTTTTTCCTGAGGAATGGAAGCGAGCATGCGTCGCAGTTGATGTTCTGAAGTGCGACCGACTTCGCGGCCAACTTCGCGGCCATCAACAACCAGGACAAAAGCCGGGATGGAGGTGACGGAGTATTGTCGAGCCAGATTCGGATTCTGGTCAATATCGACCTTCTGAATCGGAAATCCCTCTCGTTCCAACTTGTGAACAATGGGACTCATTTGCTGACAGGGACCGCACCACGTGGCGGTGAAATCGTACAGAACTGCTTTTTGAGCATGAGCCTGATTGGCAATTGCGAGAGCAGACAAGACGGCGATCGAGAAAACGATCGGACGGGCAGTATATTTCATAGATTTCTCCGGGAATCCATTCGCCAGGAGCGGCAGACTGGTAAGTTTGCATCGAATCGACAGCGATGGTTACGTCGTTTCGAAAAATTCAATCGCTGATGAAAACCTGTTCTGAAATAATTTCCAAGACTGATTTTCATCAGAGTCTGTAAAGCCGATGATCCATCACCGGTTTGTAGACTTTACATCGCCTTGGCGGACACTATTACAATTTTCAAACCATGAAAAGAGGAACTTGTAAATCCGACAATAGGCGAATAAAATTTTAACTCCTTGCCTAGCAATTACTTACACGTATTACGCAATTTATTGACGTTCATTAAATTGCAGATTAAGAGGTTAGTATGCAGAACCAGTGCCGATTTGACAGGAAATTGATCAAACCGGACGAAACTTGCAAATATCGCTGCAAAATTGCTGTTCTCGACAGTCTTTTGGCGATAGGATGCATCAATCCTTCCTGAATTGTCCTGCCTTTGACGACAACAGCTTCGTCTCCATTCTGGAAATTACAAAATATTTGGAGGTTATTTCACAGTGAATGTATTTTTCACACAATTTGCAGAGATGAAAATGTTCTCTCTGCTCTCTCTCGCCACGGTTTTAATATTTGGACTGATGATTGGATGCGCTAACGAAGCGGAAATCAGTTCTTACACAACACCAAAACCTGAAGATGTGCATGCAGAGAATCATCTGGCAGAAAGTGAACGTCCCGAGCGAACCGCTCCGGCGATGACTCCGCCAGCTCAAGCAGAACAAGCAGCCAAGCCCGCTCGAATGTATGCGGCTATCGTGCCCAATGGCGATCAAAACTGGTTTTACAAGATGACTGGTCCCGTTGAATCCGTTGGACAAATTGTCCCACAACTGGCTGAATTCGTCAGTTCGGTCACATATAATGAGGGAAAGCCGGTGTGGACTTTACCGGAGGGCTGGCAGGAACAGCCGGGCAATCAGTTTCGTTATGCGACATTAGTTGTGCCAGTCGGGGATGCCACGCAGGAATTTACGGTTTCGGCATTGCCAGCATCGGGAGATATTACGACCGATGTCGTGATTAATATCAATCGCTGGAATGGTCAATTGGGGTTGGGAGAAATTACAACTTCAGATCTCGAATCAGCCGGAGAAGATCCCACTGCCAAGCTTGCGAAAATGAAATCTGGTGAGCAGGCGATTTACAGCATCAATATTGTTGGCGAACAAAGTTCAGGCGGCATGGGGCGACCACCGTTTGCAAGATAGTCAATAACATGTAGGACAGGCTTCCAGCCTGTCTGTATCGACTCGGCATGACTTAATTTTATGGTTGACTTAGATCGGCTGGAAGCCTGTCTTATCTGATATTTAGTCATTCAATGCCATCGAGGACATAAATCATAATTCACATCGATCATCGCATCGATGTTAGCCAGTTCGGGAACGACTCATGGCCAGTGTTCAGGAAACTCAATCATCATCGCTCGACGAGACGCAATTCTCGGAGGGTGTCGCTGCCTTTCGCGAGGCCGTTAAACCGCTCGCCTCACTCAAGTTGAGCGTCTTTCTCTTCGCCTGCGGCATCTTTCTGGTGCTGGCGGGTACGCTCGCTCAGGTTGAGAAAGATATCTGGGATGTCGTCGCCGGCTATTTCCGCTGCTGGGTCGCCTGGATCGATTTCCAGGTTTTCTTCCCGAAGACCTGGGTTCCCAATATGCAGAACATTCCGGGGGGCTTCTGGTTTCCCGGTGGCTGGATGATTGGGGGCTTGATGGCGATCAATCTCCTGACTGCTCATGCTTTGCGATTCAAAGTGCAGGCTAAAGGAACCCGCATGGTATGGGGATTGATTGTCACGGCACTGGGGATCGTCCTCACATGGGCAATGATTGAATTTGGGACCGCGCGCGAAGCGGTCTACGAAACGGCTGGTCTGGATTTCTCGACTTACTGGAATCTGCTCTGTTACGGTTTGCTCGTTCCCGCCATCGGGTGCGGAATAGCAGCCAGTTACCAGGCGAATGACAAATCCAAACGAGCTGAGTTCTACACATATTCCGTCATTGGACTCATCCTGTTGGGTGTCTCATCATTTCTGATAGCTGGTGGGGAATCGGTCCGTTTGAACAATTCCGCCATGCGTATTTTATGGCAATTGATTCAAGCAACTGTTGCGGGTGGCGTTTTATTGGGAGGCTGTTTGCTGCTGTTTAAGAAGCGAGCCGGGATCGTGTTGTTGCATGCCGGCGTGCTGTTGTTGATGGCTAACGAAGTTGTTGTTTACTCCCTGCACGATGAAGCCAATATGGTGATTGCAGAGGGTGAGACTACGAATTTTGTTCGAGATATCCGCTCTTCCGAACTGGCTGTCATCGATCATTCCGATCCGAAGGAAGATCGGCAAACTGTTGTCCCGGATAAACTACTGGTCAAAAATGTTGATGCACAGACGCCGATTTCCAGTGAGCAGTTGCCGTTCGATATTAAAGTTCGCGAGTTCGTCAAAAATGCGGATCTGAAGCCTCGCACGAAAGAGGATGATAATCCAGCCGACTTCGGATTTGGTTTGACGCATACAATCGAACCAATGAAGCCCTCTTCCGGCATGGACAGCTCAGCCGATTACGCTGGGGCCTACATCGATTTAATCGATAAGAAAACTGGCGAAACAATTCACACATTACTCGTATCGGCTCTCGCCTCTCAGGTCGATCGTCGGGATACGGTTATGATCGGCGACAAAGAATACGAAGTGGCTCTGCGTTTCAAGCAGAACTACAAACCGTTTTCAATACACCTGATCGACGTTCGCAAAGATGATTACATTGGCACCTCAACGCCAATGAACTACTCGTCTGAAATTCGCCTGGTCGATAAAACTCGCAATGAAGATCGGCACATCAAAATCTGGATGAATAATCCTCTGCGTTTTGCAGGCGAAACATTCTACCAGAGTGGATATCAGATGCTTGGGGACAAAGAAGTGACGACCCTGCAAGTCGTCACCAATGAAGGCTGGATGATTCCGTATGTCGCCTGCATGATTGTGGCGATTGGGATGTTGTATCAGTTCACGCTCACCTTGCTGCGATTCCTGAATCGTTACGCTTCCGGTCGGCTCTCTGGTATGAACGAAGCTGGCGATGAAGACGAGCATTTCGGTTCTACCGGATTCGTGACTAATTATATCCCTGCAGTCGTATTGATGGTTCTGTGCGGCTATTGGTTGGTTTCACTCTCGAAAGTACCGGCTCCTGCGGCTGATGAATTTAACTATTATGAGTTCGGGAAAATCCCCGTCGTTTATGATGGACGAATAAAACCAATCGACACCCTCGCTCGCAACACATTGCGAATTCTCAGTAACCGTGAAACAATACGTACTGAACCGGAATACGAAGACGGTGAAGATAAGTCCGATGATGAAGGCAAAAAAGCCCAGACGATTCTCGGAACGCAGTGGCTGCTCGAACTCGCTTCCGGTTCACGCAAAGCTCTTGAACGCCCAGTAATTCGCATCGACAACGACGAGATTCTTTCAACACTCAAACTCGAACGTCGAAAGTCTCATCGGTTTTCGCTGGCAGAAATTCAACCGAATATCCAGGAACTGGCCAAGGCAGCTGGGGAAGCTCGGGAACTGCAAGCCAAGTCGCCGGAATCTCTCTCAATCTATCAACGAAAATTGCTCGAACTGGAAAACAAAATCGGCCGAGTCGATCTCGTAACGCTTTCATTCATTTCACCAGCGATTGATCTCTCCAGCGACAAAGTGACTGAGCAATTCATGTTCGCACTCGCTCAAACGAAACGACTGGATGAACGTCAGCCCCCCTTGTTGATTCCTCCCGTTCCCGAGGCCATGGGACCAGAGGATGCGAATCTCAAGCGGGATCAGTGGGAAACCTATTCCAAGGCATTCTTACGCGACATTATTTATCCGGGTGCATTCAAGTCGGAACCAAATCCGTTTTCGGGGAAGTTCTCGGAAATTATTCTGGCGTACCAGGATCAGGATCCTCAGGCATTTAATCAGGCTGTGCGGGATTATCAGAAGCTGCTCAAGGAATATAAAATTGAGAAAGTCAGCGTGCCTAAATTGGCCAATGAAGCACGGTTCAATAATTTCTCACCGTTTTTCTATCCCGGTTTCCTTTACATTTTCGCTTTCGTTGTGACAGCAGTCAGTTGGATGTTGCCTCAGATCGATCGACCGGCAAACCGTGCTGCGATGGGCTTGATCCTGCTCACATTTGCAGTGCACAGTTGGGCGATCTGGATGCGAATTCAGATTTCTGGGCGACCACCCGTTACGAATTTATATTCCTCTGCCGTCTTCATTGGCTGGGCAGGCGTGCTGTTTGGTCTGATCAGTGAATGGATTTTCAAGCGGGGTATCGGAAATGTCGTCGCTGCAGTGGCCGGATTTGCTTCGCTTTGGATCGCTCATGGATTGGCAGGTGATGGTGATACCTTTACGGTTCTGCAGGCCGTACTCGATACGCAATTCTGGCTCAGTACACATGTTGTCTGTATTACTCTGGGATACACAGCAACTTTTATTGCTGGATTACTTGGCATGTATTATGTCTGTCGACGAAATCCTCTGGCGATGCTGGCGCTGATCGCTGCAGCCGGATGTGCGGTCGGTCTTAAAGAATACAATTCGATCCCTCTCGTTTTACGAAACCTGGGACCATTCCTGCTGGCAATTCCCCTGAGTATCATTCCACTGGCCCTCCTTACGGGCGCACCGCAGTTAAAATTGCCGACCTCGCTGGAGAAGCAATTGCCACGCATGATCTACGGCACACTCTGCTTCGCCTTATGGTTCAGCTTTGTAGGAACCGTTCTGGGTGGCCTATGGGCAGACGATTCCTGGGGTCGTTTCTGGGGCTGGGATCCGAAAGAAAACGGAGCCTTGATTATTGTTCTCTGGAATGCCTTGGTCCTGCACGCCCGCTGGGATCGCATCGTGGGAGATCGTGGGCTGGCGTTACTGGCCATTGGTGGAAATATTACGACTGCCTGGAGTTGGTTTGGAGTCAACGAACTTGGAGTTGGACTACACGCATACGGCTTCACCGAAGGTGTGTTATTCAATCTGTCCTTGTTTGTCTTCAGTCAACTGACGTTGATTGTGATTGGACTTTGGGGGTCATCTCCCAAACCAGAGAATTCATAATAGCAGTATACGGTCGATGAGGATAAGTAAATGATGGGGTGAGTGTCTGTTGAATTGAAGTCCCCTTATCTCTTAAAATTTCGATACTATTGAACGGGGTAGGCGAGAACAGATAAGAGCCAACTAGAGTCGATTATCAAACTTTCTTGATGTGTTGTCTGTTCAAGAGTTCTCAAAACATCTCAACACAGGAGTATTGCTAGGCGTTCTAAGGGTAAAATTGTTGGGTATTGGCAAGTTTTCCACACAAGCAATTGACATATATTGATATCAATATTAGGATGTCAGACATCTGTAAAGATGTCTTTGAAGAATTTTAGAAGGCAGATGCCGACGTCAAATATTCAGTATATTTCAATTAGTTTTGTGAAGGGAGAGTTATGGCTTCAGAGCAATTCTGGTCGCGTAAAGGGTTCACACTGATTGAACTTCTCGTTGTTATAGCAATTATTGCTATATTAGTGGCATTGCTACTTCCGGCAGTACAACAAGCTAGAGAAGCAGCGAGGAGGAGTCAATGCAAGAACAATCTTAAGCAGATTGGATTGGCGCTGCATAACTACCATGAGGTGGATTCAATTTTGAAATGCACGGGTTGATGGAAAAAGAGTGACATTCGTGAGATGGTTTGTTTTGACCAAACGACCATCAATCCTACTAAGAAGAAATCACGAATGTCACACACGCATCTTACTGCTGAGGAACGTGATTCCATAGCGCACATGCACGCCCTGGGACACTCTCGAATAGAAATTGCGCGCGAGTTATCCCGAGACCCCAGCACGATCTCCCGAGAACTGCGGCGGAATTCGGATGCGACCGGGAAGTATTTCGCCGGGAAAGCCGACCGCAAAGCGCGACGGCGTCGACAACTCTGCAAACTCCCCTGGAAACTCAACCACGCTCCGCTCAAAGAATTCCTGCTCGATAAGTTGTCTCTCAAGTGGTCGCCGGAACAGATTGCAGGTCAACTCTTGCGACTGCATCCTCGGGAGGCCAGAATGCGAATATCCATTGAGACGATTTACGCCTGGATCAAAGCAAACAAAAAGCAGGGCGGCAACATCTACAGGCAGCTGCGTCAATCGAGAAAGAAACGCCGCAAACGCTACGGCACAGGGATCTCCAGACGATGCGACCCGACCAAAAAGCCAATGGATCAGCGACCGGTTTCTGCACGCAATCGTTCGCGGATCGGGCACTGGGAATCGGATACCATCGAGGGTCAAAAGGGGACCGGCTACATTGTCACGCATGTCGAACGCAAGACCGGCTATCTTGTGGCGAGCTATCTGCCGGACAAGAAAGCATCGACGTTGAACGCGGCTTCGGTGTTTGCGTTTGAGGGGTTGCCATCGTCATTGATTCGAACTTTGACGACGGACAACGGGAGTGAGTTTTCGGGTCATCGAGAGTTGGAGCAAGCCCTGCATTGTGCGATCTATTTTGCTCCGGCTCGCCAGCCGTGGCAACGCGGCCAGAATGAGAACACCAACGGGCTTCTGCGGCAATACTTCCTGAAGGGGAGCGATTTCCGTAAACTGAAAGCCGAGGATATTCAAGCGGCTGTGATGGAGTTGAACAACCGGCCTCGCAAAAAGTACCAATTCAAATCACCACACGAACTGTTCGAACCCAAAACCCGTGCATTTCAAAATTGAATCCACCTGATTCCCATTCCAAGTTTCCCCCTGGAATGCAATATCGGGTGACGTCATCAAGGTCGAATATTCGGCAGTCTTTCTTTATTCACCTTTATCCATTCCTTGAGCAGTCTGCGGCTTATGATCAATATAACTTCAATGTGAATTGGCATGACGCCACTAATACGCCCGTACGAGTTCTGCATGTCCCTGTAATGATTTGTCCAACCGACAAGACTGAACTCTGGACGACTGATGCTAGCACAAGTATTCGGGGAAATTACGGGCTCAACTGGGGCAAGGGGACATGGTCAGACCGTGACGGCGACGGCACTGCCGAGAGCAGTGGCGGGACCATTGATAGTTTTCGTCCAAGTTCTCCTCCTTTCGGTAACTGTTTTGGGGCAAGGATTGCTAACATGAGGGATGGGACAAGCAATACGCTGCTCGTGATGGAAATGGTTCAGATGTATTCTGGGGATAATGATTTTCGAGGCTGGTTCTGGAATGATGAGCCAGATGCCTACAGTATTTATACGCGATTGACGCCAAACACTTCCGCTCCAGATATCGTTCCGCGCTGTGTGAACCGGCCTTTGGAGAATCAGCCCTGTGTCACCGCTAGCTCAAACCCAAATTCTGTGAGCGTCGCCTCCAGGAGTATGCATGCCGGTGGTGTTCAGGTTCTACTGGGTGATGGAGCAGTTCGATTCATTTCTGACAATATCTCTCTGGAGATTTATCAGGGGCTCTCGACAATGAACGGCAAAGAGGTGATCGGTGAGTTTTAATTCGCCATGGCATTGCTCGCTGGTTCATTCTCAAGTGAGGAGCCGGGGTAGTCAGATCCTGGCGGGTTTGTCCAAGTAAATTTCAGGGGAGTCGATATCGTGAATAGTTGCGTATGGGGCGTACTTCTGTCTGTGTGCTCGATGTTGTTTATGGGTTGTGGCGGAGATGGTATCAATCGCGTGGATGTCGAAGGCAAGGTTACGCTCGATGGTGCTCCCTTAAACGAAGGCGCATCGGTGACGTTTATTCCAATAGGGTCAGGGCCTGCTGCTGGAGCTGTGATCGAGGGCGATCAGTACTCCATACTTGGTGACCGAGCGCCAGGTCCTGGTGAGTATCGGGTCGAGATACGATCCCCGCGTCCAACAGGCAAGCAGGTATTGGGGACCGATGGCGTTACGATGGAGCCCTCCTTTGAGGAGGCCGTGCCAGAAAAATATAACACCAACTCAGAACTGAAGGCTAATCTCAGTTCAGGCGAAAAGAATACGATTGATTTTATCTTGACGAAATAGTCTTGAGTTTGCGAGCTTTGCCGCTCCGAATTCTACGGCAAGATTATTATTACTATTCCGTATAATTCATTGAAAGTGAAAGACTCACATGTCGTATCAACAAAGCAAAGCCCGGCTCGGCTTTACATTAATCGAGCTTCTTGTGGTGATCGCAATCATAGCCATACTGGTCGCCTTGTTGTTGCCAGCAGTGCAGCAGGCCAGGGAAGCGGCTCGTAGAAGCCAATGTAAGAATAATCTGAAGCAGATTGGGTTGGCGCTGCATAATTATCATGACACCCACGGACGGTTCCCGATGAACTGCATTATTGCATCAGGAACTTGGGGAGTTGATCATGCAACTCACAAGGGGAGCCCCTTCGTAAAATTGCTTCCTTTTCTAGAGCAGGGACCATTGTTCGATAGTTGTGATTTCGACCGGGATACTGTACTTCATAGCGTGACTCCGGATGGCAAACCAGTTCACTCTGTTGTCATTTCGGCATTGATTTGCCCCTCGGATGATCATGACGGCATCTGGACTGGTGGTGCAACACATACGACCGATTCCAATGGGCAGCGGCGTGCGTTGGCGAACTACTCTTTCAGTATGGGAAGTCAGGCCAACAGCCCGTGTGGTACTCATAATAATTACTTTGGGAATGGTCCAACGGTACGAGGAGACTCACTGGACAGTAAGAATATTTCCGGAGTCTTCAGCCACTGGGCTTGGGCTGCCAAATTCAAGGATGTGCGTGATGGAACATCCAATACGATCGCGCTGGGCGAAATTCGCCCCCGATGTGCAAATCATACTCGTGATGGCTGGATGGCAGAAAACGCATTGTATACTGGGACAGGAGTCGCAATTAATTTCAATACCTGCGAGGGAGAGCCGGGCACGGGAACCGGGTGTAATCAGTATACAGGGCAGTGGGGGGCTTCCCAGGGATTCAAATCCAGTCATGATGGAGGAGCCCAATTCCTTTTGTGCGACGGCTCTGTACATTTTCTGAGCGAAAATATTGATATGGTGACATATCAGAAGTTGGGCGACCGCCGAGATGCTCAACCGCTTGGTGAATTTTAATGGGAGTCGCTTAGCGACAGGTCAGAATGTGAATTCTGAGTCTGCATTTAAATTTCACGCTGTGTAGGGGAGTTTCTAAGGTGTTGAAGTTGAAGATTCTAAGTCTGGGGATTCTGCTCCTGGCTGGCTGTGGTGGTGCAACTGATCGAGATGCGACTTACTCCGTTAAGGGGAAAGTGATCTATAATGGTTCTCCGGTGGCTCAGGCAAATGTCATGTTTGTGCCTGAAAATGGACGCCCAGCCTCTGGTACGAGTGATGATCAGGGTGAGTTCACATTGACAACATACACAAGTGGTGATGGAGCCCAGCCTGGAGAGCATCAGGTGCTGGTGACTAAGTTAGAGCCCGCTTCACCCAATGATCCCTATGCGACCAGAAAGTCGCTGGTTCCAGAAAAGTATGGAGAACTCAAAACATCACCTTTGAAACAATCGATTAACACTGGAGATAATTCTGAGATTACAATTGAACTTAAAGATTGATTGCTGGTTACAGCGTCCAATAACGTTTTGTAACAGTTCTTTAACTGGGAGCTTAAGGAGGACTTTAAATGGAGGATTCTGTGAGAAATTATTGTTCTCACACGCTCCCTGTTTAGATGAAAGTCGTAAATCTCTTACCCAAAGAGGTGACGACGTATAATGCTTCAATCAAACCATTCGTCCCCACAAAATAATGGTCATGTCAGTGACTACTGCCTCGCAGTTTTCACTGCCGTCATTAGTTCCTCATAAATCCCTACGCAAGCTAACTGCTTCGGAATATTGACTTTAGACATTCTTTAAAATGTCCACTTCCTCTGAATTCTCACTTAAATAATTAATTCTGTTTAAAACAATACAATACTGAATAGCAATAACATGCCTTGTCGCTCATCAGGCACACTTGAGTAAAAAGTTGAAAGAGGTCCTTTTCAAATCACTGGCATGATGTATCAGTAGTCAGGAATAATCTTTTTATACAGGCGGTTTATTGGAGATCATCATGAGTTCAAGCTTAAAGCCATCTCGGCGAAAGTCTTCTGTCGATCAAGTGGTTGAGCGGATTCGCGATGTGATCCAGAAGCAAAAGCTGACTGCTGGAGCACGCTTGCCGGGTGAATTGGAACTGGTTGAACAATTGCAGGTAAGCCGTTCGGTGTTGCGTGAGGCGCTTGCCCGGTTGCAGGGTTTAGGGCTGGTCGAAATTCAACGAGGCAACGGGACTTTTGTTGCTGGAAAAGAAAAACTGGCTCATTGCGTGCAATTGTTGCAATCTGCCGTCACCCTTGCACCTCGGGAATTACTTTCTTATGCCGAGCTCAGGGCAGCTATTGAAGTGCAAGCCGTTCGTCTGGCAGCCGAGCGTGCTAGTGAAGACGATCTATCAGATTTGCGAACGCTCCTCAAAGAACTCGATTCTATTGACCGACCCTACGAAGAATTGCTTGATGTCGACTTCCGTTTTCATCGTCGAATATTAGAAACTGCTCAAAACGCGTTGATGCAGAATCTGATGGAAGTGATCTACGAATTTGTCGTCACTCAAATGGCTAAGACGACACCATCTCCTCGTGAGAATAAATTGGGGCGTCGTCTCCATCGCGAGATTTTTGCCTCCATCGAATCTCACGACCCCGATACCGCAGAACGGGTAATGCGAGAGCACATGGAAGTCGTCTTGAATCGATTAAAAAAGGAGGCCGGGGTATGAAGTTTCATCGGACTCTTTGCGTTCTTGCAATTTGCGTTTCAACGACCCTGACAATCTGTTCTTCGCTCATCGCTGACGAAACGCATATCGATTTTAAGAAGCAGATTGCACCTATCTTTGTGGAACATTGTCTCCGCTGTCATTCTCCCGGTATCGATAAGGGAGATCTTTCGCTGGATACGATTGAGGATCTGAAAGCCAATGATTACCTCATTGCTGGCGACCCCAACAGCAGCTATATGATGGATTTGGTCACTTCACACAATGGTGAGCCCGCTACAATGCCAAAGGGGGCAGAGCCGCTTTCCGATGATGATGTGACCTTGCTTCGAAAATGGATTCAACAGGGAGCGATCTGGCCGGATGACGTTGTGTTGAAAGAGAAGTCTAAAGCGGATTATTCCTGGTGGTCGTTACAGCCGCTTCGTCATATTAAAAATTCGCCAGAGTTACACATTGACGATTTCTTAAAAGCGAAGCTCAGTGAGAATGGTCTCTCGTTGAGTCCCCAGGCTGATCGTCGGACATTAATACGACGGCTCTCTTTCGATTTGCACGGCCTGCCTCCCACACCCGAGGACGTGCAAGAGTTTGTGAACGATCCGGATCCGGATGCCTACACGAAGTTAGTCGATCGTATGTTGGACTCGCCGCACTACGGCGAGCGTTATGCGCAGCACTGGCTGGACCTGGCACACTATGCCGATACGCATGGTTTTGAACGCGATAAACGCCGCGATAGTGCGTGGCGGTATCGAGACTACGTGATTAACTCCCTCAACAAAGACAAGCCTTACGATCGATTCCTGCAAGAACAAATTGCCGGGGATGTCTTATGGCCCGAGGATGAGCATGCTGTCATCGCGACAGGTTTTCTGGCAGCAGGGCCTTGGGATTTCGTCGGTCAGGTTGAAACAAAAAGCGAGGAACTGAGAAGGTCGGCGCGGTCTCTCGATCTGGATGATATGGCGACGCAAGTCATGACCAGCACGATGGCCACAACGATCAACTGCTGTCGCTGCCACGATCACAAGCTCGATCCCATTACCCAGGAAGAGTATTACCAGCTACGAGCGGTATTCGCGGGGATTAAGCGTGAAGATCGTGTCGCCAGTGATGGAGCAATGCGTCGCTATGAAAATAGCAAAACCGAATTGACCAGACAATTAAATAAAATTGACAATGAAATTGGCAGACTGGAAGGTTCCGGCCTTAATCTCGCCGACATGGTCGGTGGCGGCAATGGACTGGGTATTGGAACTTTCCGAAAGGGAATTGATGCACGCAGCGGTGAAATTCAAGTCCGCAACTTAAGTGGTCTTGAAAACGTTGTGACAAACAATTTTGTTACCACCAGTTCAGAATTCATCGATGGAGTTTTCATTCCAGATGGGCAAGATGGTAATACTGAAATCACTGTCAGTTCGACTGGGCTGACGGTTTCCCGTTTGAATAAAACATCGGGTGCCGCATGGGATCTCATTCGAAATGGACCCGTTGCCAGTCAGCATTCGCCAGAGTTGGGCGGCATCGACTTCACAAAAGAGGGACACAGTCTGCTTGGACTGCATGCGAACTCGGGGATTACCTTTGATGTTGAAGCCATCCGCAAAGTTCATCGGAAAACAAATCTGCGATTCACAGCAAAGGTCGGATATTTTGGTGCTGCGGGTGGCTTTCGCGCTGATGCATGGATTTTTCTTGACGGAAATTTGGTCAAGAAGTTTTTGCAACTGGGACGCGATCAGGGCCTGCAGGAGATCGATCTCGAAATTCCACTCACGTCAAGATTCCTGACGCTCGTTTCCACAGATGGTGGAAATGGATACGGGCACGATCAAATCGGGTTTGGCGATCCCGTTTTGAAGCCGGATGAATCCGCTGAGTTGAGTACGGAAGATCAGCAGCGATTAACAGACCTGCGACTCGAACGAATCTCGACTCAGCAGCAACTTTCTTCGCTCAAAGCACCGCCGAAATTTTATGGTGTGGTTGCAAAGAAAGACTCAACTCCAGTGTACTTACTGACTCGTGGTGATTCCGAGTCGCCCTCAGGTCCACCGCTTGCGCCGGGAGCACTGAAATCGCTTTCGATGCTGGAGCCTGATTTAGGGACTCTTGATTCAGCGGAAGGCGAACGCCGTGTGGCTTTGGCGAATTGGATCACGCATTCAGAGAATCCACTCACGCCGCGGGTGATCGTGAATCGGTTGTGGCATTGGCACTTTGGGCAGGGAATCGTCAATACACCCAGCGACTTCGGTTTCGGCGGCGATCGCCCCTCGCATCCTGAATTGCTCGACTGGCTCGCGATGCGACTCCAGCAGGAAGGCTGGTCGCTCAAGGCGATGCACCGGCTGATTCTCAACAGCGAAACATACAAACAACGATCACGACATAATGAGGATGCAGCCGGCATGATGATCGATTCTGACAATCGATTTCTCTGGCGACAGAACCCACGGCGACTCGAAGCCGAAGCAATTCGGGATGCTGTCTTGATGGTGAGTGGCAGTCTGAATTCAGAGCGTGGTGGTCCCGGTTTTGAAGACTTCACTTACCAGGAAGCTTACGCACCGATCTATCAATACATCACCGCAGATGAGCCGGCTCTCTTTCGACGCAGTATCTACCGTTATATCGTCCGCACGCCGCCGGATCGTTTTTTGACGACATTAGATTGCCCCGATCCCGCCAATTTGACGGCTAAGCGGATGACAACGACAACGCCGCTGCAATCTCTTGCGCTGTACAACAACGATTTCATGCTGCGGCAGGCGCGATATTTTGCCCGACGCGTTGAAACAGAAGCGGGCGAGGATGTTGCCGGGCAAGTGAACCGGGCTTTTGAATTGTCACTTTGTCGACTGCCGCAGGGGCAGGAGCAGCAATTCGCGATTTCATTTGTCAAACAATACGGACTATTCGCTCTTTGTCGATCACTCTTTAACACCAATGAGTTTTTGTATGTCGATTAACAACTCCAAGCGGACAACCTGTTCAATTCAGTGCCATCAGCGATGTTGGTGGCAAACTGCAATCGTAATCTTAATTCCGACACTATCTTTGTTCGTGACTTCAGGGGCTACGCAAGCCGTGGACTTTGTCAATGATATCGAGCCCATTCTGCAGGCTCATTGTATTGATTGTCATGGGCCGGACGATCAAAGCAGTCAGTTTCGAGTCGACAAACTGGCGAACTTACTCCGTGGCGGGAACTCCGGGGAACCAGCGGTCGTGCCGGGCGATCCCGCAGCCAGCTTTTTATTGAAACTGATCCGGCACGAGGAACCGGAACGCACGATGCCTCCGGATGACAAACTATCCGATCAGCAGATTGATCTGATTGCCCAGTGGATTCAAGCCGGAGCAAAAACCCCCGATCATTATGGGCCTCCAGAAGACGTTCAGGAACTCACTCACTGGTCATTCCAGCCCGTCAAACGCTCAGACAAATTCTACAGCATCGACGAATTCATTGAGCATCAACTTCAAGAGAACGCTTTGGAGATGTCGCCTGAAGCAGAACGCCGGGTGCAGATTCGTCGGTTGTATCTCATCATGCTCGGCTTGCCACCAACACCGGAACAGGTGGATGACTTTGTGAACAATACCGATGAGCGGGCCTGGTCGAATCTCGTTGAACAAGCACTGGCCAGCCCACATTATGGCGAACGCTGGGCGAGCTATTGGTTGGATCTGGTGCGGTTTGGGGAAACGCATGGCTTCGAAACGAATCGCGAGCGCCCCGGTGCCTGGCGCTATCGGGACTGGGTGATCTCTGCATTGAATCAGGACAAACCGTACGATCAATTTGTGCGTGAGCAACTTGCCGGAGATTCGCTCGGCTCTCCTGTCGGAACTAGCTTTCTGGTTGCGGGGCCATACGATCAGGTTAAAGGATCGGACCCGAAGTTGTCGCAAATCCAGCGGATGAATGAACTCGATGACATGATCAATACGACTGGCACTGCGTTGCTGGGCCTGACGACTGGATGTGCGCGATGTCATAATCATAAGTTCGATCCGATCAGCCAGAAAGATTATTACGCGATGCAGGCCATCTTCGCGGGTGTCAATCATGGGGAAGCTGCGTTGCCTCTAGCTGAAAACGTGCAGCAGGAAGTTGATTCGCTGCAGCGGGAGAAAACAGAGTTGGAAGCCTCTCTGGCAAAATTCATCCCCAAGGATCAACTCCCTCCAGTTTCAGCCAAGCACAATGTGGAGATATTTACTCCACGCGAAGCCAAATTCGTTCGCTTTACGATTAATGGGACTAATGGGGGTCAGGCTTGCATTGATGAACTCGAAGTATTTTCAGATCAGCAAAACGTCGCACTGGCGAGTCGCGGAGCAGTAGCCACTTCGTCCGGTGATTTCGTGCATCCTTTGCATAGTCTTGAACACATTAATGATGGAAAATATGGCAACGCGAACAGCTGGATTTCAGCACAAGTGCGTGACGGATGGGTTCAGATTGAATTTCCTGAACCTGTTCTGATTGATCGGATCGAATGGGCGCGCGATCGAGAGGAAAAATATTCTGATCGAGTAGCGATTGATTATCGAATCGAATCAGCCGTCGATTCAGAGTCTTGGCAACTCGTCGCTTCATCAGAAGATCGTTTATCACCCGGAAATTCGAGCGAAACAAAATATGATTTCTCTAATGTTTCTGAAGCCGAATCACGCACGGGGAAGCAATCGTTGCAGCGATTGGCGGAAATCAAGAAACGCATGGTGAATTTTAAAACGGGAAACAAAGCCTGGATTGGTCGTTTTTCTCAACCTGGGAAGACGCATCGGCTGTATCGTGGCGAGCCGGATGCAAAACGGGAAGTGGTTGGGCCGGATGCCATTGAAGTCTTTACCTCTTTGAACTTGGAGGTCGGTGCCAAAGAGAAGGAGCGTCGGCTGGCGTTTGCGAACTGGGTGACTGACCCCGAGAATCCGCTCACTGCTCGAGTGATCGTCAATCGATTATGGCAGTTTCATTTTGGTACAGGAATTGTCGATACGCCAAGCGATTTTGGCTTGAACGGCACACCGCCAACTCATCCCGAATTGCTCGACTGGCTTGCCAGTGAACTTGTCGAAAATGATTGGTCATTGAAGCATATTCATCGACTGATTCTTAATTCCAAAACCTGGAGGCAAGACAACAAACCTCGGGGCCAGTCGTTGCACGTCGATGCGAATTCGCGACTGTTGTGGCGGTTTCCTCCGCGACGTTTGGAAGCCGAGCCTATTCGCGATTCAATTTTATCGGTCAGCGGGAAGATTCAACTGGACCGTGCGGGAGGCCCGGGTTTCAGTGCTTTTGAAGTCGAGTTGGAAAACGTGCGTCACTATCACCCGAAAGAAAGCTTCGGGCCTGAAGATTGGCGACGCATGATTTACATGACCAAAGTTCGTCAGGAAAAAGATGGCGTATTCGGGGCCTTCGATTGTCCCGATGCAAGCATGGTGGTACCGCAGCGAAGTCGATCGACAACTCCTTTACAGGCGCTCAACTTGCTCAACAGCCCGTTTATCATGCAGCAGGCTGAGTTCTTCGCCGAGCGATTGCAGCAGGAAGCCGAGCAGCCGGAAGATCAAATCGTTCGCGCCTGGCGACTCTGTTTTCAGCGAACTCCAACTGCAGCTGAGGTCAACGAGAGTGCAGCCTTCATTCAAAAGGAAGGTCTGGTGCAATTTGCACGGGCAATGTTGAACACAAACGAGTTCGTGTTCATTCCGTAATTAAATACTGAAGTCAGGCGAGAGAATATTCTCTGTCTGCAATAAATAGCTGAGGTGAAACGATGAATTCACTATTAAATCGACGAAACTTTCTCACTGGCACCACGGCAGGATTGAGCAGTATCGCGCTGGCCAGTCTGTTGCACGATCAGAAATTGCTGGCAGCATCGAGTGGTCCTATTCGTCCTGCGGTTGATGCGGCTCATCCGTACGCCGCTCGGCAGCCGCATCATGAGGCTGCCGCAAAGAATGTTCTCGTTATCTTCTGTTCGGGAGCCTGCAGTCAGATCGATACGTTCGACTACAAGCCAGAGTTGATCAAACGACATGGTCAACCGATGCCGGGAGCTGAGGATATTGTGACGTTCCAGGGCAAGCAGGGGATGTTGACGAAGAGTCCCTGGGAATTCAAACCTCGTGGGGAATCGGGAAAGATGATTTCCGAGTTATTACCGCAGATGGCCGAATTTGCCGACGACATGTGTTTTCTGCATTCACTTACAGGCAAAACAAACACTCACGGCCCCGGCGAGAATTTCATGTCAACGGGTTATACCCTCGATGGATTCCCCAGTATGGGAGCGTGGACGACGTGGGCACTGGGGACTGAAAACCAGAATTTGCCCGCTTATGTCGCCATTTCTGATCCCCGTGGCACGCCGCAAGCGAGTGTCAATAACTGGGGACCCGGCTTTTTACCAGCTGCTTTTCAGGGAACTGAGTTTAATGCCGTCAAGCCGTTACAGAATTTATCGGTCCCACCGGGTACCAGCACAAAAACAGATCGAGCAACACGCAATTTTCTGAAGAGTGTCAACGAACGGCATCTGGAGCAGTTCCCCGGAGACTCGGAATTGGCTGCCCGGATCTCAAGTTATGAACTGGCAGCCCGCATGCAATTGAGTGTGCCTGAAGTGACCGATCTATCGACAGAAACCAGTGCCACTTTGAAAGAATATGGAGCCGATGATTCGAGCAATCCTCTGAAAGCCAAGTTTGCCAATAACTGCATCTTGGCGCGACGCCTGATCGAAAAAGGAGTCCGCTTTGTGCAATTGTTTAATGGTGCCTATCAAACTGGAGGGGAGGGGGTCAGTAACTGGGATGGTCATAAGGCGATTGTCGACCAGTACAATAAACATGGTCCTGTTCTTGATCAGCCATGTGCCGCGTTATTGCGTGATATGAAGCGTCGTGGTTTGTTGAAAGATACTTTGGTGGTGTGGATGACAGAATTCGGTCGGATGCCCACTTTTCAAGCGGGGGCAAGTGGTCGAGATCATAATCCCGATGGTTTCACGGCCTGGATGATGGGAGCAGGCGTGAAAGCTCCCTTCACTTACGGAGCAACTGACGAGTTCAGTTACAAAGCCGTCGAAAACGTGACCACGGTTTACGATTTCCATGCCACAATTCTGCATCTACTGGGTCTCAATCACGAACAATTGACTTATTACCACAATGGTTTTGAACGCAGACTCACCGATGTGCACGGCCATGTGATTCGAGATGTCCTGGCTTAGAAGGCAACTCATACAGATAAGGAATGTTTAGCAGAACTGATTTTTTGAACCACAGAGACACAGAGGGCACAGAGAATTTTGAAGGAGTAAGATCCGTAATGACCAAGCATTCGAAATGGGTATAAGCTTTGATTAAACAAGTATTCTCCGTGCACTCTGTGTCTCTGTGGTTTTAATCTTTCTCAGATTCGTTCATTCGGTTTATGAGGTCTGATCCAGCATAAGGAAATAGATTTTAGCGGTTCAATGTCAATCACCATTGAAGTGAGACCAGTATTCTTAACAAAGCTAAATTATGAAAAGTTACACACCGGGACATCAACCAGATGACCACTCTGCAATACCTTCGCGGCGAGACTTCCTCAAAGTAGCAGGCGGGGGCTTTGGTGCTCTGGCTTTTTCTGCAATGATTGCGGGTGAGTCCGGTGCGGAAATTCATCATCCGGCTCAAGCCAAGCGGGTGATCCAGATCTTCTGCCCGGGGGGAATGAGTCAGGTTGATACGTTCGATTACAAACCGGAACTTGAGAAACGAGCCGGTCAGCCGTTTGATCCCGATGGGAAACTTCAATTCTTCGCATCGAAGCCGGGCAATTGCCAGCCGAGTCATTGGAAGTTTCGGCAGCATGGTGAATCGGGATTATGGATGAGCGATCTGTTTCCCAAGCTTGCCACGTGTGTCGACGATTTGGCATTTATCAATTCGATGCACAGTAAAACCGCTCTGCATGGTCCGGCCTGCTTCATGATGAATACCGGGTTCACACTGCCAGGATTTCCCAGCATGGGTTCGTGGGTGACATACGGACTTGGCAGCGAGGCTGAAGATTTGCCCGCCTTTGTTGTGCTGCCCGATCCTCGCGGTTTGCCACCGGGCGGTATCATTAATTGGGGCGCAGGATTTCTGCCGGCAGAACATCAGGCGACGATGCTGGAGACTTCGAATCCCAAACAACCGATAGCAGATCTGTTCCCTCCTGAAGAATTTGCGGGGAACTCTCGACAGGTCGATCCTGAGCAGCTTCAGTTTTTACAACAACTCAATCGATTGCATCAGAAGTCGCGACAGACCAACAGCGAGCTCGAAGCCCGCATCAAGGCTTATGAAATGGCGGCTCGGCTCCAGTTGAGTGCCCCGGAAGTCACCGATGTCAGCCGCGAGAGTGAAGCGGTCCAGGATTTGTATGACATCGAGCATCCCGAGTCTGGCCCCTTCGGTCGACAATGCCTGCTGGCTCGCCGACTGGTTCAGCGGGGCGTTCGCTTTGTACAAATCTATTGTGGTGCTGAGAACACGACCGCTAAGAAGATCCGTCCCAACTGGGACAGTCATGAGGATGTTGTCCGCGATCATGGATACTGGGGAGCAGTGCTGGACAATGGTGCTTCTGCCCTTCTGAAAGATCTGAAACAACAGGGAATGCTGGAAGATACACTCGTCATCTGCACGACTGAATTTGGTCGACAACCCGGTGCCCAGGGAGGCAAAGGCAAGGGGCGTGATCACAATGCCGGAGCGTTTACTAGCTGGTTAGCCGGGGGAGGGATTCGAGGAGGAATGAGTTACGGTGCGACGGATGAACTGGGATTCAAAGCGGTCGAATCACCCACGTACTGCTACGACCTTCACGCCACTGCTCTGCATCTGTTGGGTGTCGATCACACGCAATTGACCTACTACCACAATGGAATACAACGACGCTTAACCGATGTGCATGGGCACGTGATTCAGGAGATAATTGCTTGAGTCGAAGTACTGCTGTGATAATCCGAATTCTTCCTCAGCCGATTAGACGAGCGATGTTAAATCGTTTCAATTTGTCGCTCTGTCTGGATTGTGTCGCGTTGATCGTAGTCTGCTTCATGAGTCGATCTGCCTCTGCTGCCGAACTTCCAGCCGCACTGAACACATTAATTGAAAATCACTGCCTCGATTGTCACAACAGTTACTCAGCAGAAAGTGGACTGGATCTGGAGTCGCTGACTTTCGATCTTAAGGATCGTAATTCTCGGAATCGCTGGATGAGGATATTTGATCGTGTCGATGCAGGCGAGATGCCACCCGAAGCGGGAACTCTGTCCGTTGATGATCGCAATCATCTTGTGATTATCCTTGGCGATGCGATTGCTGAGGAAGATCGGAAGGATGTCCTCGCGAATGGTCGCGGCCCGCTGCGACGCCTGAATCGGGATGAGTATCAGCAGAATCTTCGCGATGTGCTGCAGTTACCAAATCTGGATATTCGTGACATGCTGCCAGAGGATCGCGAAGAACATCGTTTTAATAAATCAGCGACTTCACTGGATATGTCCTGGGTGCAACTGACAGCATATCTGGATGCGGCCGATGCGGCCTTAAGACAGGCAATGATCAGCAGTGCAGAACCGCCACCGGTGACGAAGTATCGGGCGATCAGCACGCAGTTATTCTCTACAACAAGCACATTCGGCGAGCGCGAAGCGATGTTCTTTGCAAAAGATAACAAGGCAGTTGCTACGAATGAACTCAATGACTTCAAAGATGACCCGGCACTCGAGCTGGCGTTATTTCGATCGGCCAGCTGGCCGTATTATGGCTATCCCCGCAGCTTCGTCGCTAGGATTGCGGGGGAGTATCGAGTCCGGTTTTCGGCTCGGGCTGTTTTGCAAACGGAAGGCTATCAACTCAAACCGGCGATACGATCAGTCCCGATGACATTCCGCGCGAGGAAACCATCCGGGGCAGATGTCTCAGGGGATGTCCGAGCAACTGGAGGCATCATGGATATTGAGCCGGAATCTCAGGTCTACGAGACGACCATCCGACTGCTCCCAACGGAAACCTTCGAGTACAGTCTACTTGGGTTACCGGTTCCGCTGGCTCGTAATGTCAATGGGGGACCGCCGACCTATCGTTATCCGCCGTTTCCAGAAGGTGGCCAACCCGGAGTCGCATTCCAGTGGTTGGAAGTGGAAGGTCCAATCTCCCCCGAGACCTGGCCTCCCCCATCACACCATGTGCTGTTTGATGAGTTTGGAACTGAAGTCGTCTCACAGAATCCGATCGATGATGCCCGGAGACTCTTGCGACGCTTTGTGAAAATCGCTGCCCGTGAACCTGTTTCGGAAGAAGCCATTCTCCGGTACGAACAACTGATTCTCGAACGACTTGAAATGGGAAGTCCGTTCGCAGAGGCGATGCTTACCGGATACAAAGCCTTCCTCTGTTCCAGTCATTTCCTTTATCTTCCAGAGCCATCAGATCCCGCGACAAGTAATTCCGATCAATACGCGATTGCCTCCCGGCTCTCACATTTTCTGACGAATACGCGTCCCGATGCCTCATTAATGTCTCTTGCCGAAACGGGCAAGCTTCGCAATACAGAAACTCTTCGCTTGGAAACAGATCGATTGATCGCCAGTTCCGGCTTCGAACGGTTCGTGCAAAACTTTACCGACTATTGGCTCAATCTAAGACATATTCGTCGTGACGAACCAGATATCCGACTACATCCCGAATATCGCTTTGATGATTATCTGATTGAATCGATGGATCGCGAAACGCGTACATTTTTCACAGCAATGATTCGCGATAATCTGCCTGCAACAGTGCTGATCGATGCAGACTTTGTTTTTGTGAATGATCGACTCGCCCAGCATTATGGGCTGGAAACAATTTCCGGTTCGAACCTGCGAAAAATCACGTTGCCAGATGACAGCCCTTACGGGGGATTGTTGACCCAGGCAGCCATTCTTAAGGTAACAGCCAACGGAACTTCGACTTCGCCGGTCATTCGTGGGGCGTGGATCATGGAACGATTGCTCGGTCAACCACCCCCGCCGCCACCGACGAGTGTCCCCGCTGTTGAGCCGGATATTCGTGGTGCGAAGACCATTCGAGAGTTGCTCGAGCTGCACACAAAATCGGAGTCCTGTGCCAGTTGTCATGCACGGTTCGATCCCGTCGGCCTGGCATTGGAAAACTTCGACATCCTGGGAGGTTGGCGAACACAATATCGAGGTTTCGAGACAGGGAAACCCGTCACAGGAATCGATCGCGCTGGTCACGATTTTGCGTATATGTTAACTCAGAATGTCGATGCCAGTGGTCAGTTGCTGGATGGTCGCAGTTTTGAAAATATTCACGACTTGAAAAAGTTTTTAATAGAAGATCCCCGCCAACTTGCCCGCAATCTCGTGCATCAGTTCACTGTCTATGCGACTGGAACTCCGGTCCGGTTTGCAGATCGAGATGAGATTGAATTAATACTGGATGCCTGCGAACCGAACAACTTTCGCGTTCGCGATTTGATACATGCATTGGTGCAAAGCCGGATCTTTCTCGGCAAGGAGGGTTGTCTTTGATGGACCACAGGAAAATCAATAGACGTCGCTTTCTTCGTGGAGTGGGAGTGTCGCTGGCACTGCCTCTGCTAGACAGTTTGCAGTCCGCTTCGGCCAAGGTCTCTGATTCACAACCCCCTCAGCGGATGCTGCTCATCTCGAATAATCTTGGTGTGCTCCCCAAACCATTCTTTCCGGAAGGGACAGGTCGAGGGTACGAACTCTCGCCGTACCTTGCAGAGTTGACCGAGTTCCGGAACGACTTCACGGTCCTCAGCGGACTTTCGCACCCGGATGTCGAGGGGGGACACAGCACGGAGAATTGTTTTCTAACAGCCGCACGTGGTCCCACAAAAAGTGGATTCCGTAATACGATCTCGCTCGATCAGTTCGCAGCCGAGCAGATGGGACCAGTCACTCGCTTTCCGACACTGAATCTGGGAGTCAATATTGATAAAGCGAACCGCAGTCTTTCGTGGACGCGTGATGGTGTCCTGCTGCCGGCAGAAGACAGTGCGAATGCATTGTTCCGAAAAATGTTCCTGCAAGGCAACGCGGCTGAGGTTCAACGACAACTCTATCACTTAGAGGAGCGGGGCAGCATCCTGGATACGTTGCTTGATGACACTCGACAATTTCGAAAAAACCTGGGTCGCGACGATCAATCTCGGTTGGATCAATATTTGACTTCTGTCCGAGAAATTGAGGAACGTTTGGAGACTGCCCGGCAGTGGGAAACGCGCGCTAAACCTGCAACCGATCAGACGCCGCCGAATGACATCCGCGACCCCAAGCTGTTCTTTGAAAAATTCGACCTCATGCTCTCAATGGGACGGCTTGCCTTGGAAACAGACTCAACTCGTATTGTCACGCTGATGGTCGATGCCTTTGCAACACCCGCGTTCCTGTTACATCCCGGCCAGAATACGACCGATGGTTATCACAACTTGAGTCATCACGGCCAATCCGAGCAGAAAATGAAACAACTCGAAGATGCCGATCTGCAGCAGATGGTTTTGCTTCGAAAATTGTTCCAGCAACTCTCTGAAACCATCGAAGGCGAAGACCGCTTGCTCGATCGAACGATGATTCTCTTTGGCAGCAATATGGGCGATGCCAATACCCACAACAACACAAACCTTCCCATTCTTCTGGCCGGAGGCGACTTCAAGCACGGTCAACATCTGGCCTTCAAACACGATAACAATAAACCGCTGAGCAATCTGTTCCTGACCATGCTGCATAAACTGGGCGTAGAAACAGACACTTTCGGATCAAGTACAGGCAGTCCCATAGACTTTTAGACCAATTTCAAATGGTGACTGCAGTTCCTTGAACACCAAATGTCCCCAAAACGCTGTGTTTGCTCCTGCTGAACGCTTCAGTTTTTTTGAATATGCTCTGGGTGATCTAGATACGCGGTTCATATCAATGCAATGTCGGATATGACGTGAAAAATAACCGAGTATCTACTATGCACGATTTGTACCAATCACTCCATTGGACTCATGATTCGTGTTTATTCGGGGCATTGATGTATTGCGAGGTGAGTTCTTTTCACAGCAGTGGACAGAATTAGTTCATTGAGAACACCATGCAGTGTGTTCGGAAATCATTTTTTATTTTATTTCATAGCGGTTACACACTGCTGGGAGGTCGTCTCAAAAGACTCGACTATGGGAATCGTTTGCCATTTATTGGCGAGAGGAGTGTGAACGAATCGGAGTGGTCAAAGAGTGTTAAAATTTAATATCGTCATGAAAACATTAAATTTGACTCATTGACATGTCGTGAGGTAACGATATAATAGGTATGTCTAATGTGGAGAATTCAGTGGCTACGAAAACGAATAAGAACAAAGGTTCCAAGCCTCCTGGCACTGTTGAGGACTTTGCTGAAGCTGCAGAATGTCTGAAAACTTTGGCGCACCCAGTTCGACTGCGCATTGTTCAAATGCTGCTGCACGGTCGCTACACAGTCGGAGAATTGGCTGCTGATTGCGGAATTCAAGACAACGTCGGTTCAGAACATTTGCGTTTGCTCCAGCGGTGTGGTTTTCTGGTGAGTGAGCGGGAGGGGCGACGCGTTTATTACAGTGTTGCCGAGCCGCATCTGGAAAAATTGATGGCATGTATCGAGGGGCGTTTTTTACCTTATGGGGCTAAATATCGTTAAATTGGTTGTAGTCAAAATTCCATTTATTTGGGCGTATATATCGCAATATTGGGATGTTTATAGCTATGGATACATGTGCGTATTACTGGCGGTTCAAAGAGAATTCGTTGCTTGTGCGTGTGATGGATGAGTAACTGATTGCCGGGTTTTGCGAGGTCGTCAAGATGATTAGGTATCTAACTTTGAATCCAGGCAAGGATGGTGAGACATGTTCGGTCTAGCGATCCTTTTCGGCGGTATCGTTGGTTTTGCATTAGGCCTTACGGGAGGTGGCGGTGGGGTCTTTGCTGTTCCACTGCTTGTCTACGGATTATCCATTGCGCCGCGGGAAGCCGTTGGAATTTCGTTAGCATCCGTAGGCGGTATTGCTTTGTTTGGTGCCACGGACAGATTAATTCGTGGAGAAGTGGAATTGCCAACGGGCCTCTTGTTTGCCGTTGCAGGCATGATCGGTGCACCGTTCGGCTCATACCTCTCGAAGCTCATTCCAGAGAATGTCTTGCTGGTCATGTTCGCAATGCTAATGCTGGTTGTGGCCTATCGGATGTGGATTAAAAGCAAGAATCCGAGCATTGCCAGCGGAGTTTGCAATTCGGAATCAAAGAATATTACCGACCGTAGTGCCTGCCAGCGCGATGAAGACGGCAGGCTACGATTGACTTCCAAATGTGCTCGACTGCTGGTGCTGGTTGGTTTGATGACTGGCGTGCTCTCCGGAATGTTCGGTGTTGGCGGTGGTTTTATCATCGTGCCGGCATTGGTTTTGCTTAGCGGCATGGCAATCCATCGTGCTGTAGGAACATCGTTATTTGTGATCGTACTCATCAGCATCAGCGGGGTGGTATCGCACATGGTGAATGGAAACCCGTTGCCGGTAAACACAACATTACTGTTTCTGGTCGGTGGGGGTGTTGGCATGTGGCTGGGGGGGATCGTCGCTACTCGATTAAATGGCTCCACTCTTCAAAAAATATTCTCGATCGCGGTTGTGGCGGTTGCGGCATTCGTGATTTTCAAATCAGTTGTTGTCTAGGTCCAGTTCATACTATTTAAGGAGATCGACTCATGTTACTCAAATACTTCTACGACCAGAAACTCGCTCACGCCTCTTATCTTGTTGGCTGCCAACGCGCCAAAGCCGCCGTCATTGTCGATCCTGGTCGCGACATCGAACAGTATCTTGAAATGGCAGATCGCGAAGGTTTGAAAATTACCGCAGTTGCTGAGACGCATATTCATGCTGACTATGTTTCCGGTGCCCGGGAACTGGCGGATCGTGTCGGAGCGAAACTGTATGTTTCCGATGAAGGCCCGGCAGAGTGGAAATACCTTTATCTGGATGACTATGACCACCAACTGATGCACGACGGCGATCATTTCATGATTGGAAACATCAAATTCGATGTCCTGCACACTCCTGGTCACACACCGGAAAGTATATCTTTCATGCTGACCGATCAGGGTGGGGGAGCTAACAAGCCGATGGGGATTTTTACTGGCGACTTCGTGTTTGTCGGGTCGATCGGACGACCGGATTTACTGGAAGAAGCAGCCGGTCTCATGGGCACAGCCGAGCCGGGGGCTCGCGATCTGTTCAAATCTGCTGAAAGATTCAAATCACTGCCCGACTATTTACAGGTCTGGCCTGCACACGGTGCGGGAAGTGCTTGTGGGAAAGGGCTGGGTGCAATTCCGTCGTCGACAGTTGGATACGAAAAACTATTCAATCCTGCACTGCAATTCACAGACGAAGAAGAATTTGTGAAGTACATCCTGTCGGATCAGCCGGAAGCTCCGAAGTATTTCGCGGTGATGAAGCATGTCAACAAAGCCGGCCCGACCATTCTTGGCGAAGGTCACCATCATGAGATGCTGGAACTGTCCAGACTGAATGAGGCTTTGACTTCCGGAACGGTTATCGATTTGACTCCCTCTCCGCAGTTCGCCAAAGGCCACGTGGCAGGCACCATCAATATTCCGATCGGAATGCTGGCAACTCAGGCAGGATGGCTCGTGGACTACGACAAGCCGACTTACCTGATCTGTGAACCGCGAGAGCTTGAAGAAGCTGCACGCGTTCTGCATAAAATTGGTGTGGAAGAAATTATCGGTGGTTTCGATGCGTCGGAAGTCAAATCGTCAGGCAAGGCAAATGAAAAATACATATCCGGAACCCCTGCAGAGTTGTCGTCTGCAATCCAGTCTGGCGAAGTGAAGTTAATCGATGTCCGTTCGAACGATGAATGGAACGAAGGGCATATCGAACAAGCCGAACATCGTTTTCTTGGTCGATTACCGAATCATTTAGATGATCTTCCCCATGACGAAACACTCATTGTGCATTGCCGTAGCGGTGCACGCTCGGCGATTGCCGCAAGCGTTTTGCAGGCGGCTGGTTTCAAGAATGTCGTGAATCTGACTGGTGGATATACGGCGTGGAAAGCAGAGGATTTGGCAAGCACAAAGGCATAAACGACGAGTAGCGCACTGAACTGGCTAGACACTCTTTTCATTCACTATTCATCAATGAGATTTCCATGGAAACGACACACGAAAGACCTTCGCTTGCCGACCGGCTGAGCGATCCTCATACGACGGCAGCTTTGCATCGCCTGCTGGATCGAGCTGAATCGCTCGATCAGATGCTCCAGGTAGCTGGCGACCTGCCCAATCTGGTTGCGATCGCCACAGATTTCTTCGATGCCGTTTGCCACAAAGCCTCACTAGACGGGATCGATCTGGAAGATCGGGCGAGTCAATTGCTGAAGTTGTTCGTGCAGATCACTGAGCCAGCGAATCTGCAGGCGATTGAGCGATTGATTTCCCGCTTGCCGAATCTGGAAGCCGGAACCGCCTTGCTGGATGAATTTCCTGAATTGTTTGCGACAGCAGTGGATGTATTAGACGAATGGGCCAGAGACTTGAAGGACGATGGCATTGATCTGGAAAAGAGTGTTCGTCAGGGATTGTATGCCGTTTTGTATTTAGGCGGGCAAATTCGACGGGAGGAACTCGATCGAATCGGTTATTTGGTTAAGTCTGATGTCATGAACGAACATTCGATTGAATCGGTTGGTATGGCTGGTTCGGCACTTGCCAGTTGCCGGAGCGGAACTTGTGAGCATCCACTTCCGAAACGAGTTGGTTTATTTGGACTGTTGAGAGCGATGCGGGATCCAGACACTCAGCGTGCACTCTCCTTCGGCTTGCAGTTTGCGAAATGTTATGGAGGAGTCCTTGCAGAAAAGCATAGCCCGTCAAGCCAAGAGCAGAAGTAATTCTCCTGTTTATCATTTGTAAAATCTTAAAGGAACCCGTGTCATGGATCATCATCAAATCGTCATCGTTGGCGGAGGGACTGCCGGGATTACCGTAGCCGCTCGACTGAAAAACGCAGATCCCTCGCTAGATATTGCCATTATTGAACCTTCCGAGAAGCATTATTATCAACCACTGTGGACTTTGGTTGGCGGAGGAATGTTTAAGCCAGTAGAATCGGGTCGTGACGAAGCAGATCTGATTCCTTACGGCGTGAAGTGGATTCAGGATCGTGTCGATTCTTTCTCACCTGGTGCCAACAGCCTTTTCACACGTGGGGGCGAGACAATCGGTTACGATTATCTCATCGTGGCTCCGGGAATTCAGGTCAACTGGGATCAGGTCAAAGGCCTGAAAGAATCTGTCGGAAAGGACGGTGTCTGCAGTAATTACTCGATTGATACAGTCGCCAGCACATGGAAGTTTATCAGTGAACTGAAGGAAGGAGTCGCCTTATTCACGCAACCGGCAGGGGCGGTGAAGTGCGGAGGGGCTCCCCAAAAGATCTGTTACTTGGCTGAAGATCATTTCCGACGATCCGGTGTCCGCAAAAACATCGAAGTCATTTTTACACTGGCTGGACCGCGTCTGTTTGCAGTCGATAAATATCGCGAAGTGCTTGAGAAAGTCGCTTCCCGTAAAGGAGTCGAAACCCGATTCCGCCACAATCTTGTCGAGGTTCGTGCTGCCTCCAAAGAAGCGATTTATCGCCACATGGATACGAATGATGAAATCGTTATCAAATATGACATGATTCACGTAACACCGCCAATGAGCGCACCAGACTTCGTTTCCCAGAGTGAACTGGCTGGCGAGGGGGGTTGGGTTGAAGTTGATAAGCACTCGCTGCAACACACGCGATTTGCCAACGTGTTCTCCCTGGGCGACGCTTCGAGTTTACCGACATCGAAGACAGGAGCCGCGATTCGAAAGCAGGCCCCTGTTGTGGTCGAAAACTTACTCGCGACAATGAAACAGGAACCCTGCCAAGCGAGTTACGATGGCTACACGTCATGCCCTGTCGTAACAGGATACGATAGTCTGGTATTGGCCGAGTTCGATTACAGCGGTCAACCAGCCGAGACGTTTCCATTCGACCAGTCAAGAGAACGGTTCAGTATGTTCCTGCTGAAAAAATTTGGTCTGCCAGCCCTGTATTGGCACGGAATGCTACGTGGTCGAGTCTAAACACTTCATAATGTTCAGAGTTGAATCCCGTATTTCAATAGATCAGGTGCTAAATATGAAAATAGTGATTATTGGTGGAGTTGCTGGGGGAGCATCGGCTGCTGCACGTGCGCGACGACTCAGCGAGGATGCGGAGATTATTATCCTGGAGCGAGGGCGATATCCTTCGTTTGCGAACTGTGGTCTTCCCTATTACGTCGGTGGCGAGATCAAGTCACGAGATAAACTCCTTGTTGCACCGATCGAAATGCTCCGCGAACGACATCGGCTTGACGTTCGCATCCGCAGCGAAGTGATGTCGATCAATCGGATCGAACAAACTGTTCGTGTTCAGAATCTGGAGACCGGCGAATCGTATGAGGAGTCTTATGATAAACTGATCATCGCTACGGGAGCTTCACCTTTCCGACCGCCCGTTCCCGGTATCGATGGCTCTCGGATCCTGGAACTCCGGGATCTGAATGATGCCGACCGGATGCATACCTATGCAACCTCTGGAGCTCGTCGAGCTGTCATTGTTGGAGCCGGGTTTATAGGGATTGAAGTTGCGGAGAACCTGGTTCGTCGTGGCATTGATGTCACCATTGTGGAATTGTCCGATCAGATTCTTCCTCCATGGGATCGGGAAATGATCGGTCCAGTCGATTCGCATCTGAGAAAACAGGGAGTTGATGTGCTTCTGGGAAACTCGGTCGAAGCGTTTGACGAAACAGAGATCGGCTTGGAAATCCGACTGAAATCTGGTGGAACTCTGGATGTTGATTTTGCAGTCGTATGTATTGGCGTTCGCCCGGAAAGTCGCTTGGCACAAGAATCCGGTATCAAGTGTGGCGAACGTGGTGGAATTATTACCAACGAACATATGCAAACGAGCGATGACAATGTTTACGCTGTCGGTGATGTCGTTCAGACCAGTTGTTTTGTCTCAAGCACACCCATCCAAATTCCGCTTGCCGGTCCGGCGAATCGTCAGGGACGTATCGCAGCAGACCATATCTTCGGGAGAGATTCGACCTATCGAGGCACACAGGGAACGGCAGTGGTCGGCATTTTTGGAATGACCGCTGCCATGACAGGGTTGAGCGAAAAATCACTGAAGCGTAATCAATTGGCTTATGAAAAAATCTATATTCATCCTTCCGATCACGCAGGATATTTTCCTGATGCACAACAGATGGTGTTGAAGTTACTCTTCGATCCTAAGACGGGAATTATTCTCGGTGCTCAGGGTGTCGGCACAACTGGAGTTGACAAGCGCATCGACGTGCTCGCAATCGCGATTCAGGCTGGCATGACGGTTTATGATTTGGAAGAAGTTGAACTTTGCTATGCACCCCAATATGGCCATGCCAAAGATCCCATTAATATGTTGGGCTTTGTCGCTTCAGGTGTTCTCCGGGGAGATCAACCAATTATTCAAGTCGATACTCTCAGTTCTTACTCAGCCGAAAGTCTCCTGTTGCTCGACGTTCGCACTGCAGCAGAATTTGCTGCGGGGCATATCCCAGGGGCGAAGAATATCCCAATCGAGACGTTACGCGAACTAGTCTCAGAACTGCCTCGTGACAGAAAAATTGCAACTTACTGCAAGGTCGGTCAACGAGGTTACTATGCCACTCGAATTTTAGATCAGCTTGGCTTTGATGCCGCAAATATCAGTGGTGGATTTCAATTGTGGTCGAATTATTCGGCTCATGACAACAATGCAACCGATTAAAGGGAAACTCAATGAATACTTCCAAAATCTTCCAGGTAACGTCTCTTATTTTCCTGTTCCTGAGCAATCCCGCATGGTCACAGGATGATCCAGGGAGTCAAGCGAAAAAGAAGCAACCGGGCTATGGGCATGGACGCGGAATGCACCAATCGGATGGACGCCACGAGGTCGATCACAAAGTCTTTCAGTACCTGCTCCAGAACCATGACAAAATCGTCCGCACAGTCAAAGAATTACCAGATGGCGTGGAGACGCTGACTGAGTCGGATGTGCCCGAAGTCGCAGAAAAGATTAAAGATCATGTTGAGTGGATGGCCTATCGCGTGGAGAACAGGCAGCCAATCCGTATGCGAGACCCATTGTTCGCGGAACTGTTCAAGCATACGGATAAGATCAAAATCGTTCATAAGGACACAGAAAAGGGAGTGAAAGTCATTGAGACTTCCGACGATCCGTATGTAGTCAAGTTAATTCAGGCTCATGCTAAAGCGGTCTCTGGATTTGTAGAGCGGGGATTTGCAGAAGCGATGAAAAACCATTCTGTTCCAGAGACTGCAGAGATCGGCGATCCAGAGTACTCTTACCCAGCGATTGCCGAGTACGGAAAAGTCGTTCAACTCCCCAATGCCGCGCAACAGCCTCGAGATGGCAGTAAGATATTAGTCGATGTGACCAAAGGTGGCACGCCGGACAAATTGAATCCGGGTATCGAGAAAGTCGCTCGTTTTGTCAATATTTACAAGGGTGCAGGAAAGAAACCGGCTCAGGTCGAGATTGCAATCGTGTTGCATGGCGAGGCTACTTTGACCATTTTGAACTCCGATATTTACAGCAAACGATTTGAGACAAATGGCAATCCGAATCTCGATTGTTTGCATCAACTCCACGAGGCGGGCGTCGAGATATTAGTGTGCGGCCAGTCGTTAATCGGAAAAAACGCTAAGCAGGACGAGGTTGTTGTCTTTGTGGACGTAGCCGTGTCGGCATTAACTTCTCTGGTCAACCTCCAGGCAGATGGGTTTTCATATGTTCCACTTGGGAATTGACGAATATTATGTTTCCGGATGCTAATATGGTGATCGATGAATTCTCTTGACTCTCGCATTGCCGACTACGCATGCCCCTTACGAGGGGCATATTTTTTTCCGACTCTCTTTCTCATCCAAAGAGTCGCTATACTCTATTTCATTTTCAGTGACAGTCATCGGCTAAGTACGTTTCAAATAATTTGAGTCCCATTTGTGTCATGGCAATACCCGAATCCATTTTAACTCGTTTTTTAGATTTAAAAACTTATGTGGGATGGACAGAGGCGGATGATGATTGTTCCGACCAATTGTCCAGAATATTACTTCCTCATACGGAGGAGATTTTGCAGGATTTCTATCGTGAAATCCAAAAGCATCCAGCTTCATCCCGTGTTATTACGGGGGGTGAGATTCAAATTGAGCGATTGAAACAGAGCCTCTCTCTGTGGCTGGCAGATATGCTGCAATCGAAACATGATGAAGATTACGTGCACAGGCGCTGGAAGATTGGGCAAAAGCATGTCGAGATTGGTTTAGAGCAACTTTATGTCAACGCGGCCTTTGCTCGTGTCCGTTCCTGTTTGAGTCGGATCTTATGCCATCAGGAATCGATTTCAGAAGAAGTTAAATTACAACTGCATGAATCTTTGCATAAGAGGCTCGATCTCGATCTTGCGATAATGGTAGATGCCTATCAGGAGGAGTATCAATCGAGTCAGGTTCCGGTTGATCGGGCGCGACTGAATCAGCAAAAACTGTTAGCCCTGTTAAGTAAGGAAGCGCTGGCAGGTGCGAGTCTGAATGAGATTTACGATCAGGCAATTGCTTACTTGTCTCAGGCCTTTCGGGCTGATTTGTGTGAGTTGTTCATTTTTGAACCCGATGCCGATCAACTGAGAATGGAATCCATGTCGGGATGGGTGACAAAGTCAAATGGATCAGTGATTGAACTTGGAAATGTGGATCCCGGAATTACAGAACTACTGAAACAAAAAGGCTGTGTGGAAACGAGCGACTGGCAATTGCAGCCTAAAATTCAGCCGATTACACTTCTGGTGGATGAACGTGTCGTGAGCAGTCTACAGGTTGTTGTTCGCGGCGAAGAAGATGTTTATGGGTTGCTGGGAGTCCATTTTCGCCAGCCACATCGATTCCAATCGTCCGATCATGACTTTCTGTTTTCCATTGCCAATCTGCTGGCCAATGCGATTCATCGCTCCCGGGTCGAATTCATGCGTGCTCAAAAAGCTCAGCAACTTCGCCGACTTGTCGATCGCCTTCCAGCAGGTGCAGTCTATGTTGTGAATCATGCGATGCAAATTAACAGTGCCGTCGAGCAGATGACGGGATACTCAAAAGAGGAACTGACAAACCTGAAAGAATGGAATCAGCATGTGCTGAATGAGTCGGTTGTGGAAGATCGAGTGGAAAACTCGGTCCGTTCAGGTAAAGAAGGACGAACTCATCATCGGCAATTGAGATTGCGACGCGCCGATGGACAGGAGCGACTGATCTCGCAGGTCAAATTTCAATCAGGAGCCGATGAAGTCTGGCTTCTCCACGACATTACCGAAGAAGCGGAACGTTACAAAAGTCAGTTACAGTCAGAACGGCTTGCTGCTATTGGTCAAATGATTACGGGTTTGGCACACGAGAGTCGAAATGCGTTGCAGCGAATTCAGGCTTGCACAGAAATGCTGGAGCTAGAGTTAGAAGACAATAAATCAGCCATGAGTCTGATCATTCGATCCCAACAGGCCATCGATGATTTGCAGATGCTTTACGATGAAGTGCGGAATTATGCATCTCCACTTTCTCTCTCAAAGGATTGGTGGAGTTTGGAGACTTTGCTACAGCAAGCCTGGGGGCAGTTAGAACATGACTGGAAGGATCGCGATGCGAAATTGTTGATCAATATTGATCCTGAGGGTCTCGAAGTCGAAGTCGATCGATTTCGCATGGTACAAGTGCTGAGAAACTTTCTCGAGAATTCGCTGGCAGCCTGTTCCGATCCCGTGATCATTCAGGTTGACATTCGATTGATTAAAGAAACGGATCGATCGGGAGTGGAAATTTCAATTTCGGATAATGGTCCTGGTCTCAGTTCGGCTGGAGAGGGACGTATTTTTGAGCCATTTTATACGACGAAACCTAAAGGTTCAGGATTAGGCATGGCAATTGCATCAAGGATCGTCACGGCTCATCAAGGAGTCCTCGAAACTGCGCCCAGCTTACTCGGTGGAGCTTCGTTTCGCCTTTATTTTCCCCTGAGCAATAACTAAACAGAGAATTTCCAGTTGTCCGTACCAATTGAATATGAGGGTGGCACTGGCTTTGCCAGTGCATCGTAACTTATTAAATAGCCTTGACTTGCACTGGCGAAGCCGGTGGTGCATAACCCAAAGTTTTCAATGGAATAATCCCCAGGCATGATTCGGGAGTCAGTATGAAAATTGTCGTAGCGGACGACGAACCCGATATGCGGGAATACTTTCTGCGGATGCTCACGCACCTGGGGCATGAAGTGCTAGCTATTGCAAAAGATGGTGAAGAGTTGGTGCGGATATGCCAGTTAGAGTCACCGGATTTAATTATCACCGATTTGAACATGCCGGTTATGAATGGAGATAAAGCCATTGAACTGATCTGGGACAAAATGAAGATCCCAGTCGTGATTGTCTCTGCTTTTCAGTGCCCGGAGGACTTGTTACTTAACACCCCTCATCCGCCCCTTCGCTACCTCAATAAACCGATTAACCGCATCCAGTTGAAAGAAGTCCTGGACTCGATCTGATCGATTCCAGGCTCCAAGCAAGTTATGCCAACCATTTCAGAAAAATTTGATCTGCTCATTGTCGATGATGACAAGTACATCCAGCAGGATCTCCAACTATTTTTCAGTCAACGTGGCTTTAAACCACACGTTGTAGGGACTGCTCAAGATGCGTTAACTGCAGTTAAGAATCAGGTATTTTCGGTCGCGATTGTTGATATGCAACTCCCCGATTTATCTGGATTGGAATTGATGACTCAGTTGAACCGTCTCGAGTCTGAATGTGAAGTGATTATGCTGACTGGAGTGGGGACAATTGAATCCGCAGTCGAAGCCATGAAAATTGGAGCGATCGATTTTCTCACCAAGCCAGTGCGACTAAAAGAGCTAGAAGCGGTTGCACTGAAAGCTCATTCCACCTATTTGCTGAAACGGCAAAATCGACAGTTGCAGGGAGCCTTACAGCGGCAGGCATCAGAGAAAGGGCACATCATTGGTGGTTCCGCCGCCATGAAACGAGTTCTTCAACTCGTCGAGCGGGTTGCCAAAACCGATAAAACGATTCTGATTCAAGGAGAAAGTGGCACGGGAAAAGATGTCATTGCCAATGCGATTCACGCGGCCAGTAAAGTCTCTGATCAGCCTTTTATCGCGGTCAATTGTGCGGCTCTGCCCGATCAGTTGATTGAAAGCGAGATGTTTGGTCATGAGAAAGGTGCTTTCACTGGCGCGACCACTGCGAAACAGGGGTTATTCGAAATCGCTGATGGTGGAACTCTCTTTATCGATGAAATTGGAGAGCTGGCAATTACATTGCAGGCCAAGTTGCTGCGAGTTCTTGAAGATGGCTCGTTTCGCAGAGTCGGTTCGACAAAAATGCGACGGGCAAATGCTCGTATCATTGCAGCGACAAATCGCGATTTGGCGGCTGAGGTGGAGGCAGGACGATTTCGCGAAGATCTGTTTTACAGGATCAATATTCTGACGATTTCATTGCCTCCTTTAAGTGAACGTGAAGATGATATTGCCTTGTTGATTGCAAAATTTGCTGGCCCTGATTGGACTTGCGAGCAAGGTCTGTTGGAGAAGTTAAAAAACTTTCCATGGCCTGGAAATATCCGGCAGCTGAAGAATGCTGTGGAACGTGCAAAAATTCTCTCAGATAATCATGTTCTTGAACTGAGAAATTTTCCAGATGATATCATTCATTACCAGGAGGCAGGCACTCATTCCCCCTCATCTGATGCGGTCGAACTGGGAGTGCTGACACGTCAGCATATCGAGCAGATTTATCAGCTCAATCACCATAATAAAACCATGACTGCTCGTGCATTGGGAGTGAGTCGACGTACGCTTTATCGGCTCCTTGAAAAATACGAAATCTGCGATGAGATCAAATAAATTCTGTTCGTATTATTATTAAATCAAGGTAAATCATAACCCGACGCGTCAGCGAGGGGCCAGCGTGGAATTCATTATTAGTGACATCTTGTCTATGAAAACTTCTGCTTCGCTGACCAGCTTTTTCATAAATAACAGACATGCTTTAAGTATCATCGCTTAACCCAATTCCTATTCGGGAGCCGTCCCCTCGCTGACGCGTCGGGTTAAGATGCTTAGAATGGTAATGCTCTTTCGAGCTTTAAATGTCGCTCTCAAATCGCTATTCCGCATTCAGCTTGACTGCTCCCTGATGTTGAACTTACACGACATTTTGCGATAGTTGGAATAGTAGGGTGCGTTTAAACACACCTTTCTACGAGTGTTATTGCACGAGAATAAACAATACCCGTCAAATTCGGAGACAGGGAAAGGTGCGTCGAGACGCACCCTGCTAATATGAATCTTTCCCTGGAGGCCCCAGAGATCGGGAATAAATCAAAATAGGGCAACTTCAAAACGCGTCAGCGAGAGCACTACACATGCTTTCGCAAATCAAATTCTGATTGGCAGAACACCAGCTTGGGCACACTGGTATGCGCGCCCTTCCGCACAGTGGTGTGCGGATCTGGCACAGTTCGCATAACGCTTAATGCATGTCTGATAGAAGCGGTGTAAATCATTCAGGAAATTTCTGGACAAAGCGTACCCGAATCCACATTTTGAGCAGGATTTTTGAATTCCTGTGCCAAAATTCAAACTGCGTCAGCTAGTCGCAGCACTGGCACGTCGCTTGCGAATAGAGCCCTTACTCAAATTCTCAGAATTCGTTTTCAAGAAGTGAACGGCAAAAAATGAATGCGACAGCAGTACCGGATGATGATTTCGGCCATACGGAATCTTCATCACCTGAACAGACTAAGCGACATGAGGTAATCGAGTCGTTTCAGTATGACGATAAAATCACAAGACAGTTTGCCACAGCAACGTTGGTCTGGGGGTTGGTTGCATTTGTGGTTGGAATCTACATTGCTCTGCAGTTGGTGCTGCCGCAACTGACATTTGGCTTGGAATATCTGACATTCGGTCGAATACGCCCCTTGCACACCAACGCTGCGATTTTTGCGTTCGCAGGAAATGCCATCTTCGCAGCCATTTATTATTCGACTCAGCGTTTATGCAAAGCACGAATGTGGAGTGATTTGTTGAGCCAGCTGCACTTCTGGGGTTGGCAACTCGTCATTGTTTGTGCCGCTATTACGCTGCCTCTGGGGATTACACAAAGTAAAGAATATGCAGAGCTGGAATGGCCGATTGATCTGTTGATTGCGGTTGTCTGGGTCGGTTTTTTCGGCGTCAACTTTTTCATGACGCTCATCAAAAGGCGGGAACGACATCTGTATGTCGCATTGTGGTTTTACATTGCGACGATTGTTACGGTCGCCTTGTTGCATGTGTTCAATAATCTTGTGGTGCCAGTCGGGTTATTCAAAAGTTATCCGATTTATGCAGGCGTTCAGGATGCCTTCATGCAATGGTGGTACGGGCACAATGCAGTTGCATTCTTCCTGACGACACCCTTTCTGGGATTGATGTATTACTTTCTTCCCAAGGCTGCCGATCGCCCGGTCTTCTCTTATAAGCTGAGTATTCTGCACTTCTGGTCACTGGTGTTTATTTACATTTGGGCCGGGCCCCATCATTTGCATTACACGGCGCTACCGGAATGGGCAAGTTCGCTGGGGGTTGTCTTTTCTGTCATGTTGTGGATGCCATCCTGGGGAGGCATGATCAATGGTTTGCTGACTCTCAGAGGAGCCTGGAATAAGGTCACTGAAGATCCCGTGCTGAAATTTTTCGTCGTGGGAATAACATTCTACGGCATGTCGACATTCGAAGGTCCGATGCTTTCGATCAAAGCCGTCAATGCCCTTTCCCATTATACGGATTGGACAATCGCCCATGTCCACAGTGGTGCACTTGGGTGGAACGGGTTTATGACCTTCGGCATGTTGTATTGGCTGATGCCGCGGATTTTTCAGACGCCGCTCTACAGTAAAAAACTCGCAGAATGGCATTTCTGGATCGGGACGATGGGGATTCTGCTCTATATTCTTCCCATTTATGTCGCAGGAATTACTCAGGGGTTGATGTGGTTTGGACTCAAGGAAACGGGCCAGTTGATGTATCCCGATTTTGTGGAAACCACGCAAGTTTTGATGCCGTTTTACTGGATGCGAGTGCTGGCCGGTATTCTCTATCTGTCCGGTGGCGTGATGATGTCTATCAATTTTTACCGAACCTGGATGAATCGCCCCAAAGTCTACGATGAACCTGTCTATCAGGCTCCGGCACTTTCAAAGAATTATGTGGACGATCCGACTCCCCAATCCGAATTAACAGCTGTGCTCGAGATTGGTAAGAAAATTGATGTCTGGTCGAAAATGGCCTGGCATCGCCGCTGGGAACGTATGCCCATCTACTTCACGTTCTGGGTGATTGTCGCAGTGGTCGCCGCTTCATTGTTTGAGATCATTCCAACCTTCCTGATTCGTTCCAACGTCCCCACGATTTCGACTGTCGAGCCTTACACTCCACTCGAGTTGGCAGGACGGGATATTTATGTGTCCGAAGGATGTTACAATTGTCATTCCCAAATGATCCGCCCCATGCTGTCTGAAACGAAACGGTATGGCGAATATTCAAAACCTGGGGAGTTTATTTACGACCATCCGTTCCAATGGGGCTCTCGCCGAATTGGTCCCGATCTGGCACGTGAAGGAAACAAACAGTCGCATTTCTGGCACCTCGTCCATCTGCGCGATCCAGGAGCGGTGATTAAAGGTTCGATTATGCCATCGTTTGCTGCGTTGGAGAAACAGGATCTGAATTTCAGGACTATCCCCGATCGCGTGAAAGCCGCCAGTTATCTGGGAGCTCCTTATCCTGAGGAAACCCTTGAGAATTCCATTGTGATCGCAAAGAAGCAGGCTGCTGAGATTGCGAAAGCCATCGTCGCTCAAAATGGTCCAGATAATTTGCAGGATAAACAGGTCATTGCGCTAATTGCCTATCTGCAACGACTGGGCACCGATATTTACAAAACTCCTGCACCGGCAGTTTTGGAAGAAGCAGAACCCCAGATGGATCCGGCAGAGACGACAGAAGTCATTGAGGAGCAGGAATGATTCGAGAAATTCTAAACAACGTCGATTACAGCTTATTTGCCACGAGTGCACTTGTTCTTTTCGTACTCGTTTTTGTAGCAGTCAGCATCAAGACATATTTTACGGACAAGAAAACGACCGACAAACAGGCCGACATTCCGTTGTCGGATGGAACACGGAGCAAAGCATGAGTGATAATTTATTGACCCCTGATGCTGACAACGAATTGACCGGCCATAATTACGATGGAATTCAGGAGTATGATAATCCATTGCCCGGTTGGTGGAAGATGATATTTATCGGTTCCATCTTTTACGGCGTGCTCTACATGATTTATTACCACAACGGTCAGGTTGATCGTTCAATGCTGGTTGAATACCAGCAGGCGGTCGCAGCGAACTTGCGTTTGCAGTTTTCTGAAATTGGTGAACTGAATCCAGATCGACAAACATTGCTGACATACATGGACGATCCAAAATGGTCTGCAGTTGGTGAATCTGTCTTTAAAACACACTGTATTTCCTGCCATGGTTCCAATGGGGAAGGAAAAATCGGTCCGAACCTGACGGACGACAAATGGAAGAACGTAAAGACGATTGAAGACATCGCCAAGGTGGTCAGTGAGGGAGCGGGTAACAATGCGATGCCTGCCTGGAAAACTCGATTGCACCCCAACGAACTGGTCCTGGTTTCCTCTTATGTTGCCTCGTTAAGAGGCACGAATCCTGCAGCCGCGAAAAGTCCCATACAGGGAGAAAAACCAATTCCACCGTGGGACGAACCACAAAATTAAATGGAAATGCAAAAGGCATGATTTCTATGAAAACCAATGAGTGGAATTTCGACGGGTGGCGGGGGCGCTCTCGAAGAGAAGCCCCCGAACCGTTGGACTTTCGGGGGCTTCCGCTAAAGCGGAGCGCCCCCGCCACCCGGGAGATCATTCTTCAATATTTTATTGAAAATCCGTTTTCCATTTGGAACGGGGTTCAGGTTGAAATACGAATGGTCATGATTGCTATGACAACCATTGATTGGAATTGCTATGGAAAGCCTTGTCATGGCATCTTCAGAGGAGCGAAACGATGAATGACGCGCTCTTGGATGCTGATGAACATGTTCTCTCGACACTGGACAAAGACGGGACGCGCAGGTGGTTGTATCCGCGAGTTTCGCTCGGTCGATTCTGGCATGCGCGAAGAATTGTGGGCTATTTACTGATTGCACTCTTTGTCGCTCTTCCCCACATCAGAATCAACGGCCGTCCCGCAATTCTACTAAACATTACCGGCCGTGAGTTCACATTATTTGGGCTGACATTTTTACCAACCGATACACTTTTACTGGCATTATTTATGGTGAGTCTGTTTCTCACCATTTTTCTGCTGACAGCGATATTAGGTCGGGTTTGGTGTGGCTGGGCCTGTCCACAAACGGTTTACCTCGAATTTGTCTATCGTCCCATCGAAAGACTTATGATGCTGACCAAAGGGCGGGGTGGGGTTCCCGGCAAGAACATCAGTGGCTGGCGGTATGTGGTCCTGTATGCAATCTATCTTGTCCTTTCGATGCTGCTGGCTCATACCTTCCTGGCTTATTTTGTTGGCGTTGAAAAGTTGTCCCAGTGGATCCGCCTTTCCCCTTTTGAACATCCAGGGCCCTTTCTGGTCATGCTGGTCACAACCGTCATGATGATGTTCGATTTTTCCTTCTTCCGCGAGCAACTTTGTTTGATTGCCTGCCCTTATGGACGATTCCAATCCGTACTACTAGATCGCAGTTCTTTGATTGTGGCTTACGATCGAACCCGCGGTGAACCTCGAGGTAAGATCAATAAATCGCTCCCCATCGTGAATCAAACGCAGGGAGATTGTGTGGATTGCGGTTTGTGTGTTCGAACCTGCCCAACCGGCATCGATATTCGTGAAGGTTTGCAGATGGAATGTATTCATTGCACGCAATGTATGGATGCCTGCGACGCGGTGATGGATAAAGTGAAACGCCCCAAAGGTTTGATCCGCTACTCCAGCCAGAATGAGATGGATGGAGAGTCGCAGCGGTTCTTGCGACCTCGTGTCGTCATCTATCCGACCTTAATACTCATTTTGGTCAGCTTATTGACTTACAATATCGTGACGAGAAAGTCTTTCGATGTGACGTTAATGCGAAATCTGGGTAGCCCATTCATAGTGACGGAGTCAGGCGAAGTTGAAAATTCCATGCGAGTAAAACTGGTGAATAGACTGGATGAAACCGATCAGTTCTTAATCAATGTTCTGTCTCCTGAATCTGTTCATATCGATCGAACTCAACCAATTGTATTGGAAAGTGGAGCCACAGAAACTGTGGGAGTTCTGGTAACAATCCCCAAGAATGAATTTACATACGGCCAGTTGACTGCAGATCTTGAAATCGTGAGTCAATCGGGTGACAGGAGAGTGGTGCAATGCAAACTGCTGGGACCATAGACGTCTCCGCCGAGCAAGCGGAACGTACGAGTCGTTGGATCTGGAGTGGAATGATTGTCGGGCTGTTGAGTCTGCAGATTTTCTGCTGCATGATCGCATTTTTTCTGGCAACAACGTCTCCTTCGATGGCAATCATCCCGGATTATCATCAGAAAGCTCTGAATTGGGATGAGACTCGTAACGAAATACATGCGAGTGAACAACTCGGGTGGCAAAAAAGGATTGACGTGAGTGATCCGATCGATGTTTACGGAAATCGAACAGTGACTCTCTGGCTGAATGATTCGACATCGGCCCCGGTCCTGGCTGATCAAATCCATTTGAAGGCCTATCGACATGCCAACGCGGCTCAATTGATTTCAATCCCTCTGGAAGAAATTGCTCCGGGGACGTATCAGGCACAAGCGGAAATAACGAAAGCTGGTTTGTGGCAATTTGAACTTCAGGCAAATCGAGATTCCGACTCCTATCTCGATTCATTCACTTTGGAAATTGCGACTCGATAATTCATGGAACCAAATTTGATCTCAATCGCGATTGCAGTACTGACGGCCAGTCTGGTCGGAAGTGCGCATTGCGTCGGTATGTGTGGACCTTTCGTTATCCTGGCAGCAGGATCGAGTGAAGCGTCTGTGCGTTTTCGTTTGAGAAATTTGACAGGTTATCATGCTGGCCGTGGAATGACTTATGCCTTAATTGGCGTGATGGCAGGCTGGGCAGGAAGTTGGCTTGATGTGGGCGGTCGTCTTCTCGGCTGGCAACAGACTGCTGCCTGGCTGACAGGTCTGGCCATGATATTATTTGGAATCATTGCCATCCTGAATTTGCGAAAACGAGGCTCCGTCCATTTCTCTTTACCCGTTATTTTGACAACGACTATTCGCAAATTCTATCAGCAAACGCGAGTTCTCTCTGCAGGGTTTCGAGCCGTGGCAATAGGAGGAATCACCGGATTCCTGCCGTGCGGCTGGCTCTATGCGTTTGTTATTCTGGCGATAGGAACGTCGCATCCATTTTCAGGCGCAATCATTATGCTGGCCTTCTGGATGGGAACAATTCCCGCGCTATCGTTACTCAGTATAGGTATGAGTCAACTGTCCGATTCTGCAAAAGCGATCGTGCCCTATTGCACAGCAGCGATTCTCATTCTTGGAGGTCTTTTTACGGTTTCCGTGCGCTCTTTTGCAGACCTAAGCCCGCTGGATCAAACGAAGGTTCATTCCGAAAAGACAATAGAGGCACTTGAAGAGATTCAGAATCAACCGCTGCCCTGCTGTCATCAGGATCTAGCCGATGAAGAGCTCCCCAATGAAAAGCCGCTACCACCATGCTGTCAGAATCAATAAGCACCGATCTTGAACAGAAAAAACAACACTGCAGTTGCGCGCACTGTGGATTGCCCGTTCCAGCTTCGATGTATCATCCCGAGAATACCCGGATGTTCTGCTGTCACGGTTGTGAAACGGCTTATCTGATTTTGCAGGATGACGACGAACTCAGAAATACATTGCAAGAACGTCAGCAACATTCCAATCGGGATCTCGATTATACCTCGATGGACCACGACGCGTTTAAGACGCGTTATGTTCGATCCCTTTCACCAGAGCGGCGACAAATTCGGCTGCTGCTTGAGGGGATTTACTGTTCGAGCTGTGTCTTTGCAATTGAAAAGCTTTCGCAATACCTGGATGGGGTGATTTCTTCACGCGTCAACCTGACCAATTCAACAGTCACAATCGAGTGGGATCCTGAAATCGTTTCCCTCTCTGTTATTGCACAAACATTGCATCGGCTGGGCTACTCTCCACATCCAGTTGATGATGATCGCTTCGCAGAAATTGGTCGGAAGGAAAATCGGAAACGATTGATCAATCTGGCCGTCGCCGGTGCCTGCGCTGGCAATGCAATGATGATTGCATTTGCGTTATACAGTGGCGTGTTTTCGGGAATGGCAACCGAGCACCTTCATTTATTCCGCTGGACGAGTTTAATCGTTGCCACGGTTTCTCTGTTTGGGCCAGGCTCTCTGTTTTTTCAATCGGCCTGGCGTGCAATGCAAACTCGGACATCGCACATGGACGTGCCAGTCGCCGTCGGCTTGCTGGCTGGTTACGGGCTGGGCCTGGCTAATACTGTTCTTGGTCGTGGAGAAATTTATTTTGATTCGATTTCGGTTCTGGTTTTTCTATTACTGATTGGCCGATACCTTCAGTTCTGGCAGCAGCGAAAAGCAGTGCATCAAATTTCGCTGCTCAAGGCGCTAACACCCCAATATGCACGTCGTATCAATAAAGAGAATCTGGGGCAACAGATCACGGAATCGATCCCGCTTGATGCCATTGAAATTGGTGACGAACTCGAAGTCAGAGCAGGTGATTTGATTCCAGTGGACGGTTTGATTCGTTCCGGGAAATCTTCTGTCGACTGCTCGATCCTGACTGGGGAATCAATCGGTGTACCTGTGATCGCTGGTGATCACGTTTCAGCCGGAACGATGAATATCTCCAGTCCATTGGTCATTCAGGCGGAATGCCTGGTGGCTCATTCCAGATTATCAGAGATCGCCAGTCTGGTGGAAGCGGGAATTCAATCCAAGACTCCCATCGTTCAATTCGCAAATGCGATTGGTGGATACTTTGTGAGCATCGTACTTCTGCTGGCAGGGCTCACGTTTTTGGGATGGGCTGCTTTCAGTCTGGAGCTGGCAATTAATCATGCGATGACATTACTAATCGTGGCTTGCCCATGTGCACTTGGTTTGGCGACACCTTTTACAATCGCGATTGCTCAAGCCCGAGCTGCCCGTCAGCAGATTCTTGTCAAATCCGGAGATGTCTTCGAACAACTGCAAAACCGGGGAACAGTCTGGCTCGATAAGACAGGCACGATTACCGAGGGGAAGATCTCAGTCGTTGAGTATCAGGGAGAGGCAGAGTTAATCCCAATCATCTTCGCCATCGAAAAGAATGTTGTTCATCCCATCGCGACTGCTCTCGTACGAGACCTTGCCTCAAAAAAGGAGTTCTCGTTGACAGACCGCATTGAAGACGTGAACTCGCTGCCCGGCTACGGAGTTTGTGGACAGATCAATGGTGCGACGATAGCTGTTGGTTCTGAAAAGCTGATCGAGAAAATGACACTCTCGATTTCCGAAGACTTGAATGTTCGATTAAACCAATTCCATCAGTCGGGATTGACAGGGATCGTTATTGCTGTGGATGGAACCGTCAAAGCGATTTGTGCGATCAGCGATCAGATTCGTCCTGATGCTTCAATAGCCATTGAGCAACTCAAATCAGCCGGCTGGAAAGTGGGGATACTTTCTGGCGACCATACTGAGGTCGTCAATTTAGTCGGCAGTCAGTTGGGAATTCCTGCAGGCATGACGTTTAGCCAAATCTCTCCCGAACAGAAGCTTGAGATTATCCAGAATTCGTCCAGGCAGGAAACGACGATTATGGTTGGAGATGGCGTGAATGACAGTGCGTCTCTTGCAGCGGCTTCTATGGGAATAGCAGTCCATGGAGGAGCCGCAGTTAGCTTGCAGGCAGCTGATGTCTACATCAACCGCCCCGGCCTGCTGGGAATTACTGTATTGATGCAGGGTGCCAAAAAAACAGTAAGGACAATTCGCTTTAACTTTGCCGTTTCCCTCTCTTACAACATCATTGCTGCGGGATTGGCGATGTCAGGGATGATCAATCCCATTATCGCCGCCATACTCATGCCTCTGAGCTCTCTGTCTGTATTGACAATTGCATTTCTCAATCCCGCTTTTCGAGAAAATCAGTCATGAGTGTGATTTACGTCGCTTTACCCATTGCTCTTTTACTGGGTGCATCAGCTGTGATTGCATTTATCTGGTCGGTCAATAATGGCCAACTCGATGATTTGGAAACCCCCGCAATCCGCATGCTCAGAGATGATTCCACAAAATCATCGAAAGAGAAACAAAAAAATTCTGATCAGCCACACTAAGAATTCCGATTCTGTTCACTCATGTAATTATCAATCACGTTACATGTGGCTCTGAGGCTAAAAAGCGTGATCCTCAGGGGACTCGAATCAGCAAGGCTTTTGTTTCCATTGATTTGAAGCCAAGTAGGGTGCGTCTTGACGCACCATTCACTCGAAGTTCTTAAACTCATCTCCATACCATTCCGCCTGGCTGCCCCAAGTCGCTGGATACTCTCCGAGTTTGACATATCGATGAAATGAGGACCAAGGCCATTCGAAGATCCTTTTCACCAAGCCATGCTTCAGAGGATTCACGTGGAGATAATCCAAACATCTTTTAAATCAGCCTCGTCCTGAGATGGTATGCTCATAGAACCGGCGCTGTCAGATTTCCGTTCTCTACGTTGGATGCGACTCTGCGAAACAGCAGCCTCTGTACCTCCGGCTGCAGTCCAGTTTTTGGTGAATTGTGATTTGATAAACCTCCATCGCATGGAATAATCTTGATCACCTTGTGGCAATTCCCAGATCGTATTGAGGTGATCTGGGAGAAGGACAATCGCTGTCAGATCAAAGGGATGTTGTGTTCGAACTTCTTCAATTGCATTTCTCAAGCATTCTCGTCCTAATTGAGTCGCGAGAATTTGTCGACGCTTGTGCGTAACGACCGAAAAAAAGAAAAGATATCGTCCGTCCCGTGATCGGCGATAGATGCTCATTCAGTGATAATAACTCACCGGGAAAGGTGCGTCGAGACGCACCCTACAAAGTCCTGATCACTCTTCCTCAGATGCCTCAAGCCGTTCTCTCAAATACCCTGCCCGGGCCGTGTTTCGTTCGGCCGACGAGAGTTCTTTGGCGTAGCGTTTTTGCAGGTGGGCGGGTTGGGTCTGGATGAAGAGTTCGTTGGCCAGGGATAAGTCGGGGGTTTCGATCAGGCCGAGGTTGACGCCCATACGGAGGCTCGAAAGCAGGTGCAGGGTTTCTTCCGAGCTGATCGTTTGGGCGCTGCGGAGGATACCGTAAGCGCGGGAGATTTGGTCGTGTAACTGCTGATGATTTTCGGTGATGAGGGCTTTGCGGATGCGGCGTTCATAGTCGATGACATTCGGCACGACATCTTTAATCAGCTCAATAATTTCCGGCTCACTTTTGCCGAGCGTGATTTGATTGGAGATTTGATAGAAGTCTCCCATTGCCTGGCTGCCTTCGCCGTAAAGTCCACGGACGGCCAGTCCCATTTTCTGCATCGCCTGGAAGACTTTTTGAATTTCCTTCGTCTGTACCAGAGCCGGCAGGTGCACCATAACGGAAACTCGAATACCTGTGCCGACGTTGGTTGGGCAGGCAGTCAGGTATCCGAACTGTTCATGATAGGCATAAGCGACACGGGCTTCGATGGCATCGTCAAGCTGATCCATTTCTTCCCAGCAGGCATCCAGATTGAACCCGCTGCGAAGGACTTGCATACGGAGATGATCTTCTTCGTTGATCATCACACTGGTTTGCTGAGAGTTACCGACGACAACACCGCGGGGGCCAGAGGATTCGGACAACTCCCGGCTGATGAGCTGACGTTCCATCAGAAACTGACGGTCGATTTTCGAAAGCGTGTCGACATCGATATAGGTCAGGTCGCTGTAGGAGTAGTGCGGTTTGGCGGGAGGTTGATCCGATTCGCTGGCGATTCGTGAGCCCTGATCGCCTTCCGTTTCGGCAGCCGCTTTTTTCGCCTTCTTGTTCTCTTTTCGAACTTTGGAAACGGCATCACGCAGGAGACCTTCGATTTCCTTGCGTGTTGGATCGTCTGCTTTCGTCAGGAACGGAAACTGGGCCAGATTGCGTGCCAGTCGAATTCGACTGGATACGACAACGTCCGACTCTTTCCCTGTCCCTTCGAGCCAGCCGCTCGTGACAAAAAGTAACGAATCCAAATCCACGCGTATCCTCCCTTGTTCTACACTCAATCAGTCGATCTTATCACATTTCTCATTGAAGGCTCGACCAATTTTATATTCTAAGGGGCAATCCTGATCTTAGAGAAGTGGTAAATCCGACAGGATTGCAAACATTTTACAACTCTGGTGAAGTTTCACTGGTCCTGACCTTCAATTCGAGAGTGTAGCGAATGAGGGGAATGTTCTACCAGACAGTCCAGAAAAAGCATTTCGGGAAATTATTACACATGCACGAAGCGCAAGCGAGTGTGTGTGACTGAAGACGGATTGACTCACTCGCTTGCGCTTCGTGCTTGTTTTTACTATTTGACGGGCATTGGTAGCGGGATGAGTTCTGCCTCTGGAGTCTCTGACGGTTCTGGGAAAGCAATTTCGCCGCGTTGCTCCCGATCCTGTTTTTCAGAGAGTGCGGCCCAGTATTTCATGCGATACTCAGCGGGATAATAAACGGGATCGCAGCCGCGGCAGGTTGGGCACTTGCAATCCTTCGAGCAGGGGCAGAGGGCGCGATTGAAGCCGAATCGTCTCCAGTCGGGCATCCCAATGCGGCTGACATCCAAACCGGGGACATAAAGCGGATCGAGAGCGAGCTTGGTATCGGCGTATGCATCGATGATTGAGGAGTAGATGGCCGTCGTGCGATAGCATTGGCAGCCGCTCAATCCCAGGAGCAGACCACTGAAGATTCCCAGTATGACAATTCGCATAGTTGACCTCAAAACCTCGATACAGACGCCGTTTGGTGGTTTGATCGGCGGATCGATCGATACGGGTGTCCGTTTTTAACGGCTTTAGCGGATAAGCCGATCAATCCGAGTGAAAAAGTGCGGCTGAGTTAAATTGGGGGAGATATAAGGGGGGCCTCACAACCGATAAAATGAGAACAACTACTTGTCAAGAGAAAAGGGTGGCAGGGATCGAGCGTAGTGAAGCCCTTAGAAAGTCGAAGGTCTTGTGGCTGCATTTCGCTACAACCCCAGCCACCCGATTGCAGAAAGTTCTTGGAAAAGTTAAGACTTTTTTATAAAAAACCACTAATTTTCATTGCAGTTCTGGCGGGGTCGACTGTTCAGAGGGAACGGGGTTGTGGTATAACACTGCATCACTCGACTCTTTTTTTGATCGAAACGTGGCTCCGGTCGCTCTCCTGCAGCAAGTGACCGTTGCTCCCGAGCCGGTTTTTCATCGAAAGAGGCAAAGCGAGTTGCTGTCTTTTTCAGAGGCATGTGTCTCTGACAGCATATTGAAATTCACCTTTTATTTAACGAATTAGGCCAATCAATCGGTTTTCTGGGAATCGATATGGAATTGGCTTGGGAAACACATGGTTGACAGGCATTTACTCCGCGAATTTTCCATTACAGATGATGAACTGGACTCCTTCCTGGGAACATCCTTTGCCGATTTAACTGGCGAAGATGCCGATATGGATTCGGTATACGATGAGACCTCCCGAAGTTTTGACGCCAATGAAATCATCGAAGGGCGCGTGATTCGCGTCGATGACGATGAAGTTCTGGTCGATATTGGTGCAAAAAGCGAAGGTCTGGTCCTTCTCGAAGAGTGGGAAGAAGACGAAAAGCAGCCGGAACCGGGCGACACTGTTGAAGTGTTGATGGAAGACCTGGAAGACATTCACGGCGTGATCCTGCTCTCGAAACGCAAAGCGGACCGAATCCGCGAGTGGGAACGCATTATCGAGAAATGCAACGAAGGTGATATCGTCACCGGTAACGTTGTGCGTAAAATTAAAGGTGGTTTGCTGGTCAATATCGGCGTGAACGTCTTCCTGCCAGCTTCTCAGGTCGATATCCGCCGTCCTAACGATATCGCCGATTTCATCGGTCAGGATATCGAATGTATCGTTCTCAAAATCGATGAGCCACGACGAAACATTGTTGTCTCTCGTCGTAAGTTGATCGAAGATCGCCGAGCCGACTTGAAACGCAATTTGCTCGAGAAACTCGAAGAAGGTCAACTTCGCGAAGGTATTGTCAAGAACATTGCCGATTTCGGTGCGTTCGTCGACCTGGGCGGAATCGATGGCCTGCTGCATATTACTGATATGAGCTGGGGCCGCATCGATCATCCGTCGAATATGGTCAATATCGACGATAAAATCGAAGTGATGATTCTGAATGTCGATCGCGAAAAAGAAAAAATCGCTCTCGGCTTGAAGCAGAAATCAAAAAGTCCCTGGGAGAACATCGAAGATCGTTATCCGCTCAACAGTCGCGTAACCGGCGAAGTGACCAACGTCATGTCTTACGGTGCGTTTGTGCGACTTGAAGATGGTATCGAAGGTTTGGTTCACATCAGCGAAATGTCTTGGACACGTCGTATTAATCACCCGAGCGAACTGGTCAATATTGGCGATCAGGTCGAAGTGGTTGTGTTGAATATCAACACCGACAAACAGGAAATTTCACTCGGCATGAAGCAGACGCAACCCAACCCTTGGGACAACGTCACCGAGAAATATCCAATTGGTGCCACCGTCACTGGAAAAGTGCGAAACCTCACGAATTACGGTGCTTTCATCGAACTCGAAGAAGGTGTCGATGGCTTGTTGCACGTGAGTGATATGTCCTGGACACGCAAGATTTCGCACGCCAGCGAAATGTTGAAGAAGGGCGACGAAATCGAATGTCAGATTGTCTCTGTCGACGAAGACCGTCGCCGTATCGCACTTGGCCTGAAACAGCTCGCAGGCGATCCTTGGGAAACAACAATTCCAGACAAATACGGCCCAGGCACAATTGTGACTGGCAAAGTGACGAAGATCACCAACTTCGGTGTGTTCGTCGAACTGGAATCGGAACTCGAAGGCCTGCTGCACGTTTCTGAACTGGCCGACCACAAAGTGGACGATCCCGAACAGGAAGTCAAAGTTGGCGAAGAAATCGAAGTTCGCGTTCTGCGACTCGACCTCGACGATCGCAAGATCGGCCTGAGCCGACGTCTCGATGCCGAGCTGGACGATGTTCAGCAGGTTGATGAAACCGGCAAACCGATCGCAACTCCGGGCGAGCTCAAAGGGGGCATGGGAGCCAGTGGCGGACCACTCTTCCAGATGCCAACTGCCGAGCAGGAAGCCGAAACTGCTGCCGAGGAAACGGCAGCCGAAGAGGCTCCGACAGAAACAGAATCTGCAGAAGCTGAATCGACTGAAGAAGCTTCCGCAGAGAGTTCTGGTGAAGCTGAAGGTACCGATGAGACTGAAGAAACCGAAAAAGTTGACGAGTAATCTCGGCTGCTGATTTCGATCGAAGTATAACCGGAGGGAAGCAATCGCTTTCCTCCGGTTTTTGCATTGTGGTATCGTTTTTAAGGTCATTGATGAGAGGCCCGCAATATTCTGTTTCAATGACCTGATCTCGGATTCTCGAAATTTTTCACTATGCAATGATGATTCCACGTGATATCTTGAGGTAGAGTGAACAACGAATTCGATCTCGAAAGTGTTCTGAAGATTGTCGATCAATGATCGATTCTCCATTTTTTATCAGTCAGCTGCATTACCCATAATCCTATGTCAAAAGGAATATTGCATGGTTTCAATCAATCGTCGGCAGTTTATGGCTGCGATCTCAGCAACAGCCTTCACATCCATGGGAACTCCTGCATATTCAGCAATGGCTAATGAGGAACTCCGGGTGGTCGTCATTGGTCTGAATGGGATCGGCAGGACACATCTGGAAGGTTTCCCTTTGATTCCCGGTGTACGTGTGGTTGGGGCGTGTGATGTCGACAGTGCAGTCCTGGGGACAAGGGCGGAAAATTTTGATAAGAAATTTGGTTATCAACTCAAAAAATACGATGACCTGCGTCGCGTTTATGATGACCCGAATGTCGATGCAGTTGTCCTGGCTGTGCCGAATCATTGGCATGGACTGGGAACGGTCTGGGGCTGTCAGGCGGGGAAGGATGTTTATACCGAAAAGCCCTGTTCCCACAATATCTGGGAAGCAGGTCAAATGGAGAAAGCCGCGCAGAAATATGAGCGAATTGTACAAATAGGTATTCAACGCCGAAGCTTTCCACATCTGCAGGAGTTCTTCAGAGAAATTCGTGAAGAGGGTGTCCTCGGCAAACTGAAAAGCGTCAAAGGTCTCTACTTGTCCCGCAGAGCATCGATTGGCAAACCGGAAGTCGCTCCGAAGCCATTGCCAACGGTCAATCATGATCTCTGGTGCGGGCCTGGCTCAACAAAACTCGAGCGTTTGCGTTATCACTACGACTGGCACTGGTTCTGGGATTATGGCAATGCGGAACTTGGTAACAATGGCCCCCATATTCTTGATCTTTGCCGTTGGGTCGTAGGAGCCGAGGAATTCCCGACCAGTGTAACGAGCGTGGGCGGGCGATATGCCTGGGATGATAATGGTCAGACTCCGAATACGCACATTCTCAGTTATGATTATGCCACTGCCCCTATCACATTTGAAATTCGTGATCTGCCCACAGCGGAAGGCAAACGGGATTCCTGCAAATATAGGGGGCTTAGTTACGGAATCGTTGTCGAAGGGGAAGATGCGACCTATCTCGGTTTTGATACTGGTAAAGTGATCGACCACAACGGAAAAACGATTCGCGAAATTACTGGAGATAAAGGGCCGGACGGTGGGCGACAACTGCATCGCGAGAATTTTGTAAAAGGCGTTCGGTCTCGTAAAACAAAAGATCTGAATTGCAGCGTCCGGACAGGCCATCTTTCTTCCGCGCTTTGTCATCTGGGCAATATTTCTCACCAGTTGGGAGAGCCAATTGCCCTTTCATCACTGCCAGAACGAGTTCAGGATCAGCCACTCATTGCTGAGGCCTCTGAGCGGATGAACGAACATCTTGCAGCCAATGGTGTGAATTCTCAGACAGCATCGGTGCAGTTGGGACGGACGCTGGAAATCGATCCGGCAAAAGAGGTTTTCCCAAACGATGATGCAGCCAATCAATTGTTGCGAAGGGAGTACAGATCTCCGTTCATAGTGCCGGAACAGGTTTAGGAAGACAAAGTCCATTTGTCTGTGGCTTGATTATTCGTTCAGTTATTCTCTATGATGAAATTTTTGCATCAGAACGGTCAAATTCACTGGTGGAGCACATTGTTGTTGCTCGACATCACTGACCGTACAGTGACGAAAAGCGACGCATGGTGAATGGAGAACGGAAGGTCCGGTTACAGGATATCGCTGAAAAAGCAGGGGTTTCCAGGGCAGCTGTGGGACATATCCTGAATAATTCAGGTTTGGACTGTGTACGGGTATCGGAAGCGACCAGAAAGAAAATTCTGAAGATCGCAGAAGAGCTCGACTATCGTCCTAACCGTGCTGCTCAGAGGCTTCGGGGAATGCCCACCCGGCTCATCGGAGTCCTGCTCGACACGGTCAATATGGCTGTTTTCTCCGCACGTCTGGCTGCGATTGAAGCAGAAGCCCATGCTCGTAGCTATCGACTGATGATCGGTCAGGTCCATCACGATGCGGATGAAATTAAAACGTATCTCGACGATTTCATTGATCATGGGATGGATGCCATCCTGTGTCTCTTTGACGTGATGCAGGATACCCGGCCGCGACTGAAAAAAGTTTTTGAGAAGCGGAAAAATATCATTCTGCACTCATCACCCATCCTGAAGACCCAGCCTTGTATCCGTGTTGAAACGTCTTACGCGATCAAGCTGCTGGTTGACCACCTTGCTGAGCGAGGCAGAAAGCGAATCGCCCTCCAGTTATGGTCTCCTTCCGACCTACTGATGTCCATCCGCAGTGATGCGTGGAAGACAAATGTCAAAGGATGGGGGCTTCCAGTTGCCAATTCACTGATCTGGACCAATCCCGAGGCAACACAGAAGCCGACCTCTGAAGCTGTGGATCACTGTATTCAGAATCTTGTCTTGAAAAACAAGGCTGATGCAATCATCGCCTCCAATGATGAATGGGCCGTGAGAATCATTCAAGGTTTGCATCGTCACGGACTTTCGGTTCCCGAGGACATTGCGGTAACAGGGTACGACAATCTGGATATCGCAGATGTCATAGAACCGGGGCTGACAACGATTGACCAATGTCATGCATCTTACGCGAAGGAAGCTCTGAATCTGGTCGAGGAATCGCTGGCAGGCCCCATCCCCTCATCGAAAAGAATTCGGGTCATTCTACCCGAACTGGTCGTTCGTGAATCGACTTGATCAAAATTGTGATACAGGATCTGACATCGATTTAATGAATAATCACTCACGATCTGCTGATTGACGCGTGCGGGATTCGAACCCAGCCTGATCGGTGTGAAAGACCGATGACCTCACCAGAAGTCGAACGCGCCCTGAAAACAGTCAATAAAAAAGGCTCGATATCGCAGTGACATCGAGCCTGATCGCTCTCGGGCAGTATTTAACTGCTGTCATCTACGCATACGATGAATACCGCATTCCTCACAATGAAATACTTCACCGTGAAATACTTCACCGTGCAGAAATTCGAGCAGAGCAATAAATGACATGGGATTGGACTTTAATTTATAAATTGATCAAAAAATGAAACTGGAATCTGCAGTGGAGACGTAAACTTAAAAGGAAAGGTTCGGACATTTTTGAGTGAAATCTGAATTTGACAAAATCCCACTGGCTTCACTCAGGCTGTAATTTATTGCCCATCACTCTAATCAATATTTAACACCAAGCTTGCTTATCGACTGAATTTAATAGCGGCTCATCATTGAGAAACCGCCGAATGTTTTCCAGCAGCATTTGCAGATGTCGTTCCGGAACTCGAAGTGAAGCGGCTGCGATGTGGGGTGTGATCAACACATTCGGCATTGCCCAAAGGGGATGGCCAGAGGGGAGTGGTTCAATCTCAAAAACATCCAATGCCGCTCCTGCGATTTGCTTTTTCAGCAATGCGTCTGTCAGTGCAGCCAGGTCGACAATCGCTCCTCGACCGATATTGATGAGATAACTTTCTGGTGACATCTGCGAAATCATGTCAGCATCAAACAGTTTCTCGGAACTCGGCGTGTGCGGAGCGGCGATGACGACGAAGTCGGATTGCTGCAGTAATTCCGGCAAGCGATCAAGTGGCCAGATCTCTTCCAGAATGTCGGGGATTGGGGTCGGCTTTGGATCTACTCCGAATAGCTTCATTCCAAATGCATGAGCTCGTTTTGCAATTTCCCGTCCAATTTCACCGACGCCAACGATTCCCATCGTGCAATCTGAAAGATGCTTGTGAGCCAGATCGACTGGTGTCACATTTCCCGGGCCACCGAGGAAGTCAGTTTGAGCGTGCTCGTCGCCAATTGGTCCCCAATGATTTCGGGACTGTGCATCTCGGTAAAGATGGAGGTTTCGGGCAAAAGTGATGACAAAGCCCAACACATGATCTGCAATCACATCCGAAAACAGACCTCGCATATTGGTCAGTTGTGCGGGATGGGCGATCAGTTCCGGAAATAGATAATGCTCCAGACTGGCGGTGGGTGTTTGAATCCATTGCAGGGCATTTGCACGGCTCAATAACTCAGGTGTCATCTTGCCATAGAAGGCATCGGCATCGGATATTTCAAGCAGGGCCTCTGCTTTGTCGGTCGCATTCACGACGTTCAGGTGTCTGGAAATGTTCTGAATTGTTTGTAATCGGGCAGAATCGATCGCAGGGAAAACCAGTAATTTTCGGGATATCGTGGCGGGAATCGTCATAATCTCTGTTTGCTTTCCAATTTCTGAAAAAGAATATGCAGAAACGGTCGCTGCTGATTGAAAAATGGCCCGTTCATGAGAGAATATAAGAAGATGTCGATGAGACATTTTGTATTGCAATCCTCAATCTAATGAAAGGTAAGCGGCGAATAATGACCTGGTTACCAAAAAAATCTGTTGTTGTACCGATTGATTTCTCGGGAGAATCCAAACGGGCAGTCGAAACGGCTCTCGAACTGGTTTCTCTTCCCGAACAGGTGCATGCCATTCATGTGATGTTTCCGCTGGATATCGTCAGTCCGGGAGCAGCTTGGGGAGCAGTGGATGAAGTCGAGCGAGAAAATGCGGCTCGTGCTCATACACTCGAATATATCAAAGAGAACAATTTCACGGGCGTAACCGTCCTGAATCGTGTGGGTGATCCGGGAACGGAAATTGCCGATTATGCCTCGTCGATCAATGCGGATTTGATTGTGATTCCTTCGCATGGTTATCATGGAATCAAACGAGCCTTGCTGGGATCGGTTGCCGAACGCGTGATTCGTCATGCCCATTGTCCTGTCTTGGTGTTACGCCGGGAAGATGCTGAGTAATTTATGTCGAATCCAGATCGAACCTCATCACCACTCAATCGCCGCCAGTTTCTGGGGGACAGTGCCCGCAATGCCGCCACCGCTGCAGCGGGAGTTGTCGGTTTATCGCATATTTCCCAGGCAAGGGTGAGCGCCTTCTCTGGTGATCTTTCCAAGGCGGATAAAGTACGCGTTGGAATTATCGGATTACGAAATCAGGGATTGGAACTGGCTCGGACTTTTCAGCAAACGAGCGGCTGTGAGATTGCCTCTATTTGCGACGTCGATGCCGCCGTGCGTGCACGGGCAGGACGGGAATTGAATCTGGAGAGCAATAAGGTTCGTAGCGAAGAGGATGCGAATTTCTTGTTCGACGATCCCAATCTGGATGCACTGGTGATTGCCACTCCCGATCATCACCACGCCTGGATGTCCGCCATGGCGGCTAACGCCGGGAAACATCTCTATCTGGAAATTCCGACCACACACAAATCGGAAGAAGGCGAACGCTTGCAACAGATGCTTTCGCAAACTGGTGTGCTGGTTCAAGTCGGACTGCAGCATCGCAGTGGACAGCATTATCACTCTGCGATGGAGTATCTACATTCTGGAGAACTCGGTTCGATTCGTTACGTCAAAGCCTGGGCGTGTGTGAAACGTCAGAAACTGATCACGACGGAAAAATCGATTCCTCATCCGCTTTCTCAACATCAGCAAAAGCTCTGGCTGGGGCCGGAATCATCTTGCGAACTGGCAGGTCCCGACTGGCATTTTCAATGGCGTTGTCTCTGGCCGTTCGGTTCCGGTGAACTCGGCTCGTGGGGCGTCCCTTTACTCGATATCGCCCGCTGGGGCTTGCAGGTCGACTTGCCGAATCGTGTGACCGCAACTGGTGGAAGCTATCATCTCAACGATGGTCGCGATACCCCCGATACCTTGCACGTTCAATACGATTTTCCCGATGCTGCAATCGTATGGGAACATCGTCAGTGGTCGAGCAGAGGTCACGAAGGCCGTCCGCATGGGGTCGCGTTTTATGGTGAAAAGGGAACTCTTATAATAGACCGCAGTGGCTGGAAAGTTTACGACAGCAAAAATTCCGTCGGACAACCAGCCAGCAAAACCCTGGAACCGCACGTGCAAAACTTTGTGGATGCCATTCGCCAGAATGTACCCCTCGCATCCGACTTTGCTACAGGTCGTGCCAGTTCCGATTTCTGCCATCTTGGAAATCGTGCTTTTCAACTGGGTGAGTCGATTTCAGTCAATGCTTAGCCGTTAAAGTTTTTTACAAGCACGAAGCGCAAGCGAGTGTGTCCGTATTCCGTTGACACACTCGCTTGCGCTTCGTGCTTGTGATTTTACGTATTATCGAGTTGAACAATTTTGGGTTTGAATTTTGATTAATTTGAACTGAGAGTTGCAATTTATACTGGTTCACTTTCTGATACATTCTTCTCAGTCAAGTTCTATTTCCGGTTCTGGAAACACATTCCCTGAGGATGTTTCGACTCGACAAATCAAAGTCTCAAGAAAGTGATCGATTATGAGCGAATCCACTGCAGTTGAGAGTTCTTTTATCCCTAAACCGCTCGGTACATTTGAAGTGCATATGTATCAGGTTGACGGAGGGATGTCGTTTGGATCGTTAATGCAGTTATGTGGTGGGTTGGGTTTCACAGGGATTATTCTCGGTGTGATTGCCCATTTTGTGGGGCAGTTTTTCTGGTTCATAATAATTTTCCCCGCATTGATTGGATTGGGGGTTGGACTTGTTGGTTCGGGACTGATTAAAAAATTCCGCATTCGCAATCCGCTGATCTGTGCGATCGCCGGTTTTGCTGCGGGCGTAATTGCGATGCTGACAATGCACTATATGGACTATCGATCGTTCAATTCATCGATTGAATCTGCCGTGGGATCCGAAGAAGTTGCTGAGATCCGATATGTCGCCACTCATATCGATGAACTTAGCAGAGATCTGGAGAATCAGCCGGAGGATGTTCAGGAGCTGGTCAATGGCTTAAAGGCAGACGAGCAAGCCCTGCGATTGTTTAAGATTGATTCCTTTCCTGATTTCATGAACTACTCGGCAGAGCAGGGAGTGGAACTTTCGGGGCGAGCCGGTCGGGAAGGAGCAAATCTGGGATATACGGGCAGCATCATTTACTGGCTTGTCGAAATGTTGATTGTCGCAGGAATTTCCTTTGCCATGATGCGATCAGCAGCAGCCGAGCCTTTTTGTGTGGAATGTCATTCCTGGAAAGAGAAAGCGATATTCGGACCGTATCGCCCCGAATATGAAATACTGAGCGAGCTTCAATCCGGACATCTGAGTACGCTACCCCTAAGATCCGGAGATGAATTGATTCAGGCAGGAGACTGGACGCTCGGCTTGTGGACTTGTCCGAATTGTCAAGATCAAGTGCCGGTGGATGTTTACGTGCAGAAAGTCAAGCTTGGCGAAAATGGGGAAGTGACCCACGATGAAATTGAAAAGCTGACATATCCTCCTGAAGCCTTCGTTCCACTACACGTCGCCTGCCGTAGCGAGGAGAAAAATCCTGTCGCAGTGCTTGAGGAAAAATCTACAGAAGTGGACTCCGAGCAGAGTGACGACGACGATTCCGGAATCGTACAGGTTTAAAGGACAAAGACTTCGGGGAAAATTCTCCCTCAAACTGATGACTTCTTGTGGACTTCGTCCACACAGATAGCGGAGCTATCTGGGCTACCCGTTTAATCCTGGTTCTATCCCCAAGCGAGTGTTTTCTGCCAGGCGGATTTCAGCTCGACGAGACTCTGATTAATCACGATATTACCAGATGCATTTCGGATGCTAACTTCAGAGGAATCGGTCACTTCACCCAGCCAGGCGAAAGGAACCTCATTAAACAGGGTTTCAATTTGGTCGACATTTTCCGGCGTCACTTCGATCAGGAAGCGGCTGTTGCTTTCTGCAAAGAGCAGGGCGATGTCTTCAAGATCACTTGTGTGAGGCATGTTTTCGAGGGAGAGGTCGAGGCCGAGTTCTCCTGCAAACGCCATCTCAGCTGCAGTGACTGCCAGTCCACCTTCGCTTAAATCGTGACAGCTGCGGATCAGTTGTTGATTGTGAGCTGCATAGATTGCTGCAAAAATATTTCGGGCTTCCGCGAAATCGACAATCGGAACTTCGCCGCCACTCAGGTTCTCCACCAGATTGAAATGACTGCCGCCCAGTTCGTTGCGAGTCGTTCCGACAATTGCGACGCGATTTCCGGCTGATTTCAAATCCATTGTCACGCAATGTTCAATTTCATCGATCTGGCCGAGTGCGGAAATAAGCAGGGAGTAAGGAATAGAAACGACCTGAGTTTCCCCGTCTTTTTCGTAGGTGAATTCGTTGTGTAGGGAATCTTTCCCGCTGACAAATGGTGTGCCGAATTCGAGAGCGGCCTGTTGGCATCCCAGAGCCGAGCGAACCAATGCACCGAGAGTTTCGGGGCGATCGGTATTGCCCCAGCAGAAGTTATCGAGGACGGCGATTTTCTGCGGATCAGCTCCGACGGCGACGCAGTTTCGGATCGCTTCATCGACTGCAGAAATGGCCATCCAATAGGGATCGATCTCGCCGTAGTGTGGATTCATTCCATTGGAAATGACCAGCCCTTTCGGAGAATCAAAATCGGGTTGAACGACGGCAGCATCGGATGGGCCATCGTGTTTCACGCCGACGAGAGGCTTTACGACCGATCCCCCCTGAACTTCATGATCGTACTGGCGGATGATCCACTCTTTACTGCAGACGTTTGGTGCACCCAATGTTTTGAGGAGCGTTTGATTGAGGTCGATTCCTTCCGGCAGTGAAACGGGAGTGGACTGTTTCGGTGTATAAGTTGCATCGCGAATGATGGGCGGCCGACCATCGTGCAGGAAGGCCATCGCGACATTGCCGACGAGTTGATCCTGATACTTGAGGACGAGTTGTTTCGTATCTGTGAACAGACCCAGGATGACAGCTTCGACTCCTTCGCTGACACAAACCTGCTCAAACTCTTCCCATTTTTCTTTTGGGACCGAGAGAACCATCCGTTCCTGAGCTTCGGAAATCCAGATCTCCATGTAGGAAAGTCCGGAATACTTGAGTGGAGCCCGATCGAGCCAGACTTCGGCTCCGGTCTCTTCGCCCATCTCGCCGATGGCACTGCTGAAACCGCCAGCTCCGCAATCGGTTATTGCGGAAAAGAGATTGCGGTCGCGAGCTTTGAGCACGACATCAGCCACCATTTTTTCGGTGATCGCATTCCCAATCTGCACGGCTCCGCCAGATGTTTCTTCGCTTTTATCGGTCAACACTGCCGAGGAGAATGTCGCTCCATGAATACCGTCCAGTCCGGTTCGGCCACCGATGGCGACAATATATTCGCCTGGCGAAACGACTTTCTCCGATTTTCCTTTTGGAATGACAGCCACATTTCCGCAGAAGACGAGCGGGTTGCCGATGTAGCGGTCATCGAAGTAAACCGCTCCGTTGACAGTCGGAATACCCATACGATTGCCGTAATCGCGAACACCGGAAATCACGCCCCGGGCAATTGTTTTGGGATGCAAAACACCGGGAGGCAATTCGCTGTGTGGTGTTTCGGGAGGAGCAAAACAGAAGACATCTGTATTCGCGACCGGACGTCCGCCTAATCCTGTGCCGAGGCAATCGCGAATCACGCCACCAATGCCGGTGTTGGCTCCGCCGTAAGGTTCGAGTGCAGAAGGGCGATTGTGAGTTTCAACTTTGAAGCAGGCGTCGTATTTATCGTTGAACGTGACGATCCCGGCATTGTCTTTGAACACACTGACGCACCAGTCGTTTTCACCGAGCTGTTTCCGGATTTGCACGGTGGCGGCGAAGATGGTTTCCTTGAGCATGTTTTCAAATTGCCGGGTTTGTCCTCCTTCGGTGTAGCGAATGCGGCCAGCCAGGGTTTTGTGAGAACAGTGTTCGCTCCAGGTTTGAGCGACGGTTTCAAGTTCGATATCGGTCGGATCGCGATTCAGTTTGGCGAAATAGTCCTGAATGGTGTGCATTTCAACCAGAGATAGCGAGAGTAGATTCTCCCGGCTGATAGTCATCAGTTCTTCATCGCTCAGCCCGGCCAGTTTGACGGTCTTCAATTCGAAGGGAACATCGTGCCCGATCGCAATGGTTTTTAGTTGAAGAGGTCCGCGGACAACGCGTTCGATGGCATCGTTGGCGAGTGTTTTGGCAATTGTGCGTTGAATTTCGCTATTCTCGGCTGAGGCATCGAACCAGTAACGCCGGCAGGTGGCGACATCAGTCACGGGTAAGCCCCGCTCCTGAAGTTCGCGGCGAGTGCTGTAGGCGACATTGTCGGTCATGCCCGGCTTGAAGAGGACGTTAACCTGTGTCTGTTCAGATTCTGCACTGTCGCTAGAGCCTTCGAGATCGAGCCTTTTGATGGTCGCCTGTTCGGTAACGGGGTCTGTGAGGAGTCGTTGAATGGAATCGACTTGTGCCAGCTCCAGTTCTCCTTCAATCAAAAACACTCGAGCGGAAGCGACTTTTGTGATCGTGGAACAGCCCAATCCGCCACTTTCACTCACAACACGACTGGCTTCACGATCAACATACGGTTGTTGAGCGATGATTTCGATTTCCCAAAGCATGGCAGCACTTGTTTTCTGAACGAACAACGGAACGGATTTTCCCTGTGCGTATCATAATAGGATTGCCGAAAATTTGAATCGACCGGCATTGATGGCTGAAGGAATATCAGTTTCAGCATATTCATTGATCAGCAAAAATAATGCAGTGATTTTCTGGCCTCCAGCCACTCAATACTGGCGATTCAGATTCACTCGCTAGCGCTTCGTGCTTGTTACACGGTCACCATTATTGCTGATTTGGTAACGAATTCGACTTCATAACCGTTTCCATCTGCTCGTGAATGTGTTGCATGATCATGGGGATGTAGATGATGCCGGTGTAGTGGTTGGCGGGCATGAGGATGTGATGAGTGGGTGTCAGGTTTGCGGCTTTGGCGAATGAAATCGCGTTCTCCAGTGGAATGACCTGATCGTATTTGCCGGAATATAGCCAGACTTTCTCGGCCTGAACTCCCGAGGCGAAGCGGTTTGGTTCAATTTGGTGGATAACTGGCTGCAGGATTTTGGGATCGATATTCGCTTTTTCCAGTTCCTTTCGCATTTTCGCGGCATCTTTCTGGCCGTTGGCAATGATACTCATGAAATCGCCTCCTGCGAGCATCAGGAAGACCGCATCGTACTGGCAATCGACTCCGGCAACGGTCGCGTTGACCAGTCCGCCCAGAGAGGTTCCCTGCAAGGCGATGCAGTGGGGATCGATAATCGGAATACTCTTCACGGCATCGTAAGCGCGACGGACATCCATAATCGCCTGCCGAATCAGCACGAGTAATTCCTCAGGTGTCGGCTTAGTTCCCCAGCTGCGTTTTCCATAACTGGGCAGATGCAACAGGAATGTGTGATAAGCCCGTCGATTGAGTGTGCGGGCAAACAGGCGTCCGACGGGCATGCTGCGACCCGATTCATGAACGACGACAATAGCCGGTCGGTTTAATAACTGTCCGGCTTCATCGCGGGCGGCATACCATTCCAGGCAGGCTCGATCATTTTCCGGATGTTGACTGGAAATTGGAGAGGGAAACCGGACTAGAAAATCTGCAGAAGATTCCTCGGCTGCTTCGAGATCTACGGAAAAGGGCTGAGGTGTCCAGGATAAATTCTCCAGTCCAGCCTTCTGATCCTCGTTTTCAGCCTTGGAATAGTCGGTTTCGGTGTCCTGAGCCTGAAACTGGCTGCCCAGTTGAATGACCGCAGACGATTCCGCCAGCAGTTCATTGGTGAAAATGCCTGCAAGCAGAAGTGAAAAGAGAGCCCATGTGGGAGAATTCATGATTAATAGTGCCTTTTTACGGTTCTGGGCTGATCGATTTCCCGAAATGGTAGATTCTCGCGTACAATCAGCATACTCTGATAATATCTAACATTGAAACTTCAATCCCCAATTGGTCCCACCTATGGCTGGTAAAAAACTGACGGTCGTGATTTCACAGTCGCAAAGTAAGAATCCGAAAAATAAAGATCTGGAAGAAACGCTGGCCGCCCGTCTGTTAATGGACGGCACGGTCGAAGTCGCAGTCGTGCCGCATCTTTACGATTTGCATGCTGAACATACGGGGATGCTCTTTCTGAAATCGGTGCCGGGCGATCTGGTCGTTCTCTCCTGGTTATACCCTCGTCCAACCCGTTGGGTTTTGCATCGTCAGGGAGTTCGCGGTCAGGAAGGGATGACGCTGCTTGAAGAAGAGGTCGATGACGACGAGATGGGAGACGAAGCTGAAGAATCTCCCGGTCGCGGTGTTGGGATGGGTGAATTGCCGAAGCGGAAACTGTATTGCATCGATCTGCGAGTCAGTTCTTCAGTCGATGACTACTTCAATGAAATCCAGCGGATCGCCAAAGAGAAGTCGGTGGAGACGGTTGATTTGATGGGCTGGATTCAGGGGAGCCCGAAACCGGAGCAGTTGCAGCGATATCTGCGAACACCGGAGGCGCCGGCAGCCCAGACAAATGGAAATGGACAGGCACCTGCAGTCGAAGAGCCGGAACCGGTGAAGCGACGCTGGTATCCGGTCATCGATTACGAACGTTGTACGAACTGTCTGGAGTGTATCGATTTTTGTCTGTTCGGTGTGTATGGCGTGACCGACAGCGATTTGATTCTCGTCGAAACGCAGGACAACTGCAAAAAAGGCTGCCCGGCTTGCAGTCGGGTCTGTCCCGAGAATGCGATTATTTTCCCCGGCCACAAAACCCCCGCCATTGCGGGAGCTCCCGGCGAAGTCGCTGGGTTTAAGATCGATCTTTCCAAGTTGTTCGGAGCGGAAAACAGTATCGATATCGCGGTGCGGGAACGCGACCGGGAGCTGGTCGCCGATGGTCGTGATGCGGTGGGCGAAGAGGTCGGATTGAGAAAACGGCAGGCCGATAAAGGTTCTAAACCGAAAGATGAACTTGATGACTTGATGGATAGTCTGGATGAGTTGTCTCTCTGAGACGAAAGCGGATGGCGGAAAGCGGAAAGCCGGGACAATATTAAACCAGGCGAGCCGTCGCAGTCATGCGACGGGTGGGTACGAGTCATTCTTGATCTGTTTATCACGATTGTTTATGCACAAAGATCATGATAAAACCCGTGCCATGACTGGCACGGCTCGCCTTAACTTATTATGCAATCATGACAGACTTAGTCGGCGTTAATCTGACCACTCAACATTCTTCAGACTCTCGTCTGCAGGAAGCGTATCTCACGTGTCGTCAACTCCTGTTGAATGAACGTGTTGAACAGGGGCATTGGGAAGGTGAGTTATCGACCTCGGCTCTTTCGACCGCAACTGCGGTGATGGCATTGATTCAGGTGCAGCGAGCGGAATGTTCCGGCGTTGAATTGAATGCTTTGCCAGAGCTGATTTCGAATGGCATACGCTGGTTACTTTCTGAACGCAATAACGATGGTGGCTGGGGAGACACTCCGAAAAGTTTGAGCAATATCTCGACGACGATGCTCGTTCGAGCTGTGCTTGAGATTACGAAGAATACGGATTCGCTCAAATCCATGATTGATGAGTCGTATCTTATAAACACTGATCAATATATTGAGCGAATTGGTGGGGTAAAGGCTGTTAGGGAGCGATACGGCAGGGACCGAACTTTTTCCGTTCCCATCCTGATGCAGGCGGCTCTTGGTGGGATGGTCGATTGGAGAGAGGTTAATCAGCTCCCTTTTGAAATGGCTTGTCTGCCTGCGAACTGGTACAAGTGGGCCAACCTGCCGGTTGTCAGTTATGCGCTGCCGGCTTTGATTGCGATTGGAGTGTTGAAACATCGAAAACGGCCAACTTGGTTTTTGCCGTGGCGATTCGTTCGTAATTTCTCCGAAGCTTCTTCATTGAAAAAGTTGAGAAAAATTCAGCCGACGACGGGCGGATTTCTCGAAGCCACGCCATTGACCAGTTTTGTGACGATGAGTCTGGTCGCAGCCGGGCATCATGAATCACCCGTGGTCAAAGAAGCGGTTCGATTTCTACAGGACTCCGTTCGTCCGGATGGCAGTTGGCCAATTGATACAAATCTGGCGACCTGGACCACGACACTCAGCTTGAATGCTCTGAATGATGATTTGCCTGAAGAAGCTGTCGAGCCAATTGTTAAGTGGCTGCTCGATCAGCAATATCAGGAAGTGCATCCTTACACAAATGCCGATCCCGGCGGCTGGGCCTGGACCGATTTATCGGGCGGCGTTCCCGATGCCGACGACACTCCGGGAGCGATTCTTGCCCTCTCACATTTGAAAGTGCGAGTTGATTCATCGACTCAAAATCGGATTGACTCGGCTATTATTGCCGCGAATGTCTGGCTGCTCTCACTGCAGAATCGTGATGGCGGCTGGCCGACATTTTGTCGAGGATGGGGGAAATTGCCCTTTGATCGAAGTTCTCCCGATATTACTGCCCATGTTTTGCGAGCCTTGATGGAGACTCAACCGGGATCGAAGAGTCAAATCGCTCGTGGTTTTCGTTTTCTGGATCGTCAACAACGCCCGGATGGAGCGTGGCTGCCACTCTGGTTTGGGAATCAATTTGCCAAAGAAGATGAAAATCCAGTCTATGGAACTTCCCGAGTCTTACTGGCTTATGCCGTCGAGCATGAAGAAACGAATTCGTCTGAGCGTAAAACGCGAATGCAAAAAGGTTGCGAGTTTCTAAGTTCGATTCAAAATGAGAATGGAGGCTGGGGCGGGGCAAAAGATGTGATTTCATCCGTCGAAGAGACTGCTCTGGCTGTCGATGCCCTGATCGCTTGTAAATCCGATCCCGAAATTATCCAGCGGGGCGTGAACTGGCTGGTTCATCAGGTGGAACTGGGGAAAATTGCTGAGTCGTCTCCAATTGGCTTTTACTTTGCAAAGTTGTGGTATTACGAGAAACTGTATCCGCTGTCTTTCGCGACATCGGCTTTAAGAAACGCATTGAAATTGGTGCGATAAGCACGAATAATGATATGTTTCCTGTCTTTGAGCAATTTCTTAGCTGCGAAATTGTTGAAGAATCGCCATAATAGACGTTTCTCAGGGAGTTCCTCCATCTTCAGCAGAATAACTGCATGATTTCACAGCGACTGACATACATTGGCCTCGAATCCTACGGCTGGGCAGCTTTGCTCATCCTCTGTTTTCTGACGGCTGTCGGTCTGGTGGTCTGGTTATACCAGTACGAACGCAAGCTCGTTTCTGCTCCAGTTGGCTGGACATTGATGTCTCTCCGCGTCCTGCTGCTGGCGGTTCTGCTGCTGATGGCCTTACAGCCGACTATGAGTTGGACGAATTCGTTCAAAGAGCAGATGTCTGTACTGGTTGCGCTCGATGTTTCTCAAAGTATGGATCTGGTCGATGAGCATGCGACCGATGAAGAACGCAAACAGTGGGCTGTTGGTCTGGGGATGATTAAGAAGGATGTGCTGGAAGATTCGAGCGTTTCTTCTGTGGCTGAAGCGGACTCTGAAGAAGGCCAGAAAGTTATTGAAAGCAATGAAACCGATAGTCCGATTTCTTATAATGAAACAACGCACCACATGAGTCGGTTCGATCTGGCTCGGCAACTTTTGTCGGCTCCAAAAATCGGTTTGCTGGACCGGCTCAAAGATATTTCTGGAGTTGAAGTTGTTCTGTTTAGCCGCTCGGTCAAAGGAACTGCTGGGGAAGATCTGGCTGGATCCCGCGAAGCTCTGGCCGATGGAGTTACCTCGGCATCGACATCATTTACAAAACTCCTCGATGAAATTGCGGCTCGCGAAAACTGCACGGCTGCCATTGTCGTCAGTGATGGGGTCGACACTTCCGGTGAAAAGCCGCTTTCTCAGCTGAAACAACTTTCGGGGCAATCGCGATCCATCTTCAGCATCCTGGCAGGCTCGGTTTCTCAGCCGGTCGATTTGGCGATTGAATCGACCGATCATCCGGAATCGGTTTATAAGAAAGATCAGCCACTGATCCGTGTGCGGGCAACAACAAATGGCTACGAGGGACGCAATGTTACGGTCACACTGACCGATGTGACGACCGGAAGCCGGTTGACGCATGAAGTGATCGGCGGCGAACGTTTTGCCGATGTCGAATTCAGTCCTGTCTTGAATACTCCCGGGCGTCAGCGGTTTATTGTCGATGTGAGCCCCTCTGCCGAACTGAATGCGGATCAGGGGAGTGCTTTGGAGGAGACCAAGCAGGACAATAATCAGCAGGAATTCGCAATCAATGTGATTGATGATACCACACGCATTTTGCTGGTCGATGGCGAAGCCCGCTGGGAATTTCGTTTTCTGGATGCCGCTTTCGAGCGAGATGATCGCGTCAATCTGAATGCGGTTCTGTTTGAGCAGCCTTATCTCGGATTGCTACCACACTCCTTTTTTGACAGTTCACTCCCGAACGCAAAAACATCAGCCGGTCCCTTTGATGAGATGGATATGGTCATCTGGGGCGATGCCGATCCCCGTTCGGTCGATCAGGGAACCTGGGAGAAACTGGAGCGGTTTGTCGGTGAACGAGGTGGTACGCTGGTTGTCTCAGCAGGCAAGCGTCATTTCTCAGCCGTGATGCAAAATCCGATTCTCGCCAAGATGATGCCGATTGAGCATTTTCGACATATTGAATCGAATCGCAATGAAACGGCACCGAGTCCGAATCTTCGCGGTTTTCATCTGAAATTGACGCCGCAGGGTGAGCAGCATCCTGTGATGAAGCTGGATACCGATAACGCACAGAATCTGAAAGCCTGGGCGAATTTGCCGGGACACTTTCACGGACTGGTTGGCGATCCCAAACCGGGAGCCGTTGTGCTGGCTACGCCCGTCGGAGGAACAATTTCCTCAACGACTTCGCGACCAGCCGGGGCGATTGTCGTGCAGAATTATGGATTGGGTCGTGTGTTATGGCTGGGCATCGACAGTACCTGGCGATGGCGATCCCGTCGCGGGGATAAAGATCATTATCGTTTCTGGGGTCAGATGTCGCGCTGGGCAGCCGAGATGCGATCCTCTGCCGGTTCCGATGATGTCCGGCTCGCTATCGACTCCACGGAAGTTGAGGAAGGGGAGCAGACGACAGTCCGGGCTCGCTGGTCGAGAAAACTATTGCAGAATACCTCCGGTGAAATTCGAGCGGAAATTGAAGTCTATCCGAGTGACGAAAATCAGCTGGTCCCCATCATGCGTTTTCCATTGGTCGGACTCGAAACTGAACCGATGCTGCATGAAGCTCAGATTCCGGAATTGCCCGTCGGGGAGTATCGTTTGCGACTGACAGCAGCGGATATTCCACTGGGACCAGTCCCCATTGAAGCGAAGTATTTCGTGAATCCTCGACAAAACAGCGAGACAAATCAGCTTTCTGCTGACCGTTCGCTACTCGAACAATTTGCAGCTGCGACGAACGGAGCCGTGTTTTTGCCGCATCAAATGGATGAACTTCTGGCAAGACTGAATCCAGATTCTCTCACGCTGGAAGAAAAAACGGACTTTCCCCTCTGGAATCATTGGTTAATGTTTGTGATGATCATGGGAATACTGACAGCCGAGTGGCTGGTTAGAAAATGGTACGGTTTGCCTTAAAATACGTTTGAGTCTACAAAGTCCTCTCTCCCTCTGGGAGAGGGTTAGGGTGAGGGAATTTGATGTTGATTGAAATAAGAGCGTCGAAGGGATCCCCTCATCCGGCCGTCGGCCCCTTCTCCCCAAGGAGAAGGAAAGATGACCGCTCCCCAAGGAGAAGGAGAGATGACCGCTCCCCAGGGAGAAGGGAAGATGAGATGGGTAGCCCAGATAGCTCCGCTATCTGGGTGGACGAAGTCCACAAGAGGCCTTCAGTTTGAAGATTGAATTTTCTCACAGGCTGCGCCGCCCCGAAAGAATCTTTCGGGGCTATCCAAATAGTTTATTTAAAGATTTGACACGATTCAAAAATTACACACCGTCGTTCAACACGGCTCATAGAGCCGTGGCACGATATTAAACAGTAAGTCGTTGTTACAAAGCCTTTCAGGCCGGAAATGGATCTCCTGATGAGTCAGACTTATCCTCACTCTGCGACATCAACTGCTGGTTTGCCCGTAGAATTGCGGAACGAACTGGCTCAGTTGGATCGTCGTCTCCGCTGGGTCAGCTTTGCCAAAGGTTTCGGCGGGCTGATGTTTGTCGGTCTGGTGCTGGCTTCGTTGTTCCTCACGACGGATTACCTGTTCCCATTGCCGGGGAGTATCCGTTTCGGATTCCTCTGCCTGCTCGGGCTGACGGTACTCTGGCTGGTTTATCAATGGCTAATTGTTCCGCTGGCTCGAAAACGACGCTGGCCGGAACTGGCGTATATGATTGACAGCTCCTTTCCTGAGTTGCAGGAACGTGTCAGTTCGACCGTTGAACTTTCAATGAATCCGTATCATGGTCTGCTCGAATCGGCCTTCATGCGGGATCGTTTGCGACAGGAAACGAATACGCGATTAACAAAAATCGACCTGTGGGAGTGTCTTTCCCTGCGTTCGATGGCGATTGCTCTGGTTGGAGCGACGCTGTTTACCATCGTTGCCGCTTTTCCATTCCTGTTGAATGCTCAGGGCTATTCCTTGTTATGGCAGAGATTGCTTACGCCGTGGGTGAATCTCGACTCGGCCACCAATTTGACGTTTATTGTCGAAAACGGAGATCGCACAGTTCCTCGCGGCAACGATGCCTTGATTGTTGCGGAACCGCAGTGGCGATATCACGAAGGAACACTTCCCCGACAAATTCGTCTTACCTGGACCAACGAGCGGGGTGAATCGCAGTCGCGGGAAATGTCGTATGATGTCGGCCGAAATGCCTATGTCGGCAAGATTCCTCAGTTGATGGCGAACATCACCTACAATCTATCGAGCACCAGTGCCCGTTCTCGAACTTATACAATTGAAGTGGCCGATCGCCCGCGGATTGTGGATGTGCGATTAGTCATCGATCCTCCAGCTTACACAAATGTGCCTCAGTCGGTTATCGAAGGAGCCATCGGCACGATTCGTGTGATTGAAGGGAGTCAGTTGACAGCAGAACTGACCTTCGAACATCCTGTTGCCCAGGCCGACTGGGTCTGGCAGACTCAGCGGCTTACGGATGCCGGTCCTGCAGAAAATTTGATTGATCCCAATGAATCGACGTCACCCACTCTGGCGACCTTACGCGAGCCTGCGGTTTTATCGGATGACGGGCTCAAGGCGACGATTCGCACGCTGGCTACTCAATCCGATCAATTCCAGTTTGCCGTTTCCAGCTCAAATGGTTTGAAGAATATCGACGAACCTCATCGGTTGATTCAAATTGTCCCCGATCGTGCCCCAAGAATTGACATGGGTGGCACGAACGATCCCGTCAAAGTGAAAATGAACGATGTCATTCCCATTGAACTGCAGGCCGATGACGACTTTGGGCTGATGGACGTGCATGTGCTCGTTGAACATCTTTCTGCAGCCAAGAACAACGCAGTTTTGATCGACTGGAAATCGGAACAGACAGGCTCTGAAGTTCGACAGTTGAGTGAACAATATCAAATCGATTTGTCTCGACTCGAGTTGAAAGCTGGAGATATTATCGGTTATCGAGCAGTCGCCCGAGATGGTCGCCCTGTTCCTGGACCCAATGAAACCTGGACATCGCGGCGGGTGCTGATGATCGATAATGATGTCAAAACGATAGCCGGTCAGGAAGTCGAAGACTTTTACGCCAATGTGCGTCGTCATGCCGATATCGTGAAGAATGAGATCGCCGCTCATCGCAAGGAAATCGAGAAAGAACGTCACGAACTCGATCCGAAACCTCGTCCAGAAGCCGATAAGAAAATCGAAGAAAAGCGTCCCGAATGGATGCAGACAAAACTCTCACTCTCACTGCAGCTGGAAGATCTGGCACGCAAACTGGAGACGCGTCCCATCACAACTGCCCTTTCACAAATGCAGGTGAAGCCGGCTCAGGAATTGATTGAAGAGACCGCAAAAACGCTCGAAGAGTTTGCACCGAAGCATGAAAACGATTCGATTGAACTGATCCGTAAGCATGAAGAACAGATCCGCGAAGCGGAGCGGTCACTGGATCGATTGTTGAATCAACTTCGTGATGCCGAGCGGATTGAAGAAGAATTGACTGAGCTTCAACAGTTGGCTCGACGCGCAAAGCAACTCGCGGAACAAGCCGGGCAGTTGAATGAAACTGAGCAGAAAGATAATGAATCCTCCTCTGCAGAGAATACCGAGCAGGAGCAGACAGAGCAGCCGGAGTCTCTGGAACAGCAACCTCTGGAAAAATTGAACAACGAGTGGGCGGCATTGACGCAGGATCTGGAACAGTTGATGAATCGTCGTCCCGAGCTCAAACAGGCGGCTAAGAATTCTCTGCTTTCGGAAATTGCCGAAGCCGCGAAAGTGGCTGAAGATCTCGCCAAACAACAGACGGCATTATCTGAGGCGACACAAGCGGATCAGCAGGTCCAGTCAGAAATGCAGCAGCCGCTCACTGCAGAATTGAAAGAGACTGCGGAACTGGCGGAGGAATTGGCCAGCAAGTCTGCTGAGGAGGCTCAGAAAACAGCGGCACCGTTATTCGATCCCTCGAAAACAAAAGAAGCAGTCCACGAACAGGAGTCAACAAATCTGGGTAAGGCGTCCGAGCTTCTCGAAAAAGCTAAAGCAGCACTGGAACGATTCCAGGAGCAATCGGAACAGGCTCAACCTCTGCCTGACGATGCTCAGCAAGCAGCCAACGAAATTGCAAAGCGCAGCCGCGAACTTGCTCAAAAAATGTATGACCATAATGAAAAGGAAAAAGGATTCGACGAACAGGATCGGCATCTGAAACAGGAACAGAAGAATCTCGATAATAAGTATAGGAATAAACCCCTGGATGATGAGGCCGAACAACAGCAGGCCGATTTGACCGAGCGGAAGCAAGCGAATGACGAGGCGATCGAGAAAATCAACAATGAAAAGCAAAAGCTGGCCGAGCAATTAGCAGGCTTAATGGAAGCGGCTGATGCGGTCGATGTTCCACCGAATTTGCATCCTCATAAACGCAATGCCATTTTGAAGATGGATGAATCGTCTGAAGAACTGCTCGCCAGAACTGATCGAGCTGATGATCGCCTGCGGGATGCGGCGAGCAATCTCGAAAATCTGGCACGGAATATCAAAGAGCCTGAAAAACGCGCTGTAATGACTGATCAGCGGTTGAAACCTCTCCAGGACCAGGCCGAACAACTGGCTAAAGAGACGGCAGATAAAGCGAATCAGGAAGGCGAACCCGATCCGAATGCCGGTCCGGAATTAGCCAAACGTCAACTCGAACAAATCAGAAATGCTCTCGGAGCAGACTCTGTCGGTGAAGAAGATAAACTGGCAGAAGCGGTTAAAACCGGGATGCAGGCTAATGAAGAGTTGAAAAAGAATGATCTGAAAAAAGCCGCAGAAACACAGCAAAAATTTGCCGAACAACTTGCCGAGTTGAATCAGGCGATCAAAGGCGCGGCTCAGAAAGCGAAAGATCAAAAGGCTCAGGATCAACCGGCTGAAGCAACGGAAAAACCAGCTGAGAGTTCCGCAAATCCTGAAAAGAGTGCCGATGATAATCAGTCAACTCCTCAGGAAAATTCAAATGGTGAAAAGCCAGCAGAGCAAAATGATACTGCGACTGCAGAAAATGCAGCCAGCAAATCGAAACCGCAGGCCTGGAACGAAGCCAATCTTTCACCAGAACTGAAAGAGCTCCGCTTTCCGAAAGATCAGATTTCTCCAGAGAAAGTGAAGGAAGAACTGGAGCGTCTGGCAGAGGCTCAACAGAAGTTGAATGAGAAGACGAATCAAACGATTGCCGATAATAGTGCTCCGGAAAAAGAAAAGGACCTGAATAACAAACTTCGCAACCTGGCGAACGAGCAGCGGTCGATAGCCGATCAAACAAAACGTCTCACCGGCAGCCCGGCTGCGCTGCCTCGTATGCACGCCCAGCAGGCTCAGAAAGAGGCGACTGAAGCGTTGAAGGAGTCCAAACCGGAAGAGGCGACTCAGGCTCAAAAACAGGCTGCTGATAATCTGGAACAGGCGATTGATCAAATCGAACGACAGATGGTATCCGAGAATACACCGCAGAAAGACAATCCGAAATCACCTGCTCCGGACTCGAAGCAATTAGCACAGGATCTGCAGGATAAACTGGCAGAGCTCGATCGGAAAATTGCTCAAGCGAAATCAGCCACATCACAGGAAATGGCTCAGACTCCCAACGCAGAACCTCAGACCTCTGAGGAAAGTCCCGCTCCAGCGGAGACAACACCGGAGCAAACTCCTTCTGCTCATGAACTCAGCGATTCTCTGCAAGCCCTGCAGACGACTCAACAAAGGATAGCCGAGCAAGCTGAGCAATTAGCACAGCAAGCTGAAGCGATGAATCCTGATCAGAAATCAGCCAATGAAAAATTGCGGAATGCCGCGAATGCTGCTCAGAAAGCGAGTGAGCAATTGAAGAATGGTCAATTGCAGCAGGGGACGTCCGAGGCTTCGCAGGCAAGTGAGAATTTGTCACAAGCTTCTGAAGAGGGCTTGGAGTCGGAACCGGCTCAACATGCAGCTGAGCAATTGGCCGAACAGCAACAGGAGGTTACCGAGCAATTGGAAGCTCTGTCACAAAATCCTCAGGCCTCAAAACAGGCACGGGAAATGACACAAGCCGAGATTCAGGTGCAAACGCAGGCATTGGCAGAAGCGTTCAAGCGTCTGGCCGAAGAAAGTCAGGCAAAACCGATTGATGAGCGACGAAATTCTGAACAGCTGGCTAATCTGCAAAAGGACTCTCAGGAAGCCACTGAAAATATGCAGCAGTCCTTACAGGAAAGTCAGGATGGGAATTTGCAATCATCTGGACAGGCATCCCAGAAGGCGGCTCAGCAGTTACAGCAACTGGCAAAACAATCCTCTGAATTAGCCAATACAAAACGAGATACTATGGTTCCGGAAAATGTAGGGGATGAAGCTGCTGACGCTTCAAGAATGTTGCAACAGGCAAAAGAGTCACTTCAGAATGCGATGCAGGAACAATCTCAACAGCAGCAGGCGAACTCGGAGGGCTCACCAAATACTCCTGCCAGCGAAGGGGATCCCTCACAATCGCAGGCGAACAGTCAGCAAAGTCCACAATCCGGTCAGCCAACTCCATCCAGTGAGCAATCCGCCTTGCAGCAGTTGGCACAACAGTTAGCTCAGGCGGCTCAGGATTTGAATCAGGCTCATCAGAATCTGCAACCACCGCAACAGAATTCGAATAACATGTCTCAACAGCAAGCTCAGGCAGAAGGTTCCCCTTCGAATCCTTCGGAAGATGCCGATTCCAATCAGGGAAATCAGACGTTGATGTCCGGGAATGAACAACCTGATGGAACGGTCATGCGTTCTGCATTGATGCGAGACTGGGGAAAGAAGCAGGGAGAACTCGAGGCCGATTTGACTGATGCTCGCCGTCGGACAATCGATCAGGAATATGCACCGTTGATTCAAAGTTACTTCAAATCACTTTCAGCGCCAGAGAAGTCGGAGAAGTAACCCATGCAGTTTTTGAAAACGGTTGCCGTAACCACGGTATTAATCAGTTCGATTTTCGTTTGCCCGATATGCTTAGTGCAGGCAGATGAATGGAGCGATAAGGATGTCGATGTCGCCATCGAAAATGCGCTGGAGTATCTTTCAAAACGACAACTCCCCAATGGGGCCTGGCAGATTGATAATATTGGGGAATCGACGGCCTCGACATCATTGGCGGTGATGGCATTCCTGGCGGGTGGGCATGTTCCCGGAGAAGGTCCGTATGGCGATCAGATCGACAAAGGAATCCGCTGGGTGCTCGATCATCAGGAAGCCAACGGCATGCTGATTCATAAAACGAGCCATGGCCCGATGTACAGCCACGGTATCAGTACTTTGATGCTGGCTGAGGTCGTTGGGATGTTGGGGGTTGAAGACGCGGCTCGTGCACGTCGGGCTCTTGAGCGTGCCATCCGACTCATCCTGGAGGCTCAGGCGGTTCCCAAGAGTGAACGGCAGCGTGGGGGATGGCGTTATCAACCATCGAGCCGAGATAGCGATTTGAGTGTGACGGGATGGCAATTGCTGGCATTACGAGCTGCCAAGGATATTGGGTGTGATGTTCCTGCTGAGTCGATCGATCTGGCAGTCGAGTATGTCAAAATGTGTGCCACGCGTGATCAAAAGGGATTTGGCTATCAGCCCGGCGGCGGACCAACTGCAACTCGTACTGGCACAGGAATTTTGTGCATGGAAGTCTGTGGAGTCCACGAGAGTCCCGAAGCAGTCGGTGGAGCAGAGTATATTATAAAGGACCCCCTGGACTATCGCGATTCTTACTTTTTTTATGGAGTCTATTACTGTTCCGTTGGGATGTTCAAAATTGGAGGCAAATACTGGGAGCAGACTCGGAGAGATTTATTCAGTTTGTTGCTGGAAAAGCAGGATGCCGACGGCAGCTGGTCCTCTGAAAATGCTTCTGAACGTCGGGTAGGGCAGGTCTATTCGACGAGTTTGTCAGTTCTGGCTTTAGCAATTGAATACCGCTACCTGCCGATCTATCAGCGTTAAAAGCATGAAGAATCACTGATTTAAGAGAATCCACTCTCGGATCTCCAAGAACCCTCTTTGTCTCTTGTCGAATTCCCGGCTCTTCCCTTAAGCTGACACTGCGCCGAACTATTCTGCCGAGACGACCAAGTTCTCGACTCAGGCAGGGATGATTATGAACCAGACCATTGCGGAACGTCGGAAACGACGGTGATAAATTCAGAGGATGCACTCCATGTACGATTATGATGTCGTTGTTATCGGCACAGGCCCCGGAGGAGAAGGGGCCGCCATGCAGGCGGTGAAGGAAGGCAAAAATGTTTGCGTTGTCGAGAAATACAAACAGATTGGTGGAGGTTGCACACATTGGGGAACGATTCCCAGTAAAGCATTGCGACATTCGATTTTTCGCATGACGGAATTTAATTCCAGCAGCTTCACGAAAGATTTGGGGATGACGCTCAAACTCGGATTTCCGGAAATGCGTCGCAGTGCCGAAGCGGTTATCGCCAAACAGGTCGATATGCGGCAGGGTTTTTACAACCGGAATCGAGTCACGCTCCTGTTCGGTCATGCTCGTTTTGTCGATGCAAATACGATTGAAGTGTGCGAAGAGCATGGTGGTTGTCAGTTAGTCACTGCAGCCTCATTCGTGATCGCGACGGGATCTCGCCCCTTCCAGCCTCCGGGAGTCGATTTCAATGATCCTCGCGTCTACGACAGTGACACGATCCTGAAAATGAATCACACTCCAACGTCCGTCACCATTTACGGTGCAGGTGTGATTGGATGTGAATATGCGTCCATGTTCCGGAACCTGGGATGTAAAGTCAATCTGGTCAACAGTCGCGATAAGCTTCTTGAATTTCTTGACGACGAAATTATCGATGCCCTCAGTTATCATCTGCGTGAACGCGGTGTGTTGATTCGACATCGTGAAGTGTTCGAACGTGTTGAGACTCGAGAAGATGGAGCGATTTTGCATTTGCAATCGGGGAAAATGTTAAAAACCGATTGTTTGCTCTGGGCCGCAGGTCGTCAGGGAAACACAAATGAAATGGGCCTGGAGACGATTGATCTGACGCCCAATAAACGCGGACAAATTGAAGTGAACGAGGATTTCCAGACGAAGCTTCCGCATATTTATGCCGTAGGCGACGTGATTGGACCACCTTCTTTGGCTTCCGCAGCTTATGTCCAGGGACGATATGCTGCTAGTCATATGATTGATGGTCATGCAGATAAAGCCATGATTCGCGACATCCCTTCCGGGATTTATACGAGTCCGGAAATCAGTTCGCTCGGCCAAACAGAACGCGACTTAACGGAAGCCTGTATTCCATACGAAGTTGGACATTCAATGTTCAAGAGCATTGCCCGTGCTCAGATAACCGGGCAAACGGTTGGAATGCTGAAGCTTCTATTTCATCGAGACACTCTGGAAATTTTGGGAATTCATTGTTTTGGATTCAATGCAACAGAAATTATTCACATTGGTCAGGCGATCATGTCTCAACAGGGAACGGCCAATTCGTTGAAGTATTTCATGAATACGACGTTCAATTATCCAACCATGGCGGAAGCTTATCGAGTGGCTGCTTTGAATGGATATAACCGTCTGTTTTAATGCCCTGATTAATTTCTCTCAATTGCTGGTTTTCTGGAAGTACTTGATCGACGATGCCCAATTTTTCTCATGAAACTGTTCTTTCTGCTCCTATCGATCAGGTTTTTGACTTTCTGGTGCAACCGGAAAATCTATCCAGGATCAGTCCACCCGAGGCCGGCTTAAGGTTTCTGGATGCCCCCGATCGTTTTTCGGCAGGTGTCGAGTTTCAATTCGCAGTGCAAACATTCGGCATGGTCCAGAAAATCACGCATCGGATCACACAATTTGCCAGTCCACTCCAGTTCATTGAAGAACTTGTCAAAGGGCCATTACCGAAATGGATTCATACGCACGATTTCGTGTCTGTATCGGATAACGAAACGCGAATCATCGATCACATCGAATTTGAACCGCCCGGCGGCATTGTTGGAATTATGCTCACGGAAAATCGAATCATCGAGCACATGGAAGACGGCTTATTCTATCGGCATCAACAACTGGAAAAATTTCTGGTGAAAGCAGGCTAAACGTTTTCATCTTAAGTCGATTGTTTTTTCAGGATTCCACGGGCTACACTGATACATAACTCTTTATGATGATCGTGTCAGCCACTGAGGATTCTGCCAATGATGCTATTTCTGAAAATCGTGGCAGCGATTTTTGTCGCGTTTTTCTGGCTGATTACTGATGTCTACCACTTCATTCGCTGGAAGATTTGCTCCCTCGGCAATACGCTGAAAGAGGTATTCAAGTGTGTCCTGCAGCTGTTCAACAGCAGTGGAGGGAAGCGATCACTAAGTTTTCCCGGAACATGCACTGAGAAAAACTCGCGAACTGGCAGACATATGCATTAGATCCAAATTCAAAGAGGATTAATCAAAAAATAATATATGTGATTTAAACTCCCATTTAGTGAATATCACTCCTTGCTGATTTAATAAACGGTAAGGTATTAAATCAAAGTTGAATCCACAATTTTTCAGTACCCTCAGAAGGACCCACCTGAAAGACTATGAAATCACCACGCCCCAAAATTTATCTACTTTTCGTACTTTCAATTTTCTCCTATAGTACTTCCACTTCAGTGGAGCATTCTTGTGCTGATGAGCCGGAATCAAAAAATCTGATTCATTCGCGTCATTTGCATCAGCATAATGAGAAACATCCCACTGTTGCTCCACATCAGGATCGATTTTACACGACACGCTCAAGTCGAATCACACTGCCGCTTCCGGAAGAAAAAGAAGCATTCACCTTTGCAGTCTTTGGAGATCGCACCGGGGGCCCTACCGAAGGTGTGAATGTTCTGGCCGATGCCGTGCGGGATGTCAATCTGCTCGAACCGGATCTGGTGATGACAGTTGGCGATTTGATTAACGGTTATAATCAGACCGAACTATGGATGGAGCAGATGCGAGAGTTTAAGGGCATCATGGATCACCTGCTATGTCCCTGGTTTCCCGTTGCAGGCAATCACGATGTCTACTGGCGCCCGCTCAGCGATAAGAGTATGCCATTCAATCAGCACGATGATCATTACGAAATGCATTTCGGTCCGCTTTGGTATTCGTTCGAGCATAAGAACTGCAACTTTATCGTGCTCTTTTCAGATGAAGGGGATCCAGTCACTGGCGAGAAAACTTTCGGAAAACCTTCTGCTCAAACAGTCAGTGATGCTCAGTACAAGTTCTTATCGGATGCACTTGAGCGGGGAAAAGATTGCGATCATCAGTTTCTGTTCCTGCATCATCCCCGTTGGTTGGGAGAAAATTATGGCGATGACTGGACTTCTCGTGTGCACCCCACTTTGTTGGATACTGGTAACGTGACGGCTGTCTTTGCCGGTCACATTCACCGGATGCGTTACGACCCACAGGATGGAATTGATTATGTGACGCTCGCGACTGTTGGTGGAAGTCAGCAGGGGACGGTCCCGGAGGCTGGTTATCTGCATCAGTATCATGTGATTACTGTTCGCCCGCGACAGGTTGCCATGGCTGCGTTTCCCGTTGGGGAAGCGATGGATGTGCGTGAGTTAACCGGAGAATTGCAGGCCGAAACCGTGACGCTGACGAAAGAACTTCCGAAGATCGAGGGAAGAATTTCTTACACTAAAACCGGACCTGAACCCTCGAAAATCAAAGCGACCCTCAATAATCCGACTAATCGTCCTGTGGAATTTACTCTCGTTCCTGAAAGTGAAGATAACCGCTGGATCATGACGCCGGATCACACACACGATCGTCTGCTGCCCGGAGAATCGAAATCAATTGAATTCCAATTCCGTTATGCAGGAAGTGAAATTGATGAGGCGTTTCGTGGAGTGAATTTGATCCTTGATCAGGATTATCTGGCGGAAACGACTCGCTACACGATTCCAACATTGACCGTCCCTGTTACCGTCGAATATGAATTTGCTCCACCGGAAGGCAACCTCGTTAATCGAGCCTTGAGACTGGATGGAATTGATGACACGATTGCCGTTGCTTCCAAAGATTTGAATCTGGGGCAGGGGCCATTTACCGTAGAAGCCTGGTTTAATGCTGAGGCATTCAGCTCGCGTGTCGGATTTCTGGCGAAAACGGAAAACAGTGAATTTTCTATCTTCATGTCCAATGGACATCCTAATGCAACAGTCCACCTGGGTGGAGAGTATCGTTCGGTCAGACCGGATGTCACTATCGCAACGGGGGAGTGGCACCACATCGCTACTGTATTCGATGGTCAATCGGTGACCATGTATCTGGATGGAAAAGAAGTTGGTCGAACAGAGGTTGATCCGAAGTGGACACGACGAACCAATGGCTTGCCTTTCTACATTGGGGCCGATACTGATGGAAAAGGAAATCCAGTGTCATACTTCCAGGGTTGGATCGATGAAGTCCGGGTCTCGAAGGGGGCTGTTTATACCGCAGACTTTACACCCGAACGACGTTTAAGTGCCGACAAGAATACGGCTCTGCTCTACAATTTCGATTACGACCTGACTCCATTCGCTTATGACAGCGGCCCAAAGAAACGTCATTCTCGTATTTCTGGAGGAGCGACTTTGACCGAGGTTCAAGAGTAATCTTTAGTCGTAAATATTGTCGCCAAGAAATCATATAGCCACTTCACCTTGGAAGTGGCTATTGTTTTAGATGCCAATATATTGTCTGAAATTACGGTCGTTTGAATGACTTACGCATTTCCTCGATGGTTGCCCAGCTTTCACAATCTTCGAGATGATCATTCACCATGCCCATTGATTGCATGAACGCGTAGCAAGTGGTTGGACCTACAAATGACCAGCCTCGTTTTTTGAGGTCTTTACTCATCGCTTGAGACTCGTCGATTTGAGGGACGATGTCATCTTTTGTGCGAATTACCTTCGATTGGTCTGGTTCATATTGCCAAAAGTATTGGGCAAGAGAGCCGAATTCGTCAATCAGTTCCAATGCCCGGTTGGCGTTATTGATTGTCGACTCGATTTTGCCACGATGCCGGACAATCCCGGCATCGGCGACGAGGCGTTCAACATCGGCTTGATCAAATTTGGCGACTTTTTTGATCTGAAATTTCGCGAACCCTTTGCGAAACGCATTTCGCTTGCGAAGTATTGTCAACCAGCTTAGTCCAGCCTGAAAGCCTTCCAGGCAAATCTTTTCGAACAGCAATCGATCCTCAGCAACAGGACGGCCCCATTCTTCATCGTGATACCGTATGTACTCAGGATCGCTCCCGCACCACCAGCAGCGAGATTGGTCATCCTCGCCGAGAATTAGACCTTCAACTCCTGACATTTCTGAACCTTATACAGAACCGCAGGTCAGGCACTGCCTGACGGGAAGAATTTTCGGCGTCCAATCTCATCACGCACAGTCCTCAGGGTCTTTTAAAACTCTGGGGGCTCACTTCGTTCGACCCCAGCCACCCGGGGATCTCGTCAGGCAGTGCCTGACATACAGTTCATTATGAGAACAACATTTGCAGGTCGGCTGCGGTCAGAGACTTCAGCAGGCTGCTGTTTTCTGAGAGGATCGCATCGGCCAGTTTTCGTTTGTTCTGCTGCAATTCAGCAATTTTTTCCTCGATTGTTCCCCGGGCGATTAGACGATAGGCAAACACATTTTTGGTTTGCCCCACTCGGTGAGCCCGGTCAATCGCCTGAGCTTCGACGGCTGGATTCCACCACGGATCGAGCAGGAAGACGTAACCAGCTGCTGTCAGGTTCAAACCCAAGCCTCCCGCTTTCAAACTGATGAGGAAGACGGGTGTCTTCGGGTCATCCTGGAATTTGGTCACGACTTCATCTCGATTTTTAGTACTTCCGTCGAGGTAAGCGTAAGGGATATCGTTTTTATCGAGATGATTTTTAACGATCGCCAGCAGTGAAGTGAATTGAGAGAAGACCAGTGTTTTATGACCTTCGGAAATCAATTCTTTCAGGTGATCGACCAGGACATCAATTTTCGTTGACGACTCATCAATCTTACCACGATCGAGCAGTGCAGGGTGGCAGGCGGCCTGGCGAAGTCGCAACAGCGCTTCGAGAACGTGCATTTTCGTTTTGCCCATCCCCTGTTCATCAACCATCGAAAAGATTGATTGTCGGTAATGATCCCGCAGTTCGTCGTAGAGTTTCTGCTCGCTGTTGGAAAGCTCACAGTAAAGTGTTTCTTCTACACGATCCGGCAAGTCAGCTGCAACTTTTTCCTTAGTTCGACGCAATACAAACGGCTTCAAGCCGCCCGCCACTGCTTCGGTCAACTTGGAAGTATCGGTCTCACTACTGAGTGATTTAAAGACAGAACTGCGGCCGAGTAATCCAGGATTCAGGAACTCGAAAATTGACCACATATCGCCAAGATGGTTTTCGATCGGAGTACCGCTCAAGGCGAGTCGTTGACGTCCATTGAGCAATCGTGTCGCTTTGGCAATTTGTGAACCCGGGTTCTTAATCGCCTGAGCTTCATCGAGCACGATGCAGTCAAATTGAGTTTCTTTTAGAGACATGATGTCCCGCCGCAAAGTGGCGTAAGTCATCAGGATGATATCGTGTTTGCCAAACTTGGATCGCAAAGCCGAGCGTGAAGTTCCCGAGTATTCGAGAGCTTTGAGCTGTGGTGTGAACTTGACAATTTCCCGCTGCCAGTTGAATAGCAACGATTTCGGCACGACGATTAAAGTTGGATCGTGAATTTCCTTGCTGTGATATCGCTGGGCAAGGAAGGCGAGAATCTGAACGGTTTTACCCAGACCCATGTCATCGGCCAAGCAACCGCCGAACTGGAATTCTTCGAGGAACTTCAGCCAACCGAGACCTTCACGCTGGTAATCGCGAAGTTCGCCCTTGAACTCTTTAGTCTCTTTAACCTGCTGAACTCCATTGAAGTTCGCCAGCTTTTCCCGCCATTCGGAAAACTTTTCGTCGTAATCGACATTGTCTTGAGTGGAGAGCAACGCGTCGACCAGAGCCGCCTGGGAGTTGGAAAATCGCAGCGTGTCTTCTTCGGTATCGGCCATGCTCAGCAGCACGCCAAATCGCTCTTTCCATTCTTCCGGAACGAATCCAATACTTCCATCAGACAAAGTGACGGTACGGTCTCCGCGGGCTAGAGCCGAGAGGAGAACCGGCACAGAAACCCGGGCAGTGCCGTAGTCGACTTCGCCAGTCACATCGAACCAGTCAATTCCCGATTCCACCCGAAACGCGACTTCGCCCGGTTGTCGGAAGGGTTTGTCATCCGAAAGGATTTCCCAGCCCGACTCAAACAGTGAACGCAGAATGGTCGTCAACTCGCGAAGAGGAACCATGACATCGTGTTTCTTGCCGCCACGATCATCAATGCGTTGAATGCCCAGACTTTGCAGTTCGGTCCAGAAAGCCTGTTCCTGTTTTGCATCGCGAACGATGCACGACTGCTCTTCCGGCAGCGGAATGGCCCAACTGTGTGTGGAGCCACGCACGAGAATTTCGTCGTAAACAAATTCGAGATCGGCCTGTATGCGATCGCGAGGCATTTTCCCTTTGAGCGAAGGTGTGAAGAGCTTCAACCTGGGTGTGGGAACAATATGCTTCTGTTCGATTTCCCATTTGTCGGTCAATTCCAGTCGGGGCACACTGGGAAGAGTCATTAGTTCCTGAATGACATCTTTGCCTTCGATTTCCGGGAAGGAGGGGAGTTCATGATTGCGATAGGAACGGATCCATTCGTAAACTTCAAAATCTTCGAGCGGTTCAATCGACCGATCTCGAACGACCCAGCCCCCTTCGACAATCAATTCAACATCATCGATTGAGAGTGTCTCTTCCTCGCGTATCAAAATCGGTTTGATTTGCCACTGAGCCTGTTTGGCTTCGCTTCCACCGGCGGAAGGTTCCATTGTCAAACTCAAGTCCCATGGTTCGACTTCTTCGCTGAAGGTGATGGGATCCGACATTTTTCCATCGTCGAAAAGCAGGCGTAAACGCCCCGTCGAACACATCCGCGGCAGCAAAGCCGATGTGAGGGAATGAGTCATATGAAAGCGGTGCGGCAAGTGCTGGTTGAGCGTGCTACCGGCAATTGTCTGTGTGCCCGATCGATCCTGGATCCCGCCGAGCAAATGTGCGAGGATGGCGCGGTCATCTGCTTCCGGCAGGTTTTCAAGTCCCCCTGCTTTGAGTTTGAGAGGTTTGATTTTTCCCCAGCCGCCTGTCGAACGTCGTTGACATTCGACAATCTGCAACATTAAATGTCCGGACTTCCAACTGTCTGCCACATCAATTTGATAGGTGATTTCGTAGGAAGATGGTTTCGTTTCAATTGTGACATCACGAATGCGAAGTCGATCGCGCAGGGCACGCAGTTTCTGCTGCCATTCGTTCAGTTTGCGCGGTTCAACCTGAGTCGCACTCTGGGCTGATTTTGAGCTTTTCTTTGAGATGTTGATCGGTGGGAAATACGGATCATCATCCCCCTCTTCGAAATCCCAGTCGTCATCAATTGAGGAAGTTGTTTCGGCAATGAAAGGCGGAATATGGCCTGGCTTAGGAGTGCCCGTCATGTAACCCTGCTCATCAATGAGCAGAATCGTCGCCCAGACGTATTTCGTTGTCGGCGGCCGTTTAGTGCCGGCTACCGAACTGCACGACATCTCCAACGCCTCTTCCGTGCGATGAAGATGAATTTGATGTTCTGCCCCGTCGCGCACAACTGCATACACATCGTCTGCTGTGATGTGAGAAATACTGACGCGACTCGATTGTAAATATGCTGCCCCTCGAAACCGGACATCTGCCCGGAATTGAGACTCCATCATGTCGGCTAACGACACCATCACCTCCAAAAACTTCGGAATGGAGACCGAATGAGACTGACGACAATCAGTTGAAATTGCGGCCATGCGGGCCTATGCAATTCCTGAAGATCCTGCACAATTTGCTATGTGTGCTGTTTGTTTCTGATTGCGATTGTCAATTCGGTTCCTGTTGATTCAAACCCGCCTGCATCAGGGCTGCTGAATTTGATTACATATGTTCAACTCACTTTGTCCTGACTGCGCGTGAATCGGCAAGGGTATCGACCGAAACACGATTTGAACAGAGTAGGTCTGGGAATTTCAAATGGCAAGGACTTTTTCTTAGTTCCGAACAGCTAGAAATGACTGACTCGGCTTGCCTGAATTTTGTGATTGGTCATGAATTCAAGAAGGCACGTACGAGTTCTGTCAATTGTTGAACCTCGACAAGGAACGCGTCATGTCCATATGGGCTTTCCAGTTCACAGAAACTGGCGTGTTTTCCTGCTAAAATCAAAGCAGAAACGATTTCGCGGCTCTGAGCTGTCGGAAATAGCCAATCGGTTGTATATGACGCGACGAGCGTTCTTGCCGAAGTATTCCCCAAAGCGTTATTGAGGCCGTGATAGGATTCCGCCAGGTCGAAATAATCCATCGCTTTTGTCAGGTACAGATAGCTGTTGGCATCGAAACGTTCGACGAATTGCTCCCCCTGATAATGCAGATAACTTTCAATCTGAAATTCGGTTTCCCGCATCAGGTCGAAGGCCAGCTGTTCACTGTTTTGCAGTCGTCGCCCAAACTTCTTTTCAATCGATGATTCCGACAGATACGTGATATGAGCAATCATTCGAGCCAATGCCAGGCCGAAACGTGGCCCCTTTCCAGTTTTCGATACTGTGGATTGAGGGGCGTTTGGGGGGTGATCACTTTGGACTGAGACTTCTTCTGCTCGATCGTAATAGCCGCCGTTGTGGAATTGAGGGTCTGCATAGATAGCTCGACGTCCTACGGCATTGAAGGCAATCCCCTGAGCAGAAAGGTTTGCTGCAGAAGCTAATACAATTGCATTTTCAATCGCATCGGGATCCTGGGCGATCCATTCCAGGACCTGCATCCCGCCCAGACTTCCTCCAATCGCACCGGCCAGTTTTTTGATCCCGAGATAGGAAACAAGTTCTTTATGAACGTGGACGATATCGGCAATGGTGATAAAAGGAAAATTGAGTCCATAGGGCTCACCAGTTTTGGGATCGATACAACTCGGACCCGTTGTTCCCTGGCATCCACCAAGGACATTTGCACAAATGACGCAGAATCGATCGGTATCGATGCCACGTCCCGGCCCGATAAACTCATCCCACCAACCCGGTTTGCGATCTTCGAGGTTGTACCGACCAGCAGCATGGGCATCGCCTGTTAGAGCATGGCAAATGAAAAATGCGTTATCTTTTGCAGGAGAAAGAGTACCGTACATTTCGTAGGCGACTCGAATCGGACCAATTTCCTGACCACCAGCCAGTTTAAGAGGATTTTCCGTCGAGAACAGTTCGACACTTTGGCGTTTGACCAGTCGTGCGTCATCATCTGTACCGAATGTTTTCTCGTCGAGCGAGGCTCTCTGCGATTCGAGAAGCGGAGGTTCCATAGATCTGCTGCGTTTTCAAAGAGTCGTCAATTATAATGCGTAGTATTATAGGATACAGATCTAGCCTGAGATAATCGAACCTAAAAGAATAAAGTATTTCCAGGTCAATGCTGCAGTTCTTATCACTGATCATTGAAACATAATCAATAATGCAGGCAACACCTCAGGTAATCGTTCTGGAAGCAACTCCATGGGTGACGTCCGGGCTGCGCCGTGAATGGGCAGGGCAAAATGTCCGGGTACTGTTTCGGGATTCCATTAATTCTGAAACAGAGGAAATGATTCTGAATAACTGTCAGCTGTTAATCATCGATCTCGAAAGTTTGCCCGATACGAGTGTCACTGCCCTGAAAATTGCCAGCAAGATGAAGCAACAAGCGAATTTTCTCTGTCTGATCAATCAGGCACAACGGGATCACGCCCGCGATTTAATTGATCTGGGGGCGGTTTGCTATTTGGAGAAACCGATTTCGGTTCATGAACTGGCTTCCCGGTGCCAGCCGTTAATGCTTAAAAAGGTGATCTCCCCTTAAAATACAGTCTCATGCTGGTGTTTTGTTCTTGAAGAAGTCAGATTTCATGATACAATTAAGTTAGTACTTATGCCCTTTTTGAAATTTTGAAATGGGGGGGTGAGTATTGAAGCCCTCCCGAAATTTTCTCTCCTGATTTGCCCACATAGAAGCTGAAGTGATCAACTGGCTTGATCACTTTTTAATAAGCTCTCCTGTTTTATGAGCTCTCCTGTGCATCAGATTCCATAAGGTAATAACATCTATGCTTGAAGTGACTTTCCGCACATTGATTGCAAGTTTTAAAGCAGATGCCACAAGCATTTGTTTTTTGACGCTCGGCGTGTGGAGTTCCGGGATTTTGAATGTTTCTGCATTCGCCAGCGAATTTTCACCCAAAGCCAATTTTATCAGCCGACATTGTGCCGATTGTCACAGTCCTGATTTTGCCGAAGGAGGTTTTGATGCCTCGAAGTTGCAGGGGAACCTTTCTGAAAAGGCGGAGTACGACCGCTGGGTTCAGATCTATGATCGCGTTGCTGCCCACGAAATGCCGCCAGCGGATGTCTCGGAATTGACGGATAATGAACGTCAGCAATTCTTACTCGAAACCGCTAATTGGCTGTCGACTCAGAGAACTCAGCAATTTGCGGAGTTAGGACGAGTTCGGGGGCGCAGACTTAACAATCTGCAACTGGAGCGTTCACTGCACGATTTACTGGGAGTCGATATTCCACTCAAGGTCTATTTCCCTGAAGAACAAATGGTCGATGGTTTTACTTCGGTTGCAGATGGACAAACGATGTCCCATTTCCAGCTCGAAAAACATCTGAAAGTTGTCGACCTGGCTCTGGATGAAGCTTTTCAGAAGGGCCTGTATGAGGACGATTCCTGGACGAAAACACTCGATGCGAACACCATTTCGCGAACGCATCCCAAGTCGCGCACACGTGAACCGGAAATGCTGGATGGCTTGGCCGTCACCTGGTCGTCTGGTCTTGTCTTTTATGGACGTTTGCCTGCAACAACGGCTAAAGAAGATGGCTGGTATCGATTTATCATTCGCGGGAAATCGCTCAAGCAGCCTGAAGATTCCGGTGTGTGGTGTACCGTACGAACAGGAAAGCATGTCTCCAGTTCTCCCATCCAGAAATGGGTAGGTGCTTTTGAAGCGACGCCGGAAATGCGGGAATGGACGTTTGAGGCTTGGTTGAACCGTGGAGAGATGATCGAAATTCGTCCTGGTGATAATACACTCAAAAAAGGTCGCTTTGCAGGAGGTCAGGTAGGAACTGGGGAAGGGGATCCTCAGGATGTGCCGGGGATTGCTCTGGAATCGATCGTTATGGAAAAATTCCATAAGCACTATTCACCAGCCGAATGCCGTCAGTTTGTCATCGGCAAACTTAGTAAAAGCTGGGATAATACTGAAAAGCGAATCGTCCTCGAGTCGAAAACTCCTGCTGACGATTTACAGGAATTGATGGAAGCGTTCGCGACGCGAGCATTCCGTCGCCCACTCGAACCAGGTGTGCTGGATCCGTATTTCAATATTGCAATGGACGCTTATAAGAAAGATGGCAATCTGCTGGATGCATTACGTTTTGGCTATCGAGCGATTCTCTGTTCCCCAAGATTTGTCTATCTGCAGGAAGAACCGGGGCAACTGGATGACTATGAAATTGCCAGCAGGCTCAGTTATTTCCTCTGGAATACGATGCCTGATGATCAACTGCTGAAACTGGCTGCTCAAAAGAAACTCTCGAATAAAAATCAGTTGAAGCAGCAGGTCAATCGGATGCTCAATGATCCTCGCGGTCAGGATTTTGTTCGTGATTTTGCAGACGAATGGCTCGACATGCGATTGATCGACTTTACCGAACCGGACCGCCGGATGTTTCCAAAGTTCGATGTTGTTGTTCAGCAATCGATGGTCGAAGAAACCCTGGCATTCTTGCAGAATCTCATATCGAAAAACTTGCCGGTCACAGAATTGATTGATTCCGATACGACTTATCTGAACAGTCGTTTGGCTCGATATTACGACATCGACCAGAAATTGAGTGATGAACTCGTCCCCGTCAAACTCGATCCGAAAAGTAATCGCGGCGGTTTGATTACTCAGGGGGCTATCTTGAAGATTACCGCCAATGGAACGACGACCTCACCCGTTGTTCGGGGTGTCTGGATTTCCGAACGCATTCTGGGGCAACCGATTCCCCCTGTCCCTGCAGGGGTTCCCGCCATTGAACCGGATGTTCGTGGAGCGACCACGATCCGGGAAATGCTGGAAAAGCATAAATCAGATCCTTCCTGTGCGAGTTGTCACGTGAAAATTGATCCTCCCGGATTCGCTCTCGAAAACTTCGACCCGGCTGGGCAATGGCGGGACAATTACGGCAAACCCAAAAAGAAAACGGATTCCACGAAGTTGATTGATACCAGTGCTGAGTTTGTCGATGGACGGAAATTCGAAACACTCGAAGATTTTAAACGACTCGTAATTGCCCAGCCCGAAAAGCTGGCTGCCAATGTTGCCGCAAAGATGATCACTTGTGGTACAGGAGCTTCGGTCGATTTCGCGGATCGCGATGAAATCGAAGAAATCGTCTCGGCTTCAGCGAATCAGAACTATGGTTTCCGTACAATTCTCGAAGAAGTTGTAACGAGCCCGCTGTTTTTGACGAAGTAGGAAATAAGAGTAGTCGAGCCGTGCCAGTCATGGCACGAGTGGGTTTGGGGAATCTTCGATATTACATTCGAAAATTTTGCATCGACCATGAGAAAACCCGAGTCATAACTGGCTCGGCTGGTCAGCGAAAAAACATTAATATCAAAAAATTGAAATACGAAAGAGAAGTGTCTCGATGAGCCAATCCATATTTTTCAATTTGGGACGTTCAATAAATCGCCGAACCATCCTTCGTGGGGCAGGCGTTTCGATGGCTTTGCCCTGGCTGACAGCGATGGAACGGGCCTGCGCGAGCACTCCTGCTCCGAAGCAACCCAAACGATTCGTCGCGATGACACTTGGCCTCGGCCTCATCGGCGATAATCTGAATCCTCAGCAGGCAGGCAGCGATTATGAATTGAGTCCTTATCTGCAGGAAGTGGCTGGTCTGAAGGATCGGTTCACAGTTATCTCAGGAACTTCGCATCCAGAAGTCGGCGGTGGACACCGGGCAGAAGCCAGTATTCTGACAGCCAATCCAGCCGGGGCTTCGGGGAAAGCTCGAAATACGATCTCACTCGACCAGTACATGGCTAAGTATCTGGGTGCAGAAACGCGATATCCCTCATTGGTTCTCAGTAGTAGCGGAAGTGACAGCCCTTCCTATACGGAAAGTGGTGCAATGATTCCAGCTGAGGATTCCCCCTCTAAACTGTTCCGCCAACTCTTTATTAACGACTCCGCAACCGACCGCAAGCAACAGGCCGAGCGGGCGATTCAAGGCCAGAGCATTATGGATCTGGTCGCAGAAGATACTAAGCGATTGAGCAGAAAACTTGGGTCAGGCGACAAGCAAAGGCTCGATTCCTACCTGACCAGTGTGCGTGACCTCGAAAATCGTCTGGCTGAATCGGAAGCCTGGGCGAATCGTCCGAAACCGCATGTCGACATGCCGATTCCTAAAGATATCGGTGACCGAAACGATTTCATCGGTCGTCAACGTTTGATGAACGATATGATTCGTCTCGCGTTTCAAACCGATTCGACTCGCTTTGTTACTTACCATTTGGGAGGTTCGGGGGGCGTGGTGCCATTGCCGGGCGTGACGGAAGGCTATCACGGCTTAAGCCATCACGGTCTCGACGAAGAGAAACTCGATCAGCTGGCGATTGTTGAGAAAGGAATTATTTCCGCCTGGGGACAATTCCTGGGTGAATTGAACGGAATTGAAGAACAGGGACGTCCGCTACTTGATCAGACCACCGTCTTCCTGACGAGTAACCTGGGGAACTCTTCGAATCACAGTAACAAAAACATGCCGGTTCTTCTGGCTGGGGGAGACTTCAAGCACGGACAGCATCTCGCATTCGATCAGAAGAAAAATTATCCGTTGCCGAATCTTTACGTCAGTATTCTGCAGCAACTGGGAATGCCAGTTGGTGAATTTTTCTCCAGCACAGGCACGATGAAAGATCTCGATTGGAAGCAGTCTAGTGTTTAATCAGGCGGCTGTCTGACCATAAACCATTTCACTATAATCAGTTAATGCCCGACCGTGGATTTCCACGATTGGGCATTTTTTCTTAGAGGAGCCATTTTCGATCTTCATAATTGCCAGTAACTGGTCTCCCATCGCTTTGCGTTCGTCGGTTTATGTCTGTATAACTTGGGCTGAGAATTACAGGCATTTGTGGTAAAAGTCCTGCCGGATGCAATCTCCAGTATCCGAACCGCGCTCACGGACAGACCACTAATATGTCTCAGGCTGGTGAATTGAGTTGAACTCAGTTCTTATACGATTTGAATTTAAGATTACAGTGATTCCACCTCGAAAAGGTTCCACCATGAGTTCTGCAGAGAGTTTTCCAATTGATTTCAGCGAATTTCAACCCCTTCCGCTCGATCCTGGCGCGACCGAACTGACTGCAGATCAAAAGAAAACTCTGGAAGCGAATATCAAATTTTGTCGGGATGTGATCGTATTTTTCACCGCTATTGCCGATGCCAAAGGCCTGGGTGGTCACACAGGTGGCCCTTACGATACCGTTCCAGAAGTGATGATTGCCTACAGCTTCATGCTTCACTCTCAGGAATCTGGTAAGGACAATGTGCTGCCGATCTTCTTTGACGAAGCGGGTCACCGTGTTGCGACTCAATATCTGATGGCGGTTATCGAAGGAAATCTTCCTGTCGAAAAACTGCTGCACTATCGCGAATACAACGAGCATCTGCCAGGTCATCCAGAACGCGATTTTACTCCTGGTGTGAAATTTTCCTCAGGACGTTTGGGACACATGTGGCCGTACGTTAACGGTGTTGCTCTGGCGAATCCAGATAAAAAAGTCTTCATGTTTGGGTCGGATGGTTCCCAGATGGAAGGCAATGATGCCGAGGCTGCACGACTGGCCGTGGCTCAGAAAATCGATCTGAAACTGATCATCGATGACAATGATGTGACCATTGCCGGGTTCCCTTCCGATTATCTTCCGGGATTTGATGTCGGACGCACTCTCGAAGGGCACGGCATCCCGACCAATACTGGGCAAGGCGAAAATCTGGATGAGTTGTACGCTCGCATGTGCGGTGCCTTCAATTCCAATGGGCCGATGGCACTGATTAACAAGCGTAAAATGTGTCCCGGCATCGAAGGTCTCGAAGGTTCGAATCATGGTCATGATGTCATTAAGACCTCTCTGGCGATTGAGCATTTGAACAAGCAGGGACGGCCGGAAGCGGCCAAATATCTGGAAAATGTCGAGAAACTTCCCGGCGGACCTGATTATCAGGGTTCACGCGGGGCTGGTAAAAATCGCAGTTTGTTCGGGAAATTCATGAACGAAATTCTCGACGGCATGTCCGAAAAAGATCGTATCGCCAGTGTTCGCGTGTTTGACTGCGATCTCGAAGGGTCCTGTGGTCTGGATTCCATCCGTAAAGAGCATCCCGAAGTGTTCGTGCGTGGCGGAATTATGGAGCGTGGTAACTACTCAGCCGCGGCTGGATTCGGATACGAAAAAGGCAAGCAGGGGATTTACGCGACATTCTCTGCATTTCTGGAGATGATTGTTTCTGAAATCACGATGGCTCGACTGAACAAGTCGAACGTGTTGGCTCATTTCTCGCACTCAGGTTGTGACGATATGGCCGATAACACCTGTCACTTCGGAATCAACAGTTTCTTTGCTCACAACGGCTTGCCCGATGATGGTCACGATAATACACGTCTGTATTTCCCAGCCGACCAGCATCAGTTCAAAGCCTGCCTGAACAAGATTTATCACGATCCCGGTTTGCGATTCCTCTTCTCGACTCGCTCAGCTGTTCCCGATCTGCTCGACGATAACGGCCATGCGATTTATGGCGAGAACTACACGTTCACTCCTGGGAGAGACGAAGTGATCCGGGAAGGTTCTGCTGGATATATTGTCAGCTTCGGAGAAACGGTATACCGTGCTCTCGATGCGGTTATCACCCTCAAAGCGGATGGCTTGGATGTTGGTCTGATCAATAAACCAACTTTGAACGTGTTTGATCCGGAAATGATGAAGAAACTCGCCTCCGCGAAATTCGTGCTGGTCGCCGAAGGATTCAATGTGAACACCGGACTTGGCTGCCGATTTGGATCGGAACTTCTCAAATACGGTTTCCAGGGCAAATACAACAACATCGGCACAAATAAAGAAGGTTCCGGCGGTTTGTGGCAGCAGATGGGCTATCAGGGACTCGATCCTCAGGGGATTGCCCAGTCGGTTCGAAAATTGGTGTGAGTGAATTAATTGAGAATTTACAAGCACGAAGCGCAAGCAAGTATATTAATGAATGCTGATTTCACACACTCGCTTGCGCTTCGTGCTTGTATTGTGAAATTCTCTTGAGAAATCTGATTTTTCCATTCAAGCATTACTGGATTTTGACGTATAGCTGGTAAACGAAATTCGACAAGACAACTTTGAAAAAGCGACCTGCGGAAAGTAATGACTCTGCGATGAATTTAAAATTGGGCAAAACCAGGCTGCATGCCCCGCATTCATTGTTGTACCGCATGAAGGCTGGCAAGTTGGTACTGGGTATTTTTCTGGCAATCTGTTCATCGTTCACTCCAATCGCCTATGCTGCAGAACAGGCTGGCGTTCAAATCGATATCGGGTTGCAGAATACCTACAAAATTGGCTGCTGGACTCAAGCAACGGTTCAGGCAAAGCTCGAAGCGAATCGCAATTATCGCACGGAAATTCGCGTGCTTGATGCTGATGGAAACTATGCGGGGTATTCCAGTCCAGTCACATCGGCCTCTGCAGTCGGAGACTATGTTGGTCACGTCGATGTGATTGTGAATCGCATCCAAAGTGATTTTCGGATTCTGATTTTCGAAGCGACTGCTTCCACCTCTGAAAAACTGATCTTTGATCAAATACAGCCTGCCGGAACGGTGACCGAACTGACACAGCATCAGCCCTGGCTGGTGACGATTGGTCGAGTTGAGGGAATCGAGGCGACTGCTGAGTTTGTCAAAGAGCTGCAAATTACGACGTTATCATCAATTGAAGAGTTGCCGCAGAATCCACTGGCGATGGCTGGTATTGATGTTGTGCTTTTTGGTCACTCGAACGAATCGATGGAGTCGATTTCGCAGATCATTTCCTGGGTTCAAGTGGGAGGCAAACTGGTTATTTTTCCGGATCAGGAAGCCGAGAAATTTCTGGAGAGTTCTCTGGCGTCGAATCTTCCGATCAACTTTGAGCGGACCGCTCAGGTGCGGGACTTGAGTCGTGTGGAAAGTTTTGTGGGAGAAGCGAGCAGGCTCCGGACACGTAATCCGTTGACAATCCCTCGCATTGTCTCCGTTAATGGAACAACTCTGGTTGGTGGTTTGACAGGACCTCTGGTCATTAAGTCGCCCTGGGGAATGGGGGAACTGACATTTTGTGCCTTGAGTCTCAATGAAGATACATTTCAGAACTGGGAAGCTCTGCCGCAACTGTATCGAATCCTGGCAGATCTGCCGGGGCTGAATGAATCGCGTAATGATTCGTCATCAAATTTGCTGACTCAAACCGGTTTAAGCGATTTCAAAACGCAATGGGATGCCGGGTTATCGGATTTTGGATTACTCGCCCCGAATGTCTGGATCCCTCTGAGCTTGCTGCTGGCAACCGCATTTATTGTCGGGCCGATTGATTATTTTCTGGTGCGTCATATTCTGAAAAAGCCGTGGCTGACCTGGTGCACATTTCCGACTCTGGTGGTTATTTCGGTCATCTGGGGCTTGCGATCGACAGATCGTCAGGCGGTCAATGCGGCTTCTGCAGCGGAAGAGAAGCCGGGGGCAATCCGATATAATCAGGCGCTCGTCGTCGATTATGCAGAGACTACTCGTTCTGAAAGGCACCGTCAGTTCACAAAAATGCTCATTCCTGAAACCGGACGATATGACATTTCTGTGAAATCCGAGTTGCCTTTTCCCATGCCTGATCATGTGGAACTGACAACGACATCCTCGGTTCCAGAAGCGACTTATCGGGGCTATTACCGCAATGCGAGTGCTCATCTTGATCAGACCTCCTATCAAATCCAACCGCAGCTCGGAAAGGTACTTCGTGCTCCTGCTCACGAGCAATCGACGCTCCTTCTGGAAGCTGCCGGGATGTCTCTGATTGATCCTGATCATGATGAACTGGAGACATCGTTTGCAGTCACCAGTCAATTGAGTAGCAATTCCAGTATGCAGGTCAAAGGGACCATTGAGCACGCTTTGTCTGGAGAATTAACGGACTGGTTTCTGGCCTATGACAAGTTGATTTATTTTGTCGATGAGGATCATGAGCAAGCATCGCTGGCACCGGGTGAAGTATTGGAGTTTCCAAGTCGATCGATTCGTCAACGGGAACTTTCTGCTCAATTAACCGGCACAACACAGTCACTGGTCAAACGAAAAACAGGCGTTGGTGAGAAGCTGATGATCAGGCGAGTCGATTACGATCTTTTTTCGCCTGACCTGGATTACATTTTGACCATCATGACCTTTCACGATTTGGTCGGTGGCAAAGATTATACGAAATTAACGAATATTGAATTCAGCAACTGGGATTTGTCTCCCTTACTCGCACTCGATCAGGCAGTCTTGATTGGCCGTGTTGAAACGGAAGAACCAGCACCAGTCGTCAAGGATGAAACAGTTTCTGCAAATAAAACAGTCACATTTGTGCGACTGATTATGCCGGTCGATCGCAATCGAAGCGAGATTCAACGATTACCGCAATACGATAAATAAGCATCTTAGTAAATTAGGAACTCGAAAGAGTTCTGACTGGATAGACCGCTGTGATTGAAACGATCAAATTGACGAAGAAATACGGCGATTTGATCGCCGTGAATGAGATCAGCCTGAAATTGGTTGAGGGTGATGTATTCGGGTTCATCGGACCGAATGGTTCCGGGAAAACGACCACAATGCGTATGATCGCCACTCTGCTCAATCCCGACTACGGCGAAGCGTATGTGTGTGGTCAGTCGATTTATACGCATACCGAAGAAATTCGTCGCCTTGTCGGATTCATGCCGGACTTCTTCGGCGTGTATGACGATATGACGGTTCTCGAATACCTTGAGTTTTTCGCAGCTACTTATCGCATCAATGGGCCGAGCCGACGCAAAATTTGTGAGGAAAAACTCGAACTGGTCGACATGTCCTTCAAACGGGATGCGATGGTCAGTCAGCTCTCCAGAGGTCAGACACAGCGAATCGGACTGGCGCGAGTGATGTTGCACGATCCTCAGGTTCTACTGCTTGATGAACCGGCCAGTGGTCTGGATCCGCGTGCTCGTATTGAAATCCGGAACCTGCTGCGACGTCTCGGAGCGATGAATAAAACGGTGATCGTTTCCAGTCATATTTTGCCGGAACTGGCAGATGTTTGTACGCGAGTTGGTATGATTGAGAAAGGTGAGTTGATTATCGACGGTTACGTCGGTGAAGTGATGAAAAAGGCTCGGCAGGCGATTGTATTGCACATTCGCGTCACGGAAAATGCAGAAAAGGCTGCTCAGTTGCTTGAGCAGTGCGATGAAGTTGGTCATGTCTCGATGCAGGGAGATATGATTCTGGCCAAATTGCATCCAGGCACAATGGATTATTCCAACCTGCCGATGGCGTTATTTGAAGCGGGCTATCGATTAACATTGTTTCGTGAAGAAGAAGTCAATCTCGAAACAGCCTTCATGGAATTGACGAAAGGGAAGCAACAGTAATTGTTGCTCGCAGATCATGGCGTTTGAATTGAATAATCGCTGGGCATTGGTGACGGGGGCTTCGAGTGGAATCGGAGCAGAGTTTGCCCGTCAACTGGCTGCCTGTGGCACTCATCTGGTGATGACTGCTCGCCGGGTCGAGTTACTGAATGAACTGGCTGCAGAGCTTCAAACAAAACACAACATTCAAACACGGGTTATTCCAGCCGACTTAAGTCAGGCTGACGAAATTGATCAACTGCTCGAAAAGATCCATTCCGAAAATCTTCAGGTCGATCTGGTCATCAATAATGCTGGTTTCGGGAGTGTGACAAATCCTGAAATGGCCGATCAGGAGCATCTGTTGAAGATGGTCGATGTGAATGTGCGAGCAGTCACGCAAATTTCCTATGCGTTTCTCACGGAAATGCTGGAACGGAATAGCGGAACCATTCTGAATGTCTCGTCCGTGGTGGGCTTTCAACCAGTGACTTACATGGGCGTTTATGCAGCTACTAAAGCGTTTGTCTTGAGTTTGAGCGAAGCGTTATCTGCGGAAATCGGATCGTCGAAGGTGCAGGTTATCACATTATGCCCGGCGACTACCCGTACGGATTTTTTCGATTCGGCCGGAGCAAAAGGCTGGCTGAATCGTTTTCCCGGCCTGACTCCCGAATACGTTGTGCGAAAAGCAATTCTGGCGATCCGCAAACAACAACGGCTTTGTGTGCCCGGTTGGAATTATCAGTTGATGACGTTCCTGCCGCGAATCATGCCCCGTGGACTGAACCTGTTCATCTCGAAAATGCTATTCAAGCAGACCATTGTGGAAAAACAGCAGGGACAGCAAAACGTTGAAGGGCATTAAGCGAGATCAATCTCCCCCGCCGATGTCGAGCAGGTAAACATCCTGAACGAGTCGTTCCTCATTGATGTTGTGACTTCGAAGATGTTCACTCCAGTCGGCCAGCTCCTGTTTGAGTGCCAGGGCATGTTTCTGGAATGAGCGGGATGTGCTCAGGCGATCGCTGATTTCCTGCAACTGATCGCAGAGAGAGCGTTGTTCGTTTCTCAAATTCTGTACTTCGGAATCGGCTTCTGGTCGAACAAGCAGAACTTCCTGCATGTAGCCACCGTTGCAACGTAAGTCAAATTCTCTCGGAATCGTACGCAGTAAGGCTTCAACGATTGCGGAAAGCCATTTGCGATTCTGCTCGTTCGATTCCTCATCGAGTACATCTCGCAAATCTCCCAGCAGGATATATTCCAGCTCGCTGAGTTGTTGAAGCGAGAGGTGATTAAAGGGGACTTCCGCTGGCTTCATAATAGGTCTCCTCACCTTGAACATGATCAGAATAGATACGATTCATTCGAGCAACACGAAGGGAAAATGCATTTTGCTCAGAGATTTGGATTCTGTCAAAACAATTTTCAGAGGCTTTTTTAAATAGCAAATGCCGCAAAGGCTCCATGTTCCCATGAACACATATTACCGACAATGTCTATTTTCCCAATTCTGCAGAGTTTTAGAATTATTCCTATTGATATGAGTCGGGTTGTTGTTAATCTGCAACGGATGTTTTGCATGTTGATTTTTTTCAACATGTCCAACTAATGGGATCCCACTGCAGAAGTGTGTGGTTTTTGCTGGCCAAAGTAGAAATCGCAAAAAGTCTGAGTTTTTTATTCTCTGATCAGGAATACAAAAAAATCAGCAAATTCCAGGCTCACTGGGCGAGACCGTTCGGTCTCATACACAAATTTAAAAAATGTTTAAAAAATCTAAGGAACTCTAATTATGCTACGCGCATTGTTGAATGACGAAAGCGGTTTCATTGTATCCGCTGAACTCGTACTGATCGCGACCATTCTGGTCATCGGACTGATTGTCGGCTTGAGCTCAATCCAACACGCTGTTGTCGCTGAATTGAACGACGTTGGCGATGCCATCGGTTCTGCTAACCAGTCATACTGGTACAGCGGATTCTCTGCTGAAAAAAGCTTCGGTCGTGGTCTGAAGGCTTATACACGCGGTTCTGCTTTCCAGGACACTATCGACGACTGTGACGATGATCAGTGCGACATCGCTTGCGATGTTCCTGTCAACGAAGGTCCAAAGCGTCGCTAAGATCAACAGATGACTTGAAGCTTGAATCACCAGTTTCAAGTTGATGATGAAAATTAAAAGCCGGTAGATTACATTTGGTAATCTGCCGGTTTTTTGTGTTCTGGGGTCGGTAGACATATTTCGTATGATCACTAAATTCCTGCAAATTATTGCATTCGTTCTTCTGGAGAAAATCCTGCTCCATTGAATACAGAGTGACCGATAATCTTTGTGGTATTTGAATTCTCCCCTGCATTCAGTACCAACAACATCGACAGACCCGCTGAGTTTAAGGTCAAATACGCCGCCATCGCTCCCCCTCAAAGCGATGGCGGCGTTGTTTTTTGGGTAGAACATCGAAGCTGATATGCAAAGCATTTTGATTTCTGAATTTATCTGTAGTGGAGCACTCACAGGGATTTCACTTCCGGAATCACTGGCCCGGGAAGGTCTGGGTATGTTGCGGGCCGTTTGTGCTGATGCGGTCAACTCATCAAAATTCAAAGTGTATACGACGATTGATCATCGATTGAAATTGAATATTTCGGAAGTGCACTGTACAGAAGTTTTCTCTGAAGATGATGAGTGGCTGCAGTTTCAGAAACTGGCAAAACTTTGCGATCTTACTCTCGTGATCGCACCCGAGTTCAACAAGATTCTGCTGGATCGTGTGCAATGGTTGGTCGACAACAATTGTCGCCATTGTTTATCGGATCCACATTTTATTGAACGGACTTCGAATAAACTGGAATTTGCAAACTGGGCAGTTCCTGAAGACATTCCTACTCCACGCACGCTGAGGATTGATCTTCATGAGATCTCACTGAAGCATGAACATGCCATGGGTTTTCATTATCCATTGATCATAAAACCTCAGTGGGGAGCGGGTGCGATGGCAACTGCACTGCTATTGAGTGATGAAGATTTCAGTCAGTTCCGTAATGAGAACCTTCAATCGGAATATGGTCCATTTCTCATTCAACCGTATTACGAGGGAATTCCGCTTTCACTCTCGTGCATCAGGAATCCTGCCAATCAGTCAATCACCTGGACACCTCTTGGCCGGCAGGAGTTCAATGGTTTGAGATATCTGGGCGGGACGATTTCCTTCGCGTGTGAAGTTGAAAAATCAGCATTCGATATTTCGGAAAAGGTTGTCAGACAGCACCCCGGCTTGAATGGTTGGATAGGCTTTGACTTCCTTTTCTGCCATGATCGAGATGAACCAATGGTTTTATTGGAAGTCAATCCCCGATTGACGACGAGCTATCTGGGCTATCGACAATTGACGCAATCGAATCTGGCCGCAATCATGTTAGGATGTGAGAGCGATTCTCCCATTGAGTGGTCGAATCAGCCCATTCAATTTCGACTCGAATCCTGAGGCTGCAATTCAGGTGTTCGGAATTCCTGATAACCGATTAACCTTAAACTTTATTCATCGATGTCTTATCAGGTACGTAGTGATCTTGAAATCTTTCGGCTCGAAGGTGAGCCTGTGCCATCCTGGGTGGTGCGGGATCCCCTTTCGGGCGCGTGCTACCGCTTTGGAGCCGAAGAACATTTTCTGCTGGAATCTCTCCAGACCGAATCGACTCTCACAGAGATAATCACTCAATTTCGCAGGAAATTTTCCGGGCGAATGCTTTCTCGCGGAGAGCTTCTGGAAATTCTGGGAAGTTGGATTCGGCAGAATCTGGTGTTGACCGATCAGCCTGCTCCTGAGTCTCCGCAATCAAATGTCTTTGGCGTTCTTGCTCGCTCGAATCCTCTTGTGATTCGCTTTCGAGGCTGGAACCCTCAGAAATTTCTTGAGGCGACAGAATTCTGGGTTCGTCCTTTTTTCTCGTGGACATTTTTATTGGCCTCATCGCTACTTATATGCTGGGCCTTTCTAATTGCGATGCAATCCTTCGGTAAAATTGGAATGGAGCTGAGCGAACTTCCTTTACTCTTCGAGCCCAGGCATTGGCTATTGGCGATTGGAATACTGAGTCTGACTAAAGTTTTCCATGAGTTGGGTCATGCCTACAGTTGTCGGCGATTTGGTGGTTCGTGCACCGAAATGGGAGTCATGTTTCTGGCATTTATTCCTTGCCTGTATTGTAATGTGACCGATGCCTGGACCTTCCCCCGCCGCTCTCAGCGAATAGCCGTCAGTGCGGCCGGAATATTAGTTGATCTGTGGTTCGCCTCGGCTGCTTTTCTCCTCTGGTCGATTAGTCAACCAGGTTTGTTTCATTCTCTCTGCTTACTGGTTGCCATCGCTGGATCTGTCAATTCGCTGCTGCTCAATGGCAATCCACTCATGAGATATGACGGTTATTTCTTACTGAGTGATCTAACTGGAATTGCGAATTTACGAGCAGAAGCGATGCAGCAGTCGCGCAGAGTGTTGTGGCGATTTCTGTTCGGACCGGACATTTTACAACGTCCCCAACGATTTTCAGCGACTTTAGCCAGCTACGGCTTTGCGGCCAGTCTCTACTTATGGCTTGTGATTGGATTGATATTGATGGGCGTTTACCTGGCGTTGAAACCTTGGGGATTGCAATCGCTCAGTTTGATCTTGGCCGTTATGGTTGTTCCTGCCACTGTTTTATCGGGAGTAATGACATTGCAAAATCAGGCTCAGCGAGAGCGTAAACTGCGTCGTGGAAGTTTGGGACGTAAATTACTGGCCGGGGGATCTCTGGCGTTGATGTTTCTGTTTCTTCTCTGGTATCCCTTTCCTCGCTGGATTTCATCAACTGGCTGTGTCCGTCCAGTTCAAAGCCAAATCATTATTGCTCCCGAAACAGGAATATTGATCCGTACGATTGCTGAAAAACAATTGGTCCACTCTGGAGATGTTGTACTGAAAATGTCGCAGCGAGATCTTGATCAGCGAATTGCAGTCCTGGAGACCAGTCAAAAGAAGCTGGACTCTCGTGAACAGGCGATACGACGGATGCAGACGCAAGTCTCTGATGCGTCGGCTGCACTCTCGCTGACGCAGGAATTGCAACTCGCCACGCAGGAGCAAATCAATCAGGCACTCTCGAAACAGGACGAATTTTCAATTGCATCTCAACTCGAAGGGATTTGTTTGAGGGCTTCAGTAAATCCTATGCAGCAACCGTATCAATTTGATAATCCACTTGATTCCCGAAATCTGGGACTGGCAGTTACAGTCGGTCAACCTCTGGCAATGATTGCCGCTACCGAGAACTCCGAAATACTGGTCAGTATTCCAGAGTATTGGGCCAGAGAAATCCAGACGGGCCGGCAAGTTGCAGTGTATGTTCCTGAATTATGTGGCCATTATTTAACCGGTCGAATTACACAAATTGCCACGTCAGCTCAGAGAAGCCGGGACTCGGTATCTGACTTTCCTGAATATGCTACGTTGAGTCAATTTCGAAAATCGGAACCGGGAGTCAATTCTCAATCGGAACTATTTGCTGTTGTCTCACTCGATCAGACTCCTGATTTTCCACTGAATTATTTTCAGATTGCCCCCGTCAGAATCGAAGTCACATCCGCTTCGCTCGTCACCCGTATCTCCGACTTTCTCAACCGCACGTTTACTGGTGTTTACTGAACATTTGGCTGAGTCTATTACAATTCTCAGTTCTTCAATACTTCCCGGGGAAACTTTCCTGAGAATTCACTGCAGGCTTTTCTTTCAGGTTTTGATGAGTATTATCGCCGGTTATGAAATTACGTCTGACAAATGTGGAATTGCCGGTTCTGGAAGGCGAAGAGGCTCTGCCAGAGCAGATTTGCGCTCGCTTGAATATTCCGGATTCGGATTTGGGACCCTGGCGGATTCTTCGGAAAAGTCTGGATGCACGGAATCGTTACAGCCTGCAGTTTGTGTATTCGGTTGCCGTTGAACTCAAGAGTGATCAGGTTCCCGAAAAACTGATTCAGCTGCCGGGGGTTGCAGCTTTTGAGCCGAAGGATTTCGATGATCCTCCACCCGGGAATCAGTCACTGGAGAATCGTCCAGTTGTTGTCGGTTCGGGACCGGCTGGCCTGCTGGCGGCTTATTATCTGGCGAAACGTGGCTATCGTCCGTTGGTTGTCGAACGTGGACAGCCTGTCAAAGAACGTGTGCCTGCCATTCGGGATTTTGATCGTGGTGGAAAATTTCAGGAGCAGAATAATTATCTCTTCGGAGAAGGAGGAGCAGGCTGTTTCAGTGATGGTAAGTTGACCTGCAGAATGACGGGGGCTGATGTCGACTGGGTTCTGGAATCCTTTGTCGATTGCGGGGGGCGGGATTCAATTCTCTACGAACAGCGACCCCATTTGGGGAGCAATAAATTACCGATGATCTGTCGGAATTTTCGCCGCAAGATTGAAGCTGCGGGGGGAGAGTATCTGTTTGATTGTTGCGTCGAGGGTTTGATTGTTCGTGATGGGCAAATCGTCGGGCTGCAAACTTCTTCCGGAGAAATCGCGACGCATCATGTCATTCTTGGCATCGGGCATAGTGCACGTGATACTTACGAGATGCTGCATGAACTTGGTGTGCCGATGATTCAGAAGCCGTTCCAGTTGGGGCTGAGAATCGAACAATCTCAGGAGCAGATTAATGCCCACAAATATGGTCATTCCGAATACGAACAGATTTTGGGAGCAGCGGACTACACGATCGTGGCAAAAGGGCAGAGGGATCTGTATTCCTTCTGTATGTGTGCAGGGGGATTTGTCATCCCATCCGTCTCTGAACCGGGCATGTTCTGCACGAATGGGATGAGTCGTTCCCGCCACGATACGCCGTATGCGAACAGCGGATTGATGGTGACACTCGAACCTCATGAATTTGGCAGTCCTCATCCGCTGGCAGGGATGGAATTGCAGCGTAAGTTTGAACGAATCGCTTATGAATTGGGGCGAGCCGATTACCTATGTCCGATTCAATCGGCTGAAAGTTTTCTGAATCCTGGTTCGTCTTCAACATCACTTCCCTCTTCTTATGAACGCGGCGTTGTGCTGGCGGATTTACATGCGGTGTTGCCGGATGCAGTATCGAAGGCGATTGAGATCGGTTTACCACTGATGGATCAGAAATGGCGGGGTGATTTTTTGAAGAACGCGACTCTGGTTGGACCAGAAATGCGGGGGAGTGCACCAGTGCGTATCGATCGTGACTTAAAATCGCGGCAAACTCAAGGATTTCAAGGCCTGTATCCTGTCGGAGAGGGAGCCGGCTACGCCGGGGGAATCATTACCGCAGCAGTGGATGGGTTACGGTCTGCGCGGGAAATCGTTCGTGAATTTGCTGCAATCGGCCATTAGGATCAAAATCACGACTTGTTCTTGATGGTTTCAAGTGCAAAAATATATTGGGTGAACGCGAACGTATACAGAGAACTCAGCAGACTGTCACGAAAATCATGTCTAAATCCAGTTTATGGGTCTGGCCGTTTGAACTGATTGAAAAAATCGGTGAAGGCGGAATGGGTGTTGTCTATCGGGCAAGGTACGTCAAAGACGACCGCATGTTTGCAGTCAAACTGATTCCCGAAGAAATTACAAATCCGACTCTTCTGGCTCGATTTGAACGTGAAATTCAAGTCCTCAAAAAATTGCGCCATCCGAATATTGTCCGCGCTTTCGGAGGTGTCTGCGAGGATAAACAACGCTTTTACGCAATGGAACTTGTCGAAGGCGGAACTCTCTGGGACAAAATTCAGAAAGCTGGCTATCTCGACTGGCAGAAAATTACCGATTATGGCCAGCAGATGTGTGCAGCTCTGGCATATGCCCACAACCAGAAAATAGTTCATCGGGATATCAAGCCAAATAATTTTCTGATCACTAAAGCCGGACAGATTAAGCTGAGTGATTTCGGTCTGGTTAGCGTGATGTCAGAAGCCAAATTAACGGCTGATGGGCGGACCATGGGCACTGTCCAGTATATGTCTCCCGAGCAGATTCGTGGAAAACCTCCGCTGACTCAAGCAAGTGACTTATATTCCCTTGGCTGTGTCTTTTATGAAATGCTCACAGGACAGCCACCATTTACTGGCGAGAGTCCTGGTCAGATTCTTCATGCCCATTTGACCGAGCCGGTTCAGCCGATTTCAAAAGTCAATCGGGAATGTCCGGCTTCTCTGGAGCGATTGGTGCTTCAGCTTCTGGAAAAAGATATTCAACATCGTCCCGGCTCTGCCATGGAAGTGGCAGAGGAGCTTTCACGAATTCGAATTTCCCCCCAACTCGTCGATACTAAGTTATCATCTGGGTCAGGAACGAAAGTCGCAGCGAAGCTGGATAATTTTGAAGCCAGTAAAGAATTGAAGTCGACTTACCGGATCTTCGAACAATCACTGAAGGTTTTTTGGATCGCTCTGTGTGCCTCGATTATACTCTTGGCTGCTGTCTGGGCGGTCTCTTTGTTTCAGTCTGATCCGGGAACGGATCTGTGGATTGAAGCTTTGCAATCTGCACCGAACGAAGATGTTCAAATCGCAGCGGCTCATTCCCTGGCGCGATTATCTGAAGGCGACAGTAGCCTGCTGGACTATCTGATTGAAACCGCTGAGAACGAAAACGCAACTCCGGCATCTCGAGCAGCCTCACTGGAAGCATTGTCCACTCAACCGAAGCAGACTAATCAGTATCGTTCAAGAATCAATAAACTCGCTAAATCCGATCCCAACCAAAATATTCGATTGGCTGCGATTGAATGCCTCAAAGTGCTTGAGTGAGTTGAGTCAGCACGATGAGCCTGGATGAACCTTACAATTTTAAATCCTCAGGATGATACGTTTTGAATTTTTTCGCTCACGGAATTGCGTTTCTCGATAATCCTTATTTTGTTGCAGGGACCGCAACTCCAGATTGGCTCAGCGTGGCAGATCGTCCCGTCCGTATTCGGGCACGGTTGATCGATCGTTATAACGAAGATCAAAATCGCGCATCCCCAATTGCCATTGCGACCACGGAAGAAACTTCGTTTATCAGCGGAGCCCGGCAGCACCTGATGGACGATGACTGGTTTCATAATCAGCGGGCGTTTCTTGAAATCAGTATGCAATTGGGAAAAATGTTTCGGGAAGCCCTGGGGCCGGATGATAATTTTCGGGCAGGCTTTTTAGGACATATCGTGACCGAAATGCTGCTCGATCGCGTACTGATCGAGCAGCGTCCTCAACTTCTGGATCGCTATTACGAATCGCTGGCGGAACTGGATTACGATTTTGTTCAGGAAACGGTCTGCAAAATTGCCACGCGCCCGACCGATCGTCTCTCCGCTTTGCTGCCGCGATTTGTCCAGGAGGGGTTTCTGTATGACTATCTCAATGAAAAGAAACTTCTGTTTCGCTTGAATCAAGTGATGAGACGCGTCAAACTTCCTATGTTATCTGACGATTTCGAGAATGTGCTCGCTCGGTCCTATCGCATCGTTGAACAACGACATCGCGAAATGCTGCCAGTGCACGTCCTCGGTACACTCGATACCAATTCTCCTGGTGAGTCTGTCTGACTTAGATTGCATCTTCTTTGTGAAGTTGGTCTCAGGGGATTCTCATTTGATTCCACGCAATTATTCAATCTAACGCTGAGGACGACACCATGAAATATGGCATGAATCTACTCCTGTGGACTGCCGGAGTGACCGAAGACCATTTCTCTCTGCTCGATGATATCAAGAGCTGGGGCTACGATGGCGTTGAACTGCCGATGTTCGATTTCGATCTGGGCATGAACCAGAAAATTGGTGAGAAGCTGAAATCAACAGGACTGGGAGCGACGGCGGTTACAGTTTGCACGCCCGAAGAAAATCCGATCTCACCCGATGCTGCGATTCGTCAGGCTGGACTGGAAAGACTCAAACGGGCGATTGATGCCTGTCAGGCTGCTGGTGCAGAAAAACTTTGCGGGCCGATTCACTCTGCTCTGGGAGAATTTACCGGTTCTGGACGAACGGAAGACGAATGGAAATGGGCTCAGGAAATTCTAACTCAAGCAGCAGATCATGCGAAACAGGCTGACGTGACTCTGGTCTGCGAGTACCTGAACCGATTTGAATGTTACTTCCTGAACTGTGCAGAAGATTGCTCGCGCTTCACACGTGAAGTCAATCATCCGAATCTCAAAATGATGTACGACACCTTCCATGCAAACATCGAAGAAAAATCAATCACTGGTGCTGTCGAAGCCTGTCAGGACCAAATGGTCCATGTGCACATTTCCGAGAATGATCGTTCCACTCCCGGAGAAGGGGGCGTGAACTGGGACGAATCATTCGCGGCTTTGAAGAAGGTCAATTACGACGGCTGGTTCGTCATCGAAGCCTTCGGCCTGGCTTTGCCGGAACTGGCAGCCGCGACTCGCATCTGGCGTCGCATGTATCCCAGCGAAGAACATCTGGCCAAAGAAGGCCTCGCCTTCATGAAGAGCCGCTGGGAAAATAGCTAAAGACGAGACAGATGTAGGTTGGGTTACTACGCGTTCTGCTAACCCAACCTACTGACTTATTGTGTCTTTTTCTGAGATGTCGATTTCCAACCCGAGGAAGACCAATCGAATTCCGGCTTCGATTCCCGCCAGGTCACGATCTTGGGAGATGCTGTTTTCGCTTCAGTCTCCGTATTGAACAGAAACTCTGGGGCAGTCTCAGAATTTTCAGTCGTCGCAATCACTTCAGCGGAGACTGGGATAATGTCCGCGACTGGGAATTTATTTTCAGTTTCAGGACTCTTTTGAGCAACAGGTGTTTTTGCTGTCAGTGTGAAGGGTGCAGAAGCGTCTTCCCCAACAATTCGTGCAGGAGTCATTGCAGTTGCGAGTTCGACCGATCTTTTTTGTTCTGGTAAATTTACATCCGCAGTCATCAAGGCTGGTTTGGATGTGAGTGCCAAAATTCGTTGATCCGCAAGTTTAGCATCTTCTGAATAAGGATATGCTTTTTTCAGGTCTTCGTAGGCGAGCCGAGCGCGGTCTTTTTCCCCTTGCTTCTCAAGGCCTTCTGCCTTAAGCAGCATTTGTTTCATGGATGGAGTCGCTGTAATTTCGGTCGAGCGCGAGGACGACACGAATGAATGAGAATTTGTGGTCGCACAACCCATCGCCAGTGGTAACAGGAACATGCCTGACAGGAATGAGATTTTTAGCGGATTGGGCATTGATCAACTGCCTTGAACGTAAATAGGTCGGAACCAGTTCGTTCCGTGCAAAACGGACTCTCTACGAATTAAATCGACTTTAACGATCAGGCAGATTGAGTCGAATTTAGCAGTTTTGTAATCACTGCCAGGAAAACAGATGTACATTCACTAAGTACGGCTGGTTGTGAACTCCTGTTTGTCTTCATTAATGGCATTTAAACGCAAGCAGCCGGTTGGACATAATGTCCTTCTGGCTTTGGAAGACAGATAATAGTCTCTTTATTGGTTAATTGTATTCGCTACCCCGTTGTCATTTATCCCAGGCGAGCCGGTTAGCTTTGCCGGAAAAGTTTTGCAGGCTTCCCTATATTCCGCATGAATCAGAACCCGATTCTTTAATGATATTCGCTCTATTCGATAACGAATCAGAAATACATTGCCGCGATAGGGGTTATTCGGCTGAAATCCCTCTGGAAAAAATTGACCGTTCCATTATCGTGACGTATGCTTAGGTCAACAGTGATGTTGTTTGGAGTCAACAGCAGCGCTGCAAAATTACAATCATCGTCGCCCACGCTTGTGGGCTAATTGAGAATGGAATTCTCGCAACGATTTGAAACTGGAATGGAAAATCGATTCGAAGCGATGCTTCAATCGTGTGTCCCTTTTCAATTCGTTTATTGTTGTTGCCATTGTTGGCGAAAACCTCAGGAGGAATCACAAGCGGCGACTTGCAGCTACTTACAGGGGGAAATGCTGCATGTCCTGGTTCAGGAAATCTTGTTTATTGTGTAGTGGCGTACTTGGTACGGCGCTCGTTTTGTCTCAAGTCTTAGTCGTGACCGGTGCACCCGGTTCCGAGACTGTCAGCGATGAGGTTCGCCAGGCAGTTGTCAGCGGAGCAGAATTCGAACGATCTCGCAAATGGTCTGATGCCATCGTGCATTACCGCGATGCGTTGGAAGTCTGGCCAGAAAATGAAGAGCTGCAATACGGTCTTCGTCGCGCCAAATTCCATATGCAGATTGATCGTCGTTATGCAGATGCCAGCTACGACAAATCATTGCTCAAATTGTCAGAACGGGAAGCCACCGAACTGCTCGATGAAGTGCTGTATAAAATCCACAGTCACTATGTCGAATCACTTTCGTCGACTTTCTTCATTGCTCACGGCACCGAGAGTGTTTATCTCGCACTAAACAACGAAGCGTTTCTTGACAATCATCAGATCTTCAATACCGATCAGCCCGGGTTGAAACAGGCTCGACGGATGTTATTCGAAGAGTACTGGAACAAACCTGTGTCTGGACCCGATGCCGGTCGCAAAATTGTACTTGATGTCGCGAATCGTCTTGAACGCGATCTCGGTATCTCGAAGGTCTCTGTGATTCTCGAATACGTCTTCGGTGGCTGCAATGCCCTCGATGATTACAGCAGCTACCTCACTCCAACTAAACTGGCTGACCTGTATAATAATATTGAAGGCGAATTCGTTGGCCTCGGAATCGAAATGAAATCCGAAGCCGGCAAGGGAATTCACCTCATCGAAATTCTTCCAGAAAGCCCGGCAGAAGCTGGCGGCTTGGCGGGGGGCGACTATATCACTCATATCGATGGAATTGATGTTCTCGACAAACCAACTGATGAATCAGCTGGACTGATCACCGGTAAAAGTGGCAGCCGAGTTCATCTGAACTGGATTACAGAAGATGGTCAACGTCGTGAAGGATCTTTTACACGACGAGCCGTCAAAGTGAAGAGTGTACCGATTGCGAAGATTATTGATCAACAAAACGGAATTGGATATCTGCGACTGTCAGGTTTCCAACGAACAACAGCTGAAGAGTTCGATGCAGCTCTCAATCAGTTGAATCGTCAGGGAATGACTTCACTGATCTGGGATGTTCGCGGAAATCCTGGTGGATTACTCACTGCCGCTGTCGAAGTCCTCGATCGTCTGATTGATCACGGCGTTCTCGTCTCGACCAAGGGGCGGACTTCGGATCAGAACTGGAAATACTCGGCTCACTCAGCCAGCACCTGGAAACTGCCAATCGTATTACTGATTGACGAAAACAGTGCTTCTGCGAGTGAAATTGTAGCCGGAGCGATTCGGGATCATAACCGAGGCATGATTGTGGGACGAAAGTCTTATGGAAAATGGTCGGTGCAGAGTATCTTCCCAGTCAGTCAGAATTGTGGTTTGCGATTGACGACTGCGAAGTTCTACTCGCCAAACGGTCACAATCACAGTAAGATTGGCATCGAGCCGGACGTTGTGGTTCCGCGTGAGAGTCAGGAATATCTTCGAGTGACTGAGAAATCGTTGGCAACAGATGCTGACGTCCTCAAAGCGATCGAAATGTTGCAGGAGACCCAGCTGACTCGCAATCCTTAAAACATTCGAGCCGCTGATCTCTGAGCACTATGAAAATTGAAACGCCGACGTGGATGAATCAGGGGGCCGGACAGCCCCCTGATTTACTTTTTTCCTTCCGGGCCGAAGCCGGCATTACGGGCTTCGACAGCATGCGGGAAGCCGAAGATTACGTCGTCGCCGATGAAATCGGCACGCTTTACCGCTTGGATCCCCTCCTGAATGTCAAACTACTGACACGCCTTCAGGAACCCGCCCGTCAACTCTCGTGGAGCGACACCGGCGAATTCGGCTCTGCACTACTTGGGAACAGCACGCTCGTGCGGCTCGATGCGAAACTCAAAGTCATCTGGACAATCGAGATCCCCTTCACTTGCTCAGGAATTGCGATCGATCCGTATGGCATCTTCACATTCGTCGCCTCCTCAGAAGGGGGAGCGATTGTCATTGACGATCTCGGCAAAAAAGCCGCGACCTTCGAAACTATGCGTCCGCTCTCCTACATCCATTTCATGGTAGAAGAACCTGTCGTCATTGCCGCTGCCAGTCATGGCCTGATGGGGGCGTATGCACTCAGCGGAAAAAAAATCTGGGAGAAAACCCTCTGGTCCAATGTCGGTGATCTGGCATTGATTCAGAAGACAGCCAGAATTTGCGTAGCCGCTTCCAACCAGGGTATTCAAGTTTATGATGGCAGTGGTGATTCCGAAGCCTCGCTGATTCTCGAAGGGACCGTCAATAAAATCTCTGTCTCGTATACTGGTAAGCAGGCTTTTGCATCGACCATCGAAAAGCATGTCTACCGGCTCGATGAAGACGGTGAATTAAAATGGGCAGCGACTTCGGATGTTGCAGTCACCCGAGTGGACTCGCACCCAATCGAACCGGTCGGCTTGTTTGTATTCGAAGACCGAACGATACTACGAGCACAATGGTATTAACCTGTAGGGTGCGTCTAGACGCACCTTGCTCGACTTATCTTAGATGTCTCCCCTACCAAAACAGTACTGCACAACGAAATTGACAACTATCCTGAAAGACTTTAATAATGTCCAACCCCAACGACGCACGAATCTTAAAAGCCGAAGTCACCTTTCAGCCGGTGCCCTTTCGCGCCCCTCTAAAATTTGGCGGAAGAACTGTCACTCAAACAGACTTGATCAACGTGACTGTCGAACTGGAAGGTCGTGACGGAAAGCGAGCGACTGGGCATGGCAGTATGCCGGTCGGTAATGTGTGGGCCTGGCCATCTTCTCATGTCGAGCCGCCCGAAGCACAAACGGCTATGAAAAAACTGGCTGAGGATACGTGTGCAGTTGCGACCAATCTCGAAGAATGGGGACATCCACTCGATTTGATGGAAGTCCTCATCGAGGACTACGACGCGATCGCCGCTCACGTGATGGAAGAATTCTCTCTGCAGGAGCCAATTCCCGTACTGGCTCAACTCGTTGCCAACAGCCCGCTCGATGCAGCTGTACATGATGCGTATGGGCGTCTGCATGAGAAGAGTTCTTACAATGTCCTCTCTTCAGAGTACATGAATCACGATTTGTCGCACTATCTTGGCAAAGGGTTCGAGGGCGAATATCTCGATCAATACACGAGTCGGGAACCGAAAGCGACGATGCCACTTTACCATCTCGTGGGAGCCGTCGATCCTCTGACTGATACAGATATTCCCAAACGAATCGATGATGGACTCCCGGAAACGTTATCCGAGTGGATTCTGGCTGATGGTTTAACGCACTTGAAAATCAAGCTGAATGGAGACGATCTGCAATGGGATATCGATCGCGTCGTTGCGATTGATGCGATCGCGACGGAAGCACAGAAAAAGCGAGGTTGTACAGAATGGTTCTACTCACTCGATTTCAACGAGAAGTGTAAAGACGTCGATTACGTTCTTAATTTTCTGGATGGAGTGCGAGCGAAAGCCCCAGAAGCTTTTGATCGAGCACAATATATCGAGCAGCCGACACACCGGGATTTGCACAAACATCCGGAAAACAAAATGCACCGGGCTGCTGCGATCAAGCCCGTTGTGATCGATGAATCGCTTGTGAGTCTGGAATCGCTTTATGCAGCTGAAGAACTTGGCTACACTGGCGTCGCCTTCAAAGCCTGCAAAGGTCAAACCGAAACCTTGTTGCTAGCCGCTGCCGCTCAAAAGAAGGGGATGTTTTTGTGTGTGCAGGATTTGACCTGCCCCGGCTACAGCTTTCTACACTCAGCGACTTTAGCGGCAAGAATTCCGGGGATAGCCGCCATTGAAGGAAACGGCCGACAATACTGCCCGGCCCCAAATGCGGAATGGGCTCCTAAATTTCCGGGGATGTTTAATATTACAGATGGCACGGTCAAAACTGCGGAATTGAATGGAATAGGTTTAGGATTCTGAGTAATCAATCAACTGGGTGCCCGCAGCACTCCGGCCCCAGCCACTCAGGTATAAAATGTGGCTTTCCGCTTTCCGTCTTCGGCTTTCCAGATTCGGTGTCCCCTCAATCGTTCGGCTTTCGCTGTAAGAGTATGAGACATAACTGAATGTCAAAACAAAAAAACTTTTCAATACGAAAGCGAGCAGGACGATGAACACTCTTACAAGCACAACGGGAATGAAATTGGTTAAAGAAGTCAGCAAATTGCGATCTGCCAAGCAAGCTCCTCAGGGACGCTGCTGCAGCTCATGCCGATCTTGTCGCAGCTGTCGCTCATGCCGTAGCTGTAACAGCTGCCGTTCATGTCGCGGTGGCGGTTGCCGCTAAATTAATCGAGACAAACATCTGTCTTGAAAAGCCGGAAGGACATTACGTCCAACCGGCTTTTTTTACATCATATTATCATCTGCGGATGGGCCGTACATTCCCGGAACCGGGATGTTGTTGACTCGATAGTAAACCGTCATGATGCCACGGTGGTGAATAATATGATTGATGACCCAAGTTCGTATCACGGCTAACTTCGGCAGAGTGAAAATTTCCTGGCCATTGTAGAGAAATCGCCAGTTTTTCATCATGGTCTGGTCATCCACATTTTCCAGTGCTTCACGAGCCTCGGCTACATTCTTGTCGAATGTTTTCAAATAGGCTTCCCGGGAATGAGTGATCTCGGGTTTCTCGGCTTTACCTTCGTCCCATTCGTCTTGATGAATCGTAGCCATCGTCCAGCCAGGGATATCAGAAAGATGATGTGCCAGCCAGCCGATGGTGTTCGACTTTTCGTGAATTTTCCAGTCGAGTTTGTCATCGGGAACGAGTTCGAGAATTTTGCGAGTGCTCGCCATTTCCTGATCAAATTCCGGCAACAGCATTTGACCGATAGTCATGTTCTTTCTCCTGATTTTCCGCATTATGAATGATGATTGAGCCATCGATTAAGAGGGAGTCTGTTTACTAACGGCTGGGATTTTCACGTTTGATTTATTGTTTTCTTTCTGGTGCCTGGTCAATTCGGTCAATTCTTCATTGAAAATTCGAATGATCGCATAGAGACAGCAGGCGATGACAGGAGCGATAAAGACTCCCCACAACCCCATCACTTGTAACCCGCCAAGTACACTGACAAAAGCTAGCAGCGGATGCAATTTCGCATCGGAATGCAGCACGTAGGCTCGAATAAAATTATCGAGCATTCCAACAAAGGCGAAGCCGTAAATGGCTAAGAGTAGCGCCCAGCCCCAGTCTCCGTCATAAGCCAGATAAATGGCACAGGGAACCCAGACCAGCCAGGTTCCTGCCAGAGGGATGATTGCTGCAAAAGTGCCTACGATGGTGAACAGGAAGAAGTGATTGAACCCAAGAAACCAGAGAGCAACCGATGTTGCCAACCCTTGAGCGACTGCTGCAAGCAATGTCGCCGTGACAACGGCTCGGATGGCCTTTCCGAATTCTTCGAATAAGGTTTTCTGATGCAAGGCATTCACCGGAATCAGTTCGATGGCATGTTCAATCAGGACGGGGCCTTCAAAGAAGAAATAGTAGAGTGCAATTATAAACGTGAGCAGGCTCATCAGTGTCCAGCCAAATTTGCCAATGATATCGACGGTTGTAAATGCGGTCCCAGGACTGATCGTTGTGATGGCAACTCGCTTGATGGCATTTTGCGTACTCAGACGCAATTCTTCTGCACGTTCCTGCAGCATTTTTGTGCGAAGCTGAGCAATTTCCTCTTCAGTCAATTGTTGACCATCACTGGTAGTGATTGGAAAAAAATTTTCCAGCTGAATTGCAATCGTTTCGTAGATTTCTCCTTCTTTCACGGCAGCGATCGCTTTTTTAACAGAATCATCGCTTAAAATTCGCTCAGCGACATCAAACATCTGCAAGGCACCGATGGTCACACCGATGAATATTGGAATCACAATAGCCGCCACCAATGCTGCAGTGGATAACCCTGCGGCAACTCTCGGGCGATTTTTTGTCCGCGTTAAGAAATATTTATAAACCGGGTTGGCAATTAATGCGACAACTGCTGCCAGAAATAATGGCAAAAGGAACGGGATGATTATGCGTATAAAAGTAAATCCCAGTGCGGTGAGTAATAACAATAATATTGCCAGCGAAACATAACGTGTTAACACGATGACTAACTTTCCATGGAAAATCTGGGAATCAAAAGGATTTTCTTGAAAATTCAATTCAATAGGGATGGTTCCCTATCTAACTCAAGAAGTTATAACAGGTTAAGTGTATTTCCTAACAGGCTCATACTCTGAAGAAATCGCCAGAGAGTCAGATTATTACACCTGGATTCGCATTAATTTGAACGATGCGAGGAAGTGTTCTCGTTAATGGGAAGGTGTATGACCACATGTCCCGGAAAGAAAGATATTGACGGTCTTCGATGAGTTGTTAACGTGGTATCAAATTCTTAATTCACGAAAAGTCGGAATACTGATGACGAAAACGGGAATTCATTCGTTCTCAGGTGAGAAGTTACAGGTGAATCGCTGCTCTTTTGTGAATGGATCCTGTTGGATTTCTTAATTGATGATCCGTTTCGCAATGAAAATAAATACGTCCGCGACAAGTTCGTATTTGCTCAGAAGAGTGGAATTATAAAGGATTCGGTACAGAATTTGCCAATTCGGTGTCTGTATCAATAGGCCGAAGTTATGGAGACTCTCATGGGTGTCAGCTATTTTATTACAATCACCTCACAGAATCATTCAGGTGTATTAACAGCGATTACGACTGCACTGGGAGAACTGGGAGGTGACATGCATCATGCCTCACAGTCAATTGTGCATGGCCTTTTCACCATGACAATCGCTGCCAAGTTCCCTGACCATCGATCGATTCAAGTTATTCAAGAACATCTGCTCCAGGTCGGACGGAATTACAAAATGGCGGTGCTGATCCGGGAACTTCACGAAGACGAAGCCGACATCATTTCCACAGATTCCACATATTATTTAACTGTGAATGGTCAGGATGCACCAGGGGTCGTACGAGTTGTCAGTGGTATGCTGGCACAGATGTTGATCACAATTGAGTCACTTTCTGCCCGCCCCGAATCCGTTAACACCTTTTCGATGGTCATGCGGCTGGCGATTCCTCAATCGGCTGATTTACAGGAATTAGTGGACGAACTCGATATGTTCAGCACCCTGAATAGTTTGAATGTTAACCTGTTAACTGAAGAGGATTATTTTCGTACAGAACTTCCGGCCGATGTGACATTGCATAATGTCCTCAAGGGGTAATCGGATCGTGACACGGGATCACTCATGTCGAAATTATTACAGACCGCTCGCCGATCCTCATCCGCTCTATGTGAGTTTATTTTTCCGGCTCAATGCTGTCTGTGTGGAACTTCGTTGGCATCAGATACGGAATTCAACGAAATAGTTCTTTGTTGTTTGACTTGTCTGGAAAACTTCCCAGACGCGATCGAACATTCCTGCAGCAGATGCGGAGCAGAAGTCGGAGCGTATGTCGATACTTCTAAAGGTTGTAATTATTGCAAATCCGATTCGTTTTCATTTGCCTCTGTGATTGCCTACGGAACTTATGAATCGGAATTAAAGCAATTTTGCCAGCTCAGTAAGCGACCTGAGCATCAGGATGTAACCTGGTTAGTTGGTGAACGCCTTTGGCAATCACGAAGAGACATGCTCAGTCAGCTACAGGTTGACTGCCTCGTCACAGTACCCATGCACTGGACCAATCGCCTGGTTCGAAGAATCCATCCCAATGAAACACTGGCGAAATGTCTCTCAAAACGACTCAACGTACCGTACTTTCGGAGAGGTCTCGTGCAGCGCATTCGCACGAAGCATCAATCGTCTCTAAGGCCGTCTCTTCGTCGTAAGAATATTCGCGACGCGTATCGGGCATCTGCCTCAAGTAAACTGCGAGCGAAAAACATATTGCTGGTGGATGACATACTCACCACGGGTGCAACCGCACATGCATGTGCCAGGCTCTTATTGGCTGCAGGTTGTGCAGTGGTTCATGTGGCCGTTGTGGCTCGTGGAATTGGACGATAGGGAGGCAGTTCTGTATTTTCAGGAGTTTTCGCAGTCCCGTCTGTTTTCACTAAGAACTTCACTCAAAACGATGTGACATGAGATTATTTTCAGGGAGTGCCTGCACAACTTAACCAATTTTACACAGGAAGCGACTGGGTAAACTTTGCGTCATGAAACCCGGTTGTTCAAGCAGCACAATCGCAGATGCCGATTCTGGCTATCAGGTTGTGACGTTAAGTGTATTTGCCCACTGAAGGATCGGACTGGGTGCACTTGTCTCTAATTGTAATTGCCTGAGGGAATTTTCTGACCGTCTGAAGACGGTGATGAAAAAATTATGGCATTGCGATTGGCCCTTCGCTTGGCAAAGAGATCGTCTCAAATAATTCGGCGAAAAGCATCTGAGACAGAAATGACGCATGAAGAACAAATTCCTCGCCATCATGTTGACAGCAGGTTGCCTCTGTCAATTTCTGTCATCCGCCACACTGGATGCCGCTTCGATTCGCGAAACCCCTTTGGTTCGCGCAGTCAAGCGAGCCCAGACAGCCGTGGTCAATATCCACACTGAGAAATCGGCTGAGGAATCGAATTCCGTCTTTGGAACCACCAATCGTGGTAAAATTAACGGAATGGGTACGGGCATCGTGATTGATGAACGTGGCTATCTGGTGACCAATAATCACGTGATTGCCGGCGTCGATTCTCTGGAAGTTTCTCTCTACGATGGGAGTCGCTATTCCGCTCATGTGGTCACTTTTGATCGTGAACATGATCTGGCAATTATCAAAGTCGATGGCAATCCTAAACTCGATGTTATGGAAATAGGAACCTCTTCCGACCTGATGCTCGGCGAAACTGTTATCGCTGTCGGAAACGCTTTCGGTTATGTGCACACGGTGACCTCTGGAATCATCAGTTCTCTTTCACGAGATGTTGAAGTCAACGAAGAACAGCAATATAAAAATCTGATTCAAACCGATGCCAGCATCAATCCGGGAAACAGTGGTGGCCCATTGTTGAATCTCGATGGAGAAGTCATCGGCATCAATGTCGCAATTCGAGCCGGTGCTCAAAGAATTGGTTTTGCAATTCCCATTGATGATGCTCGCGAACTGATCGCCAAACTGATGAGCGTTGAAGTGCTCGATAAAATGTATCACGGCTTGACGACTCGCTGTGTTCACAACGGCGGCGGTCATGAGTTGATTGTCGATCGTGTCAAATCGGGCAGTCCCGCAGACAAAGCGGGGCTGAAACCTGGTGATGTGATTGTGCGAATGGGAACTGTTGGAATTAACGATGGTGTCGACCTGGAACGTTCTCTGCTGGGTGTACAATCAACCGATTCTGTTCCCGTGATTGTCGTTCGTGACGAAACCGAACAACAACTTTCACTGACTCTCGAACGTCTTCAGAAAGGTCAGTTCTTACACGGAGTCGAAACACCTCAAAATCAAACGGAACCCGTCGTTTACAGTCAGGCAGGTGCCTGGGATGTTCTTGGGTTGAAACTGGTCGAACTGGCTGAAACCAGTAAGAATCGAGTTTCTCCCCGATATCGTGGTGGTATGCAGGTGACGAATGTTCGCCCTGGATCACCTGCAGCCAGCAATGGAATCAAACGTGGCGATATCCTCGTCGGCCTGCACGTCTGGGAAACTGTCAATGAAGAGAATATCTCTTATGTCCTCGATCATCCTCAACTGGAAACCTTCAGCCCCCTGAAGTTCTTCATTTTGCGAAATGGGGAAACACTTTACGGACACCTGAGCCTGAAGAACATTCCCAAAACTGCCAGTCGATAATTGATACGACATTAAAATACTCAAAGCCGGTTTTTACCGGCTTTTTTTATTGACTTGCAAAGGTTCACTGAACATTTCTGATCAATTACTATTCTTTAGTTGAGCATGTAGGTTGGTTTAGCGGAATGCGTAACCCAACTCATTTTCATTCCATTCGACTCAATCTTTTCACGGTATTTGCTGGGTTGCGCTTCGCTAGCCCAACCTACCTCTGGTTGAGACGGACCTCAGGCGATACACTCCGATTTCAAAATAAAAGTTTATCACCTGAATTGAGAGTGTTATGTCACAACCAAAAGTCTTTGTCACACGGAAAATCGTCCAAGCTGGAATTGATCGACTGCAGAATGAGTTTGATGTCGAGATCTGGGAAGATGCCACTCCCCCTTCCCGAGACGTGCTACTCGAAAAAATCCGTGGCTGCCATGGTGTTTTGACCATGCTGTCCGAAAAAGTCGATGAGGAATTTATTGAAGCCGCTGGAGATCAGCTTAAAGTCATCAGTCAGTATGCCGTCGGCTACAATAATATTGATGTCGAAGCCGCGAAAAAGCGTGGCATAGCCGTGGGAAATACTCCTGGTGTGTTAACGAATGCGACCGCAGACATGGCCTTCGCCTTATTGATTGCTGCGGCTCGACGATTGATAGAAGGTGATCAGTATATTCACAACGGCAAGTGGAAATCCTGGGAGCCTTTGGGGCACATCGGCTGGGATCTCGAAGGGAAAACCGTTGGCATTGTCGGACTCGGTCGCATCGGCGAAACGTTCGCCAAGCGTTGTTATGGCGGTTGGGGTATGAAAGTGCTCTATTCGAGCCGCTCCCCGAAGCCTGAGGCTGAGCAGAAACTATCTGCGGAACGTGTGGAATTCGAAGAGTTGCTCGAACGTTCCGATTTTGTCTCCGTTCATTGTGATATGAACGAAGAAACGAAAGGGATGTTTAACGCCGCAGCTTTCGAGCGGATGAAGAATGACGCAATTTTCATCAATACCGCTCGTGGGGGAATCCATGTGCAACCTGATCTCGTGCAGGCTTTAAAAACCGGACAAATCGGAGCAGCGGGTTTAGATGTGACCGATCCAGAACCCCCCAGCTTAAACGATGAAATCCTGCAACTTTCCAATTGCCTGATCGCCCCGCACATCGGCAGCGCGACAACTTCAACCCGCAATGCAATGGCAGAGATCGCCATTGATAATCTGGCTCTTGGAATTGATGGCAAACCGTTGCGATGCTCAGTGACATAATCAGGAGAGCCAGGAGAATTAATATTTATAAAACATGCGACTCGCCACTAGCCTCAGCAGGGTTATAATAACTGAGTCAACCTGACCCTCAACCTTCAATCCTCAACATTCAACCATCCTTCCATGTCCCAAGATCATCCCGTCATGAAAGAGGCCCGCGTGAAAACCGCCAGCGGTTTCGCGCTGATTTGCCTGGGGATGTTTATTTTTGTTGTTGCATTGACGGTTCTCTGCTCCTATTTATTTTATGTCCCTCCTCAGGCCAATCGTGAACTGGTTGCCGAGTTTTCCGGCAAAGATGATGGTATGACCGGCCCGTTTACGGTTGGTGCTCTCTGGGAATTTCGCTGGGAGCACGATGGCCGCATCAAACGCATCACCTGGTTTCGAGACGATGGCCTCAAAGACATCCTCATGGAAATGCCAGGCAAGCCGATTCGCTATCAGGGCGGAATTAACTATGAAGACGGTGGCGAGTATCGCATTCAAGTGGAAGGAACAGGGAACTGGACAATCAAAGTTTATCAGTTCTAGGTGTCTCTCAATTCAACGGTAGGTTTTGGTTCCCGTATGAGTCTATTTTCTGGTAGACTTTTTGAATGAATACCACCACAACAATCCGAACGATCGTTCTGGCCCGCAGTCCGCATGAGCATGTGCGTCAGGCTTGGGAAAGGTTGCAGCCATGTCTGGCTTCGCGGCCGGAAATCGAAATTGTGGGCGTGGCGATGACCGAAGATGTCGACCATGCACAACTTGATGCTGAGCTGGCCATCGTACTTGGTGGCGATGGTTCGATCCTACGAGCCTGCCGTCAGTTCGGGAATCATCAGATTCCGATTCTGCCAATCAACCTCGGTCGACTCGGATTTCTGGCCGACTTAACGCTGGAAGATCTGCAACGGAATCTCGATCTGGTCGCAAATCGAAAATATGCCATTGCAGAAATGCTGATGTTTGAGGCAACTATTCAACGTGCGGATGGCTCTGAAGAACATCATCTGGGATTGAATGAGCTTGCGGTTCGTGTTGGGAAATCGCCACACATGTTCGATGTCGAGCTGGCTATTAATGGAGAAGCTGTCACGACCTACAGCGGAGATGGCTTGATTATCGCAACACCGATTGGCTCGACTGCGCATAGCCTTTCAGCTGGCGGTCCTATCCTGAAGCAGACAATGCGAGCATTTGTGATAACTCCCATTTGCCCACACACGCTGACGATTCGACCGATTGTCGATCGAGCTGATTGCACCTATCAATTGTCACTTCCTCAAGAAGAGGAAAATGTACTGGCGGTGATTGATGGTCATATTCATCGACCATTCCAGCAGGGAGATTCAATTATCTTTCGTCAGGCCAGCGTGAATTGCCAACTGATCCGCTTTCCCGATCACTCCTATTACGAAACGCTTCACCGAAAACTTGGTTGGGATGGTCAGCTCTCTTACAAGACATATATTGAGTAGTCTGGTATCTGATCAATCAAATGAAAGTTCGATTGGAGATGCATCTGCCTTGACATCAATTTTCATTGTTTTCTCTTTAGGGGGACCGGGAGGACGTTTGGGTGGTGGTCCATCTCCGCCGTCTGCCTCAGCCGGAGCAAACGATTCTGTCATTTTAACAGTGTGCTTGCCAGGAACCGCTCCCTCTCTCCCATCACTGTAGTTGAGCTCAAACTCACCATTTTCATTCGTTGTGCCATAAGAGGGAGCCCCCTCTTTTTCCGGACGGAATTCAAGGATAACTCCCGAAAGGGGTTGTCCTTTTGAAACGACAACTCCACTGACAGTAGTAAGCGTAGGAGCATCGGAACTCCCCTTAGAGCAACCAGTGATGGTCATAAGACTGAGTAACATTAAATATTGAAATTGGCGCATCTGGCTATTTCCCTGGTGTAATCATTAAGAGCTGAAGTGGATGTGAGTAGAAAATGCAGACAGTAGTGATTGCTGTCTGCATTTTCAGTAGTCACTCTTGAGTGAATGTTGAATTTAGAATTCACCAAGGGGCTGACCATCACCCTTATCGCACAGACGGGTCAAAATACCATAATTGACATTGTCAGAGACAAACTGAACCGAACCGTCAGCCATTGCAAACTGGGCACCACCCTTGTGGGGGGAAGTCAGTAGTGTGTGACGATAGTATGCTTGTTGCTGACCGTTGTCTGCTCCTTTAAAGTTGATTGGCATTCGGGTCACTGTCATATTCAACCACCAGTCGGCTGAACCACCGGCTCCGCCGGACCACGAACCCCCATCGTGATTACAGGCTCGTTTATCCTCTTTCACTCCATCAGGGCGAACCCGATATTCCGACTGTTCTCCGACCACAAATGTGTTAGTCGTTCCATCGGTGACGTCTTTCAATCGGACAGGCCGGTTGTTCAGCGTATCGACGGACACGATAACTCCGTTGTAATTGGAACGGTAATAACCGGTCCAAGCGGTTGGTGATGGCAAACTGACCAGATCACTACCACTGTCGTAAGAGCCCGCAATTCCGACGTAATTCACTAATTGATAAGTGATTGTTGCCGGTGCTCCAAGAGCCTGAGTTGATGCATTCGTATTTTGTGTTCGAGTTTCTGGAAGTGGGCTGGAAGGACAGTTGAAGGTTTTTACGCGCAGAGTGTTTGTAATGTTCCAGTTACGATTTGTTCGGTTACTCTGCATCGTCCAGTCTGTGCCATTGAACGTGATTTGGTCGTAAGCTGCGCCTTGTTCCACCTGAGGCAGAATGCGTGTCAGCCAGGAGGCGCCTCGATTAGTAGCCGCATCTGGTGCGAAGCCTCCGGGAGGGAAAGTCAGATGAACATCGTGGTAATTATGAATTGCCAGACCAATCTGCTTCAGATTGTTTTTGCAACTCGATCGTCGGGCGGCTTCGCGAGCCTGTTGAACAGCAGGCAAAAGCAATGCTACAAGTATGGCGATGATCGCGATCACGACGAGTAATTCAATCAGCGTGAATCCTTTGCGTAATGCCTTGTGTTGAAAATAAGCGCTCATTTGTTTGGCCTTTGTCGTTGAAGAATAAGTATTAGAATCAATTGAACAATCAAATTTACTACGCAACTACTATGCCATTGACTGGTCATGCACATGGACGCAAAGGCACCTTGCAATGTACCTTTCATTTCTCAACAGGCAGTATGTTTTTTTCTCAATATAAATTGACGAAAAAGCACAAAAAGAAAGGGGGGCACACTATCACATAAAAAGGATTTGATGCACATGCGCAAAATTACACACGAAAATTAACAAGAAATTCAGCCATTTTCACATTATCCTTGAATCTACATGTTCGTGTGTAGATAGGTAGTTTGCCTGTGCTTTGTGCAGTGATGTGAAAGAGATAAGCAAGTTCGCTTTCGCCTGCATGCATTTCTTTAGATTGTCTTGCTCATCTTTTCTGCCAAACGAGTCAGAGCTGAACTGATATCGTGCGGTTGCAGATGCACGTTAAGTAAACTGAATTTGTCCTCATTGTTCAGCGATGCTTTCAGGGCTTGATCAAGTTCGGATTCTGTATTCACTTCGAAGCCCCATCCCCCGCCGAGCAGGTCGGGCATGCGATGATATTTCCAGTCGAGAATATCGTTGAATGGTCCTTCGTGCAGGAAGCGTTCGGTCGTATAACCCTTGTTATTCAGAACGACGACAATCGGATTGAAATGATGCCGCAAGATGGTCGAGAGTTCCAGGCAGGTCATCTGAAATGCACCATCGCCGACCAGGACGATTGGTCGTAATTTTTCATTGGCGACCTGTACGCCCAGGGCTGCTGGAATGGCAAAGCCCATCGAAGTGTAATAGGCCGGGCTGAGGAATTCCGTGTGCTGATGGATAATCAGATCGGAGGCACCAAACAACGAATCCCCCACATCAGCAACAACAACCATATTATCAACCAGCAATTCGTTGATCCGCTGAAACAGTCGCTTTGTTGTGACGGGTTGATCTTCTACCGCTTTGAAAGCGGCTGGTTTGGCTGGCGGTTTAGGCATCGGGCGTTTGACGATTTTCATTTTCTCATCGGCCAGATGTTCCAGAAAATCGTCCAGACGCACATCATGAAAGTGATGATAGCCAATTCTTAACTGTTCGCTGGTGGCATAGATGCATTTCTGAGGATCGAGATGTGCAGTGTAGATGCCGAGATTGATATCGGTCATAAATGTCCCGGCCAGCAGTACGCAATCACTTTCCTCGACATACTTCGTCACCGCTTCGCGTCCCATGGCTCCTTCGTAAATACCAAGATAGAGTGGGTGCCGCTCGCTGATGACTGATTTTCCCAATAACGTCGCCGAAACGGGAATTGAATGTTTCTCGATCAACTTGAGTAGAGTCTCCCGCAGTCCGAAGCGATGCACTTCCACACCCGCAATCACGACTGGCTTCTTCGCTAGAGACAAGCGTTCAGCCGCTTCCTCAATCGATGCTGCCAGCGCTTGCGGATCGCTGAAGTATTCTTCTGATTGAGGGTGATGCGGCGTGAGTGGTTTTGCGTTGACGCGATCTCGTGGCAGTTCCAGATAGACCGGACGTTTGTATCGAGCCGCGGCTGCAAAGCAGCGATCGATTTCCCGGAAAGCGGTCAACGGATCTTCAAGAGCCGCATGCGCCACTGTGATTTTCTCAAAGACTTCCCGCTGTGTGTTAAAATCCCGAACCCGATGATGCAAGAGAGGATCGTTACGGCGTTCTTCCATTCCGGGAGCCCCGCTAATTACAACGACCGGCGACTTCTCAGAATAAGCCCCAGCTATCGAATTGCACAGGCTCAAACCGCCCACGCAATAAGTGACACAAACGGCTCCCATTCCATTCACCCGGGCATAAGCATCGGCTGCATATCCGGCACAGTCTTCGCGAGTCGTGCCAATGACGCGAATCGGACTTTCTTCTAACTGAGCATAGAACTGAAGAACAAAATCCCCCGGAATCCCAAAAACATCCCGGATACCATACTCCTGCAATTTCTCAATGAGGTAAGCCCCAATCGAAAGGATCGCCTCTTCTTTCTTGGAAGATTTTGAGGTATTCGTTTTCGCTGTCGGACTCGTCTTCTGACGACTGGCAGACTTAGGCTTATTTGTTGATTTGGGAGACATCGTGCAACTCCTGGAATAAAACCGGATGAGAGAGCCTCTTCAGGAATTATATGAAGGGAATGATTTTGGGATAGATCGGTTTTCTGCGAACAAGTGACGTTTCCGTAATAACCTACTGGCATTACTGGAATTCATATTGGCCACTCTTTATCCTTGAGTGAAATAATTATTAGATTGACTCCGAAAGGGTGGGATATGCGCAGGAAGTTATTGTTGTTGGTCGCGATTGCGATGGTTTTCTCAATCACTGGATTCTCGAAGATCGCTAACGCGGCTCGTCCGAACGTGATTTTTATACTGACGGACGATCAACGCTGGGATCAACTCGGGTGTGCCGGGCATCCTTATTTGAAGACGCCGCATATCGATCAACTGGCCGAAGAAGGCGTTCAGTTCTCGAATATGTTTGTCACGACTTCTCTCTGTTCACCGAGCCGGGCTTCGTTTCTGTCAGGTTTGTATGCCAGTTCGCATGGCGTTGTAAATAATTTCACTGATTATCCTCGCGATCTCGACAGTTTTCCGAAGCGACTGCAGGACGCTGGATATGAAACCGCTTACATTGGTAAGTGGCACATGGGAGAAGCTGATGATTCCAAACGTCCCGGCTTCGATTATTGGGTCACTCACAAAGGGCAGGGGCAGTATTACGACACCGAATTCAATGTGAATGGCGACCGAAAAGTCGTCCCCGGCTATTACACGACCGTCGTGACCGATATGGCTGTTGACTGGATGAAGCAGCAGCCAAAAGACAAACCGTACATGCTGATTCTTGGCCACAAGGCCCCGCATACACCATTTACTCCGGAAGAAAAATACGAGCACATATTTGATGATATCGAAGTCAACTACCCCCACTCAGCTTTTCATCTGGAAGGGAAACCCAAGTGGATTGAACAACGGCTCGATACCTGGCACGGCATTTATGGACCGCTGTATGGGTTCCGGGAAAAATTTCCAGATCGTTCTGCCGAAGCCGTACTCGACTTTGAAAAATTCAGTCTGTCATACACCGCTTCGATCAAATCCGTCGACGATTCTGTCGGTCGGATGTACGAATTGCTCAAGCAACGTGGTGTACTCGATAATACGGTGATTGTTTTCGCGGGTGATAACGGCATGTTCCTGGGTGAACATGGAATGTCTGACAAACGGGCGATGCACGAACCGAGTATTCGCGTGCCAATGATTGTCCGTTATCCCAAAGTCGCCAAGCCTGGTTCTGTCATTCCTCAGCAGGTTCTCAATATCGATCTGGCTCCGAGTCTTGTCGAATTGTGTGGCGCCAAACCAATGCAGAACATACACGGTTCTTCCTGGGTTCCGCTTCTCAAAGGAAACACAAAAGACTGGCGGGATGCCTGGTTCTACGAATACAACTATGAAAAACAGTTTCCCTACACACCGAATGTCCGTGGGATTCGAACTGATCGCTGGAAGTATATGCGATATCCTCACGGCGACGGTTCTGCCGATAAGCATATGGCCGAATTGTACGATCTGGAAAATGATCCCGGCGAAATGCACAACTTGATCGATAAGCCGGAACACAAAGAATTGATCAGCAAACTGAAAAAGCAACTCGATGATCTGATCGCCAAAACCGGCGGCACATCCTGGGAAACGCTTCCCATGGACGAGGGAATTAAAACAGAACTTCCCGATGCCGATATCCGTTGAAGACTCACAGTCGAAATTAAAGCCAACCAAACTGGGGTTCGGAATGATTATTCTGATCCTCAGTTGGTATGGCATGGAAGCGGTTCACGAACTTGGGCATGTCGTCCATGCTTTAGCTTCTGGCGGAATTGTCAACTCGGTATCGATTCCACTTTGGGGAATTTCCTGCACGCACATCAATCCGAATCCTTATGCCGCGTTCGTGGTGTGGGGCGGGCCGATCTGGGGCTCGCTGATTCCGATCACTATGTGGCTGGTCGTGAAAAAATATTTCAGACAACCACTTTTAATGAACGTCGTTGCCTTCTTTGCCGGATTTTGCTGCATCGCAAATGGTGCTTATCTGGGAATCGGCTGGATGGATCGCGCAGGAGACGCTGGCGATTTAATGCGGGAAGGAGTTTCCGTTGGCTGGCTGATCGGCTTTGGAGTGATCGCCTGCGTCAGCGGTTTGACCATCTGGCATCTCTGGACGAATGAGCTTCGCAAGAAATCTGTGGGTCAGGCTGTGACTGACGAAGTTTGAAGCCGACAATTAATCATGTCAGGCAGTGCCTGACCTACAGCTGAAATTATTGGTTCTTTTATATTCCATTGTCTCGACTCACTCGCTTGCGCTTCGTGCTTATAATAATGAAGGCATTCAACGCAAAAAAGCTCCTGGCAATCAGGAGCTTTTTAAGTAGCCCGGCCGGGATTTGAACCCAAACTGACGGAATCAAAATCCGTTGTGCTACCGTTACACCACCGGGCTGAAAGACAATTCTCAGGGAACTGTCTGAGTGTGTGAGGTATTTTATTGACCGCTGTCAAATCTGACAACCCCGGAGAATGTCGGTTCGCATAAGTTCTTCAAACCCTGCTAAAACAGGCTGTTTTTTTATGGATTTGGTTTGGATTTGGGCTGGAAACGAGTGATCCACAAAAATGCTTGATCATTTTCGTCGACCCGTAATTCCTGAGTCAACTGAATTTTTGAAACCAATGTCCTTAAACACAGGCTCCATGAGGTTCGTTTGCGGGGATAGGTGACGGTCATTTTATCGAAATCGAGGTTCATCGATTTAAGAGCCATCCCATCGACAAAGACGGGGATTTCCGTCTGCTTTTCAAGTTCCTGCAGCATTTGGGTCATCGACATTTGATCGACTTCAACAGGCACGGCCACAAACAGTTTTTTGGCAAGAGTCAATCGGGTGAGGCCAAGGGAATCGGGATCCCAGCCAATAGGCCATGCTTTCTCGACTTCCTCTACGTCTTCAATACTCAATATAATTGACTCATCCGGCAAACGTCGTGGCGTAAAAGAGAGTCCATATTCCCGAAGCAATAAAGCGAAAGCAGTTCCTTTTGCCAGACCAGCCAAGTCATTCTTCACAGGAGGAATTTGATCAACTGGCCCCAGAGTTTTTTTAGCCTTGGGGGTAAAGTCGATAGGATAGTTGGATGGTAATTCCAGAGAGACGATAGCTGCTGCCAGATCGAGATCGGAAGTTTTGTTCTCGACAACCGTTCGCATAGCCGCATGGAGCAGATCGAACTCAGCTTTACTCAATCCCCAAAGTGGTTGCCCTTCGGGGGCTCCCTGGGCACCGTAAGTCTGGAGTTCTTCAATCCAGTCGGACAGTTCCCCAACGTCGCTCAGGCGAAATTTGCGATCCGGAAAGACGATTTCCCCGTTGCGATCGAGCAGTCCTGTTACAACGACCCGGCGAGTCGTTCCAAAAATATCCTGCTCGACGCCAGCTTTATCGTTGTAAAGTGGCTGACGAACTCGCAATGGCACTTCGAATTGCCGAAAAACTTCCGCCCATTGCTGACCAGCCAGTCCGTTTGCTCGTTCACGCGAAAGCAGCAATTCAAATTTTACGTCTGTATGCAGTCGGTCAACCACAGATTCAGTTGGCTGGGCGCAGACTTGATTCATACAGAAATTTATGCCGGAGATCAGCAGGAATCCCAAAATAAGTCGGGAAAAAAAATGTTGATTGTGGTTCTGTATAGACACGACTCACCTCATAGAAAGGCTGGAAAAAGAATGATTCTGGAGGGGGCAATATCATTCTACGCGCAGTGAACGGAACCCGACAAGATGAGTCCTGTGTGAAAAGTGCTTGTTTTCTTGTTGTTTTTAGGAAACATGAAGCCGAAATTATCGAAATTTCTTCTGAAATGAACCTGATTTACCAAGCTCACGACCAATACCAAGCTAGATTTTCCTATAGCACATCTAGGGGAGATCGGGCTGGGGATGGTGAGATGCAACTCTTTATCTGGAAATTACTGCTGGTCTCAAGCGTATTCAGTATTTCATTTGTCGAAGCTGCAGAGCCTCTTTTAGAAATTAAAACGGCTCAGAAAACGGTTTTCGGTAAAAAACTGGCTCATGATGAAAAGGCTTGCTGGGTCATCGAGCGAAATGGAGGTCTGGAGCAGATTTCTATTGCGAGTGTGACTGGATTCCGATTAACGAATCAGGTCTTTCGGCCTTTCTCGGCAGCCGAACTGCGAACGGATTTGCGCAGAGAGTTTGGCAACGATTTCGAAATCAAAGGGACTTCCCGTTATTTGGTAGCCTCGGCTGAGGGGCGGGCAGGGCAATATTTAGAAGTTTTCGATTCGTTATATCGTGAATTTCGACAATATTTTTCTGTGCGTGGTATCGAAATTGACAACCCCGAGTTTCCAATGGTGGCAATCGTCTTTCCAGAACATCTGCAGTTCGTCAAGTACGCGGCTCAGGATGGCCTGACTCAAACAGAAGGTTTAACTGGATATTATGATAGGCGAACCAATCGAGTCGCCCTGTTTGATGATGGACAGGTCGTCACAAAAAAACTGCCAGTTAGTGGAGTTACGGATTTAATCGCTGCCAAAGCTGGTGAGTCGACGAGTTTACAGAACACGATGATCCACGAAGCGACTCATCAGGTCGCTTATAATGTCGGATTGCATTCTCGTACCGGGCAGACTCCCAGATGGATCGTTGAAGGTTTGGCGACCGTCTTTGAGCATCCTGATATGCGTGGAGCTTCGCAAACTAGCCCAGCGATGCGGCGCGTCAATCGTGAACGATATCTCTGGTTCGGAAACTATGTGAAAAGCCGACGTGAGCCGGGAAGTCTGGTTGATTTGGTTGCCAATGAAGGAAATTTCAGCAGAAATGTTTTGGATGCCTACAGCGAAGCCTGGGCATTGACCTTCTTTCTGATGGAAACACGAGGCGTGCAGTATACAAAATATCTGCAGAAAATAGCTTCCCGCGAACCCATGCGGCGATACTCGGCATTGGAACGGATCAACGATTTTGAAGCGTCTTTTGATTGCGATCTCGAAGAAATGGAGCGGGATTTCCTGCGATATTTTGAGAAGCTTTGAGTTGGGATTTTAACTTGCAAATACAAGCACGAAGCGCAAGCGAGTGAGTCCTGAGTACGTAAATACACTCGCTTGCGCTTCGTGCTGGTAGATTTTTATAGATTCGAAACGTGGTGGGCATCTCGCAGATGTCGTTCCATGCAGGCTTGGGCGCGTGCGGGGTCTCGGTCTGTGATCGCCTGCAGAATTTCATAGTGTGCCTGGGAGGCGCGGCGGTGTTGTTCGGGATCGTGTTTACCACTTTCCCGCTGAGCAAACTTCACATACGAGCCCAGCACATTGAGCAGGACCCAGAATAAGGGATTGCCTGTTGCTTTGGCGATTTGCACGTGGAATTGATGATCGGATTCAATCGACTCGGGAGTATCTGTGTCGAACGAGTCAAACTTTTGCGCCAGATCGGTCAGGCGATTCAGATTATCAGCTGTCCGCTTTTGAGCCGCAAGTCGAGCGGTTTGCAGTTCGAGACCACAACGAACTTCGAATACATGCGACAGCGACTGTTCCCCTTCCATCGAAAGCATCAGTGGAAACAGTTTCGAAAGTGTTTCGCTACTCATTTTTCGCACGGTTGTACTGCGACCATGAGAAATATCGAGAACTCCCAGCGCTCGGAGCATCGAAAGAGCTTCGCGAACTGCGATTCGACTGACCTGAAACTGCTGCATCAGGGTTCGTTCACTCGGAATCGAACCACCAACTTCCCACTCTCCCGATTCAATCAACTGAATCATTTCTTCGTAGAGACGGGATGTTGTGCTTTGTCGTTTACCTTCATCATCAGAATCGAAACTGCAGGGGCGAGAATATTCAGACATAATATCTATTTTATAGGTATTTTTTTAAAATACAGTCATAAAATTTATTGAGGCGGCTTGCGTCCTGCGAACATTGTCAGCAGAGCTAATGCAATAAACAAGGGTATTATTAGTACAAATTGTTTAATAAAGGCAATCAGCATGACCATGGCGAGGAGTAGGAGCCAGGGAAGTCGTTTCAGAATTTTGGGATGACGCACCATGACCGGGATGGCGAGCCAGAATGCTCCCAGCATCGTGCCGACGCGAATCATTGCCCCCAATATGGCTTGTTTTGAGTCATCCATCAGCCAGAGGACGACAAATGCTGTCAAAAATGACAGCGAAAGCAGGCCGACAATCCAGCGTTTTGATTGTAATTCTTGTGGTTCCATAGCCGATTCTGAGCCATCACACCTCCTGACCGCAATCGAATCGCGTGTTTTCCAGCCGATTTCCCGGAAAACATTCCGAAGTGCCTTGTTTCAGCCGTCTTAAAACCAAAAGATTCGCTTTAAAAGAAGAGAGATTAGGGGGAGAGGTGAGAGTAAGAATTCGCTTTCCGTTCTCGGCTCTCCGCTTTTTACCTAAAAGATTCCTTCCTTCCGAGGTGTAATTGTTGTCTAAAGAACTTTCCTCAAGTCCTCCGAAATCTGCTTCCGAGCGGATTGTGGTCACGATCTGTACTTACAACGAACGCGATAATCTCGGTCGATTGCTGACAACGATCCGTGAAACGTTGCCGCAAGCTGACATTATGGTTGTTGATGACAATTCTCCGGATGGCACGGGGGATCTGGCCGATGAGCGAGCCCAGGCTGATCCCGCGATTCATGTCTTGCATCGCTACAACGAACGCGGATTGGGAACTGCCACCATTCATGCGTTTCAGCAGGCACTTGAACGAGGTTACGACATTCTCATCAATCTCGATGCCGATTTCAGTCATGATCCCAAATACTTTATCGATCTGCTGACCGCTCTCGATGATCAGCAGGCTGACGTAGCCATCGGTTCCCGATATGTCGAATCGGGAGGTGTTCAGGGCTGGCCTTTGAAGCGGAAGTTTATGAGCAGTGCGATCAATGCCTGGTCACGATTTTGGCTCGGACTCAAAACTCGCGATTGCAGCGGAAGCTATCGGGCATACCGATGTGCTCTGTTGCTGAAAATCGATTTTTCCAAGTTCCGCTCTCAGGGCTATTCTGTTCAGGAAGAACTGCTCTATCGTTGTGCTCAGGAGGGAGCCACCTTTACTGAAGTGCCGATTGTGTTTGTGGATCGTGAAGTTGGAACATCAAAAATTAATCTGTCTGAATCAATGAAAGCCGTCTGGCTGATTGCTCGTTGTGGTTGTGAGCGAGGCACAAAATGAGTTCAACATTACGAGACTGGGATAATCGACATCTCTGGCATCCTTTCACTGCGATGTCCGCCTGGGTGGAAGAAAACGCTCCGATTATTGAGTCTGGTCGGGGATTCGATCTGTTCGATATTGAAGGACGTCGTTACCTCGATGGCATTTCTTCTCTGTGGTGCAATGTGCATGGACATTGTGTGCCGGAACTGGATGCGGCGATTTCGGATCAATTAAAGAAGATCGCGCATACGACCTTATTAGGAGGTTCTACGCCGACCGCGATTGAACTGGCCCATGAATTGACAAACATGGCACCTGGGAAACTGGAACACGTTTTCTTTTCCGATGCGGGTGCGACTGCAGTCGAAGCGGCTTTGAAGATGGCAGTTCAGTATCACGTGCAAAAGTCGGGGGCAACTCAGGGAAAAACGCTCTTTGTGCGGATGGACGAAGCGTATCACGGCGATACCTTCGGCTCGGTTTCCGTCGGTCGAGTAGAGGCCTTTCATAAGCCATTCGCCAACATGCTGTTCGATACACTGACCGTTCCCTGTCCAGTGACTTTTCGGCTTCCAGAAGGACTTGATCGATCAAGTTGGATCGAACATTGTTTCACGGCGGTTGAATCGTCAATCGCAGAGAATCACGAGAGAATCGCTGCATTTATTATTGAGCCGCTCGTTCAGGGAGCAGCAGGAATTCTAGTTCATGAACCCGGCTACCTGAAACACGTCCGTGAAGTGACTGCGAAATATGAGATCCCGCTCATCGCAGATGAAGTCGCGGTCGGTTTCGGTAAGACCGGGACAATGTTTGCCTGTGAACAGGAACAGGTCGAGCCGGATATTTTATGTCTGGCGAAGGGGATTACCGGTGGATATTTGCCACTGGCTGCCACTTTGACAACCTCAGAAATCTACAATTCGTTTCTTGGCAATCCTCGCGAAGGAAAGACGTTCTATCATGGTCATACCTATACGGGAAATGCTCTGGCCTCGGCAGTTTCGCTGGCTAATCTCAAATTGATCCAGGCCAATTCGGTTCTGAACAATACGCAGAAAATCTCGACCCGCCTTCACGAACGTCTGCAGGTTCTTAATGATCATCCCCATGTGGGGGAAATCCGGCAGAAGGGAATTATGGCGGGTATCGAACTTGTTCAGGATCGCGATTCTCGTACTCCATTCGATTCTCACAGGAGAATAGGACATCAGGTAATCCTGGCGGCACGAAAACGCGGCGTCATCATCCGCCCGCTCGGCGATGTCATCGTACTGATGCCCGCGATTGCGATGCCCGAAGATAGCATCGATGAGCTTTGCGAAGTGACAATTGCTGCAATACAGGAAACGCTCAGTTAAATTTGCGATCAACAAGCATCGAATTGGATGGAACGTCTAAGAAATTGAGCTGCTCATAGGCGGTGGCACGACCCTGAGCATCGCGAAGGGCGTGGTGGGCGCGATTTCCACGCCCATCACTTCGTTCTGGGGCGTGCCACCCAATTGAGGTACTTCCGAATCCCAAAGGGCTTCAATGCTTTAGGATTTTATCCGGTTTTCATTAGGAACGCAGTTTAAGGTCATTATTGCTTCTTGTGAACATTTTTCGGAGCTCAATTTGGCAAACTCGAATTCGATCTACACATACAATTCCTGATTTGGTAGTCTTCGTGCTTGCATTCTATTTCTCAGAGCTAGAGTTCATGGAAGAATCTGCTGACCCTCAATTGAAGGAACTTGTCCGGAAACCCGTCAGGTGGTTTTTCTGGACTGCAATGATTCTTTCAATCAGTTATTCCATTGCAGTGAGCATCCCGTACGGATTGCGTCCCGATGCATGGCTGGCATTGACTGTCTTTCCTGTCTGGGTATGGACGGCTCCACCTGTACTTATTGTGCTGATGATCGGCTTGTTTTCCGGGCGTCGATATCTGCTCGTTACATTCCCATTGCTGTTGGTGACTTATATTGCTTCCGATACCCCGACAGCATTCCTCCGGGAAATTATACATAATGCTCCACCAACCGTTCGGCTATCTGGCGATCAGTCTCTGCGAATTATTTCCCACAATTGTCATCATCTCCCCTCGTCACTGCTGGCACTGAAAAAGTACGATCCGGACATTGTGCTGATTCAGGAAACTCTCAAGACCATCGAACTCGAAGAGGCGCGAATCCATCTGTTTGGAGATGCCGGATTTTCGTTGAGAGGCAGTGATCTCTCGATTCTGTCCAGATATCCTTTGACGCAGATTTCGCTGGATAATAATTATCAAAACTATTGCATGGCTGCGAGAACATCAATTCCCACTCAGAATGGCGCAGAGTCAATTCTGTTAGTTCCGGTACATCTTTATTCCCCACCTTTTCGGTATGAACTTTGGCAGAGCGATTGCTGGCAGTCCTACACACAACATCGAATCGCTCAGAAAGAGCAATTCAATGCGATCATGGATTCTCTCCCGGATTTCAATGTTTCAGACAATGTGATCATCGGAGGGGACTTCAATGCGACCGCTGGCGATCACATTTTTGAAAGATTGCCGGCTTTCATGAGAGAATCCTTTCAGGAAGCCGGGGTGGGCTGGGGATGCTCTTTCCCGAGCAAATACCCTGTTGTGCGAATCGATCAACTTTGGACGACACCGCGAATGAAACCTGTTCGCTGTCATACAGTCGACAGTGAATCCAGTGACCATCGTGTCGTCATTGTCGATTACGAACTCATACCTGACTGGTTGCAACAATAATTAAGTTCTTTTCAGCAAATTTCCCTGCTGTGCCAAAGCATCATGTCTGTTGTCTGTGTTGCTAACGCTCCACAATTGGGGGTGTTCATGTTGTCAGAACACAACATCATTAAATAGCTTTTCAGATTCTTAAGAAATGAGAAAGGATTCTTAACTCATTATATTTCATGTACTTAGGTCGCGTGTTTTACATGCGTTGCCTTGAGGCGACACCACTTGGCCCATCTGTTGCATTTTCGTTTTGGTCTTGTCTGACACTTGTTCAAAACACGCTGCAGAATGGGAAAGTGGTATGCCACGCAAAAAACGACAACGGATCAGTCTTCACGAAGATGGAAACACAATTGTCCTGGACATGGGGCCAATTGAAATTTGGGATGGTGCCGATCTGGCATTGCTTCGCGAGACGGTCAATCGTCAAGTGGAGATGGAAAAGCGAGAGTCAATTTCCTTTGCAATGCATCCTGTGAAGTATGTTCCCAGTGGGTTCTTTGGAATGTTGCTCGATTGCTTCGATCGTGGTATCGAAATCCATCTGCTCTCACCAAACGAGCATGTTCAGAAAATGCTCTGGTTTCAGAGGTTTTTTGCCACCAAAGATGGAGAAAACTTCTTCCTGCATTCAGGGCCTTCTGAAGAGATTCCTCACGATCAGCCTCTTCCCTGGGCCTCGGAAGACGATCATCATACCTGGGATGCGAACGAATCCAAACGACCACGCGTGCCTTCGTTATATCGAACTTGAAGGTTGAAGGTTGAAGGTTGAAGGTTGAAGGTTGATTGTTGATTGTTGAAGGTTGATTGTTGATTGTTCGAGCACGTTGTTACAGTATCACTATCAATAACCCTCAACTCTCAGCCATAAACCCTCAACCATACCTATGCCTTATCTCCGCAATTCTCAACTGGCTGATGCATCGCAATGTCTGGTGATCGTAGTCGATCTTCAGGAAAAACTGACGGGTGCAATTCCACAATCTGAAATATTGCTGTCACGATGCCGTCTGCTACTGCGAAGTGCTCAGGTAATGGGAATACCCATCATTGCGACAGAGCAATACCCTCAGGGACTGGGGGAGACAGTGGAATCGATTTCAGATTTCATCGAATCAACGGTAGCGAAAAAGCGGTTCAGCAGTGTGGAATCGCTCGGACTTCCCGCAGCGGGCGAGCGAAATGATGGCAGATTCCGGGTGATACTCACCGGCATTGAAGCCCATGTCTGCATTTTGCAGACCGCTTACGACCTGCAATCGCTTGGCTACGAAGTCATTCTGCCAGTGGATGCGATCGGAAGTCGGAATCAACTCGATTGTGATGTCGCAATCACGCGAATGTCGAATGCCGGCATGACGTTAACAACCGTCGAGTCGATTCTGCTCGAATGTTGTGAATCGGCTGACCATCCCGAATTCAAAACGATCAGCCGCATGATCACTGGCCGGGATTGAAGTCCTTACCAGTCGATTAACACACCAACGGAAAGTCCGCTCAGGCTCAGTGTGGTTGTTTCTTTGATCACTGTCACATCGTTCTGGTAAGTAAAGTCGGGGCCGGGATTAACCGTTCCCGCAGTCACCACGGTCCCTGTTGGCGTTGCAATCACATTGTAGTTGATATTGTCCTTCGGACGTGTGATGGCAGAAAACCACATAAAGTTGTAACCGACGGTCATCGTGACGTGATCGACGAGTTTAATCTTGGCATCGAGCACCATATCGAAACCTGCAGTAAAATCGGTAGTCCCTATGGAAGTGAAATTGTCATCGCCGACAAACAGAAGATCATCGACACCTACTTCCGCTTCGTAGGAATTCACACCGAGCATCAGTTTGGTGTCCAGCCCGAATGAAAGCCGTTCATCACCCACTTCAGTTCGAATCCCAACAGTCGGCCCCATGACACGGTTTTCTGTGACAGAATCGATTGTTGAAGTCAGGCTGTCATCTGTGCCTGCGTTGTTGTCCTGCAATTCGTTGTCATAAACATAAAACGGATTAAACGGATCGGTTGGGGTCTGAGTAAACCGACCCTGTTGTCGCATCTGTTCTCGGAAATCGAAATACTGAAAACCGAGCATTGTGGAAATTTTGTATCGATCGGGGCGTTCGCGGAATGTCCATAAGACATTCGGAGAGAATCCCCAGGCTTCTGATTCATACATTAATTTGTAGGAGTCATTGAAGATCAGGAAGTAGTTGTTGCTGTCGGTGACAAGGTTCCCTGCAGAATCGAAAACATCAGGAGCCATTTGACCGTTTACTAAAACGGGAATAACCATCGGATCTGCCAAACCAGCCGCGACGACCGCTCCGGGAGTCCCCAGGAGAAAGTTAGGCAGTGGGACGAATTCCAGACCCGATTTGGCTCGATCAAGTGAGAAGAAGCTTGTTTCCAAGGCTCCGAATGTTGTATTGACCCCAACGACTCCACGGAAGCCATTGTTATTATCGAGCTGAAGTTCCTGGCTGTTAGCCAACTGTCCGACAGTCAATACGGCAACCTGAGCTGGATCTGTAGGAGTTCCTGTTGAGGGAACCAGCAGATTCGCATCATCCACGCCAGTAAAGAAATTAATTTTCTGTTCGTTGGTCAGTCGGGGAAAGACATCGACATCGTTTTTATAATCGTTGACGCCAATGGTTCCCATTTGAAGGTCATCTCCTCCAATGGCTTCACTCAGTTCAAATTCATTGGTTTCCCAGACTTGAATCAGGACCTTGTTTCCGGGCACCGGATAAAGGTTTGGATTTCGAATTGGGTAAAGTGCATCGAAGCCAACAAGCTGAGAGGCTCGGAAAGCATCTATATATGCAGGCTCGCTGAATCCAAGCCCTTCATTTAAACGTTTTCCAGGAGCACCAATGATACTGTGGCTGGGATCGGAAATGGCCCAGTTTAAATATTCGAATTTTCCGTAAGTTTGCTGAGCCGTCTGCTTGAGCAGACGATCGAGCGAGGATTCCCTGTAATCATCCCAACCTCGCTTAGGCGGGAGATATTCGTAATACTGCCTTTGTTGCGGAAGCTGTACCTGCTGAACCCCTCCCCTTGGATCATATCCGTCAGGATATTCGCCTATCGCCTGCACCACACCAGGTGGTTGCTGAGCGTGAGCGGGAGGCAAGTAAGCCAAGCCGAGCCACACGATTAACAACAGGCGAGAATGCCCGAGCACGCGTTTCGACCAGCTGTAGTTAATTGTGTCATTCATCTGTCAGACGCCACACTGGAGTGAGTACGATTGCTTTGTCATAATCGAACAAGTTCTGGACGCCCCCATTCGCGGCAATGCGCGCAGCGTCCGGAAATAGTCCGGTCTTATCAGTGGTATCGGTTATAGGGGGTGATTGACTTGCGCAAATTTACCGCTCGGATGTAAAATCATGACGATTATTCCGTCTGTGCCGAATTTATCACTGGAGTATAAATAGAACAGGTAGGCTGGGAGATGTTGAGTAGGGCAATAGGTATTTTGAGGGAAATGGTTAGTATTCCATCAGTCAGCGTGGATTCCAATCGTCCTGTCAGTGATGTGATCGGGAAATTATTGCAGAATCAGGGCTTTCAGGTTGAGGAGCAGACTTATCTCGATGGCAATAGTATCGAGAAGGTCTCCTTAGTCGCGACACGAGGAAGTGGTTCTGGAGGATTGCTTTACTGTGCACATTCTGATGTCGTCCCGGTCGATTCCTGGAGTTATTCAGAAGCAGGGCCATTCGAATTTCGCCAGACAGCCGACCGGATATATGCCCGCGGCAGTTGTGATATGAAGGGATCTCTGGCCTGCTTTCTGGCAGCAACGGAAAAATATGTTGAACAGGATCTGCAAGCTCCGCTATCGGTGATTGTGACTGCAGATGAAGAGCTTGGCTTCGTTGGAGCAGAACATGTCGCGAAAAACTCCACTATCTTTCGTCAACTGGTCGAACAGCAACCACTCACCATCATTGGTGAACCAACACTCCTGAACGTTGTGCATGCCCATAAAGGAATTTATGTTTTTCGGGCGATCTCACACGGAAAAGCAGGGCATTCGAGCACACTGGAAGCGATCAATGCCAATGTGAAGATGATTCCCTTCCTGAACGTCATGTATGAAATCTATCAGGAGACTTTGACCGATCCGGTCTGGTCTCACGTGGCATTCACTCCGCCCCTGATCAGTTGGAATATTGGGATTAACGATTTCACCTATGCTTCAAACATCGCTCCAGAACGGAGTTTATGTACGGTCAGTTTTCGTCCGATGCCCGATCAGCCAATCGAAAAACTGATGGACCGAGTTCGAGCAGCTGCGGACGAGCATGGCTTAATCCTGGAGGTCGATCATGCTGCTGGTCCGTTTTTTGTTCCTGCTGACGCTCCTCACATTCAGCAAATGCTGAAATTTGCAGGACAGGCCAATGCCAAAACCGTCAGCTATGCCAGTGATGCCGCGATGTTTGGAGAACTGAAACGCATGCTCATCTGCGGCCCCGGAGATATTGTGCAGGCTCACACCGATGATGAATGGATCGCAATCGACCAACTCGAAAAAGGAACGAATCTTAATTGCAAGCTCATCCAGGAATTATGTTGCGAGTAAGTAAGGGGGCAAGCCATTGTCTTACTGTTCTACTGCCAGAAATTGCTCTTCAAAGAAATCGAGCATAGGTTTGACCATATCTCGACCATCGGTGGAGGCATGTCGGTATTCAGACTTAATGCCAGATTCGTCCAGCTTTTCCTTCAGCTTGTGGCCGAAGATCGGGTGATGAATGCCCTGTCCCGGTTTGGGGTTTGGCGGCAAGGGTTCGTCCGCTTCGCCATAAAACATGAAGGTGGGAGGATCGTCGCTGGTCACATGTTTGATCGCGGAAACTTCATCAAAGAGTGGCTGCAGCTTTGGATTTGAGAGTTGTTCCATTGAGATCACTCGATAGCAGAGAATTATTGATGGATGAGCATGTGCCTGTCCGCCAATCCATTCCCGGATCACGAAGGGATCGTAACTCGATTGTCCGCCGATAGATCCGACGGCGACCACTCGAGACGATTCTCTCAAAATCGGATCTTTCTTGCTGGAATTGGCCAGGTCGTCGTGATAGCCGATCCACATCGAAATCCCGGCTCCGGCTGAGCCTCCATAAACTGCGAATTGCTTAGGATTAAGATTAAACTTTTCTGCATTATGCTTCAAAAACTGAACAGCTCGGGCTCCATCTTGCTGTGGAGCAGGAAACATCGCCTGGGTGACGAAGCGATAGTTGATCGAGGCAACCGAAAAACCACGCTTGAGGGCCTCTCGAATAATTTCGGGAGAAATTTTTTCCTTGCTGCCTGCGACAAAGCCACCGCCATGGATGTAAATAATTAAAGGCGTCGGTTCATCGCTTTCTGCCAGCCACAAGTCCAACTGATTCCGCACATTGGGACCATAGGCCACATTTCGATAAGTGGGGGGGAGAGCTGCCACTGCTTTTTCGGTGCGAGTTTTTTGCAACTCATCCCGAAACGCTCGTGCTTCCTCCAGCGTGAGTATTCCATCCCGATCGGCATCAGCTTGCGGAAAACGTTCCAACCATTTTTGTAAGCGTGAATTTTCTTCTGAAGTCGACTGGGCATTTGCAGCGGATAAACACAGGACATTCAACACGATTGATAACGCAACGAGCCATTTGGTTATAGATGGAATTTTCATGAGGACCTTCTAAATCAACACGGCTCGAATGAGCAGGTTGGAATTGGTGAAATCGTTTGGACTTGGCCTGCATGAATAATCATGGCAATCCGCTGAGAATTGGTCAAATGATTCCGAAATTGAAACACTGAATAAACGGTCAACGGAATCGAAACTACTCAGAATTGGACAAGCTGTTTTTTAACTTTCCATTCAAATACCCTTCTAATTTTACACGCCATTTCCCAAGTAAACTGAAATGTATTCTGGAATAAGCAGGTGCCTGATTGACCAGGTTGCAGGCTTAGCAACCGACAGGGGCAGACAATTCACAGATTCGGTCTGTATCACAGGATTCGACGGAAATGGTACAGTGATTGCTTATTTTTTTTCATGGATGCGTTTCTATTTATTGAACCGTTTGTGTGATTATCAATTTCAATCAGCCGTTTCATGGATTCGCTCAACACTAATTGATGCCAGATTTTGAAGAATCGTACGTGATGCTGCGACGAGAACTTGAAATCTCAGGAATCTAAGGAGATGAAAGCAATGGATAACTTTACCAAAAATGATTTAATAGACCTTGCTGAGCAAGAAGGCCATGCTTTAATCAGTCTGTATATTCCCACAGAACGCGCAGGTCGGGAAGTCTTGCAGAATCGTATTCGATTCAAAAATATCCTGGGTGAGGTCGAAGGGAAAATTCAAGACGCTGGTTCTGCAGGAGAAAAATTCAACAAGCAACTTAAAGAATTGCATACCTGGGAGAAGGACGATGACTGGTGGCAGCATCAGAGTGATGGTCTGGCTGTTTTTCTTGATGGTGTAAATATTCATCGATGGCGAATCCCTGTCTCCGTTCCATCCATTTGTACCTGTGAAGAATTCTTTACTCTGAGACCTCTCTGCGAATTGCTGCAGGACGACGGACAATACTATCTGCTGGGGGTCAGTCAGAATCAGGTGCGTCTGTTTCAGGGAACGAAAACCAGCATCGTGGAACTCCACCCTGAGGCTTTACCAGAAAATTTACGCTCGGCTCTGAACATTGATGAATATGTCAGCAGTCTGCAGCAGCACAGTACCTCTGCAAATGGAACTGCGGCTATGTTCCATGGGCATGGCGGAAGTGATCTCGATGTCAAAAAGCAGGACGAAATTCTGCAATATTTTCGTCACATCAATCGAGCCTTAAGTTCCTATCTGGGCAATGAACGAAGACCGCTGGTTTTCGCAGGTGTTGATTACCTGTTCCCGATTTTCAAAGAAGCCTGTGAATACAACACTCTGTTAGAAGATGCAGTAATCGGAAACCCCGATCATCTTGATGCGGATCAGCTGCATAGTAAATCCTGGCCAATCGTCGAACCGTTTTTCGCTACTAAACGAAATTCTGCATTGGAACGGTTTCAGGCTGCCGGACCAGAAGGGCAGGGGATTGATGATCTCGACTCAATTGTCCAGGCAGCGGATCAGGGGCAAGTTGAAACATTACTTGTTAAAGATTCACACGCCAATCGCGTACCTAATCGGGGTGAGCAGAAGATGATGAATCTGGCGATAGTCAAAACCCTTCGAGCTGGTGGTTCCGTATTTACGGTTCCAGCTGAAAAACTGACACGACCTGCGGCAGCGATTTTGAGATACTCAATTATGGAAGGCAGTTCAAAATAACAACTGTCTTGTAATTTGAAATCCTCGACCTTACGGGTTGAGGTCATCAATCATTAATTCCCGACAGGATCGATCGCTTCCTGTTGGGGATTTTTTTCATTACGACTTAATGCGATATTTGGCCAGATTCAAATCGCGTTGAATATCAGCCTGAACATCGTTAATCGGACGGTCGCCACGCACGGTAATCACCAGTTCTTTGCGGCGGAACAGGTTGAGTGCAGGGAGTGTTTTTTCTTCGTAGTCAAGCAGTCGTTCGCGGATGGCATCGGGGTTATCATCGGGGCGACGGATTAAGTCTTTGCTGCCACAAGCATCGCAAACTCCGGAAACCTTTGGAGCAGCGGAAACGAGATTATAAGTCGCTCCGCAGTTTCCACAGACACGTCTTGAACTAAGTCGTTCGATAATCAATGGGGCTGGCACATCGATATAAATGACGGCATCGATATCGTAACTTTCGAGAAAGAATTCCGCCTGAGCTTCATTACGGGGGAAACCATCGAGCATGAATCCGTAATTCCAGTCGTGCTCCTGCAATCGCTGCTGAATGATGTTTTCAACAAATTCATCGGGAATCAGTCGTCCAGTGCTCATCAGTCGCTTAATCCGGGCGGCCAGTTTTGTGTGATTTTTGATATTCCAGCGAAGGATGTCCCCCACACTGATATGGACCAGGCTGAAACGCTTGCACATGATTTCAGACTGCGTTCCCTTACCACAGCCGGGCATTCCCATGATTACATATTTGTGCATCGACAACTTCCACGTTCATTCAAAGTAGATAGATCACTGTTAGTCACATCACTCAGTAAGGAATCATATCGGCAAATCAATTTCAGGTTCAACTCCACCGACTTTGAACTCAGCCTGAGTTCTTTTATAATCAAAGTATTCAATTATGTCTGTGCTGTGAGTTTTTACCGATTACTCAAACCCATGAAAATTTTACGATGAATGATCTGGATCTCCACTACAATGATTTGTCGACATTTCTTTCGAGAACTCTTCTGGTCATTCTGGGCTTTTCAGTGCATCAGCAGGTTCTGGCGGACGGTCCATTACAGTTCAATCGCGATATCAGGCCGATTCTTTCCGACAACTGCTATGCCTGCCATGGCCCGGATGCGAGCAAACGGGAAGCGGAACTCCGATTGGATGCTGGCGAGGATGTGATCCGAGATCGCGGAGGATATCGGGTGATTGCTCCTGAGCATCCGGAGAATAGTGAGTTGATCGCTCGCATCGTCAGCGAAGATCACGATTTGATCATGCCGCCCGCTGAACATGGTGAACCATTAAGTTCAGAGCAAATCGCGTTATTGCGACAGTGGATTCGGGAAGGAGCCACTTTTGAATCTCACTGGTCATTTCAGCCCCTGGCAGAAGTCACGCCTCCTGAGCAGAAGTCGGGCGCGAATCCGATTGATGCCTTCATTGCCATAAGGCTGAAAGAAAAAGGATATCAGTTTTCCAGTCAGGCGGAACCTCGAGTCCTACTGAAGCGTATGAGTTTCGATTTGACAGGTTTACCACCTGACCCGGCTGATGTGCATGCTTTTGAGAAAGCGCATACCGCAGAAGATTATAAGAAATGGGTCGAGAAACTGCTGGCATCTCCACACTTCGGGGAGCGGATGGCGATGTACTGGCTCGATCTGGTGCGATATGCAGACTCGCTCGGATATCATGGCGATCAGGAACGATCGGTTTCGCCGTATCGAGATTATGTGATTCAGGCCTTCAATGAGAATAAGCCGTTCGATCAATTTACGATCGAACAATTGGCTGGAGATTTATTGCCTAATCCTACTTTGGAGCAGAAGGTAGCATCCACTTATAACCGGCTCAACCGTGCTTCCGGCGAAGGGGGTGTTCAGCCAAAGGAATATCTTGCGAAGTACGCAGCCGATCGTGTGCGAACGCTGGGAACGGTCTGGTTAGGAACTACCGTCGGCTGTGCGGAATGTCACGATCACAAATTCGATCCCTATTCCATCAAAGATTTTTACAGTTTTGCCGCCTTTTTTGCAGATATCAAAGAGCTGGGAATTGTTTCAGGTGCCAGGCATATCGAACAGTTGCCTGTGCCGACAACAGAGCAGAAAGTTCAGCAGGAGAATCTGAAATCCAAACTTACAGCAGCCGAGCAGGCTTATCTGAAAGATTCCCCCGAATTGCAAGTGGCCTTTGAGAACTGGCAGATTCAAGCGCTCGAACAGGCAGAAATCTGGGAGACTCTCAAACCAGCATCTGCGACCTCTCAAGGTGGGGCAACTTTGAATATTGTCGAAGAAGGCACAATTGTGGTGTCAGGAAAATCTCCAGACAAAGATGTTTATCGGATCGTTTTACCGCTTGAGAAGTCGCTTTCCAAAATCACTGCTCTTCAAATGGAGATATTGCCCGATGATTCCCTCCCCAATAAAGGCCCCGGGCGAGCCGGCAATGGAAATTTTGTGGTGAATTCGATCAACGCCACCATCAATGGAAAGTCTGTGAAATGGAGCCGTTCGTTTGCCTCGCATTCTCAGCAGGGTTTGCCGGCAGAGAATCTGGCCGCAAATCAAAAAGGGTGGGCAATTCTTCCGCAAACAGGGCAACGCAATCATGTTGTCCTGGTGATCGAGAATCCCGCCCAGTTCACAGCGGAAGGCGAATCGGAACTTGTCGTCGAAATCTCACAAAATCACGGGACTTCGCATACGCTGGGGAAATTTCGGCTGTCAGTGACGTCATCTGATCACCTGAATGACAAACTCTCGTTTCCAGAAGCCTCAATTGTTGCACTCCTGAAAAGTGAAGAGCGAAACTCTGCCGATTCGCAAAAGAAACTGATGGCTTATTTTCGCGAGCAATCTCCTCTGCTCAAAACAGAACGTGATTCTGTAAATCAATTGCGGAAAGAACTGACACGTCTGGAAGCTTCGATTCTGACAACACTCGCGACGAAAGCAACAAATCCTCGTGAAATGCGTGTGTTGCCACGGGGGGACTGGATGAATGATAAAGGCGAGATCGTATCTCCTTCCGTTCCCGTCTTTCTGGCTCCTGCTGTGGAAAAGTCGGAACGCTTGAATCGACTTGATCTGGCAAACTGGTTGGTCGATCCCCAGAACCCTCTGGTCGCACGCACGTTCGTCAATCGGATCTGGATGTTGTTTTTTGGACAGGGGCTATCTCCTAATGTGGACGATCTGGGAGCACAGGGGCAGTCCCCTTCACATCCGGAATTGTTGGACTGGCTTGCACAGGAATTTATTGAAAGTGGATGGGATGTGAAGCATCTCGTCAAATTGATTGTCACCTCGCAAACGTATCGCCAGCAGTCACAGGCGACTCCAGAGCTGCGAAAGCAGGATCCGTTCAATCGGTTGTATGCACGTCAGTCCCGCTGGAGGCTCGATGCCGAGATGATTCGAGATAATGCGCTTGCCATCAGTGGGTTACTCGACCTGGATGTAGGCGGGCCGAGTGTCAAACCTTATCAACCAGTCGGTTACTGGGCTCAGTTGAATTTCCCAAAGCGAAAGTATCAGGCCTCGAATGGAGAAGCTCAATATCGACGTGGAGTTTATACTCATTGGCAACGGACATTCCTGCATCCAAGCCTGCTTGCATTTGATGCCCCGGCTCGCGAGGAGTGTACTGCTCGTCGCGAACGTTCCAATACGCCTATTCAGGCTCTGGTTCTGTTGAACGATCCGACCTATGTCGAGGCGGCTCGTGTGTTCGCTCAGAAGATATTGCAAACAGAGCTCACTGAAGAAAACGAGCGACTGGACTGGGCCTGGAATCGGGCACTGGCTCGTTCAATTTCCGATGAGGAGCAATCCGTCTTGCTGGCTCAACTTCACGAAGCACAGATGTATTATGAACAACATCCCGATGCCGCCGCTCAGGTTGTGAAAGTCGGTTTGGCTCCCGTCCCAACTGGAGTTTCCCCAGTCGAAATTGCGACCTGGATGACTGCGACACGTATTCTGTTAAATCTGCAGGAAACAATTACGAGATATTGAGAATACCAAGTATTACTAAATCAAAAATCAATTACAGAACGGGGGCGGGGACTCTCGAAGAGAAGCCCCCGCCAACCGAGTTGAATGGAAGAATCATGATTGATTATCAAGCTCAGCAATTAGCTGCTTTAAAGCAGAATCGTCGGAGTTTTATTAAACATACCGGGGCAGGTATTGGCGGGATTGCATTGCATGCATTGATGGCGGCTGAAAACAATTCGGCTTTAGCGGGGGAATTGACGACTGGCCATCTCAAAACCTTGCACTATCCGCAACGTGTCAAACGAATGATTCACCTGTGTATGGCGGGAGGACCTTCGCATCTGGAAACACTGGATGACAAGCCGACCTTGCGTGCTAAGCACGGTGAACCGATGCCGGAGTCGCTGACAAAGGGGCAGCAGATTGCTCAATTACAGGGTCGAGCACTCAACTGTTTTGCTCCTCAGTTTGAATTCAAAAAGTTTGGAGCGAGCGGTCAATCGATTAGTGAGTTGTTTCCACAGATTGGATCGGTTGCCGATGACCTTTGCATCATTCGTTCGATGCATACCGATCAAATCAATCACGATCCTGCTCACACATTGTTCAATACTGGCAGTGGAAACGCGGGCCGTCCCAGTATGGGAGCCTGGTTGCTGTATGGTCTGGGGCAGGAAACCGAAAATCTTCCAGGCTATGTCGTGTTAACATCCGTTGGAAAGGGAGGGCAGGCACAGCCGATTGCCGCCCGTCAATGGCATAGCGGCTTTTTACCGTCGCGATATCAGGGAGTCCAGTTTCATGCTTCCGGGGCTCCGGTTTTGTATTTGAATCGTCCGGAAGGGGTGACAATGTCTCAGCAGGAAAGTCTTGTCGGTTCGATCAATCAACTGAATCGCCAGTTCGATTCCGTGGTCGACGATCCCGAAATTGCGACGCGAATCCAGCAATATGAAATGGCATTTCGGATGCAATCGAGCGTGCCGGAGTTGATGGATTTGACTGGGGAAACAAAACAGACATTCGAGCAATACGGCACCCAGGGAGGTGATGGGACCTATGCATCCAACTGCCTGCTTGCTCGAAGGCTGATTGAAAAGGGTGTTCGGTTTGTGCAGTTGTACCATCGGGCATGGGATCATCACGGCGGCATCAAACGTTCAATGGAAATCACTGCAGACGAAGTCGATCGTGCCACTGCTGGTTTGATCGCCGATCTGAAAGAGCGAGGCTTACTCGATGAGACGCTCGTTGTCTGGTCGGGAGAATTTGGTCGTACTCCGATGGCTCAAGGGTCAGGACGAGACCATCACATCAAGGGATTTTCGATGTTTATGGCTGGAGGAGGAATCAAACCAGGATTTTCCTACGGAAATACCGACGAATTCGGCTACAATGCTGTCGAGAATCCGGTGCATGTGCGAGATTTTCATGCCACGATGCTCAGGCTGTTCGGGATCGATCATCACAAATTGACCTACAAATTTCAGGGGCTCGATTTTAAATTGACTGGTGTGGAAGAAGCCCATGTCGTGGAAGAGGTTTTGTCCTGATCCTTCGACAGCTGTTTAATTCAGATCTCTTTTACCTGAGGGTTTCGAAAATGTCAGAATGGTTCTGCATGAGAGTTAAAATAACTTGCCATCTACCAGTGGCTTTCCTGTTCGCAATTCTATTTTGCGGTTCGATCGCTACTGCCGAGCTTCCCCCGGCCCCTGCTCTTCCGGAATTAACAAGCGAATTACGTCAGCAGGCCCTGCTTAAGCTTGATGCCGATGATTATCACACGCGAGCAGAGGCTCAACAGCTGCTTGAACAAGGGGGAATTGAAACCGCACAGGCATTACCCAAATATGCAGCAACGGCATCGATTGAAGGAAAAGTGCGTGCCGAGAAAGTTCTGGAACAGATCACATTAAAATTGGTTCAGACTCAGGCCGACGAACAGATTAAGAAAGTTCAGCAAGTGACTCAAGACTTTCGTCAGGCTGATTTCGATTTGTTCGGGCCTCGGCTTGATGAATTCCAAACGACTTACGCAACTCTTATGGAACGGGCCAGTGCCCGCAGGCTGATTCGCTTGAATGCGGTGATTGATTTTGAAAAAGCGAATAAACCGATTGAGGGCATCTCAAACACTCAATTCGCGATAGACTTACCAGAGTTAGTCTATCTCGGCGCAGATTTTACTGGCCAGGAAGAAGATCTCCAGCACATTTCAAAAATTCTGCTGACCAGTGAAATGCAACTGGGAAATCGAAGAGGTATCTATCATATTGGCAACTGTCCCATTCCCATCGAGCGATTGAGAGACTTAGCTGCTGGTGTGCCGGGGGTTGCTGTAGAGCATCGGAGTTCTGCCCGGATGGGAATTTCAGGGCCAGTCAGCACGTCTTACAGTGAAGAGACCGATTGGAAAATCCAAACGGTTCAGCCAGGAACTTCGGCGAAGTATGCCGGTTTGCAGACTCAGGATACGATCGTTCGTCTGGATGGAAAACTCGTCGGAAATTTCAAAAGTTTCACCGTCGACCTTGAACCTTATCAACCAGGCGATCGCCTGACGCTCGATATCCAGCGGGATTATGCTAAGTCAAAAATTGTGGAACTTGAACTGGATGATAAAAAGCAATGTGGCATCGAAGTCGATGCGGATTTTAAGCGTTTCGTGCTGATTAAATCAGTCACAAAAGACTCTGCCGCAGAACGAGCAGGACTCTCTTCGATGTACCGCATCGACCGCGTTAACGGCTTGCCGTTATTCCGCCCCGAAGATTACGCTCATCTAATGACACTGATCCAGGATGAAGAAACCATCAAGTTGACAGTCAGACCACTCGAAGCCGTCGAAGTTCAAATGCGCGGTTGGGTTGGACCTTACAGGTAGGGGCCGATCATTTTCAGGATGTTAACAATAATACAAGCACGAAGCCCAAGCGAGTGTATTTAATTGATCGGACACACTCGCTTGGGCTTCGTGCTTGTATTCTCTTGATTATTAACTCTCAACAAGAAAAGTCGGTGAGCAGGCAAATTCTTTCATGGCGGATTGGGCCACTGCAGCCGGGCAGGACCAGACCAGGAAAAACATTGCTTCGCGAATGGTTCGTTCCGCTGGGTGCCCTTTGAGGAAGCCGCTTCCTTTGGTCGCCGTTAAGTAAGCCTGAGCAGCTCGCAGGACCAGCGAGTTCGCTCGTGTTCTTAAAGACTGCGGCGTCAATTTCGAATCATCGCAACTTGGGTTCTCTTCCAGTATTAACAGATCGTTCACCAGTTGCTGAGACTCGGCTTGCATCTGGTCCGCTTCTGATTTTAGTTCGATCCGTTTTTCAGCCTCCTCTACCAATCCCAATACGGCTCTTCGAGCAACACCTGCCGTGATGACACTGGTTGTGAGCGATCCGGTGCCTCCACCACCCGATTTCATCACCTGTTCAACGGGGCCGGCAATCACGTCATCTGCCGAAATCTGTAATCCCTGAAGTTTCAAATTTCCTGTTGATGACGAAGTCAAAGAAAGCATGTCCGCGATTTCCCCAAATGCAATGCTTTTGTTAGGGCAAGAGGCCGTTGTCAACAATTGACGACCATCGGGCAGGGTGCCACCAGTGACGAGGAGATCGGTATGGTTTACTCCCGTGACCCAGGGAACAAAACCGTCGATAAGATATCCAGAGTCTGTTGCCTCAGCAGTGACGGAAGGCTTACTCAAATGCTGACGAGATGTCGATAGATGCGAAATCCCGACGGTTGCCCAGATTTTTCCTGCAGCCAGGCTCGGTAAATACTTTTGTTTCAGTTCCTCGTTTTCACAGGCAGCGATTCGCTGAACAGCCGCGTTTCGTTGTGATAAGACAAACGCGGTCGACAAGCAGGCGACCGAGAGATCCAGATACAGCTTTGTATACTGAGTCGTTTGACAAGCTGTTCCGCCAAATTCCTCGGGAAGATCCCAGGCGAAGACTCCCGCCTGTTTCAAAATCTCAAGCTGATCTACCGGCCAGAGATTTTTTTGATCCGTTTGTGCGGCCAGGGCAGAAATCTGAGTGAATATCTGATGGTCAATTTCGGTCGACAGGTAATAATCATGCATTAGTTGTGTGCCAATTGGATTCAATGACAATCGTTTTGAACAGGGAATTCCACCTTTTTATTTTATCGGATTCAAAACGAAGTCACAGGGTGTAGAGAGGAATGCAGCAAACATTCTCCAGTTTGCGCAGACATTTTCTCAGGTTCATCCTCTGAGTGGTTTGAACAAATCCCTGAGGAACTTTACGCTTGTAGAAAGATAATACTGGAGCGTGATTCATTCAGTAAAATCATAATGTCTGGTTTGTGCGATAAACTGCCAGTCAATCCCGCCTTTTTCATGCCACGAAAGATATTCGATGAAGCTTCTGCTACTACCGATTTTGTTTGCCTTGGGAACTGCTTTGTGCTGGGGTTTGTATGGTCCGACAATTCAGAACGCCAGAAGTACAACAGGTGCCTGGAGCCCTTTTAAGCCTTATGTATTTATCGGAGTGGCTTATCTGGTATGGGCCTGCGCGGGTGGCTTAGTGGGAATGAAAGTTAAAGGGGATGTTTACGTTTTTGGTGGGGAGCAAAGTCCAGCCATGATCTGGGGCTTTCTGGCTGGAACGCTCGGAGCATTAGGGGCATTGAGTTTAACTTCGGCGATGCTGAGCGGAGGCAAGCCTCTCTTTGTGATGCCGATTGTGTTTGGCGGTGCGGTTACTATCACTGCAATTGTCTCGATCATTCAGTTGAAAGATGCCAGCCATGTCAATCCTCTCCTCTGGGTGGGCATGGTTGCAGTAATTGTCGGTGTTGTGCTGGTCGCCATGTACACACCTCATGGACATCCCCCTAAAAAGCCTGTTGCCGAACAATCTCACAACGAATCGGACCCTTCTCCGCAGACGGTCGATCATCAATCGAGTTGAAGCATGGTTTGATACAAAGAGTCAACCAGTTTAATGTGAGATTTAATTGTCTCAGTTTATTCTCTGATGATAAGACTGGTCCAAAGGCTTTTGCCAGGTAATACAGCTCATGCGCGGTTTGTTTGTCACAGGAACCGATACCGATGTTGGCAAAACCTACATAACATGCGAATTGATCCGTCGCTTACGTGCTGAAGATTGCTCGGTTGGAGCATATAAACCAGTTTGCTCGGGTTCAGTGCTTTCAATAACGGGTCAACAAACTTGGTCGGATCTAGAGGAACTGCATTCGGCCACTGGCAGAGAATTTCCGAGTGATCGGATTTGTCCTCAGCGATTTCATACAGCGGTCGCCCCGCCGCGAGCAGCAGCGTTGGAAAGTCGAGTTGTTAATGAGTCGCAGCTGATCGATGGACTGGCTGACTGGCAATCTCATGTGGACTATCTGCTCGTCGAAGGAGCAGGGGGGCTGCTTTCTCCTGTTTCCGATCAGCATACGAATGCTTCGCTGGCTCAAGAGTTTGGGTTTCCCATACTGATTATCGCTCGGGCAGGTTTGGGGACGATCAATCATACACTCCTAACGATCGAAGCGGCTCAGAGTCGTGGGTTAAGAATAGCGGGCATCATCTTGAATGAGACTCAACCCAGGTCTCTGGTGACTGGTCGGGATGAATCTCTGAATCATAATCTGCAAGACTTGCGGAGCTGGACGAATTGTCCCGTGTTGGGGTACTGGTCCTATCAGGGGCATGCTTTAGTCGATGAATTTGGTCAGTCAATTTCGCTCAATTGGCAAGAACGATTCGACATCTCTGCATCGGTTGGGTAAGCTGATAATGATCACCTGATGTGCAAATGAGACCTGAAGTTTCTTTCAAACAGTCTTTTTTCAGCCATTTAAAATAAAGTGTGCCATCAACCTGTCTCGAACAATCCAGACGATACCATTTTGAATAGTTACCGGGAGTTTAGTCGCCATGCCCAATGACGATTTTGATTTGAGTTTCCTGCATGACAATAAGGCTTCAGATTCCGCGATTGAGCAGAAAAAAGAGGTCGAAGAATCCGAAGAGTCCAATGAAAATCAGGAATCGAGTTCGGACGAAGACGTTGTGGACGAAGACGTAAATGAAAGTTCCGAAGAAGTGGAAGCCGCTGAAGCCCCTCCCGAGAAAAAATCGGGTTCGGACAGCGGAACAAGTTTGAGCTGGATGGACGGTCCTCAGCTCTATCAGGATTCAGACAGCGGAACTCGCTTTGCTTCTGCATTAGGTTCTGACTCCTCAACTGGAGAGTCGCTCTTTGATGAGAAACCAGCGGAGTCGGCTGAAGCACCTGTTGAGGAAGAGGCACAAGTTACAGAGGACACGATTGAGGCCGCCGAAGACGTTGCCAAATTGGAGGATGAGAAAGAAGAGAGTTCCCCTGCAGACCTGGATGAGACTGAAGTTATTTCTCAGGAAGAACCGAAAGTGGATTTGGAGGAGACCATCGCTGATACTCCTGAGGCCACCATCGCACCAGCGAAAGTAGAGGAAGTCGCAGCCTCTGTTGATCAGGATGAGGTCGTGGAAGTGAAGCCGGTTACAAAGCCGGATAATCAGAAAGTCAAAAAACCAAAGACGAGCAAATCGAAGCAAACCACGACTGTTCCCAAACTTCAGTTCACGATTCTGGTCAGTTATGCAAGTGCAGTCACGTTGATTTGTGCCTATCTCATCATGCAATCTTACTCTGGAAAGCCGCACGATCTGGAAAGCCTGCCCGATTTAAAACCGCCTATGCAGGATGATCAAATTGCTTATCGGCTCGTACCTGAAGCGGCGACATTACCCCCGGGACACGAACTCGAACTTGGAGAATCCCGACGGTATGGCAATCTGATTGTGACACCACTGCGTGTGGAAAAAGGGACTCTCCGTTTTGAGCATTATACAGGGGACCCTGCTCGCAAACGCGAATCGGTCCCACAAGTTCTCAAGTTGTGGGTGAAATTCGAAAATGTCTCGAAAGATCAATCGTTTTCTCCACTCGACCGAAAAATTCTGCTCACACGTATTGTCGATTCCAATAATCGAACTCAGTTGCGATCGAACCAGTTTCTCTGCCCAGCTGGCAGTAAAGGCGACCTGAAAAATACATTTCTTCTGTATGATCTCGAAGAATATGGTGACTGGAACTTTGCAGGTATGCAGGATGACCCCGTCCTCAAGCCAGGAGAAACGATGGAAGCGTATATCCCTGCATCACCTGACGCAGCCGGCGAACTTGATGGCGCTGCGGTCTGGCGGCTTCAGTTTCGCAAGGGGTATAATCCCAAATCGAAGCGGGGTGTGACCACGCTCATTGAAGTGAAATTCAATAAGAATGAAATCGAGTCTGCCTGATTCGTCCTATTAAGCAGTGGCAACTTCATGCAGGATCCGCTTCTCTGGCACAACTTTTTCAACGGCTGCAGGGGGAACTTGAGTGAGTAAAGGGGCGATGTGTTTTTCGACAAACACGCGATTCATACAGCTCAAATGACCACCATAATGCCAGTCTTTCAACATTTTGATGCTGTAGTCAATCTGATGGAATTTGTCGCTGTACAGTTGATGCTTTTCTGTCTCTGTTACTTCAGGAAGTCTGAATCCTCGGTTACCAGCTGAAGGACAGTGCTTACGATCCAAAGTACCGACAGCCATCGTGCCGAAACCCAGGAAATACAAATCCAGCGGGGAGCGGACATGATAAATACGATCCGAAATTGCCTGCAGAGCAAAAGATAAATCGTATCTCGGACTGATTGCCGGCGCGATCATCACGGCACGTGTGATTTCGCGTCCGTTGGGAAGGGCTTCCAGAATCTTTGGGATCATGGCTCCCCCACCGGAATGTCCGACTAATGTGACATCTCGACCTGGATACAGATCCTGATAATCGCATATTTTTTCAGCGATCGAAGCGGCTAATCTCGCATTTCGATTCGGCATCCAGAGATTGAACATTGCAGGCTTGACGTTGAATGTCCAGTCAAAAATCTCAATCGCGACTTTCACCCCGCCATCGCTTAAACCATTGACCACGGAATGCGAAAGACTACTCTGTCCTTCAATACCGGGGAGTAAAATCGTAAGTCCACGTTCTCGGCGTTCCGGGGTATCGAAAGCCAGTTTTGGCAATCCGTAGTTTCCGAGCAATGCTCTCGGATAAGTGAATGTCGAAATCAACCCACGCAGGAAGCGTGCAGAATTTCGAGCTGAAACTGGTGAAGTCATCCCTGACCCTTCGTGCGATGGAAGATGAGTGGGACAATGTCTATTTGCGGATATCGTTTTCAAGGGGCAAATTTCAATTGTCATCTGGAGGATACAAAACGAGCCGGGAACCCGGAATTGCAATATTTTAGAAAATGAGATAAGTCAGAATTACTCTGGAGCAGATTCTAGTTGAAATTCCAGATCAGGGGAAATCGTCGACTGCAAAACGAGCCGAGAGTCATCATCCTGAACAAAAGCCACGACTTTGAGTTTGGTAAAGTCGCTGGGAACATCCTCAAACTGGTAGCCACGGTTTTTCTGAAAAGTGTTGAGATCTGCCATGATTTCCGCTTTCAACTCAGAAATCGAAACCGTTTTCTCGAAAGTTGCTTTGCCATCTTTAATGGCAATCCCATTAGTTCCTGCTGGCATGTCGCGAACTACCATTTCGTGGAGTCGAATTCCGTTGGGAGCATCAAAATGAATCAGTGGATCGACAATTAACAATCGGAGTCGGACGGCGGTACGGCTTTCGGCCACACCGCTCACCTCAACTTTAATTTTCATTTTGTCTCCTTCGGCCGTGGCATCCAGGTTAATCACGACGGAAGAGGGTTCATTGATCAGACTGCCCACTATGGGGAGCAGTTCCTCATAATGATTTTCCGCATGAAAGACAAAGCCACCCACGGAACTGGCTGGTCGTCCATTGATGATGAGTGTAGGTGTACCACCATCACCATAATAACTGAATCGAGCTTCGGAGTCAGAATTGGTGAGTGGATCCGGTCGCGGGATATGCTGGTGATAGCGAACCGCAATGATTTCGGGACTCGGGAATTCCTTTTCCAAACCTCCCAAAGCCAGATCTCCTGCCACGCATGGAGGACAAGCCGAACCGGTGAATAATTCCAGTAATGGAATTTTTCGATTTTCCTTCAACGTAGGCTTTTGGTCTTGTGGTTCCACAAAATAGAACGCCTCTTTTTCATAGGCCTCATCCAAATAGCGAGTTAGTTCATCCCCCTTCTTTTCAGAAAGTGACTCAACTTTTTGTAAAGCCGTTTGAGGCTCATCACCATCGAGATTAGGAATTGCACCAACCATTCGACTCAAGCCAGGTAATACTGCCAGTTTACTATAAATTTTGAGGGCTTCCTCTTTCTTGTTGGTTTTCTCAAAATGAGTCGCAAGAGCGATTAACCCATTGATTTCAAAAGGTCGGTCAACAAGAAAGGTCTGCAGTTTTTCACCGCCCGATTGCTGATCTTCTGCGGAGTCTGATGAGAGTAGATACTGACTTTCCAGTAAGTCCATCCGTTCTGCATAGCTATCCGGAAGAGGCTCGCCAACGATTTCCTTAATCTGGTCGAGAGCAGAACGTGCGATCGATCGATATTCTGGAGACGATTTTGTGAGAGTCGCTATTTGAAATAGTGTTTCCGGGACCAAATTCGGTCCCCAGCGTTTTGACGAATCGATAGAATTCTTCGTGAACTCTTCTACTTTTTCGAGTGGTAAATTCTGAGCGACTGCGGAGTTGATCAGCTCGTAGTATGCCGAACTTGTGAGTGGGAGATCGGGATGATCTTTGATAAATGTCTGCAATGCAGTTATTTTATCTTTCGCTTTGATTGCCGACTCAAATGCATCGGTGCCTTCGGTTTTGTCTGGGGTTTGAATTTCGCTCATGCTCGTGGCGGAAGTTTTTACGAGTCGGGCAGGAGTGACATCAAGTTCTCCCTCCATGAAAAATGCGCCGAGCACTGCTTCACCGTGCAGTTCGCCCACAAAGTTCATGGTTACGCCTTCTCGAATGTTGATCGAGAGCAGGATTTCGTCTTCGCGAAAGACCACTTGGGTCATTTTCCAGGATTCAAACGATGGCCCCGGAGCTTTATCGACTTCACGTAGGGCCCGCTGTCCATTGAACTCGCCAATTTGGACCAGGAATGGATGGAAGTCTGTTGTCTGTTCGGTAATAACCAGCATCCACCGACCAACCCAGGGGGGTAAATCCTCGACCTGTTCCGTAGATGTTCCTACAGGGGTGGGTTCACTATCTTTGTCTGCTGTTGAGCCAGAGCCACATCCCAAGCCTGAGAGGCATAAGACAATCAGAAATAGTGCCAGAATGGTTATGCGACTTTCACTGGTGGTAGTCATGGAGAACCGTCAATCGATTGCGAGAGGTATTTAGTGTTCGTATGTGTGTGGAGTGCGATATGTTAATTTGGTCTATTATAGTATGGTCACTCATCTTACGACTATGGCAACTTGTAAAATATGAAGTGCTTATTTTACAGCGATCCGAATTCGTCGAAATTCCAGAGGAAACCCTTCCGCCTGGAAGCCGAGAGTTCCTTCACTGCGTTCGCCTGGAGCACTTTTGCAGATTTTGGTTCCATTCAAGAAAGAGGTCAGTGTGCCATCAAGTGAAATGACCTCGATTTCGTTCCATTCTCCCACTGGATGACGAACTTGCTCTCGAGCCTTGGGATTATCTTCGATTACGACATTCGCGATTCCGCCGTTGGATTTGATGGAGGCTAATTCGCTGAATTTCCCCTGTATTTCCACTGATTCTGGCCAGATTTTCTGCTCCGGGCCGATATAAACCAGCACGCCCGTATTGCTTTGAGGCAATTTCTCTTCGCTTAAACCCGGTTTGGGCAGGAAGCGAAACTCGAATATTAACGAAAAATTCTTGAAGTTTTTGTGGCTTTGCAGATACCCCTTAGGCACTCCCGTAGAGATTAGCGAGGTCCCATTTTGAGTCCAGGTCTCTTCTTCGGCGGCAACTTTGTTGAAATCAGCCAGAGTTAATATTCGATAGCCTTCCTCTGGAGCAAAATCATCTGTGGCTGGCTGCATTGGCTGTTTTGCCGAAGAGTTCTCCACAGGAGTTTCCATTGAAGTAACATCTTCATCAGAAGGAGTTTGCGGAGATTCGCATCCACTCAGAATTGAGATTCCACATCCCAGTAAAATACAGAACTGGAGATGAGTGAATTGGAAAATCTGCATGAATTGGTTTCGATTTTCAGGATTTGACGGGAAAGAATCGATTTCAGTGGTCGGGAAATCGTTATGAACAAAGACCTAACATCACTGATAGAGTGTACTGCAATCAGGGCTCATGAGGCAAACCTCGGGAAATTTTGGGAGAATCCCTTTAACCTGAATAGAAGGCATAATGATTGCAGTATTCCTATCTGCCTGAGGATCGCGATATCTCCCAGCTTCTGATCAAAATGCAATAGCCAATTTAAAATGAGGAAGCCGATAGAAAAGATATTGATTGTTTTCTTTCGACTGACCAGACAACTCATTAAAAATCGTTGAATTTGAGCAGCGGTCAGATACGAAACTCCCTCAATTCGCTATTACGATCGGCGCACCTCTCGGCTATTTGCCGACAGAACTGATCTTAATATATCAACTGCATTTAGCAGTTCATGACAACGGATAGACGGTTGCTTGAACGCTGGACCTGCCAGTCTCTCTCCGATCTATTCTGGAATACGTCACTTAAGGATATCCTTCATGCAATCCCTCAGCAGTACGGAAATTCAAATTAGCTTTCTGGAAGTCCTAAATGAGAAGCTTCGCCGTGAGGCTGCCGATCACGCTCCAGTTCAGGCCCGACAAATCAATTACTGGCCAATGTTTGTGGTCAGCGGATTGCTGAGCTTTTCTGCCTGGACACTGAGTTGGATCAGTTAGCAAGACACTGGTGAAATGCCGAAATACTTGAGACGATTGAAGCAATAACTGCTTCGGTCGTCTCATTTCTTTTGGCTTGTACGAAGTAATGACTTATCAGGAGCTTATCTACCTGCAGGCAAAACCTTTAGGTTCATCCCATTTGGAAAATATCACCAGAGCATGTGGGTGTCAGGACTTCAGTCCGTAGCCCACGGCTCGAACCTATTGCTTCAGCCGATAGGAATTCAGTTAGGCTCAAGTGTCTGCAATAATTTCCCGCTTTTGCCATCCCAGATCCGGACAACTCCTGTATGGCCGCCTGCAACCACCAGGCTTTCATCCTCGGTGACATCGAACGCATTCAGGTAATTCTGTGCCCCGGAAAGATTTCGATAATTTCGACCATTGCCAGCCTGATAAAGTCTGACAATTTTATCTCCGCAGCAGGTTGCCAGATTATCGCTCACGCCGATGTATTCCAACCCGGTGACCTGTTTTCCGAAACCGGTAATTGTCCGCTTTTGAGAACCATCCTGCACGTCCCAGATTTTGACGGACTTATCAGCAGAAGCACTGGCAATTGTCAATCCATCTGCCATCCAGTCCACGCTCAGCACGTGTTCGGTATGTCCTTCAAAGGAAGCAAGTGGTTCTCCTGTATCGACAGCAAAAACCTTGACAAACTTGTCTGCTGAACCAGTCGCCAGTTTCTGGCCATCTTCCGAAAATTTGATTGTCAGAATGCTATCGCTATGGGCATTCGGTATGGTTCTGACTAATGTTCCTTCTTTCCAATTCCAGATTTTCAATTCCCCGTCACGGGAAGGATCTCCGCCTCCGGTTGCGAGTAACGAACCCTCTGGTGAAAAGTCGAGTGCTGTGACGCGATCGACAAATTCGCTCTTCTCAATGGCCAACTCTCCATTGGCGGGGCCAAGACGTCTCTGCAATGTCCATTGAGGCGATAAGGACACCTTTTCGATGCGGCCATCGGCACGAATCTCACAATAACGATCACCCGAGATTGGTATCCAGCCGAGGCTGCTCTGCCATTCAGGGACCTGGAATTCATCGACAGGTTGCTTTGTGGAAACATTCCAGGTTTCAATGGTACCCGTTGATGTCAAAATGCGTAAAAGCTGAGCGTCCTCGAAGGCAATATTGACAGCCAGGAGTGTCGATTTGTCTCGGGCCTCCTGGCTGACTTTGAGTTCGCCTTCAATTTTCTTGACCAGTTCGGCTGCAAGTTCGCTTTGTTTGGTTTTCGCCTCATTCTGTGTTTTAGAACGCTCTAATGCCGCCTTTTCTAACTGTAGAGTGGTCTCTGCTCGTTTCAGAAGTTCCGTTTTTTCGTCGAATTTCGCAACCGCTTCGTCTCGTTTCTTCTGAGCAGCCTCCTGTTGTTTTTTTAGTTCAGCATCCTCAGGTTTTTCCGCAAGTTTCTTGTTGGCAGCCTCAAGAGCTGTGACTGCTTCGTCCCGTGGAGCTGTTACTTTCGTGATTTCTTCTTTGGCTGGTTCAATTGCTTTCTCTGCTTTCTGAACGGCTTCTTCCCGCTGTTTCAGGTCTGTCTCGGCAAGTTTCACCAGATTCAGACTGTATGCAGATTGCGCTTTCGCAATCGCGAGTGCCCGCTCCTGATCTTTCACTGCCTTCTCAGTCGAAGCTGGTCGAAGGAATTCCTGAGTCTGCTTACCATTGGCATCCCAAACCCGTACAACTCCATTTTTATCGACGGTTGCAGCGGTCTTCAAATCTTCTGTGAAACACAGCTTTGTCGTATCCCCAGAAACTGCCCATCCCCTCACTGCGGTGCGGTTTGTCAGATCCCAGATGACCGCATTTCCGTCTGCTGATAACGCCGAAAATTTATTTTCTGCAACAGGTTTGAATTCGATCACAGCTGCATCGCTCTTTTTGAATGCCGCCCCGCTTTCCTGCCAGGTGGGATCAGCTTCTGCTTTGGACCATGTTCGCAGTTGGCCATCAGCATGAGTTGTTACAAGAGTTTGTAAATGAAATGCCAGCTGAGTTACGGGTGAGGGGACGGTTAACGTGACTATCGATTCTGAATTCGTGGGGTCTAGAATTTTAACATCTGTCTCGGTCGCGATGGCAAGCAGATTGCCTGCATCGTTGACCGCCACTGCTTTGGCTGCCGGGATTTTTGTCTCAGAGATTTGGTGGCCTTCATTGCTGCCGAGAAACAATCGTCCGGTTTGCCCGATCACTGCAAATTTTGTCCCGGCAGGGGAATGACTGAATGCTGCGACTGGCTCGTTGATATGTGCATTTTCAAGAATCTGAAAGGCATCCTTTTGCCAGATTTTTACATTACGATATCCAGCAGTGGCGAGTAATCGTCCATTGGGGTGGACCGCGATTGCATTCACATAATCCCGATGAGCGGCAGGCAATTCTGGATCAATAAGGTTCGACACATCCAGAGGGTTTGTGATAGAAATTACCTGAACGCGATTTCCTCGTCCGACGGCGAAGCGAGATTCATTGGGGAAGAGCGAGAGCGCGTACACAGGTTGCAGATTCTGTGGCATCGTCGACCACACAACCGTGCTGTTCGTCAGCCCGTTGCCAGCTGGAGCTCCCAGATCAATCCAGCGTTTTAACTTCCAGACCTCTTCGCCAGTGAGCTTCTTTGCATTCATTTTATTGGGTAGTGGCGGCATGAATGACTCTTCCTGGCGACTGACCACCTGGAATAGATAGCTTTCATCGGACTTTCCAGGCACAATCGACGTGCCGCTATCTCCTCCCTGCATCATCGCCACGTGAGATTCCAGATTCAATGACCCTTCTTTAATTTTAGAGTTATGGCATGCCAGGCAATTGTTCTTGAGGATCGGAGCGACATCCTGATCAAAATCAACTTCCCGTCCCAGGTCCACAGCAACAGGAGCAATCGGTTGCTCATCTGCAGAGGTGACTCTAAGCGGAGAGGCAATGAGCACGAGGATTGAAAAAGCGAGAAGGCCGAAGTGTCGCAGTTTTTTTTGCATGGATGAATTCATTCAATTAGTGCCCTTTCAGGGCTTAGATTTGGGACTGAGATAACGGTTATGCACTCCGCTGTCGTGCTTGAGAGATCATCAGCCCAAATTTTTGGTAGGGAAGGCGCATTCGGTAGGACTCTGAAATGGGCGATTACTCGACTTTAATTGTCACAGTTGCGTCGATATGCAGGGTTTGTCCCTCTTGTTGTGTGGAAACGCGGACAGTCGAAAGGGAATGGGAACCTACGGTCGCTTCCGGGGAAGCAGTCAACTTGAGCTTCGCGGTATTCTCTTCGGGAGATAGCGATACCGTTTCCCAACTGATGCCGCTCACTCCAGGAGGAATGGTTGCGGTTAAATCGACAGGGTATTTCTGCTCGCCTTCTCGTTTGATTTCGACTTCAATTTCCTGGCTTTCTCCCCGCTTAATAGCCACATCTTTTCCAGATTTCACTGCGAGTGAAAGAGGAGCTTTGTGTACCAGGAAGACAAGACGATCGAAAAGTTCATCCTGTTTGAGTGCTTTGGGTTTCTGAGCGCTTTTGACTTTATCGAGAGTTTTCTTGAGGGCATCAAGTTTGGTTTGATTTGTTTTTACGCGAGCTTGTGTGTCCGTCAGTTTCTTTTGTTGAGTTGTCAACTCCTGTTGATTGCTCTGAGCGGTTTTGTCCAGCTCCTGAACCTGCTTCATCAGATTCGATTTGTCACTCTCGCTTTTAGTAATTTCGTCCTGCTTTTGTTTGATGGAATCCATTAACGGTGTTTTTGCGGCTTCTTCAGTCGCGGCTGCCAGCTGTGTTTCTAAATCGGTCAATTCTTTTTTCAGCCGAACGGTTGTCTCTTCCTGTTTTTTGATCTCAGCTTGCAGTTTCGCTTTTTCTGCAGCATTTGCCTTCAAGTCGGCATCGAGCTTTTTTACCAGTTGATCGATTGTCGTCTGTACTTTTTTGTCAGCTTCCAAAGTCGTGTTGGCATCATCATACTGCTTTTGAGTTCGAGCCACTAATTCTGGATTGCGAACATAATTGACTTGAGTTTCGCCGTGAATTGAACATGTATGCCAGCCAACCTTGGCATCGGTGGCAAACTGAAAGTGGATTGAACTTTCAGAAGCCTCTTTTGGGATTACAGGAGTTGTCGCAGTAATCTTGGCATTCTTGTCCAGTCCATCTGCTTTTAAAGTCACTTTATCTGCATATCCGGCCAGTCGTTTGACCTGCAAGGGATGCCAGAAAAGTTGGGACTGACAGACATGTTGGAATAATTGCGCTTGGGTCAACGCTGGTTGAATGGAGTCTGTTTCATTGAGGACGGTAACAACCAGAGAGTGCCCCTGTCGGGAGACCGCAGGCATGTTGGCCGCTGCCTTCCAGGCAATCGAAACTGGCAATACACGAACAGACTTTAATTCCGCATCTGGCTGCTCCTTGAGACTGGGGTCAAAAGGTTTTGCAGTGAGCTGCAATTCCGAAAAGCCTGCTGGGGCATCCTCAGAGGAGTACAAAATCAACTCCCCAGTTTGCTCGCCCGGCGGTATCAGGATTGCGGGAATTTGGACTCCCGGTGGTGGGTGAGGGGCTTCAACAATGACACCTTGATCAAAGCCCTGAATTCGATTGACGATCACCTGTAAGCTGGTCGTTCCTCCACGTCGCATGATACAACCGCTCGGCGTATCGATTGTAGTCGTTCCCACGACATGAGGATGCGTAAATGCATAAACCTGAAACTCTGGTTGAGGAGTGGATATGTGCAGACGATAGGGAGAAAGTTTTCTTTTGCCAGTGACGGCATATCGATTGCGAATCGAGACTCGAAATTGTCCATCTTCCGGGGCGACTGTCGTGAAGTCGATGTCGTCTGTGAGGGTATCGAATACATTGGGGATGAGATTTGCAGTCAGATCATCCGGTACGGGGATTGATTTGACGATTTCGTTTCCCTTGTCATCTTTAGATACATGATCGAGCTGGACAAAGGGATCGAGAATCTTGCCGTCGCGTTCTGCGAAAACCTGCAACCAGATTGCCTGGCCTTTTTTGATATCAAAGACATAGCGATCGACATCGTTGGCATCCTCAAATTGACCAGTGACATCGACTGGTAGCTGTACGAGTTGAGATTGTGCGACCTCATTGTTTGGTTCCGTTTCCAGCTGAATGGCTGTGTCGATAACAGGCAGGGAAGTCAGGAAGCTGTGCTGGTCCTGTGGTGACAATCTTAAAACCTGACGGGTGACCATCAATTCGCGTGGATTAATAAATCCTGAAAGTAACGGATGCCCGGAATCAATGGTCAAGTTTTGCAATTCGACGGACTCTGGCTTGTCTTGAGTAAGAATCCCCTGAAACTTAGCCTCTGTCTCAGTTGAGAGTACTGGAGGTTGAATTTGGCTGGGGATTTTCCAGTCTGCGACTTCAAGCCGATAGATATGGGCATTGGAATTTTGAAACAGAAAATCATATATCCGAATTTTGTAGGGACCTGCCTGGGACGCTGTGAAATTCAGTAAAGGATCCTGATCTCCTACGCGGCGGGCGAAGGCAATGCGATGACCATTGGGGCTATAAACTTCCACAGCCGGGTTCATACGAGAATCGAGATCGAGGCAGTTCACGCGAAGTTGAACCTGTTGGTTTTGCGGCAACTCCACTTGAAATTCATCGATATCTCCACCACCTTCACAGCGACTGTAATAAGCAGTGTTTAATTCGATGGCGACAGGTTCCTGATTTTTCCAGTCGCTTTCCTGAAGAGCTTGAACGGGTATCTGTTCGACACGGAACATACGGGCATTGCTGACGCCAAAACGTCCTTCTGCCCGTACGGAATGATAACCTGCAGGGACATTCGGAGCGATTTTTACTCGAAATTTGCGGGGATTTGAATGCGGATCGGGGTGATCGATCTGCTCGATTCCAGGGGAAGAGAAGACGAGGCCGGAGAGTTCATCCAGATCGGTCCCATCAAGCACATTGACTTCAAATTCCGATCCAATTGTTCCACCGGGCGGGAATACAGATCCCAGTTGAGTGACCGGTAACTGGCCGAGAACAGAGCCCTGATTGAACCCTGACAGGATCAGTGTGGTCAGGCAAAAGCAGGCAAGGGGATTCGGTATGAAAAACATGGCGGGAACTCTCAAGGCAGGCCGTTTGTGTTTTGTGCATCGTTTCGACTTGTATGCAGGTCTGGTTCTACTGAATTAATCCAACTTTCCAGAGTAATCAGTCATTTCTGGGAAACCTGACCTGCTGCTCCACCAATTCGGATTTTCATCAGTGATTGAACATGAACTCTTTCGAGTTGATCAGAGCCCAGATGACATCTTCGTAAGAAGTTTTCACTTCGACACCTTCACGAGAAACATAGCCGACAGCGGCTTGCAACTCTTCTGGTTTTGGTTGGCGGGAATAAGCCCACAAGTAAAGGTCAGAGATTTTCTCTTCATGGGAGCGGTCTTTGTCAGCAGCCAGTAGACTGGCTCGGCCTTTTCCGTCCGCAATTTTCCCTTGGACATCCTGACTGTTTAACAGGTGCAGGGATTGTGCCAAACTGGCATCGGCAGAGCGTTCGCATTCACAGGCGGTCTCTCCTTGAGGCTGTCCGAAAACCTTCAGGAAATAAGGCGCATTGTTGACATCCCGCATCTGCAACGCTGCGTATCCGGCAGGCAAACCATTGATGCGGCTTTTCGCTCCTGTGATTTGATGCAAGGCATCATAAAGCACTTCGGCAGGTAATCGCTTCGGGTAATATCGGGAGAAGTTCTGCTTGTCTTTTAAGTTATACTCGTTCGGCATCGCACTGAGTTGATACGTATTGGAATTGCAGATCAGTCGCACGAGCGCTTTGAGATCGAAGCCTGATTCCACAAAACTCTTGGAAAGAGCATCCAGCAATTCGGGATTGGCGGGAGGGTTGGTCGCCCGCATGTCATCTTCAGGATCAACAATTCCTCGACCGAAGAAATGTTTCCAATATCGATTCACGAGTGTGGCAGAGAAAAACGGATTGTCCGGTTCTGCCATCCAGTCAGCCAGTGCGGTTCGAGGATCCTGATCGGGGGTTAACTCTGCTGGTTCTCCACCCAGTCCACACGGCTTTAAATCGGATCCCGATCGAGGGTTCTTGGCGGTGGCGTTGCCAATGTTATGGTAAATGCGTTTTGCTCGCCCCTTTACATTTTCATTGCCAGAGGGGGTCTTTTTACCGATGCGGGAATAGAACGCAGCCATGCTGTAGTAATCGTCCTGGCTCCATTTTTCAAAGGGATGGTGATGACAACGGGCGCATTGGATTCGCACACCTAGAAATAGCTGGGTGCTGTCTTCGACCAGGGCTTCGGAGTCGGTCACTTCACGATACCAGGCGACCGGGGGATTTTCGTCCATACTTCCGGTCGCGGTCACAATGTCACGTACCATTTGATCGTAAGGTCTATTCTCGTAAATGTTATTCCAGATCCACTGGTAAAATGCATGGACTCCCTGCAGGTCTTCCGGGCGATCTTTGCGGTTGCGTAACAGCAGACTCCATTTATTTGTGAACAAGTCAGCGTATTCGGTCGAGTCGAGTAAACGATCGATTAACTCGCTGCGTTTGTTTGCATTGGTGTCAGCTAGAAATGCACGTGATTCCTCTGCGGAGGGTAATTTTCCTGTGACATCCAGGTGGACACGTCGAAAGAAAGTCGCATCATCCGAGCGTTCAGAAGCAGGGATACCGAGTTGCTGTAACTTCCCGAAAACAGCCTGATCAATCAGGTTGCCGGATTCTGGAATCGGTTGTGTGCTGGCTCCCAAAGGAATTGTTGCTCGGAATGTAGAAACCTGTCCCTGATAACGAGCCATAATGGCAACTTCACCACTGAGTTGTGCGGTTGTCACAAGTCCTTCAGGAGTCACTTCGGCCATTTCCGCCACATTCGGCTCATACAATGCCATACGTGTGACATCTTCGGTATGTCCATCGTTGTAAGTGGCAATCACACTGATCTGCTGATTGACATCCTGCCCCATGATCCTCTGTTCGGGAAGACATTGGATGCCTGTCAAAACAGGATCGCTTTCACTCCAGTATGGCATACCCTGTTCAATCCAGCGATAGATTAAACGGTATTCTTCGCTTTCAGGTTTGAGAGGACTACCACCGCCATGAGGCACAAGACCGGTCCCTTTGGTGAGCAGCAGACTTTCTGCAGGAGAAGCAGGGGATAATCTGCGGCCACGACTTTCATAAACCAGAAATTCGTAATCATCTTCTGGATAAAACCCGAGGAGAGAAAGCTTGAAGCCATTCTGGCCACTCGCTTTGCCATGACAGCCTCCTCCATTGCATCCCAGTTTTGAAAAGATGGGCACAACCTGAGTTTTGAAATTGATGGGATGGACGTCATCCATTCCCGTAACGATGACTGGTCGAGTTGCCTGAACTCCCAGAGACGTTTTAATTGTGATGACTGCGGAACCATTCTCTTTGGGAACAATCAAACCGTTCGCGGTGACACGAGCAACATTGGGCGGTTCAACATTCCACGTGACATCACGGGTGTAATCAATTAGCCGCTGATCCCGCATCAACCCTGAAGCGAACAATTGCTTACGATCATCCTGGCCACGCAGGGTAACTGCCCCATCGGCATCATCTGCAAGGACGGGGCCAATCGAGAGTTCAGCAATGGTGAGGGATTGCTCAGCAGGCTCGTTCGCCTCTATAGGACTGAGTCCCAGGCCGTGACTGAGGCCGAGCCCAGCAGTAAGGCCATAAATCAGGAATGTCGCAGCAGTTGACCTGATAGCGATGAAGGCAGCGAAAGTTCGTTTGATCATAGGGTCGTCCTAATATTCCCACGAAGTCAGTTGAAACTGCAGGTTGGTTTGTGTTTGCTCAAGTTGTGAATTCATTGAATTCGCGACTCAATTCCGGTGGGGCGCATCGGCAAGGTTTGTGCTTGGGGAGATGAATTTTGTCATGGGTTTGCATCGTGCAAAATTTTTCACAACTTATTCATCATGTTCAAACATATCAGTATTAACTTGATTGTCAACATCGAAACAGCCGATTCCGCCTACTCCTTTTGATGTTTTATCAAGGTGTGTACATGTGGTGAACATGGCCGATGTGATTCATCGTGAGTGTGGTTTTACTTGTTGAGTGATTTGTCTCATTTCAAAAGTCTAAACAGCTCAGCGCCTGGGAGTTGGTCATAAGTGATTATACGCAGCAGGCATCTGTCCGTGAATATTTGAAAAACAACCTGACCTTTTTGGTTGAAAAGAAATTTTGTTTCCTTCAGTTTCTGTTTAAGTATCTTGTACGGTTTTTGATAATTATAACTCTGCTCACCCTGTTTCCTGCGGTTTAGAATTCCTATCATTTCGGCTTGTGATTCATGTTTCCCCTTTCAGTCGAGAGATCTCTGAATACCAGTTAATTGAGCCGCTGTGATCCTTATGTCAGACTCGACTTCTTCGCTGTCATCGACTCATGCTGCTAAGCGTATTCAGTTGATCCTGCGGCTTATCGGGTTTGGTGGGTTGCTGGCAACTCCGGCGATGCTGATGCCGGTCGAATGGATGCAGCAGTTGCATCGGCAAATCCTTCCCGGAGAGTTGCCTGCGACTGCGAGCATCAATTATCTCACACGTTCTCTGGCAATGTTCTATGCTTTGAGTGGTTTGGTCACGCTGTATATTTCCTTTGATGTGAAACGATATGCTCCCTTGATCAATCTCTGGGGGATTTGCGCGATGCTTAAAGGATGTGTGATTGCAGCCATCGATCTGCACGCTGGCTATCCACTCTGGTGGATGACAATCGAAGGACTCTTTTCATTCCTGATTGGGTTGTGGATCTGTCGACTCTCCTGGAAACTCAATACTCATACTCAGTAGTGAGGACATCCTGATTGAAGGATTGGTGTCAGTAGACTTTCAACGATAGAGGAAGCGGAATTCCATGTGTGTTCGGAAACTTTTCACATTCGTTTTATTTCTCATTACGCATGGCTTGACTCCAGTCGTCGCCTGGTCGGAAATTCCCGAGGACTCTCCGCGTCGCACTGAAACGGTGAAATTGATTCAACAAATTGAACCAGCGGTGGTCGCGATTTTCAGTCAATCGTCGGAAGGAGGTTCGAGTGGAAGTGGATCGATTATTCATCCGCACGGCTATGTGTTGACTTGTGATCATGTTGTGAGAGATCGTCCGGGGGTCGTCCTTGTCGGTGGCAAGCAAATCCGCCGTTATCGAATTGTGGCTCGATTGCCCGAAAAGGATCTGTCGATCATTCAATATGCCCGACAGGAAAATGCCCCGTTCATCTCAATCGGGCAGAGTCTGGATATCATGACTGGTGAGCCAATTCTTGTGGGAGGGAATCCTGGTGGCCGTGGCATCGTTTTTACATCGGGCATCGTCAGTTCAAGATCAGTCGTCGCAAACATGCCGAATGCATTGGCTCAGGCTCAACTGGGCGGAGAGTATCGGGACAAATTCATCCAGTTCGATGCGGCTTCTAATCGAGGAAATTCTGGAGGGCCGCTGTTCAATGCCCTGGGCGAGCAAATTGGAGTGGTTTCTGGAAAGAATTTCGACGAAGAAAACATCAATTACGCGGTCCCCGTTGAAACTTTGCGAAGTCATTTGAAAGCAATGATCGCTGCAGAAATACGCTCCGATATCTACACCGGAATCGAATGCGATTATTCACATGAAGCAGCCGATGTGATTTCTGTGGCTCCAGAAAGTCCTGCCGGTAAAGCGGGATTACTGCCCGGGGATGTGATCACGAGTTTGAATGAATTCCCTGTAGATGATTCCCTCCATTGGCTGCTGTCACTGATGTATCGTAGCCCAGGAGAGATTATCGAATTGACCTATTTGCGAGATAAGGCAATGCATTCCATGAAATTCAAACTGGATTCTTATCCGCTCATTGAGCCTGTTGAGATTGACCAGGAATTATTGGAGCATGGGGGGACAGTCAAAATCTATGAGGGCCAATTTGAAGTACTGCCTGAGTTGGAAAAAATGAAGCCGGTTCGAACAGTCTTATTCGAGGACTGGAAATCTCCAGAAGAAATTGCAGGACTTGAACATTATTTCGCCATGAGGATTGAAGGATATCTGTCTGTTCAAGATTCTGATGCGATTCAGTTCATTCTCGGTTCTGACGATGGCAGTCGATTAAGGATTGATGGCCAGAACGTGATAGACAATCCCGGTCATCATCCTTATCAGCAAGAAAGTAACTGGGTGAGACTGGAGAAGGGTTTGCATAAAATCCGAATCGATTACTTCGAATCGACTGGAGATTCTTCGCTCAAACTCCAGTGGAAAGTGGCTGGGAAAGATCCGGAAATCGTGCCTGCAAAATTAATATTTCGTAAGAAAATGGTCGAGCAAGACCTGAATAAAGACAGTGGAAACAAGAGTGAATAGATGGAGACGATCTCGTGGTCCGATTTTGAACGTGTCGAGCTGCGTGTTGGCACGATAATTTCAGTTGAAGATTTTCCCGAGGCGCGCAAACCGGCTTATAAAATCGAAGTCGACTTCGGAGCAGAGATCGGTATCAAAAAGTCGAGTGCACAGATTACGGACCTGTATTCCAAGGACGATTTAATGAATCGCCAGATTGTTGGCGTAGTCAATTTTCCGGCTAAGCAAATCGGCCCGGTCCGATCGGAATGCCTGATCACGGGATTTTATAATGACAATGGGGCAGTTGTGCTCGCTGTGCCGGAGCGGGCACTCGGAAACGGAACCAAACTTGCCTGATTTAATCATGAACTCAGGCTTCTCTTTGTATAGAAGAAGTTGCGTGACACCCTGTGAACTCTGGTATTCTGTTTCAATCGTTTGCCAACTGTCCAATAATCACGTTCTGTCATCAAGGATTTCAAAAATGCCAACTGTGGACGATGTTCTTTTGTTGTTTCAGTCTCGTGGGGATTCTCAATATGGTGGCGAAGCGGTGACTCAGCAAGAGCATGCATTGCAGGCCGCGACTCTCGCCGAGGCAGCGGGAGCCTCTGCCGCTCTTATCACAGCGGCCTTGCTCCACGATGTCGGTCATCTGTTGCATGATCTCCCAGAGGAATCTCCAGACCTGGGTCTCGATGATCATCACGAAGGTTCGGGGTATCACTATTTGAATTCGATTTTTCCTGTTGAGGTGACTGAACCGATCCGCTTGCATGTCGCAGCAAAGCGTTATCTCTGTGCAGTCGACCCGAACTACCAGTCATGCTTAAGTGAACCATCGATAGTGAGCCTGCAACTTCAGGGAGGAGCGATGAGTTCCGAAGAGGTTCGGGCATTCGACGAGAATCCTCATCGTGAAGCAGCGGTACGTCTTCGACGCTGGGACGACGAAGCAAAAGTCGCGAACATGACCACCCCTCCGCTGTCATACTTCCAGTCCATAGTTCATTCGGCAGCGATTCCTATTTGAATGACGAGCATTGGATTTCAAGTCAGGAAAACAAAAACGAGTGTCACTGGCGAAACCAATGGCACTCGTATTATCAAAATAATTCATGATTGAGACAGTTTGATTATTGTGGTTTATTCTTTGGCTTCTTTCTCCAGTTGTTCCAGAAAGCTGTCGATCTGCTTTTTGGCTTCCGGTTCATCAGATCCTATTTCAGCGGCTTTGCGTTGAACTTTCAAAGCTTCTTCCAGCTTTCCCTGTTTATGGAGTAAGCGCGCTCGGGTGTCCATGATTTCTGCATTTTCGGGATCTGCTTCCAGAGCCTTTTGAGTAATCTCCACAGCTGCAGCGATCATGACATCATCCGACTGTCCTTGTTCTGACATTTGATAGATCATCCAGGCGAGGCGATTTTTAACCTCAGGAGAATCCTGAGTGTCTGCCACTTCTTTCAGAGCCTTGGCTCCTTTTTCTCCCCCGGCTTGAATCAGCATTTGAAGCTTCATACTTTCCAGCTGAGCTTTGGATTGAGCATCCAGAGCAATCTCCATCAGTTCTTCAAGCAGGCTGATGGCTTTTTCAGTATCGCCTGAGCGATAAGCGACCATCACATTCTGCATTCCGGCATCTAACTTCTGCTTGGCGACAAACTGCTCAGCAAAAGCACTTCGGTCCCAGTCCCCAGCGACCACCTGAGTCAGCGGCTCGTCCATCGTCATGGGATGTCCGATCCACTCAATCAATCCCGTTTTGCCCACCAGAAACGCAGTCGGAATTCCATTCTGCCCGGCTGCCTGCATGTAATCTTTATTGACCGATCCATCGGGGTCAGTTGTCAGGCAGTAAGTCGAAGTTAGTTCTCCATATGTTTTTCCAGAATCATCTCCACGGACAGCTTTCGCCAGAAAAGAATTGACCGTTTCAAGAGGCTCATCACTAATACTGATTACCTGAACGTCTTGGTCGGCATACTTCTTTTGCAGTTCGCTGATATGGGGCATGCTCGCGACACAAGGTCCGCACCATGTTGCCCAGAATTCAACGATGTAGACATTCCCCTCTTTGAAGTCGGTGACATGTTCATACTTTCCATCGTTATCGGAGACCCAATGTTCAACATTGATGGCAGGGGCCTTTGATCCGATTGTCAGTAATTCATCCTCAGCTGCCTGGGATGTGGGAATCGTGAAGTTCATCAGCCCAAATATGGCTAGCAGTGTGGTGAACTGTTTGAGTGACATCGAAAATCCTCTCTGATTGAATAGCAGGCGAAATTCTCCCTCGCATGCCACTCATCTATTCGGTCACATAGCCAAATATTATCGATGAAACGGTGACATGAAGCTTACATTGATAATACCGTATTAATATTCCATTGGAACAGTTACCGGGGAAATTCTTATCAGTCGACTCCATCATGAGTGAACCCTCAACGTCTTCCCGTGTCAGGATCGAAACAACTTCACCACTCTGTTTTAAGGAGGTGTATCATGCAGCACTCATACGAGAACCACCACAACGAACAGCCATTTTTTTGAGACGATGAGCAAACGCCGTCGGGGATTTCCTTCCGAAAAGCAGGTCAAATGGGGCCTGCGAATTGTCCACGGCCATAAAGTTCTGGAAGAAAAGCTCGGCAGAAACGACCTCTGCCCCTGCGGTTCCGGCCAACGCTTCAAAAAGTGCTGCCTGAAGAAAGGTTGCTTTTGACGGCGTCAACCGGGATCACTACTTTTAGGGATTGAACATCTCGAATAACAAAAGAAAGCCCACCCGGTTGTAAGTAATCGGATGGGCTTTTTTTGTATGTTTGTTGGTGAATCATCAGGTTTTCAAGGTATGTGCTATGACGACTTTAATTCTCTGATCTCGACATACTGATGACAATCAGGCTCTCTGGAGAGCTGCGATAAGCAGAGATTGGTTTGTTGTCAGAGCACGAGGAATTCGCCTGCCCGAAATTGATGATGACGAAGTGATTATTTACGTTGAGTCTTTATATGCACCAACGATTGCCGAAATGGTTGGTCGCAGATTACTCGATCTTCCGGAAGACTGGCTGGTAAAATTACCTTATGAATTCCGCCATCGAGATATTCAATTAATGACATTGGGGGAAGCAAGAAAACTAAGTCGACCTCGTTTTATCAAACCTCCCAATGACAAATCATTCACGGCTCAAGTCTATGAGACTGGAGCGAATCTTCCATTAGATTATGAAAATGATCAAGCAGTATTAGTCATTGAACCTGTTCAGTGGCGATCCGAGTTTCGTTGCTTTTGTTTAGATGGCAATGTGTTGACACTTTCGCCTTATCTAAGAAATGGTGTCTTGGCTAAGGGCACGAATTATGAAGCGACAGAATTTGAATTCAATCAGGCTATCGAATTTGCTGAGAAAGCACTTTCTGCCACGATGAGTTTTACGCCACGAGCCGTTGTTATTGATGTTGGCCAAATCGAAGGACAGGGTTGGTCTGTTGTTGAAGCCAATGCCGCTTGGGGATCCGGCATTTATGGGTGTAATCCTGATTTAGTTTTAGATGTGATACGTTGTTCCACAATACGAGTCTGACAGGGAGAAATTGCAATGGGAACCTCACACGGTGACTTCACCAAGTATCCCCGTACGCCTCATCTGTTTGGTTCGAAGGGGACTGATGACGATAAGCATTTGAACGAAGTGGAATCACTACGCTTTCTGGCGGATGATTCTTTGATCGTAGAAGAAAAGATCGATGGCACAAATGTCGGTATTCATTTTCTGGAATCTGGTGAGATGGTGCTGCAATGTCGAGGCCATCTCATTACTGAAGGGATGCATCCACAATACGATCTGTTCAAACAATGGGCAGCTGTAAAACGAAATATGCTTGAGCAGAAGTTGGAGAATCGTTTCATCCTTTTTGGAGAATGGGTGTATGCCAGACATTCGATACTCTATCAAAATTTGACTCATTATTTCTTCGAATTCGATATCTACGACAAACAGCAGCAATTATTTCTCGATTTGACTCAACGACTCGCCATGCTCGCTGATACTGGGATCGAGACCGTACCAATCATTTACACCGGTTCATTGAAACGTGATGAGTTGGATGATTTGATTGGCCCCTCTCGTTTTGACAGTCAATTCGAAAACCCAGCAACAAATCAGAACGATAATCTTATGGAGGGGCTTTATCTGCGAACAGAGGCCGAAGGGGCTGTTACAGGACGAGCGAAATTTGTGCGACCTGAATTTGTGGAAAAGATTAAGCAGAGCACACATTGGCAACATGAGCAGATGGTGCCGAATCTATTGGCCGAGAATGTGGATATCTGGTCATGAACTGGGAACAACTCAAAATGAAATCCCTGGAGGACATTACCGCTTGGGCAGAAACCCAATCGTGGTGTTTGGCGATGTCCGAATGCGCTCAGGATGCAGAGTGGCATTCGGAAGGTGATGTCTGGACGCACACAAAAATGGTGCTGGATCAACTATTCGAGCTTGAGGAGTGGCCTTCACTTTCAAATCATGAGCAAATCGTTCTGATCTTTACTGCATTATTTCACGATGTCGCCAAACCTCTGACAACGGAAGTTGACTCGGAGACAGGTCGTGTTCGCTCACCAAAACACGCAGTGAAAGGAGAACACGTGGCTCGAAAAGTTCTTCGAGAACTGGAGTGTGATCTGGCGACACGTGAAGAGATCGCCCGGCTGGTTCGTTACCACGGACGTCCTGCATTTCTACTGGAGCGAGAGGAGCCGGCTCATGAAGTGGTTCGTCTTTCATGGCTGGTTAATAACAAGCTTCTGTACCTGTTTGCATTGGCGGACACTCGAGGTCGAGATACTGAATCGATGTCGCGACCGGAAGAGAATCTGTATTTCTGGAAGATGATGGCACAGGAGTCCAATTGTTATACCCAGCCGTTTTCTTTCGCAAATGACCATGCCCGCTTTTTATTTTCCCAGCAGCAGAAGCCCAATCTCCATTATGTTCCGCATGAAGATTATTCATGCACTGTAACACTGATGGTCGGTCTTCCCGGCAGCGGCAAAGATACCTGGCTGTCCCGGCATCGTCACGATTTTCCCGTGGTTTCGCTCGATGATATTCGTGATGAACTAGATGTGGATCCAACTGACAACCAGGGACAGGTCGCACAACTCGCGAGAGAACGTTGCCGGGAGTTACTCCGCGCAGGAACGTCCTTTGCCTTTAACGCGACAAACACGATGAAACTGACGAGAACCCGCTGGGTTGATCTCTTTGCAGATTACAATGCAAGAATCGAGATAGTATTTCTAGAGCCAAAATTTGATCATATTCTTCGACAAAACAAATCCCGCAGCAAAGTTGTGCCAGATAGAGTTATCCATAGGCTGGCTGAGAAATGTGAACCGCCAACATGGCTAGAATGTCATCAACTGATTGTAACAGATGGTCAATCGCATCAAGCTTGATTATTCGCTGCTCCCAGAAGTTTCAGATTGAGATTCCCTCCCTGAAACAACATTTCATTGAGTGCCTGGTCGATGTTGGAATGAGTGATTTCACCAATACCATTCGCCTCAATATGAAATTGAACGATACGCCGGAGCAACTCTTTGATGAAAGCAGCACTAACTTCAGCGGTTCTGCTGGTAATTTCTTTGATATTGTCTTCCGAGAGTGAAAGCCCTTGAGAATAGAGTTGGACAAGCTTCATACGACCAGTTTCGTCGGGAAGTGGAAATTCGATCGCCTGGTCAATTCGGCCAGGTCGTGAAGCCAGAGCCGCTTCAAGAGTTTCCGGACGATTCGTCGTCAGAATAAACAGGATATCTGCTTCCTCATTCAGCCCATCCATTTCATTAAGAAGTTTATTCAGCATGACTTCTTCACAAGCACTGTTCATGTTGCTGCGATTCCGGGCGATCAGGTCGACATCTTCGATAATCACGATGCTCGGCTGTAACAATCGGGCAAGTGTCATATATTCACCTAACAATCCCACTTGTTCGGCTGAGATGAGTAGTGTCGTATGACCTTCAAGGGCTCGGGCGAGATAATGAATGGTATGGGTTTTTCCTGTTCCCGGAGGCCCGTAGAAGAGTAATCCTTTGCGAGTTGCCTGATGAAAACGGGAAAGTTGATCACGTTGTTTCACAAACTGAATGACATTGCGTTCCAGTAATGAAATCGTCTCCTCAGGGAGAATCACCTGATCTCGCTCAACGTGTCGAAGTTGATGCACTTTGATCCCCTTGGATTGTCCGGAATAAGAATGCCGGGACTCTTCCAGTGAAAGGATCTTTCCCCGGTAGGATTCTGCTTTGAGCACAGACTCTTCCAATTGATTGAAAAAGCTCTGTACGATTTGTGTCCCTTCGGGAGTATTAGGAGTTCCGACTTGATATTGAATTCCGGTGATCTGTCCATAATGTCCAGCAGGTGACAGCAAAACGACAAATTTCAAGCCCTCTTTTTCGAGTAGCCACAACCCATTTTTCAAGACACGAACTGGTTGGTCTTCACCAATATCCAGCTCTTCATATTCTGGAGGAGTAGAAATGGTTGGATTGTGCTCACTTTGAGAGATACATCCCGTAAGCGTGACTGACTCATGAGAATATTCATTTCGAACTCCGCAAAAATGACGGATGTGAATCTGACCGCCAAACACGCGGTCGATCTCCCGTTGCAGGTCGGCTCTCATTCGAAACGGGAATTGCCGTTCTGTGATTGTGATGTTATTCAGAGGAAGAGGATGGAAGTGGCTGCTCAATAGATGAGACACGGAGTTTTCCGTTGACACTTCTTTTTGAGCCAGTTTCCTGGTGACGAGGACGGAAACGATTGCCCCCACAACCAGACCTAGTAATAGCCATCCCAGAGAATCCATGTTTTTCTCCTGTCATCTTCGGTTAATAAATCAGAGAAAAGTTACTGACTCCACTCTAAAATTTCCTGATAGTATGACACGATGAGAGAACCATGGCTCACTGGTTTCTCTCAAATGTTCAGGGAATCCATTAAAATTATGACTTAAGAATTCATAATCCTTGATTTGTTTTACCTGGAACAAGGTCGTCTGCAATAAAATAATGGCTTGAGGGTAAGTCCTACGGAATCAGTCTACCTTTATGAAATTATGAAGCCATGCTTCACCAGAAACCTGTATAGATCGTTCGGATCAGATTCATTATATTTACACAAATATGTTGAATTTGGCAGCTTTATCATCTTAGAGCAAAGGAATGCCCTATGAAGTTCGCTTTGCATCCTCCTCCTTCAGTATCTCAAAATTTAATTGAAATGAATTCGGTTCTCTGTGATCTTCTCAATTGGAGGGAAGAGGAAACAGTCCTCTCTCAGCTGAATGTTCAGGGAATACGATTGTCCCAATCTCAGGAATGGCAGTTGGATTCTTCCGGAGCTATTTCCCATGATTCGAATCGCTATTTCCGTATGATCGGTTTGAATTACTACGACATAGCCAAGCAACGCCACGTTTCGCAGCCAATGATTGATCAATCCGAAGTTGGCATGTTGTGTTTTCTCGTGTCGAACCAATCCAATTCCTGGGAGATTTTGCTGCAAGCTAAAGCAGAGCCGGGAAATGTGAATGGAGTACAATTCGCCCCCTCTATTCAGGCGACATGCAGTAATTATCAACGGGTCCATCAGGGCCAGCCGGTCTCCTATCTGAATTACGCATTGCATTCGGATACGGTGTTCTATGATCAGTTGCAGTCCGAGCAAAACAGTCGATTTTTTTGCAAACGGAATTGCAATCGTGTGGTGAGACATTCGGAGACGTTCCAACCTGCTGGTTCCGATCACCGGTGGGTCTCTTTGACTGGACTTTTTTCGCTTTTGGGGCATAGCCATCTCATTAATACAGATGCACGCTCTGTGCTGGCCTGCTGGTTGCTATCGGATCCGAAATTCCTGACCGAGATGGGATTGAAGCGGGGGCAACTTAATCTTGTGGATTCGCTAAATTCTACTCGAAATTATCATGAGTCGAACGACTTACAGAATTGGCTGGACAACCTCAATCAGAATTGGAGTCTGGATCGACATCACATTCCCATTCTTGAGTTAACAGATTCCTGGAAATGGGATGATGGCAACTTAACCTCGAATAGTCACGCCTTCTTTATGCGTCACATCGCGGTGCAATGTCTGACGCGGGAGATACCTGAGTGGGATCAGCCAATTATTGCCTCTTGTCAACCGACTAATCTGACAACATTGGTTGGGATGATAAACGGTTCTTTGCACCTGTTGTTGCAAGCCCGCTTGGAGGCTGGGAATCGACAGGGATTTGAGTTGACGACAACGATTCAGGCAGAATCTGTAGAAGCGCAATCGGTTGAAGAATCAGGCTATGCAAAAAACCTGCCTGGTGTGACCACACCCTTGCTGAGCTTTGAAAACTCTGAAGAAGGTGGGCGATTTGATCAATGTATCAGTGAGTATGCAATTCTCTGGGCCAATCCGGAAGATGTGCCGGAGAGTCCCTTTCATCGCTGGGTCTCGCTTTCTCAGCTTTCTCAATGGTTGGGGAAAACGAATATCATTACTAATGAATTGAGGAGCACACTTTCAGCACTTCTGGCGATCGAGTTTTCAGAAGCGCAAGGATAACGAATGAGCGATACCCCGATGGTTTCTATCATCATGGCTTCCTATAACCATGCGGAATATATTGCAGAGGCCATCGACAGTGTCCTTGCTCAGGAATTGACCGACTGGGAATTATTCATTGTCGATGATGCCTCGACGGATTCAACACGAGACGTTCTGTCAGAATATTCCGATCCGCGAATTCATTGCCATTATTTTTCAATCAATCGGCAGGATCATCCGCGAAATTATGCCTTGAAACAGGCCCGAGGACAGTACATTGCGTTCTTGAATTCCGACGATGCCTTCCTGCCTGGAAAATTGTCGAAACAGGTCGATTATCTTGAAAGTCACTCCGAAGCAGGGGCGATTTTCACACATACTCGGTGCATTGATGAGAACGGGGAACCCCATCAATCTCATCCAATCCAAAGATTGTTTGAGCAGACGAATCGCACACGTCATGAATGGCTCAGATGGTTTTTTGAGTATGGGAATTGTCTTTGTTTCTCGAGTGCGATGATTCGACGTTCTGCACTTACTGAGAGTTCGACTGCCTGGTTTGATCCCAGTTTCATTCAGATGTCCGATTTCGATCTCTGGATTCGGATTTGTTTAAAATATGAAATCTGGATTCTGCCTGAGCAACTGACCGCAACACGCGTGCTGCCTGCTCAGCGGAATTTGAGTGCAGATTCGGTTTCCAGCAGAAATCGAAATGCACTGGAGATCTCCAGTATTTACCAGCACTTTCTGTCCACACCTGCTGTGGAAGAAGCGACGGGAATTTTTCCTGAACTTTGTGATTGGTTGCCGCAGGATACGTCGTATTGGCGACGTTATCTGATTTGTAATCTCGCTGCTCAGCATATGAACTCGGGAATTCGTCGAGAGGGATTTCAGAAGATGCAGGAGCTGCTCTCAGAGGAAAGGGCAGTCGAATCATTGCGGGAAGCGAATCCTCGTCTGATGCGAAACTTTTTCCTGTCAGCAGGATCCGCAGCGATCCAGCATCAAGCCAATCCTACACATTGGGTGATCTATTTGCCCAATAAAACGGGATCCTACAGTGAAGAACACGCACAGCGGTATTGGAGAGAGTTTGATCGTCAAACACTTTGCTTCAGTTTTCCCAAGCCTTTAGTTGACGGGCAAATTCGAATAGATCCCAGTGATCAGCCTGTGACGTTCAAGGTGAACGGGGTGAGACTCTATGAGCAGCAGACGGGCAGGTTAATCTGGGAACTGCTGCCAGAGACAACCAGTCAAATTACGACAAATCCGGAGACCGACTGGATTGAGAGTGATGGAGGATGGATTTTGCACTCGAATCAACCTGATCCGAACATGCTTTTGCCTGACATGAAGTTTCAGGAAATCAATGGGAAATGGCTGGATCTGGAATTGGATCTTCGCCAGGCTGTCAAATAAGTTGTGAATTCAGTGATTCTTCAATAGTCAACTTGTGCGCTACGCGAGGGTCAGTTAAATTCCTGCGGGGAAATGATTTCAGAGATCGCGAACAAGTCAGGGAGTCTTGGCAGGTCGACTGAAAACCTATGCAGGATTGAAGGATCGATCGGATGGGGAAATCTTCAGGCTTGAAGAGTTATTGGAATCGGCTTCGTTTTCTATATAAATGTTCTCCGTTGCAAAAAGCAGGAAAACGGATCGAGCATTTCTTTAGAAAAATGAGGAACAAGAAGCTTCATAATGCACCAGAAGTCGTATGGACTGTGCCATTATCAGGCAAGTTCAACCCTCAAAAAGCCATCGATTACGCGGCACAATTGCAGCTAAATGCATTTCTGACCAGTTCTTCAAAGCTGGTGTTCGACGCTCCAGATAAGCCTGTCGTTTCAATTATCCTCGTACTCTACAATCGAGCCGAGTTAACGTTTCAGTGTCTGCAATCAATTTTGGCGAATGTTCAGACTCCTTTTGAAGTAGTCATTTATGACAATGGTTCGACAGACCTGACGAATTCTCTACTCGATCGTCTCGATAATGTTGTGACTATCCGTGGAGAAAAGAATGTTGGCTATGTTCAGGCAGTGAATCGGGCAGTCGAAGCCTCGCAGGGAACGTATACCCTTTTGCTCAATAATGACACTCAGTTGACTAGTCGAGCTATTGAAACTGGAATTGAGGATCTGGAATCCGATCCCGGAATCGGAGGCGTTGGTGCACGTTTGATTCTGCCGAATGGAACTCTTCAGGAAGCCGGTTCGATGATCTGGTCGGATGGTTCAACTCTGGGGTACTCCCGCGGAAAACATGTGGAATTCTATGAAGCCATGTTTATGCGGACTGTCGACTACTGCTCGGCTGCATTCTGGTTAATGCGACGAAAAGATTTTGATCGTTTCCATGGTTTCGATGAGGGGTTTTCTCCTGCCTATTACGAAGAAGTCGATCTGGCCAGCCGGATGAATCAGGCGGGATTACGGCAGGTTTACGACCCTCGTATTGTTGTGTTGCATTATGAGTTTGCAAGTTCCAAATCTTCTGATGCGGCTATCAAATTGCAGGTAGCTCACCGGAGTCGATTTGTCTCCAGAAATCGTGCTTATCTGTCGCAACAGCTTGGAAATTCGCCTGAAAATATTCTGCAGGCCCGAACTCCCAATGATAAAAATCGGCGGGTTCTGTTTATTGAGGATCAGATTCCACACTCAGAGCTAGGTTCCGGGTTTCCCCGTTCCAACCTGATGGTGCATTCTCTGGTCGAACTTGGCTACGAAGTGACATTGTTTGTGATGACCAATAATCAGGAAGATTGGAATTCTGCTTATCGGGATTTACCCCGCAATGTTGAAATTGTGCAGGGGGGCTCTTGTCCTTCTCTGGTCGATTTTCTAAATGAACGGCAGCAACATTACGGGTCGCTGATTATCAGTCGGCCCCATAACATGGAAAAACTGAATGCAATTCTGGCAGAGAAGCCGGATATTCTCTCAGGGACAAAAATTATTTACGACGCGGAAGCGATTTTCACCATTCGGGAGATTGAGAGACTGCGACTTTCCGGTGTGGATGTTTCAAAAGAACAAAAGCGGAAAATGTTGCGAGAGGAACTGCACATCGTCGGAAAAGCCGATGTGGTCCTGGCCGTCAGTGCCGGTGAGGCGAAGTTATTTCGCGATCAGGGAAAAGAAGTGCATGTCCTGAGTCATGCTCATTCTACGGTCAAAATTATCCCGGATGTGGCAGATCGAAAAGGGCTGTTGTTTGTTGGTGCTGTGCACGATATGAGGAGTCCGAATGCGAAATCTCTGGTTTGGCTTTGTGAAGAAATTCTCCCTGCGATTGAAAATCAGTCCGGACAATTTCCTCAGATGACAATTGCGGGAATGATGCTCGATCAAACCCAGGAATACTGTCGCTCTCATCGATGTGAGGTTTTGGGGCGGGTGGAAGATTTGAGTGAGGTCTATCATTCTGCTCGTGCTTTTGTTGCTCCGACACAGTTTGCCGCTGGAATTCCCCTGAAGATTATCGAGGCAGCCGCTCACGGTGTGCCGGTCATCGCTACCAGTGTGCTGACGAAACAACTGGGGTGGAGTCACGAACGAGAATTGCTGGTGGCTGATACCCCTGCGGAGTTTGCAAACTGTTGCCTCAGATTACAGCAGGAAGATGATTTGTGGTATGCGATTCAGCAGGAAGCCCTCAAGGCAGTGGAACGAGATTATTCGTCTAATGCCATTCTGAAAACATTACAGCTCGTGCTCCCTGGAATTTCTGCAGAGAATGGGAAAAGCTGCAAAATCAGTGCCGCCTGATGATATTCAATGAGGGGAAATGTTTTGCTTCAGTGAGCGAGTCTTATTCCGTCGACCTCTATCATCGATATTCATTGAGTTAAGCTTTAGCAGTAGATTCAGTCTCATTCTGATACTGATTGGATTCCTGATTGACATTCACACCGAGATATTTCAGAAGATCCTGTGAAATTTTATGACTGCTATAATAGAAGGAGATCAGTCGCGCGCGGGCGTGATCGATTGTCAACTCTGGTTCGGGCAGGCATTCCTGAAAAGGTTGACCAGATTTTAGGTAATGACGAACAGCTGTCGAAGGCAGGATACCCCACTTTTGTAGAAAGCGGATTCGAGCCTGCTTCACATTCTTATTTTTAAGCCCTCGGATACGCTTCGTACTCTGCTCGCCAAAGTGATAAACCAGGCTCTTGGATACTCCATGAAAGCGTCGGCAGCCGCTGTTCCAGAGTTTCATCGAGAAATCGATATCCGAGTAGAACCCGGGAGAAAATTCCTCGCTATATCCGAAAACCATCTCCCACCATCGACGATGGATGCAACTCGGTGGCCAAGTCGCACCACTCCAGTCTGGTTGAATGAATTTTCCAGCATGAAAATCCTGGAGAAGTTGCGTCTGGGCAAACGATTCGACTTTGGTTCCATAGTCCGCAACGATTGTACTTGCAGAAATTGCATAGGATTGAATCATTGTTCCCGATGCATAAGCTGGCTTTGTTGGATCTGCCTGTTCGAGAGCCTCGACTAAATGAAGGTCCCACGCGGGCAAAACATACATATCATCATTGAGATAGATAATGTAATCCGCAGTGGCTTTTTCATATGCTCGATTGATTGCTGAACAAATTCCTATATTTTCCTGGGAATGAGTGTATTGAACTCCATTTTCCATAAGCCATTCGAGAGTTCCGTCGATACCTTCATTAACATGAATTATCACCTGATATGACAACCGGCTATGCTCAGCGATACTTTGCAGGCATATTTTGAGCTGGTTCAGGTTGTTCCATGAAGGAATCAGGATGCTTACCTGCGGATTCTTTAGGGAAGCATCTTCATGGGAGTGGGTATGAGAAATCAACTCGGCGACCTTTGGAGACTGATTAATTTTGATCTTGGGCGTGAACGAAATGAATGCTAATATAAATCTAAAATCGATACTAGATGATTTCCGTGCTATTGAAGGCAGAGATTCACTTTCTGGTGAGCGAGATTTGTTCACTGAAGTAACGTTTTCGAGTATGTTAAAATAGTTAATAATACCGAAGGATTCGGTGGTTTTGGCTTCACATTTCTTGTGTCGCCAATTGGAGCTTTGCAGGATGCAAAATTTTGGTAATGGCCTCAAAGAGGCATTCCGGTACAAATGGTTACTGGCGCTCAGTCTCATCTGCTCAATATGCGTGGCCTCCCTCTGGAGTGCTAATATCGGTGCCTTCTTTCCGATTCTGGAAGTCACGCTGAATGGCCAATCATTGCGGGAATGGTCTGCGAATAAAATTGACGCGTCAGAGCTTGCGATCACGAATTATGAACTTGAAATCGCGGAGAATAATAAGTCTCTGCAAGCGGCTGAGCAGGCCAATCAGAATGAAGACAGTCTTAAAGAATATCGGTTGAATCAGTCTCGCTTAGATTCACTCAAAGCGGCTGAAGTCAAATCGCTGGCATATCACAAAAAGCTGCAGCCTTATATTGAAGCGTATTGCCCGAAAACCGCGTTTTCGACCATTGGTATGTTTGTGGTGCTGTTGCTGCTTAGTACGGCTTTGAAGCATCTATTTCTGATGTCAAATATGATGCTCATTTCCTATGTCTCTAATGAAGTCACACGAAGTCTACGTCTCAAAGTATTTAACCATGCTTTGGAGTTGGATCGGGGAACGTTTGCGACTTACGGTAGTGCCGGAATCATGGCGCATATCACGCATATGTCGGAAATGATGGGGCAGGGGATCATCGGGTTTTATAGTGGTGTCGTTCGTGAACCACTTAAAATCATCTCCTGTCTGACGGCCGCCTGCTTCATTTCCTGGCGATTGCTGTTAGTGTGCATTATCGTCACTCCTCTGGTTGTCTTCCTGATTGTCGCCATTATTAAATCGGTTCGTAAAGTTGCACAACAACTCGTTACGGAATCGACGGGGATGCATCATGTGATTCTTGAATCATTGAATTGTATTCAATCCGTCCAGTCTTATTGCATGGAAGAAGCAGAGCGAAGACGATTCCAGGCATCGACGAAAAATATGATGCAAGTCAGTATGCGCGTTACATTTTATAACGAACTTGCCAAGCCAGTGATTGAGTTTTTCGGGCTGAGCATGGTTTCCATTGCGATGCTGGCCGGTTCGTATCTGGTGCTCGAGCAGGAAACCCATTTGTGGGGAATTCAATTGTTGGATCGGCCGATGAGTATTTCCGCAATGCTCGTCTTCTTTTGCCTGTTAATTGGAGCCAGCGACCCGATTCGCAAAATCTCCGGCCTTTTTGGTGTTGTCGGAAATGGTATCGTCGCAGCGGACGCATTGCAGAGCTTGCTTGATAAGAAATCAATCATACAGAATCCTGCTCAACCCAAACTACTCCCGCAAACACATCAGGAAATTGTCTTCGAGAAGACTCATTTTGCGTATCATGGTGAAGAATATGTGATTCGAGATGTGAATCTGAGAATTCCCTATCGGCAGAAGGTGGGTATTATCGGGCCGAACGGTGGAGGGAAATCCACATTAACGAGTCTGCTTTGTCGATTTTACGATCCCCAAATTGGAGCCGTGAAGATTGATGATCTCGATGTTCGAGAAGTCTCCCTGCACGATTTGCGGGGGCGTATTGGACTGGTGACTCAGCAAACCGAATTGTTCAACGAAACGATTTCCTACAACATCGCTTACGGCAAGGACAACGCGACTCAGGAGCAAATTGAAGATGCTGCTCGCAAAGCCTTTGCCCACGACTTTATTGCTTCACTTCCAGAAGCATACAATACTCAGGTCGGACAAAATGGTCAGAAGCTGAGTGGTGGTCAACGTCAGCGAATTGCCTTGGCGCGGGCTTTTCTCAAAAATCCGGAAATCATGATTCTGGATGAAGCGACAAGTCAGATTGACCTGCCGAGTGAAAATCTCATCCTGCAGGCTATTCGCGAACATACCCATAATTGCACAGTGCTCTTTATCACTCACCGAACCTCTGTGCTCGCTATCGTCGACACCGTCATTGAAGTTCAGCACGGAACCGTCACGCAGCGTCCTGTGATGCCTCAGGAGAAAAATCAAGCCGCTTGAGTGAGATGTAAGAATCGACAATTCCTCTTGTGTTCAACAAGTGCGTTCTCAACTGGTTTTCTGATGCTGCTCTGGAGAACGTTGTGCATTTGTCAGACAGGCATTAAAACCGGGGTTCAGTTGATCAAGAAATCGTTCGAGAGCTTTGGGACGGCGTTTAGAGAATCGACCCTGCTCGTAATATTGTTCCAGGAATTGAATGTTGCTTTCCAGCAATTCCGGATGATCATGATAAATCTTCAGGCCCTGCTCAACATAAGGTAAGAGTGGAGCATGGTCGGGCACGTTGATCAGATGCGGAGGCAGCGGCACGAATAATTCGATGTTCGACATGTCAGTTGAGAGCATTACCGATTTTGCATACGCGGCTTCATAATGCCGATAAGTCCAGCGGGAAAAGCCAGTTGGCACTAACGCAATTTTGGAACGACAAAGCTGACGGAAGTACGAGTAAAAGTTATATCTTTGAGAAACAAGATACGGACTCAAATCTCCGTCATCGTTTCCAAATTGTTTGATGAGCTCCTGGTTGGAGCACTCAAGTCCGCCAACAAAACGATAAGGGAAATTCTCCGTCATCACTTGAGAGAGCCATTCCAAACGCTGATTGTAATCCTGATTGGGACCGTCTAGGACTCTCTGCAGCCTTGTTGGGGCACCTATAAAGAAGAGGTCTGTATCTTTTCTGTTATGCTTTCCAAAGAGTGCATCTCTCCAGGCTTTGTATTTCAGACACTGTTGCAGTTTCTTCTTGCGATACAGCGGCAAAGTTCCCATGCGAAACGGGTATTGGCAGGTCCGATCGACATGTGATTTCACGGCGAAATCTGTGAGTGAACTTAAAAACTCCTGCTGTTCTTCACTCTCGTTTAACCACCAGCTGTCAGAATCATCAAAAACAATCGCTTTTTGATAGCGGATCCCACGTAATTTTTCCTGACTGAGCGAACTTGGAGTTTCAATCAACAGGAATTCAGTAGAGATAATCCGTCGAGGATCCAGTTGCTGCTGTTGAAGTGTGCACACTTCCCGATCTGAATAGAAGGTTAGTAAAAATTGAAACAATGGAGAACTTCTCAGGCCACCTTTTCGATGACAGTAATCACTACCAAGCAAGACAAATTTCAACACGCGCTGGATCCTCCCGGAAGTTCGAAAAGTCATCCGAGACCATCCAACTTATGACATACTTTTCCATCCTGATTTCAAAATAACGATAACTAACAGGAAAGGTTTTCGACAAGACAGATTGCATGTCATCTTCGTCAACCTTGTCGAGTAGCTATTGTAAAGATGTTCCTGGCTGAGAACTTCTATAAATTCTGAAACATCCGAAATGAGAGGTTTTCATCATGTCGATTAATTTTTGAGCGGGTTCAGTAAACTGGTCGGGAGCCAGTGCTGCTGCTCGAGTGGCATGTTTCATTGCCAACTCGCTGCGCTGCTTTTCTTCATAGAAGCGAGCCAGGAGAAAATGATTTTCTGCTGTAGGGGCGAGGGCGATCAATTTCTGATAAGCAGCCTCGGCTTTCTCCGTTTTTCCGATCTGTTTCTCGGCCAGGGCAATTCCTCGATAAGCACTGGTCTGTCCCGCGCTTGCTTGCGAATTGCCTGCTTTGTTTTGCCAGAGTTTTAAAGCAATCGAATACGCATCCAGACTTTCCCCCCATTCTCCTTCTCGCTGTAAGATTAAACCGTATGTGTCCCAAGCCAGTGCAGCCTGCGAAGAATTGAGAAGTGGTTGGATGAGCTCGATCGCATTTTCATGCTGATCTAAATGAAGATGCATCTGAATTCGTGCACCAATCTGGTCGGGTCGAACTTCTGAGCCAAAACGCGATAATTGCTGCTTCAGAGCATCACACTGTTTTTGTAGATCCTTGTAAAAAGTAATAACCTTCAGAGAATTCCACTTTGCCTGTGGAGCGAGTCGACTCCAGTCGCGAGCGTAGACTCTCGCTTTCTCAATTCGCTGATGATTCATCGCCTCCTGAAATTGAGTTTGATGATAAGTCACCAGAAACTGGGAGTGAATGAATGGAATCACAGTCGCTGCAAGTAAAAAAATTCCAAGCCGTGTCTTCAGTTTGATTGCTGTGTTCTCATTATCTGTTGATTGCCATTGAAGCCTTTTGATGAGCGACGGCAGATTTCTTCCCAGTGAGCCAGCCAGGATACAGGCGATCAACATCTGTACGAATAAGAGAGAGGCTTGATTCAGGCCATTCTCAGATGAAACAGTCACTTTGTTCATCATGCACAATGACGCAATCAAAGCCAGAACGGTGAAAAGCCAGTTGAACCAATGGCGAAAATTCTTAGGCAAGGCATTCAAGCTGAATAAAGCGAGCGGGCAGACAGCAATGAGTGTGACTAGAAAATGATCCAAGCTGACAAAAACGATTGCTCCAATGCTTTGGGGCAACGTCGCAATGCTGAGTCCAGCCACGCTGAGAATCAATATGTTGAGTAGCAAACTTATCATGATTCGGAGGAAATTAAAGGACCTTTGCCTGACGTGGTTTTTTCCAGATCATGCCATCAAAACTGTAATGCAAAAACGCAACCATGAGATTGATCGCCGCCCAGATTTTGACGGCTCCATGCTCCATCACCCAGGCTCCTGCACCCAGCACGATCACGAAGACCACCAGATAGCCAATCCAACGAGAGCCGACATACCCGAAGAGATCTTTTCTTTTGACAACGCGAGTGGACTGCATCGACCAACTGACGATGCCGAGATATTCCACCGCATGAAAGAGTGCCGAAGCCAGTGCCAGTTGCAGTACCAGTTTTTCGGATTGAATGTGGACGGCAAGCAGCAAACAGGTAAAGAGAGTCATCACACTTGTTGTGTACAATGCCCCAGTCCAGCTTTCTGCCCAGCGGTGACCAATGCTTGCAATCCACTGCTGCATCACGATCAGTACTGGAATGGCAAGCATGAGATAATCAAGCTGGAATAACCATTCGGAAGTTTGTTCGTTACTCCAACTCCAGCCTGCAACCCGGGCAATGGCATACAGGATAAAGCTGCGGTACAACCATTTCTCGCAACGTGGCCAGATCGAATTACTTGAGGACTGCCCTCTAGAATAAATCCGATAGATTCCATGATGTTGAGCAGCGAAATGCCAGGCATTCCAAACATAATCGACAGCCATCAGACACAATAACGATCCGACAGATAGCCACAGCAAGGACATACTTCCCACAATTAGCAGAGTCACGATCAGATATTTATTGATTCCCTGGGCATACTTTTCCCGATCTCCAAAGACAAGAAACAGAGTGATCCATCGATGTGGAGTTGTGACGAAAAAAACTTGCCAGAACAATAAAGATTCATGGGCACGCAATCCTCCCCAACCATCAATCAATAAGATCAAAGGCCAGTACAAATTGCAGATGAAAATCAGATCAAACCAGGAGCCAACCAGGTATTTTGATTTTTGTTGATCACTGGTGCGAGATGAGTTTTCGAGATTCTGATATTCTGGAGAAGTCAAATCAGGAGAGGCCACTGCGGTCGCCATTATTTCTCTCCTTCTTTCTGTTGGACAACGCGAATCCAATGATCGACAAATTCAATCCCGTTATTCCATTCCCGTTTGGGCATGTGACAACTGATGCAATTGTCCGTCGCGAGATCCAACTGTTGATCTCTGTCGCACTGGCTCTGATGAGGTTGTGAATGACAATTCAGGCAAGTTTTCTGATATCTCTCGATATTATGCGAAGTTTGATCGTGAGGGTCATGGCAAGTAGTACATGTGAGCGAACTGGGACCTGCCTGATAGCAGCGTGCCTTTTTTAGCCGAAAAGGTTGAAAACGGATCTGGTCTTTTTCTGGCGTACTCGCATCCACCTGATCACGATGGCACTGGGCACACAACTTCATTTCCACTTGAGGATCTTTGAGATTCACCATCGGTTTATACTGTTCAGCTTGACCAACCAAAGCCGCCTCGGAGTGAAACCGACGCGGGCCATGGCAGCGTTCGCAACTGATATTCGGCTGCCAGTTGACCTCCGAGAGTGTTTGACCGGGAGCAGGGCCGAATGTCATGTGGCAGCCGAAACACTCAGTCACTTCCTGCGCAGACATGTCTCGGCCACCACAAGAATCAATCGAAGCTCCATGCGGCTTATAATCCGATTGCCCCGGCGTTCGTCCCAGTTTGTTGTGATTCGTAAACCAGGTCCAGCAATGTTCCAGGCCTGCGTTCTCGTCTTCTAAAATACTGACCGCAGTTTGCGCATGAGTGGCCGATCCTAACAGCCAGTCAACGCGATTGATGACCGTTTCTTCCTGACCAGACACCTTCGCAACAAAGCCTTTGTCCTCTAAAGCGAAGTCAACTTTTCGGCCATCGCTGGCATCTTGATAAGTCGTTCCCATGAGACGTCGAGCCAGCTCAGACTCATCCATTCGAAACGCAGTGTGCGAATGTCCGGAACGCTGATGAGCAGCCGACTCGTTCGGATGGCAGGAAACACATGCCGCATCCCCTGCAAATTGTGTCGCAAGCAATGTTTCCCATTGCTCGCGAGCACGATTTACAGAGCCCGCATTCTGATGTGGTTTTTCCGAATCAGCACCCTGAGGAGAGCTGCGAGAAAGCCAGAGGATACCCGTACCGGTCAGTACAACGACTAGCAATATCAACCGGAGGATTCTCTGCTGGAATGATTTTAACATCGCCACAAATTGCTCAATGAGAGAATGCGTCTTCGAAAGGAGCCTCAATTATTCGAGAGGAGCATCCTTGATTTTCCACTCGTCGCCTTCTTTGGACAGACTCCAGGTGACGTTCCGGGTTTCTTGCTTACCCGAATCTACTTTGGCTGGCTTGTCCGAATTGCTCCCGTCACTGACACCTGTGGTCACCTGGACTTCTGCGGTTGCTTCGTCGCCAGAAATAGATGGCTCACCGACCACTTCATAATTACAGGTTGCATAATCTTTACGATTGGCTGGAGATGTCCCAGCGACAAAGACACTGGCAAAAGAGCTGTCTTCCATAGCCGCATCGCCCAGCGCGGCGATGGTCGCATTGACTTCCTGAGAGGCACTTAAGGAATCGCGATAATTACTACCGCAACCGACTGAAAAGAGCATACTAACAAAGCCGCAGGTCACGAAAAATGTTTTGAAATTAATAATTGTCGAATGCATGATTTCGATTCTCATGGAAATAAATTTGAATACTGACGTGAGAAAAAAATAAACAGCAACGAGGGCGAGGCTCGCATTCTCTTAGCAGCCCCGCCCATTGAAAGGGACTAAGGTATCGATTTATTACTAAGGAAAAAATTTAGCCATTACTGGAGTGAGCAGGAGATCTTAATATTCTCCAACGACTTCTTTTCCACGAATTGTGTTCAAAGCTTGCCAGACTCCCAAATCGATATTTTCTGAAATAAATCGAATTGACGCATCTCCCAGAGCCGCATTAACACCCCCTTGGTGATAGCTGCGTGCTGAAGCAGTGACGGTTTCATTGTCGGTGATCTCTGTAGATCCGCAGTACATAATGTCGTTGGAGTTCAGAGTCGTATCACAGGAGGCGATAATATCATTGATTTTTGAGTTTGGTGTATTAGCAGCTGAGAAAATCGAGGCTCCCATGCCGGGATTTATCCAGACACCCCTCAGGTCTGTCGCATCGTCAACAACTTTCAACTCGGAAAGAATGACCGTATTCGACATCCCATCTACAAAATCGGCATCAGAATTCCCTTTTCCTGATTGAAAACCATCTCCCGATCCACCAACTGCTGGGGCAATCTCTGTTTGATCCACATAATGACACCCAAATGCTCCACGGGTGTCCTTGTCTTCCCAGGATAGCATATTGCTGGTTCCCCAACTTGCAGCGTACGTTCCCTTGGCCAACGCCTCCAAACCGTAAGTCCCGTTGGAAAAGTTTTCCCGAATCGCAGGATGTGAGGGGCAGAGCATAAACTTCAATTGATCGCGACCAATATTTCCAAATGTAGCAGAAGCTTCACAGTGATCACTTGGGTTTGCGGTATGATCTGTTGCATCACCCAGCATATCTTCATTACAGGATGTAATCTGATCATGTAGACCGGGTTGTTCCATAAATGGAAACAGATTGCAAACCCAGTTGAATCCCATCTCGTTAACGCTGACCTGCCACCCTCCCGTGCGGTAGCGATTTCCGCTTTCATCATAGTTCACGTATCCCGGAGGAAAAGAACCATGAGTGTCGAGATGATTGTGCAGAGCTGTTGCCAGTTGCTTCATATTGTTCTTGCAGGACGTTCTTCGAGCCGCTTCACGAGCCTGCTGAACGGCTGGCAGCAATAAAGCCACCAAAATGGCGATGATCGCGATAACGACCAATAGTTCGATCAAGGTGAACGCCCTTCTCGTATAAGTGTGTAGTTTTCTTGTATTCATTTTCTTTCTCCTCGATAAAAATAGAAATCCAGTAAATCAATTAATAGTCGCCAATGACTTCATTGCCTTTAATCGTGTTCAACGCCTGCCAGATCCCAAGGTCGATATTTTCGGAAATGAATCGGACAGAAGCATCCCCCAGTGTGGCATTCACACCTCCCTGATGATAACTCCGAGCCGCGGCCGTCACTGTTTCATCATCTGTGATTTGAGTTGAACCACAGTACATGATGTCATCGGAGTCAAGGGTGGTATCGCAGGAGGCGATGATGTCATTGATTGTTGAGTTGGGGTTATTAGCCGCAGAGAAGATCGAAGCTCCCATGCCCGGATTCATCCAGACACCTCTCAGGTCTCTGGTGTCATCTACAACGTTCAGCTCTGAAATAATGACCGTATTGCTCATGCCATCAACAAAATCAGCATCGGAATTCCCATGTCTGGCTTGAAATCCATCACCTGATCCACCATGCAGTGGCGCGATTTCATTTTCGCTCACAAAGTAACAACCGAATGCACCACGAGTCTGTGAATTTTCCCAGGAAAGCATATTCCCCGTTCCCCAGCTGACCGCGTAAGTTCCCTTAGCCAAAGATTCAAGACCGTAGGAGCCATTGGAAAAATTATTTCTGATTTTGGGATGAGAAGGGCAGAGCATAAATTTCAACTGATTGCGCCCGATATTTCCAAAGTTTGTATTGCTTTCGCAATGGTCGCTCGGATTGGAAGTCTCATCGGTCGGGTCACCAAGCAAATCGCTATTGCAGGCTGAAACCTGATCGTAAAGAGCTGGCTGCTCCATGAATGGGAAAATATTGCAAACCCAGTGGAATCCAATTTTATTAATCCCGGTTTGCCAGCCTCCTGTACGGAATCGATCTGCACTTGGAGTAAAAGAAACGTAACCGGGAGGGAACGAACCATGAGTATCGAGATGATTGTGCATGGCGGTACCCAGCTGTTTCAGATTGTTCTTGCAAGACGTTCGCCGTGCCGCTTCGCGGGCTTGCTGAACTGCCGGTAACAGTAATGCCACCAAGATGGCGATGATCGCTATGACGACCAAAAGCTCGATTAAGGTAAAAGCTCTTCTCGTATAAACTTCCAGCTTCTTTACAGACATCATCAGCTTTCATTATCTCTAGAATTTAAATCATTGCGGAATCGAAAATTATTGAGCAGAGCTCATCAGTGTAAAATTAAACTCATCTTTGCCTTCTTCCACTAAGGCTCTCAGTTCCGATTGCACATTGTATTGCGGAGGAATAAGTTCTTTGGCTTTCGGCTCTCCCGTCTCTTCATCAATCACCACATCAGAATCGTTGACTCCCTCGATGACTGTTGAAGTGCTCACTTTTACAATTTTGCTCCCGGGAGTGACTCCATTTTTCTGACGGTCAAACCGTAGTTGATACTTACCGTCAGCATTCGTGATGCCGTAAGACATTCGCGAGTTCGCTTCATCGATAAAACTGACAACGGCTCCTGCGAGTGGCTGACCGTCAAATGTGACTTTTCCACTGACGTCAATCAGATCGATCATGTCATAGTTGGGAGTCGCCTGACCATAACCACAACCTGAAATGCAAACGAACAGTGAACAGAATAGAGTGCAAATAATTGTTCTCATCGCTCTTATCAAAACCTATCTGCGGTAAAGTTAAACTTGTGATAAAAATGTTTAGCCAACCATTGCCCGACAGTGAATGACTCTCAGTTGAAATTAGAAATCACCGTTGACTTCGCCACCCTTGAGCGTAGCCAATCCACGATAAAGCCCCAGATCGACGTTCTCTGAAATGAATCTGACAGACCCATCTCCAATGCTGAACTGGGCTCCTCCAGAGTGATAACTTCCGAAAGAGGTCTCGATTTCATGCCCTGTATAACTGGCATTGAGATGAGCATTAATCGGTGCCCAGGTCGATCCGCAGATTTCAGTAAACTCTGACCCACCTGTACCACCGGCGACCCAGCCACCCGTTTGAGGGGCGCCAATTTGCCAGAAATCCATTGCCTGGCCATCTCGGCCAAATTCTGGATCGGTGAAAGATTCACCGATCAGAATTGTGTTCGAAAGTCCGTCGACAATGTCTTTGAATGACGTAGAACTGATGCCATAAAATGCACCGTCCAGATTAGCCATCTCTAAAGCAACAGTAGCTCCAGGCGGCAAAGATGTTGCATCGTCCGAGGCTGCAACAGAAGAAGCGACGCCGCGATAACTGGCAGGAACGCGACGGGCGATTCCATTAAAATCCATATGTTCTTTTACGGCTATGCTTGGGCAACGATATGTGGGAATCACTGTTTCAGTTGCCGTCTGGTTAGCAGAACCTGACGACCAGTTACCAGCTCCCGATTCCGCCCAGATCAGAGTGTCGTAAATATTACCCTGTTCAATTTGCGGCAGGATCATGGCCGACCAGGCAGTCTCTCGTTCATCCCATCCAAATGGAAGGACATTATGCGTATCGTGATAATTATGAAGTGCCAGCCCGAGTTGTTTCAAATTGTTTTTGCAGGAACTTCTTCGGGCTGCCTCGCGTGCCTGTTGTACAGCAGGTAGTAATAGCGCCACCAGTATAGCGATGATCGCTATTACAACTAAAAGTTCGATAAGTGTGAATGCAGATCTTAATTTGAGTGAAGGTCGGGTTGAATTCATCAGATTCTCCGGTAGGTTGCTTCCGTAAAGCAAAATGAGGTGGACTTGAGGTCATGCATAAATATGTTTCACGAGTGGACATCGACTGAAAAGATTAAGGCCCGTTAACAATAATGTCTTTAAACCACCTAAGAAACATTGGTGACTCAGAATCTACAGGTGTCATGTTAAGAAATGACAAAGACTTGGTGATAAATTTGAAAGGAATTCGTATCGATTTTGGCTTTGGTATCAGCTATCAAATTCGTGACGTTTTAAGCACATGTTGACGTGGGGAATTGCTCCGCTGATCGGGGTTTACTTATGGATTCGACCCTGCTGGCAAGTGCGGTGAGTGTGCTGCCTTTGCGATGTTAATTTACAAAGAAACGACAGAAAACGCATGACTTATAGTCGCATCGGCATGTGTTATTTGTATATTATTTTCAAATGAATATCGTCGAACTTGCCCAAAGAATCAGAACATTACGACTGGATCGGAGGTTAACACTTGAAGAGGTTGCCTCGCGGACCGGCCTGACCCGCAGTTGGTTATCCAAGGTCGAGAACTTTCGAGTTACTCCGTCGTTGCCCGCCCTTGGGCAGATTTGTTCTGCCTTAAATGTGTCTATGTCTGATTTGGTTAAAGGGCTGGATGAGAAACCGCCCATCGCGCTGGTTCGCAAAGATGAACGCCAGGTCGTGGAGCGAAATAACAGTGAGGGTAATACCACGGTTTATGAGTCATTGGCTCATAAACGACCGAGCAGGATGATGGATCCGTTTTTGCTCACTGTTCCGCCAGGAGTCGCCAGAGACGAACTGCTCGCACATGATGGTGAAGAGTTTCTTATGGTTCAGCAGGGAATGATTGAGTTTGAAATTGATTCACAGCGTCTCATTCTTCGTGCCGGAGACAGCCTCTATTTCGACAGCAATCTCCCCCATCGTATTATTAATTCGTTCAAACGAACCGCCATCGTACTCTGTGTTTTTCTTGACAACTCCGGCTGATTGAGTAACCCGTTGATTCTCCCTGTTGCAGGTACTCCAATTGATATTGACTATGTTTGCATGCAAGTAGAGTCATTGGACTTCGTGTTTAAATTCCGTCTAAGCAGCAGGGGATCAATGAATTCCTGTGGGGCATTCCAATTGAGTGAATTGTAAAAATGACTAGCCCTGAGCGATTCCTGAGGTCAACTTGACATTTTATTAAAATTGTGCTTGCCAAAGTGAAATTTGGTTGTTACACCATACGATGTGGTCAGTTTTGTGGATGAAAAATATCCAGTTTATAAGTGAATTCCACAAGCTTTCCTCTGGTCGCGTATAGGAACAGCGACTGCCAGGGTGGGGCCGCCTGATTTTTTAAAAGCGATCTAATTCCATTCGAGAAAGGATGCTCGCATGCTCGTATTATCACGCCGTGCAGATCAACAAATCGTTTTCCCAAACCTTGATATTAAAGTCAATGTACTGCAAATCAAGGGGAAAGTCGTCAAGCTTGGGATTGAAGCTCCCCGGGATGTTCCGATTTTGCGTCCGGAATCCTGCGATGATTTCGACTTTACTGCACTCCAGAATAATATCGAATCTGGTGTCGACCGTCACCAACTCCGCAATCACTTGAACGCCATCAATCTTGGCTTGAAGCTCTTCCAGAAGCAGACCGAAGTCGGTATGGAAGGTGATGCCGAGAAAACGATGCAGCGTGTCATTGATGAATTGCAGAAGCTGGATTCCTCAATTGGTCAGGCGAAATCGAAAGTCAAGCCAGCCAGTTCCTCAAAGGCTCCGCGTTTACTTGTTGTCGACGATGATGAAAACGAACGGACTCTGCTCTCTGGCTTACTGAAAATGCACGGTTTTGATGTCGTTACCGCAGCCGACGGCGTTGAAGCTCTTGACCAGCTTTCCAATGGCGAATTGCCTGAGTTCGTTTTGCTGGACATGAAAATGCCCAACGCGGATGGGCCGAGTACGATTCGTCAAATCCGTGGCGACTCCCGCTTTAATAATGTGAAAGTCTTCGCTGTCAGTGGAACCTCTCCACGAGACCTGGGTGTTGACTCTGGTATCGAAGCCTGGTTCCCCAAACCGCTTGATCCTGAGCGTCTGATCTCCGCAATGACTAAGGATAGTCCGAATACAACGACGACCATTTAAGGTATAACTAGATTATCAATGAACCACGGATGAATGCGGATCGACACAGGTAGAAATATCCGTGCAAATCTGTGGCTATCCGTGGTTCTTTTTTTTATTCGCAGGTCAGGCTGCCTGACGAAATTCGCTGTCACAATGGATTCATCAGGCACAGCCTGACCTCCGCCTACTGTAATAAATCGCTATGTCTCAAACGGGTTGCCAATTAATCTACAGCACAACGTCCTCAGTCGAGGAAGCGACCTCAATAGGGAAGACGCTGGTCCATGAACGGCTGGCTGCTTGTGTCAATATTCTGCCGGGGATGCAGTCGATTTATCAGTGGCAGGGGCAAACTGAAATGGCTCAGGAGGCGGTTCTACTGGTGAAAACAACGACTGATCACTCTCGTGAAGTCATCGCACGAATTGAAACCCTGCATAGTTACGATTGCCCGGCTGTGGTCGTTCTCGATATCGCAACTGGTTCCCTCAATTATTTGAATTGGCTGCGGGATCAAGTTGAGGAGTAATTCAGAACAACACAACTGAGGATTGCTGTTCTGGTCTGGGTGACTATCATAAAGAGAACTCAAATCTTTGAGACTAACCCAAGATATGAAAGATCCTCAAATGAGCGAAACAAGCACACTCAGTGTTGGCAAAGCTGCACCCGCTTTCAATCTGCCTGCTTATCCTGCCGGCAAAGTTCGCCTCAGTCAGTTCAAAGGCGAAAAGAATGTCATTCTCTATTTCTACCCGCGAGATGACACGCCGGGCTGCACGAAAGAAGCCTGTGGCTTTCGAGATAATCTCCCCAAGTTTGATAAACTCGATGCCGTCATCCTGGGTATCAGTGGCGACTCGGTCGAATCGCATGAGAAGTTCGGTAAGAAGTTTGATCTCCCATTTACGCTTCTGGCTGATGAAGATCATGCAATCGCCGAGAAGTATAGCGTGTGGGTCGAAAAGAATAACTACGGCAAAAAAAGCATGGGTATTCAGCGAGCCACGTTCCTGATTGACAAAAAAGGGAAGCTCGCGGCGATCTGGCCGAAAGTAAAAGTTGATGGTCATGTCGAAGAGGTTGCAGAGAAACTCGGCGAACTCGATTCGTAATTTACCAATAAGTGTTACTGCGATTAAGCCGCCACGGAAACCATAAGGTTCCGTGGCGGTTTTTGTTCTTAAAATTCACAATAAACAATTTGACAATCGATTTTCCCGACCTAGGCTTAAACGAAGCTTTCAAAATTGGGGATCGTCTGTGCTGAAAATTCTATCAACAATTCGCTCATTTCTTCGCGATGAAGATGGTCCCACAGCTGTTGAATATGCCGTTATGCTCGCAGCAATTTTACTGGTTGTTATAGGAACCGTAAGACAAATCGGCTCAACAAGTGGCGGTATCTGGACAGACAATAACCAGAAGATGGAAGATGCCGGGATGAAGTAATTTCATTTCCAGCACTGAGTTAAGAATCTCGATTAAGTCTCTGCTTAATACACTCCCACAAAACTTATTCAATTTCCAAATTCTGGAAATTCATGCCTTGTGGATCTGCGATTCCAATTTTCAATCCGCCAAAAGTCGGTGCCAGAAAATTGAAAAGAGTTGCGACAAATGCTGACGCAAAAAATGTAGTGAAAAAAGTAGAGATTGAAAAAAGAATTGACATTGTCCACTGGATATCTGAGAAGCTGAAACTAAATGATCCACTGGAAATCACGTGTAAATTTTCCAGCAACATGACTAGCTGTGCCATCAATGGCCAAGCCAGATATCCCAGTGCTGATCCGAAACTTGAGAGGGTCGCAAATAAGAGTGATACCTGAAGGATACTGACAGAGACAATTCGCATCGTTTTGCTTTCTGTTTGTGGTCGCTGAAAATCATTGAATGTGGGTGACTGCAGATAAGTCATTCAACGCGAATTCAGTGCGACTTACAACTCAAACAGAACAGCACAATCACAAACGACGCCTTTCGATCATTTCAGGCGAAATGAAATCTCAATCAGAAATCCTTCCCCGCGATAAGATCTTCATTGCCAACCATTTTGGGTTCCGCGATTCCAATCTTAAATCCTCCGTAGAGGGGGGCTACCATGTTGAAGAGGGTAGCAATTAAAAGACCAGTAAGAAATGAGATGACGAAGGTCGTGACCACCCACAATATATCATGGACAATTTGCATATCGGCACGATTCTGCACGATCTCTGTCAATGAAATAAAGCCTCGCGTTCCGTAGCTCCAGTTGAATATCCAAGTATGAAAAAATCGTAACAACCAGTTCAGAGAAGATCCGATGGTCACGATAACAGAATACAGAATTGCAAACTGAATGATATCGAATGAGATGATACGCAAGAGTTTTCTCCTGAATTAAAAAGCAGGCAGAAACTTTCCTTATGCAGAAACGGGAATTGTTTCGTCTTTTTCGATTCTCAATTTGATGAGCCGTCGTTTGTCGGCTTCGAGGATCGTGAAGCGGATATTCTGCCAAGTAAGCGTTTCCCCCTGCAGAGGGATTTTCCCGAGTTGCGTGAAGACAAAGCCGCCGACGGTTTCGTAGTCGTCATCTTCTGGCAGAGCAAATGAGAACTGCTCGTTCAAATCGTCGATATGCACGCGGGCATCGACATCGACTGTGCCGGGATTGATTTGCTTGATTTCTTCTTCCTGGATTTTGTCGTATTCGTCTTCAATGTCGCCGACAATTTCTTCCAGAATATCTTCCATGGTCACAAGCCCGACGACGCCGCCGTATTCATCGAGCACAATTGCCAGATGCACATGCTCTCCCCGCATCCGTTCCAGAAGTGATTCAATTCCTGTCGACTCAGGAACATACAGCGGCTCTCGGAGAATATCGACCAGAGAAATTTCTTCAACCGGCGTCCGTCCCAATTGCTGCAGCAGGTCTTTCGCGTAAAGAATTCCGACCAAATCATCGGGCGATTCCCGATAGACTGGGATGCGAGAATGACCGACTTCGATCAATTGCTGACGGACATCATCGATCGGAGTGTCGATCTGAATGCAGATCATTTCCGTTCGCGGTGTCATGACAGCGGTGACGTCTTCTTTCTGGATTTCCATCAGTCGTTGAATAATACGGCCAGCACTGGATTCAATAATCCCCTCCCGTTCGCCCTCGTCAATCACCGTGCGGATTTCTTCAGAGATCAGTGTGGGCTCATTATCGTTGGGGTCGACTCGACCAGCCATGCGGTGGAATAATGTATCTGCAGCATCAATTCCATAGAGTACTGGAGTCATCATCCATGTTGCTGCTGCGAAGAATGGCCAGGCGAAAAAGAGGAAGATTTCACTGGCGACGCGGGCCAGAGAACGAGGTAAGGCAAAGCCGAAAATCAGTACAATCAGGGCGCAGACAGTCACACCGAGTGGATCGGGGGATTGTTGAAAACTGGTGACGACGTAAGCAAACAGACTCGTCAGAAACAGCAGCTCGGCCGTGAGCGTAGCATGTTCATCAAGCTTGAGGATTTGCCCTAGTCGTTTCTCTTTTTCGTACTGTTTACAGATTGCTTCCAGACGACTCCGGCTGAACTCACGCAGACTGTTGAACGTCAGGGAAAAAACAAACAGGCAAACGCCTAATGTAATGATAATGAGCGATGGGACCACCGCAGTGTTTGACCTCGTAATGTGGGATAACTCAGGAAGAACGCGACAGCAAAGCCACCCCTCCGTCATAAAGGATTTGTATTCAAAGGCTAGCTCTAAACTCCTTAGAACACAAGTCTTTTTAAAAATCCAGGGTTCCTTGGAAGCATGTCCTCAGAAATCTACGGAACCAGGCAGGACTGTTGATTAAGGTTTTGGCTAAATTATGCTCAATTTCATGCAGTTTATTTGATCATGTCATTAGCAACTGAAGTTCAGAAACATGTCTAACTATTGATGTGAATTCAGTTTCGTTGCAGTCTAATCTTAATGATGCCGACACCAAGGTCACCGTCGGTATGCCAAGGGTCTCCACCGCCATTCTTTCCTTTGAGTTCTTGATGAAATCCCTTCTCAAGATACATCTCTTGCAAATCATTGGTCTGCTGCAGTGATTCGAGCAAGTGATCCCGTTCGGCATCGACATCGGCTGCGATGTGATGTGTGATCTGACCGGTTGTATGACTCAGTCCGACGCGCTCATCGTAAGTCGCCGATCCAATCCAGAGATGTCGATCATTCTGGCTGAGATCCTCCGTCTTCCACAAACGAACATGGTGACGATGGCGTGGGTTATCTCCGACAGGTTGCTCATAGGCCAGGTCTTCCTTGCGGCCGAACAAATATAAATTACTGACCGGGGCTTTGTTGTATTCCCTTTCAAGCACGGTATCGAACCCTATCCTCAAGTCGCTTTTCAAGCCAAGCGCGTCAGCGGGGTACCATTGAGCAGCCTGAAGAATTGTTTTCACGTCATCCTCAGAGCCAATCAAGCCGACGTTGAGAGGATCCCCCGGATGACCATCGTGAGTTTTGGTGATTCGAGGGTTGTCGTCAAATGTAGGATGCTTGCGGGCGTAGTGCACCCAAACTCCGGGAGCGACGAGATACGCGATGACAAAATAGAGGATTAAAAATCCAATCAATCCTCTGACAACTGGATTTTTGAAATAGGGCCACCGGGAAGGTGCACGACTATCAGTTAGAGGCTCGTCCAATTCGAGGCTTTCGTAATTAAGGAAAATTATTGAATCCATTCAGCATATCAAGATTTCCTGAAAGCCACTTATATTCTATTCATTATTAATAAGAGCTGGCTGAAACTGAACTGGCGTTGTGACCATCGCCCCCCGTTCATCAGTCATCGAGACGAACCAGGTATTTGCATTTCCAGGAGGTGAGGCGACTGTGATTTGATTCTTGTTAAATTCAGCGGGAACGCTCACCCAATCCCGTTTTGAACGGAGACCTTCGTCAGTCGTGTAATGCAGGGCAGCCGCTTTGAGAGGGAGATCACTTTTATATGTGACAATGATTTTACCATCCTCGTCCTTCAATTGATCCGGCACTGGCAAGGCGGGTTTGTTCAGGCAAAACGAATCAATAAAAATTCCGATCTCCTGCGGGGCCCAGCCAGCCGGGTGACTGTGACTCATTTTAACTTCAATCCGCATCTGTTTGAATCCGGGAACGACATCATAACTCTTCTGGTAACTGTCCAGAACATAATGAACATCGTTCGTCCCATTCACGAACAGAATGGGAACGTGGCAGTGAACCAGCAGACTGGAAGGATCGTATTCCTCAACCCATTTTTGACGTCGCTGCCCCAGTCGATCGATGGAAGGTTTCTGAACGGATTCCCCTTCATGCAGAAAACCGCAGCCGTAAACTGGCACTGCTGCTTTGAATCGATCATCCAGAGAAGCGACCAGGCAAGTTGTGTATCCACCCCAGCTGATGCCGGTAACACCGGTTTGTTCCGCATTGACTTCAGGAAACGACCGCAGCAACGAATGCGCCCGAATCACATTTGCAGCGGCATGATAAGGCCAGTCATCATCAGTCCCTCCACCGATGCTTTCAAATTTTTCGTTATGACTTTGATCCGGTCCACCGTTGGGTAACCGAGTACGGCCCGCTCTTCTAGAGGCCTGATTCTTCACCGGCAAACCGGTCGTGGCATCGTACACCGGATCGGGCGGTCGATGTCCCGAAAGATCCATCGCAATCGCGGCATAGCCCCGCTCAGCCCACAAATAAGCCCATTCTGCAAAGGCAGTTCCGCCACCACCATGAATCAAAACTACGCCAGGAAAGGTTTGGCCAGCCTTAGCTTTCCCCAATGTGATCGGAGAAGCATAGAACGCAAAAGCTTCTGTCGCATGTCCCTGGTACTCTTCGCCTGAATACAGAAGAGAATGCACGGGACCCGTTTGATCCACCCACTGCATTTCCGGAACCTGTTTCAGCTTTGTCAGGTTCCAGGGGCCAATTTTTTCATCGGCCTGAATGAGAGTTGAACAGCAAATGAATGCCAGAACTACGCAAAACAGACTTGAAAGCATATTAATGCATCGAGCGTTTGATATCACGATTACTCTCTCAGTATAAAGTTGACAGTACGAATTTATGACCAGATAACTATCAATCATAATAGCTTATTGATCCAACGGTTCATAGTTTTGCCGCGAACGATCTGGCCGATAGGTCAGCCAGCCTCCCAGAATACCGAACAACATCGCAAAATATTCGCGAATGATGACTTCAAATGCCACGCTATCTGGAGCAACGGGGATTGTAGAAACATCGATCCCTCCCAGTTTCTTGTCTGTTGGGGACATGGCTCCGATCCCCTTTCGTTTTCCATGCTGATCGAATTCCTGATACCACACAGCAGAATGGCCTCGCGCTGTATAAAAATATAAGCCAGGTATGTTTGGATTGATCGGCAAGAAATAGTCATAAATCAGGTCGGCAGTCGGATGGGAAAATCTTGGCAGTGTCGACATAAAACTTCGTTGGGGATCATCCAGATAGTGCATGCCCAGGGAGAGGATTAGAAAACCGATCCAGAAGGAGTGCCTGGGGGAGGGAGCTGAGATCATCAGGCAGATCGCCACAAGCATGATAATCGCAAAGGTCAGTGACACCCAGGAAGCCAGCGTATCCGAAGCAAAAAACAAGAGCACTCCCAGCACAACTAAACTGAGGGCAAAACTTCCCATTATGAGCAAATATTTCACGAGCCTGTCTGACGGTTTGAGATAACTTCGAGGTCTAACTCTGCTTCGTTATATATGATACTCATGTTCAGGCCTATTGAATAGGTCCGAGCCAATTCATACTCCAGCGTCGCTAGGGTGATTAACAATCACGCACGCCTCTTAACAGTGGTTGATCGATCTACTCAATCATCCTGTGCATTTGAAGCGGTCAGTCCGAGGACTCCGAGAGCATAATACGTGTATTCGACATCGGCCTGATCATCCCACAAGGCTGCTCGAAAGCCACCCGTTGGGAATTCAAGTCCCTGCTTCACGAAATCCTGAGCAGTAAATTGCAGGCCGCCAAGCTCAATTCCCAAATCTCTTTTGGTAACGAGGGCTGTGAAGGTCGACAGGACATCGCCAAAGGGAATCCGGGTATTAGCGGCGACTCCACCATCATCCTGCTCGACATCCTTCAGATAATCCCGAACATCAGCAATCAAAGCCGCATCGACTGCACCAAAAAGTTTTAATGTGGCCACTGCAGCCGCAGTCGGATTGGTGCCGCTGCGTCGCATCGGAGCAATCTCGACAAATCCACCATCATCGCGTTGACGATCGAACATGAAATCGACAATCCGTTCAGGAGATTCAATCGTGCGTCCCAGTAGATTGTGCGTCATCACCACCAGAAACGTTTGATAGGTACTTCCCAGTTTTCCTTCGGGACCTTTGGCAAACCCACCATCTTCGCGACGCAGAGAATTCAAGTCTGCAAAAACTCGATCCAACCATTCGGCAGCCGATGATTCTGAAAGAACATCTTCGCCACCTGCCAATTGAACCGCGACGGCACAGGAAATCCAGTTGAGGACATCGACAGGGCTGTAAGTTCGCTGTTGTTCCTGACGTAGATAGGTGCCAAGTCTTGCGAGTAATTCCTCATCCAGTTCGCCAATCAGCGAAAGGGCACGTACTGCAAAACCCGTATAGTAAAGATCGCTGTCGCCTTCCCGTCCCCGGAAGCCGCCATCTTCACATTGCTGAGCCAGCAGAAATGAGCGGTGTTTTTCCCAGCGTTCAGGCGGATATTTTCGCAAACCTGTTTGCAGAGACTCAGCGAGTTGGATGAGATATGGCAAAGACATCAATTGGCTTCTGGTACCCTGCAGGGTTTTGTTTTGGTCGTCGGATAACGGTAGTGCACTCCGTTGTCGTGCTCGACAGCATTCTCAACCTGAGTTTAATGCTATGAGGACCTGGCGGTGTAGTCGTTCACGGGAGGAACATTTACTGTACCGGATCATTCACTGCGATGCGACAGTTGAGCGATTTCGACAAGTTGCCACGGCTCTGTGAGCCGTGCTTGACACGCGTAATTCAAGAACACGGCTCACGGAGCGATGGCGCGTTTAATCTGATCAACACGTCCATTTCAGACAGGCTGGAAGCCTGTCCAACTCAAGAAAATACATCATCAATTATGCAGCTCGTTGTTTGACCTGAGCCTGGAACAGATTGTGATAGATCGGGCAGGTTTCGAGCAGTTGTTCGTGCTTCCCGCAGGCGATCATCTGGCCTTCATGCATTACGACGATTTTCGTGACCACATCGAGCAAAGTTCGATTCACAGCATGTGTCACGATGAAGGTTGTGCACTCTTTTCCGTAAGTTTTGAGGCCACTTTGAATCTCAAATTCACTTTGGGAGTCAATCGCTGAGGTCGCTTCGTCGAGAATCAGGATTGATGGTTTTCGAACTAAAGCCCGAGCCAGGGCGACGCGTTGTCGCTGACCACCAGACAGTCCAGTCCCTTTCTCGCCGACATTCGTTTCAAAACCATCTGGCAATTGTTCCAGAAACTGGGTCACGCCGGAAATTCGAGCAGCTTCTTCAACTTCTTCTCGGCTGGCATGAGGATTGCCATAGCGAATGTTCTCGTAAATTGAGGTGTTGAACAAAAACGTGTCCTGAGTCACGACACCGAGTTGAGATCGTAATTCTTTGGAAGGAACATCCTTGATATTGATTCCGTCAATCAGAATCTGACCATGGTCAGCATCGTAATAACGAGGCAGCAGATTGATCAGTGTCGATTTTCCCGAACCGTTTTCACCCACGACCACAACACACTCGCCGGCTTCAACTTGCAGAGAAACATCCCGCAGGGCATCCGGTCGGGGAGATCCATTCTTCGAAGCATACGCAAAATAAATATTTTCGAAAGCAATCTGTTTCGAATGACGTGGCAGAACTCGAGGATTATCTTTCTCTCTGATACGGGATTCCGATTCCAGCATTTGAGTCAGTCGATCAGCAGCTGCGACTGAGCGTTTGATTTTGGAATAGACGGTTGTAATTTTCCGCACTGGATCGACCGCTCCTACCAGGAAGGTGTAGAGGAGCATCAGAGTTGGAATATCGGGAGGAACATCCGCCAGTTGCACACCCCAGATCGAGGTCGATTTTCTCAGCAGCAGATACATACATGGCAACACGGTGACAAAGATCGCACAGATGCCCATCAGTTCCACGGAAGGATTCGTGATGGAATCGATCATATGGATTCTCATCGCTTTGCTGTAGTAAACGCGATTTTCCTTATGGAATTGACGGCGGTGCTGACGTTGATTGCCGAACGCAATGACAACACGCATCGCACTCAGGGTCTCTTCGAGAACCTGATAAATTCGCGACATGCTTTCCATCATCCGATGGCTGGCTTTTTTCAGCAGCTTGCCAAATCGGACAAACATGAAGCCTGCAATAGGGACAAACAGCAGCGACATCAGCGTCAATCGCCAGTTCACCATAAAGGCGAGGAAGAGACAGACAACCGCTTTCAACGGCTCCCGAGCCATCCGTCCGCCGACCAGCGATAATCCATGGGAAAGTTCATTCAAATCAAACGTAAACCGCGACATCAGCGCGGGCGTGCCTTCGAGGTTCAGTGTCTGGTAATCCTGCTTCAGACATTTGCGGAACATCGCTTTGCGGATATCGATGGTTGTCAATTCGACAACGCTGCCGACCAGAACACTCTGTCCGAATATACAGAAACCCTTTAGTACGGTCGCCAGGACCAGCAGGCCGAACAGTAATGCCACCGTATTGAATTGATCACTTGGCAGCCAGGGCAGAACATGGGCTTTGGACCAGTTCAGCCAGAGAATGCTGCGCGTTGCTTTGGAGATCCGCTCCTGATGTTCTGCTCGGGTTTCCAGCCGACTCAGACTCTGATTTTCCGACAATTCCCCTGATTCGAGTTCCTGATCGATTTCTTCAATCAGAGAAAGCGTGGCTTTATTTGACTGTTGAATTTCAACCAACTGATTGTCGACATAATCCTGCAGATTTCCGTCCATCAGAACAGTCGTAACAGGATAAACGACCGAAAGATTCGCTCCCCAGAAAACGCCAATCATGAAGGCGAAGAAAAACGAGAGAAAAATTCGAGCCCGATAGCGACGCAGATACGGCCAAACTTTAAAAAATCCCTCAATAACCGACATGAGTTCCCGCTTCCCTGCGATAATGTTGAAGTCATTCCCACCCAGTTCAGACCCTCATGGTCTGTTTCTGGTGAGTATTCGACTGAATGGTAATCTGAAAGTTCTGGGGATTATAAAAGTGAAAGCCGAATCGAGTCCAGATCATCTCGGGAGAGTGTTCTGAGAGGTTAAATTTGCAAATGGGCGGGTATGGTAGGATGGGATGAAAGTCTCAGAACTCTTCCTCTGTGATTTCTTCACCACCATTCCACGTAATCAAGGCGCGTAAGACTATTGGATCGATATCTTTGCTCAATTCCTGAGCGTGACCATCAGCGTAAAAGACATTGAAGCCCTCTTGGTGATGACTCGATGGTCCAGTCCCCAGCATCTCACGAGGGGGCTTATTGACATTGGAAAAGGGAATATCCCGCGGTTCGAGCCAGGCAATATCCATATCGGCTGCTTCTGTCAGCATGATGGTATTAGCTGTCCCGTCAGCTGCATTTATTTGGTCGAGAGTGACTGATGAGCCATCCGGGAAGAGCGTTTCTTCACCTGTGATGGTGAAATACGAAATCCCATTGTTCGGATAGTTGTCTTCGTCAGGACAGGCGAACTCAAGAATCTGGGTAGCAGCGAAGGGAAGATTTTCGGCTGAATCCCAGGTTTGTTCGGAGTTTATCTTTTGTTTAATGTTGAATTTATTCAATAAATCGAGAAGAGAATAACGCCAACTTAATAATCTGTTTCCCTCGGCATCCATTGTATAACTGATAGGAAGAGTACCACCGCTCATGCTCGTGTAATTATAGGTGGCATAACCAATAATTCTGAGGTTATTCATGCATGTATATCTCGTACCACCAGTACTGCGAGCTCCCATTGGGAGATACAAAATTAAGGGAATTAAGGCTACAAGATTAGGAAGGACGAGCAGGAAAAAGAGGAATTTATAATTCCAAGGTTCATATTCTGGGAGTTCGTTTTCATTGACATTTCTCATGGTTTCTTTCCCCCAGTACTCTGATCGTCAGGTTTCCAGAATCAATGATCCGAACTATGTCACGTTAATTTCTCATTCAATTGATCGTGATCAGACCGTTGGCATATTTGAAAAATGACGACTCAAAACTCCTCAGGAACTTTTTCTCCACCATTCCAGGTGATCAAAGCTCGCAGGACTTTTGGATCGATGTCTTTGCTTGTTAGCTTAGCATGGCCATCTGTATAAAAAATATTGAAGCCTTCATGGTGACTTGAAGGACCGATTCCCTTCATATCTTGAGGGGACTTATTGACGGCTGAAAAGGGAATATCACGTGGTTCCAGCCATGAGATATCCATGTCCGCAGCTTCAGTCAGCATAAGAGTATTGGTCATACCATCTGCTTCGGAAATTTGATCAAGCGTGACCGATGGCCCTTCCGGGAAGAGTGTTTCATCACCAGTGATTGTAAAATATGATGATCCATTTTCGGGGATTTCTGAATCTGTTGGGCAAATGAAAACCGTGATTTGAGTTTCAGAGTAATCCCTGTTTGTTTCTGAATCCCACGGTTTTTCTGGATCGATTAACCGCTTCAGGGCTGCGTTGTCCAGGAGATCGAGTAACGAGTATCTCCAACTGAGCAATCTGTTTCCCTGTGCGTCCAGTGAATAGCTGATCGGTAGAGCCCCATGATTTTGACTTGCGTAATTATGGTTAGCAATTCCCAGATTTCTGATGTTGTTCATGCATTGAAGCCTGCGTACATCTCGTCTGTGACCACTTTCAGGCAAAAAGAGACTAATTCCAACTGCGAAAACTACTAACGCAACGAGGCAGAGGGTTAAAATTCTCCAATTCTTAATCGACTGAGTTTTTATTGATTTGGAGTTATTCATCAGGATCTCCTGTCACCAGCCCTTGGTATTGAGGATGTGGAGTATTGATTCTATCGTGAAAATTCCACATCCCCAAACGCAAAGAAGCCAAGCCTCATGATTATTCGTATCAGAAGAGAGACGAAAAACCAGTCGCGGCTTGGCATCTTTAATGAACAACTGCAGTGTCTGCCCAGACATGCTGAGCTGATGTTTTGATCAAGTACGACAATGGAGTACGTGACAGATTTTTGACGAACCTGATTAAGCCCTGAAAGGGCACAACATCATGATGAGGAAAAAAGTCGGCGGTGCGTTGAACTGGAGACTCCTGCCTTCGGGTCAAGAATACGGCTGGAATTCAGGGTCGGGAATCGAGCCGCAAAGAAGTATATCTTCGGCAGGAAATCATCCAGTTCAAAAGGAGTCGCACACGCCGACGGGCCAAGTGGGCAGCCTGGCTCGTATTCGCTCGACAGTCTTTGAAAAAGATGTCGGACGCTCCTTAATGTCAGATTGCGTGGTTTTTTGGGAATTGTGTCGTGCACTCGATTTGGCCGTGAGGATCCGGATCAATTTCTCACAGAGCCGTTTCTGGCACACGACGTTTCCCGTGTCGGTTAGAGAGCCGACGCTTTTGAAGTCCGACGGCTGACAGTTTTCACACTGACAGGTTCCTCGTCTTCAACACGCTCGTTACGGCGGCACTCGGGAGAGGCGTCCGCGACGGCGTTGGTATCGGAATCGCTCGATTCCGATTCTTCCATCTTATAATTCTCGGCAAGTTTCGGATCGAGTTCGCCACGCATGACGCGGACATCGCTCGGGGCATCAATTCCGATTTTCACAGAACCAGGCCCGGTACGGATCACTTTGATCACGATATTTTCGCCGATTTGAATCAGTTGAGATTTTTTTCGTGTGAGAACTAACATCTTTCGTCTCCTTTTCGATGGCAACTGCTTTCTCAGCAGTGCACTTCCTGTTTAATTGGTTTCTCTCGTCTAAGGCTCAGTTGGGCTCCTTACTTCCCGTCTGAACGAAAATGACATAATGCAGACTGCGTGCCAAACTCTTCGGGATAATTGTGCTTTGTGTTTGGTTTGTGGTTGTAAGTGTTTTATATTTAGTGGTTTATGGTTTATTTTTAGTGTCGAAAAGATTGTTGGTAAGTCTGTCGGGAATGTAGTCATTACAAGTCTCAGCGAAGAAATTGCAGAATTGGGACACCGAAAATGACAAACGGGAGTCTCGCACGACGACCTGGCAGTTAAAATTCCTGCAATCGTTCGATTTGATACCAGCCGCAAGTTTTCCCATCGTTTAAGTAAGCGAAATTACAAGCACGAAGCGCAAGCGAGTGTGTTCAGGCCTGATTTTGACACACTCGCTTGCGCTTCGTGCTTGTATTTCTAATAGTTGCACAAAAGTGGTGTCCTTTCGTTCTCTTTTTGGCTACCGGTGTTGTCTTATGTTGGGTTACGGGTTCCGCTAACCCAACCTGCGGAGTTCTGTTGAGAGGAACCTCTAAAAATTAGGAGCACTCCAGCCTTGAATCTTTATGCCATTCTCATATATTCTGTGGCCCAAACGGAATTACGGAAATTACGTGTGCATTAGCAGCGGTTCGAGAAAGTTTTGGATATGAGTACTCACAAAAAACACAAACATGCCAAGCGGGACGCCTTGCGAGAGCTTTATGGCGACAATACTCCAGCTGTGGGCAATAGTCTCTCACAGCGTGGTAAACCGAAGTATCTCGGTGGTAACGGCCGTAAAACGACTGGAATTACTAAACGATACTTCCGTAAAAACTTGCAGCGGGTGCGACTGGTCGAAAATGGTGTCACTGTTCGACGCTGGGTTCCAGTCAGCATGATTCGTGCTGGCCTGATTCAAAAGCCAGTCGTCCGCGAGCCGTTCACTTTGCCGGAACTCGAAGGCGATTCCTGAATTATTCCTTAGAGGAAGCCGTTACGATACGCTGCACTGGCAGAGCCAGTGGCACACGCAATTGAGCGTCGTGAGGGAACCTTCTTTCAGGAATTAGTATCAACTATGTCGAATATTTCACTCGATGATGTCCGCAAAGTCGCCCAGTTGGCGAATTTGACCTTCAACGAAGATGAGCTTGTCGAAATGCAGGCTCATCTGGCGAAGACGATTGGCTACGTCGAAATCCTCAATCAGGTTGAGACCGAAAACGTAGCTCCAATGGCTCATCCAATTGATGTGGTCGATGTTTTTCGCGACGATGTCCTCACCCCCATGCTTTCCCGGGAAGAGGCTCTGCAAAATGCTCCCAAGACCGACGGTCAGTACTTCGTCGTTCCGGCTATTCTGGATGCTGGCGAATAATTCAGCGTCAATACTTTTTTCCGACGAAGCTGCTGTGGAATTATGAATTCTGTAGACGTGATCTTGGATTCAGGGTGGCATCAGTTTAGAATTTAAATAGCGAACTTATTTACGCTCATTGCAATTCTTCACCTCCGGGAGCCAATCAGATGACGGATGGTCAATCGCCATTGATTGATTTCACTGCAAGACCTGCTTCAACTGTGTGGGAACAGATTGTCTGCCCTGCTGCACCAAATCTGATTTTCTGGTGCTGGTTCAAGCCGGTCAATTTTCCGCATGGGGTGGTCGTTTTATTTCCACAAGAAATCGATCGCAGTCAAATTCCTAATCTGACAATGCGAGCCATCCTACAGGCGATCGGCCTCAATTTTCAGCAGGTCACGTCCTGGGCATTGAATGGAATGACATTCGAGGCGGCTCAAGGATCAAATCCTCTGCTGGATCAATCATTGCCGCCTGCGATTCCCGGGGGTGATCCTCAAGTATACATCGCCTGTCATGTTCCAGTGGCCCCGATGATGCCTGTGGCTCCTCAAATGATGCAGCCCGAAGCGAATATGACAATGCCTGCGTTCGGCACGACGCGAGCACTCTCTCAGGGAATTAATCGGGTGCCCTCGGTGATTGAATTGGAGTGGCTGGAAGGGATGCATGCCGAGTGGAATTCCAGTGTGATGATTGAAGCTGATTTACTGCGTCAACGTAAAAAGATCGTCGATGTCTCTGCCCGCCTGAAATCGCTCAATCGGGATTTGAATACGGATGAGCGGACTTATTCAAGTTCTCAGGACAAGAAAGACTGGCAGGATGCCCGCCGCTGGCTGCGAGACTGCGGCACTAAGCTGGCTCGTTGCCTGAAAGATTACGACATCGGCTTTACCAGTTCGGCTGGGCAACGAACCTGGTTTGAAGAGACTTACGAACAGTTTGTCGAGAAAAAGCTGCCTTTCGATGGGATGGAGCAGGCTTTTCGGGATTACCAGATTTATCACAAGTCGCTGCAGAATCTCAACAGCAGCATGAAGTCAGCCGTGCAATATGCGATGCAAAATGGCGAACGAAAAGCTCAACGTGTGATCAATACAATTCAGTCGAAAGTCCGAGAAGGAAATGCGAAAAAATCCTTCATGGGTGTGATCAGTGGAACGCAGTAATTGATCAGGCGGCTTTCTGGGTGTTCTCGCCCTGTTCATTCTCACAGCGGAAGGCATGTTCGGCGAAGACTTCTGTCGCAGAGCGACCGCTTTTGCCTCGTACGCCTATCAGTGTTAATAAACGACGACGTGTTTGGCGGAATGGCACGGCTACTTTTCGATGGGCTCGAATCCACCAGGGTTGAGTCGCGAATTTCGTTAAGCCAAGTTCTTTAACCTGTTCCGGGCGGTGCCGTTTGACGTGCTTGGTCAGGTGGTAGAGATCGGAATTTTGCAGCAACCTCAGCAAGGTTCTTGAGAACGGCATTCTGAAAATGCGATCTGGAGCGGAATAATAGCTGATCTGGAAGTCGATCAGGTACGGTTTGGCATCATCGCCCACGAGAATATTTTCCCGTTTGTGAAGATCGACATAAGCAAAGCCTTTTTTGTGGACCGCTTTGAGGATTCGGAGCAATCCCGGAAAGAAGTCTTCGTTGACTTCTTCATTGTTCCCCAAAGGATGACCCGGAACAAATTGATGGGCGACCACATTGGGCAGGGTTCTGCCGTTCCGAGCAATTTTATCACAGCCGGAGGCTATCCCCTCAATTCCTGCCAGTGTGCTATAAGCAAAAGCTTCTCGATTGGCGAGAAAGCGTCCCAGCCATTTCATTGGAAAGCCGTAAATCGACTGGGAACGGTTCATTTTACAAACCGCATCGAATTCATTGCCCCGATAAAGAGCCGTCGCGGCCCAAGAATCGTGTTTGAAAACTTCATCACGCTTGAAAATCTCTCCATCAATCAGAAGTTCTCCTGGAGGATCCTGATTTCCTAATGCCCGCAAGACAGCCGGTCGAGGTTTTACGGTACGTTCCATCGTTTCGTGCATTTCTGTAATGAAATTGAGGCGATCTGCGGGAGCAAACAGATCGCTATCAGTATTTTAAGCGTCCATGCGACCGCAAGTGGTAGAGCATAAAGCTCTTCCGTCAGAGGAAGTGAATGAAAATGAGTTTTGGGCTTATATGCTTTCCAGTAAAATGAGTCCAGATCATTCTTGTATGGGATATATTCGAATACACTTATGCCGGAACTAAACCAGGTTCAATTTGAAAACCGGAGAAATTCATCAAGCTGCAAAGAGACCGGTACGCAACCGTTGAACGACTAAAAAAACAATTGAACCCGGGTGGCGGGGGCGCTCTCGAAGAGAAGCCCCCGAATCGTTGGACTTTCGGGGGCTTCCGCTAAAGCGGAGCGCCCCCGCCACCCGTGAGATCCTGATTCAATAGGTTATCGGAAATCCGGTTTCCATTTGGAACGGGGTTTAAGCATTTTATTTTAACTATTCCACGCTTAGTTTATCGAGCAGGGGGGCGAAATAGCTTTGGAAGCGGGCGGTCATCGGGGCTTCGAGAGAGAGAGATTGAACAGCGTTACCTGTTAAACTGGGAGACATTTGTCCGCCAGTCATCTCTGCCATGGCTGTCATGACTCCTGACTTATTTTCGATGAAGGACTTGTCATCGGCTTTCCAGAGTATTTCTGGAAGATCCAGCGACTGGCCTACGTCGACGAGCAAGATGGAATCGGGCATGGCATAAATGACGAGTTCGGCATCGGTTGGGTAACCGATCTCTTTCACCCCCCAGGGACGTTCCCATTTGACGGTAATACGCTCGTAAATCTGTTCGGGGATTTGAGGTTTTTCGCTGGAATCGTTCAGATAAGCCAAAGCCCGGCAATTACGTCCGGTAAAATTGGCAATGGCTTCGGCTTCTGCCGGGAAATTTTCCAGCAACCGCAAGCGAAAGGCCTCCTGTTGCAGCTCAACAGATTTTTGAGAGTCTTTGCGGTAATACAAAGCAAGCTCAATGAGCAGTTCTTCTGCTTCGGGGACTAGCGGAGAAATTTGTGCGTTCCAGCGATAGAGCACTTTCAGCATTTCGTTGACGCGAGGATCGGTTGGATCCAGGTCAGGTGGTGCGAATTCTTTCAGTAAGGCTTGGCGGGATTCGCTGGTCAGCTCCTGCAATTCTTTTTGAAAATCTTCTTCTGAGAGAGAAAGTGGAATCGAATTTCTTAATCCAGATTCGGAGAGACGCTGCTGGGCTTCGGTTGGAGTTTGTTGTCGAACATTAATTAAAAAGGCCGTCATTGACTGCAGAATTTCGCGATCCTGCTGTTCTGGTTTCGATTTCCGTGAAGTGCCCGTTTTTGAGAGAGTGGAGAACTGCAATCCGAGATGTTCCTGGACTGCTTTCCGCCATTTGTCTGCCTCTGATGTTTTTTGTCCATGAGCAGACTCGTGAAAATGCTTTTCGAGCAACTCGAGAATCTGTCGCCGTTCTTCTTCCGTCAATAACTCGGTATGCACATGACTTCTGGAAATCGCTTTGCCTGCAGAGATTGCTCGATACAGGGCGAGCCGATCGTATTCATTCCGAAGTTCGAGCCGGGTGATTTCTTTCATCGCCGATTGAATACTCGCCCGCGAAGCTGGCAACGTGGCTGCCATTTGCGTCACTTCAACACCGTAACACCAGTTGGCGTCGCGATGTCGGAAGTCTCCGCCATAAATCCCTGCGACTTCATAGCCGATGACTCGAATCAGACTTTGCAGCATGCCGATCGCCTGTTGATCGATGATGCGAGAGGCGATTTTCTTCGCCCCAAATTTTCCCAACTCAGCCGCTCCCCACCATAAGCCTAATGTGACAGGGTTGATGCTCGTCACGACTCGTCCAAACAGCAAACCTTTAGAAGCCCAGTCGATATACGGCGAAGCTTTCACGTAGTTGCCGTAAACTTTGACCGCATGTCGTACGGTGTCGTAAGTTTGCTGAATGTTATACGCTTTGAGATCAATCGGGAGTTGATCCATAACGACCAGTAAGTGCAGTCCAATTCGGTTGATCGCTCTGGCAAGTTGCTCGGGCGAAGTACTTAGTAGTGGATTTTTAAGGTTGGGCTGATAGACATGAGCGATGTCAGTGACCAATGTCATCATATCATCGCGAAACAGTTGCGTTTCGAATTGCCCCTGGGGTGCGTAATAATTTTTACGAATCCGCTCATAAACGACTTCGGCCTGCTTATCCAGTATTTTCGCGACTTCGCGATCAAGCTGAATGTACTGAGCGCGATTTTTTTTTCCGATCACGCCCATCATATCGAGTGGATCGCGTGCATCGATCTGGCCATCGCGAATATCGATAAACTCCGGTGTGTCCAGCCACTCGTGGATGACGCGATAACGGTCCGCCAGTTTTCGGGACATATTGTCGACTCGTGTTGCTTCGACTTCGAGGTCCCGCTGGATTTCACGGCGATAGGATTCGAAATCGGTCTTCGCCTGTTGAAAATCTTTGAGTTCGGGAGTGCGGGAGAGATCGATGATTCGATCGCGAGAGCGATACAGAAACAGCAGAAATCCACACTGAACGAACGCGACTAAGAGCAATCCAATCGTGATCAGATCCAATGAAAATGATCCAGCAATACCTCGCGCAATCAGAATGCCCACAGCAATGCAAAGCGTGCAGGCCGAGAAGATGTAAGTGAAGCGGAAAAACATTCGGAATCCTGATTGGAAAATCTTTGAATAAAACTACAGAAGTCCTCTGTCTGCAAGTTACAACGAAGACATTAGAAATGGTAGAGTGATAATCGATCTGAATTTGAATCCTTCCTCTGCAGTTGTTATTTGTGGTGGAAGTTACTTCCAACCAATTTCCAAAGGAACAGGTACGATGCTTCGTTTATTCACTGCGATGGTTTTCAGCGGTATGATTTGTTTTTCAGGTATTGCTCAGGCAGCTTCTCCAAATGTTGGCGATGCTGCTCCCAAATTTTCATCCAAGGATGATCAGGGAAAAGAATGGAAGTCGACCGATCATGTCGGCAAAAAAATTCTTGTCGTTTACTTCTACCCGGCTGACATGACTGGCGGCTGTACAAAACAGGCTTGTGGCTTTCGTGATGACATGGCCAAGCTGAACGATGCCGATGTCGAAGTTGTCGGCGTGAGTGGCGATACTGTCGAATCGCATCAACTCTTCAAGAAAGTACACGACTTGAACTTTACTCTGCTCGCCGATACCGATGGCAGTGTCGCCGAGGCATTTGGAGTGCCGACAAAATCCGGTGGCAGCATCGAACGAGAAGTTGAAGGGATCAATCATGTTTTGACACGAGGCGTGACCGCCTCCCGCTGGACGTTCGTCATCGATCAGTCTGGAAAGATTGCTTATAAAGATACTTCTGTAAATGCCGCAGAAGACAGCAAGACAATTATTGAGACAGTCAATAAACTTCAGTAATTGCAAAAATAAAATAAGAACCGCAGATGAACACGGATGGACGCAGATGTTAAGTACTGTGTTGATCTGTTTTTACTGCGGTTATTTTATTTGATTACTCAGCTGCGAAATTTTGCACATAAATTTGTACAAGTTTTGAATTCGCCGCTTGTTCAGGAACGATCAGTTCAAGAGCCTTTGGGAGCACTCGGAATTCGAGCGGGGTTTCCGCGATGGGGTCGCCATCAGCTTGAATCGGAACTGCACTGGAAGAAGTCAGTTTTACCATTTGTGAACTGAAGCGATGAATATTGGTCGAGGTGATTTCGCCAGACAGAAAGCCTTGTAGGGAATGGCGGATGAGGCGCAGGGCAGTGATGTTTCGAAAGAGGCAAATGTCGAGCAGCCCATCATTATCAATCGCATCGGGATTGACTGGCAGGTTCGAAGCATAGCGTGAGACATTCGAAACCACGGCCAGTTCACAGGAGAAGGGTTTTGGCAGATCGGGTGATGTTGCAACCAGTTCGATGCGTTTTCGATGGAAAATTGTTTCCAGAATCGGTCGGATGTAGTGCAGTTTTGTAATTCGACCTTGCCGGGCTTCGTGAGCTTTTTTAACAACCGTGGCGTCGAATCCACAACTGGCCATGACCGCAAAACGTTTTTGACCGGCTAGTCCGAGGTCGATATTGCGTGTATGCCCGGCAGCAATCATCTCAGCAACCAGCGCCCCATTTCGGGGGATTTCATATTGCTTAGCAAGTAAATTTTCCGTTCCCATTGCCAGAATCGTTAATGGGATTCCGGGAAAGCGATTGATCAGATCATCGACCGTCCCATCTCCACCAGCCGCGACGAGACACCGGGTTTGTGCGCGAAAGGATTCCTGCTTTAAGTCCTCAGCCATCATTTCGCGATTGCCGTAGACACAGGGGGCGTACCCCAGCTCTTCCAGCCGTTGAGTCAGTCGCTGCAATTGCGGCTCACGCAGCCCGGACCCGGACATCGGATTCTTCTGGATAACAACTTTTCGAGGTTGAGTATTCATGTCACATTTTCTGCAGGGTATGAAGCAAAATTGTGACAAGTGGCTAACAGGACTACAAGCACGAAGCGCAAGCGAGTGTGTTGGGTTCGTTATAAACACACTCGCTTGCGCTTCGTGCTTGTAATGTTTTTGAAAATAATTATTCCCTGAATTTTACATAAAGTATTTGCTGATCAGTGAGCCGAAGTTTTCATATGCACCCCAGGCACCTGTGATGAAGAAACTGACGCAGGAGACGAGCAGGCAGATATCGAACCATATTGAAGGCTTTAATCGGTCTTCGGTTTGCCAGTAACGGAAGAACAGGGCTCCGACTCCCAGCATGGGAAGCAATAACGCCTGCATGATGCCTGCTGCCAGAACTGCGACATCGGGCTTGATGTTCGTACAGAAAATAATCAGGCAGAGGATCGGCAGGATGCAGCCGAGTGTTGAGATGGATCGCCAGTGTTTGACACGGTCACCTCGCGGTATCCAGCCAAGGAGCTTGAAGAGGTCTGTATAAGTTCGCGTGTGGCCCGCATTGGCAACCAGGAAGGTCGAGTAGAGCACGGCGATCGCACCAATCAGGAACATCCAGGAGGCGTATTCACCGAACATCGGATCGTAAGCCTCTGCAAGTGTGCTCGTCATTCGCATCCCTTCCGGGTCACGTCCGAAGCGATAGAGAACGGCGACGCCGATTAAATAAAAGGCAACAGTCGCAACGGTGTAGACAATCATCGAAAGAAAAACATCGACGTGCATCACCCTGAGCCAGCCTTTGGCGCGTTTGTACCACGCATCGGTGCCATCGTGGGGACCCGTATGCAAAGCGTATCCTTTTTCCAGGCACCAGTAGGGATACGAAACCAGTTCCGCTGCTCCGACACCGATAATTCCAAATGCCGCGAGCGCGGTTGCAAGTGCTCTTCCATCCTTAGTTGCACTGGGAAGTCCGAAGGAAAGTCCGTTCAGGATTTCTGTGCTGGAGAGATGCCATTCGACCGTCGACTGCAGTGCGACAAAGTTGCCGATTGTGATAAAGGTAAACATCACAACAAGCACAGTCGTCAGGTTTTGAATCAGCCCGTAACGTCCGTTGTAAAGTAGACCAACGGTGATTAAAGCAGCCGCGAGGGCCCAGTATTTGTCGTCGTAGGTATAGGGATCAATTAACTTTTCATTGTTTTCGACCTGGGTGACAGCATTGGAACCACGTTCGCCTAGTTCAGAAAGTCGAGCACGAAGCAGTTTTCCGCCTTCAATAATCCGTTGTCGTTCCCCTTCAGGCAATGAGGTAAACGCTTCCGGATTGTTTTCTCGAGTCTCTTCCCAGTCGAGCATCCAGCGGATTTCTTTTTCGGAAGGAATTTCGATCGCGGCTCGGTAATCTCCCGTTAACGGCATCGCAATCGCGGCTGCCTGTCCAACGCCGCCGACAATTCCACCTAATTGAACAATGCCGGAAATCATCATTGCCAGCCAGAACCAGACGATCCAGTTCAGTGAGAGAAAACGACCGGGGACCTGATTTAAAGCTTGCAGAGCAGTTTGGCCATGAATAATTGTGTGCCGTCCCAGTTCGATTTGAACGAAGACTTTGATCACACAGCCGAGAATGATCAGCCAGAGCAGTGTGATGCCGGCTTGTGCTCCGGTTTTCGTCGTTGCAATCAATTCCCCAGATCCGACAATACTGCCCGCAATAATCAATCCAGGACCTAACTGGAGCAGGGTTTTCCAGAACGTCGTAGGAGCATCGCGAATACACGATTCAGGACGGATATCAACGGGCGGCAGGTCTTCGACAGATTTCATTGGTGGTTTGTGGTCTAAGGCCAGGGACAAGGGAATTTGAGAGTGAGGATCCAATTCTCAGAACGGGAATTTCTCACTCAGGAATTGCATAAACATAAATCGATGTCTTGCTTATAGCGAGACTCCGACCTGAACGCAAATTCGCTTCAGATTCGTGGCGAAAATGGTCAGAAAGTGAACCATTTTTTGAGATTGAATGTCAGTTGGTACAGTTCTTCCAGCTCATCTTGAATTCCATTGAAGTGGAGACTAGCATTACGAACGATGTAGTAAGAGAGTGTTCCATTTGCACTCCCATCATCTCAAGTCCGACCCCTTGCAGTATTTACGTAAGTAGGGTTTGAAGTATTGTTTAACGGACCTGTTGTTCATTGAAGGAACAGTCATGCCACATATCGTCTGCGAACCATGTAATAACTGCAAATATACAGACTGCGTCGTGGTCTGCCCGGTCGAGTGTTTCTATGAAGGTGAAACGATGCTTTACATTCATCCAGATGAATGTATCGATTGCGAAGCCTGCGTGCCAGAATGTCCCGTTGAAGCGATTTTCCACGAGGACAACATCCCTGACGAATGGAAAAACTATATCGAGATTAACGCAGAAAAATCTCAGGATGCTCCTGTGATTACTGAGAAGAAAGAACCACTGGCCGACAGTTAAGCCGGTTTTGAGTTCAATAATTCACGCAAGGTCAGCTCTCCAGCTTTGGGGGGCTGATTTTTTTTGTGTTCGAAGCCAACTGCATATTTCTGGATGGATGAAGTTAAGGTGAGCATCTGATATTCTTCGTGCTTGTGATTGGAATGAACTATTAATAATGAAAAACTTGACCGAGTCCATTGGAGTCATTTGTGTCGATTATTGTGCAGAAGTTTGGGGGAACGAGTGTGGCGACAGCGGAAAAGATCCGTAATGCCGCCAGCCGAGCCATTGCCGCGAAAAAAGCTGGTCATCAAGTTGTTGTTGTGGTGAGTGCCCGAGGCAAAAAGACCGATGAACTGGTTGATCTGGCCACGGAAATTACCGGCACACCCTCTCCGCGCGAAATGGACGTTCTCCTCAGCACGGGAGAGCAGGAAACGATTGCCCTGATGGCGATGGCGATTCACACTCTGGGTGAAAAAGCAGTCAGTCTGACCGGCCCGCAAATCGGCATTATGACTGATGAAGCAAGCACGAAAGCCCGTATCCGTCAAATCAAGACAGGTCGAATTCACGATTTGCTCGATGCCGGCAATATCATTGTCGCAGCCGGATTTCAGGGGCATGATCAAATCGGTAATATCACAACTTTGGGCCGTGGCGGAAGTGATACAACAGCAACTGCCCTGGCTGCTGTGCTGAATGCTTCGCTGTGTGAAATCTACACGGATGTTGAAGGAGTTTTCACGACCGATCCCCGCATTGTCGCTGAAGCTCGGCAGGTTCATCAGATTTCTTACGACGAAATGCTTGAACTCGCCAGTCTCGGTGCAGGGGTGATGCATTCCCGTTCGATTGAATTTGCCAAAAAATATCGAGTTCCGTTACGTGTCCGACCTTCGTTTAATGAGGGAAGCGGAACTCTCATCAGCCTGCAACCACTGGATCCGACACCTGTTGTGACCGGAGTCGCTCTGGTGAAAAATGAGCTGAGGGTCAGTCTGTACAATGTGCCAGATCGTCCCGGTGTGATGAGCCTCATCTTTGAGAAGATGGCCGCTCGAAAAATCCCCATCGATCTGGTTGTTCAGGATATCGCTGAAGGAGGGACTGCCGAAATCTCCTTCACTGTTCCAAAGGATGATTTTGCAGAGGCTGTTACTGCAGCTGAGGAAGCTGTGGAAATACTGGGGCAGGGCAAAGTCCGTCACGGCACACAGTTGGCGAAAGTATCGATTGTCGGCAGCGGAATGCAGACTCACACCGGTGTCGCGGCTCAGTTATTTCAAACATTGGCCAGTCATGGAATCAATGTGCTGATGATTTCAACTGGGGATATCAAAATCTCTGTTCTGATCGATGCCGATCGAGCACTCGATGCCGTCAAAGCAATTCACAATGATTTCGGATTGGACAAGCTGGAAATTCCGAAACCGCATGTTGGGGAATCTTTAAAAGGTGTTTCGGTCGAAACTCATCCACTTGACGAAAAGCGGGAACGGGAAGTCGTGTTGCGACTGGCAAACATGGAAGATATAGTCGTCAGCGATGTGATCGTCGATACAACTCAGGCACGAGTGACAATTAAGAATCTCGTCGATAAAGCTGGAATAGCAGCGAACCTGTTTTCTGTGGTGGCAGAAGGGGGCGTGATGGTCGATATGATCGTCCAGAACGTGAGTCAGAAGGGCCGAACGAATATCACCTTCACAATTCCAGCTAACGATTTGGAAAAATGCCTGAAGCTGGTGAAAAATGCGGTTGAGATGGATGGCGAAGTGACTTTAACCCACGATGCTGAAATTGCGAAAATTTCAGTCGCAGGCATTGGGCTTCGCAGTCACACCGGCGTTGGCGAAAAAATGTTCCGCACATTGTCCGATCATGACATCAACATCTTACTGGTTGGCGCAAGTGAAATGCGGATGACGGCTGTCATCAATAAATCGCAGGCCAATGCAGCCGAAAAAGCATTGTGTGAAATGTTTTTGGGGCCTGAAATATAAAAAAGGCGAGCCGAGCCAGTCATGGCTCGGGTCGCCTTATCAAGTAATTGAAATCACTCTGATTATTCAGGAATAAATGTTGTGGTCGGTTCGGCGACTTTACGATAGCCGAGGTCACGAATCACTTCCAGTACTTCGCTCCAGGTGGGGAACTGACGGCCGCTGCGACGTTTGTAATCATCGATCGCTCGCATGAATTCCACTTCGTCACCAGAGTAATCGCGTTCGCAGGTTGTGGGATCAATCTGACGTCGTCGTTCGACTTTGCGGCGGTCTTCTCCTCGGTCTTCGGTTTCCTCGCGAATTTGTTTTTTGCTTTCAGTCCCTCGACGTTCCGCCATGGCCCGGCGTAATTTTGATCGGCGATCGGCGACGAGTTCGTTGCTCGTAACTTCCTTCAGCATTGTCCACCTCATTGTGGTCAGAGTTCGTATGCGTCCTCCTGCGCCGAGCAAGTACAGAGTATCCCATTCTTAATCAGCGACAGCACACTTCAACCATCCCACATTTTGGAAGTTACGCAAATCAGGTTCCCCTTAATGAAGCGGAAAAGCAGGGGGGACGGCGAGGTGGTAACGAATATACCTGTTCTAAGGGGTTTGAGCGGTAAACAGTTGATCGGACTGGTCAGCAATTTTGAGTCGAGTCTCTGCATTGCCCTCAGCTTGTTTCACCAGTTGATACATGTCCCATGCCGTCACATAGTGATAGCGAAACTGAGGATTTTTTGCATGACGCTCTGCGAGTTGCTCGTGAAATTTCACCATCTCCGGCCCGAGCAGCATATCGATATTACCCTCCTTGCAGCCGTGCGTGTGGAGTTTGATGAACTTCCAGTTCGGTTTACCGAGCACATGAACATTGGCTGATTGCCACAAATCGAATCGATCCATCGTTGGTGGACGGTTGCCATGCAAATCGCTGTTTTCGATGCTGGGAAATATTCCCAGCTTCCGATTTTTCCAGTCAGGCACGAGTGGCCCCTGAATCATTAATAGAGCATCTTCGGGGGGCTTGCGTCCAACTTTGGCGCGTTGACCAGTATCGTGAGATTTCGTGATCCCCGGTCGATCCCACGCATAATAAATGCTGTTGATTGTGCAAACCTGAGTTGGCGACGGAGCTGACGGAAGCGTGAAATCGGCATAACAGCCGGTTTCTTTCAGAATACTCAATTCCTGATCGACGCCGCAGTCGTACCCTCCGGGATGCGAATTGCACAACGACCAGTTGCCATGAATAAAGCCGTAAACAATTTCTTCTGTGATTGGATGCCGTCGCAATAACCCGTGACGGTGAAACAACTCATCCCGAAATGTCACCAGCTTTTCCGTCAAACCTTCAGGGGTATCGTCGCGGTGATGCAGGTGAATATCGACATCGCCATAGCCAGCATCGCACAATGTTTTTAACGCATCAAGATATTCGGGCTGGTATTCATCCTGAGGAAAAAAGAATGTATGTTGCGGCTTGCGGCCATTCACATCCTGAAAACGATCAAACAGTTTCGGATACTGCTCGCACCAGCGATTCACCAGTTCCATCGCTTGCGGTTTGGGAAGGTTGCCGCGTTGAGGTTCGTAGTGATCGCAAATCGCAATAAAGAGATCGATTGGTTCCTCAGATTGATCCTGCGGGGCTTCACGGTCCGTTGGGAAGTAATAGCTTCCGAGCCAGTAATGCATGTTTTTACGTCGCAATGCATAGCCATAAACGACCGCGAAGGCGACTATTAAAACTGGGACTAGAAAAATAAGATACCACATGTGAACTTGCAAACTTCCTGCTATTCATCGACCCGTAAGTCAGGCTGTGCCTGACGCAATTTATCATAGACGTCCAGTCTCGTCAGGCACAGCCTGACCTACGAGCGGATTCAAATCATCCCTATTTGTATATTCATGATCCTGAAAACCACATGTCTCATTGAGGAGTTGCGCCAGTTCTGCGGTTCGCGAGCGACGTTCGTGCAGTTTTGGCGACCAGAGATCCCGATCCAGTTTCATTCCCAGCCGATGCTTTTCCAGTTCCTCAGCCAGGCGAGTTTCAATTTGCTCGGGATACTGAGGATCGCATGGCAAAGAAAATGGACAGTCTTCAGTCAGTGACCACATATCTCCCGGAGGGGAGATTAGCAGAAATGGCTTGCCTGTGGCGAGGTACTCGAAGATTTTTCCATTCACAATCCGCTCCGCTCCCGGCACAGGCGAGTTTAACAGCGTTAAACAGTCGGCATCCTGCATCAGCGAGATCGCTTCGGAATGACTGATAAACGGTAGTCGAACAAGTCGGCAACTGGTTTTCTCCAATCGAGACAAGATCGCTTCCTGTTCGGATGTTCTACGACCGGCGACGACAAATTCGAGCTTTTCCATCAAGGAGGGTGATCGTATTGCCAGTTGTTCAATGGCTCTCACGAGCGGTTCAATGGAATTCAAATTCCAGAGTGTTCCCACATAAGCCAGACGAAATCGATCGATACCGTTTCCGTAATCGACTCGAGGTGCAGGAGTGATTGAAAAATCATTGGGGTCGAAGCCGTTGTAAATGTATTCACAGCGTGTTTCAGCACCTGCCAGTCGTGCGGAATCGGCGACTGATTCGCAACTTGATGGCGTTGTCGCAATAGCCAGGTCGGCTGCTTTGAGTAAGCGAGCCTGCATTCGCTGCTGAATTTTTTGAATCATTCGACTCTGTTGTTTATTTTCCCAGTATGTATTGCTGATCCCCCACTCGTCACGGTAATCGAGCACGAGCGGCAATCGAAATTGTTTGGCCAATTTGCTGCCAACCAGAAACGAAGAGAACGGGGGAGCTGTGGCGATCACAACATCATGTTGTTTCCGACGCAATAATTCACAACCGGCTCGATAGGCATTTGGGCCCCACAAGACCTGCATATCTGGTTGAAAAGTCAAATTCACGGCACTTCGCAGCGAGCGTTTTGCCACGGAAGCCAATTGTCGAATGAGAGAGGGCTTAGTTTGTGATTCAATATGCTTTGAAGATGTTGAATTGCTTGGACGCTTTCCGCCAAACTTCTCTTTGAAAGCGTAACTCGGCTCCCAGGTTTTCGTCCGGACAACTTCAGTGGACTCGGGGATATCAGCCAGCAGGGAATTGTCGGTCAGAGGAACCGAAGGATTGGAAACGGTCAGCACGGAGGTTTCCCAGCCATATTCGGGCAGGAATTTCGTGAATTTCACCGCGCGATGCACACCAATTCCCCCAGCCGGTGGGAACTGATAAGCTACAAAAAGCGCTCGTTTAATTTCTGACACTTGGAAAACCCGCTGAAATTACGTCTGAAAATAGAGAAAACACTCTATTATAGATCAGAAAATCACATCAGGCCGAAATTCATTCCAACGTCAGTCAATGTCTGAAGTCACTGAAACGGAGTCTGAGACTCCATGCGAATCGGGCAATGACTCTGCAAGTTCAAGAATTTCCTCAGCCATATCATCCCAGGATCGAACAGGGGCTTGTTCGGCATTCTCCTGATGTGGTCCCTGAAGAACCTGGTCAATAGCATGCACAAATGCGCCGACATCGCCCGAGTCGACGAGCATCGAATATTTTGGATTCGCTATCTCCGAAATGCTACCAACATCGGTACTGACAAACGGTGTGCCGCAAGCGAGGGATTCTCGAAACACATTCGGCAACCCTTCAGAATGACTGCATAACAGAGTGATATCAGCAGCTTGGTACCAGGTCGGTAAATCCTGATGCCCCACCGAGCCGACCAGCGAAACAATTCCTTCAAGATCTTTCCGCTGAATCATCTGTTCGACATGTCCACGCAAAGGCCCATCTCCAGCGAGGCACAAAACAAAATCGTCCCCTCGATTCGCCTTCATTTCCGCAGCAGCGATCAGCATGTCCAGATTTTTTACACCAACCATCCGACCGACCCACAACAGGAGTGGACGAGATGGATCCATGCCCAGCCAGGCCCGCGCCTGTTCTTTGTCGGCTGGTTTGAAATGTTCAAGATCGACACCCTGATAAACGGGCACAACCCGCTCGCCAGGCACATCAAAGCTTTCGACGACATTGGCCAATCCCTGACTCACAGTCAACACAAGATCAGAGTTTTGCAAGACGCGAACAATCGGCTTTCGACGTCCACTCTCTTTGGGAAGGATGAGGACATCAGACCCACCGATGATCACACCGCACGGTTTGTTGATGGCCTCAGCCAGTCGCAAGCCCGCATCACCATCGGGATGAGCCCAGTACGAAAGAATAAAATCGGGATCCCAGTTGGTGAGCACTTTTTCGAGCGATTTCTGAATCGACTTCCAGTAAAACCGACCATACTGAGAACGCATGATTTTTGGAGGATACCAGTAGGTTGGATATTCAACTGGGATCTGGTGACGCACCAATCCCTCGGTTGGCTCTGCTGGCGTTCGCGATTTCATCACCTCGGTCCAGGCTTGAGGCGAAATCACACGAACATCCGCACCTGCTCGTTTGAGTGCACAACAGGTTTCGTAATTAAATGTTCCCCGCGATGGATTCTGGACATCCGGAAATATCGAACTGAGAAAAAGAATTTTCATTGAGTTGGCCCGCTCACCTATATCTGAAATGAGTTTGAAATCAGTGAGAGTATTATTGAGATTTGTATTATTGTAATGATGCTGTTGAACGAATTGTTAGAGTATTTTCATTTGAGTAAGCCAGATTAACATCAGCATGAAGTGCGGTCTTCTTTCCATCTCCTTGGGGAGAAGGGCCAAAGGCCGGATGAAGGGAGTTTTTTGACGTTCTTATTACAAATAACACCGATTCCCCCTCACCCTAACCCTCTCCCTGAGAGAGAGGGAACTTTGTGATCAAATCTTCCCCCACGATTCCGAAACGAGGCTCCGATATAACAGTTCGTATTCTTTGACCATTCGATCAATGTGGAATTTCTGCTCGACAAAATGCCGGGCAACTGTTCCCATTGCACTCCAGGTATCCGGTTGACTCAAATGATTGCAAATTGCCTCGGCCAGTGAATTGGCGTCCCCGGCTGGGACGAGATATCCGGTCGCTTCCGGCTGCACAATTTCCGGATTTCCGCCGACAGCCGTCGTAATGATTGGCAGACCCACCGCCATTGCTTCGAGCAATGTGAGCGAAATTCCCTCCGTTGAAGAGGACGAAACAAACATCGCCGATTGAGCAAGCAGATCGGGAATGTCACGACGTTCCCCAAGGAATGTTACATTTTGAGTCAGCTTTAACTCCCGTGTCAAAGTTTCCAGCTTTTGACGTTCGACTCCATCTCCAACCAGGGTCAATTGGAAATCGGGATACTGATCGACGACCAGACGAGTTGCATTTAAGAGTGTTGGAAAATCTTTTTCGGGAGAGAGTCGGGCCACACTGATCGCGCGACGTTCCTGTACAGGTCCCGAATAGGCAAAACGATCAACATCAATCCCGTTCCAGAGCGGTTCAATTTTTGATTTGCTTAAGGGATCCTGCTTACGACAGATTCTCGCTGAGTCTTCCGAAACTGCCAGAATTCGATCCGCATACCGATTCGCCATGAAAAAGTGAGCCCGTTGTTTCCAATGATTTCCACAACCTCTGCCATGTTGCGTATTGATCACCACAGGCACTCCAGCAGCTTTCGCTGCCAGACTAGCATAGAAGTGAGCATACGTATTATGAGAATGCACAACATCAATCTGTTGTTCGGCAAACAAATTTCGCAGAGCTTTGCCTTGTTTCAATCGTCCGAATTGATCGGATTTCAGACTGAGTACCGGGCATCCCAAGTTTCGGATTTCTTCAGCCGGTTGTCCAAGATCGCTCAAGGCTACAAACATCGTTTCAAACTGATCGCGATTGCTACGTTTCGCAAATTCAACAAGCAGACGTTCCAGCCCGCCCGTCGTCAGGCACATGCTGACATGACAAACACGAATCTTGGGAGATGTGCCCGATTTCGGAATCGAAGAAATTGGTGAAGTGATCTGCATGAGAACGACTTTCCGTGAAACTTTTTAATTGTATCTGTAGGACAGGCGGTGCCTGTTTATTTAATATTTATTTACTTCTCCTTGGGGAGAAGGTGGCCAACGGTAGGTTGAGGGGATTCCTTTGACGCTCTTAAAATTATCACACCGTTTCCCCTCACACTAACCCTCTCCCAGAGGGAGAGAGGACTTGTATTTATTGACTTCAGACGCAGCCTGCCCTACGGCTTTTTATTTGTATCTCGCTTTAAAAATTTCTTAACGATCTGCTTCGAATACTGAACGGCATCTCGCAGGCAGTATTTCAAACGCCTTCGTTCACAGATAATCCACTGCAGTTGCTGAGCCGATTTTCCCAGGTTCGCTTTATGCTGTTTTTCGCCGACCAGAAAATCGTAAGCATCATAGCCTCGCTTCATTGCTTCCTGCATGCAGACGTAATGCGACATCAAACCAGGACTGGGGGCTTCTTCAAACGAGACAAAACCAGAAACATAATCTAGAAGTCGGTTGCGATCGTTCAGTAAATACAGGCAGCCAATTGTCTTTCCTTTGGAGGTAATTCGAGCGAGCACAACACCTTTATTGGCGAATGTTTTTTCAATTAAAGTCCTTAGAAACTGCTTGAAACGATCACTGGCAAAGGCTCCCGGCATTCCCACGGCTTGCCAGCGGGCCTGGTGGAGTTTGATCAGTTCTTCGAAGATTTCCAAAGCCTGTTCGGTCGATTCTGCCCAGTCGATGGCAAGGGGGTCGAGCTGATTGCTGCGTCGTTTCAAATTTGATTTTGTACTTTTGCCGAGGCGTTGCAGAATTTCCTCACCCGCATCCCGGCAGGCTTTCAGATCGAAGTAGCGACACTCACGAATACGAGTCGATGTATCGCGCATGTCAGAGTACTGATCACTAAGTATCGGCCAGCTCGTGCCTTCTTTCGCTGAAATACCACTCAGAACAAACTGATCCCAACCTCGTTCTGAGGCAATCAGTTTCTGGAGTTGGTAGACGAACTTTTCTCGATAATGATCGCTCACAAGTAATTCGTTGTATTCAACGCAGACACTCTGCCCATGAGGTTCTCCGGCTGTCCCCATATTCAATGTCTTCACCGGAAATATACCGAACAGTTTACTGTTCGATTCCGAAAGTAAACAGACCCCTTCAATAACACCATTCGCAGTCGCGACCACAAACCAGGGACGAACAATGTCTCCATATTGCTGAAGCCAGTTTTCTGTCCATGCTGCAGAACAGGCAATAGGCACTGATGGCAACCGCTGTTCAAGTTCACGCCAGGAGAGCAGGACCTTAGCACGATCGTTCATCCCATACATTTTGAGATGCAAAGGATGATGAACGATCTCTGCGGGCATCAAGCCGTCTATTCGCTCTGAGTATTCAGTCGAAGAACTCTGTTGATCTGTTTGAGAAATGGCTTCAATCATGATATCAATTCCCCGTGGAGATGATGTTTTGACTCAATTGAGTGCTTTGTGTTCGAGCTTGAGAGCGGATGCGTTCCGATAATCCAATCCCACCGACCAGGACAATAATTGCTCCGGTAAACACGCCTAGGATCTGTGTCCACTCGGGTTGAATATTCAGGTTGTGGACAAAATAGGAGTAAACCAGGATCAACGAGAGTGGAATCCATTGTGTCAGCACACCCTGTTTGAACAATTGGGGAACCGTCAATCCCAACTGCTTCATTCCCATCGGCAGCAGGACTCCTCCTTCAAAAATAACGAGAGGAACCAGTGTGCCAATCGCCACTCCGTACAAGCCAAGATAAGGGAGCAGGATTAAAGAGAGGATCAGATTGCAGATAGCTTCGGTTAAAAACAATAAGGCTGGTAAACGCACATATCCTGTTCCAGTTAAGACATGGCGAATCAGTTGAGTTGGCAATGCGATCAATTGACCTGCGAGCAGAATCATTAACAGCCAGGAACTCTGCTGATAACCCGGGCCAATCCAGACTTCAATAAATTGCGGGCTGAAATAGAACACACCTATCAGAGCAGAACCAGCCAGCACAACCGTGAGTCCAAAGCCTCGACAGACCAGCGTTTGCAGTTCAGTGTTCTGTCTGGATGACTGCAATTGTCCTGCTTTCGGCATGAAGACATAACCAATCTGCATGACGGGGGCACGGATCATATCGCAGACACGAGACGCGATGAAATAAGGAACAACTGCAGCCGGTCCCAATAAAAAACCGATCAAAATGGTATCGGTCATGTAGATGAGATGTTCTGCGATCAGCGATAGAAATGTAAACATGCTGAAAGAAAAGCAGCGTTTGTAAACTCGCTTTCTTAGATGTCGAAATCGCAGTTGCAGAGTTGGAATGAGCCGAAAGGCCATGCAGCAGGTGGCTGCATTTTCGATGATTGTCACTGCCAGGAAAATCAAAGCCAGCGTAATCAGTCCCTGGGACTGTTGCAGAAAAAGAACTGTCAGTCCGAGTCGCAACAGGTTAATCGTAATGATGATGCTGCGTTCGACATCGAACCTTTGAATGCCCATCAGCACACCCCCGAATGAGCTCCCGGCTATCGAGATTGCTGCATTTAGGCCCAGAATCAGAATCACCGCTCGAATTTCCCAGAGCGATTGACCCGGCCATTCATTCACCCAGGGGGCGGCGATTGCACACACGATTCCTATTCCGATCGCGACTGCAGCTGATCCGAAATAAACGGACGTGATGCAACTGAATGTCCGGTTCAGTTCGATCCATTTCTTCTCGGTGTGGTATTTTGAAGTGAAGCGAGAAATCGCTTCGCCGAATCCCAAGTATAATAATCCTGTTTGACCGGCGATGGAGTTGAGCAGCAACCAGGTTCCGTACGTATTGTCCCCAACTGTGTGCAGGATATACGGCATCAAGAGGAAGCCGATACCGAGCGTCACTGCATGAGCGAGCCAGCTGATCAGGACATTAAATTTAAGGGACACAGGTTACTCGTTATTCACAGTCATAGAGTTAAATTTGTAGGTCAGGCACTTTATGATCAAAACTTCGCCAGTAATTTTGTCGCTAAAAACATAGTGGCAAACACCAATGCACTGCTGGCGAGCCAGCGTTGTGCCAGTGGTTTGTTTAACCATAACACCGGACGAATTGGGAACAGATGAATTCCCGTAACATTGATAAAGGCGGTTGCCATTCCGATGATTGAGTAAGTTGGCGGAGTATAGCAGCGGGAAAGTGACAGAAAGCCGGCACACCAGGCGGCCAGGATGGCCGCGACATACGGCTGATAATACTTGAGACGCTCATCGTAGATGACATCGTTATCTCTTTTGAGCGAGTACAAGCCATAAGCGGCAAAGAATAAGCAACCGACGAACATCGTCCCGCCGAATAATCCTAACTCGACAAAGGCATGCACATAGGAATTATGAGCGACATAGTTGGCCAGTGCTTCGTACATCCCTTCGCCAATGCCGAACAGAATTTTGGGAGATTGAATCGCGGCAAAGCCTTCGGCCCACAATCGGATTCGCTGCTGACCCGTTCCGCCGGACAAATCCAGATTCGCCATTCGCCCCAATGCCAGCGGAGCAGCAAGTACTCCCAGTCCGATAGCCGTCATTGCGAATGCGCGCCCATGTTTCATTGCGAGATAGGCCATCATCCCGGCACCGGCAGCAATTAAGCCTCCGCGAGAGTGAGTGTCCCACATGGCAAGCGCCAGCAGTGGGAAGGGGAAAATCCAGAAGATCCTTGCGATTCCCCATTGTTTATCGAATAACTGAGACAGACACAGAAATCCAGTCGTGATAATTAATAACGACATATCATTCGGGTCGTGAAACATACCCAATCCGCATAATCGAATCAGAAAGATATCTACTCCAGTTGTGGTATAACCGGTTCGTTCTTTGATATGGGTGAGTGACTCAATCGGAATCACGCCATGATAATCGGCGACACTGACACCAATGCAGAAGATGCCGCATAACGCCAGTGAAATGATAAACATCCGAAAGCGACGGGTAGAATCGATAACCGCTACCAGCACAACGAAGTAGACGACTGTCTTGAACATCATTACGGTGCCGCGTAATGCACCACCCAGGTAGCCATTTGTAATATGTGAAAGCGGAACTGCGAGCAGTAAGCCCATGACACAAAGCATGATTGGCTGAGCAAACAGATTGGCCGGGGCCAGATGATTTTGAATCTGTTTGTGACAAACCGCGACCGCAGCCAGAATCAAAAAGACGTAGATCTGCACCCCCTCAAGCTGAGGGAAGACTTCCCATGGACGAACGTAAATTGTCGCATTGGCAAGTAAGAACAGGATGAACCCTATTTGGGAGGGTGTCACTTTCATCGCTTCGTCAGTTCATTCATTCCATGGGAATCGGCTATGTTCAATCTGTGCGCAGAACGACGGCACAAAACCGATGTTCCTTTCTGTAAACATAGGTCAATAATTCCATCCTCAACGGAAAGTACGTCTTAAGAAATGATGAGTTTGAATTGAAACCGACTACCAGGCCGTTACGATAAGCAGATCACAATAAAGAAAACGATTCTGATGTTTAATCCGATTTCAATGATGAAGAGGATCTGATGATTTCTGATGGTTCTAAGATGACTGGACTCATGCTGCAGAATGGCAAGCTGGAAGTTCAAACCGATTTACATCTCCCACAGCCTCCCGATAAAGAAGTCCTCGTTAAGGTGCGGATGGCCGGCGTCTGCGAGACCGATTTGCAACTCGTCCAAGGGTATATGAATTATGAAGGAATTCTCGGACATGAATTTGTCGGAGTGCCTGCGACTGGGAAATTCGCTGGACGGAGAGTCGCTGCGGATATCAATTGTTGTACGCTCGAACATTGTCCGTATTGTCCAGAGAATCGACATCATTGTCCCCGGAGGAGTGTGATTGGCATTTTGAATCGACCGGGAGCATTTGCGGAATATCTGAGTGTTCCAGAAGAAAATCTTTATGTCGTCCCTGAGAGTATTTCGGATGAAAGAGCGGTGTTTATTGAACCACTGGCAGCCGCGTTCCAGGTTCTTGAACAGACAGACATTTCAGAGAACTCTCACGTTGTAGTGCTGGGCGACGGACGGTTGGGCTATTTAACCGCACAGGTTGTTGCCTTGACCGGCGCCAAACTTCTCGTCGTCGGAAAACACACAGAAAAGCTGCGGCGATTTCAGGATCGTAAAATCGAAACAGTCTCGTTAGAGAATCTTGAGAGAACTCGAAGTTCCGATTTCGTGATTGACTGCACTGGTTCTGTGACGGGTTTACCGCTGGCGTTACAGCTTGTTCGTCCTCAGGGAACCATAGTGATGAAGACAACTGTTGCCGAGCCTTACCAGATTGATCTGTCACAAGTTATCATCGACGAACTGAAGGTCATCGGCTCTCGTTGTGGTCCATTTCCGAGAGCGATTGATGCACTTTCTAAAACGAAATCGAAGTAGAATCGTTAATCACTTCCCGATATCCACTCGCAGAGGCAAGAGCCGCATTAGAAGCCGCGAGTCAAAAAGATCAACACAAAGTTTTAATCTCCGTCGATAAAAAATCCTGATAAGAAAGCATCATTCAATGCCCTATCAACAGTTACTGGAAGAATATGCTCAGGGAGCAGATTTGCTGGCCAACGCGATTTCCAGCATGACATCTGAACAACTCGACGCCAGCCCGATCCCAGGAAAATGGTCAACCCGGCAGGTCGTCTGTCATCTTACCGATTTCGAACCGATCTATGCCGACCGCATTAAGCGGGCCCTTGTTGAAGACAATCCCACATTAATGGGCGGCGATCCCGATGTATTCGCCAACGGCCTGGGTTATGAAGTCCGGGATTTAAACAATGAATTGAACATTATTCGCACCACTCGTCAACAACTGTTGACTGTTCTCGAAAACTGCGATGATGCAGCATTTCAAAGAACAGGACAGCATTCCCGCGATGGCGATCTCACCATCGAAACATTGCTGAAGAGAATCACAGGCCATATTCCTCACCACATCAAAACCATCGAGGAAAAGAAGCAGGCCCTTGGAGTCTAAGAATCCACTAAAACTGCTACTTCTCAACCGGGTGGCTGGGGTCGTAGCGAAGCCCCCAGATAAGTAGATGACTTATAAAAATCCAAAAAAAGGAACCGCAGATGAACACAGATTATCGCGGATAAAAACGATCTGCGTCCATCCGCGGTTATCTGCGGTTCTATATATTGATTGCAATTCTGGTCATCGTCTGATCAGAAAATTAATCCTCTTACTCTTCTGAATTTGGTGAGAGAACGATTCTTGCTCCCTCCAAATCACCTTCAGAGAACTGTTTTTCCAGATCTTTCGGCTCTAACGCAATCAGTGGACTGATTTCAATTTTCGATTTTTTGTCGCAACTGTATCGAGCGATTTTCATCCAGCGCTGCGCTCTTGCCAACAGAGCTGCCTGAGAGGAGGCAGGGGAATCGTTCCCTTCTGCATTTTTGACGGGATTAAATTCCTCTTCGCGTGAGGTCTCAATGACCAGCGGATTCTTGGCTCGCGGGATCGCATCGAAAATGAATCGTTCAAATTTATAGGCATTGGGCTCATCGGGTGAATGCTGTTGGCCCGCTGCGTCGACAAAGGGAACTTTCTTGTGAGCCACATGTACTGGCAATCGGGAATCTCCAGTCGCGAGTTGTTCAAGTAAGCTGCGATTCATGATATGAATTGCGATATTGCCCGCCCAGTATTTCAGCCGGCCGGTTTCATCGTAATCCTGAGCCATCTCTTCCAGCAAATCACTGTATTCAATGATGCTCTGTTTGCCATCGAATTCAGCCAATACCCCCACTTTTTCACCAGGTTCCCGCTTCGCGACAACTTTCGTACTGATTTCCGCACTCTGTTCGACGTGAAAACCAAGCATGGCTGGATCGCACATGCTGACGCAGGGATTGTCGACTTGATGATAGAAAAGATAATCGATTCCTCGCTGCTGCATTTCTTCAAACAAGTTGGCACGCTGCATCGCTTTGAGCATCCCCCCATGACCGTCAGGACTCATGGCAATTGTCGAGGGATCTTTTAACAGGATTTTGCCTGTCTTGTCGTCAACAGCTGGCATCGTTCCCTGTTTAAACAGGAACACATCCTCCTGAGGGTATCCGAACAAGGAATGTTCCTGAAGAAAAGATTCAGTTTCGTCATGCGTGGCATCGCTTGTCATAATGAAGTACGGAATTCGCACACCGTGACGATTTGACAGCGCAAGCAATTGTTCAAAGAAAATCTGGAACAGAGTTCGATCTGTCACGGGACCGATTGGGAACATGCCTTTGGGATGATCAAACCCGAGTCGACTTCCCTGACCACCCGCCACAAGCACCGCAGCGACTTTACCGGCATCCAGAATTTTATGACCACGCTCTCGAGCACGTGCCCATTCTTCCCGATCCTTTTCATTCTCGGGAAGACAGATGGAATTCTTTAAGGGACTGATGGAATCGGGATTGATTGTGGACTCTGTTTTATGAAAGGCCTGATTGATTAAACCTTTCAATTCTTCAAAATCAATAGATTGAAGCTGCGCTTCCAAACCGCGTTGCTGATCGGCTGAAAGTTGTTCCCAGAAATTCAGAACTTGAGATTGATCGTATCGGGAGAGCAGATTTTTGAGATTGGAATCCATGGTTGATGTAGCAGACCTTCGATGCTGGATGAATTAACTTATTGAACACTAGAGTGTCATCAAAGTTAATGGAATACGATTTTCACGCAAGACCATTTGCCCGCATCCAGAGTGTCAAACTATAAATGACGACGAATGAAACAACCGTGATACCGACCAGCAGGATCAGTCGTGCGAGATGCGGTTTTTGTGTAGCGACGATTTGAGCAATAATGCAGACGAGTGCTACGCAAGCGAATTTGAAGCCGACAAATCCTTTGCGCCCCCAGTGATCCAGAAAGAACCTGGCGACCGGATTCGATTCGATAAAGCCTCCCCCGGAAAGCAGGATCCAGGTCATGAAAATATCGAGCGCACTGACGAGTATGAAGAGCGTCGTTTCCGATTCGAGAGGCAACTGTTTGCGGAAAAGACGATGAAACAGCGAGTTGTTGAGTTCTTCAGGTCCTTTCACAGACTTACTCCTGATTAATCAGCTTCGGGGTTTTCATCGATATACAGGATGGAGCCGCAGTTTGAGCAGAATTGTACGGGTCCGGATTTGATCTGAATTCTCTGTTGCGGTGTCAGATTCACATAGCAGTTGCCGCAAGCACCATTGAGAACTGCAGCCATGGACTTTGCACCACGACTATTCACTAATCGTCGATATTGTTCGGCTGGCTCTTTCGGGAGATCTTTCTCCAAAACTTTCAATTCTTCTTCGAGACGGGCAATGATTTCATTGTTCTTGATGGAGTCGGAATCAAACTTGGATTTGAAATCTGCCAGTTGCTGTTTCGCGGATTTCACATTCTCTTCAAATTCCGACTTACGATTCGATTCGGTTTCCGTCTGATCGAAGGCTTCCAGGATCTCATCTTCCAGAACAGACATTGCCATTTCATCGGCTTTGATCTGGGCTTTGAAAATATCAAACTCCCGATTGGAACTGGCAGAGTTCAATTTTCCTTTCAAGTCCTCAATTTTCTTTTCAACGGTTTTCAATTCAAGCGATTTGGAGTCTGCTGACATTCGGAGATGTTTGAGGCGATCGAGAAACTCAACTTGTTCTGCTTCACGCTTCCGAACAATATTTTCTCGAGCCTTGATTTGACTCGGCCCTCGTTCCAGTTGTGACCGACAGTCTTCCAATTGGAGAAGAACTTGATGTAACTCTTTGAGCGAATTTGTGGCAGATGTCATGCCCCGTTAACTCCATTTGCCTGTGCGCGAAGGGATTTGAATTGAATGATCATTAGCTTAGTCTAACAGACTGTCAACTAAACCTGAATGAATTGTACCCGCGTCCGATCAAATAGGCCAATCGGTTTCAGAACAGATATCAGCATTTCATCGTATTCCCATGAATAGGAATTTCTCCATGTTTTCATTCGGCTTGTCGTTTCAGGCATGAAATGCGAGAATAGAAACAGGGAAATCATTGCTCGATTTAAAATCATGTCATCATATTCAGAACGTGAATACTTATGCAGTTGTTAACGGAAATCGAAGGATCGATTGCGGTTATTGGAGACCTGCACGGGCAGGTCGAGAAACTGGGGATCGTGTTGGATCGGATTCAGGATGCTCCCGATTTTGATAATCGCTGGGTGGTCTTTGTCGGCGATTTTGTGGATCGAGGCCCGGAAACGCGAGAGACTCTGGACATGGTTCTGGAGTTTATCGATTACCACCCGAAAACGACTGCAGTCGCAGGCAATCATGATTTTGCCATGTGTGCCTCACTCGGATTGATCGACACCCCCGAATACTCCAATTGGGCCGAACGCTGGCTGGATCATTACGATGCCCAGACGACATTCGCCTCATATGGAGTACCATTCGGAGAATTAAAAGAATTGAAAGCGGCAGTCCCTCAGTCCCATCAGGATTTTCTGGCCAATCTGCCCTGGGTCATCGAACATCCTGATTATCTGATCGTCCATGCTGGCCTCGATCCGAATTCGCCGACCGAAATGCAATTAAGAATATTGAGGCAGAAGGATTTTTCTCTGAATCGGCCGCAATGGCTGTGCGATAAAAAATTTGCAGAAGATCCAGTCCCTGAGGATTGCCGCCAGACGGTTATCTCAGGTCATGTCTGGTTTCGGGATGTGATTTTTGCTCCACAGAAAATTCTATGCGATACCACCGGCGGTCGAGAAGGGGATTTGAGCGCGGTCTTGATGCCCGAGCGTAAAGTGATTACCTCTGGAAGACAAAGACGATCTGCTGCTCCACTGCCGATGCCAACTCATTCAGGACCAACGGATACGGAAACTTCTCGTAGCTGGTGGAAATTCTGGTAGATAAATTGCCGTGATCAGTCACCTTTGACTGGCAGGCCATCATCCAATAGGTTTCCGTTGGCTTGAAATCCATCGCTGTCGACATCGACAAAAATAGGATTGCTGATCGCGATCGGTTGCTGACTTCCCCAACCTGGTCCCTGCACTGGACCGAGTTTTGATTTTTCACCTGCAGCAACCACAATCAGATGTGCGTCGGTCTCGAGTTGATGAATCACTCGATTATCGAATTTGATCACACCGTCCTGGAACATCTGTGGCTGATCAGTTCGATTGAAATCTAATTCGGAAACGTGCTCACCATTAACCAGGACAAAGACACGATCAATATCAAACCAGTTCGGACATTGAACTTGAATGTCGAGTTGTACTTTTCCTTCTGGGCAGGTCATGTCATCACCTGGCAGAAATTGCTGGTCAGATGAATTTGTTCGAGCCGAAACCGATAAATAGGGGCCATTCGACATAATGACATGGCCGGCTTTCGTTTCACGCACCATCTCCATGGTCTCAATCAGGTTGGGATCATCGGTCGAAGACTTCACCCAGTTCCGCAGCCCACCCGAGCCGTGATAATTGTAGTGAGCATCGGTGTTGACCACACCGGTGATGCGAATTCCCTGATTTAATAACTGAAGCCAGTTGAAAATACGGTTTTTCGTGACATGAGATTCCGAGTTGGTTTCCTTTCCAAATTTCAGAACGCTGGCCAGCGGATGGATTTCCATGGCATGGATGAAGGGAAACGATTCCGAAAAACCTTCATCCTGTTCACCATCTCCATTTTTGTCGTAGAATAACCAACCGATATCTGGATGATTCTGCTGGACTAGTTTTTCACTGCGATTGTCCCACAAAGCGACACGTTGAATCTGTGTTTCAGGACTGACATCGGTCACTGGTCCGCCACCATCCTGCTGTCCCGGTTTATGAATGAGCGGGAAGACATTTTGATGATTCAACGGGAGTGGACTTCCCGTCAATTCCATACCAGTACAAGTCGCCAGACGATCTGCAATGTTTAGAGATTGCAGATGAGGTTCATAAGTATCGATTCTATTGTGTTCTGTACAGGGCGCGAATTCGAGTTGCTCACAAACCAGATTCAAAACTCGGCCTAGCTGATGACCAGTGTTATCGCCGGAAGGGGAGCTGTGACTATGATATTCCGTGCTGACCCAACCTGGCGTATGAACCGTCTGCTTGAGCACCCCAGTTAAACGGACCAACTTTTGAGGTTCGACAGTAACCTCTTGAAACAACGCATCGAATTCTGGTCCGTGACTGATGATCGCTTCGTACGCGCCAGCAGGCAAAAGAATTCGGTCGCGACCATTTACCAGGTAAAGCAAATTCTTAACACGGGTCGTTGCGGTTTCTGGTCCGAGGTCAAGTGAAGTTTTTTCTCCCTTACGAATCAATTCCACTTTACACGGAAGAGGAGCGTTTGCTGCATCGTCAATTTGGATTTCTAAGGTTCCTGTTTTGAGGGGAACATCCAGATCAAACAGGCTATTCGATTCACTCACACTGGCAGTGAAGGAGTCTCCCACGGGGATCCCACAGAACGAAACATCCAGCCGATACTCACCGGGAAACAGTTTCTGATCGACGCGACCACTGCCATCTGTCCACAGAGTGCCGGCATATTGATTGTCGCGAGTTAATTCCAACCGGGCGTTCGGAAGTCGGCTGCCATTAGCGATCACTGTGAGTGTGCAGGGAATCGCGACACGATCAGAATTCAACTGTGCATGAATTGCCTCAACCGTACAGAGGTTATCTGCGACATACAGGTTGACATCGAAGCGGAATTGTTCGCCGGACTTTAGAATTATATCTGCCTGACGACTCCCTCGACCGTATCGAGCGACTGTGAGTCGGCTGTCGCTTCTCGATGTGACCATGCGTCCCGGTGAAGCAATGCCGTACGCCTGTCCCCAGTAGCGATCGTCTAAATGCAGGAGTTCTGATCGACCGTTCTCACTCTTATGAGCATCTTCTTTGCCCGAGTCGAATCGCAGATCATCGCTCAAGGATACTTCGACATCAGCTTTGCCGGGATTACTAAAGATGTGTTGAACTTGCAGAAATTGTGAATCCGCCTCCAAGCGGTAACAGACAACAAGCTCAGCTCGATTCTCGGCTGAGTCTGCAGTAACCTGGATTTCGATTGCGTCTTCGTCACTGTAAGTAGACTGATTATCCAGTTCAACAGCTTCCTGATCGGAATTGATAATGGTCCAACTTCGAAACGGATAGACCCGGCTTCCGGGGTAGTAAGCACTGAGTTGGTCATTGGGAGATTGCGTCGTTGTGTAATCGATCAAGCAACCTGCGACTTCGCGTACCGTCATGTTCGCATTTCGTGTTGCGAGTGGTTGGGCGATGACAGCCGTCACGTGACGATTCTTTAAAATGAGATCGCCGTAAATCGCATCGATCTCTTTGCCTCCAGGAACAAGAGTTTTCCAATTCTCAGCGGTGATACGAGTGACGCTGACTCCCTCATCTGAGAAGAGTGGCAATGCATTCAACAGAATGATCAGACCCACAATTGAAGTGAGCCAGTGCTTTGAACAACCAAGGTAATATCGCATGCGAGTCAGCCTCACTTTTCGGAAGATTGAATTTCGTGCATTTCGAATTGCAATAATCTGCCATCTAATGAACGCTTTATGCCCTCAAACATTCTGTCTGAACTGGCAGATTGCGGATCATTAGTTTATGAAATGCTTAAAAATTATGCCTGAAGAAGCGACATGAGAACCCAATGCTACACAAGCCGCATGTAATCTTATTGATATGAGGCTAGCGGAATTCTACTCAGGCTGCAATTTAGTCGAATAAACCAGAGCTGTACTTTTTAGAAAGCGACAGCAGAGTTATTTTTTCTTCGTCGACTTCTTAGCGGTTTTCTTGCTTGAGCGACTTGCCGTTTTCTTCTTTGTAGAAGTCTTCGTTGACTTTTTCGTAGTCTTCTTTTTCGGAGCCTTTGCAGCACTCGCGTCTGCTTTTGAAGAGGACGCTGATTTTTTAGCTAATTTGGGAGAGGGTTTTAATTTGCCTGTCAGCAGTTCTTTCAGTCTTGAAACAGAATGTTTTAGAACGGCCATCTGATCCTCCTGTTCAGGGGGATCGAGTTCGGCGGTCAATGTGGTGTATTCAGGATCGTTAGCCAGTTCATTGATCAGATGAAAAAACAGAGGGGAATCTGCTTTTCGGACTGCGGCTTTGAGTTGATCGCCCGCGGAAGCCATATCGGTCTCTGCAGGTAACAGCCCCAGGACAATGCTGCACTTCAGAATTGAATCATTTACGGGAACGATGTGGCTTCCCAAAGTCGACATCATCGTGTAATCGATGACAAATGGTGTGAGAGATTTGATGTTATTGAGATACTTCTCTGCCGCATCCAGATTTTTCTTTCTGAAATCCTCGATATCGTAGCTATATCGGCCTTCAAAAATAATCTGAAGAGATTCACGCACCCGCATGGCACGCCATTCCGGTTCGGAAAGTTCGACGAATGCTTTTTGCAGTTCGGTAATCGAACTCACGCGAGCTTCGTTATAATCGAAAAATGACTCCTGGAAATTCACCAAAGCCGCTTCGGCATCGTTGTGAGGAGCCCCTTCCAGACAGATCGCAAACAGCAGGGAATCGAGCACAGTGCGGTCCGATTTTGGAACGCGCGAGCCGTACTTCTTTTTCAATTCTGTAACGATTTGCTGACAAACCTTCGTGCGGTCGGAAGCTTTGATCCGTGTTGTTGACATCTTTGCTAATCCACCAGACTCTGTGAGTGATCTCTCTTGGGAGTGTGAGTAAAAACCGGAGTTATCGTTGACTATTTAATTTGTTAGCTCGGAGTCATCCAAATCAGATAGATCTTCAGTAGATTCATCGGGTTCATGGAATTCATCTTCAACTTCTTCGTTGCCCTCAAGTTCTCCCCGTTCTCGAGCCAATTCCTCAAGAATGCGAGAAGCTTCGATACTCTTTTTCACACCATCATCAAGGACAAAGTTTAAGATGGGGGTGTAGCGTGTGTCGATTCGATCGGCAACTTTCTTCTGCAAAAAACCACGAGCAGATTCCAGTCCATGAATGCAGCGGGTTTGGGTTTTTTTATCGCCCAGCACACTCACATAGACTTTGGCAGATCTCATATCCTGTGCGACATCGACGCTCAGGACTGTCACATTCTTGATGCGGGGATCGTTCAATTCGAACAGAATTGCGGAGCTGAGGACCTCGCGCACAGCTCGAGAGGCTTTAGCTGTTCGTCGTGTTGACATGCAGGGCAGACTCCTTCAAAGGGCGATGGGGATAGTAGTGATAATGATAGCATTCCGCTGACGAGTTCGTTGGGAACCAAAGGGTCAGCATGCCAGACGCTTCAGCACTGCTTGAACAACTTTCGATTTCCCTGCTCGATTGGTTAATCATCGAGAGTTCGCTGTTTCTCATCAATTCGGTAAGCCTCAAGCAAATCGCCTTCTTTGATGTCGTTAAATCCTTCCAGTCGAATACCGCATTCCATCCCCTCACGTACAGTCTTCGCATCTTCTTTTTCCCGTTTCAGGGAATTGATGGCATAGTTGTTGATGATGGTTTGATCCCGAATCACATGCACGCGATCGTTACGGCTGATTGTCCCGTTCAGAATTCGGCACCCTGCAATCGTTCCCATACGTGAAATACTGAAGGTCTGCAGTACGATGGCGCGGCCTGTTGTCACTTCAAAGGCTTCAGGTGCAAGTAAGCCTTCCAGTGCCCGTTTAATATCCTCAGTCACTTCATAGATGATTCTGTAGCGGCGAATGTTGACACCCTCATTCTGGGCGAGCAACTCTGCGCGCTCCTCGGCAATCACATGGAAGGCAACGATAATTGCTCCTGAGGCTGCAGCCAGCGAAACATCGCTCTCGTTGACTCCACCGATGCCTGTATGCAGAACTTCAACACGAACTTCGGGATGATCGAACTTCTCGATTTCACCACGCAAAGCTTCGATTGAACCCGGAGAGTCGGCCTTGAGGATGACAGGCAGATCTTTCGGGCCTGTGCCTCCCAAAATCTGTTCGAGTGTTTTGGGGCCACCACGGTTGGCCAGATTTTCTGTGCGTCCCTGATGAATACGCTCTTCAGCAACCGAACGAGCTTCTTCAACATCAGACATCACAAAGAAGTGACTGCCGGCATTTGGCACAATGTCCAACCCGGCAACCTTAACAGGTGTTGAAGGAGGGGCTTCAGTCAATTCCATATCATGTTCATTGAACATGGCCCGGATACGTCCGTATGCATTCCCGCAGACGACAATATCTCCAACATGAAGCGTTCCCTGCTGGACAATCATCCATGCAATCGGGCCACGCCCTTCATCGCGGAACGCTTCCAGGCAGACGCCATATGGTTTGACATTCTTGGCTGCTTTGAATTCCTGCAGTTCTGCGGTCAGCAAAATCGTTTCGAGCAGATCATCGATACCAATGTTGTTCAATCCCGATGTTCTCACCAGTTCGATATCGCCGCCCCATTCGGAAACGAGGACGTTGTGAGAGGCCAGTTCCTGGAGAACTTTTTGTTCGTTAATATCGGGTAAATCGATTTTGTTCAGAGCAACAATCATCGGTACACCAGCCGCTTTGGCGTGGCTGATACACTCGACCGTTTGCGGTTTCACACCATCGTTGGCTGCAACCACCAGAATGATCATATCAGTCACATTCGCACCCCGGCTACGCATTTCCCCGAAGGCAGCGTGACCAGGCGTATCGACGAATGTGATTTTATTTCCGTTCTTTTCAACTTGATAAGCCGCGATGTGTTGCGTAATTCCGCCTGCTTCTCCGCCGACGACATTCGAAGACCGCAATGTATCGACCAGTGTTGTTTTCCCGTGATCGACATGTCCAAGAATTGTCACAATTGGAGCGCGAGGAATCAGTTCGATATTATCCTTATGCAGTTCCACCTCAAGTCGTTCAGTCAGTGCATCTTCTAGATTGACTGGACGCTTAATTTCCAGGTCAACTCCCAGTTCGATGGCCAATTCCGTTGCCAGATCGTCATCGAGGGCATCGTTGATTTTGGCCATTTTGCCCTGCTTGAACAGGATCGTCATTAAGTCTTTGGCTGGTCGTCCCATCGCCTCAGAAAGACTTCTAACAGTAATCGGCTGCTCAACAATAGCCTGAGATTTATATTCAATATTTTTGGATCGTCGTTGACGATTTCGACGTCGATTACCGCGATCATCCCGATCGTAATCCGATGGAGACTGCGTCCGCTTTCGTTGCTGACGACGTTCCTCCCGCTGTTCCGATAAACCGCTCAATCGGCCTCGGCGTGAAGGGCGATCCGCTTCAGTATCGGCAGATTTTCGATTTCGATCCCGCTCATCGTGCTTGCGGATATGAGCAGCCAGCGGGCTTTGACCATCCAGGATTTCAGCCGTCAACTTAACATCGGGCTTTTGAGCAGGAGCTTCGTCTTTTTTCTTGACGGGGGCTTCTGCTTTAAATTTGGGAGGTATGGCCAGGTTTGGAAGCGAAGGTTTCGGCTTTTGCTTAGGCTTCGCTTTTCGAGGAGCCGCATCGGGAATGCTGGCCCGGGGCTTCATGTCGCGAATCCGTGATCCCATATTTCCAATCGGAGGAATATATTGATCGGAGTTTTCTACTTCCAGATTCTCTTCACCTGACTCGGCTATAACCGGTTCTTCAGGTTCTGTCTCAGCAGGAATCTCGTCATCGTCAACAGCATCGTCAACAGCGACGGTTTCGACGTCCGACGTTAAGGTCTCAACCGGCTCCTGTTTGACCTCGGGTTCATCAACCTCTTCGACGTCTTCAGGGGATGGCGTTTGAGTTTCTGCAATTGTTTCTTCGCGAACAGGTTTAGAAGCGGGAGCATCCTGACGTTGTTCGACGCGCGGGTCGGGAGTCGCACGTGGCGTCATTTTTCGAATGGTCCGGACTTTTCCGATCGTCTTGTCAGGATCGAACTCAGGCGCAGAAGGTGTCGAATCGGGGGCTTGCTGACTCGCAGGAGTATTGCTGGCCTTGAGTGAATCAAGATATTCCAGAAGACGATCCCGTTCGTCGGGAGAAATGCTCGCCAACGCAGAACTTTTCACTGGAATTCCAGCGTCGTTGCAGTGATTGATAAGCTCTTTACTATCGTAGTCGAGCTCTTTCGCTAAAGCGAAAATCCGTATCTTCAAAACGCAACCCCTCTGATAAACCTATTGAGATTCTGAATCCAGGTCATTCAATCCACTTCAGAATCTTAGCCCTGCTTTGTCTCATCCTGACGCTCAGGATTTGTCTGCCCGAAAATTTCTTATTCAGAAACTTCCGGGATTATGTATTTTCGTCTGATTGACCTTTTGTTTCTTCAGTGACAGCTGGTGACTCTTCCTCGATCCCTGCTTCTTCTACCGATTCCGGTTCGTCTGCAGGCTGTCCATCGACTTCAGCCTGCTCCGTGTCTACTGTATCAGTTTCTGCGGCGGCTTCTTCTGCGACGGATTCAGCTTCTGCTTGAACATCTTCCGCTTTTAAATCAGCTTCGGGTTCGGCAGTCATGGTTTTAACGCTTGGTTCTGTGACTGCAGTCGTTTTAGTGCCCGTATGATCTTGATATTGTTTTGTGGCACGTGCGGCTGCCTTGGCAATCTTCTCTTCCTCTTCCAGTCGCAAACTTTCGACATCGGCATAATCGACAATCGCTTCGCACTCTTCATCTCCGAAGCCACTCAATTCTTTCAGGTGCTCTGGCTCAATGACTGACAGGTCATCAAAACTGAAGAATCCTTGAGAGACCAATGACTCAGCCAGTTCCTCTTGAATGTGTGGCACTTCGCAGAACGCGGTGACAGAACGTTCGAGTTGTTCGTCCAGTTCGTCGCGGGTCATCACTTCGATATCCCAGCCGACAAGCTTAGAGGCGAGCCGAACATTCTGACCCTTCTTCCCGATCGCAAGCGATAACTGATCATCGCGAACGAGAACGATCACGCGGCCAAGCATCGGGCAGAGAATCACGTCTTCAACCTCTGCTGGCTGCAGTGCGTTCGGGATCAAAATTTGTAGGGAATCGTTCCAGCGAACAATATCGATGCGTTCACCGCTGAGTTCATCGACAATACTGCGAATTCGAGCACCGCGAACACCAACGCAAGCTCCGACAGCATCGACACTTGTGTCGTAACAGGAAACCGCAACTTTGGTTCGATAGCCGGCTTCGCGAGCCAGGGAGCGAACTTCAATCACATTCTCTGCGACTTCTGGAATTTCGATTTCAAATAATCGACGGACAAAATCCGGATGGACACGAGACAGTACGATTTTAAGACGACTGCCAGCTTTTTTCACATCCATGATGACTGCTCGGATTCGTTCATTCACCCGATGACTTTCGCCGGGGATTTGTTCGCTTCGAGGCAGTATCGCTTCCGATTTTCCAATATTAACAGTAGCTACGCCATATTCAAGGCGTGTAATTGTCCCTGTTACAAGTTGACTTTTTAATTCGATAAATTCGTCATACATCGAATCGCGTTCGGCTTCGCGAATCTTTTGAATCATGACCTGCTTGGCAGTTTGTGCAGCAATACGTCCGAGAATATCGGGATCGAGAGTTTCACCATTATGGATAACCTCTGGCTCACCAGTGGTTCGGACAACGGTCACCGTCAATTCATCTTCGTCACCGTAATATTTACGCAGCGCCGTCAGGATCGCCTGTTCGATTCCTTCAAAAACGATTTCCTTGTCGATGCCTTTGTCACGGTGGATGGCATCGACGATTCTAAGGACTTCGCTGGCGTTCATAGTTCTCCTTCCGAACGAATGCACGTAATGTGCTTTCGTCATTCCGACGGTTACTCGGAACCGTTTACGACTGATTCCAGTCAATTACGGGATTATGTCAATCAAATGGACGATTTTCGCCCGTCAATAAAAAAAAGTGGGTCAAGACCCACTTTGAAAAACCGTCTTTGGTCATCTGCAGTTCAAAAGGAACCCTATGCGATGACTGAATGGGGATAATCCCTCATTAGGCGCTCACATAAGAGTTGCCTTTCTGCTGACTTGCTCAACGTAAAGGAATGCATTGGAATGCTGCATCTTGAGACTTCTCAACCCGATCATCTTGTACCTCGATCGGTTCTCATCTCAATATGCTCCGCATCACCAACTCCCATAACGCTAAAAAAACGGTCCAACAACCTGATTCCCGACCAAAAGGAAGGGAGGGCAGTGGATATTAATTTACGAATTCGACTGAATTATCACAATAATTTGCGAAAAATCCAGACTCATCAATACATTATCAACAGACATTGAAGGAACATTTTAAAGGATGGACCTTCGTCTGCATTAAAATTATCCGGCTCAGGCCAAACTGTCAATCATCAGCCCGCAGCCTTTTGTAGGGAATCGCAGAATTCACTTCAGAATTGCACAAATGCCAGTCACTCAGCAATGCCAATCGACAAAACTGTTGCAAATTCCCCAACCGAGACACTTTTGCCATCGGCCATTTCCTGTACGGACTCAATCGAATCTGCGAGAGTTTCGGTTGAAATGTAATCCGACCAGACGTTCAGCATCTGTTTGATTTCGGAGGCATCTGAGCGATATTTTATATGAATTCGATTTTCAATTTCCAGATCTGCATCTTTACGCAACTGTTGGACATGACGAACAAAATCGCGAGCCATGCCTTCCTCAATTAATTTCGGCGAAAGTTTCGTCGAAATGGCGACCTGAACTCCTGCATCGTCAGCCGTCCCCCATTCGCTCGACTGTTCCGTACTGACGAGTACATCATTTGGTTCCAGCTCAATCGTTTCGCCGCCCATTTCGATGCTGACATTGGAGCCAGATCGCAAAGGAGCGAGAATTTCCGGAGCCAGATTCGGCAGATCTTTCCGTAACATGCCGAGCAACTTGCCGTATTTCGGGCCGAGTGTTTTCAAATTCGGTTTGTAAGCGTACTGCACGATGCCATCGAGATTATCGACCGTCGTTATCGTTTTAACGTTCAATTCATCCTGAATCACTGAGGCCAACTGCTCAATCGCATCTCGCTGAGCCGCAGTACTGCAGGCGACACTGCAGGCGACACGAATCTCAGCCAATGGTTGCCGGACGCGTAAATTCGATTGATCTCGCACCTGATGCCCCAGTCTTACCACAGCCTGGGCCAGTGCGGTACGAGCATTCAAGTCTTCGTCCAACAAGTCCTCATTGACAGTTGGGTATTCGCACAAGTGCACCGACTCCGGCCAGTCGGAAGATTCTGCTTCTGATGATGATGTTTCCAGCAGGTCGCGTCCGAAAACCAGATTCTGGTAAATCCGCTCCGCTAAAAACGGAACCACGGGGGCGAGCAACTGACTCAGCGTCACCATCACTTCATGCAAAGTCTGATACGCGGCTGTCTTGTCGGCATCGTTGGCATCTTTACTGCGCCAAAACCGTCGGCGATTGCGTCGGATGTACCAGTTGGACAGGTCATCGATAAACTGACCGGCAGCAGTGACAAAACGGGATGTGTCATAAGCCTGAAAACTTTCGTGAGCCAAACCGATGAGCGATTGCAGTCGAGAAAGAATCCAGCGGTCGATTTCCTGACGTTCCGCATAAGGGATTTTCTGAGCAGTCGGATCGAACTCGTCCAGCCTGGCGTAATTCACGAAGAATGCGTAGGAATTCCAGAGCGGAATCAAAAACTGACGGCGAACTTCATCGGCCGGCCCACTGGTGACCTTGCAAGTCGGCGCGCCCTCTTTCGTTTCGGAAATTGGACCTTCTGGAGTTTCCAGTGTGACCGGCTGATCGGGATGCCGTGTGCCGAAGCGTAAGTCGGAAGCCGGGTTTTGTGCCAGATACAACCAGCGAAGGGTATCGACGCCAATCTGCTCGGCGGCTTCTTCAAACCAAATGGCAGTCCCATCCGACTTGTGCATCGGCTGACCTTCTTCATTCATCACCAGGCGGTGCCCGAGTAATGTTTTGAAAGGCTGCTTTTCTTTTGGATCATCCGTCTCGTCATACCGCATCATTGTTGAGAGCGATAGCATCGAATAGAACCAGTTGCGGAACTGACCGGGGAAACATTCCGTGACGAGGTCAGCAGGATACCATTTTTCCCACATGTCGCGATGCGTGTTGTAACCCATCGTCGAAAACGGAGTGATCCCCGCATCGAGCCAGGGATTACCGACATCTTCAATACGAGACAGTGTCGCACCCGTCGTGGAACTCTTGATTTTGACGTTATCGATCCACGGACGGTGCGGCGTATTCCCTTCAAAACCGTCCCAACCTTCGACACACTTCTCTTTGAGTTCCGCCAGCGAGCCAATCACTTCGAAATCAGTCGGATCATCAGGATTGATCCAGATCGGCAGCGCCAGTCCCCAGAAACGCTTCTTGGAAATCATCCAGTCCCGCATGTTCGTCAACCACTCAATTTCCCGGTTCTGCCCATCAATACTTTCCGGCAACCAGTCGATTTGTCTTGTGACATCTTTAATCTCATCCCGCCAGTCCATATTGATGAACCACTCGTCGACGAGTCGAAAAACGAGTTCATCCCCAGTTCGCCAGCAATGCGGATAAATGTGCGGATATCTTTCGCTGGCAAACAGCAGATCTTTTTCTTCCAGCTTTTGAATGACAAGATCGGCCGTAGCGGGATCGATGGCTTCACGCCCTGTGAATTCGCCGAAACCTTCCTGATAACGACCATCTTCTCCCAGAGGAGCGATGCCGACGATTCCCAACTCCAAACCGATTTTGTGGTCGACATCTCCACAGCCGGGAGCGGTGTGAACGATCCCTGTTCCTTCACCAGCGACCACATGCGCAGACCCTTTGGAATCGCGACCGCCATCAACAACGAGGTGGCATTCGACTGCGGTTTTATTCCCAACTCGCTCATCAAAAGGATAACCCCCTTTTTGTGATTGAGCAGGCAGTTCATCAAATGGTCCCTGGTATTTCCAGCCGACCATCTCAGCACCCTTAATGGTGCCAATTTCTTCAAAGCCCCCTTTTTCCTTGAAGATTTGCGCGAGAGTTTTTAACTTCGGCACGCCATTCGGCCAACTCCATTCAGGGCGTCCGAAGCCTTCTTTAGATTCTTTTTCCAGGCGTTTGTAGTTCAGATTCTCTTTCGCAAAGTAGTAAATCTGTCCGTCCCGTTTCGATTTGATTTTCACATAATCGAGTTCAGGATTGACCGCAGCCGCGACATTGCTGGTTAATGTCCAGGGAGTTGTCGTCCAGATGAGCAGATTTTCATTTTCACGATCGAGCAAGGGAAAGCGAACAAACAGTGATCGATGGACAGCCAGCTTGCGTCCATCGGCAATTTCCATCTGCGAATAAGCCGAACCGCTGCGGCCGGACCAAGGCATGACATCGTGCCCGCGATAGATTTTTTTGCGATCGAAACACTTCTTGAGGAAGGTCCAGATCGTTTCGTTATTCTCGGTGGAGAAGGTGAAATAAGAGCCGCCCCAGTCGGGATTGCCCAGTTTTGCCACAATTTGATGCGGCACATCTTTCACTTTTTCGCCGCGGGCATTGGTGTATTCGATTTCCTCCGAGGAGCCGACTGCTGCGGACAGTTTACGGAGTTCTGCCGGCTCGTCCCATTCCATCCAGTAGCCGAGACGTTGAGACTGTTCGGTCTGCCGAGCCGCAAATTTTAGCACGCGGCGCTTGCACTGATTGACGAATTTATCGATCCCAAATTCATGAATTGCATTCTTGGTGCCGAGTCCCAGCTCTTTTTCAACCTCGACTTCGACCCACAATCCCTGGCAGTCAAATCCATTCTGATAGCGGAGTTCATGTCCCGTCATCGCGAAATAACGCTGGAAAGCATCCTTATAAGTGCGTCCCCATGCGTGGTGCACGCCCATTGGATTGTTCGCTGTGATCGGCCCATCCAGAAATGACCATTTCGCCCTGTTAGCATTTTTCTTCCTCAATTTGGCAAACACATCGCGACTCGACCAGAAGGAAAGAGCACCATGTTCGCCTTGAATAAAATTGGAGTCAGAAACTTTTTGAAACATCGAAATCAGCATCCTCTACAGCGTAATGCAAAACTGTGTGTAATTGTGACAATGTGTTCAGTGATTGGTTCACATTGTGGCATTCTGTCAGCGAATATCACTACAGAGTTAACCTCATCGGTAATTTGAGAACGGTAAGAGATACTCATAGAAAATGAAAGTGCATCCCCCATTGAAGTGTTGGAGTATGAGCGAATTGAGTCTTCACTTCGAATTTCAATCCATTTACGCCTGACCAAGTTCATTTTCTCCTTACAACAGTTGCAGGTCACAGAATTGTCAATATCGACGAATCCCCCAAGATTCCTACTTCTAAGGGAGATGCCTGCTATCCATGAACTTGATAGGAGAAAATTGGTCAAAATATCGAATTTTGACACACATTTTATTTAGCTGGGAATGAGTTCCGGTCTCTACCTCTCTGAAAAGTGTGTCATGCCCTTAAAACTTTCCAATTCAAAATATGCTCCCTGGCTGGGAGGCGTCTTCGTTTTTTTTATCAGTATCTCAGCGGTTCGACTGATGGGGTCTTTTGAAAATGGCCGTTACCAACAGCAAATCCGGTCGGATGTTCTTCAGGAAATGAGTGTCATTCATGCTAAGGCCGAGCAAGCGATCAATACGCGAATGGCTTTAACCATGGGACTGAAAGCCATCGCTTCAGCAAATCCCAGTTTGATTAATGATCGCAGCTGGTTTGCCAAAATCGCCGCTTCTATGCAAAAGACTTCTACGGGGATCCGGAATATTGCGCTGACAGAAGGAACGACAGTAAAAAATGTCTGGCCATATGAACTCAATAAAAGCGTACTGGGGGTAGATTTAGCTCAAATTCCGACACAGATTGATGCGATATCAGAGACAATCAAAACAAGACATCCAGTTTTGGCAGGACCTGTTGAATTGATACAGGGAGGGCAGGGGTTTATCAATCGTGTTGCGATCTATAAGACCGATGATGTCAATAAGCCGGACCAGGGAGAATTTCTCGGAATGGCAGCAGTGGTCATTGATAAAGATTCACTTCTGCAAGAATTCCTGAGCGATATCCCGGATGATTTGGAAGTTGCAATTCGAGGGAAAGATAGTCGCGGCGAAAAGGGGGAGTTCATTTTTGGTGATCCTGAAATCCTGAGTCGCGATCCCATGACACTTTCGATAATTTCTATGGGAGGAACCTGGCAATTTCTCGGGACTCCTCGCAAAGGTTGGGAAGCGTCTTCTCCACTGGCGGCAAGAATCGGAATTCTGGGTTTCCTGTTTTCATTGGCTTTTGCCAGCTTAGTCTGGGGATTAATTGCAGCCATGATGCGTAATCGAAGTGCCTTGCGTCTGGCAAAAGAAGCCTCTGAAGCCAAGTCTCAATTTTTGGGGCGTATGAGCCATGAAATTCGTACACCGCTTGCGGCAATCAGTGGATTTTCCAATGAACTTCGGCCACTGGTCCAGGGCAAACGTGCCACAGAATTTCTCGATATTATCTCTAAAAACTGCGCCCATCTCACTTGGATTGTGGGAGACATTCTCGATGTCACCCGTATTGAAGCTCAGCGGATCAGTTTAAGGCACGTCAGTTTTAATCCTCGCGAACTCGTCAAAGATGTACAACAGACTTTGCAGCATCAGGTCGATGAGAAAAACCTGACACTGGAAGTTCAGATCGATGAGAAAACTCCGCAGAGTATTGTTTCAGATCCCATCAGATTAAAGCAGGTATTGGTCAATCTAGTTCAAAATGCCGTCAAATTTACAGAGTCGGGAACAATTCAAATTTCGACCGAATCAGGCAGATACGCAGAAAAGGAAGTCGAGCTGATTTTCAGAGTTCGAGATTCTGGAATTGGGATTGAATCAGATGATCTGGAACGAATATTCGAACCTTTCTGTCAGGTCGATTCGGGTTCCAATAGACGGCATGGAGGAACGGGATTGGGATTAGTGATTTCCAGAAACCTTTGTCGGCTGATGGGGGGAGATATTTCCGTTTCGAGTACTTTAGGTGTCGGCAGTGAATTTTCGGCAAGCATTGTAGCCGAAGTTACATCAGGACGCAGGAGTCGAAATCACTTGATTTCAACAGCTCAGATAGTCAATGAATCGGATTCGGGTAAGAGAAAAAGGGAGCATCAGACACTCTTAGAGGAATCTAAAATATTGCTCGTCGAGGATGGTCCTGACAATCGAAAGCTGATTTGCTTTATTCTGGAAGGACGGGGAGCTGAAGTCATTACATTAAATAATGGTCAGGAAGCTATTGACTGGCTGACGAATTCTGCAAATTCTCTACCCGATGTCATTCTAATGGATATGCAGATGCCAGTCGTCGATGGCTACGAAGCAACCAGACAATTGCGAAAGAATGGGCTGAAAATACCAATCCTCGCATTGACCGCGCATGCACTGCCGGAAGAGATTAATCGATGTATGAGTGCAGGGTGTAACCGCTTTGCCTCCAAGCCGATTGATCGAGATCAACTCATTACCGATATCTTTGAATTGATTGAAGAAAACAACCTGATTGCAACTTGAAATTCAGGAACTCATTTGCCTGATATGAGTTCACAAAGGATTGTGAGGACGACTATGGCTTTCTTTCACCTGCCTGGACTTTCACTTTCCATTCTTCAGACATTTCCGCCATCTCGGAATTGTCCTGATATTGCTGCTCGAGTTCTTGGAGCTGTTCCTTCATTTTTGCGATTCGCTCGCTCTGGGCGGGATCGTTATAAAGATTGTTCAGTTCATCAGGATCAGTTTCCAGATCGTAAAATTCCCACTCACCGAACTGATAAAAGTTGATCAACTTGTATCGATCGTTCCTGATCCCATTATGTTTGGCGACCATGTGCACGCTGGGGAATTCGTGGTAGTGATAATAAATCGCGTCCCGCCAGTCGTCAGGCGTCTCGCCTTTCATTAATGGGACGAGCGATTTCCCCTGCATGTTTTCCGGAATGGGAGCTCCGGCGATATCGAGGAAGGTTTCGGCATAATCAAGATTTTGAATCAGATCGGTATTAACGCTCCCCGGTTTGATTGTGCCGGGCCATTTGGCGATGAAAGGCATTTTCAACGACTCTTCGTACATCCAGCGTTTGTCGTACCAGCCATGATCCCCGAGATAAAATCCTTGATCAGATGAGTAAATTACGATGGTGTTCTCATCGAGTCCTGATTCTTTCAAATAATCCATCATCCGGCCGACACTGTCATCAACACCTTTGACACATCGTAAATAGTTGCGGATGTAGCGATGATATTTCCAGCGAACGAGATCCTTGCCAGTCAGATTCAGTTTCTTCAGTTCATTGTTTTTGACATCGAACGCGGCATTCCACGCCTGCAACTGTTCGGAAGTCATTCTTTCCAGATTCTTCGCTCCCGAACGATCGACCGATTTTCCCGAGTAGGGATCCCAGTTATGGATCGGCGGGCCAAAGCAATCGAAGACGATATTGAGGTGCCCATCGATTTCCATTTCCTGATGACGAGCCGGGCTGGCATTGTCTTCCCATCGATCAAACAAAGTGGCTGGCTCGGGAATATCGACATCATCGTACAATGTCAGATATCTTAGCGGCGGCATCCAGGTGCGATGCGGAGCTTTGTGCTGACACATCATCATGAACGGTTTGCTGGAATCTCGCTGATTCTTCAACCAGTCCAAAGCCATGTCGGTCACGAGATCGGTACAGTAACCTTCGACTTCCTCGCGTCCTTGAGGAGTTTTAAATGCCGGGTTGTAGTAATCGCCTTGGCCGGGAAGGACTTTCCAGTGATCGAAGCCTTGCGGATCGGTCCCTAAGTGCCATTTGCCGAGCATCGCCGTTTGATAGCCCACTTTCTGAAGTAGTTTCGGAAACGTCTGCTGATCGCCATTGAAACGGTCCCTATTGGTCCGGAATCCATTCAAATGACTGTGCAATCCTGTCTGAATGACAGCCCGAGAGGGACCACAAATTGAATTCGTGCAAAAACTATTGCTGAACAGCATCCCCTGTTCAGCAAGCTTGTCGATGTTGGGTGTCGGATTCACATTCTGTAACCAGCCCTCATACGCTCCAATCGCATGGGGAGCATGATCATCGGTGAAGATGAAGAGAATGTTGGGGCGCTCGGCAGCTGAGAGTTGAGTGAGGTTCGTCAGAAGCAGGATTGTTAAAACTCGAAATAAAGTCCGCACGGGAATTCTCCCTCATTCATTATGTTTCAAAGTTGGTTCAATAATATTCTGATTAACACTTAAACATATCGAGATGCGTGCGGGATGCAACTGAAGTTCCAGGTGTACGTTAATTCGGTCATCTGCTGAAATTCTCGAATAGACAGGCGGGTTTGCGAAACCTCAGCGCTTTATCTGAGGTTACTTATGAAGTAAAAGTAGCAACAAATTCTCTCAAATGGAGATCATCATCATGCGAAATCGAATCTGCTGGAGAACGCTCTTCCTGCTAATCGTATCCTTACTGACACTTTCAAATACGGGGTATTCACAGGGGGAACGTTTTGAAAAATTGAAGCAGCTTCGAGATCGATTCGATACCGATGGGGATGGTCGACTGTCCTCTGAAGAGCGGGCCAATTTACAGAAGTTTCTCCAGGGCTTGCGGCAAAATCCGCAGAGTGAAGATATTCCTGCGAGTTTGATTCCCGGCAAAACAGGACTTTATGGAGATGTTCCGGGACGATTCACACCGAAAGTGATCGAAAATTATGACCTGCCCGATGAAAGTCGCGGCAAAGTCATTCCGCTGCGAATTTCTTATCCCGCAGAGACCGGGAGTTATCCTCTGATCGTGCACTGTCATGGAGCGGGCGGCTCAAAAGAGAATGGTCAGCCCCTGGTCACGCATTGGGTCAGTCATGGTTATGTTGTTATTCAACCTACTTTCGGTGATTCCATTTCGAAACTGAGTCCACAGGAGCGTCAGCAGTTTGAATCGATTGGCGATTTTGTCAGTTCAGCCAAGGTGACTCTGGAGTGGAAAAACCGTCCGGATGATGTGAAAGCTGTTCTTGATTCTCTGGATTCGCTTGAGAAGACTTTTCCAGAACTCAAAGAGAGGATCGACACGACGAAAATTGGAGTCAGTGGCCACTCTTACGGGGCACATACAACAATGTTACTCAGCGGTATGACAATGATTCTGCCAGCCATCAAAACAATCAGCTTAAAAGATGACCGTGTTCGTGCAGCGGTGATGATCAGCCCCCAGGGACCCGGAAACGCAATTCAGGCAAAGTCCTATTCGACAATTTCACCCCCAACGCTGATGGTCACAGGCGACAACGACGGCACCCCCCAGCCGGGGAAATCAGATTTGAAAGGGGAGTGGCGGAAGCAGGCTTACGATGGGCTGGAGCCGGGAGATAAATATCTGCTTTGGATTAACGACGCCTATCACAATTTTGGTGGAATTTCCGGCAGCAGTTGGTCGGGAGCAGGCCCTTCTGCCCCTGATCAGGTTTTACTCATTAACAGTACGGTGATCGCTTTTTTCGATGCATATCTTAAACAAATTCCAGAAGCTCAGGAGTATTTGAAATCCGATGCCTTACAGAAAAACGCACGCGGTTTGGCCCGAATGAACAGGAAGTAACAAAAACACAAAAATTCAGAATTACTGCGAGACACTGGGGGGCTCATCACTTATCCTGAATTAAGACAATGCGTACACTCAATTTGAAATTGATTTTCAAAGGTACTCTTCATGAGAATTTCAATCACATCGATACTTGTCTGTGGACTACTTCAATCGCTGCTTTCACAGAATCTGCTGGCGTTTAGTGCAAAAGAGATTCAGGGAAAATGGCAGGCGGGTTCCATGACAATGTCAGGTAAGCCTCTCGATACAGACATTTATGAACTGGTAATGGTCATTGAAAATCAAAAGATGAAGTTAACCTACATTCAGGATGACTTTGCACATTCCAAATCTTCCAAACTGGAGTTAGATGACTCCAGCGATCCTTGGAGTATTATCCTCAAGCCGAGTTCTTCAGAGAAAAAATCTAGCTGGATCTACGGGATTCTCAAGTTAAAAGGTAAGAAACTCCACATCGCAACATCGCAGCCCGGAGAGGGACGAGCTCCAGAAGATTTCAAATCGACTGCTCAGAATAAAGCGGATTACATGGTATTTGAGCGATTTAAAGACTGAACACGCTCTCAATTCGGACGGCGGCGATTAGCGAAATGGAATACGATTTTCGTCAGTTACTTTCGACCTGGGGACCGGATGCGACCGTTCAACCCTCTGCGATGTCATTGGGGGATGCTCGACAGTTCACCAAATCGATCGCATTGGGGCATTACGAAAACTTTCCGGTCGTTTCGTTTTTTCTGCCCCGGCTTCTTCGCCAACCGTTTTATGATATTTATTCATTCTGTCGCTGGTCGGATGATCTTGGAGATGAACTTCCCTCAACCGAGGAATCGCTGCGACATCTCCAATGGTGGAGAGGAGAACTGGACCTTTGCCTGAAGGGATCAGCCAGACATCCGATTACAATTGCTCTGGCTGAGACAATTCAGCAGTTCTCATTACCGGCAGAACCATTTCACGATTTAATCTCCGCTTTTGAACGGGATCAAATTCAAAATCGTTACAAAACTTACTCCGATCTGCTTTCTTATTGCCAGCAAAGTGCCAATCCTGTTGGGCGGCTGTTATTGCATCTGGCCGAATCTGCAACTCCCTCAAACCTTCAGCTTTCCGATAATGTTTGCACAGGGTTGCAGTTGATTAATTTCTGGCAGGATGTTGCCCGAGATTTGCAAATGAACCGGATTTATCTTCCGAAGGAAGATCTGCATCAATTTGGTGTGACAGAAAAAGAGTTGCGGGATAATGTCTCCACGCAGAATTTTCAGAAACTGATTGCTTTTGAAGTCGATCGAGCCGAGAAGTTATTGATGAGCGGGCGAGAACTCGCTTGTCAGGTCCCGCGCAGCATTCGGCTGGATATTCGCTTATTTGCTCTTGGCGGACTGACAATCTGCAAAAAAATCCGCCAGATCGATTATTGCGTTTTGGAAATCCGCCCCAAATTATCCAAATGGGATGCTCCAGGATTACTGGTCAAAGCATTCCTCGGCAAGTTCAAATGATGCTAGCAAGTAAAATGTAGGGCAGGCTTCCAGCCTGTCTACTGAGGGCAAGTTTGTCGCTCACTGTTGTCAAAACTTTTCCAGTGATGATAATAGGATAGGAAATCACGACAAACACCGCATGCAACCGGAAGGGCTTCTCGAATGCAGCGTCTAACACTATTGCTCACACTGTTCATTTTATCCATATCTACCAATGTTCTTCTGGCAGAAACACCCGAGGGCTCGAATACAGAGAGTGAATCTGTTCTGCTTTCAAATACTCGTCAGCTGACATTTGCCGGGCGCCGTTCGGGAGAAGGCTACTTCAGTGCAGACGGCTCCAAGCTGGTTTTCCAAAGTGAACGAGAAGCAGGCAATCCGTTCTTTCAGATTTACCTGCTCGATCTGGAAACCGGCGACGAAACACGCATTTCTCCCGGCACCGGGAAAACCACCTGCGCCTGGATTCATCCGGACGGGAATCGTGTTCTCTTTGCGTCCACACAGGATGATCCTCAAGCTCTTGAAAAACAGAAATCGGAACTGGAGTTACGGGAGTCTGGTAAAGAACGTCGTTATTCCTGGGATTACGATCCTGAATACAATCTCTTTCAATACGATCTGAAATCCAAAGAGTATCAGCCACTGACAAAAGAGCGTGGCTATGATGCGGAAGGTTCTTACTCGCCCGATGGCAAACTGATTGCCTTTGCTTCAAATCGGCAGGCCTATCAACGAGAGTTGACCGAAGAAGAGCAAGCGATGCTGGAACGAGATCCTGCGGTCTTCATGGAAATTTATGTCATGGAAGCGGATGGATCCAATGTCCGCAAGCTGACCGACACACTCGGCTACGATGGCGGTCCATTTTTCTCGCCAGATGGCAAACGTATCTGCTGGCGCAGGTTCAAGGAAGATGGAGCCACTGCGGAAATTATGACCATGAACATCGATGGCAGCGATGTTCGTCAATTGACCGACTGGAAAGTGATGTCCTGGGCTCCTTACTACCATCCCTCAGGACGCTACATCATTTTTACGACCAACCGTCACGGATTTGCCAATTTCGAATTGTATATGGTTGCTACCAATGGGAAGTCCGATCCGATTCGTGTCACTCACACCGAAGGGTTCGATGGCTTGCCAGCGTTCAGTCCCGATGGAAAACAACTTGCGTGGACCTCGAATCGCTCCGGTTCGAAACAGTCGCAATTATATCTGGCAGACTGGAACCATGAGGCAGCTCTCGAACTGCTTTCGTTAACTGGTTTTTCAGATGAGGATGTCGAACAGTCAGCCGCTTTGAATGCCCGGGAATCAGCCGACAGTTTCGAACCAGCCGACATCGCCCGGCACGTCAATTTTCTGTGTCGCGAAGAACTCGCAGGACGTTTGACCGGAACCGAAGGAGAACATCTGGCGACTCAATACGTGGCCACCTATTTTGATGAACTGGGACTGAAGCCAGGAGGAGATGACGAGACCTGGTTTCAGGAATTTGAGTTTACTGCTGGAATTGATCTAGGCGAAAATAATTTATTGTCTCTGGGGGAAGAAAGTGAGGAACTCGATAAAGACTGGAATCCGGTTTCCTTTTCTGCCAACGGAGAATTTTCCGGCAATGAATACGCCTATGCAGGATACGGAATTGTCGCACCGGCGATTGAAGGATTCGAAGAATATGATTCCTATGTGCATCTGGATGTCAAAGACAAATGGGTTGTTGTGTTTCGGTTTTTGCCGGAGGGAATCACACCAGAGTTGCGTCAGCATTGGGCGAGATATTCTTCGCTCCGATACAAAGCGATGGTGGCCCGCGATCACGGTGCTAAAGGATTGATCGTTGTTTCCGGCCCCACTTCAAAAGTTCGAAATCAACTCGTTCCGCTGCGATACGATGGCTCTCTGGCTGGAACAAGTATTCCCGTCATCAGTTTGAACGACGACCTTGCTGGGAAATTATTAACCAGTACAAAAAAAACGTTGCTCGAATGGCAGACGAAACTTGATGCTGGCGAGCCAGTAATGGGATTTGTCACTGCAGGACCTGCATTGAACGTGCAAGTCGATATTAAGCAGGTGAAGCGGACTGGCCGTAACGTCATCGGTGTACTGCCTGCCAAACAGTCTTATCACCCATTACCGGCGATTCTTGTGGGAGCGCATGTGGATCATCTTGGTCGTGGAGGCTCTTCATCTTCCCTGGCTAATGAGAAAGAAGCCGATCAGATTCATTTTGGAGCCGATGACAACGCCTCCGGCACGGGTGGCATGCTCGAAATTGCCGAGTATATGTCGAGTCTGGTCGCGGATAAGAAAATTGAATTGACTCGCGATGTGATTTTTGTCGCCTGGTCGGGTGAGGAACTTGGCTTGTATGGTGCCAACCACTTCGTCAAAGAGCTTGAAGCCGAGCTGAACTCTGTGATGGAAAGTTTGGGGGGACCTCCGGAAAAAGAGAAAGCCGAGTCCGATGAAGAGGAAAAAGCCGAATCGCAAAACAATGAACTTCCACTGCGATTTGTGATTGGAGCCTGCCTCAACATGGACATGATCGGACGGTTCGATAAAGCGTTAATCCTGCAGGGAGTCGGTTCGTCCACAGCATGGAAATCCATTATCGAGCAACGAAATGTGCCAGTCGGCATGCCGATCACTTTGCAGAACGACAGTTACATCCCAACCGATGCGAGCGTCTTCTTCATGCATGGCGTGCCGATTCTATCAGCTTTCACTGGCACACATACCGACTATCACACTCCGCGAGATACTCCCGAAAAGATTAACTACCAAGCGGCTTCCGAAATCGCTCACTTGATGGGATTGATTACTCGTGGCTTGGCCGTCAGTCCCGACACACTCGATTATGTCGATCAGGCTCGCCCGGAAGAACTACGCCGTGCTAACTTGCGGGCTTATCTCGGAACGATCCCCGATTATGGAGCCTCCGATGTGAAAGGCGTGCAACTCTCAGGAGTTGGCAAAGGGGGACCAGCAGACAAGGCGGGGATCAAAGGAGGCGATGTGATTGTCGAACTGGCCGGTAAGAAGATCGAAAATATCTACGATTACACCTATGCCATCGAAGCGTTGAAAATCGGCGAGAAAGTGAACATCGTCATTCAGCGAGATGGCGAAAAGAAAACACTTGAACTGATCCCGGGATCTCGGGAGTAATAGTGCCTGCAGGAGAGAGCATCGACTAATAAGAATAGACGCGATCTGTGGGAGCAAAATGCATCGCTATTAGTGATTGAAACGCACATGCGACCGCATCTGGTAGAGCAGAATGCTCTAGTCGGCGATGAGTTCTGGTCGGGAGTCGCTGCCAGCCAGTCCCCGGTTGCTCGAAAGAGATGAGCGTGGTCCATCGAAGAGTTCAAAACCGTCGCCGTCTGGTTCGTCCAGCATAATGGGAACTTCGCTGCTCAATTCATGATCGACCAGTTCGTGAACATCGGCTTTGGAATCGTATTCACTTTTATAGGGGATGCCATCATCGGACAGGGAAGGTGTTTCCTGTTCCTGAGGAACTGGTTTTTGCTTGCGAGCCTTCGAATCCAGAAACGTATAGGCTACATCGCCAATGGTTAATTCATCTCCAGAATTTAACTCTCGTGTGCCAGTGACCCGGCGTCCATTGATCTGAATACCATTCGTACTGCCAAGATCGCGAACCAGAAAATTACCGTTGATTTCAGCCAGACAACAATGTTTTCGAGAGACTTTTCGGCTGTCGTTGATCACTAAATCACATTCCGGGTGCCGACCAACAAACAGGATGGGTTTGTCGATATTGACTGTGCGTCGATCGTCATGTGGTTCTAAACGAGCCGGCATGGCATGTCCCTTCGGAATGGAAGATCAATTGTTGACGGACGAATGCGTCGCAGAACGAGAGTAGAATGTCATTCAGGAAAGTTCTGGAAAACGAAACTGTTCCAATTTTTGAAACGCCTGTGAATAATAAATTCTACGAATGAGATGCATATCATGGCCCCATGCATTATATCGGTAAATTGTATGCAATGAAACCGGTTGTTTAGAAGATTTGGAGAATTAGCGTTTGTAACGATTATTCCTTCTGACACTTGGTGCACGGGCTGGCAATATTCGGATAGACCCTATGCCTATTCAATTGTTGTTTTTTTGTATAGTTGCATGGCGTGTCTTTTTTTATAACAGATTGATGTTCAATGAAGTTTTCTGAGCCCATTGCCTGTTTGAATGGGCAGATCGTGAAAGCGAGTGATTTGCGACTACCCGTGACCGATATGGGAATCGTTCACGGCATCGCAGTGACAGAAATGTTGCGAACGTTTCGCGGAGCACTGTTTGAATGGAAGGCTCACTGGGGCCGATTTCAAAAATCTGCAGAGTTGACAGACATTCCCCTCCCGGAATTTGATATTCTGGAAATAATTGAGCAGATGGTAATACACAATATTCAATTCCTCCCTGAAGGAAATGAACTGGGGGTTATCATCTCGGCAACTGCAGGCCCTAATCGCACTTATCTGGGGCAATCCGCTGAGATTCAGCCGACGTTTTTTGCGCATACATTTGAATTGCCGGGAGAATTGTGGGCGAATGCCACAGAGTTAGGCCAGCATCTGGCGATCTCCTCCATTCCACAAATTTCTCCACGCAGTGTGCCACCAGCCGCTAAAGTTCGCAGCCGTATGAACTGGTATTTGGCTGAACGGGACGTTTCGAAAAGATATCCCGGTTCCCGACCAATTGTGCTCGATGAATACGGATTTGTGCGGGAAACGAGTACCGCAAATTTATTTGCAGTCCGAGACGGTTATGTACTGACTGCTCCTGAAGAAACCGTTCTCCCGGGAATCTGCCGAGCGATTACCATTCGCTTGCTCCATCAACTGGGAGCGGAGGTGAGAGAAACGAATATGACCGTTGATGATCTTCTGCAGGCTCAGGAAATCTTTACGACTTCGACTCCCTATTGTTTGATGGGCGTTTCACGGTTGAACAGTGCCTCGGCTGGCTTAGATTTTCCTGGAGAAATCACGCGGGCTCTCATTGAAAAATGGAATCAATACGTGGGCCTCGATATTCATGAGCAACTTCGAAGAATTGCCTTTGGGAGGCAATCAAACGTATGAAATCAATCAATTCTCTTTCATAACTCGACAGTTTCAATTGTCGAACGTATGCTGTTGATGAGGCTTTTCACAACTATTGTGTTCTGCATTTGTTGCAGCGTATCGTATCGTTCAGGAGTAATTCAGATGAGTCAGAAATTCGATCATATTTCCAAGCTGGGGCAGTTTTCCGGAACGAGTCGACGTGCATTGTTGCAGGGCGCAATAGCCGCTTCGGCTGGATTGGTTGCCGGTGGTATTGTTCAGGCGAATGAGAAAACCTCAGAAAAAGTGGCCCAGAATGGCCGCATCAAGCAATCTCTGGTTCACTGGTGCTACAAACCTTACTGGAACGTGGATGAAATGTGTCAGCTGGCAGTCAGCCTGGGCGTACCCAGTATCGAACTGATTGACCCCGAGCACTGGCCCACATTGAAAAAACATGGTCTGACATGTGCTATTGCAGGGAGCCATGGATTTACTGACGGCCCGAATCACCCTGAGAACTGGGAGATGTGCGAAGAGAAACTGAAAACTCGCATCCAGCAGGCAGCAGACTTCGGTTGCCCCAGTGTCATTTCCTTCACAGGCATGAGTGGCAATCTGACGCCTGAAGAAGGGGCAGAGAACTGTGTGAAGTTTTTCAAGCAGATTGCCCCGTTTGCCGAAAAGCATAATGTGACGATTTGTATCGAAATGCTCAATACGCGAGATGACACTCATCGAATGAAGGGGCATCCCGGTTATCAGGGAAATCATACCGACTACTGTATTGATATTATCAAACGAGTCGGGTCGGATCGGGTTAAACTTCTTTTCGACATTTATCATGTGCAGATTATGGATGGCGACGTCATTCGTCGAATAAATCAGCATAAGGATTATCTGGGACACATTCACACCGCTGGCAATCCTGGTCGTGGCGAATTGGATAATACTCAGGAGATCAATTACCCGCCAATCATGCAGGCATTGCTGGACGTGGGCTACAACGGTTATGTCGGACAGGAATATATCCCGACACGTGATGCCTTAACCGGATTGCAGGAAGCCGTCGCTTTGTGTGACGTTTAAGGCTTTACAAACAGACGTGATAAAGTCCAGAAGACTGGAGCCGACGTGGAGATTCCTATGAGCGCAGGTGGAGAAAATCTCGTCCTGTTTCCGACAATTGCCCATCAACACAAGGCCTCAGGGACTTGGTCTGCTGACGTTCATGGCTGGTGCTTTGATGGAGCTGACGATTTTCATTTTCAAAGGACGGCGGCCTCATTTTTGAGACGGGCCTTGAAAATCGACCGGAATCAACCCGATCCTCCTTTCTTTCGGGAACGGGCGGGTGGTTTTGTCGTTGAAAATCGCAAAAAAGTGGTGATTGAAGTCGCTTATGATCGGACGAACTTACTGGCAGTCAAGACAAAGCGAAACGGTCATTTCCAGACGAAAATTAACCTCACCATAAGTGACGACTCCCCGATGGCAACGACCACGTTTGGGGCAAAAAAAGTCTCTCTGACGGCTATCCGCAAAGATTGTCAGATTGATCAGGTGGGAGGATGCTATCTGATTCCCGATCAGGGGCTATCCATCATTTCCGATATCGATGATACAATCAAATTTTCAAATGTTGGCAATCGCGAAGAGTTACTCGCCAATACATTTTTGCGACCATTTCGTCCCATCGAAGGGATGCCTGAATTATTCAACCATCTGGCTGCTCCTGAGAGAAGTTTTCATTACATTTCCGCGACACCCTGGCAGATGGTTCGATCAGTCTCGCAGTTTTTGAGTGAACACAACTTTCCGGAAGGTTCGGTTCATTTACGCAAGTTCGCTTTGAAGGATGTAACGTTTCTCAAAAAGATCTTTCCGGCTTACAAGAAGAAACGAAAAGTCGTTGAAGACATGATGTTCCGATTTCCCAATCGACGGTTTTTACTATTTGGAGATACCGGTGAAAAAGATCCTGAAATTTACGGAGATATTGCACGGCGATTTCCGGATCAGACACTCGGAATTTGTCTACGGAATGTCAGCCCGGATCTGCCTGGATCAATTCGCTTTCGTAAGGCTTTTACGAACGTTTCGCCTCGAAAGTGGATCATTTTTGAAGATGTTTTACGACTCGAGTCTCAGTTTCTTCCTGAGATGTTAGGCACCTACCAAAATCAGATTGACAACAATTAACCCTATTTAATCACGCATGACGAAATTCAACGTTAGCGTGTTACAGTTTATCAAGATTGAGTTGTCAGCAAAATCAGCAGAACTCTTGTCAAATCCATGTTCAACTTGTAGAAATCGAGTTGACAAGTCAGGCAAAGTCACTCAATATAAGTGCTCGTTGATGTTCATGTGGTTAGAGCTTCACGACTCGATCGAGTCAAATATTTTCCTGATCGATCTTCTCGATTACTGTTTCAATGTTGCTCTTGACTGTCATCATTCGCATAGAAGTGTTATTATTTTTCCGTGGTCATTTGCAGGTCTTACCAGATGGCATTTCCCATCAGTTGTTGGTACTTCCAGTTAAACCCTCGTTATTTGTCATTGTTATCGTGATGGTCAGCACAGACGTTGAGCGTCCGATGAATTATAGGTTCGTTACCTTAATCGTGTTAGGAAAGTGAATATGGCAACAAGCCGACGCATTGATGTCGAAGAAGTCGGTGAGGTAACAATTGCTACCTTTGTCGATAAAAAGATTCTCGATGAGAACAACATCCAACAAATCGGTAGCCAGTTATTTGCCCTGGTGGAAGAAGATGGTCGGAAACGGATCGTCCTTGACTTCTCAAATGTAGAGTACCTCTCCAGTGCTGCACTTGGAAAGTTGATCACTATGGACAAAAAAGTCAAAGCCAGTGGAGGCAAGCTTCGATTGTGCTCCATTCGGCCAGATATTTATGAAGTCTTTGCGATCACAAAACTCAATAAGCTTTTTGATATTAAAGACACCCAGGAAGATGCCTTGCAGGGTTTCTAAAATCGTATTCAATTTCTGATTGAATGTTATTGAAAAGAATTCAACCATCAGTTCATTTTGAAACAGTCAGAATTCAAAGCAGGTTGAAGCATAGAAACCTGAAGTTCTCCCATTCAGGAACGGTTGCTATTTTGAAATGACCGGATGGTATTGTTTCAGTTCTGGAATCATGGCTGGGACAACAGGGTTGATGAGATTCTTTGAGTCTTACGGGGAAATGAATTAAAATTCATGTGACTCGTACTGTTTTTACGTGAGCTTTTCTTCCTGGATAGCGTTTGACGCGTTATGTGGTGCAATGATTTTTGCCGAACGATTCGACGAATATTTCGATGAAACGATCCCCAGCGAAACTGCTCGCGGGCAGGAGGTGCAGGAACGTATTGTTGCATTGATGGAAAAGTATGAATTCACAATGCGAGATGTCTTCAGTACGCGACTCGCTTTGGAAGAAGGAATCATCAATGCGATCAAGCATGGCAATCGGATGGATGCTTCAAAGTCCGTCAAAATACAGTGGGGAATCAGTTCTGAATTAGTAAAGGTTATAATTGCTGACGAGGGGGAGGGCTTTGAACCGGAAGACGTCCCCGATCCCACTGATGATGAAAATTTAGAGCGGCCTTGTGGGCGTGGAATTATGCTCATGCGCGCGTTTATGGACACTATCGAGTACAACGAAGTCGGAAATGTCCTCACGATTGAAAAGAAAAAAAGTTCGGAAGAGTCAACAGAATAATTAGTTCTTAAGTTCCTGTGAGTTCGTCAGTACCAGTGGGGACTGAAGAGTCGTGAAAATTTGTATTGGGCATTTCCCGAGGAAATTCAAGGCACTATTATTAATTAGTGCATCATCCATCATCATGAATGAACTGCGGCATAGTCTTTGTCTGAAGTTCACTTAATGTATCGATATTCTCAATTCTTATTAAATCTAATATCTCATTCGAGAGACTCAAAATAAGCTTCCAATATGCCTGAAATCAGCGTAATCTGAATTCAGAGTGATTCGATTCTGTTGAGTTGACAACGCAATTCCGCGGGCTGGGAATGTGCTTACTTATGCCTCCTACTAACCTTTCAAATTCTTCCAACACAAAATCCGGAAGTGCTGTTATCCCGAGTGACGAAGCTGCGGCTCTCGATGTACAGGATCAGATTATCGAATTGCTCGAATCCTTTTCCTTTTCAGATCGAGATCTATTTAGCATACGTCTGGCGTTAGCCGAAGCGATAACGAATGCAATTCGTCATGGTAACCGGATGGATCCATCTAAAACGGTAACCTTTAAATGGGCAGTTACAGCCCAGCGAATTTCGGTCAACATTACCGATGAAGGCACAGGATTCGATCCTGCATCGCTCATTGATCCTACTGAAGAAGAGAATCTGGAACGTCCCGGTGGACGGGGCGTCTTATTGATTCGAAATTTTATGGACGAAGTGATCTACAACGCGCAAGGCAACTCCCTGACAATGATCAAACAGATGAGCGTCTCGGAATAAAGACGTTCTTTTATACTTCTATCAGGCCAGGAGATTACTTCGTATCGATGGCCGGAAAACGAAAGACTTCCGAGTTCGTGTGCTGCTCGTAAAAGAGTTGCTCGATTCGCTTGACGACCTCTGGATGTTCAGCAGCAACATCCCTGCTCTCTGAGGGATCGCTTTCCAGGTTATAAAGTTCTGTTTTCAATTCCGCATTTTTCTTAAGCAGGTTCTGGCGAATCCCTTTCCAAGGCCCCATCCGGACGGCCTGTTGACCGCTGTAAGCCGCAAATTCCCAATACAGGAATTCGTGCTCGATTTGATGATCTGCATCTCCAAGTAGAGTCGGAGTCATGCTGATGCCATCAATTGTCTTTGGAGGTTTTGTCCCAGTCAAATCGGCGATAGTTGGTAAAAAGTCCCAGGAAGCCGAGATGAGATCGGTGGTTGTTCCAGCGGGAATTTTTCCCGGCCAGCGAGCAACCAGCGGGACACGGATCCCACCCTCATAAAGACTTCCTTTTAGGCCACTGAACCCGTTGGCTGACCCAAAGAAATCCGAATCAGAACCTCCCAGTCTGTCGTAAGTCGGTCCGTTATCTGAAGTGAACATCACAACGGTGTTCTCATCCAGTTCTAATTCTTCGAGCAGAGTCATGATTTTTCCAATATCACGATCCATATGGGTAATCATGGCTGCATATCCTGCTCGGGGATACGGATGTTTCAAGTAACCTTTATGAACGTAATCCTCTTCGGGGATAACGTCTTTGTACTCTGCCAGGGATTCCTCTGTGACTTGAATCGAAAGGTGCGGAATTGCAAACGGGAGATATAAAAAGAAAGGGCGTTTCTGGTTTTCGCGAATAAATTCCAGTGCAACTTTGGTGAATTGATCCTGAGAGTAAGTCTCTCCATTGAGGGTCCGATCATTCCCCGGCTGAATTTCTTTGACATCATTCCGCCACAGAAATTTGGGGTAATGATTGTGGGCGTGTCGCTGGCAATTGAAGCCATAAAAGAGATCAAAACCCTGCTTATTGGGATCTCCGCTGGTTCCGAAATGTCCCAATCCCCATTTCCCAATGGCAGCCGTGGCATACTCTTTCTGCTTGAGCATCTCGGCAATTGTCACCTCAGCAGCAGGAATCGGATTTTGACCAGGAAATTCCCAGCCATATTTTGCTCGTAATTCTTCAGGAAGTTTAGGATCACCGTTGTTTCGAACCCAGGCATGTCCGGGATGTTTTCCTGTTAGTAAACAACAACGAGACGGAGCACAGACCGCGTTTCCCGCATAAAAATTCGTGAACTTCATTCCCTCAGCTGCCAGTTTGTCGATATGAGGCGTCTTAATCCATTTCTGACCGTAACAGCCGAGTTCCTGATAACCGAGGTCATCGGCCATAATCAAAACAATATTCGGCTGACTGGACTGTTCAGCAAAAAGAAAATGCGAGGAGAGCGTTTGGGATAGGAATGCCACAACTGTCAGGCACATGATAAACAGAACTTGACAAGAATTGACTTGAGTGTGAGTGAAGCTGGACTCATTCTCGATCATTGATTGCATGTTAAATCCTTATCAGTCTGATATTTTGATGAAATGTTCAGGATTGGGTTGTAAGCATCGATTGTCTTGGCAATAAGAGCTCAGGTCAATTCTCAACCACCGATCGAACAATATTTGCCACTGATCGAACAATATTTGCCACTGATCGAACAATATTTGATTGTAACTTGGCTCGATCAATGCTAATCATGCTGGTCTGTGCACAATTATTTAATGCATCACACTGAACTGAATGAAGTTTTGAGAACCCTTACGAGTCAGCTGAGCAGTTCTGTCTGATTGAGATCTCTCTCACATGCGAGTATCATTCAAAAGCAAAAACGGTCTTCAGTCGAATTCGATTGTGCACAATCTAGAATTCTGGAACTGTCGCATGAACACTGCCAATGTTAAATAGTACACCATGATTGTTTCTTTAATCGGATATCGAGGCTGCGGCAAGAGTTCACTTGCTCCATTGATCGCTGAACGTCTGCATTGGCGAGCAGTTGATTCCGATCGTCTCATTGAAGAACAGGCGGGCTGCACAATTGCCGACATCTTCAAGAGCCACGGAGAACCCGAATTTCGTAAAATTGAAGCTGAAATTCTGGCACAATTGTTTAATGAGGATCAACTCGTGATCGCAACGGGAGGCGGTGCGATACTCAATTCTCAAACCTGCGAACTGATGCGACACGCTGGCCCTGTTTTCTGGTTATCTGCTCCGACTGAGGAACTGATCCGCAGGCTCACGCAGGATGTATCTACCACAGAAACTCGTCCCGCATTGACCGATTTGAAATTTGAAGAAGAAATTCGCACCGTACTACAGAATCGTATTCCTGTTTATCAGGCCGTAAGTGACTTTGAAGTTTCGACAGCGGGACGCACACTGACTGATCTGGTTGATGACATTCTTCAGCTGATTCAGGGATGGACTCCACAAAGCCGAACTGCCATCAAGGAACATACCTCCTGATGTTGCCAGCTTCTTATTTGATCACATGCGGCATCCTCTTCATTGCGGGCTTATTTCTGGGCCGGTTTTTAAATCGCTGCATTCATCGTCTACCTGATGAATTTTATGTCTTCCCGGCCTGGAAGAAAGTATTCCGTCAGGAAAAGCGTCTGGGACAATATCCTCAGACGCGCTGGTATCATATTTTACCGGTCATTGGTACTTCTCAGATTGTGGGACGATCTCCTTATAGTGGACGACGCATCCGCAGACGTGAACCATGGCTCGAACTGCTCAACGGCTTTCTGGTTGTACTGACATTTCTCTGCATGATTCCACCGGAACAGTGGGGTGGTGCAGAGCATGCCACAGTTGTCAGTTCCTATTGGGCCAAGCCGATTTTTGATTGGAAGACGTTATCGCCATTATTTGTCTGGGGACGGTTTCTGTATTTCCTCTTCCTGGTGGAAACACTTTTCGTTGCCACATTTATCGATTTCGATCTGTGGATTATTCCGGATGGCTCCACCTTTCCAGCCATGATTGTCGGATTCCTGGGACAGTTTTTGGGGGTCGGTTTTTTTCTGGTTCCGATCTGGCTTCAAGATCCCAGTATGGTTGAGTTTTCTCAGCAACTCTTCCCTATGTTGAGTTGGTGGCCGGTTACGGGAATTATGCCTCAGTGGGTTCACTACAATCATCACTGGCATGCGCTGGCGGTCTCTACAGCTGGATTTATTGTTGGGGGCGGAATCGTTTGGTCAGTTCGGATTATTGGTCATTTTGTCCTGAAGCGTGAAGCGATGGGCTTTGGCGATGTCATTCTCATGGCGATGATCGGCAGTTTCATCGGCTGGCAGCCGGTTGTGGTTGTCTTCTTTCTGGCTCCGGTGATGGCCTTATGTGTGATTGCTGTCGTGACAATCCTTCGTACGTTATCACTGGCAAATTTTCCCAAGGAATTGCCTTACGGACCCTACCTGTCACTGGCGACTCTCGTGGTCATATTTGGCTGGAATACCCTCTGGCCTGGCTTGATTCGTATTTTCGCAGTTGGTCCGCTGCTCATTGCATTTGCTGCTATGATGCTCGTTTTTCTAGTGGTCACACTCTGGTTACTTCAAATCCTGAAACGACTGATTGGGATTCCTGAGTGGGAAGAAGAGGAAGGCGGATGGCGATCAGCCGACCAGCTACACTACCACATGGGCAGCAAGATCGATCCTCAAAACGATCAATGGTCTCATAAGAACTGGTCGGGATTATCGACCAGTCGAGGGAAATTCCATGAACAGAACTGGCGGGGGCCGTGTCGTTAAAAGAGTCAGATGGCCTCAGTATGACCTGCGAAAATAATTTACTAAGACAATATAATTATGATTCACATTATCGATTACGGAATGGGCAACTTGAGATCGGTTGCCAAAGGGTTTGAACGCGTTGGGGTTGAGACAAAAATCTGCACGACACCTGCAGAAATCGAAAATGTCGACCGGCTCGTTCTGCCCGGCGTTGGTGCCTTCCGGGATGCGATGCAGCATCTGCGAGAACTCGGTTTTATCGAACCGTTGCTCAAACACATCGAAGCCGATCGTCCCTTACTGGGGATTTGCCTCGGTTTGCAACTCCTGTTTGATCGCAGTTACGAAGATGGCAACTATGAGGGTCTCGGCGTATTGCCTGGCGAAGTTGTTCGTTTCAAAAAAAGTAAGACGCTGAAAATTCCTCACATGGGATGGAATCAGTTGAATGATATCCAGGAAAATAATCCTCTATTAAAAGACATCCCTGCCGAGGCCTGGTTTTACTTTGTGCACAGCTATCACGTTGTTCCAGAGAATAAAGGGGTGATTGCCGCATGCACTGAGCATGGCGAAAACGTGGTCGCCATGATACGTCGGGGCAATCTGCATGCCGCTCAGTTCCATCCGGAAAAAAGCCAGGAACACGGCTTGCAAATCCTGAAGAATTTCTCAGAGTTGTAATTCAAAACGGTAGGTCAGGAATTGCCTGAACTACTTCTAAAATTAATTTTTTCATTTATCACAGATCATAAAAGACATCACACATGGAACTTATTCCCGCGATCGATTTACGAGGAGGCCGTTGCGTCCGTTTGCGTCAGGGCGATTACAATCAGGAAACGATCTTCAACGACGATCCCGTTGCGGTCGCAAAACTGTGGGCAGAGCAGGGAGCCACGCGAATTCATCTCGTCGATCTGGATGGGGCCAAAGCAGGAGCAGTTCAGAATCGTGAAGTTATCAAAAGCATTGTAGCTGCTGTCGATGTGCCCTGTCAGTTAGGAGGGGGATTACGAACCCTGGAAACGATTGAAGATATTCTGAATAACGTCGGCATTGACCGTGCCATCATTGGAACACAGGCATTGAAGGAACCCGAATGGTTTCACCAGATGATTGAACGATTTCCCGGTCACATGGCGCTGGGGCTGGATGCGAAAGATTCGATGGTGGCGACTGCTGGCTGGCTTGATGTTTCGCAAACATCGGCCATTGATCTGGCAAAGCAGTTCGAAGGGACCGAACTGGCGGCCATCATTTATACGAACATCGCCAACGATGGCATGATGCAGGGAATTGATCCGGGAACGCTCAACGATTTCAGAGAACTGGCTCAGTTCAAGATTCCAATCGTCGCCTCAGGTGGTGTGACTACGATCAAAGATATTGATAATCTGCTCGAAATTGAAAAAGAATCTCCTTACGTCTCAGCTGCGATTATCGGTCGAGCGTTGTACGAAGGAACGATCTCGCTGCCGGAAGCATTGGAGCGGATTGGTGAAAATTGACTATGGTTTATAATCGTATCTAATTTCATAAACGCCTTTGCACCCTGTTATGCAAAGGCGTTTTTTAAGTCTGGTCCAATGTTTTCCGCACTTTTATTTTTCGAATTCGATTGGGTAATTATTGGCTACGCTTTTGATCTGAATACATAAAAAATCAAAGTATTTCCAATTCTCAATGGTTACATACTTTTCATTTTAACTGGACACCACATAATCAATATGTGAACAATTCTGGGCCATCTTCACATTGACACCCTTTCTGCACATGGTCATCTAAAAAAGGAAACTTCCAATGAGATCTCTGCTCCTGTCTCTCACGTGTCTGCTGACACTTTCTGCAATCACAGTTTCAGGAGACGAACCTGAAAAATCCACTCCACAAGATCTCGTGCGGCAACAATTAAGTGAGTATCTGACAGCATTCAACGATGAAGATTCCAAAAAAATTGCCAGCTTGTGGTCACAAAATAGTGTTTTTACAAATCTCTCTACTGGAGAAAAAACAGAAGGTCGCGAGCAAATTATTTCTGATCTGAAACAATTCTTTGCAGACAATGAAAATGCATTACTAACTGCAGAAACTTCCAGCTTTAAACAACTTGGTGAGAGTGTAATTCAAGTTACTGGTAACACCCGTTTGCAACTCAATGATGGAACTGTGGAATCAACTAACTTCGAAGTTCTATTTACGAAAGAAAACAAGAACTGGAAAATTGCATCGATCACAGAATCTGCACAGGTAGCTGCTTCAGCCAAAGAGAGCTTGAAACAACTCGACTGGCTGGTAGGAACCTGGCAGGACGATTCCGATCAGGTGATTGCGACGACTTCCTGCAAGTGGTCTGCCACCGAGGTTTTTCTGCTGCGTACATTTGTTATTGAAACAGAAGACGGGACCTCTCAGGGAACAGAAGTGATTGGATGGGACCCGCAGTTTCAGCAAATTCGATCCTGGTCGTTCTTTTCAGACGGCACGTTCGGCTCGGGGTTCTGGTCGAAAAATGGAGACAGCTGGGTGATAAAAAGTGTTCACACACTTCCAACAGGTCAACTTGCAGAAAGCATTCGCGAACTCAGCGAGATCACAGAGGAATCGCTTCAAGTCACCTTGACAAGTTCCTCGATTGATGGAGAACTTCAGCCTTCACGTGAACCAGTCAGAGTGCGTCGTGTTCCCAAAGCCACAACAAAAACTGTTGAAGGAGGACAGGAATAATGAGACATTTCTTACTCATTAAATACTGTGCAGTATTGATGTCCTGCTCGTTGATCTCAGCAGATATTTCTCAGGCAGGATTTGGTGGCCGAGGTGGTGGTGGCGGCGGTGGATTTCGAGGCGGTGGAGGTGGCGGAGGAATCAGTCGTCCGAGTGGAGGTGGTGGGGCTCGTCCCAGTGGTAATATCTCCCGGCCGAATATCAGTGCTCCCAAGCCGAATATTTCTAAACTGAATATTCAGAGACCATCACAGCCGATTTCTCGACCTTCAATTCCTTCGGCTCCTAGTTCACGACCAAACATCAGTCGACCGAGTGGAGGTTTGAAACCATCGACGCTGCCCGGCAACATCCCGAGTAGTCGTCCTTCAATGCCGAACATTCAAAAACCGAATATTCAACGTCCAAACACAAGCATTCCTAATTTTCCGAACCGTCCTTCGACTTTACCTTCCATGCCTGGAAATCGTCCGAGCACACTTCCCGGCAATCTTCCAAATGCTGGAAATAATCGACCTTCGTTGCCCGGAAATGGAAACAGACCTGCTTTACCTGGGAATGGAAATCGTCCGACCTTACCCGGAAATGGCAATCGTCCAAATTTACCTGGCAATATTCCTAATCCCGGAAATCGTCCCAGTGGCGTTGGACCTCGTCCGACTCCCGGAGGATTAGGTGATTTTCTCGGAATGGATAAACCACTCAAGCCACAAACATTGCCGGGAAATATACCGAATCGGCCAGGTGGAGGCGATAACCGTCCTGGAAATATTACCCAATTGCCGAACCGACGACCAGGTAATGGAAATCGTCCGGGCAATGGAAACCGCCCAGACTGGGTGAATAAACCGGGGTCGAATAACAATATCATCAATAACAAACCGAGTTGGGTGAATATCGATAACAGCACGAATGTGAATATTAACAACCGCTGGTCGAAATCCATCTATCGTCCTGGCCGTCCGACGACTCTTCCCGCGACGACAAGGCCATACTGGAATAATTGGGGAAATAATGTTCGCCATCATTGGAATCATGGCCACTATGATAACTGTTTTAATAATCGCTGGTGGTCGAACCACTATCATGGAGTTGCCGGTTGGCATTACTGCAATCACTACGACAGGTATCCCTGGAATTACTGGTGGAGGCGACCTGCATGGGGGGCATACAGCACGTGGTTTGTCTGGGCCAATCGATATCCTCAGGTCTGGCAGCAGCCCGTTTATTATGACTATGGCAGCGGCGGGAATGTTGTCTATCAGGACAACAATGTTTATATCGATGGACAACAGGTCGCAACCGCCGATGATTTTGCGATGTCGGCTGCTGAGCTGGCTACGGTCGCTCCACCAGCCAATCAAGAAGCTGCAGATCAGGACGCGGATTGGATGCCACTCGGGACGTTCGCACTTTCAACTGGGCAAAATGATACTGATCCTTCTCGGGTCGTACAGTTAGCGGTCGATCGTAACGGGATTATCAGTGGCACGCTTTACAATACGCAAACCGATCAGACTCAAACCATTCAGGGGCAGGTCGATGAGCAAACCCAGCGTGTTGCCTTCCGCATCGGAGAGAGCGAAACCATTGTCGCAGAGACAGGACTTTATAACCTGACTCAGGACGAAGTTCCTCTGCTGGTCCACTTTGGAACTGAGAAAGTCGAGAACTACTTACTGATTCGACTGGATGAACCCGCTGATGGAGACACAGCTCAATAACTGATTGAACTGCACATTGATATGATCATCAAAAAGGACACTGCTGGCGAATCGGCAGTGTCCTTTTGATATTTAACTGACCTTGTCGTGCATTGGTCCAATTATAGATTAGACCATTTTCAAATGGTATCTGCTGTCGCATGGACACCAAATGTCCTCATAACCCTGTTTTTGCTCCTGCTGAACACTGCAGGTATTTTTTGAATCTGCTCTTGTGTTAATAGATACGATTCATGTGAGAACTACTCTGTAATTTGGACTTTGGAGTTCGTGGAATCGATAGGACTTTTGCCTATCGCTAAGGCGAAAATACCGGGCGTTCTCAGTCCCAATGCAATCCACACGAGGACACCAATAATGATCGGCATGAAAAATGGATCACCGATGCGAACATGAGTTGCCGTCGCTCCACCAAGATATCCCGTTAACAGTATCGCTCCCACAAAACTGGTTTGTGGGATCAAAAACAATAGCGTGACAACAACCTCAACAACTCCGATGGCCTTAATGACATCCATCGGATAGCCAAGTTTGTCCATCATCTCAGCTTTACCTTCCCATTCGGTAAACTTTCCGCTGGCACTTAGTCCGATCAGCATGACAGCCAGAAGTCCACTCAGTATCCAGCCTGCAATTTTACGTTTTGGAGAGATCGCCATTTTATATCCTCAGGAGTTATTGTTGTGTTTGTTGGGGTGAAGGAAGCAGATCGGGCAAGTTGAAGACTTCTATTACAGGTCGGATTTCAGTGGTTCCGCAACGAGAGCCAGGGATTTGAGCCACGATCGCAATGGCGGCTTCGCGATCTTTCACATCGATCAGAAAGTAACCACCGAGTTGTACTTTGGTTTCTACATAAGGCCCGTCGGAAACAATCTGCTGACCGTTTCTGACTTGAACACAAGTCGCGGTCTTTGCAGCGTGTAGTTGAGCCGCACCCAGATATTGCTGTTTTGTGGGCAGTTTATGACACAACTGGACCAATTCCTCAAGAGCCACCTCAAATCGTCCGGTCGAAACCAGTCAGGAAACCGGATTGTGAGGAATGCCTGACTCGGACCATTGTTTCAAAGCAGCCGCTAATGCTTCGTGAATCTCTTCTTCAGCCAGATCAAAATCTCGAACGAGCTTTGCAAGTGTCGCGAAGATGCGACGGGACTCTGTTTGATAGAGATCTTCAATCTGTTTTCATGCTCAAATGGAGGATCAGCACTCATTACAGATTCCGTATCGCTATTTTCGAATCGGTGAAATGGCTGTCCGCAGAGATTCTTTCATCGTTTTCATTGGAGCTTTTTGACCCGTAAAGCATTCGTACTGAGCGGCTGCCTGTTGCACGAACATCTCCAGCCCGCTTCCCACAAAACAATTTCTCTGTTTTGCATATTTGATGAGCAATGTGTTTTCAGGATTATAAATCGTATCGAAGACAACCATGCCCTCTTTCATCCAGTTCTGCTCGAATGGCGATTCATTCATATTCGGGAACATGCCAATGGGAGTACAGTTGATGAGAACATCGGGAGTTTGTGACCCCCGATTTTCCCACGTGCAATACTGACATTTCAACTGCTCGGAAAGCTCTTTCGCTTTGGCCTTGGTCCGTCCTGCAATCGTCAACTGGCCACCACCACTCACAACGCCCAGTCCAATCGCTCTTGCCACGCCACCGGATCCCAGTATAAGAACCTTGCGGTTATTGAATCCTCCTTCTGGCCAGCCTGCCTTCTTACACGCTTCACGCAATGTCGTCATTGCGGCTTCCAGATCCGTATTGGCTGCAAACCAGATGCCACGATTGTTTCGATACAATGTGTTCGTTGCTCCAATCGTTTTGACTTCTTCATCGACATGATCGACCGCTTGCATCGCCCGCTGTTTGTGGGGAATGGTCACACTGTATCCTTCGACATTGATGCGTCGCAATGCTTTTAAAGACTCCTCAAAATGCTGTTCAGAAATGCGGAACGGAACATAGACAGCATCGATTCCCTGATCAGCGAACGCATCGTTGTGAATTCTGGGGCTGTAACTGTGTGCAATGGGATCGCCGAGGACGCCGTAAACTTTTGTCGTCTCCTTGATTTCATGATGACGATAAAGTTGGATCATGTCTCGATAGGAAATTTGCCCCGGAGCCAGTTCCCGCTCGCTGCTGAAACTGGCATAGGTGAAGGGGGATCCGTACTTCCCACACAAAATACGCGTGAACAGCCCGAATTCGCCCATACAAAATCCAACCGTCGGCTTCTTGGCAGAGGCGACCAGTTCCAGCATTCGCACGCCATCGGCCGGGCTGTTTGCCATCGTGACAATCTTCACGACATCCGCATCCTGATCGATCAGGCTCTCGTAAATATCAGATAATGTATCTGGAGTTTCCTCGAAATTGTGATAACTCACCAGACGTTTTGTTTTCCCGTAACGCGGCACTGATTTTGCGATATCAACTTCCAGATCGACAAAATCGACGCCATCGACAATGGCAGAACGCAAAAGCATCATGCGTTCCTGTTCGGATCCTTTCCATTTTCCCCGATCCTCCGCGCGCCGACAGGTAATCACAGTCGGCGTAGGACGATCTTTCAAGAGGGGGGAGATATCGGAAACATGCTTCAACCAGTCCAGCCGAAGTTCAACCAACTGAGCACCAGCCTTCGCCAACGCTTCATGTTCTGCACGCATCATTTTTAAACGGGTGCGACCAATACTGACACAAATCATTGAGTTTCAGCCTGAAAATATGAGAGGTAATTCCGAGTAACTTATATGGTAATCAGGCACAGACTGATCGACACACTTAAACTGGATCGGATTTCAAAGTCGACAATCCGATATTATGAAAGATTAAAACCACAGAGACACAGAGGTCACAGAGATTTTTAGTTAGTTCGATCTGAAATGATTAAAACACTCGGAGTTTGAATAAGCATTCATATTCAAAATTTCTCAGTGTTCTCTGTGGTGCAAACATTCAAGACCCGTATTAAAAAATGAAGAATGCAACTAATTGACCAGATTAAAATAACCCATTTGAATCTTGATTATCAATTTCGAATCGCAAAATCTCAAGTCGATTTCGTTAAGCGTTGCTGGAGAAAAATCATGTGTGACATATTTGTCTGATCTGTGGCGTGATTGCAAGACTCACAGGATTGAGTTTGATGGATTTTATTCAAACAGAGATGAGGAAGTGCCTGAATTTCAATAAATCTGATTTCATACTTAATCTGCAGAAACACAGCGATCAACTGCCCATTGTCGCAAATGTCTCACTTTTTCTGCGGACAGCATGGCGAGCGGTCGAGTATTTTGCATTTCCTGAATGAGATGTTTGTCCGCCAGAGGAGTGTTTTCCTGATGAGCAGCGAATTTTGCGGAGATGACCACCTGTTCCAATTCTGACCCGCTAAATTCTTCGCAGTGGTCTGCCAGTTGATCGAGGTCGAAGCCTTTTGGATTCATTTTCCGTCGTTTCAGATGGATTTTCAGAACGTGTTTACGGGCCTCTTTATCGGGTAGGTCGACAAAGAAGACTTCATCAAACCGGCCTTTACGCATTAACTCAGGTGGCAATGCTGAGATATCGTTGGCGGTGGCGACGAGAAAAATGGGATGCCGATGATCCTGCATCCAGGAGAGCAGGGAGCCGAACATCCGCTTGGAAAGACCGCCATCAGCTGAGGAGGCACTGGCGGAGGCAAATGCCTTTTCGATTTCATCAATCCACAAAACTACCGGAGCCATCGCTTCTGCTTGACGCAGAGCCTGTCGTAACTGGCTTTCCGATTCCCCTATAAATTTCTGATAGAGCACACCCGGATCGAGACGCAGCAGAGGCATACCCCAGTCTGCGGCGACCACTTTCGCACATAAACTCTTTCCGCAGCCGGGAATCCCCAGCATTAGTACGCCACGAGGCGATTCCAGGCCATCTTCCACTGCTTTGGGAGAAAAGCCATCCCGTCGTTGAGCCAGCCATGTTTTCAGATTCGTCAATCCGCCGATATCATCGGGCGAGAAATCCGCCGCAATCGATTCCAGGCAACCCGTAGAACTGAGGAGTTGACGTTTTCCTTCAATGATACGCGGCAAATCGGCCCCATCAAGATGATGATCATCATAGATCACTGAGGCAACGACCCGCGAAGCCTGGCAGCAACTCAAGCCTCGTAAACTTTGCACGAGTTGATCCATATCGCGTCGTCGCAAATTGGAATTCACTTCCACGTAACTTTCTTCGCGAATCTTCTGGTAAGTTTCGCGGACAACATCTTCCAGTTCCTGCACACTCGGCCAGCCGATTTCGTAGCGAAATGCAAAACGTTTGATTTCATCAGGAACGGCTAACGCATCCAGCATAATAAGAGTCATTTTTTCTTTGCTGGCAATTTGCATCAAATCGCGCATCAGCCGATGCACAAGTGCGTCTTTGCAGTGAGGCCCGAGATCTTTAAAGACATAAATCCCCTTTTGCGGATTCTTAATCAAATGCTGCAACACATCCTGAGCTTTGCCGGGCGGGAGAACCTGATCGGGGCGAATCAGCTCTCGATTGTCTTTCACGTAGTCAGGAATTCTGGTCAAGCCTTCCGTCATCGACCAGCAGAGATTTGAACGAGTTAATTCTTCGCTCACTTGGCTGATGAGTTTGAGCGCTCGAATCTCATCGGAGGATTCAATAAAAATCAAGGGGTGACCTACCTGGATTAACAGTTTCAACTCTTTGGGCATGAAAACTCCTTGAAGCGATTTGCGTTTATACAGGCGTAGATCAGGCTGTACCTGACGGACTCGACTTTCTTGAGTATTGGATAACACTCTGTTAACCCAACCGACCGATGGGTTTCTTTTTCTCATGTTCGGGATGAACCCATTCCACAGTAACTCCCGTATTCATCGGTCGGGTAATAGACAGATCAATTTCCGATAGTGACTCTCCCAGAATTTCGGAAATCTCATCAGCTTGTTTCTGATTTTCGCAAAGCCCGAACATTGTCGGTCCCCACGAGGTTTGTGCAATTCCCCTGATTCCGTTTGCCAGCATAATGTCATAAATCTGCTGACAGATCGGATCGCGATATCGGCCTCCCTGGGCCTGAGAGAACGTGTCACCAATCAAATTTCCGTACTGGCGAATTGTCTCTGAGAGAACGTGAAAATCAGACTCCCGGTTCTCGATAATCTGTAAATAATTTTCCAAAGTTGACAAATCGCGCGGTGAAATGCTCGTTAACTTGTCAAACGCCCGAATTTCTTCTGCCCCGGAATAGCCGAAAAGTTTGCGAGGTGTTACCAGAACGATCCGCCAGTCTTCAGGTAATTCTCGATGAAATCGGCAGCGTCCCAAATCCTGCTCATGTACAACACCTTCGTCAATCAGAATTCCTCCCTGCATGAAACCATAGGTTCCAATTGTCGAACGTTTGCCGCGGTTGATGACTTGTGCAATTTTCAAAGGCGAACAATCGATGCCAGCGGATTTTGTCCAGAGAGTCGCTGTCGCCAGATCGAGTTGTGTTCCCGAGCCGAGGCCAATATGAGGGGGAATGATCGACAGGACCGCTATGCTCAATTGCAGACGGATATCAGGCCAGTTGGACTCGCATTTTTGAATTGTTTTTTGAATACGTGTTCGAATGATTTCGCAAGTCTGACCTGAAGAGGTTTCCATTTCTTGTTGATAACTGACATCGGAACCGGAGTCAGCAATTGTCTGAGCCTGCAAATGGACACCCGGATGGTCGATCATGATGCCTAAACCCTGATGCAGTTTCCCTCCCGGTTGTGGATTGGAAAACAATCCACAATGCAAGCGGGCTCCCGTGCGGATCTGTAGAGTTGGGAATTCAGGGCTCAACACGAAGATTCCTTTGCCATTTTATGAAAAGATTGGACATATTCGACCAGTAATTCAAAGGCCTCCATCGTTTCTGAAGTCCCGGTTTTCTCAACGATAACTTTCAAACCCTCAAGCTCTGCGAGAATGCTGGATGGATTCTGCATGTGAACGCGTGAAGCGAGAATGGCCGCTTCTATGACTGCATGACACCCACGATTGAATCCATGAAAAGGGCGAAAATTGGTAATGCTAACTACTTCCGCCCGCATTACTTTTCGCAATGAGGAATCGTCAATTTCCGTGATTTGAAACTCATACGCCTGACACGCGTTTTTCAATTGAAAACCACGGATGCTTTCTGCGGGCGTCAATTCCAGGTTTGAATAATCAAGTCTTTTGGCAATGGCTTGCGCTAACAGTAAGACACGATCGGTCAGATGAAAAACACCTTCAGGATGATCGAGCAAATTACGGTAAGTTTGCGATTCGGGATAAGGACGCAACGTGAACTGTTCAATCTCCCCGGCTGCATTGAGTGTTGGAATCAAGCCCATTGGGGCCAGGTTGATTTTCGAATCGTCATCGAGTGTTGTAATCAGACCTTCAAGAACGTACGGCACGGGGCTATCCTGAAACAAATCGTAAGTCAATTTAAAAAAGTGTGAGGATTTCTGTCACCCGAAGAAAGACCGTTCAATCAGTTGTGATGACAGTTCACGTAGTGTTATGGTGTAATCGTTCAGGCAATGAATATTTCAACGTCTGATGCTATGTTGACTGTTCTCCATCGAATCCGCAACAGGAGCCACACCATGAACCCCAGGAATTCACTTTTCAAATTGACGACCGTGCTTGGAGTTTGCGTCACGTTTTTAATCGGGATTTCTTTACAGGCTGAAGAAAAACTGAACACTCCCCCAGAAGGCTTTACCGCTTTATTTAACGGGAAAGATTTATCCGGCTGGGAAGGCTTGGTTGGAAATCCCAAAACAAGAGCTGAAATGTCTGCCGAAGATCTTGCGAAAGCTCAAAAAATCGCCGATGAAGACGCACACGAGCATTGGAAAGTCAAAGATGGTGTGATCGTTTTTGATGGCAAAGGGAAAAATCTCTGCACCATTAAGGATTACGGCAACTTTGAAATGTACGTCGATTGGAAAATTGAACCCAAAGGAGATAGCGGCATCTATTTGCGAGGCTCGCCACAAATTCAGATTTGGGATCCGACTGAAGAAGAAAGAAATGCTGTTGGATCGGGAGGTATCTTCAACAACAAAATTCACCCAAGTTCACCGACAGAGTGTGCTGATAACCCGATCGGAGAGTGGAATACCTTTTACATTAAAATGGTCGGCGATCGGGTCACTGTCAAACTGAACGATAAACTTGTTGTCGATAATGTCGTGATGGAAAACTACTGGGAACGCGACAAACCGATTTATCCTAAAGAAGCCATCGAACTCCAAAACCATGGCAACACACTTTACTTTCGCAATATTTATGTGAAAGAGTTGCCGTAATTTGGGATGAATCTAAACATCCTGGCAAATTTATGAGACTCATCATTCAGGTATCACCACGATGTTGAAAATAGAATTCCCCCAGAACGAGCGGAATTATTCGCCGGGCGAAACGATTGGTGTCGATGCCCACTGGGCATTTGACGAGCCGGTCGACCGTGTGGAGTTGCGACTCGTCTGGAATACGGTTGGGAAAGGGGATCGTGATTTGAGTGTCGTCTCCACCTGGAGTTACGACGCGACCTCAATGAATGGACATCAATTGGAAGAAGTGACTCTCCCGGAGGCTCCCTATAGTTTTTCGGGGAAGTTACTTTCTCTGGTTTGGGCATTTGAATTAATCGCTTTGCCAAGCGGGGAGTCAACCCGCGAGGAATTCTTCATTGCTCCGAATGCTGGTGAGCTAACTTTGCATAAATCGGAGATTGTTTGAGACTTCAGGAGCAGACCGTATGTCTCAATTTTTTCAACCGGCTAGAAAAAATCCTTTCGCAACAGAGCATTTACTGAGTATTCCCTATCTCTATCAGGACACATCTCTCAATGAGTTAATTGAACGCTTTGAACAAATGGGATCTCGTGCTGCACTTGTCGGTCCCGAGGGGCATGGTAAAACGACATTGCAAGAAACTATGGCTGCAGAATATGAACGTCGTGGCGTAAAAACTCACTGGATTCGCGTAAGCCGTGATACTCCTCATTTGCCTAAAGGTATCTTTAAGCAATTGGCCGAACAGACTGCTCCAGAAGATTTGATTCTGTTCGATGGTGTTGAGCAAATCAGCCGTCTTGCCTGGTGGCGATTTCGACGCACATTGAAACCCGGTCAGGCGTGTTTGATTACGACCCACACTCCAGGCTGGTTTCCAACGCTGCATGATTGTGCCACTGACCAGGTGCTTTTAAGTGAAATCATCGCTCGACTTCCGATCTCTGATATACAGATAGATTCATCAGAGATCGGTGAAATCTGGCTGAAACATCGCGGCGATCTCCGGCAGGCTCTCTTTGATTTGTACGATCGCTACGCCAGTGGGGAATTTTCGCTCGCGAACGCGTTACCTCTCAGTGAATGATTTTTTTGTTGGATTTCGTTAAGCTGAACAAAATTCTGAATGTATTGAGAAAGTTGAGCGAGTCCGATGTTTATTGATGAAATTACGCTGATCTGTCGAGCCGGGGATGGTGGACGAGGCTGCATGAGCTTTCGGCGGGAAGCCCACGTCCCACGTGGCGGACCCGATGGTGGGGATGGCGGCGATGGTGGCGATATTATCATGGTCGCCAGCGAGCACATGAACAGCCTGGGACATCTGGCAGGACATATCCACTGGAATGCTGATCGGGGGAGTCATGGTGAAGGGGATTTGTGCCGTGGTAAAAGCGGGAAGGATACAATCATTGAAGTTCCAGCCGGCACGTTGATAAAAGATGCCGAGCGTGGGCATGTGCTAAAAGATCTTGCTCATCCGGGAGATCGTGTTGTCGTCGCCAAAGGTGGGCGGGGTGGACGTGGAAACAAACGCTTTGCGACTGCCACCAACCGGGCACCGCGCGAAGTCGAGCCGGGTGAGGCGGGAGAAGAGCGTCGCGTTTCTCTGGAATTGAAAATGATTGCCGATGTCGGTCTCGTTGGGAAACCAAATGCTGGCAAATCGACTTTGCTCAGTCGTATTACACGTGCAACACCGGAAATCGCGAATTATCCTTTTACGACCAAGCATCCCAATCTGGGTGTTGTTGAAGTCGGCTGGGATCAGGATTTTGTTGTCGCCGATATTCCCGGTTTAATTGAGGGCGCCCATGCAGGGATCGGTCTGGGACATGAGTTTCTAAGGCACGTCGAACGGACACGTTTACTCGTGCATCTGATTGAACCGATGCCGATGGATCAAACAGATCCGGTTGAGAACTATCATCAGATTCGAGAAGAACTTCGGCTGTATGATTTGGAACTGGATAAGCGTCCAGAAATTATTGTCATCACAAAAAGTGAATTGCCAGATGCAGAAGCTGCGGTCGAATTGCTGCAGGAAACGGTCAATCAACCGGTGCATTTAATCTCAGCAGTAACAGGACAGGGGTTGGACACTCTCAAGAGACTGATCGTTAAAAAACTGGATGAAATTAAAGAAGTTGAAGCGGCAGCTGAGTGAATCGATAAGAAGGGGAGCAGGCACAGTGTGACCTGCAAATATCTATTAATAAATCACTGGAGACTGTGACTCATGACTCGCGTATCGCTGTTTCTTTTTTTTATCGTCCTTCAAGGTTCAATGCTTTCTGCTTTCGTAGAAGCTGGCGAATCGAGCACATTTGATGCGGAGAAACGCCCGGAGAAATGGGCTGTGAATTATGGACACTGGGAACCCCAGGATGGGGTGCTGGTCTGTCGTCAGATGAAAGTCGATAATCATCCGGCTGCATCACGCTGGCAAATTCCTATGACCGATGGAACTGTAACATGTCGCTATCAGTTTGATGGGGCAACATTCTTCCACATTGGATTCGATCCTGCTCGCGGTACGCTCGACAAAAAAGGTCATTTGTATTCATTGGTAATCACGCCGGATTCTGCCAGCATCAAAAAGCATAAGGATAAAGCAGATCCCAACTCTAAAGATCAGACAATGTCGACAATGAAATTTGACAAGCCTATGTCGGGTTGGCATACGATCAGCCTGAAAACACAAGGGAGTACTGTTACGGTAAATCTCGACAATCAACAACAGTTGACCGCATCAGATCCGACGTTTGCTGTTCAAAAACCAGCCATTGTTTTTCGTGTCGGTGGTGAAGATCTGCTGCTGGATGATGTGCAGATCGAAATCGACAAGCACTGAGGTAACTTTTTCTTGCTGAAATGAATAATCATTTTTCTGCAAGAGTGATTTTGCGACTTTCTGGAACATTTGTTAAAGTCATAAAAAACGATCAAGATTCTGTTTACTCCAAGTCGGTAGATAGAGATACTTCCATCCGGCTGAAAAGTGATCTTTTTCACCTTATTGAAATTCGTATCTTCATTTTTCAGAAATGTACGAAGAACTAAGGGGAAATGATTTACGCGGTCCATGACGGTTTTCAATATTATTTGAACATGCGAATAAGTTCTCAAGGAATAACCTCGTGCCGAATCGGATGAATGCTGATGATTTCTTACCCCGAAGTCCTCGGGGAAAATCTCATAAAAACCAGGAGCAGACGAACCCTAAGTCGCGGCCACAGGTTGATGCGATGTCACCAGTTGCTTTACGTCTGGCGGTCAGTCAAATGACTACCAAGAAGTGGTCGTTCCGGGATGAACTTGATATGACCCGTGAACTCGGTCTGAAGCATGTCGGTTTGTGGCGGTGGAAATATGAGGAGGAGTCGGAGCAGCGCACTGCCGATTTGCTCGAAGACTATTGTTTAAATGTTTCAAGCATTTCCTGGATTGGAGGCTTTACCGGAACCAATGGGTATTTGCTGGAAGATATTCTAGAAGAGTCTAAAAAAGTCATTCGGTTTGCCAGCTGGATTGGTGCCCGAACGATTGTCGTTTCAACTGGGGAGCGTGGAACACACATCCACAAACATGTCATGCGGGTCGTTCGGGAGTCTCTTCTGGAACTTGCTGATTTTGCCGCTGAGTTTGATATTCATTTGGCAATCTCTCCAATGTCCCCATCGACTGCCCATGGCTGGACATTCATCACATCCTTGCGAAAATGTCGAGAATTACTGGAACAGTGTAATCATGAGCATATTGGTCTGTGTCTGCATGGATTTCATTCACTGCAGGAACGTCATTGGAAAGCGGAGTTGCGGCCCCTGCTCTCCAAGTTGAAACTGGTCAGACTGAGTGACGGTTTGACTGCCAGCAAACCCCGTAAGCAATGTTTACCGTTCAGCGGGAAAATGAATCTGGTGGCGATGCTGGAATTCCTGGAATCGAATGGGTACCGTAATCTGTACGAAATCGATACGTGGAGCGATGATGTCTGGCAATGTGAACAGATTGAACCGTTCCAGAAATGCCTGCAGGATATTATTACCAATTTCCCCCCCGCTTCGGATCAATGACGCCAATTCGGATGCCTGTTACCCCAAAGTTCTCTTCAGATGTCTACCCCTCAAATGATGACGATAGAAGATCTTGCCCGTTATATGGGAAGAGATCTTCGTGAAGTCGAAAAAATGGCAGCCAAGAATTTAATTCCAGGGCGAAAAGTTGACGGGAAATGGACTTTCCAACTCAATGAAATCCGCACGTGGATCGAAGGGGAATTTGACAATTATTCTCCGGACGAGTGGGCAAATCTGGAGGTCTCGCAACAATCTGAAGATGTCGATCAGGATTTTCCTGTCAGTAGTCTGCTCACACCCGCCAATATCGAAATTCCCATCCAAGCTCGAACAAAGCGATCTGTACTGGAACGACTGGTTCATTTAGCTGGAAAAACCTGGCAGGTCTGGTCTCCCGACGAAGTTCTGAAAGCGGTCGTCGAGCGGGAAAATACCCAAAGCACGGCTTTGGAAGGGGGAATTGCCATTCCTCACCCGGGAAAACCGATGCCGGAAGCTGTTGGGGAATCAGTTATTTCTTTTGGACGATCCATCAACGGCATTCCTTTTGGTGGGACTCGAGGATTAACGGACCTCTTTTTTCTGATTTTGTGCCGGGATAACACGACACATCTCCAAATTCTAGCCCGTCTGGGCCGCCTGTTTCTAATCCCCGGCTTTGTAGCACAACTTCGCGAGGCGGAAACTCCAGAGGATGCCTGGCAGGTAATCGCCGATGCTGAAAAAACGCTCGGCTAATCGAATTGCTGCCCTATGCACACGTACGCTTGCGTCAGCTGCCTGAAAAGCGTAAGAACTTGGAAACAATTGATTCGTATTCCATTAGCAAACTCTGATTCCTTCGTAGGGTCCGCGGTGCGGACTATTTATCTACTCGACGATTCAATTGATATTACCGAACCCTGACACTCAAAAATCGGTCCGCACAGCGGACCCCGCAAACAATAGTTCATAGCTTGAGAAAGAGTATCCATGTCCGCTCCATTGAATAAGTACAGTGCCCATATCACCCAGCCGCGAAGTCAGGGAGCGTCTCAGGCCATGCTTTACGGCACCGGCATGAGCGAAGAGGACATGAATCGGGCACAGGTCGGTATTGGCAGCGTGTGGTACGAAGGCAATACCTGTAATATGCACCTGCTCGATCTTGCCGCAAAAGTTAAAGAAGGTGTGCAGGCAGCCGGTCTCGTCGGTATGCGTTTTAATACCATCGGCGTGAGTGATGGGATTTCTATGGGGACCGACGGGATGTCATACTCACTGCAATCCCGCGATTTGATTGCAGACTCCATCGAAACTATTATGGGAGCACAATGGTACGATGGTCTGGTCACTTTGCCAGGGTGCGACAAAAACATGCCTGGTTGCATGATGGCGATGGGACGATTGAATCGTCCTTCTCTGATGGTTTATGGTGGAACCATTAAAGCCGGTTGTGGGTTGCAGAAAGAAAAGCTCGACATCGTTTCCGCTTTTCAGTCTTACGGGCAGTATCTGGCTGGCACAATTACCGAAGAAGAGCGAAAAGAAATTGTGAAGCGAAGTTGTCCTGGAGCAGGGGCTTGCGGTGGAATGTACACCGCCAACACAATGGCCTCAGCCATTGAAGCCCTCGGCATGTCGTTGCCTTACAGTTCTTCGATTCCTGCGGTCGATCCAGATAAGTATCAGGAATGCCTGGCTGCTGGAGCCGCTGTTAAGTATTTACTCGAACAGGATATCAAGCCACGGGATATCATGACCCGTGAAGCTTTTGAAAATGCTCTCGTCATCGTAATGGCCTTGGGAGGTTCTACAAATGCAGTGCTGCACTTGATCGCAATGGCACGAGCCGTCGATGTTCCGTTGACGATTGATGATTTTCAATCCGTCAGCGACCGGACACCATTCCTGGCCGACTTGAAACCTTCCGGCTTCTTTGTGCAGGAAGACTTACACAGCATCGGCGGTACGCCAGCAGTTCTAAAATATCTGATGGAAGAGGGATTCATCACTGGCGACTGCATGACGGTCACAGGCAAAACGCTGGCTGAGAATGTCGCTGATTTGCCTGGACTGAAAGAAGGCCAGAAAATCGTACGACCGATTTCTGATCCGATCAAGAAAACTGGACACATCCGCATCTTACGCGGCAACGTGGCCACGGAAGGAGCGGTTGCAAAGATCACCGGCAAAGAAGGTCTCGTCTTCTCCGGCCCGGCTCTCTGCTACGACAGCGAAGAGGAGATGCTCACTGGCCTCGAAAATAAGGAAATCAAAGGTGGTGAAGTCATCGTCATTCGCTATGAAGGCCCCAAAGGCGGCCCGGGGATGCCTGAGATGCTCACCCCGACTTCAGCCATCGTCGGAGCAGGGTTGGGAGATAAAGTCGCCTTAATGACCGATGGTCGCTTTTCAGGCGGATCGCACGGCTTCATCATTGGTCACGTGACACCCGAAGCTCAGGAGGGGGGCACAATCGGTCTGCTGCAAAATGGCGACCAGATTACGATTGATGCGGAAAAGAATCGAATTGATGTCGATCTCTCCGATGAAGAATTGGAAAATCGTCGAAAGAACTGGAATGCTCCGGCTTACAAGTTCAATCGCGGTACCCTCTACAAGTACATCAAAAACGTCAAAAGCGCCAGCGAAGGCTGCGTGACTGATGAGTAATTGAATACAGGCATGAAACGCAAGCGAGTGTGTTGATTCAATTAATACTGAATTCAAGGTCGTCTTAAACACTGCCGGGCAAGCCAGCATTGGAACATGACAAATGATAATTAACGGTAGAGAAACTTATACAGTTTGGCCTCAAATTTAACCCGAAGCGTAAGCAAGGGGACGGCGTAACCTGCAGTTTGATAAAATTCCAATAATACTTTCACAGAATTTTTGAATGTTCCAACCCGACTCCATTGATGAATTAAAAACATGGTGGTCAACGCAAGTTGATCAGCAGGTGCCAATTCGCTGGCGTCATCGCTGGAGGTCGGCTGATTCGACTGAGCGAGCCAATCGGGATTTATCGATCACCCAATTGAATCGTGTGATTGATTATCCGCATCGGGATATGACGGTGACCGTACAAACGGGAATGACGGTTGCGGAATTGGATCAAATCCTGAAAGGACATCATCAGGTATTACCGATTGATGTTCCCGAACCGGACCGCATGACGATTGCCGAAATGATTTGCGGGAACTGGTTCGGCTCCCGCTGTGCTGGTCATGGCACACTCCGTGACTGGCTGCTCGGCGTGACGGCCATTGATGGTCGTGGTCGCATAATCCACTCGGGTGGACGAGTGGTGAAAAATGTTGCTGGGTATGATGTTCAGAAATTTCTAATCGGATCCCGTGGTGAACTGGCGATTCCGCTCGAAGCCTCTTTCAAGGTTATTCCGGTTCCCGAAGCTTATTTGAACTGCGTTTATCAAACCGATGATTTCTCGCTCCTTCAGGAAGCCTGGCAAGCCCTGCGGAATTTGCCATTTGATTTCAATATCTTTGATCTGACGAGTTCAGGTCTATTGGAGATTTCCGTTTCTGGATTACCTCAGTCCAATAAGGCACTGAAGGATCAGATTCAATCAACACTGACTTCTTTTGCAGAGATGAATGCAATTCAGTTTGCTGACAATACTAATGAAATAGATAGTTGGAAGACGCTTTTAGAGTCGATCACTCATCCTCAGGATCGATATTTCGCGATCCGGGTGGGCGTTCGGCCTTCACAGACTGTTGAGGTTCTTAAACTCGCAGCAGATTGCGGTCTCATAGCGATAGGCCACGCCAGCCAAGGAGTAATTGTGGTCACCGGTTCATTAAATGTTGTCACGAGCGTACAAAACAAACTTCTAATACAACTGTCGGAACTCAATGCCAATGTCGAATGCCTCGAATCCTCAAAATCACTCTACGATTTAATCCATAAAAACTTTGAGCAAACGAAACTGTCACCACTGAGCGAAAAAATCCGCAACGTCTTCGACCCTCAACGTCTCCTCAAATCCAATGCGGTCATGGTTGAAGGTTGAAGAGGCCAGTGTTCTTTGGCTAGGGAATTGAAAGCCGAGTGCGGAAAGCCGGGGAGTTCGGAACCGCAGGGACAACGTCACCTTTTTCGGCTTTCCGTCCTCCGTTTTCGAACCCTTGGGGTTACGCTTTGCTGAGACCCCAGCCACCCTGATCCAAAAACACTCCACCTTTATCACTCTGCCCTCTGGGCACTCGTCTCTGGCCTTTACTTGCGATTGAACAAAAACCACTAACAAATATCAACCAGCGACTGTTCACTCTTAACGCTCAAACTTCTTCCCCGCGATTTCCAGTTCTTCTGCCGTTACTTCGCCATTTCGATCCGTATCCACCAGCAGGAAAATTGCCCACCATTTGGCAGGGGTTTCGTCTTTGGAGATATGTCCATCTCCATTTTGATCGAGTCTCGCAATGATCTGATCCGCTCTTCCACCCAACCCGCCGTTGGTCGCCTGTGAGTTTTCGAGCGGCACGACAATGTCGCAATAGCCGATCATCATTTCTTCCCAGGTCTGATCTCCCCACCGAACGGTCAATGTCGGATCAGGATTGAAAGCATTCTCTGTGGAATTATCGAAATGAGCCGTGCAGAAGAGTCGGGTTCCCTTTGGTAATGTGAGTGGTTCGCTCAAGCGGTAGGATGTCTGCCAGTTAAAATCATAATAAGGGACTGAGAGAAGCTTCTGTTTTTTGCCGTCAGGATATTGCACTTCGTAGTCAAACGATTTTCCTCGCAGGTGCATGTGAGGCATCATGGTCAGGAGTTGAACATCGGTTTTGGCTCGGGGTGAATAAGCAGTCACTTCGTGATTGTTCTCACCGGGTGGGATTTCAAAGTGTCGATTTGTTGCACTTGTTGTCATCACCTGATGCGTCACTTGCTCCGGGTCTGCAAAAATCAATGCGAATTGACTGAGGTCTTCCTGGGGTGAGCCGATTGGGGTGTAATGCACCTGAAAAATAAGCTCCGAATTAGCAGGGATTTTCTTAGCCATGCCTTTGGGAAACGGTTGAGGAATCAAACCCGGAACATAAGCGGCCAGAAATCCACCTTCTTCACCGCCCGCTCCGCGACCTTTGCTGTTTTTGTCGCGAGCAAACACAAGAATGTGATGCACGACCGCGTAATTACCCGGACGGATTTCAGCAGCCTGCAGCCATTTGTCCTCGGTCAAACCGGGGTCGACTTTGTAATACTGGTATTTGACTTCCCCCGTCGCTGGAACGGCAACAGGCTTTTGAGTGATGGGAAGAATCAGATCCGGCTCTCGTGGCAACTGCCAGAGAGTCGAGAATGTTTTAGCCGGCGGATAATCGGCCTGATTTCCTTCAGGAGCCCCAGCGGCGACCCAGTCGAAAATCATCTGTTTTTGCGACTCTTCCAGGGAACAGTCATTTTTAAATTCTCCAAAACGAGGATCTGCATGCCACGGAGGCATGCGACCTTCACGCACGACTTCCTCGATCATGCCTGCCCAACCTTTGACTTCCTCATAATCCGAAAGAGCAAATGGGGCGACTTGGCCCTCTCGATGACAATCAATACATTTCTCCTGGAAGATACGAATGATTTCTCGGGAGAAAGTAATCTCTTTGGTCGATTTCATCTTTGGTTCACGACCAATAATACAGCCGACCGCTTTTGTGACTGGAACTGTGATTTTATGCCCTGCCAGTAACTCATCCAGTGCGTTCTTAAGGTCGTTTGTACGCGGTTCCTTTAGAAGCGTGCCAATTCCAAACTGATCATCAATTCGACCGCGATAGCGGATACGATACTCGTCATCCAGCAGAAAAGCTTCTGGTGTCCGTTCGGCGGAGAATTGATCCGCAACTCGATTATGGATGTCTTTGAGCAGGGGAAATGAAATCTCATGCAGGCTGGCGTACTCTGCAATATTCTCGATGGAATCGTGCTGATTTGACATGATTCCATAGAAATTGACATTCTGATAGGCAGGAGAGGCTGACATCTCCTGAAGACGCTCAGCATACAATTTTGCCAAAGGACACTCAGTCCCCATAAACACAATGACAGACGCTTTCATATTATTGTCATACAGTGATTGAGTTGTGCCTGTCTGATCCTTTAACACGAAATTGCCCAATTGTGCAGGGACAGGCTGTTGATTTCCTTCTTCGGCTTGACTCTCGTAAAGGAAAATCAATGAAAGGAGACAGGTCGTAAACAGCACGAATGGATTGAATTTGATCGGAGAAATTTGGGAATGGATCATTTGCTTATCAACGGAGAAAGATATTCGAAAAAGAAAGCCAAAACTCATCAAGAGACATCCTGGACCATTTTCAAATGGTTTCTGCAGTCGCTTGGACACCAAATGTCCTGAAACACCGTGTTCGCTCCTGCTGAACGCTGCAGATAATTTTTGAATGTGCTCTGGATAACATAGAGTACTCAAAAATAGCACATCAGGATTTAACTTTTTGTACTAAAACCAGAATTCTAAAATCAGGAAATAAAAATCAGTGCCTATTTTGGCAAGGTACAAAATTTTGATTCCATTCCTATTGACAGATGTCCGAAAATACTTAATCTAAATATAAGTCTCTTCTTATTGATTCAGCTGCTCAATTCTTACGAACTGTTTCTGGTTCAAGATCTTCTAACTGATTGTCTGTAGTTTAACTAGATCGATGCGATCTGTTTCATTTATCTGATGGAGTTGCATGACGAGTCCAATTTAGAATTCTAAATGATGGGATGCGTGACTATGGGGGCGAGGGCCATTGCAACCGTATACGCAATAAACTGCTCAGGCGATTTCAGTTCGGCTGAGAATGAAATCCTGGAAAAGCAGGGATATCACATCCAAATGCATTCCTCGGTTGAGAGTTTACTGCGCGAGATCATTGTGGAAGAACCGGGATGTGTGCTCGTCTGTTCGAAGCAGAATAAAGAACTGATTTTTCAGTTAATTCGAGAATTCAAAAAGCGAAAAATACTACAGCAGATTGTGTTCGTTGCTGAAGAGATTGGAATCGAGTTGGCCGTCGAAGTTATTAGAGAAGGTGCCTACGCAGTTGTTGAATTACCCTGCTCGAATGTAATTCTGTTGAACACTGTTAGGGAAACAATCGCCAAATCGGCAGCAGAATTATCGAAGCGTAAAGAATTATTGGAGTTGATGCGGAAGTTTCGATCATTGACTGACGATGAGTTAGGGATTCTCGAAGCGTTAGTGAATGGTGAAGGAAACAAGCAAATGGCTCATCGGCTTGATGTCAGTTCCCGAACGATCGATCGTCGCAAACGGGCACTGTTCGAAAAATTAAAAGTTGATTCACTGGCGGATTTGCTTCTCTCTTATATCCGCTGGTCGCAGGTCGATAAAATCTCTCAGTCTTTGTAGTTATTATGTTGCATTCTTGGTTTTAGGCTGATAAACGGCCGAGACAACCAGTCTTCGTCCATAGGTCGACTGATCTGACCCGGTGTGAGTCCAGAACTGCTTCTCTTCTGCATTCTTTGCCTTACGGATTTTCTTGCGGCAATAAGCTCGTTGTGGAATTCCCAGGATTCTCTCGAAGAAATGCTTTGGCTTTTTCTCATCGACATCATGCAGTTGCACGTCTGAAAATCCCGCCAACTTTAAATACAGATACAACTGCGGAAACGACCACGGCATGATGTGCATGTGTGTGCCCCGTTTGATTTTTCCCACCAGGCAGGGGAAACTCGGGAAAAAGCCGCGTAAGAAAAATTGCATTCGGGCAGCAGGGAACCAGATATTGGGTGTGGTGATTACAATTAAACCACCATCATTGAGATGCCTGCTCGCATGTTCGACGAGTAAAAGTGGATTTCCGACATGCTCAATCCCTTCACAAGTCACGAATGCATCGAACTTTCCGAGGTCTTCCGGCAAGCCGTAATCGAGGTCGGCTTTCTGAAAGTCTTTGTAGCCATCGGGCTTTTCTTCAAACAGATCCAGCCCGGTCACTTCCGGCTGGTAATCGAGATCCCTCAGCAACCATCCATCTCCCGAAGGGGCATCGAGAATTGTCGCCGGTCGTTTTTCATTGAGGATTTTTACCGCGACAGGGCGATTCGATTTACCAGATTCCATGGAATAACAGCCCGATTTAGGAGTAGGTCAGGCACTGCCTGACATGTGTAATTGTTGACATTGAATTTCGTCAGGCACAGCCTGGCATACGGTCTTAAGCGGCTCGAACGAGTTGACTGTCCTGAACCGAATAAAAGACGTCCTCCATCCGATCCAGCATGAAGTCGATAGGAAATTTCTGGATCGCTTTCTGGTAACCAGCCTCGGCATATTGTTCGCGAAGTTCATCACGGTCGAGTAGGAGATTGATTGCATCGGCCAAAGCTCGCGAGTCTTCGGGAGCCACGATTAAGCCGGTTTCTTCGTGATCGACTGCTTCGCAAATACTACCTGCAGTTGTGGAGATCACCGGCAGTCGGCAACTCATCGCCTGCATAATACTTTGGGGGACACCTTCCACGGAACCGTACGAAGGAAGTACGAACAGATCGAGAGCCTGCAGCCACGGAACAACATTCTGCTGATGTCCCACCCGATGAATCCGATCGGAAATATTGAGTTCCTTGATTTTATTTTCAATGTTCTCCTTGGAGAGGCCATCACCCACAAACACAAAATCAAAATCGTCACGTGGCATTTGGGCTAATGCTTCGCAGGCAACAGCATGTCCTTTTTCGCGACGCAGAGCCGCAACGATCCCGACAAGCTTGCGATCAGTCGGCAGGCCTAACTCCTGGCGAGCTTTCAGGCGATCTCCCGGCACAAACTTTTGAGTATCGACGCCGGTTGGAATGGAGCGTAATCGATTGAGGGAAACTCCATTGCGTTCCGAGAGTGATTTGACGATTTCTACCCCGCAGGTCACAACAAAATCCGAACCACTGCGATATAGCCAGTTCGAAGCCATATTTTTAGGGACGGGAATGCCGACGTGCCGAGTGCGGACTAGTCGAGGTCGGTTTGCGATTGTTCGTGAAGCGACTCCAAACAACCAGCTGTCGATCGAACTGTGCGTATTGACGACATTGACATCTCGATTGTCATTCAGCCATTTTCGAACGGCATTCAAGCAACTAAAGTTCTTTTTCTGCAGTGAAACAGGTTCGACAGGCACGCCAAATTCACAGGCTCGCTGAAAAATGGTCGATTCCGGCGTGCAGAGCACCCGTACCTGATGCCCACGTTCAAGCATGCCCCGTGATTCCGTGAGAATTCTCACTTCCTGCCCACCCCAGCCCCAGGAGCTTTCCGAGTGGACAATGTTAAGTGGTTGATTCCGAGCCATCTCAATCCCTTGATCTGTCACGCGTAGCGAAATATATCATTTGAGGTATCGGAAAATCCTGAAATCCTTATCAGGCAACGATATGAGGCGAACTATCTCAGATCAGCAATAATCCAGCAATGGCAGTTTTTTAGTGAATAGTCGTTAGTTAATAGTGAATAGGAAGTGAAACATCGGTCACACAATTCGTTCCATGCTGAATACTATTAACTATTCACTATTAACTAACGACTAAATTCACGGATTCAGGCATTTCAGATCGTCGACAACAAACATCCCGTCTTTGCGGATCATTTCCCCGTCAAACCAGACTTCACCTCCACCAGCGTGGGGCATCTGGTTGAGAATCAGGTCCCAGTGGACGCTGCTGCGGTTGCTGTTGTCGGCTGTGGTGTAGGCGTTGCCGGGAGTGAAATGCAGGGATCCGCCGATTTTTTCATCGAAGAGTGTATCCAGAATCGGCTGTTTGACGTTGTAGTTCACGCCCAGTGAGAACTCGCCGATGTAGCGGGCTCCCTCATCGGAATCGAGAATCTGATTTAATCGCTCGGCCTGGCCGTTGCAGTCGGCCTTGATGATTTTCCCGTTCTCGAAGGTGAATTGAATATCCTGAAAGAGTGTCCCCTGATATCGGCTCGGGACGTTGTAGTGGATTGTTCCGTTAACCGAATCACGAACAGGAGCGGTAAAGACTTCACCATCAGGAATATTTCGTCGACCGAAACAGGGAACGACCGGAATTTCTTTGATCGAAAACGACAAATCCGTTCCGGGAGCAACAATTCTGACCTGATCTGTCGCGAGCATGCGATCCACCAGCGGTTTTTCTGCGATTTCCATCGCAGCATAATCGGCTGTTGTGACTTGATAGTAAAAGTCTTCAAAAGCTTCTGTACTCATATTAGCTGATTGAGCCATTGAACCTGTTGGATATCGTAGGACAACCCAACGCGTGTGAGGCACACGAATTTCAAAATGGACCGGCTTCATATACAGCTGAGAATATTTTTCCATCTTCTGAGCGGGGAGATCGGAAAACTCGGCAGAATTCTCGGCGGCTCGAATTCCAATATAGGCCTGCATCTGCTTCATGCGGGCAGCATCGATTTCTGCGGCAGCAGTGAGAGCGGCATCATCCGCTTCCACAACCCAAGTGCGGGTGATTTGATTATTTCGCAATTGCACATGCGGAATCGCTCCCACGGCCAGAGATTTTTTAACCAGCAGTTGTATCAATCGGGGATCGGGCAGATCGAACGCCTCAATCAAAACATTCTCGCCTGCTTCAAGGCGACAACTGTGACTAATCAAAATCTCCGCTAATTTTTCCTGACGAGGATCCATCGACAATAACCTTCCGAGACTGGTGTTTGGGGAAGTCTCTAAGTTAGCGGAGGAGGAGGATTTTTTGAAGGCGGAAGGGTGTAGAGGCCAGTGTTGAATGGCTAGTGGCCAGTGAAATTTTAGAAATGTTTCGAAGCCTTCTCATCACTAGCCTTTGGGCACTGGCCTTTTTCCGAGATCCAATTGAACAATCTCGACATTCCCCTGCTTATCCCGGCTGCTTGGTCGATGATCGCAGGACATGCAGGCGGATTCTTTGCTGGTGAGGCGGCGGACTAAGAGGCCGATGGCGATTAGCACAAAGCCCAGAGCAACGTAGGTTTGCCAGTCATTCCACATTTTATCCCTTTATGAAAAGCATCCCAATCTGGTATGTCAGCAGTGCTCCCAAATAGGCGAGGGTGGTCATGTAAGTGAAGGAGAAAATCGGCCATTTCCAAGAATTTGTCTCGCGTCGCATCACCATTAGCGTCGCTCCGCACTGGGCACATAAGGCGAAGAAAACCATCACCGATAACGCGACCGGAATATTGAAAACAGGTTCTCCATTGCTGTGACGAGCTGATTTCAGCCGATCTCTCAATTGAGGATCTTCTTCGTCAACATCTCCTCCAAGGCTGTAAATGGTGCCCAATGTTCCCACAATCACTTCACGTGCCGGGAACGATGCCAACACTCCAACGCCAATCCGCCAGTCCCATCCGAGCGGGCGGACGACAGGTTCAATCGCATGGCCAGCTCGTCCCAGAAAACTTTCATTCAGCAATGAGGCAGCCAAAACTCTGCGTTGTTCCTGAAGCTGATCTTCCGCGGGACTCCCTTCTTCAATTGTTCCACCTTCCAGCTGTGCGTCAACCTGATCAAGCTTCTGGTGGTCGCCAGGGAAATAGCCGGCTGCCCAGACGACGACTGTTGTCAGGAAAATCAAAGTCCCTGCTCGCATCACAAACGCTTTCGAGCGATCGTAAACGCGGTCGAACACTACCCGAATTGAAGGAAGTTTGAAGCTTGGCAATTCCATCACAAAGGGAGCGGGTTCCCCTTTGAACCAGGTTTTCTTGAGCAGCCAGGCAATTGGTACCGCAACAACGGCTCCCAGAATGTAGAAGATGAACAGCACAATGGCTTGTGTCTTGATCCATGTTCCGAATAGGGAATCGTTCGGAATAAACGCATTGATCATCAGCAGATAAACGGGCAATCGAGCCGAGCAACTCATGAGCGGAGCCACCAGAATTGTGACGAATCGATCTTTGCGATCTTCAATGGTTCGTGTTGCCATGATGCCGGGAATCGCACAGGCGTAGGAAGACATCAGCGGCACAAAAGATTTCCCGCTCAGGCCGACCCGTGTCATCAGACGATCCATAATGTAAGCCGCGCGGGACATGTAGCCGCAGTCTTCAAGAATGGCAATGAATAAAAACAGGATGGCAATTTGGGGCAGGAAGACAACGACTGATCCCACGCCTCCAATCAGTCCATCAATAATCAAACTTCTTAAGGCACCGGGAGCCATCAAATCCATCACGAAATCTGCGGACATTTCCTGCAGCGATTCAATCGCGTCCATCAAGGGGCCAGCCCACGTGTAAATCGCCTGGAACATTAAGAACATAATCGCTGCAAAAAAGACAGGTCCCCAGAAGCGATGGGTTAACCATTGGTCGAGGGTGTCTTTCTTGGTTTTCAATACCTGTTCAGGCTTTGTGACCAAGCCGTCAAGAGTCTGTTTGACCCATTGATATCGCACGCGAGGTTCAATTGCCGGGATTGGGCAATCTTTGGAGGCAAGCTCTGTTCTCAAATTTGCAATGAAGGAATTAAGCGACTGGTCTTCCTTCAAAACTTCCCGTTCGGTTTCGCCGTGCACATCGAGCAGCAATCGCTCGGCTAGAAAATGGGGCAGGGGAAGCCCGGTTCGTTTTTCGACTTCTTCCTGAAGTTGTTCTTTCGCTTCACGAAAGCTGTCCGGGAATAATTTCGGAGGGATGAAATCGGCTTTCGAACAGTTTTCAACCAGTGAAACAATTTCTGATTTGAGCTTATCGAGGCCAATCCCTTTTCGAGCTGAGGTCGGAACGACTTTTACGCCGAGCCGATTTTCCAGTTCCTGAACATCAATCGCGATGTCCCGCTTCAAAACTTCGTCCCACATGTTGAGGACAAGAATTGCGGGGATTCCCAGGTCGAGAATCTGGCTGAACAAATACAGATTTCGATCCAGATTTGTGGCATCGACTATGCAGATCACACCATCAATTGGCTCTGCTTTTTTTTGTGTTCCCAGAAGCACGCGAACCGAAACCATTTCATCGGCTGTTCGCGGAGAAAGGCTGTAGGTACCAGGAAGATCGATCAGCTGAATTTCGCGACCTTGGAAACGGAAGCGTCCCACCTTCTTTTCGACGGTCACGCCGGGATAGTTTCCGACCTGAGCATTCATACCAGCCAGAGCATTAAATAGTGTGCTCTTGCCGGTATTAGGGTTACCAATGACTGCAATGGCATGGGAGGTATGTGTTTTTTTGCCGGAAACTGCAGGTTTCCCGGTCGTTTCTGACTTGGAACCCGGAACAGTCATCGTGAAAAATCCTCATCAGAGAGCTATTTTACAGCTGGTAGGCAGAATTATTGGGTGGGGAGTCGCACGGAAATGCGTGAGGCTTCAACTTTTCGCAGAGAGATCTGGCAACCTGAAACGCGATATTCCAAGGGATCGCCCAGAGGAGCCCGTCCGATCATTTCAATTGGTTCTTCGGGGAGCAGACCCATTTCCATGAGTCGCATTGCGATTGAATCCGTTCCATCGACCGATTCAATAATCGCTTGATCTCCTTCTCGCAGTTCGCTCAGCAGGGGCATGAAAGTTCCGTTATCAGCTATTTAGAATTCTTAAATCAACTGAGTCGTCGAGCCGACAGAAACCAGAATCATGGCCGCCTGACCACAACGCAGCAATAAATCACGACCATCGATATTCACGAGAATCGGTGAGTCATTTCGCTTGAGTGTAATTTTGCAGCCACAGCAAATGCCCATCTCGTTGAGGCGATGAACGGTCCGTTCGTCGCCGGAAATGTCGACAATTGTGCCGCGCTCTCCACGTTGAAGGCATTCGACCGGGATTACACTCAGTCCGCAACTCATAGGATTGACTTTCGTTGAACTCGAGATTCAATCTGCTTTTGGATTTAATAGTTTCACTTTATTCAGGATGTCGAAAGTGAGACTCAATCTCAATGCTCTTATGTTAGATCGTCAATCCGTCCATTGCAACGCTATAAGTAATCAAATTTTTCTGCACAGGGAAACTATGTGGGAATGGGAGGGATCAAAATCCTGTCTGCTGAACAAATTGACCTGCGACATTTGGGTAATTTGCATGCGAACTCTGTTTTTGACTCGCCTGCTGGCTTGTTCGACGAGTCTTTTGCGGTTACTTTCCTGAAAGCGAACACGTGTTGTTTGTGTGATCATTTTACGTCTGTAGGCATTGCAAAAAATTTGCCTCTGTTTTCGAGGCAGTGTGGATAGTTACCCTTATGGTCGATGGAAATTCATATACGGATCGGATCGTCATTACCGGAGTAGGCTTGACCTCTCCGAATGGCAATTCGCTTTCGGAATTTCGTCAGAATCTTCTGAGCGGAAAATCAGGCGTTGTTCCTTATCAGACTCGCTACATGGGAGACGTTCTGGCTGGAGTCTGTGATTTCGATACACTCAAGTATCAGAAACGGAAAGACTTACGACGTGGGACGCGTGTAGGGTCGGTTTCCGTTTATTGTGCAAATGAAGCGATTATCGATTCTGGTCTCGACTGGCCGAATGTTGAAAAAGATCGTGTTGGCGTTTATCTGGGAATCACTGAACACGGCAATGTCGAGACGGAAAACGAAGTCTACGAAATTTCTCAGTTCGATTACGACACGTCTGTCTGGACGCATCATCACAATCCCCGCACGGTCGCCAATAATGCTGCAGGGGAAGTGACGATCAATCTGGGCATTACTGGCCCCCATTTGACGATCGGAGCGGCCTGTGCCGCTGGAAATGCCGGATTTATTCAAGCTGCTCAAATGCTGCGATTACGCGAAGTCGATCTTGCTATCGCCGGAGGTGTTTCCGAGAGTATTCATACCTTCGGGATTTTCGCCAGTTTCCAAAGCCAGGGAGCTTTGGCTCGGCATGAGGATCCTACAAAAGCCAGCCGGCCATTTGATAAAGATCGAAATGGTATCGTTGTGGCTGAAGGGGGCGGCATCTGCACTGTCGAACGACTCGACGATGCTCTGGCTCGCGGGGCTAAAATATACGGGGAAATCATCGGTTACGCGATGAATTCGGATGCCAAAGATTTCGTGTTGCCAGATTCGAATCGGCAGGAACAATGTATTCGCCTGGCTCTGAAACGAGCGGGTATTACACCGGATGATATCGATATTGTGAGCAGTCATGCGACCGCGACCGAGCAGGGCGATATTGAAGAATCTCGCGCATTGAGAAATGTTTTCGGTGGTTGCGAGAATGTTGCGATCAATAATACAAAGAGTTTTATTGGTCATGCGATGGGAGCAGCCGGAGCCTTGGAGCTTCTGGGAAACATCCCATCATTTGAAGACAATACCGTTCACGCTACAATCAACCTCGACAACATCGATCCTGAGTGTGCTCTGGATCAACTCGTGGTCAATCATCCTCTGAAAAAACCGAACATTCAGTGCATTCTCAACAATTCGTTTGGGATGCTCGGTATCAATTCGGTAGTGATAGTCAAAAAATACACTGAATAAAGTGTCTTATTTTCAGAGGGCATCAGTCACCTGAGATCGAACGATTTCGGCTGTTAATCAGGTGAATAGTTACACAACTTAATGGAGAGTTCCCGCATGTCACCGGCAGAAATCCGGCAGGTTATTATTGATATTCTCGCCAAAATCGCACCCGATGAAGACCTGTCCAATCTGGATGATGAAAAGCCATTTCGTGAGCAAATGGAACTCGATTCAATGGACTTTCTCGACATCGTGATGGAGTTGCGAAAGCTCTATCGTATTCAGATTCCGGAAGAGGATTATCACAATCTGGTCTCAATGAACAGTACGGTCACCTACTTGACGCCACGGCTCAAAGACGCGTGAGTTGAATTCAGTCTGCCTGAACGAGTTATTTTATGAGGGTGGCGGGGGCGCTCTCGAAGAGAAGTCCCCGAGCTCAAAACATCCGGGGGCATCCGCTAACGCGGAGCGCCCCCGCCACCCAGAAGATTAACTTGTGGCTGCTCATTATCTTACGGATACTGTCGGAGTTCGGATTCTTGCATTATGAAACGATTATCATCGGAGCCGGGTTGTCGGGCTTGGCAGCCGGGATTCGTTTGGCGTATTTCGATCAGAGCGTCTGCATTTTAGAGCGTCACACGACCATCGGCGGCCTGAATTCGTTTTATCGTCTCCGTGGTCGCAATCACGATGTTGGCCTGCACGCCGTAACGAATTTTGCAAAACCGGGAACCAAGTCCGGTCCTTTGAGTAAATTGCTGCGTCAGTTACGTCTGTCCTGGGATGACTTTTCCCTGTGTGAACAGAATGGCTCATCGGTTGTATTTCCGGGGGCTTCACTTAAGTTCGATAACGATTTCTCGCTGCTGGAGTCGGAAGTTGCAGAGAGTTTTCCTCAGCAAATCGACAATTTCAGACGTCTGCATCAATTTCTGCTTGAATTCAACGAACTCGATCTGTCTCAAGAAGCGGTCTCTGCCCGGAAAGCGGTTGCTGAATTTATTACGGATCCCTTATTACTTGATATGCTGTTCTGTCCGCTCATGTTTTATGGCAGTGCTCGCGCAGACGACATGGACCTGAATCAGTTCGTGGTCATGTACAAGAGCATCTACATGGAGGGCTTCGGACGTCCTTTCAAAGGCGTGCGGCCGATTATGAAGGCTCTCGTTCGAAAATACAAAGAATCGGGCGGTATCCTCAAGCTGAGAGCCGGTGTGCAGGAGATACTGCTGGATGGCAATCGAGCCGTCGGTGTTCGACTCGATGACGGGACCGAAATTGCTGCGGATCGTGTCCTTTCCTCTGCTGGGCTGGCAGAAACATCGAACCTGTGCAAAGACCAGCTTCCGATCGAACCTTCAGAGCGTCAGCCCGGAGTTGTGACGTTCAATGAAATGATTGATGTGATCGATACCGAGCCGGCTGACCTGGGGCACGATCAAACAATCATCTTTTTCAGTGAAACCGAAGAGTTTCATTACCAGAAGCCTGATCAACCCTGCGATTTGCGCAGTGGAATTATCTGTTCTCCGAATAACTTTCAGTACGGAGAACGGCTCGAAGAAGGGATTGTTCGCATCACGGCTCTAGCCAATCATGACTACTGGCTGGGACTGGAAGATGATGCTTATCAGGCCGCTAAGCAGGTGTGGGCCGATAAAATTCGGGAAACATCGTTGAAGTATCTACCCGATTATCGGTCTCACATTCTCGATACCGATTCCTTCACACCTCGAACGATTAAACGCTTCACCTGGCACGAAAACGGCTGCGTTTACGGCGCCCCGGTAAAACGACTCGATGGCACAACGGGCATTGACCATTTGTACCTATGTGGCACCGATCAGGGGTTTCTGGGGATCATTGGCTCAATGCTTTCTGGAATTACTATGGCCAATAACCATTGTTTGATGGGGTAATTCCAGTTCGCTTGGGACAGATTTCTCTTCAAGTTTCCCTGTCTGAAAAGTCGATGAACAGAAATACTGATAATGGTTTCATGAGGAAATCATCCATTTCGATTACGGCTCCAGGGAAGGTTGTCGATGCGAACACGACTTAAACTCTATACGGGCGAAGAAGATACCGGCTACGCCGAAGCACCTCAGGTTAAGGTTCGCCTGGACGAAGTGTGCGATATCCTCATCGAAGCTTCCCGATTCCGTCGAACCTGGCTTTCTGACTTCGAAGGTGAAGAAATTCAGGTTTCAGAAGACCTGTACGAAGTGATCTCAGCTTATCGCCAACTCCGTCCCGGTGCCTGATATCGCTCAAAATAAGTATCAACTTACAAGCACGAAGCGCAAGCGAGTGAGTCAGTGAATATCACACTCTCTTGCACTTCGTGCTTGTACCGTTTACGCTTAATTATAAGAACTTCCCATGATCATCAGCAGACCGTTTCTGAGACGCTTGCTGGCTTCCAGCCTGATCTCTGCTGGGATCGTGATGCTATTTCTCCTGATTATCATTGGCTACCAGAGAAGTCAGATTTCGGTCCGCTCACAGATCTATCTGCGGAAAATCATTCAGCGTGATTTTCCAGAGGAATTTCAAAATTCTCAGGGATTACGAGTCGTCACTGAGAAAATCGCTATTAATGACGATCAAGCCATCGCCACGGTGAAAATTTCTCAGCAGCAGTCCTGGTTAAGAACTGAATTGCAACTCACTCGTCAAGATGCCAGTGGATGGCAAGTCAGAGGAGTATTGGGCCTGAGTTCAGCAGACTTTCCTGCCGTTAATACTCATAAAGCCAACCCAGCTCAGCAGTTTGATCATTCCCTGAACCAGGAATTGAAGACGGCTTTCGGTGGGACCCAGGGAATTGTTATTCAGCGATATTAGTGTGAACAGATTTGAATCTTAGCGGTTGGCTTAGAGGTCACTCAGGAAGCGGTCGTAAGCATCGTCCTCATCGGAAACCGTTTTTACATCGGCATCAGAGGAGACACCTGCCATGAACGAATCATCTTCCTCGGCTTCTTCATCGATGAGATCGTCAAGTTCATCTTCTGTGAACTGAATTGGAGAATCGTCGTCAGAAGACTCAAGTTCACCAACCGAGATCGTTTCTTCATCGTGTGAAATTGGGGGAACCGTTGATGTTAATTCCACGTCACCATTGATGGTGTCTTCAGAGACAGATGAGAGCGTTTCATCCATAGCCGCAGATTCGTTCAAATCGTGAATTCGAATCGAAAAGGCAGCAGGACCAAGACGAATAATGTCTCCTTCATTCAACTGATAAGGTTGATGAGGTTCCAGCTTATTCTGATTGAGATAAGTCCCGTTTGTGCTCCCCAGATCGATGAGATGAGCTTCGTCATGATCGACTTCGATACGACAATGCTCTCGACTCAGTTCATTGGAGACGACTCGAATATCACAATGATTCTGACGACCGATGATTGCTCGTTCTCGAATTATCAAACGCTTCACGTTTGATCGCTTATTGCTGACTTCGAGTTCGATATACATAAGTGTATTCCGGCAGGGAGTTTCAGATGGGATAATATTCTGAGGAGTGCTTTCAAAAGCCTATCAATAAATAGACATGCTTTCAATACCATTTTTTGAAAGTAATTTTAATCCCTATTTTTCGAGTTCAGTCGGAGATTTCAAGCCAGAATAGGAATTGGTCTCCAGGAATCGCTCAGATAGACCTATTCTTCCTCCCGGTTGATCCATTTTACTTCATATTGTTTGTAAATTTCTGAATTCCAGCGAATCAGTAAATTTCGGCCTTCGTCGTAATTCATCATCATGTAAGGGGCTAATGGAGAAAAAAGACTTCCCTGAGAAGCTAGGAATTCCCGTCGAACTTTCTCAATTTCACTGCGATTATCGACACGTACAACGTTAATGTACCTGCGGTCACCTCCCCAGGCCAGGCCGATGTCTCCGTCTTTCATATCTCTGAAAACATTTTCCATAAAATCATTGGTGACTCCACCAAAAATGATCGGGATATCTGAGATTTCCAGTGCAGGTGGCATAAATGGGTTCGGGTTCGGTGCAGAAGATCGAGTCAACCACGTAAACGGGCCGGTATAGCTGACAACAAGCGATTGTGAGCCTTCTTTTCCGCTTTCCGTTTGAGATTCCAGAGTTTCCCCCCAGGTTTTGTCACTGGTGCGTAACATTTCTGCAACTTCAGTTGCCCGTTCTTCAGCTAACTTCTGAGCCTGAATACTGATCCAGGCTTCTTTGACCAATTCCTGGACACCTTCTTCATCCCAGGTTGGGGTATGTGTTGCCATGAAATCAATTTGCCAGTGCAGGAATCGATTGAATGTTCTCGGATCTTCAGCGTCGAAGACAATGTATCTCTGTCGTTCCAGCGATTGCAGGTCTGAAACATTGAAATGCTGTTCGACAACAGTTACGGCTTCTGTTCGTTGAAAACGATTGGCAGCCGGCTCTGTGGAGCTTCCAATGGGGTGATCCTCAGATTCGCCAAGCTCTTCAGCCGAGTAATAGGGAGTTTCTACATAACGTAAGTTATTCTTTTTCGCATATTCGTCGGCTGCTTTTTGAACTTCGACAACGATTTCAGCTCGGTTGGAGTCATCAGCGGATGCGTATCTGGAATTGATTTTGAACAGTTCGCCACGTGCTTCTGCTGCAATCGACTCCATTTTTTCAAGGACACGATCAGTTTTCAGCTGAGTGCGGATTTGCTCTTTGAGGTTGTCGTCGAGTGGTTGAAACTCCGGAAGTGGTTCCGCTGCTTTAGGGGGAACTTCAGCTTTCATCTCTTCTTTGACAGGCTCAGCTGGCGTTTCAGTGGTTCCTGCAGGAGCAGGTGGCTCTGAAGTAGATGCTTCAACAGGTGGCAGAGACTCAGCAGGTTTTGGAGTTTCCTTCGGTGCTGGAGTTTCTGCCGGTTTTGGTGGAGTTTCAGCTGGTGCAGTAGTTTCAGCCGGCTTTGGGGTTTCAACTGGTGGTTGAGTCTCTGTCGGTTCATCCTGGATTCTTGCGAAAGCGTCACCGAATGGCTTACGGATCAGAGAAGATTGTGGCTCGCTGGTTCCTTCCGGGACAGCTGGCTTTTCTGGGGTAGATGTCCCTGTCTCAGGTGCTGGCGTTGCCGATGGTGTAGATTCAGGAGCCGGGCTGGTTGTCATTTCTGGCTTAGGAGAAATGGATTCCGCTGGTTTGGGAGCCTCGGACGAAGTCTTCTCGGGAGATGGGATCGGTACACTGGTTGATTCCGGAGCAGTCATTCCAGGACCGAGGAGTGGACCATCAAGAGGTGGACTATCGAATGGATTCTCGCCAGACAGATTCATCCCTTCTGTCTGATTAGGAAATTCACCGGGAACGTTATTGCGGTAAAGATCTTTATTCGCTTCATAAAACGCGGTGACATCTTCCTCGGTCACTTCGGGGATTGTCTTGGCGACTGTGTCGTAATCAATTTCGATATACCCGAGCTTAATCCGTCCCGGTTGGCGGAAGCCTGGTTCAGGGCCGCCGGGAAATTGATCTTTGTATTTTTCAAAGAGCTCTTTGAGTTCATCTTCTTTGGGAGTTCCGACCTGATCCTTAAATGATTCGACAGAAATCGGGACCACCGCCAGTTCCTCGCTGACATTAATTTTCTGGTAAGCATCCCAGTAGTTCTGAGGAGAGGCAACATATTGTGGCATTAACTGCCGTCGAATCGATTGGGTAATCATCTGTTCGCGAAACAAATCGTACAGTTCGGTATCGCTCAAATTCATTTCCCGCAAGATGCGTTTGTAATCGGCTTCGCTCAATTTGTTATTGGTGGCTTGATCAATATGCATCGAAATTTGGTCGTTTGACACGGCGAAATTGATTTTTTCCGCTTCTTTGAGCATCAGGATATGCATCAAGGCTTCCTGAGCAGGATCTCCATTGCCGCCGAACTGAAAACTTCGCAGCATTTGGTAATTCGGTTGCTCTTCATTGGAATTGGCAGCCTGAAACGCACGTGTCAGGAACTCATTGACGGCTCCTCGGCGTTGAATTGTGCTGTTGAGTTCCGTCTCAGAAATCTCACCAAATGATGTTTTGACGGCTGCATTTGCGGTGTAATCAATTTGAAATTGATTTCCCAGAATACCTCCAGCGACTCCGCCGACCAGCAACCAGACCCAACTATGCTTCGCTTTCCCGGAAAGCCACCAGGCCAGTCCCAGGCCAACCAGGCAACCGAAAATCGGTGGGAATGCAGCCATGTTTTGCGTCAGCGAGTCGAGCACGACAAATGCGAACATGGCCAGGCCGGTTAAAACGACCATCAAAACTTTTTGGTGCTTACGAAATACCGCGAACGGAGATTTCATTGTGTATCCTTACAAACTGCTTCTAGAAGGTCCAAAGTCAGTTCTCTGTTCGCAAATCCAGAAAAGAGAAAACTTTGTATTATGATTTATAGTGTCTGATAGTGACCAGCCGAGTTGGCAGAATCCGCTATCAGCGGATGATAATCAGTGGTTTCCAACAAGTGAACTGGGACTGTAATTGATTTTCACTCTCCCCGACAAGCGAGTTTCCCGGAACTTGTTCTGGTTGTCCACTCTTGACAGTCGACCCTCTCATCATTTAACCCTTTGTCGGAACTTCACCATTCGTTTACATGGTCACATGAGAGATCAGGACCGGTGTTGCGAACATCTTTCGGGAGTTGACTGGCTAATTTTCGTAATAGAAATACGTCAATCAGCAAGGATAGTTGGACATAAATGGTCGCAAAAAACAGTAAATATAAAGCCTTAGTGATCGTGGAATCACCTGCCAAAGCCAAAAAAATTGGCGGATTTCTCGGCAGTGATTATATGGTTCGTGCCAGTGTCGGGCATGTTCGCGACCTGCCCGCCAAAGCGGCCGACATCCCCGCAAAATTTAAAAAAGAGAGCTGGGCCACCCTTGGTGTGAACACAGAAAAGAATTTTGAACCTCTTTATGTGGTGCATCCGGATAAGAAAAAACTGGTCAAAGAACTCAAAGATTTATTAAGTGATGCTCAAGAGTTGATCATCGCGACCGATGAAGACCGCGAAGGGGAAAGCATCGGCTGGCATCTGGTGCAGTTACTCGAACCGAAAGTTACCGTCAAACGGATGGTGTTTTCGGAAATTACGAAAACTGCAATTCAGGAGGCGATCCAGAATACTCGTCAGATTAACGAAGATCTGGTTGAGGCTCAGGAAACACGACGGGTCCTCGATCGATTGTATGGCTATACTTTGAGTCCTTTGTTGTGGAAGAAGATTGCCCGGGGACTTTCTGCAGGACGTGTGCAATCGGTCGCCGTCCGTCTGCTCGTGCAGCGGGAATTGGAGCGTCTGGCCTTCAAGTCAGCCAGTTATTGGGATTTGAAAGCCGAATTGCAAACCGAAAAAGAAGGGCGATTCGAGGCGACTCTGTACTCGCTCGACGACCAGAAACTGGCATCTGGTAAGGATTTCGATGAAACGACCGGCAAGCTCAAAGAGAATGCCAAGGTCCTGCTGCTCAATGAAGAGCAGGCGAATGCGTTGCAGAAACGATTGCTGGAGGCTCCCTGGTCGGTCTCTGAAATTGAAGAGCGTTTTTCAAACCGTAAGCCGCCCGCTCCATTTATTACGAGTTCTCTGCAACAAGAGGCCAACCGTAAGCTGGGAATGACGGCTCGTCAAACGATGCAGATTGCGCAGCGACTGTATGAAAATGGTAATATTACTTATATGCGAACAGACAGTGTTTCGCTTTCCAGCGAAGCCATCAATGCGGCTCGTGGTCGAATTAAAGATTTGTACGGCGATGATTATTTGAGCGATTCGCCGCGGCAATATACTGGAAAATCTAAGAATGCTCAGGAGGCTCACGAAGCGATTCGACCAGCCGGAACAGAAATGAAAACCCCGGAAGAAATCGGACTTTCGGGTCAGGAATTTAAACTCTACAGCTTGATCTGGAAGCGGACGATGGCTTGTCAGATGGCAGAAGCCCGTCTGAAATTTTTAACGCTCACAATAACAGCCGACGAAGCCAAATTTCGTGCGACGGGCCGTCAGGTCGTCTTTCCAGGGTTTTTCCGAGCCTACGTTGAGGGGAGCGATGATCCCGAAGCTGCTCTGGATGACAGCGATTCTATGCTGCCCGAAGTGCACGAAAACGAGTCGCTCAAGTGCAGTCAACTCGATCCTGTCGGACACGAAACCAAGCCGCCCGCCCGCTTCACGGAAGCGTCGCTGGTCCGAAAACTCGAAGAAGAGGGCGTCGGGCGCCCGAGTACTTATGCGAGTATTTTGAGCACAATTCAGGATCGCGGTTATGTCCGGAAAGACAGCAATCAGTTGATTCCAACGTTTACCGCGATGGCGGTCACTCGCCTGCTCGAAGAGAATTTTCCCAATCTGGTGGATACGCAATTCACAGCCGGAATGGAGCAGACTCTCGACGATATTTCCAATGGTCAGGCAGAACGATTGCCGTATCTTGGACAATTTTATGGCGGAGATAATGGACTCGAATTGCGTGTAAAAGCACGTGAAGAACAGATTGATCCCCGAAAAGCCTGCACGCTCGAATTTACAGGTTTGAACTCTGCCGTCCGCGTTGGTCGCTACGGTCCTTATCTGGAAAAAGAGGAGGGGGGCGAACAGAAAACGGCTTCGTTGCCTCAGGAAATTTCACCAGCCGATGTGAATGAAGAGCTTGCGGCAAAGCTATTTGAACTGAAGGAGCGAGGCCCACAATCTCTGGGAATCCATCCCGAAGAGGGCTTACCAATTTTTGTGTTGAGCGGTCCTTTTGGTCCGTATCTGCAATTGGGAGAGAATGATCCAGACGCGGAGAAGAAGCCAAAACGAGTTTCGATTCCCAAGAATATCGATCCCACAAAAATTGAACTCGAAACGGCTCTTAAACTGATCGAATTGCCCAGAACCGTCGGTCAACATCCTGAAGATGGCAAGGTCGTCAAAGCGGGGATTGGACGCTTTGGTCCTTACGTGCAACATTCTGGCAAATACAAAGGTCTGCCCAAGGATGTCGATGTGCTGTATGTCGATTTGCACACAGCCGTCGAACTGCTCAAACTTGCACGAACTAAAGAAGCCCCTAAGCCGATTCGGGAAATTGGCAAGCACCCCGAAGATGAAGAAATGATTGGCATCTTCGAAGGACGCTATGGTGCGTATGTAAAACACGGAAAAATCAACGCGACGATTCCGAAAGATACCGACCTGGAATCGATCACGCTTGCTCAGGCGCTGGAGTGGATTGAAGCGAAAGCCGCCAAGAAGGGTGTAAAGAAAAAGTCGGCTAAAAAGAAAGCGACTAAAAAGAAAGCTAAAAAGAAGTCTGCAAAAAAGAAAGCGGCCAAGAAGAAGTCAACCAAGAAAAAATCCACTTGAGTTGAGTAGCAATTGGAAAATTCCGGCGGGTTGCATCTGCTGATAATCCCATTGGCAACTCTATTATTGTATGTGCGAACGAAGCCAGCATTCAAATAAGAATGTTGGCTTCCGGCTATAATAATCCCCCAAATTCTATGATTTCTTTCGCTCTGCATGTCCCATAAGGCACTCGCTTTACGCTTATCAGGTATAGTGTGCGGGTTTATCGATTATTTATTGATTAATCTGAGATTCCTTTGCATTCAAAGTTGCAATGTGTTTCATCACATACTGAAGATGTGTGGAAATATGTTTACCACGCAGAGGGGAGTTTACATTTGCAGGCTGAGGAAGAGTCGGCCAGAAGGATTAGGACAATGCGAAATTCAAAAGCGGTTTATCAGGGGGCATTATTAAGCATGGGTTTTTGCTTGATTGCAGCCATGGCGACGAATGTGGAAGCTCAAGGAAAAATGAATCGCGGGAAAGATCTGAGGCAAGAAGACCGAGCCCGTCCGGGAACATGGGATCATGTGGATGAGTTGGCCGTGGACCTTGCCAACCTGGCCCAGGATTTGCATGACGAAGTGCATGTGCATCTGGAAGGGCATCAGTATTTTCGGCACATTGATGGTCATGCTGAGAAAATTGAAGAACTCTCCGAGCATATCCACGACCTGGCTCACGAAGGTGGAAATATCAGGCACCTCCGCGAAGATGTGATTGAACTCGATGAAGAAGTACACCACGCAGATGGAGTCATTACGGATATCGCTCGCAAAGGAGTTCGAGCACGCGATTTCGATGGGGGAGTTCGCCAGACTCGACGAATTGTTGATGCAATGATTGCCATTTTGCATCACTTAGAAGAGGATCTTACAGAGATGGATCCTTCTTATCGAAATGCCCGATATCGACCTGATGTCGATGATCATCTGCATAATCATCGTCGTCCTTCAGAAGAATATCACGATCGATATCCTAGTCGCTACGACAGTCGAGATCGATACTATTACAACCGTTCACCCGGCCATATGCACCATAATCATATTCGATAAGTTGTAGATTATCGATTTCGAAAATTTCAATGAATCTCACAGACGCACGACTTCCTGTTGTGCGTTTTTTTTATTTGATGGAGACAAAGGATCCGGAATGTTGAGCGGCGATTTTCTCTCCACAGAAAATTGTTGAGGTCAACTGCAGTCGACCTCTTCCTTTCTTCTGGTAGATCTTCAGAAAGCGATCCCATTGAGCATCGTCTTCAGTTCGACACTCGGCTTCAAACGCATCTGCGATTGGGGTTAGAAACGTAGTTTCGCTCGTTTGTACTACGATTTTAGGAGATTCCTGCAATTCTCGCATTCGTAGATTGATCAATAACCAGCAAGCAAGAATTCCTGCTGTCGAAATGCTGCCGCCGAATGCGGTCTCTCGATGATTGACATTTTCGCCCAAGGGCAGAAGAATCCTGGCCCCTTCCCAGGTCGCTTCCAGCACTTCAATTCCCATCGCTTTACAGACGGGAATATTATTATGCAGGTACTCGGTCCACTGTTCGGGATTCAATTTGCTCATTGAGATTATTTGATTTTGCGAGGCGATTGAGAGAAATACGACTTGGTGATCAACATTACTCGATCGGCAATTTGTTAATCAAAAATCATTGGCGACAAGTATGGTCCTGCTGCTTATTCTTTGTTGAGAATCTCTTTCCGTATTGCGGATAGTTTTTCGACAATCTCAGGATGCTCAAGCCAGAGGTTATCCTGCTCACCTTTGTCGTAGCCGAGATCATACAGTTGACCTTTGGGGCCGCCAGAGACGGGAGCAACTTTACTTGGCTTGGTGAAACCACTGGATCCTAAATTGGTGATCAATTTCCATTGACCACTGCGAATCACATTCCCGGAGTGATGCTGCAGCATCACACGCTCACCACGTGGCCAGGGCGAATCCGTTGGCAATTCGATGAGCTGTGCGAAACTGCGTCCGTCCAACGCTGAAGAATGGTCGCTGGCCACTCCGGTTATTTCTGAGACCGTTGGTAGCAAATCAATAAATCCGATCGTCTCATCACATTCCGACCAGGCGGGAATCTGATTGGGCCAGCGCATGATGAAGGGAACGCGATGACCACCTTCCCAGGCATCTCCTTTCATACCCCGAAATGGTCCTGCGCTGTTGTGGTGGTAGCGTTCTTCATCAACATCGTACCAGGTGGGACCGTTGTCACTGGAAAAAATAACCAGCGTGTTTTCGGCGGAATTCGTTTTATCGATTGCATTGAGTACGCGTCCGACAACGTCGTCGACATGGGCGACAAATTCGCTGTAAAGGCCGGCTTCACCAAGACCACGAAATTTATCAGCCGGTAACCAGGGAGTATGCGGAGCAGGCAAGGCCAGATACAGGAACTGAGGTTTTTCAGTATCGTTGAAGTCCTGCTGAATTGTTTCAATCGCTTTCGTCGCGAAAACATCCAGAACATCTTCCATGATAAAATTCCCCGCCCGCAAGCCTTCCCGCCAGAACGCTCCCTGAATCGGGCTCCATCCGGGAGAGGAACTTGCATCGATGGGAATTGTAGGGGGAGGTGAAGCCATTTTATTTTCGATGTAATAATAAGGGGGGATATCCAGAGATGCAGGCATTCCAAAATACGATTGAAAGCCACGATCAACCGGTCCACCTTGCAACCCCGCGGCGAAGTCGTAGTCGTAACCATCTTCAAAACCGAGGTGCCATTTGCCAATCATTCGAGTTTGATAGCCGGCTCTCACCAGGAGTTTGGGAACCGTATCTTCCTCTGTTGAAATCAATGGTTCCTTCCGCCAGTCTCGATGATGTCGAAAAGGGTATCTGCCTGTCAGTAAGCCGTAACGTGAAGGATGACAAACTCCTCCAGCCGCGTGAGCATCGGTAAAGCGCATTCCTTCTTTTGCCAATCGATCAATATTGGGTGTAACGCACTTTGATTGAGAGTTGTAGCATTGAGGGTCCCCATACCCCATGTCGTCGGCAAGGATGAGGACGATATTAGGTACGCTGGTGATTTCTGCAGAAAATACTGAATTTACCGAACCAATTGTTGGATACAATGTCCATGCAGCCAGTATGAGTGTCGCTATTCTTTGTAGTAAGTATTGAGAAGACTCGTTTCGATCGTTACGAGGCAGAGTCAGTTTCCAAAGCATATTATCTCCTTAGAGTGGGACTTGATCAATGACGCTGGGGGCTTTCATGGAGTATCAGGGACAGGCATCAGTCGGTCAATCAAACGCCGCGAGTTTCTGGTATTAATACAGAAGATACATGAAACGTAACAATTATGGCGTCGCCACTCTTATGGATCGGTGTGGATCTGAGAGCAAGCGGACTGTTGGTATTGCACGGACTCTGGAATCAAAAAACGCATCCGACTGTTCAGCGAGCAGGGGGGGGCCGATCCGCAGTCAGCAAAATGGCCCAGCAGCCGAACTCTCAATGGCACGCATCAACGTTGACGGTGAATGGCAGCCGACTCCAGAGCGAGTTGAAGCCAAAGCACCCTGTGTGGCAGAAATTTGTTCCCGGTACATCAAATAGTGCCACCAGCGACTATCTTCCGATTCCCCATTTTACACCCGAACGAACTACAATGCTCGTGTGTAAATCCATAAGTCGTTGATTGTTATGCCTTCGCAATAGTTCGAGTCCATGATGGTGACCTCGTCACTTGTTGACATTCTTTCGAACCTGGAACCCAATGGTTAACAGAAATCGTGGAACGCAAAAAGCTGCTCAAAGCCGGAAGGAAGATCGGTCCCAAGTTGCGAGAGATGATGTCGATTGTGAAGTACGAGTCGTTCCTGAGATGGGGCCGGGAGCAAGATGTTGTGTGAGACACACGTCTCGGCGGACTGCTGAAGAGTTATTGGCGTGAGTCGCGCATTCCGTTATTACATAAGAGCAAAGCCCGCCTTATTTTGTATGGAGAATAGAGTCTACACAATAGTGAAGTAAGTCCCCGTGATACCAAATTCCCCCGCGTTATAGGTGTTTCTCCACTGGTTGGGGGTAATTACCAGATCACTCTCGACATATCCCTGGTCGATCCCATTCAAGGTCCCGCTACTTCCCTGCAGCATCTGCACCTGACTGCTGCTGAAATCGATCGTAGCGATCAGTCGATCTCCCGTGATCGGAGTGAAATTGACCCAGACATCGTTGTGGGCGTATTGCCATTGATTATTGATAAAACGAACGGCCAGAAAATGTTCCGCACCATTGGCGATAACCTCTCCGGCAAACCGCGTTTGAACGCTTAGATAGCTGTAGAGAATATATCCTTCGCCCTTCGCGTTATCCTGGCCGGGAATCCCATAACCCAGGCTGGATGGGGAAATGTCAACTCTTGTGCTTGGCACCGCATCTGTCAGGCTGATGGTCAACGAAGCCGTGTCGTCAGGGGTCATGCCCACTGCAGTGTCGTCGACCTGAACTCTTACATCCAACGCAGGATTCGTTTCAAATTGGAGAGTAACACCCGCTCTGAGATACAACTCACTGCCAATGATTTCAAACAGGTCAGCATCAGCACCGGTCAACGAGAGTTGATTGCCCGTGTCTGAACCGACAGGAGTTTGCACGAATGTTCCGAATGCAACATTGATGGAAGGTTGAGAATTGTATCTTGAGAATGAAGTCATTGCATGATCAAAGACGATGAACTCTCCTCCATGCGAAGTGAATAACAGGGTGCTGCCATCTTTGCTGATATCCAGATCTGCTTCACCACCGAATCCGGGAACAGCCAATTCGTTGATGATATTTCCAGCGGGATTGTGTTGGCGAAGAATTTCGTGATGAGCTGCGAAGAAATTGCCATCAGCATCGATTGCAATCGCGCGGGCAACATAGAATAGATCGATACTTCCCAACGATAACATTGTCTTTGGATCGTATTTCGTAACGCGGGTTCCATCGGCACCAGTCGCGTTGCCTCGCGTAAACGTATAAAGGAATCCATCGAGCCCAACATTAATGTCGATAGGACTTCCGATATTAAATCTTTCATAGTCGGAAAGATCATTAATATTCACTCGAACACCACCACTGGGGGCTCCTTCATTTGCAGTTTGCATGTCAGCAATGAAGAGATAATCCCCGTAGGCAGTGATTGCTCCATACGTCAAATTCCCAACTGTACTCAGTCCCGGATAAAATGTTTCTGTAACTTCGCAAGTTACTGGGTTAAAAGAAAACAGGCTGGGTCCCTGGAAGACGTGCAGTGCCGATCACAGTTTCTATCCCCAGTGGCGACCTTCGTTTGTCACTGCAATCGCTCCTCAGGATCGTTGCCACTTGAACGGGTTGTGTGTTGTTGACGGGAAGCCGAAATATGTAACCGCGTTGGGCAAAAGTGACGAGCCGGCAGGCTGGCGCGATAACAAAGCCAGCGGCGGGGTTGTTATGGATATTGAGAGCAATGAAGTGATTGCACGCGGACTTTCGATGCCGCATTCTCCACGCTTTCATGAGGGAAAGCTCTGGGTATTGAATTCAGGAGCAGGGGGGATCGGCTTCATCGATCAGGCAACGGGCAATTACGAATCGGTCGCTAAACTCCCTGGCTTCACACGTGGCTTTTCGATCCAGGGTCGGTTTGCGTTTATCGGATTATCGCAGGTGAGAGAGTCCGCAATCTTCAGTGGAATTGAAATTGCACAGCGTCCTGAGTCCGAATGCTGGTCGGGTGTCGCAGTAGTGGACCTGGTTCGTGGCGAAACCATCGCCTGGCTGCGATTTGAAGATGCCGTTCAGGAAGTCTTTGCGGCCAGTATCCTGCCCAATCGAATCTGGCCCGACCTGATTAACGACGATCCCGAACTTATCGGCCTCAGTTATGTCCTGCCCGACGAAGCCCTCAAAGATGTCCCGGACGATATGCGTTCAACGTCCTGAAATAGACTGTGTCTGCCTGGAAGACTTTTTTCGACTTGCCAGGTTTCTTGTGAACGGTCTCGTAAAGATCTCCAATCTTCATTCTAATCTTTACGATTACTTTTCGAATCAAACCTCTCTCTGTTTTCACACTGTTCAAACAACGAAGCTTGGTCAACGCAATCATCCCTTCCCCGGTAGGACACGAACGAACTCAAATTTCCGCTATTCATCCATCAAAAGTAGAAACAGGCGCTGCAAAATACAGTGCAAATGATGCAGGATTGATGCAACTGCTAACGCTCTGGCCTCGCTTGGCCTGCGAGAGATAGCACGTCAATGAATGTGTAGTTGTAGTAGAATGTAGATAACCGTCCTGAATGCAACTGAATTAGTATGGATCGCCAGCAATTCCAAAAACAGAAATACTCGATTATTCCGCAGTCTTCTCGCTGGTTTTTGATATTGGGCTGGATCGAGTGCTACTTGTCGAATCCTCGGCGGCTTTTGAGTTCAGGATGTGAGAAGGGAAGTCGGTTATTATTCAGAGACATGCTTCAACTTTTCAATCAAACGCGATGAGTCTCTGTTTTCAATTCGCCCTGCTCCATCTGGAAAAGGCAAAGTATAAAAGCGTCATCAAGGTTATGTTTCGGGTTGGCGTTGTAAGCAAAAACGATGACTGGAATTAATCCCAGTCTGGCAGAAGAAAGCGAATCCCTCTCATTTTTGATGAGAATAGTGAATATTCCACCAATTATGTTGGAGAATATCGAAGCCGAGAATGCCACTGATAAGAGAGAATCTTATTGAATGGCAAAATTGTGCTCGGATGTTTCTTTCGGAAAATCGAATTGCTCAGTGTGTTCGGCTAAGGGGCCACTTAATTCGGCATCTTCCGTCGCGTCATCGCCATTGGTGACAATGATCAGGACCTCATGAGGTCCACCTACAATACCACGTCCCTGCTTGGCTGTGTTGTACACACCATTAATGATTTTTGCTGTTCCCTGCGGACCGGAATTGCCTTTCGATTTATCGGGAGTAAAGACGATAGAACCTCTGGGAGCAGGTTGATCTTCGAATGTGACAGTTCCGGAGACATCAAAACGCTGGGGCCCATCGTTGCCGGAGCAACCTGCCAGAATGAATAAGGGGATCAGCAGTAGTAACTTTTGTATGGAAATCGCAGAATTCATGGGCCCGTTTTCACGAAAGTGGAGTTGCTGGGAATGACGGAGATTTAAGTTTAAAACTCCAGAGTTTTCGCTTCGTTGCCATCCCGGCTTGCGGTCGCCAGATAGAGATCGATGTCGACATTTTCGGAGGTGAATTTGACGCCTCCATCTGACATCAATAGCTGGGCTCCCCCTTGATGAGGACTGCTGAAGCTCATGCTGTTGAAATTGCCGGAAACAAATCCTTGAATATTAATGCCGAACTTGACGTTCTTTGTCATGCCGCAGGAATGTTGAGCACATCCGCGAGACCAGGCACGCGGTGCGACCGCACCAGTGAGATATTCATTCGCAGACATCTCTCCGACCATAATGGTATTTGAGGTTCCATCGATAATATCACGAAAGCGTATTTTCGTATTGGCTCCGAGGACTCCCTGACCAGAGCATTCATTTCCGGAACTGCAATTGGGAATGGAGGTTCCTGCGGATGGATTTTCGCATTGCAACTGATAGCCTGTCCCAACTGGTCCCATATTGCCCACATAATGACCAGCAAACATCTGGCCTAATACGACATCGCTGCTGTCGATGATCGTTTCGTTGACATGATCGGAATGAGTTTTACTCGAACTGGGACATTGATAAACCGCGGGGACGGAATTGACTGCTCGACGATTAGGTCTTCCTCTCCAGCCTTGAATCGGATTGAACTGGTCATATAACGCGGAGGCTTCCACAAAGGGAAGAATCGCCACGAGATAACTGTGATTTACTTCCCCAAAGGCAGTGTTTTCATTGCTGCTGGAAGTAATTGGACCGGTCGCTTTGAACCCTCCCGGCGGGAAAACGGAATAGACATCGTGATAATTGTGCAGGGCCAGTCCGATTTGCTTCATATTGTTTTTGCAGGCAGAACGGCGGGCGGCTTCTCTGGCTTGCTGCACTGCGGGGAGGAGCAGGGCGACCAGTATGGCAATGATTGCGATCACAACGAGCAGCTCGATTAGCGTGAACCCCCGCGGTGAATGTAAATGTCTATTTCGAATCATCATCTGGAAACTCCTGAAAGAATTAGGAAAGGAGAAATATGATTTAGAACACCTCTTGAATAACTTCCCCACCAAGAACGGTCGGGATTTCTTCTCGATTGTTATGCAGATAAGTCAGTTTGTGCTGATCCAGCCCCAAGCTATGGAGCAGTGTGGCATGCAGATCGTGAGGGGAAAGGGGACGTTCAACAGGAACATAGCCCAGCTCATCAGTGGTGCCAATCACCTGTCCACCACGAACACCGCCACCGGCTAGCCACATGGTGTATCCAGCTGGAGAATGATCGCGACCGCGGCTATCCCCCGTGCGATTTCCTTCTGTTGTTGGAGTCCGACCGAATTCCCCACCCCAGAGGACGAGCGTCTGATCGAGTAATCCTCGTTGTTTCAAGTCCTGAAGTAAGCCAGCCACCGGCAGATCGGTCGCTTTCGCACGATTGGTATGATTTCCTTTGAGAGCTCCATGGGCATCCCATCCACCGTTTCGGAGTTGGATAAATCGCACTCCCTGCTCAACCAGACGGCGGGCCAGCAGGCAGTGTCGACCAAACTCTGCTGTTGGTTTTTGATCGATTCCATACATCTGTTGTGTTTCAGCAGTTTCGGTCGACAGATCGAGGACTTCGGGGGCGGTCATCTGCATTCGGAATCCGAGTTCATAAGATTCAATCCTGGCTTCCAACTCAGAATTGCTGGCCTGCTGAGTCAGGTGTTGCTGATTCATCCAGTGAATGAAATTGAGTTGCTTTCTGCGGTCGGCTGTCGAATATAGATCGGGGAGTTTCGAATAGGGGACACCACGTTGATCATCAATGAGTGTTCCCTGGTATCGAGCAGGCAGAAAGCCGGTTCCCCATCCCGGGCGTTGTGGAGCGGGGCCGGTCGTGTTGGAAGACATGACGACAAAGCCGGGAAGGTTTTCTGCTTCGCTTCCCAAACCATACGTGAACCACGAGCCCAAGCTGGGACGATCTCCCAATCCTGAACCGGTTAACGTCACACATTCTCCCGGACCATGGACTGGAATCCGATGATTCAGCGAACGAATTACACACAGATCATCGACATGCTTGGCCGTATGTGGAAGCAGATCGGAAACTTCGATTCCACTTTTTCCGTACTTCTGAAAAGAAAACGGAGAAGCCATCAGTTTCGAATTGACACCTGATCGTGGAATGTTAGGAACATTCCCGACGATACTGGCGGGAACCGGTTCTCCTTCCAGTTTGGTGAGGGTCGGTTTCGGATCAAAAGTGTCGACATGGCTGGGGCCACCCGACATAAAGAGGAAGATAACACTCTTCACGTTTGATGGAAAATGAGCTCCCTGCAGATGACGAGCCAGAGAATGATCAGCACAAGCAACAGAATCACCCTGGAGCATTGCGTTCAGAGCAATCGCTCCTAATCCGACACCAGCTTCGCCTAATAGAACTCGACGGTTGAATTGAAATGGATTCACATGTCACCTGAAATAAATATAAAATAATGTGTTTGGGATTGAGTCGAACCAGAGTCAGACTCAGGGTAGATAGACAAATTCATTCAGATTGAGCATCGCATGACAAAACTGAATGAGTTGCATGTCTTCAGATTTCTCCTCACTTATGTCAACTGGAGAAGACGGATCTGAAAAAAGCGAGACGGCCTGTCGCTTCTCAACTTCAGTCGGTTCGCGACCTAATGTTCTGATAAATACATCATTAATCTGGTCGGATCGCTGATTGCCTGCGTCCGCCTGAACCAGTTCCGCTAGCTTCTTTGCTCGACTGACCACAAAAGGACTGTTCAGTAGATAGAGCGGTTGTAAGGCTACCGTGGAGACATCCCGGCGAGAACAACTCTTGATGCCATCCGGGGCATCAAACATGGTCATCACATCGGGAAGTTTGCTGCGTCTCTGAGTGAGATAGATTGTCCGTCTCAGTTGTTCTTCGACGTGTTGAGGCGGGATGCTTGGGCCACCGATTTTGCGATTCAATTCACCAGTTGCTACCAGCACGGAATCCCGGATCGCCTCGGCTTCCAGACGTCTTTGGGGCCAGCGCCATAAGTATTTGTTCTCGGGATCCTGCTCTAGTGATTTCGGAATTAAATGGCTGGATTGCTTGTAGGTGTTCGAAGTGACAATTAAACGGTGGAGATGTTTTGTACTCCAGCCGTTCGACAATAATTCGGATGCCAGCCAGTCGAGCAGTTGAGGGTGGCTCGGCAAAGAACCGTGAGTGCCGAAGTTGCTCGGTGTTGAGACAATCCCGCGACCAAAATGTGATTGCCAGATTCGATTCGCCCACACCCGAGCGACTAGAGGATTATCAGGACTGGAAAGCCAGTCGGATAATGCCTGACGTGGTGTTGGTGAAAGTTCGGAAGGAACCGTTCCCAACACCGCAGGCCAGCCCGGTTCGACAGGAAGTCCCGGACTTCCTGGAACTCCACGGACAAGTATGCTGGTTTGCTGGCGTTTCAAAAACTCAGGGGAATAGGGGAGCGGAGAGCGATTCACGACTCGCAAAAATTCGACATCGGGATTTCCCGTCACGGGGGAATAGTATCCCCAGGTATGAGGCGCATAGTCAGCTGGGTTGATTTTCAGTTTCTTCGCTTCCGACATGTAAAAATTGTAAGAAGATTTTGAAAACCAGTTTTTGATTTCTTCAGCCGAAATCTGTTCGGCTTGTTGAAGTTTCAGATTTCCCATCTGACCTTTGGAAAAGAAGGCGAGAAAGCGATAGTAATCTCGTTGTGAGAGTGGCTCGAATTTATGATTGTGGCACTGTGCACATTCGAGTGTTAAGCCGAGCAGAGAACTGGCGGTGTTATCGACGATGTCGAACATCACTTCGGTTCGCTGAATTTCCTTATCCATCTGATTTCCGCTGATCCTGGCAGCTGCCAGAAAACCGGTCGCCACCAGAGTTTCATCAGACTGGTTTTCGAGTTCATCACCAGCCAGTTGTTCTTTCAGGAATTGGTCATAAGGTTTGTCGCTGTTAAAACTGTTGATGACATAATCGCGATATCGCCATGCGAAGGGACGGGGAATATCGTGCTGAAATCCCTGACTTTCTCCCCAGCGTGCCAGATCGAGCCAGAAACGTCCCATGCGCTCGCCGTAGTGGGGCGAGTTGAGAACCTGTTCTACAAGTTCTTCGTAAGCATCCGGTGAATCGTCATTGAGAAAGCTTTCGGTTTCTTCAGTCGTGGGAGGGAGACCGAGTAAATCCAGATACAGCCTACGAATTAAAATTCGCCGGGATGCGGGTTCGGATGACTGGATGCCATGCTCGTGTTGACGGGTTGCGATGAAGGCATCGATCGGGTGAGCCTGCTGAGTGGCTGGGAGCGTGCGAGGGACTTCGGGTCGAGAGATTTTCTGGAAGGCCCAATGATCGGATTCCAACCGTGGTGCAGGCAGCAACTCATCATCCCACGCGAGACCTTGATCAATCCAGGCTCGAAATTTAGCAATTTGAATTTCGGAAAGTGGTTCGTCATCGGGAGGCATTCGTCCGTCATCTGCTTTCGATGTCAAAATATCAATCAGATGACTCCGCCTGCTATTCCCCGGTAGTACAAACGCTTCGCCAGTGCTGTAACCTAGAAATTCATTCCGTACATCCAGTCGATATCCGGAATCCGGAAACTCTCCCGCATGGCAATCATAACAGCGTTCTTTCAGAATAGGATAAATATCATCCCGGAAATGAATCGGCTCTTTCCAGACGAGTTGCTGAGGCATCTGTGGCGACGCTTGGCCGGGGGAATGATTCGAATCTGACTGCAGAAAGTTGTAGACATCGTCCCATGAACGGGACAGAATCAAATCGCCGATACGAATTCGATCCTCGCTTTCTGTTTTCACTCCCGTGGCAAAACCAGCCCAGCGGATTTGATTGATACCCTGCTGTTTATTGAGTGTGAGCAGAGGCTGATCGACATCCTCAGCTGTGGGATTCACCCACAACTGGAGTTGACTGTAATCGTTACGTTCGCCTGGTTGTTCTTTGGAGACACGTGCTATGACGTGATAAGTTTTTCCAGGTTCCAGTTCACGGTGACTCCAGGCGGTCTGTTGAGAACCAAAGCGAACCATAAACACATTCTTGCCGCGACTGGGACCACGGTCAGCCAGATGTACTCCGATATTTGGTACCTGTGAATTGTGGACAGCGCGATCACTGCCATCAATTCTGTCGAGCCAGAGAATAAAAAACTCAGGATCTGTTTGAGTCGCAGCGATTTCGTCTGGCTCATACAAAAAGCGATACCCGACAAACAGTTCTTCATCCGTAAAAGTTTCAGCCAGTTGTCGTCGCAGGGGATTATTTCGATCTCCCGTTCCCATGATTAAGACATCCTGCCGTGAAGTTTCAGGAGTATTAAATGTAGACTCCACGATTTGAGGAGGCAGAATTCGAGAAGTGATCCACGGGCCGAGCCAGCCTTTCGAATCTACGGAATTCGAGGAGAGTCTGAACAAATCCAGATCCTGAAAGCGTTCAGCGGCAATCCGATCTGTCTGCTCGGCTGCAGATAATGAACGGACTTCATTTAAGCAACTGAATGTAAATAAAATCAGCAGAAACGAACAATAAGTTATTCGTTTGCAATCGGCAGCATGAATCATTCTGCAACTTTCTGAGGGAAGGTTGAAGTAGGGGGAGGTGAGGCAGGAACGATCGTGCCCGTCGATTCGAGAACCTCTTGAAGTGATCTGGCAATCACCAGGCGATCAAACAAAAATCGATCGTCAGGTTCGGTATCTTTCCCCATGCGAATTCCGACCACAGTGAAAGACTGCTTGCGCATGTCATTAAATTCCACATGAATGTCTGGTTCGCTTGGCGAAATCTGTTGTGGATTCACCCACAAATCGATGGCGTGAAATTTCCCTTGTTGATTCTTACGAAGATGTCCGACCAGGCAAAAAACGATATCATCAGCCGGGACGCTGAAATATCCTGCTTCATTGACGGTCATGCGAGCAAAATATTCGCCGAATCGAATCCCTGCGTTGGGCGACATGGAATGACTTGTCCCTTCGCCGAAATGGTTATCGAACCACAATGAGAAAAAATCGTTCTCATCGAGACCCTGATAATGCCCGAGAAAACTGAAGTAGACTTCCTCTTTGATTGGCGATTCCAGTTTGATGTGCATCCGATTGGCAATGGAAGGATATGCCGGGTTACGACCATTCATTTCAAGAGCGAAATGTCCGCCATTTAAGTCTTGCCATTGCAGAGGTTTCTGCAAAAACACCACACGTGCGAAAGCCGAATCCAGATTCAAGGCATTCGGCTTCCCTGTGAAAGCAGGGGAGAGGTGGGAACGAGGATAAAAATCTTCACCCAGGATTACACTGGCTGGAAACGTCTCCATGGGAGCCTGAGTTTCTGGATTTGGTATTGGGTATTCGCTGTCTTGATGATGTGGCGTTTTTTCAGAAGGCGGGTAAACCCCTGTGCGAGCGACTGCTAACTGTTCAAAAGAGGGAACCGAAATCTGATCTTCAGAATCGACACCCTGCAATTTGATTTCAGGAGTCTGAGAATTGTTTTCAGAATATCGAGAGTGTTCTTTTGCCGTTAACAGTAGACTCTCTGAAGCGGCGACCTCATTCCGCGATTCGACTTTTACTTCTCCTTCGTAAACCTGAACATTCGCCTGTCCGGACTCATCAACTGATGCCCCAAACTTCGTTCCCAGATCGACAATCCGTTTTTGCGGCGTCAATACTGTAAAGCCTTCCGCACCTTCAGGAACAACCGCAGCCAGCTTGCCCTGATGCAGACAAGCTTGCCAGGCAGAGCAGAGCTTTAACTCGGCCGGTCCCTCGAGGACAACGCCGGCTCCGCAATCGAACGCTATTCGAATTAATCCCGATTCCAGCTTGAGTATCTCGTTTTTATGAAACGATGTTCCGTACTCGACCGAAGCACGACCATCACTCCAGACGACATCCTCACTGTCGAGTAAAACCGCGACCACTTGATGGGGCTCAACGGTATCGGTTACAGCGATTTGCTGAGGGGGTTGCTGATCTTTAGTCGGATCGCTTGTTATCCAGTAGATCGCTTGTGTACCAAAAACTAGAAGCACCAGACAGGCTTGCCAGAAACGGGTAAAGCGATTGCCTTTTACTGTCGACGACAACTTAATGACTGGATCAGCATCAACTGACAAGGGGATTTCCAGGAACTCTGAGGAAGTTGTGTTACTTTCCGTAAGCTCCCACTTCAATAAACTGTCTGTCCAGATTTGTTGCACGTAAAGTTCTCGACATTCGGCAGAGGAATTCAGCAACTGATCCAGTTCCTGCCCCTCAGAATCATCGAGCGATTCCGAAAGTCGTTTACCAAGTAATGCCTGAAAACGAGGTAGCGAATGTAAGTTATCAGATTCGGTCACGAGATCACCTCCGGTTGCAGGGCCCGCTCTACACATTCTCTGAGTAAACTCCGTAATCGATACAGCGACATTGAAATTGCATGAGGCGTCCGTCCCAAAGTTTCGGCAATCTCATTAACGGCTACATTTGACTGGTAACGAGACCGCAATAATTCTCTCTGCGATGGAGAAAGTTTTTTCAGGCAACGCTGCAGCTCTTCTCCTTTGCGATCGATCTTCTCGGCTTCCCGCATCGAGAGCTCGGCCATTTGTTCCAGAGCCTCATCACTCAGCGAGTAGCAACTCTTGCGGCCTTTCGTCTTCAAATATGACAGTGTTTGCAAATGAGCAAATTTGCAGGCCCACGAAGCAAAGGTTCGGCTGGTATCAAATTCCTTACGCTTTCGCCACAACACAAGATTCGTTTCCTGGAGCACATCCTCAAGGTCGGTGTGATGTCGAAGCAATGTCCGTAAAAAGGCCGTTAGAGTCAGTTGGTGCGAAGCAATCAAGCTGACAAATTTCTCATCGGATGCAACCTGCTGGTCAATTCCAGAGGAGACGTTTTCTTGTATATGAAACTCGGGAATGGAAATGCCTTCAGAAGTACAGACTGATAACTTTTACCATTTTCGTCGATGAAAACAGGAAAATTACATCAAAGTGCGTCGACACGAACTACTATAAATGATGATATCTATTTAGACTTATCTTTAGTAAGCGAAATCTCACGGCGTAATCTTTATTTTTCCATGAAATCTTGAAAATAGAGTCGAGAGGGGGGATTCACCTTCGGACTCCCATTTCTAGAGCACATTCAAAAATTATCTGCAGCCTTCAGCAGGAGCAAACACAGTGTTTCAGGACATTTGGTGTCCAAGCGGCTGCAGAAACCATTTGAAAATGGTCAGGGAGGAATTCGCTTTCTTTCCGCTTGTATACAGGTAATTGTCCATCAGTCGATAATGAGGTAAAATTCAACAAGGGATATCAAACTTTATTGGACAGAAGTGATCTTCTCACTATCAATTAGTTATTCACTGTTGCTGAGGTAGGCAAAATGAAAACGATTCGTCGATATGCGATGAGGTGCACCATCCTCGGGATACTCACGATTGCTGGAGTGTTTGGTATTTCACTGTGGAACAAAGCTGATTTCTGTAGAGGATGGGCCACTCATTACGAACAGTGTGCCCTCGACCTTCGGAATGAACAATTGCTTGCCATTGCAGAAAAACGACTTAATGATGCCAATGCCTTTGAAAATTCTGCTCTTACGATGTCGGTGATCGCAAAAAAATACAATCGTGTTGCGAATAATCCACTACTTGCTTATCCATCGAAACCGCTCGTGACCGACGCAGAACTTAATGCAGAACGTATTGCGACTGACAATTAATCTGGACGAGGTTTGTCTGAGTCGCGTGAATAACATTGGATTGCACAAGGGTTGGGCATTGCGCGCATTGGCAGATAAAACTTTTCACAGACCGACCACGTGAATTCTGTTTTTGCACAGGCATATCGCGGCAAATGATTTATAGCTTGGTCTGGAAGAGGCATTCATGCAATCAAGGATCATTTTGAAGAATCTTCAGAAAACAATCCTTGAAATTTTTCTTTGGTCGCTCTGATTCCTGCCTGGAATGTGTAGACGTCTGATGTCATGGAAATGAGGCGACATCCTTTTTCCAACAACAGGGAAGCATGTTCCGGAGTGAAGGTGACGGCTCCAAACGTTTTGTTGTTGGCTTCGCAGGCAGCGGAAACACGTGTGACGGCTTCAATCAAAGTGGGATGCATTGACTGGCCTGTGATTCCGTAAGCCTGGCTCAAATCGGCAGGGCCGATGAAGAGATGGTCGACTCCATCAATCGCAGCAATCTCTTCACAACATTCGACAGCTGCGACGGTTTCAATTTGGATGGCGACAAAGGAGTTTTCATTCGCTTGATTGCAGAACTCAGCAGCCGGTGTCATACCGAACTTTCCATCGTGTCCACCGCCGTTGAGTCCTCGATGTCCTCTCGGAGCGAACTTTGCCCATTGCACAAATTCTTCTGCCTGCTCTGGTGAAGAAATCTGAGCAGCCATCACACCGCCAGCGCCAGATTCCAGGCAGCGTGTCACAAGTGCGTAATCGGTCGGAGCCACACGAACAAAGGAATCCAATCCACAAGCCCGTCCGGCGCGCGTCGCTGTTTCGATTTGATCAATTGTAAATCCAGAATGTTCATGATCGATCCAGAAGCCAGCAAAACCTCCCTGCAAGCCGTACATCTCAATTTGATTCGGGTGGAAAGAGCGTCCCACGGCAAAAACATTAACGCGTTCTCCATTAGCAAGCCGCGATTTCAAAGAGGCCGGAGCGGAGGAGGTATTGGACATTGAGCTTATGATCCTTAAGGGGACAGTCTTTGTGAATGTGAACTATTCTGAAAAAGTTACATGGTTAATTAAACAAGGACGCGATCGGTTGTCCTCGATCTGTGACGGGGACAGGCCGGTCACCATCGTAAAGATACTTCGAATAATCGATCCCCAGCGATGCATGTATCGTCGCAAAAAAGTCGGGAACGCTGATCGGATTGCTGACAACTTTTTTCGCTAAATTATCAGTTTCGCCATAAGCTCCGCAATGGTTTAAGCCTCCGCCGGCAAGGACACAGGTGAAGGCTGTTCCCTGATGTCCTCGTCCTCCGCCGGCATCAAATTCAGGAGGTCGGCCGAATTCTGTCGTGATGACAATGAGTGTTTTGTCGAGAAGGTTTTTCTTTTCGAGGTCAATCATTAATGTACTGACAGCCGAGTCCAGTTCTTGAATCAGAGCATGTTGCTGAAGGATCCCGGCATTATGAGCGTCCCAACCTGTTCCGTTCAGAAAGTTCAGATTGTGCGACACTTCAATAAACCGGACTCCCCGCTCAACAAGTCTTCGAGCCAACAGACAGCGTTGGCCAAACTCACCGCCATAACTGTTACGGAGTTCTCCAGGTTCTTCATCGAGCTGAAAGCTTTTGTTGAAGCTGGGACCACTGAGCTTTTGGCTCATGTCGATCGCTTCTTCGTACTCTTGCAACGAATCCTCTGAGTGAAGCCCCTGAGCTTCTCGCAATGTGGCGAGAATTGATTCTCGTCTGGACTGTCGCTTCGGAGAAATTGAATCCGGGCGTGATAAACCGGCAGGCCCCTGACTCGTGTCTGTGAGATACAAGTAGTTGTGCCGAGCTCCCAGAAATCCCGGACCTCGAGTGACATTCGGGTAACCAATCAGAACATAAGGCGGAGCATCCTCTTGAACGACTCCTCGCTCATGGGAGATGATGGAGCCAAGTGAAGGGTAAAGAACGGTTCCACTGACAGGACGTCCGGTATGCATGAAGTTTGTCGCGGCTGCATGTTCGTCGATCACATGATGATTCACCGTGCGAACAGCGGTCACCCGTTCCATGAGGGGGGCCATCTGTTTCAGATGCTCGCAAAGTCGAACTCCGGGAACTGAAGTTTCAATGCTGGGATAGTAAGAGCCAGGCTTTCCTAGAGCAGGATCCCCTAACCGTTTCGGGTCAAACGTATCCATTGCTCCCATGCCTCCACCGAGCCAGATGGAGATGACATGCTCTGCACCGCCTTTGACGAGAGTGTCCGCTTGGGTTGTTTGCGAAAATGGAGCTGAGGAAGCAGCAGCAACCACTGCGGATGTTTTTAGGAAATCGCGACGATACATAGTTTCTCCTGACAATCAATGAAACAATATTTGATACTGAAGAGTTCTCTTAATTCATCAATGTTATGGAATCCAAACAAATTCGCTGACATTCACAATACTCCAGACGACATCTTCATAGACTTCTCTCCATTCTACTCGCAGTCGAGGATCTGGAGGTGGGCCCGCTTTGGCTCGTTTTTCCATCTCCAAGGCAATCGAATTCGATTCCGGTTGGACATGATTGGACCAGGTGACAACCGGCAATGGTTCGAGCGGTTTCACTTCTTTCCATTCCTCTTTTGGTAACAGTCGATTTTGAAATCCCTCTGTTAATAAAGACGCGAGTGGTGCTCGTTCTGCTTCTGTCGGTTCTCGGCTGAGGATTTTCAAAAACAGAGTTTCCACGAGTTGATCTGGTGAAGTCGCAGTGACCGCAGCTTCTGCCAGTCCACTATCGATTGAAGCACGGGTCAGTAGAACCGAAGCATCGCTATTTTGCAGAACTCCCGGCTGTAGAACATTCGGATCGGATTCACGATCTGTAATTGGACTTTGTCTGGCCCCTTTCCAGCCGAAGGCTTCCATGATATCGGCGATTGCTCTGGCGCGTGGCAGACTTAAACTCGGTCGATCCCGCTCATTGGCCAGATTGGCAAACTTCCAGGCACGATCAGCAACTCCGAGCGTTAGCCGACGTTTTGAGAGATCACCAGCTTCTGGAGCAAACGTGATTTCCTCAACATCCAGCGGTTTACCGGCCGCTACGCACAAGGAATCGACCACTTGCTCAGCCGACATTCGTCGACGATTCGGAGCAACAAAAAATTGTTTCGCCGGGGATATCGTATTCGGATATCCAATCGCTTCCCGCTGATAAACCTGGGAAGTCAGAATCAGTTTGGCAAGATGCTTAATGTCATAGCCATGGGTGATGAAATCCCGAGCGAGCCATTTCAGTAATTCAGGATGACTCGGAGTTTGTCCTTCCCAGTCATGTGGAGGTTCTACGATTCCAGCACCAATGAACCGTCGCCAAACACGATTCACAATCACTTCTGCAAAGCGCAGATTTTGGGGTGAGGTGATCAGAGCTGCCAGCTTTTCACGGGAGTCTTCCGGGTGATACATCAACTTGGCCAACGACTCATCATCGTAAGAGCCCGTCACCTCCGCAAAAGGCCAGACTGGTTTTACGGGTTCTCCCGGTTTGAGTGTGACCTGAATCAGAGATTCGCGTAGCTTGTCTTCAAAGAATGCGGGCGGGACGCGGCTGCTGGAGGGAACAGTCACCGACTTCTGTTCAAACATCGCCGCCAGGGCGTATAAGTCCTGCTGAGTGGTCTCGTGATAAGGAGAATCGTGACATCGCGCACACTGCAACTCGATTCCTAAAAATGCGGTCGAAACGATCTGGCCTTTCGCGGCGAAAGGGGCATCATTATTAGAAGCAATTCCGAATCCGGCACTCCCGCCTTCATGGGCACTCCCACGTAATAGAATCAGCTCCGTGACAAAACGATCAAACGGTTTGTTGTCGCGAAAGGAGTCGTAGATGTACCAGCGAAATGGCCCTGTCGTATTCAGGCTCGCATTGATCAGAGTCGGATTTTCCGCCAGCAGATCCTGCCAGTAACTCGTCCAATGATCAGCCCAGCGGTCATCAGTCAGCAACCGATCAATGAGCTGAGTTCTCTTGTCGCTGGACTCATCTTTGAGAAAAATACGGACCTCATTGTCACTGGGGATCACTCCCACGGTATCAAGGTAAACACGTCTGATAAACGCGGCATCGGAAACAAGCGGGAGAGTTGCCACATCCTTTGGCGAGACGGGAGGGGCTGGCCAGTTCGCACCGCGATTGATCCAGTTTTCCAGTGTTGAAATCTGCTCATCACTGAGACCTGCTCCCCCCGGCGGCATGCGTTCCTCCGGGGAATCCGATCGGATGCGTCTCAGCATTTCACTCTCGTGAGAATCCCCTGGTTCAATCGCAGGCAGTCCGGAATCTCCTCCAGCCTGAGCCACTTCCAGAGAATTGAGTTTTAGACCTCCCTGAGTTTTTTCACCATGACACCGAAAACAGTGATCACTCAGAATTGGCAAAACATTGCTATGAAATTGCTCAGCCTCTTTGAGTGGTGTCTTAGACGAAGCTTCCAGAGCGGACTGAGATTTGGCCTTAAGGAATGCGTCGATCGGATGATGTTCTTTGAACGGTTCCGGGATTGCTGGTGCAGGATTTTGCTCCGCCCACAGACTGGCTTGTTCGTGTCTTTTATTCCAGAAGTCTTCTTGACTCTTCGCGGCAATTCGACGTCGTTGATCGTCAAACTTTATTCGTTCTATATTTTGCTGAGCCAACATTGATTTCACGGTTTGATCGTCGAGATGTCGTTCTTGTTCAGAATCTGATTGGAGAAGAACATAGGATGATCCATCAGCAGTTTCGATGGCGACGCATGTTTCGCCTGGGTCTGTGCGAAAATTGCTGCCCCCAATCAACATCTCCAGAACAACACGATATTTTCTTTCATCGCTGGCAATGAATTCTCCAAAAATCTCCTGCTGACGATGCTCAGCTATTCGCAACCCCGGTTTCGGGGGTTCGGCTGGTGGAGTTATCTCCTCAAAGCCATTTTGAGCCCGCTTGATGGGGACCGACTTCGCAATCAGCTCTCCCTCCACCCAAAGACGGCTCAGTCCCCGAACACGCATCAGCAATCGGTGTTCCCCTTGGGTAAGTGGAACATCGGCAGCCATTCTCACCAGAACGGGAGCTTTCCAGTTTTCTCGAATTCCCCATGAGTCATACCGTTGAGGAAACTGATCAAGTAGAAAGGAGTTCGTTTGCCATCGCAATGTTTCTTGTGGAATGGATTCGCCTTCATTGAGCCAGCGGAGATGGGACGGCATTCCTTCATGGAACGAAAGTTGGACGACATCTTTAGGCAGATCACCCAACTCCGGCATCACAGCGGGAAGTGGTCCTGCGAGCAGTTTCTGATTCGGTCCCTGATAGCGAGATTTCAAAGTCTCAGCGGAAAGTGCCTGGCGATGGATTGAGACTTCATCCAGTCCTCCCCGAAAACTATTCGAAGCCGATCCTTTTAGGGCAGAGCCAATCCAGATGGCATCATTATCGGTTGTCGGAATATTTCGGGTTGGCCCCCCGACGTCCCAGTTTCCTGTAACTTGCTGACCATCAATCACGCCCAGGAGACTCTCCGGCTCACCAAATCGATAAGCTATCGCAATATGATGCCATTCTTTTCCGCGAGCGAATCCATGTTCTGAAATCCATCGATGCCAGTTAGCATCACTGGACGCAGCACCGTCGGGCTGAGGGACTGTTGAAAACAGAAAACTGATGCGGGCTCTTCCTTCAATCATGCAAATGCGTAGCGACCAGTTTTGATTGTTCACCCCAAAACCAGGATTTCCCGTACGGCCTTTCCCTATCACGTACACATTTTCCCCATTGTTAATCTGATCAACCTTCACCCACGCTTCCATCGTGATTTCATCGCCATTGGTGAAGTCGAATGAGCTCTTCGTTCCCGGGTCATCGAAAGTAAAGCGGGCGCCTTTGCCGTCGAGTTGCACAGCGGTATTGTTTTCTGAGAAGCCGGGATACTCCGGTGCCCGTGGTCCCGCGACATCCCGGTGAACTCCGCCGTGCGATTCCAGACGAGTCGATTCCTCATTTCCGAATCCCCAATAAGCGACTGGCGCAGTGGCATCTGCCAGAAGCGACTGCGCTGATGCAAACATGAGCAAAACTAATAACGGCATTGCTCGCACGGATTGTTCAATTAGAGAACAGGGCCATTTGAAATTGAAAGGTGACGAACGCTTCATGACTTCTCCGAGCTATTTGTGGCATCAAATCGAGATGCTGGTTCAGGCGGGATTGAACGGGCCAGTTGGGCTGACGCGATCAATTGATCAGGATCGGTTAATTCAGGGCTAATTATTAGGACTCAACGGCGGTAGACCAGCTATGAACACAGGGTCGACTTTCGATGCTGTTCCTGAAGCCGCATGTTGAAAGAAAAGTTCTTCCACTTGCTCTCCCTCCGCATAACCCATTTCAGAAAGATCAATTCCCACTCCAATCACACGAAAGTGTAAATGGCTCACATCCACTTTGAGGGAATCTTTATAGGATTTCAGATCTTCAAGAGAAACTGCCGTGTTGGGATATCGGTGAGACCAGAGCATCGTCAATTCCCGTAATGATGGGGAATTCATTGTTAAGTCGAACTTTGTGACGGTCAATGGATTTAAATCCGTTCGGTTTGAAACCGGATATACATGAAAAGGGTCGCCGTCCGGGGGATTGGTGTACAGCTGGACTTCAAAGAGAACGACATCTGGCCCCGCGTGATTTACGACTGGATTTCGAAATCGGATTCCCAATCCGGGAGGACGTTCGGAGTCCACATTGGATTGGGAGTCAAATACAGGTATAGGGTCCAGTGGAAGTGGCTGACCACCAAAATTAATCAGTCCGGTTGTCAGGTTGCGATCTTCCAGCCACTCAGCCGGGCGACTTGGCGGAGTCCGAGTCCCTGATAAATATCCATTGGGTTCTGGTTCGGGATCAGACCGAAACCAGGTGACTTCAATCGGTACCAATTCCTCAGAGGAATAATGCTGAAGGAGCCCATTTCGTTGCACTTTAAGCGAAATCAGTTCATCGACAGAGGACTCCACTGTTGATGATGCCTGATAACTCACCAGTCGATCGGGAAGCTGGAAACGATAAGGTTGTGGATTAAATCCCGCTTTTTGTCCTGTATGATCATGAAACCCACCAATACGAGCTGCTTCGCCATCAGTTAACTGAATAAAATCGGCGTGTTCTTTTTGTGCAGCCTCAGGAAAGTCAGAAGATGACTGGTCATCCGAACTTTGAGGAGTTGAATAGAGATCGGCTGCTCCTTCAAGGACATGTACTTCCGCCTCATTATTATCCTGGACATTCACATAGAAACGCGTGCCGCGGTCAATCACTTTGGTGACCGGCGTAATCACTTCAAACCCCTCAGCTCCTGGAGGAGCATGAACTGAGCAAGCACCCGTGTTCAGGACCAGGCAATTTTCTGTTGTGACCTGAAAAATAGAAGGCCCCTCGATAATTGTTGTGGCTCCCGAGGGGAATTTCAATTTTACGATGCCGCTTTGCAGCATGTAGTCTCGACTCAGCTCCACACCGGTTCCAGTGGCTAGAACCGACTGATCAAAAAATCTTGCCCGGACTTCTCCAGTAAGAATCACATTTGATTTTTTTGGTAATGATGTGGAATCCTGCTTCGCAATCGTATCGACTCTCACCTCATTTCTGACAAACAGTCCAAGTGCGATTAATAGTGAAGCGACCGCAAAACCCAGTGATGCAAAAATGAGTTTTCGAGAAACCGAAATGTCAGATCGGCCTGAAGAAAAGAGGGTGGCAAATGACTGATTTGTCGCATGGGGTGAGGTGGGCATGGATTTAGTATCAGCCACGTTTTCTTCTTGAAATTTCCCAGAACGGCCATAGGCATCCAGTCGAAAAAGATCGTGAATGGCAGCAGTGCGGACCTGCACTTGTTGAAACAGTTTTTTCTTGGCGGGATCACTACATATCGCGTCCTCAAATTCTTGAACTTCGGCAGGATTTAATGAACCATCCTGGAAACGCATGATTGTTTCCAGAAATTCAAAATGATCATCGTCTTCCGGGGAGGGTTTCATTTTAGAATCATTCATAACTACTCTCTCCGCCAGCAATGGCCAATCGTGTCTGAATGCATTTCTCAAGCAAGCTGTATATTCGAGCTAATGCCTGATAAACAGTGGCTGGTTTTCGGCCTAGGATATTTGCAACATCAATTCCCGAACGACCTTCAAAGTATCGCAATTGCAAGATCCTGCGATTATTGGGAGTCAACTCTTCCAGGCAGTAGGCCATCGCATCACGTGTTTCCGACATGCACTCATCCTGACTTCCAGGCCAGTCTTCCGAGAGCGAACTTAAGGCCTCTTCGGAAAGTCCATAGTACTTACCGTCGCGCGAACGGATGACATCAATCGCTCGGTTCTTACTCAGAACTCTGGCCCACTTCAACAGATGATCTCGCGATTCAAAGTGTTCTTCTCGCAACAATGTCTTAACACACGTATCCTGAAAAATATCTTCAGCCATGTGAAAGCTCCGCACAATCGTGACGACAAATGCAGTCATAGCTAATCGCTCTTCAAGTAAAATCGCCGTCGCTTCTTCTCGAGTCAGCAAAGAATCATTCCTTCTAATTGATCATCTCAAAGTAATAACGATGGAGTCACGGTTCTCTCGACAATTTCCCACTCGCTAGTACAGAATTGTTTCGCTGATGCCACCATATTTTTGTGAGATCACTTCTGGAAGTGATTCAACCCAGTAAGTGTTTTGCTTCGAAAGAAAACGGACAGGCTTCGATGATCTTGCCAGACATTTCGTAGAGGAAGGTGCGTCTTGCAGAGTGTTAATGAAAATTCAAGCGGGAGTCCGCGTCTCTGTAGCACCCGCGGTGACGGATGGTATGTATTCATTCGAATACAGTAGATATACCCATGAAATGGACAGTGTTAAAAAATTATGAAAAAATTGTCGAGAGAACAGATGAATATACGTCATATGTTTATATGGCAATGCCAGGTACCGTAACGTCTTAGGCCTTATTCATTCAAATTGGATTTGTTCGTTTCTTCATAACCTGCGATGAGCCATAGCTTTGCATGATTTGTTTTTTTCACGTTTTGTTGCAGGAAGGCTCGCTCCATGTTCAAATTGGATCGTCAAAACAGGCTGGGTTTCACACTGATTGAGTTATTGGTTGTTATCGCGATCATCGCCATATTGGTGGCGTTGCTACTACCAGCAGTCCAACAGGCGCGTGAAGCCGCTCGCCGCAGTTCCTGTAAAAATAATCTGAAGCAATTATGTCTGGCACTTCACAATTACCACGATACCCATACTGTTTTCCCAATTGGGGAAGGTTTTGGCTATTCTGCTGTTGATCAAGGGGCTAGCTGCGACGCCGCACCTCGACGCGCTCCCTGGACGGTGTTAAGTCTTCCCTATCTGGAAGCATCTGCCCTGTATGAAAAGTTCGATTTCAGCCAGAGATTTCTGAGTCTATACACCGAAACTCCCACTTCTGGAAACAATCATGATGCTTCAAACGTCAGTGTAAATGCCTTTCATTGTCCCTCCTTTCCGGCTGCTGATGGACTGCACACGAATTATTTTGGTGTGATGGGCGGAGGAGAAAATCTGGCAGATTGGGCTCACACCAGTCGGTTCGGACGTGCATTCTGGAACAATGGAACATTTTATCTGAATTCCAAAACGAAAATGCGAGATATCACTGATGGTACGAGCAACACTTTCTTTATCGGAGAAACAAAGTACCAGCTCGGCCCCAATGGTCGAACAGATGGAGTCCGCACTGGTTGGGCTTCAACAGTTCGCGGGTGTGTCAATGCAACTCCCGGTGTGACAGCTGCAGTTACCGATGTCCCCGTCAATTCGTATATTGGGGATGGCAATAAGGATGACACGCTGTTTGAAGTGGGAGTCAATTCCAACGATGCTAATTTCAGAGGCTCGGTCAACGGCGTGGCGTCATCACAGAACCTTCAGGGACGTGCCTTCGGGAGTGCCCATCAAGGAGGATGTCATTTCGGCGCGGTCGATGGCTCCATCCATTTTATCAGCGAAAATATCAATATTCCCACATTGCAATATCTTGCAATCCGCGATGACGGACAGGTCATTGGGGAATTTTAGATCGTATCCTGAGAGTATCCAGAATATAAAAAAGCATCGTCTGCCAGAACAGGCTGAGGTTTGATTCAAGTCTTCACTTGGTGGTGGCGGATCTAAGAAATCGAGTTCAGACTAGCCGCTCGTCCTCTTCTCCAATTTGAATTTTACAGCATCCCAGGTTGAGAGATTCTATCGATTCCTGAATGAGATTTTTATTGAGGCTGTAATAAATGAAACGCCCCTGACGGCGAGGCGTAACAAACTGACTATGCTTTAAAATTTTGAGGTGATGCGAAACGGTCACGATTTCAGTTTCGAGGAATTGGGAAATATCAGTGACGGTTAATTCTCCATGCCGTAGCAACCCTACGATTTTCAAACGCAGTGGATCACTTAACGCTTTCAGCCTTTCGGCACAATACTCTGCCTGAAAAGTATCTTCAGTCAAGTTATCCATAATATCAGCTATCCCAAACCGAGATCATTTTTAGTGGAAGTCGAATGCCAATTAGAACATAAAATCTTAATATTCGCCAATCACTTCTCCCCCAGCCCGGGATGCGAGAGATTCGTAGACGATATAGTCGATATTCTCAGAGATGAATCTAACCGATCCATCGCCGAGTAAATGCTGAGCTCCTCCTTGATGTAAACTTGAAGGGCCCCAGATCTGGTCGATTGAATTTGGAATTGTGCCACCAGTGTAGTAGTAATTTTCGTGATTGATCGAACTTGAATTTCCCGCCAGTGTCGGAAGTGAGAAATCCGCCCAGCGTGCTGCTACGGTCGCGCTGGTTCCATCAATCCAGACAGAAGCACTCTGTTCACGTGTCTCGGCGATCATAATCGTATTGGAGGTGCCATCGGCGATATCTCGAAAACTGGTTTTTGAACCAGGATACATGACGCCTTCAGCCGAGGTTCCCGGGGCACCCGATAGCCCGTAAACAGTTTTGGCTCCCAAAGCCACATAATTACGAATCGCAAATTTATCGTATCCAACTCCCGTCGTATACAACGCATCATTGCTGAATTCTTGACCGGAATAACTGGGGCAGCGATAAAACGGTAGAAACTGCGAAGCGGCTCCCTGATTTGCAGGAGCCAGCGCAGAGACATTGTAATTGATCGAATCCTGCAGATTCCCGGCTTCCAGGAAGGGAAGAATCAAGCTGGCAAAACTATGCAAATGAATGGTGGGATCAGACAGACTCACGGCCGATGCCGTCGGATATCCCCAGACTCCCTGTCCAAATCCACTCGTACTGCTGGGAGGAAAAACATTGTGTGTGCTTTGATAATTATGCAGTGCCAGTCCGATTTGCTTCATATTGTTTTTGCAGGACGTTCGACGAGCCGCTTCCCGGGCTTGTTGAACAGCTGGAAGTAACAAGGCAACCAGTATCGCAATGATTGCTATCACAACGAGAAGTTCGATTAACGTGAAGGCGTGGCGGATTTGTTTAGGCATTGCATATATCCGTGGAAAGTGGGGCGTGCAGGGGCAGGATACTCTTATGAACTTAAGAATAATAAATTATCAGTCTGTAAGAGGGTCGTCAAGGCAATGAGTAAATTTCTTCAGTGCGAGAGAGCACGATTTCGATGCTAATGCAAAAAGCAAGCGAGTGTTTGGTTAACACCCACTTGCTTAATGATTCCGTATCGAGACCGTTAACTAAATCTATTGAGCTTGATCCCACAACCGGTAGGGGTCATCCAGGCGTTGCATTTCTTTTGCCAGCAGAGCTTCCATCTCGGCGAGTTTTTTGGCGTACTTAGGATCGTCTGCCAGATTGATCTGATGTTCTTCTGGCTTCGCTCCAGTGAGTTCCTGAAGCTTTTGAGAATGATGTTCCTGCAGGAATTCATGCGGATTCTCTTTCAGATTGATCAGTTGAGTCTCGCGAACGGTTCCATCCAGGACATCGTACTTGATCAGCTTCCAGTCTCCCTTTCGAACACTTCGCATTCCCGGTTTTGTGCCGCCACAATAGACGCCGAAGAGTGTGTCGCGGACTGTTGATTCCTGTCCTTCGAGCACTTTTCGAAAACTGATTCCTTCATTGGACTCTGGAGGGGTAATGCCAGCGAAGTCACACAAAGTGGCCAGGGTGTCCAGCAGATAAATATTTCCTTGAACTCGTTTCCCTGCTGGCAGACCTGGACCTTTCACAATGTAGGGAACACGCCAGGTATGTTCGTATAGATTTTGTTTCCCCTGAAGTCCATGTCGTCCAATAGCCATGCCGTGGTCAGAGGTGTAGACGATATATGTGTTTTCGAGTTCTCCCATCGCTTCCAGCTTTTTGAGAACTCGGTCGATTTGCTGATCAATATTTTCGCTGCAGGCAAATTCGCGTCCCAGTTCATTGCGGATCGTGAGCGGGTCACGTCGTTTCCAGACACCACTCACGGCAACTTCATCACGCAAATTAGGATGGCCGTGATGGAAAGGATGTTCAGGAAGATAATTGATCGGCAGAGCAGGTTGCTTATCGTTTTTTGGGGGATAAGTGTTCGGGTCGCTGTGGTTGACTGCTCCATATTTCTCCAGCAAATCGGGGCGACCATCGCGCGTATCGTGAGGATGTGAAAAGCCGAAGTAAATTAGAAAAGGATCTTCATCTTTACTGGACTCTCGATCGCCCAGATATTCGAGCACCTGCTTGGCATGCCAGGCACTTCCCGACTCTGCAGTGCCGCCTCGTTTGGTGGCATCGTGTCTAATGGAAAACTTTTTATTGGCTGCTTCATAACTGTTTCCGTTTTTACAGGTTCGCATTGTGTCGTAACCAGCTCGATTGAAAACGGCAGCCATCGTGTAATCTGCCAGATCCGGAGGGACTAGTTGATCTTTACCAATGTGAGGATTGTTTTGCGTTCTCTTGCTCCGATCAGGAATATGCCAGACAGTACGACCGCTCATCACCATGTGACGCGATGGCGTGCAGACTGCTCCCGACCAGGATCCCATTTGATAGGCTCGATCAACAACAACGCCTTCTGCTGCCAGCCGATCAATCGTCGGCGTTTCTAATGACGTGCTTTCATTATATACTCTCAAGTCAAACGGAGATTGATCATCGACAATAATGAATAGAATATTAGGGCTTTTAGAAACGGCCTTTTCTCCAAAGGTCATGTTTGGCAGAACCAGCAGACAGGCGATAACAAGACTGGGAAACAGTGTCCAGTTTTGGAAAGAAAACAAATCGCGTTTTGGTTGAAGCATTGTCTAAATCTCTCTCGGCTCTGATGAATAGAAAATGATCGAGGAATAGATAAGTTAACAGTTATGTGAAGTGTTGTCGTTAGAAAACCTGTTAATATTCATTAAGTGCTTCTAAATGACGTGCGAAATGATCGGCCAGAACTTCTTTGTACGTGTCTGGATGTGACTCCAGAACGGATCGGATAGCAGGACCCAGATCGGCATCGGTTAAGGTTGAGCCGAATGTGCAATGCAGAATTTGTCGTCCCGGTTCGGTGAAGCCTTTCCCTTGTGGTACATCGCACCAGCGTTCGAGATAGACTTGTTCGAGTTTAGTCACATTCAGATCGCTTTCATCAGGTACCTCTGCATTCGTAGCAGAAACGTGGTAGGTCGCTTTGTCGGTATCGTAACGTTCGCGCCCAAAGCGAACGATGCTGCGAAACAGGGCTTCATCGTGCCGGGCGACAACACGAAGTGCTTCCAGATAACTGGTTCCAGCCGTCTTGACATGAAACCGTCCCTTCGTCGCTCGTGCCAGAGCCGGGTACATGGAGATTTTGTCGGAGCCGGAATGCAGGCTCAATTTATAAGGCCCAAGCAATTCTGCGATGGCGGCATGATCGTTCAATGACGACTCCAATGCGTCGACATCTCCTTTGTAATCGACACCTTTTTCCAACTCGCCGATGAATCGAGGGGCCAGACTGACGAGTTTCATTTCACCTTTAAGGCACTGATCCGCAATGATGTAGTGCTCTGCCAAAGTGGTTGGCTGATCGGTTTCATCGACAGACAATTCTATCTCATATTCACGCAGTAATTTCTCGTGGACATTGCGAATGTGATCTGCCAAACTTAATGCTTTCTGAATGGCAGCACCATATTTCACGGCTGCCCGCATACAAACTTCTTCCGTCAGATCAATTTTTGTTCCTGTGGATAATTGCAAAGACTTTCCGACATAAGAGTCGTACCAGGGAGCTGAGTTTTTGACTTGTTCGAATTTTTCTTTCACCTGAGCTTCGGAGTAGTCGTCCGCTTTCTGATCGACTTCGCCGGACGGATCGAGCGTGAAAAACGTGAAGCCAGCTTCGGCAGTGACATTCACATCGTCCGGTGTTTTCAAATGATCGGCGTCGGCTCCAATTCGCCCTGTCCAGCCTGAACTGATCGCTCCATTCATCGCATCACACATCACCTGAGTGGCCGTTCGTTTGGTGCGAGTCATTTCTCGAATTGACTGCTGAGGAAAAATCGGCTCGATACTGCCCCCGGCACGTTTCATTGCTTCGACATGACCGGGAGTTGCCAGGCCAATTCGATCGCCAAATCCAAAGCTGGGAGCCAGTCCGAGTGTGACGCAGTGGTGTTTGTTTTGTTCGGGCATTCTATTTTGCTTTCCTAAAGAAGTACGTCTTTTTTATTGAAATATCTTTGCGGGGTGTATCGTGAGGCGTCAAAAGAATAAGGGATGCGACCGTCTTCCCATCTCTTTGAAAACAATTAAGTTTCCTTCTCCCACGGGAACGGTGAACTATCCTTTTCCCAGGGGAGAAGGTGGCCGAAGGCCGGATGAGGGGATTCCTTCGACGTTCTTGCTGCAATCAACACCGATTGCCCTCTCCCTGAGGGAGAGATGACCCGTATGTACTGAATCGATAAATGTTTACTCGGATAGATATCATTCAAGGTAATTCGATCACCGCTTTGATCACACCCGACTCCGGTCGTGTGAAGGTCTCAAACTCGTCAATCACTTTATCAAAGGTTGTCCGGTGTGTGATCCAGGGGGTCGTGTTGATCGTGCCGTCTTCGATCAGACTGATGATGCGGGCGAAGTCAGACGATAACGCATTTCGACTGGCCATCAGCGTCAATTCGCGGCGGTGCATCACCGGGGCATGCGGGAATTCCAGGTTTTGCTGACTGATGCCAACATAGACGACACGCCCGGCAAAAGCCGCCAGTTCCAGTGATCGAACCATCGATCCGTTGTGTCCGGTCGCATCGATCACCACATCGGCTCGTTGACCATTCGTCATTTCTTCGAGTGTAGAAAGATCACTTTCATTATTCTGAATCAGAATGGTGTCGGGCACTCCCATTTTTTCACGGACGAATTCGAGTCGCGAATCACTCAAATCGGCAACAATCGGTCGTGCTCCTGAGATTTTGACGAATTCCAGAGCAGACAATCCAATCGGCCCGGCTCCGATAATCAAAACCGTTTCCCCTTTCTTGGGAGCAGCACGGTCAACGGCGTGGCATCCGATAGCTAGAGTTTCTACCAGAGCGGCTTGTTCATATTTGAGATTGTTTGCCGGGTGTAATTTTCTGGCGGGAAGAATAATCCGATCAGTTAATCCTCCATCGCACATAACTCCCAAGGTTTTGTGATGTTCACAACAGTTCGTGAACCCTCTTTGACAGGAATAACACTTCTGGCAATTCAAATATGGCTCGACTGCACAGTGGTCGCCGACTTTGATGTTTGTAACATCGCTACCCACTTCCAGAACTTCGACGCCAAGTTCGTGACCGGGAATGCGGGGATAAGAAAAGAAAGGCATTTTGCCGAGATATCCGCCGACGTCAGTTCCACAAATGCCGACACGATGTACTCGCACCAGAGCTTCGCCGTCGCCAGGTGCTTTCGGTTCCGGAATGTCAATCATCCGCCAGACTTTCGGATTTTCCAGTTGAAGTGCTTTCATGATTTATTCTTTATGAAGAGACCGCTATGTGGTAGTAATAAATAGAGCCACGCTGAACTGAACGTACCCGAGTCCTGACTGACTCGGCTCGCCTGTAGAATTAGTTAATTATTTTCCGGTAATCCCTCTTTGTGACCGATGTTCATGACGGGTTCGAAAATTGCTTCTACGTCTTTGAGCAATTGCTGATCGAGCGGTTCCTCCAGCCATTTTTTCCATTTGCGGATGTTGTCTGGATTGGCACTGCCAGCAACGGTGGTCGCCATATCGGGATTGGCACAGGAAAACTGCAGTGCCAGTTGTGCGATATCGACTCCCTGTTTCTGACAAAACTCGGCTGCATTGCGAGCAGCTGCTTTCACTTCTTCTGGTTCTTTTAACCAGTCTGGGGGAGCGGTTTGCGTTAACAGTCTTGCTGAGAAAGGCCCGGCATTCATGATGCCGATGCCTTTGGATTTTAATTCAGGCACCATCTCTTCAGCAAAGCGTCGGTTTTGGAGTGTGTACTGGTTATAAGAAAGCACACAATCAATATCACATTGGGCAGTAATCTCTCGGAAAATTTTCATGGGATATCCGCTGATCCCGAAGTACCGCACTTTTCCAGACTCTTTGATCTTTTTCAAAGCGGGTATGGTTTCTTCAACAATCTGATCGAGTGGTACGAATTCAATGTCGTGACACAATACGATATCAAGATGATCTGTCCCTAATCGATGTAGACTGACATCGACACTTTCCGCCACGCGTTTAGCAGAGAAGTCAAAATGTTGCAGGTCGTATCGTCCCAGTTTTGTACAGAGCAGGTATTCATCGCGAGGAACACCTCGCAAGGCGATGCCGAGCAGGACTTCCGACATGCCGCGTCCGTAAAATGGCGAGGTGTCCAGAAAATTGATTTCACAATCCAAAGCGGTGTGAACACTTTCGATCGCCTGATCGAGTTGAACACTGCGAAATTCCTGTCCGAGCGAAGAGGCTCCAAAACTGAGGATGGGAAGTTCGAGATCGGTCTGTCCGAGTTTTCGCGTCTGCATCTGAGCCAATCCTGTTTATGTTGGAGTTTGTTAGTAAGTATTGATTCTCATTGAATTATGGAGCAATACTTTCCGATGTGAATAGCAGGACTTGACTCCTGCATGTCAATTCTTAACCTGTCTGAATGGCAAAACAGAATCAGGAATCACAGGTCGAACCCACATTTGTCTCTCAACAGGTGACTGATGCGCGTCGGTACTATCTCAATTTGAATCCCGATCCTAACAGACCGTTGTCGGTCGTTTGTGGTGGTGTTGAACGGATGCGGCCAGAGTACGTGGTGAAGCGTGTCGATTTTCCCTTTTATGCAATTGAAATTGTTGTGGAAGGGGAGGGGAGTCTGAATCTGAATGGGAAAATGTCTCCGTTGGGGCCGGGCTCAGTCTTTGCATATGGTCCCGGCGTGCAGCATACCATTCAAAACGATCCACAGAACCGGATGCGGAAATATTACGTCGATCTGTCAGGAAAACAGGTCGAGACGCTACTTCAGGAAACGGGATTGATACCTTGGAGAGTGATGAAGATTTTTGCAATTCACGAGTTCATCGATCTGTTTGAAATGCTTGATCGGGAAGCCAGAGAAGACAGTTCTGTTTCATACGCAGTTTGCGAGACCCTGGCTCGATTGTTACTGCTGAAGATCACACAGCGAACTGTCGCGAATGGTGGGAACTTGCCGCGTTCCTTTGAGACTTATCAAAGAATACGAACACATCTGGAAAAACATTACCTGCGATTAAACACGATTGAAGAAGCCGCGCAGGAATGTCATGTCAGTTCGATTTATCTCTCTCGATTGTTTAAGAAGTTCGCAGGAGCCGGGGCATATCAATTTCTGCTCCGGCTGAAAATGAATTCTGCTGCCGAGTTACTGCTCGATGAAGGCCTGCTTGTGAAACAAGTGGCCGCTCATTTGGGTTATCCAGACGCCTTTCAGTTTTCCCGAGCGTTCAAAAGAATTTACGGCGTTCCTCCGAAACAGTTACTCGATTCACGCCATTTGAGATAGCAACATAGTACAAGCACGAAGCGCAAACGAGTGTGTCAATTGAACTCAGGGCTCACATTTAAGCTTCATGCTTGAACTCCACAGTAGTCCCCGATGAAGATTGAGAACAATGAAGCAGTGAGTTAGATTCTTCTGACGATGTCTGAACTACGAAGTGGTTTTCAGTTCATAAGCTTTTTCACAGTTCTCTCTAAAGAACTGATTATGTTCTGCCTGAGATAATTCCCCAGCGAATTCTTTCACGGCATCGACCCACTGGTTGTATTCTGTTTCCAAGAGGCAGACAGGCCAGTCGCTGCCATACATTATGCGTTGCGGACCAAATGCTTCAATTGCCATATCCCAATATGGCTTCAACATAGCAACCGACCAGGGTTGTGATTTCACTTCGGTCGTGAGTCCAGAAAATTTGACGGAGACATTCTGTCTCTTTGCGAGATCCTTAATATCGCGTGCCCAATCTGAATCATAGTGATCTTTGTGTATTCGAGGCTTCGCCAGATGATCCAGCACAAAGACTTGTTCGGGATGCAGATCGACAAATTGAATCGACTCTTTCAATTGATGAGGAAACATGAGCAGGTCATATACGAGGCCCGTTTCAAGCAGTGCGTCAATTCCTCGATTGAAAACAGAATCTAATAAGAAACCATCGGTCTCATCCTGCACCACATGCCTGACGCCGACCAGTTTGGGATGGTGAGCATACTGGTCGAGAGTCGATGTGAGATCTTTAGACTTCAATGGCACCCAGCCGACAACACCTCGAATGAAATCGGAATCCTCAGCGAGTTCCAGTAACCAGCTTGTTTCGTCGAGAGTTTGTCTGGCCTGGACAGAAATGACTCCCGAGATACCGGATGGTTGAGCGACATCTATAAGGTTCTGAGGCAGAAAACTATGGGCAATTTTCTGCATCCCTTCTCCAATCCAGGGATATTGGTCGGACGAGTAATTCCAGAAGTGATGATGGGAGTCAATCATGAGCAGATCCAGGAATTGATGGAAGACAGGGGGATTGTGAAAACATGTCAAAGGCATAGCCGTTTCGTTGGTCAAATACTGTTCGTGAGGAAGGAGTGTGTCAAGTGAGGGGATGCCCTGAAAAGTTAGTCCGATTGTACCGACACTAACGAATGGGACATGCGATCCTGTAAAAAAGTAAATTTCAAAATAGTAATTGCCCGACAGGACTTGCATTTCAACCTAGTTTTGAGCGTTGGCCGTAACTTTTATTCAGCGCTGGATAAATGTGACATTCTTAACAATGGATAGATCAAGAAGATGGCACTTTCAATGGAGCTTGCGAATCTCATTTGGATTCTTATCGCCGCTGCTTTAGTTATGCTAATGCAGGGTGGTTTTTGTTTTTTGGAAACTGGGCTTGTCCGGGCCAAGAACAGCATCAATGTCGCCATGAAAAATCTGGCGGACTTTTGTATCGCTGGGGTCTTATTCTGGATGGTCGGATTCGGCATGATGTTCGGCCAGGATTATTCAGGGCTGATCGGAACCTCGTACTTTTTTGTCGATGAGACAAACAGCACCTGGCTGCTCGCCTTCTTTTTATTCCAGCTCGTTTTCTGTGGCACTGCGACCACAATCATCTCGGGAGCTGTTGCGGAACGGATGCGATTCTCGGGATACCTGCTCCTCAGTGCAGTCGTTTCTGCCCTGGTTTATCCCGTGTTTGGGCATTGGGCCTGGGGCGGACTTGTTGAAGGAACCGGCACTGGCTGGCTTTGTGAAATGGGCTTCATCGACTTCGCCGGTTCAACCGTCGTACATTCCGTCGGTGGTTGGACGGCCTTGATGACCGTGTTAGTCGTCGGGCCACGTCTGGGTCGTTTTACATCAAAACAGAAGAAAATTCACGGTCATAATTATCCGATGGCAGCTCTGGGAACTTTGCTGCTGTGGTTTGGCTGGTTCGGATTCAACGGCGGTAGCACGCTCGCCATTGATGGTTCGATTCCACTGATTCTTGTGAATACGAATCTTTCCGCGGCTGCAGGAGGCGTTGCAGGTCTTCTGCTTTCCCGCCTTGTGCATGGTCGAGTGGAAGTCGGCGATATTATGAACGGCGTGATAGCCGGTCTGGTTGGCATCACAGCTGCCTGTCATATGGTTACTCCGATGTACGCGATTATCATTGGAGTTATCTCCTCGGCGATATGTATGTTCGGTGTTCTTTTGCTGGAGAAACTGAAAATCGATGATGTGATCGGAGCCGTTCCCGCTCACGCATTCGCTGGAGCCTGGGGAACACTTGCCGTTGCGATATTTGGAAATTCAGAGAATTTCAGCAATGGAATGAGTCGTCTCGAACAACTTCAGATTCAGGCGTTGGGTGTTGGGACCTGCTTTGTCTGGGCCAGTGGAGTTACATTGCTTTCCCTGGGAATACTGCGACTGTTTTTCTCATTGCGTGTGTCTGAAGAAGCAGAAATCCAGGGACTAAATATTCACGAGCACGGTGCGAGTACAGAGATCATCGATCTGCTCGATGATATGAAGGTTCAAAGCATTAAAGGTGATTTTTCGACTCCAGTCTCAGTCGAACCACATACTGAAGTCGGCCAGATCGCTGCAGAATACAATAAAGTTCTGCATAAAGTTGTCGAAGAAATTGAGAATCGGGAGAATCTTCTTAAGCAGCTCAAAGTGGCTGAAGAGAATTATCGGTCCATTTTTGAAAATGCGATTGAAGGGATTTATCGTTCAACATTTTCCGGGAAACTTCTCGAAGCCAACCCGGCTTTGGCGAATATGCTTGGCTATTCCTCCGTTATCGAATTAATGGAAGATTCACAGGATATTTGCTCGCAATATTATGTAGACCCTGATTCCCGTAAAGTTTTGCTTGAGCGGTTGAAGCAGGATGGAAGCGTCAAAGAATATCAAATTGCTCTACGCAGGCGAGATGGTACTGTACTGGATGTCGTGGTCAATGCTCGTCACTTTCCTGAGACTGAGCAAAGTTCTGCGTTTATCGAAGGCAGCGTGACTGATATCAGCGAGCGGATTCAAACCGAAGAGTTGCGGAAACAGAAGGAGTCTGCAGAAGCTGCCAGTCATGCCAAAAGTGCATTCCTGGCGACGATGAGTCACGAAATTCGGACACCACTCAATGGTGTTATCGGGATGCTGGAATTGCTGAACGATACCGAAATGAACTCGAAACAGACTCATTACGCCAATATCGCAAAGTCATCAGCTGATTCTTTACTGAGTCTAATCAACGATATCTTAGATTTCTCCAAAATTGAAGCCGGCAAGCTGGAACTGGATCCTGCTGAATTCGATTTGGAATCGATGGTTGAAGACGTTGCCGATATGTTCAATATACGAGCAGAGCAGAAGGGAATCGAGTTGACCTGCCACGTGTGGCCTAATGTCGAGAATCGAGTGATTGGTGATTCCGAGCGTCTTCGTCAGGTTCTTGTGAATCTGATTGGTAACGCACTCAAATTCACGGAATCTGGACAGGTCAGTGTCGAGGTGCAAGCCGATGACGTTGCCGATAATCGACAGATGATTTCGCTGAGTGTTCAGGATACCGGAATCGGAATGCCTGAAGAGATACAGGAACGACTGTTCCTGCCATTTGAGCAAGCCGATGGTTCCACAACTCGCAAGTTTGGTGGCACAGGTTTAGGTCTTGCGATTTGTCGTCAACTTATCGAATTGATGGGCGGCACGATCACGATTGAAAGTGCTTTGGGAGAAGGCTCCAAATTCATCTGTCGTATTCCCTTCGATTTGAGCAAGGGGACACGCCTCGGACATAAAATCGATGCCCGAATTCAAGGCATGAGAATTCTGGCGGTTGATGATAATGAAACCAATCGCACAATTCTGCAGTCACTTCTGCAAAGTTGGGGCGCTGAAGTGGAGACGGCTGAAAGTGCGGCCAAGGCAGCGGAATGCCTCAAAAAGGCCCAGTCGGATAACCGACCATTTCAAATTGGTGTGCTCGACTATCGGATGCCGGAAACGGATGGGATCGGACTGGCACGGATGATTAAAAGCGATCCACAGATTTCGGATATTGAGTTAATGATGCTGACGTCCTCAGATTGCGAAATCAGTCGCGAGGAACTGAAAACGATTGGAATAAAATCCTGCTTCTCGAAACCGATTCGATCCTCCCGTTTGTTTGATGCATTGATCACAACGCTGTATCACAATTCTTCTCAAGAATTGATTGAAGAAGAAGTGGCTGAGGAAATTGTCGTCCCTGAAATCAATAAAAAAGTTGAAGGTCGTGTTTTGATTGTTGACGATAATGAAATCAATCAAATTGTGACGCAGGAAATTGTCGAGCAGTATGGTTGGCGGTGTCGTGTTGCCAGTAATGGCCAGGAAGCGATTGATCTCTTGAAGCGAAGGGCGTTCGATCTAGTCTTGATGGACTGTCAGATGCCAGTTATGGATGGATTCACGGCAACTGGTGAAATTCGAAAAATGCAGGCAGCTGGCGAACTTCCTGAATATCTCCCTGTGATTGCATTGACCGCCAATGCCGTGAAAGGGGATCGCGATCGATGTCTGGCAGCGGGGATGGATGAGTATGTCTCAAAACCAATTAATCCTCAGAATCTTCTGCAGAAAATGTTATCGCTGATTCAGGGGAAAATGAATCAGGATTCGAATGGACAAGTGCAAAAGGATTCCGCAATAGAGTTTCAAGTGGAGACACATCTGGCCGACGTGGAGTCGGAACTGGATAACGACGCGATTGACTGGCCAACGCTAATCGAACGTTGTGGTGGAAATGATGAGATCGCCTTCAAAGTGCTGAAGAAATTTCACGATCGACTCCCGGATGATATACGAGAGTTGGAGAACGCGATTGAGAACCAGGATTGGGAGAGTACAGGTCGAATCGTGCATACTCTTAAGGGAGCCGCAGGAAATGTTTCTGCAGTCGAAGTTTCTGAAGCGGCGTTGAAGCTGGAAACAATCGTCCGGTCTCAACCTGAGGAAACAGCTTGTTTCGAGCCACTTGAGGAACTTAAGTCGCGGGTAACGAGTTGCCTGAGAACGATCGAAGTTCAACTGGAGCAAGCTCTGAAAACATAATTCAATGAATTCATTTATCAGAACAGAAATTTTAAGCGAATATCTTTCGCTGACCAAGATGTAAGAGAACAATTTGCAACGGAGCTTGCAATGAAAATGAAAATATTAGCAGTCGATGATGATGAAATTACTCGCGATATTCTCGAGTATCTGATTCAAAAGAGCGGTCATGAACCGACAATCTGCAGTCGCGGTGATGATGCTTTTCAGTTGCTTCTCGATGGTGATTTCCACATGGTCATCCTGGATTGGGAAATGCCAGGTATGGATGGACTGGAACTTTGTCGGCGCATACGTCAGCACAATTTTGGAAGATATCTCTACACAATCATGCTGACCTCTCACAGCAGTTCGAAAGAAATTGTGGAAGGTCTCTCTGCGGGCGCAGATGACTTTGTGACGAAGCCGTTTAACTCAGCCGAGATGAATCAGCGAATTCGAGCCGGAGAGCGAATCCTCTCTCTCGAAACCCGAGATACTTTGATTTTTACTCTGGCCAAGTTAGCCGAGTCTCGTGATCCCGATACCGGGCAGCATCTCGAACGGGTCCAGCAATATTCGCGGGCCATCGCGATGAAACTTTCGCAAAATCATAAGTATCGGGACGTCATTGATTCCGGATTTATCCGGAATATTTTTCTGACTAGCCCACTGCACGATATTGGTAAGGTGGGGGTATCAGATAATATCCTGCTCAAACCTGGACGATTAACTCCGGTAGAGTTTGAGATTATGAAAACTCATACTCTGATTGGGGCTGATACGCTTAAAGATGCAGTGCAGCGGAATCCGGAAGTTGGCTATTTGAAGATGGCTTATGATATCGCGCTCAGTCATCATGAGCGCTATGATGGGACGGGATATCCTCAAGGTCTCAAAGGCGATGAGATTCCCTTTGCGGCTCGTATCGTCGCCCTTGCAGATGTCTACGATGCTCTGACAACCAAACGTGTCTATAAAGATGCGTTCTCACACGAGAAAACTTTCGACATCATCATGGAGTCTGATGGAACTCATTTTGATCCTGATATCGTTCAGGCCTTCGTCGAAATTCAGGATCAGTTTATGATGATCGCCGAGAAGTTTCAGGGTGACATGGCTTTAGATTTCGAACGGATGCTGGCTCATCATTAAAGCTGGACAGAGTGTGCATTCTTATTAAAAAGAAGAAAAACAGGCTGGTCAAAATGATCAGCCTGTTTTATTGAGATTGATGAATGGTTTTAGTTAAGTGTGAGCGATCTCATCCTGTACGGTTTGAGTTGGTGTACTGACAAATGCATCCAGACGAGCAACTTGCACATCTTCGACAGTGAACGTTAAGGGATAGAGCGGTTGGATATCGCGACGCAGGTAGAGCATGATCTGCGAGCATTCTTTCGGAGGAACGATGACTTCAATTCGAACCTGAATATTCGGTTCTGTCGCATCAATTTCTAACTGTCGTCTTCCTGCTCCATGGCAGGCCATCGCTGTGTAACCTGTCGCTCCCAGCCGAACGAGTTCTGCTTCGAGCATTTGCTCGTGTTCCGGTTCGGTAATGATAGTCAGTCGTTTTACAGTACACAGTCCCTTGCGTCGAGCTGCATATTGATGCTCAGCAAATGGTTGATGCGAATCGAGCCCCCGGACATTGAAAGAAAGTCCCTGTTGTTCAAAATCGTTTTCCAGCTCATGCAGCTTATCCATCACGCTATGGTCAACGAGCATTGTTTCCGACAAGTCCAGTTCGACATTCTTACGCTCCAGCAATCCCAGTCGTTCAATCTGTCGACGAATCGGAATCCAGTTACTGAAAACCGCTGATTTATACATAACAAATCGAACCGTCTGCCCATCATCATCAATGACTTCAATATCCGGGTAGAACATCGATCGCAAAGGGACTCCATTAACAAGATGGATGATCACTTTTGTGGCAATACCAAGACCAATTCCGATCAGCAGATCAGTCGCCAGTACTGCGACCAGGGTCACGGCAAAAATAATCAGCTGTTCGCGACCGATTCGCCAGACGTTCATGAATTCACTGGGGTGTGCCAGTCGGAAACCCGTGTAAATCAGCATGGCAGCCAACGCGGCCATGGGAATCAGATGCAGGACCATGGGAATTAACGCGACACAAACCAGCAGGAACATACCATGCCAGAAGTCCGCAAAGCGGGTGCGGGCTCCGTTGTCGATGTTGGCCTTACTACGCACAATTTCTGAAATCATTGGTAACCCACCAATGAAGGCCACGCAAAGGTTACCCGCTCCCACGGCGACCATATCGCGGTCCATACTGCTTTTACGTTTCCAGGGATCGATCAAATCGACCGCTTTGGCACTCAGTAAAGATTCGAGACTTCCAATGATGAAAAACATGAAGACCCATGACCAGGCTTTGGGTTGAGATAAAGCCGTGAAGTCGGGAGTAGTGATTTCTTCAAACATTCCAAAGACATGATCTGGCATCGCAACCAGGTACTGTTCGCCTAATTGATATTGATGATTCTGTAAGGTGTAGGAGTGTGGATGTAATAAATCGAATCCAATTCCCATGGGTATGGCGACTATCAAAACAATCAGTGGACCAGGTAGAACTTTGGCCCAACGGTATCGACTTCTCATGAGCGGCCATAAGAACATAATCAGCACACTGACGACACCAATCGTCGCAATTGCCGGGTTCGCCTCTGCCACAAATTTTGGAATTTCCCGAAGTAATTCAAGTGGTTCTCCTGAGGCACTCACTCCGAGTGCAACAGGAATTTGCTTGGCAATAATTATGACCCCGATGGCAGCCAGCATGCCATGCACAGCGGAAATTGGAAAGAATTCTCCAAGGATCCCGGCTCGAAAGATTCCAAAGAAGATTTGCAAAATCGCCGCGGCAACTCCAACGGCCAGAGCAGCCCGATAAGCAGTCGTATCGCTGGCGGTCCAGCCACCGACCATGCCATCACCACCAAAGGCTTCGATACATCCAATCGCAATGACAATCAAACCGGCAGCAGGGCCTTTGATTGTCAATTCTGAGTTACTGATAAGTGTCGCCACCACTGAACCAACAATCGCGGTGAAAATCCCGGCAATCGGTGGATAACCACTGGCAATCGAAATCCCCAGACACAAAGGCAAGGCGATTAGAAATACCAGTAATCCTGAAATGAAATCGTACTTGAAGTATTTGGTGAATCCATCCAGATCTCCCTTTGGTTTTTCTTTATCAATGTCTACCGCAGCAGATGTGTTCATGGTTTTATCACTTTGTAGATGGTGGATTGGTCTGCATTTATTTTGGATCGGCTTGAATCAGATGACAAACTGAAAATTTCATTCCTGTTTATGCTCTGAAGGGGCATGATGATGCTCCTCTGAGAGCTCTTCTATATCCTTTGTGATGGGATTACTTTGTCTCAATCGCATCAATTCTTTGGCGGCATGATATCGCGAAGCGACACCAGGTTGAGGAACGAGACCGCCCCCTAAAATTAGAAGTGTTAACATGAGAATGGCAATTCGCTCAGTGACTCTTGCCTGCATCGGAATCAGTGTGCGATTATGACGCCCTGTAAAGATGCGAAAATAGGCCCACAAGACGACAATCCCGTTGAGAGCAGCAGCCAGAACGACCATCGTGCCGACAAGTGGGTAAATGTGGACGGCTCCTTCAATCAGTAATTCCATTCCGACAAATCCGACTGTTGCCGGGAATCCAATTGAAGCTAATCCCGTAAGCAAGAAGAAACCGGCAAAGATTGGCATCTGTCGATAAAGCCCATGGAAATCTGCCAGGGAAACTCGGGAAATCCGAGCTTCAATGCATCGCAGAGTGATTCCAAATCCAGTCAGGGCCAGTCCGACAGAAATCCACAGGCAAAGTGCCCCCGTCAAGCCAATCGGTGTGACTAATTCCAATCCAACCAGTACGAGCGACGATTGACTGAGTAACAGATAACAGAACATTCGGCGGGCTTCTTTTTGAACCAGAGCCATCCCCCCTGCATAAACAGCAGTGATCAGAGACAGAATCGCGATCGCATGTAAGGCCCAGGATGGGGCGATCGGCAATACGAGTCGCATTACGGCGTATGCACCGACGAGTGGAGTCGTGAATAATAATGCCGAGCCGAAGGTCCCTTTTTCATATAAGTCTGCCATCCAAAGGTGGAATGGAATGATGCCGCTACGAAGTAATGCGGCTCCGGAAAGGAGGGCACCTGGAATCAGTGCTGCCGAAGATTTTGCATCAACGAAACTCAACCAGGCATAACCGATCAATAAGAGTCCAACAAAAAATGCCATGTGCAGGTTATAAATCCGCGTGCAACGATGCCGTCTCTTTAACTCCAGATAAGGAGGTATTGTGGAAATCGACAATAGAATGACCAGAGTCCAGGAGGCTCGGCAGCTAAATGTTGCCAACACGAGTGCCTCGGATATTAGTGCCCACTTCATCGAAAAACGTGGAGTTTTTGTCCGCAGCGTGGACATGACCGTGACCAAAAATATCAATGCGCCAAGTGGGAGCAGGAAAGCGCTCAGTTCATCAACGACAAAGATTTCATTGTTGAAGATCGTATTCATGAATGGCCAGTGTTCGTGAGCCTCGAATGAATTGAGGAGCACGAAGTCGACCAGTTCTGCCACTGTCAGCAAAAAGGTGACCGCACAAATGGCGATAGTTCCTTTGATGGCGCTTGCGGTTTCACCACGCAATTGCATCCAGATTGCACCGATCAGAGGAACCAGAATCGATGTTTCCATCCAGGGAAAATGTAATTCCGACATCACGCAGCCCTCCCAGTTGATTCGGGATGAAGATCAATGTTGTCAGATTCTCGTGAAGATTCCTTGGAAATTATGTCCGTGGTTCGATGTTCCAGACGATCAAACCAGCGAAACAGTGATATAAACGGCTGAACGACCCATTTATCGAGAGCGACATCCATAAAACCGCGGTCGAAGCCGAAGCGATAAAGCCATTTCTTTACACTGCCAGGCACCATTCTTGACCAGATCGATTTCCTTTGGGGCAAGCGGGATCCCATTTGATTTTCCAGTTCGTTGTAATCCCGCAATAGCGTTGGAGCTCGTAGAAGTTGCATCGTTCGCAAACTGGCATGACCAAGAATGTGGATCAGAGCCAGATAGCGAAGTCCCAGTCCGATTTCAACAACGATAATTCCGACCTGTGTCAAGGAGGCGTAAGCCAATGAAACTTTGATATCGCTCTGAACGCGAGACATTAATGCACCGCAAGTGGCTGAGATAATCCCCAGAACAATGACCATAATTTTCAAGGTGAATGAACTTTCGAGAATCGGGCTGACACGTAACAGCAGATAAACTCCCAGGTGCACGGAAAGAGCTCCGTAAAAAATGGCACTCGAGGGAGTTGGCCCTTCCATGGCACGGGGAAGCCAGCCAGAAAATGGAAACAGCGCTGACTTGCCGGCAACCGCAACTAATAATAACGAGCCGACAAGTAGAGCCTGACTTGCATTAATTGCTGAGGTTCCCGCTGGCCAGACTCCGGAACTCATCAAACCCCCAAAGTCACCTTCGCCAGTTAAGTGGTGCATCGTAATGGCGGCTATCAGAAACGCGGCATCGGAAAGTCGGTAAATCGACCAGACCCGCTGGCCGTTACGAACCGGATTTTCACGTTCATGAAAATACGCAACCAGCAACGCAGAAGAGAGCCCGACCATTTCCCAGCCTAGAAACAACGTTTCAATTGTGCCGGCTAGAGATGAGATGACCATTCCGCAAAAGAAGACCGCATAGAACAGGAAGAATCGTCCATACCCTTCTTCTCGATGCAGATAGCGACGGGTGAATTCGCCAACGACTCCACACAAAATGCACGATAGCAGCAGAAACGGAATGCTGAGGCGATCGAATACGAATTTTAAATGAAAGTGAAATTCCTGCTCAGGAATGTTAACCCAATTTCCCAGTTCAACAGGGACATATCGAATTCCAAACGTCAGCATTAGAACCAGAATTCCCAGTGCGGGGATCAAGGAAAATAAAACAGCGGCTTGTGTTAAGCGGGAAGTGGAGGCTTCACTTAATGGACGTCCAACTAAAGTCGAGAGCCCCAGTAATGCCAGCAGGATTGCCGGACTTGCCACGACCGCTGTCCCTAAGATGTAAAATGTCGAGTCTAACCAACTCATGACGGGCCTCCCTTCTCGAGGTGAGGTACTGCATTGTCAGTGGTCATTGTTTGAGGCGTTCCTTCTGCAATCGATGCAAATCCAAGATGGTCACGATGCCCGCGATACCATTCCATGGAGGTTTTCACTTCTGGTAACTGATGAGACTCCATCAGATAAGGTTCAAACTGTCCATTCACATATTTTTGAATGGTCGAAGTTTCAGCATCCAACACCGCCAACTGGACCCAGTTTCCTTGAACAAGAAGGGCAATTCCAGGATTTGCAGCGATGATGCCGAGCATTTTTTCGGGAGTCGTTTCAATGACAAACAAAATTCTCATTGGCTCATGAATTTCAACCATCTGCTGAGACAAACCTGGCCTTAAATCACTGGCTGCTCCTGTCATCACACCGAGCATCGAAGCGACATTGTGTGGTAGTTTGGAACCGCAGCCGTAGCCTTCCGTGTCGACTGTCGAGAAGTAGTATTCCAGACTGATTCCTGCACAAACCGGGATTGCCGCCTGCAGTATTCGAGTAAGAATCGATACGTTTTCGTCATCGATTCCAGGATCGTAAGATGTTAAAAAGACTCGGCGATCAATAAATAAGCCTCGGCTCCATTCCCGTCTTCCTACAAAAACCAGGGCATTGGTCGCATGATTGTATTCGGGACGGGCTTGTGAAAGGTCTTCTGCTCTTTGTTCGACGTGCTCCAGGGCTGCTGCGGGGGATAAGTCGAGCGGTGCCGATTCGAATCTTCTGGCACGTTCGTGGGCATTCCGGGCACGAGTTTCGTTGACACTTTTTTCAATACGACGAAACAACGGGCGGAGGGAGCGAGGCAATAAATCCAGATCGTAATACTCGACATTATCATTACACGTATTGTGGTAAGCGCCCACGAACCGGACATCATCCGGAAGAAGAATCCCTTTCTCGGCAATCCGTTTACGGACACGGGGATCATTCGCCATTGTGGCAAATGCTCGTGCATTCGGACCGCCTCGACCGCCACTGCAGGCTCCGCAGTTGTATGCGGATTCATGGGGATTATTCAGACTGCTCGAACCATGTCCAAAGAAGACGATAAGCGGTGGGAAGTCTTTGATCAGTCCGATGTCCTGCAGAATGCGAATGACAATTCCAGCCATTTCATCGAGACTGTAACCGAGTGATTCCGGATCCGAACCAGGTTCTGGTGCGGAACGTTCAATATGCAACTCGGTTGCAGGAGGACGGACAAAAGATTCCATCGACTGACGAATTTTGGAGGTCAGTCGAGGAGCCATGATGCGGGCGACCATTGGGAACGTTGCAATCGCACCAAATACTCCGGTGAACCAGCCCCCAATCATTGTCCGGGAACTGGCGTGAACGCGATGATTGAACCGACCGATGTTCCGACGACGTTGCGCGCGACGTTCGCTGACATCGATCGCAGAGAACAATGGTTCTTCACGAACATAGTGTTTAGGCGTAATAATATTTGGACAAAGTGGCCGATAATGTGCGTGATCAGCTCCCTGATAATACATCGCGACCGCAAAAAAGCCTGCTGCAGAGGCTGTTTCGCATTCCGGATCAACTTCTTCGAGGTGACGTCGAAACGATTCTTCACGATCATCAATACAGAAGATTGCCATGAACGCTGGTTTTGTGTTCGGTTTTCTTGGCAATTCATGTCGACGTTTGGAATGAATGGCGACCGCATCGAGTGTGCTGACGCGATAATGCCGCTCATAAGCCAGATGCAGGATTCGCCGACGTTCCTGAGAGGAGAACGCTTCGAGTTCCTCAATCAGACAAGCCCACTGCGGTTGAGTCATGCTGAGAAGTTGCTCGGGTGTCCAGCCATTCACCTGAGCGAGTTGGAAGACGGTGTAAGTCCGTTGTTTGAGGGTTGGTCCTTTCACTCGTGCAGATAACAATTCTGCCTTTTGTCGAATTTTCTGCAAATCTTTTGTGCCGAATTGGAGTTGTCCAAAATGAGAAATAGCGTAACGCTCAAGAATTAAACGAATTGCTAAGTACTCATTCAGGGTTCCTTCAGGAGCCGGATAGGGAAGCCACGGAGCTTCCGATTCCATTTGCCAGATCATGCCAGTCCAGCCACGCAGGGCAAGTAAAGAAGAGCAGACGTTTTTTTCAAGATCCTGTTTTTCAACTCCCAGCATTTCAAGGGAATTGGCAATAGAGGTCAATGGATCGAAATCTCCAGTTAAAATCGCCTGCAATTCTTCACGTAAGCCTTTCATCCATACCGGTTTAATCGTCAGGCGATGCAGAAACAGCTTGGCGAAAGACTTGGCAAACCCCAGTTCACGATCCGGTAATTGAAAACTTGCAAAACCCTGATCCAGAAATGCACCGCAAAAACGAATTAATACTTCATTGACCTGAACGTCAGTGTTTTCGCCTGTGACTTCAAGCAGCAAGTCATGCAGCCGAGCGAAAGAGGATGCAGATGGAGCCGGTTTATTGGAGGCTTGAACGCCTTGCTGACAAATTCTCCACATCAACTGCAAAACAAACGACTCCCACTGAGCTTCCGGCCAGGAAGTGATTGATTGAGCAGGAGACTCGCTCAGCAGGGCATTCACAAGTGGTGGCAGATTCGGAGAGCTTTCACTGCCAGCAGCGCTGGAATCGGGGGTTTTTTGTTGTCGTAAAATCCAACTGCGAGTCTGTTGGATCATCTGATCAGCACGCTGAGGAGAGAGTTCCTCATTAAATCTAAGCAACAGATCGGTTTCAGCGAGCAACCAACGTAGTTCGGCGTCTGGTGCATTATGCAGCGTCATTTGAAGCATCGATAATCGCAACGTATATCGAGTGCCGAAGCTGGCAATCAACTCGTCAGCTCCTTCATCGAGATCATCCATCAGAACCTGACGCAGGTCATCAAGTGTAATTCGGCCGCGTTTCAGTTCACTGCGATAACGATCTTCCGACAAATAGGGCTCGCAACCATATAATTCGCCACCGACAACAACGGCTTGATCAAAAGGCAAATGTTCAAAAGAATGCAGTGTATTGTGATGGACGAAGACAGTAATCGGCCCCTGCGAAGGCAAGTAGTGTATTGCATGATGAATTGCAGATTCCAGATCCGCGTGCAGGTTTTCGTTCGACTTAATCGCCTGATCCTGCGAAGGAACGCTTTCGGCCGTCGTCTCGTGCATTAGTTTCTCAATCTGTGATGGAAAAATCCAGTAGGATCATAAGGAAGGAAAACTCACATCATGCAATGTAATGCAACCTGCGTGCCAAGCAGTTAAAGTGTGAATTCACTGGACAGTTTTCAGAGAATGTGAAGCTATTTTTCAGTGTATTCACATTTAAAAGGGATTGAATTTAATATTGAGCGTGCAGAAAGTTGCACTTTCAGTGCAAACATCTGCGTGGATATGCAAATCGCTGTTGGCTCTAAAAAATTTCGTTCGACATCATAAAGGTCGGGTTATGTTTGATACTCATGATAAACGCGGTATTCATCGGCTCGCACTGGGCTTGGCGGTCCTGAGCCTGATCGCATTGACTGTCACAGCCTGGATTCTGCATGATTTTGCACGAGAGCAGGAAATTGTCGCGCGGATTATTAAGCACCTGCCCGAAGGCTACGTCGAAGTCGCTGAAGAACTTTCCGGAGATTTACGTCTTCAGACGAGACTTTCGGTCTTACTGGTATTGAACAGTATTGGAACTGCGATTGCCATTGCGTTTGTCGTTCGCGGCTATATGTCGAGTGAGCAGTCGCTACGAGATGTCAAAGTTCTGGCAACAGACATTCTTGCCAGTATGGATGCGGGTGTGATCACAACAAATCACAAAGGAGTGATTACCAGCATCAATCCACGCGGTATAAAACTGTTGGGATTATCAGATGATGGAGTTGGTCGCACCTTGGATGAAATCAGTCCTGAACATGAATTGCTCAAGACAATATGTGAAGAAGTCAGTCAATGTCACGATGGGATTCGAGATCTCGATTATTGTGTGACTTCTAACGGGCATGATTTAACTTTGCGAGCAGGCTGCACATTACTGAAAAATCAGCGTCAGGAAGAAATCGGTACTGTGATTCATGTTCGTGATGTCACTGAGAAAGCCTTAATGGAAGCGAGATTGAGGCGGATGGAACGTTATATGGGGCTGGGCTCACTGGCGGCTGGATTGCAGCATGAAATTAAGAATCCGCTCAGTGCACTTTCATTACATATTCAGCTCCTGTATGAAAAACTCAATCAGGAAAAATTTGATGCAGAAGTAGATGAACTCCTTGATGTGCTGCAAACCGAAGTCAGACGGATCAATGATGTTCTGGATGGTTTCCGAAATTATGCGTCTACGACACAACTGGGGCATTCGTGGGTCGATGTTTCGACATTAATCGAAAAACTGGTTCGCTTATTGCGTCCTCAGACAAAAGCGTTGAACATTATTGTGAAAGTAGAAATGCCGGAAATGCCTCTCAGTTCGATCGAAGCCGACTCGGTTCGGCTTGAGCAGGTGTTGTTGAATCTAGCTTTAAATGCGATGGCTGCAATGCCTCAGGGAGGCGAGCTTTGTTTTCGATTGAGCGAACAAAATCGTTCTTTGCGAATAGATATCAAAGATACTGGAAATGGAATACGCCCTGAAATTCAATCGCAGATCTTTGATCCTTATTTTACGACCCGTAATGATGGAACAGGAATGGGACTTGCCTTGTGCGATAAAATCATCCGTCAGCATGAAGGCAGTATCGATTTTCGAAGCAGTTCGGAAGGGACCGAATTTACAATTTTGCTACCAATGGTAAGCGCCTATTGAGTTCTCCTGTTACGATTAAATCAATTGTAACAGTCAGACAAACTTTAACGGTTAGGTCGAGTGAGAGAGCTTACACGGGCAGTTTTGGTACGCAATATCTTGCAATTGTGCAGGATGTTGCAGTTGCTGATTTTAGACTTCAATAGATTATGGAAATTGCTGATGAGATTAGTTTTTTTGCAAACCTGATTTCCGATTGTAGTCGATATAAGAATCGGAGGATTCGAGCGGATTGTTACAGTTGTAGTGGTCATTGCGATCTAACCTCCGGATGAATTGGAATGCGGTTCGTAGGAAATATGCAATGAAATATGTTGAAGAGCATACGATAGTGACGGTTAGGCAAGAAAGGCTTTCCGGCTCCCGGAATTGGTTTTGGAAAAGTCCGGCAAAGACAATTCCATTTATGCTGATGCTGACCATTCTCATCTGCAATACGATTACAGTGGCAGGTGCAGAGGAGATTGCAGATGAGCTTCAACAAGAATTACAGCGGTTACAGCGGCAGATCGACGAATTGAAGGCTGCTTCTGTCATGCCCGCTGGCGATTCTCTAATTATTCCAGCGGGGGCCTCTCAATACAGTTGCACTCCCGGGAAAAGCTGTTGTGATCTTGCTACTGAGAAACCTGCCTATCCCACTACGAAAATCACTGGCTTTTTTCAGGCCGATGCGGTGTGGTTTGATCAGAGTCCAGCAAATCAATTTGCCGTCGGCGGAGGGAATCCTGCGATGGGCGATGTTCAGGACGGAGCCGACTTTCGACGTACTCGACTGGCTGCGGTTGGAGAGGTATGGGACAATATCAATTATATGATCGAGTTCGACTTTGCATTTCCAGGTCGTCCCAGTTTTATGGATGTCTGGTTGGAGATTGAGGAGGTTGACGGAGCAAACAACTTGCGAATTGGACAATTCCGCACGCCTTTTGGGATGGATGGGCAAACCAGTGTTAAAGAACTGACTTTCCTGGAGCGAGCATTGCCAGCTGCATTTCTGCCTTTCCGTCAAATTGGAGCGTTGTACTACGGCACCAACGAAGATGATTCCGCAACCTGGGCCATCGCCGGGTTTCGCTATCCAACTGATACTTTTGGTGGAAACGTTGGCGATAACGGTGGCTTTGGAATGGCTACACGCATTACTAAAGTTCTGGGTGATTGCGAAGATGGCAATGGCTTGTTTCATCTCGGCGCGGGATACAGCTTTGTGGATCCTGCGAGCGATCTCGTTCAGTATCAGAATCAACCGGAGGTGTTTGTCAGCGAAACTGGAGGAGCCGCTCTGGTTCCTGCTGGTGTGCCCACAAATGTTCCTCCTTTCGTTAACACGGGTTTGATACCAACGGACAACGTCAATTTGTTCAACGTAGAATTAGCAGCGGCACAAGGTTCGTTTTATGCTCAGTCGGAAGCATTTTACACGGTCGTCAATCAGAAAGTCGGCAACAGGTTGACATTCTCTGGCGCTTACGCCCATGCCGGATATTTTCTTACTGGGGAGAAGCGAGCTTATAATCGCAAGAATGGTGTCTTTGGACGCGTCAAGCCAGATTCGAACTTTGGTGATTGTGGTGGCACCGGAGCCTGGGAAATCGCTGGTCGTTGGTCGTACATCGATCTGAATGATGAAAACATTCAGGGAAGTCGACTCAACGATTTGACAGCCGGACTGAACTGGTATCTGAATCCCTACACGAAATTTCAATGGAATTACATTCACGCGATGCTCGACAGTCCTCTCAATGGTGACAGCAGTGCCGACATCTTCGCGATGAGAGCTCAGGTCGATTTCTAAGGAAATGAACCTGACTTCATAATTCACGTGTGAATTGGGGCATATTAAATAACAGTCGGTTGCGAAAAATATTGTATCGCAGCCGACTGTTTTCAATGATGGCGCACCGATCTACAGATCAATCTCTCATCCGGGGCTCTCAGTGGCGATCTAACTCATATGTGAAATCTCTCATGCCTTTTGCGTCATCTCTCATGGACACTTCCTGATGCGTTGTGAAAATGGACTTCAGTCCATATCGCTCAGTGACGACAAAAGGAACTCAATCCCGTGCTAAATGTTCTGCGCTCTCTTATCGTATTTTCTATTACATTATCCTGCCTCAGTTCATCCGCTTATTCTGCACCCAATGGCTGGAAGTCCGTTCGGCTCCATAACGAGTTTTATGCTGAAGGGGCAGCTGCAGGGGATGTAGATGGGGATGGGAATATCGATGTCACAAGTGGTCCCTTCGTCTATCGAGGCCCGGAATTCCAAGAGCGTTTTGAACTCTTCGAACCTCATCTCTTTTCCATCAACGGCTACAGTGACAGCTTTTTCAGTCATATTGTCGATGTGAATACCGACGGCTTGAATGATGTGATCATCCTGGGCTTTCCGGGACGCGAAGCCCGATGCTATTTAAACCCTGGCTCTGAGGGTTTGAAAAAACACTGGCCGATGAAAATCCTGGCCGATCAGGTTGGCCATGAATCACCTGCAGTCATCGACTTGATCCCCGGCGGCTTGCCGGAGATTGTCTGTTCGCGCGAAACCTCGTATGGCTACTATCAGGCTGGTGACAATCCTCTCGAACCCTGGACATGGCACGCTGTCTCAGAATCGGGTCTGGCCCGAAAACCATTTGGGCATGGGATGGGAGTTGGTGATGTGAATAACGATGGTCGCCTCGACATCATCGAGACAGATAAATATTGGGAACAGCCATCCGACCTTTCCGAGAAATGGACGATGCATCAATGGGCCGTCAAAAAATATGGCAGTGGTGGTGCCCAGATGTTCGTTCACGACTTCGATGGTGACGGGGATCAGGATGTCCTCACTTCCCAGAATGCCCACCGTTATGGATTGTGTTGGTTTGAACGTCAATCAGCTGATCGATTGACTCGCCACGATATCATGGGCGAATTCTCGGTCGAAAATCCTTATGGAGTCGCCTTCAGTCAACCGCATGCTGTCGCGATGGCAGATGTCGATGGCGATGGCTTGATGGATTTTGTATCTGGAAAACGCTGGAAAGCTCACAACGGTCACGATCCGGGCTCGAATCAGCCCGCTGTTCTATACTGGTTTCGATGTCAGAAAACGGACGAGGGAATCGAATTCGTTCCCCATCTGATTGATGACGCTTCCGGAGTCGGTGTCGATGTTACGGTTGCCGATTTGAACGCGGACGGCTTGTTGGATGTCGTCTCTGCAAATAAGGGAGGATTGGTTCTGCACTTTCAGTCAACTGTAGTGGAACCGGTGCTGCCAGAACTGTGGCAGTTTGATCGACCGTCCATGGAAGATTACGTCAATGGGTTTTCTCCTCAGGAAGCAGCTGAGAAGATGCTGGTCCCTCAAGGCTTTCACGTCGATTTGATCGCAGCCGAGCCCGACCTCGTTCAACCGATCGCGATGTGTTTCGATGCCCGTGGAAGAATCTGGGTGATTGAAGGACATACGTATCCTCAAAAAGCCCCTGAAGGTGAGGGGAAGGATCGCATTCTCATTCTGGAAGACGCCGATGCGGATGGTTCGTTTGAATCAACAAAAGTCTTTGCAGAGGGAATCAATCTGGCGAGTGGACTCGAAATCGGTTTTGGTGGTGTCTGGGTTGGAGCCGCTCCCGATCTATTATTTTATCCCGATCAGGATCAGGATGACATTCCCGATTCCGAACCAATCGTATTGCTCGACGGCTGGGGGTATCAAGATACTCATGAAACGCTCAACAGTTTCACCTGGGGACCGGATGGATGGCTGTATGGCTGTCATGGTGTCTTTACGCATTCCAATGTTGGCAAGCCTGGGGCGCCGGAAGATCAGCGTACACAAATCAATGCTGGTGTTTGGCGTTATCATCCTACCCGTCACGAATTCGAAGTCTTCGCCCATGGTTCAAGCAATCCCTGGGGAGTTGATTTTAATGAACAGGGGGACTGGTTCATTACAGCCTGTGTGATTCCGCACCTGTATCATATTTCTCAGGGAGGTCGCTATTTCCGACAGGCTGGCAATCATTTCAATCCCTACACTTATTCAGATATCACGACGATTGCAGATCATCTTCATTATGGAGATGGGACTTTCAATTCGGCAAACAGCAATGGAGGAGTTGATCGGCAACTTGTCAAGAATACTCAAAGTTCTACGTCCGATGTTGGTGGCGGACATGCCCATTGTGGACTGACAATCTATCAGGCTGCCGAGTTTCCTAAGCAATACGATGGCGAATTGTTCTTTCATAATTTGCATGGGCACAGGATTGTGCGAGAGCATGTCGAGAGGGAAGGTTCTGGCTACATTGGACGGCATCGGCCCGACTTTGCCTTGTCGCAGGATCATCAGCAAATCGGTGTCAGTATCATGCAGGGACCTGATGGAGCACTCTATACCTCCGACTGGCACGATCCCCAGACTTGCCACAATCGGACGCCAGAAATTTGGAATCGAACAGATGGCCGTCTCTTCCGTATTCGCTACGGCAACATCATAGCTCAACGTTTCAATCTCTGGGAGAAAAGTGATTCCGAGTTGGTTGAACTGTTGAAAGATGAAAATGCCTATTACGCAAGACAGGCACAGCGAATTCTGCAAGAAAGAGCAGCAGAGAACAGACTTGATCGGCCTCAAGTGAATAAACTCTTGAAGGGATTGTTAGCTACTGAAAAAGCTCAGAAGGTTCGACTGCGATCGTTATGGACAGCGTGGTCTTGCAATTTGCTGGGTCAACCAGAGTTGAAAGAATTGTTGCGGGGTCCCGATCCGTATGTCCGAGCCTGGACGATTCAGTTTCTGGGAGAATCCTCAACAGCCGTTGATGATGACGTTCTGGTTCAACTTGAACAGATGTCAAAGTCGGACACAAACGTCACTGTGCGACGTTATCTCGCATCAGTTCTTCAACGATTACCCGAGGAACAACGTTGGGGGATCTTGCAGGGGCTGATCTCTTCGCAGCAGGATCTGACAGATCGAAATCTCCCATTGCTCGTCTGGTATGGAGCCGAGCCACTCATCGATAAAGATGCAGCACGCGTTCTGCAGATTGTGAAATCGAGTGGTTGGAAACAACTGACGGAATTTGTCATCCGACGAACATCGACCACCGAGCAAGGCCGGAACGCTTTAACCGATTTGCTCAAATCAGAAAAGAACATTGATTTTAGCCGAATCATTCTTCAGGAAATGCAGACGAGTGTGAAAAGCCAGGCCGGTGCAAAGATGCCGGAATCCTGGAAAGCCGCCTCCGAAAATCTGCTTTCGCTGAACGACAAGAACCTGCAGCTCTTAGTCAGTTCTCTGTCGATTCAATTTGGCGATGAATCCGCGTTCCCTTATTATCGAGAGGTATTGCTCGATCAGAAGCAGCCTTTGGCTTTTCGTCAAAATGCACTTCAGCTTCTCGCCCAGGCACGTGATCCGGAACTGGCACCTGCTCTCCTTAAATTATTGGAGGACAGATCTCTGCGGATTGTAGCCATTCAAAATCTGGCTCGTTTCGAGCTTCCCGAAACTCCCGACAAACTGATTGGGATGTTTGATCAACTCACAGAAGGAGAACAGGCCGAAGTTCTCAGCACACTTGTATCCCGAAAATCATTTGCCGAGGTTTTCATCAAGGCAATGGAACAAGGGGATTTGGATGCCACCAAGGTGCCAGCTTACATTGTTCGACAAGTGATGACTCTGGACGATGAACACCTCGTGAAACGTTTGGAGAAAGTCTGGGGGAAAATCAGCACTGCCAATACCAATATCGCTGAATTAACAGCGAAATATGAAAAGCTGTTACAGCCGAAGTTAGTCGCAAGTTCGAATTTTGGCGAAGGGAGAAAACTTTACGAAACCAACTGCGGCAAGTGTCATAAACTCTTCGGTAAAGGGGGCGATATTGGTCCCGATATTACAGGAGCCAATCGCAGCAATGTGAAATATCTGCTTGAGAACATCCTGGATCCTAACGCGATCATTGGTCGCAATTATATCATGACGACATTTGTGACTGTTGATGGGCGTGTTGTGAACGGTTTGATCAAATCGGAGAATTCTGAAGCGGTCACGATTCAAACGACCAATGAAGTGATCATCATTGCCCAAGATGATATCGAACTTCGGAAAGCATCTGAGAAATCACTGATGCCTGAAGGCCAGTTGCAGCCGATGCGGGATGAACAGGTACTGCAGCTCTTTCGTTATCTCATGTCCCCAACAGCGAATCCCGCGCCCGGTTCGCAGAGAACTTCCGTTCCTCCACCAGCACCCGGAGTGACAAGAATTGAAGGGGAAGCTTTAGTTGGAAAAGCAAAGGTCACTGGTGGAAATGTTCGTAATCAGAACATGTCCGGCTTTGGACCAATGTGGTCCAATAACGATCACCTCTGGTGGACGGGAGGGAAACCGGGGGATCGTTTAACTCTCAAAATTCCAGCACAGCCTGCAGGTGAATATGAGGTCTCGGTCTACACCACTACTGCAGTGGACTACGGTCAAATCAAAGTGACCTGGTTAAATCAGGTGCGAGAATCAGACTTATACACGACACAAGTTTTACCCGGGGAACCGATCAACTTTGAAAAGGTCGCTATAACCAAAGAGCAACCACTTGAAATGATAATTGAAATGACCGGCAAGCACCCGCAGGCAAAAGCCGGGTATATGGTTGGAATCGATCGTATTGAATTCAGATTAATACCGACAAAACCGTAAGTCAGACTCTGCCTGACGAATTTGGCGATTATGTTGTTTTGAACCTCGGATGGACAGGGATAAACACAGATAAAAAGATCCGTGTCTATCCGTGATTCTTATTGTGGTAAAACATTAAAAAGAGAATTACTCAGTGATTGGTTTTTCTGTCAGTGTTTTTGGATTTTTTACGAAGCCTGGTTCGCGTGTGTTTTTGCCGAGATGTTTTCCATCACCGAGATCGTTGCGACAAAATTCGATCAGTTCCGTCAGCTTGTAAACGACCTCTGGGTTTTCATCATAAACACTGCGGGTTTCTCCAATGTCATTGCTGAGGTTGTAGAGTTCAGGCTGATAGTTCTGGCCAGCATTTGCCTTGGAGGGACGGACATGCAGTTTCCAGTTTTCGTGTCGGACGGCACACAGATCTGACTTGTAATAGTAATACATCGTATCGCGGGGCGAGCTGATTTCGAGAGGATTGGCAAGCATCTGGCTCAGGTCCAAACCATCAATGATCCGATTTTCCGGAAGTTTCTGACCGACAATACTGGCGAGCGTTGGCAGAATATCGAGCGTGCTGACGATCTCTCGTGAAACTGTTCCAGCAGGTATCGTTGCGGGCCATTTCATGATGCAGGGGACACGCATCCCTCCTTCCCATGTCGAGCCCTTGTAGCCCCTGAGAGGGCCATTGCTTCCGCCCCAACGCTGGGCGGCTCCGTTATCGGAAGTGAAGATGACGAGTGTATTCTTTTCGAGTTCGAGTCGCTTGAGAGCTTCTGATAATTCGCCGACGGACCAGTCAATTTCCTCAACGGCATCTCCGTAATCCCCGTTCTTACTTTTGCCTTTAAAGGCTTGAGAAGCATACAGAGGAACGTGCGGGAACGTATGGGGCCAATAGAGAAAAAATGCATCTGATTGATGATTCTCCAGAAAGGAAATCGCTTCTTCGGTATAACGCTTGGTCAACTGACTTTGGTCCGGCTCCTGTTCGATGACCGATTCATCACGCATTAAGGGTAGGGGAGGGTAGTTGCGTTTGGGAATCCAGTAGCCCATATCGTTGGAAAAAGGAATGCCGAAGTAAGAATCGAATCCTTGCCGTGTCGGTAGAAATTCAGGCTGATCCCCCAGATGCCATTTGCCAACAATCTTTGTCGCATAACCGGCTTGCTTAAGGACTTCGGCAATTGTCGTTTCTTGCGGATTTAACCCTTGATGGTTCCCAGGAAATAAAACCCAGCCTCCTTTTTCGTTCTGATGCATTCCGATTCTTTTGGGATAGCAGCCAGTCATCAGAGAGGATCGTGACGGAGTGCAGACTCCCGACGTGACGTAAAAATTTGTTAAGGTCAATCCTTCGGAAGAGAGTTGATCGATGTTTGGTGTTCGATGTTTATCGCTTCCGAAGCAACCGATGTCTCCGTAGCCCAAATCATCACAATAGATGATGATCACATTCGGTTTTCGAGCAGCATCGGCTGTCATGCAGGTAGAAATCAGTAGTGCCAATACGGCGAATATTTTAACAACCATACTGTTATCCTCAGTCACTCAACAAAATACACATTGTGTCTGGATCATGAGACGGTTTTTAAAGAGATCCAAAACTAAATGATCGTTTGTCTGTTCGTATTCAGTTAGTTTTTGCGTTGAAATTTGATTTGAGCAGGGTCTTCAAAATCGTCCCGTTGCTCATAAGGTCGCTGTTCCAGATACCATTTTTTCCAGGATTTATGAATTTCGGTTTGCCATTTTTCTATGATTGGCTTCATGTCAATTTGTAAATCGATATCGGCGTATTTCGCCGTCGGATCGAGTTCGTGGCCCAGGCCATTTGGTAACCTCGCGATCCAGCACAACGCTAGCCGCGCCTCAATCGCGACGGTCAAATCGGGATCTTTCAATAATTCAATCAGCAGGTCGGCCTGCTCAATCTGATCGCTTTTCCCCAAAGCCCACGCGGCGACTTGTCGAACTTGAGGGGATTTGTTGACTGACAACTGCTTGAGGAGACTGATATTTCCAATCAAGGCGTCACGATCCGATAAATCGATTTTCAACTTTGGTTGTTTTTCTTCTGGAATCGCAGGGAGTTCAATCGTGGAGAGTCCGGCCATCAGTTGATTGAACTCTCCACGATTGGAAGCTTCGGTTTTGAGTTGACCATCTTTAAATTCCACCTTGGTGAGATCGTCAGGCAGTCCACGACCACCTGCCAGGGTTCCCGCTCCAATTTCAGGGGCCTGTGTTCGTTTTGGGATCAGCTTTTTCGTGGCTCGCATTAAAAACAGTAAGCTGAAACAGGTGCTGCAGGGAGCATTCGGTTGGTAACTGGGGATTTCAATCCAGAAGCCACTCGGGCTCTGTTGTTTGATCAGGATATCCGCACCATCAGAATACCAGTTTTGATTTTGAATGGTCTCCCATCCATTCAGCGTTGCTGCCCGTTCGAGTGTGTAATAGTAATAATAAAAGGTATTTTCTGACTCTTTTGGGGGGGCCAGGTAATAATTTTTTTCGATCCATTGATAGGAAAGTTTGACCGCATTGTCGATTTGTGGACGAATGGCTTTGGGGGTTCCTCGAACTTGTCTTGGAGAGTCTTTATTGGACGCAGGGGAGAGTCGCTCTAAAAAATTGAGAGAGTTTTTTGAATTGGGATCACTGTCAGGGGCACCTGGGCGTTGAAATAGAATCGTGCGAATCACGGCCAACGATCCCGAACCGGCGAGTGTCATCGTTCCACGAATTTCACTCGGGTTTGGTTGAAGATTTTTTGGGTGATAAGAAAACCCCCCGTTTTGAGCTTGAGTTTTTGTGTGCCATGCGGCTGCCCGCTCAAACACATCGTTCGGAATGAAGACTCCCGCACGATCGGCAGCCCACAGCCCCAGCAGGGCATATTGCGTGATGCTGGTATCGCCACTGTTAATACCTCGGTCTGGGTAGAACCATCCACCATGATCTTCTTGCCCGTCCATGATGTACTGAGCAATCATTTCAATTTCACTGATATAGAATTCAGGATCAGCTGCCTGCAGGGCCATAATGTCAATCGTCGCTTCGTAATATTGATGTTGCGTCGGCTGATACTGATTTTCACTTTGACGACACTTGTCGGTGATGATTTTGAGACCTCGACTCACCTCAGGAGACTCAGCCGATTCTCCCGAAGCAAGTAACGTATAAGTAACCAGTCCGGTTATAAATCTATTGTTGAACGGAAACGTTTTAAGCGCAGAAACTCCCTTCTGGATTGCATCGGCAATTTCTTTTTCTTCAGCAGCCTGAATTGTCTGGACTTGACCAGGTACATAAGCCGATAAGCTCAGGCCGAGTAGGAATAAGAATTTCCTGAGTCTCATGAAATCAATCCAAAATGAGTCGAAGTGATTACTCTGGCGCCGGGAACTTACGGATGGAACTGTATCGCTTGTAGGTTTCATAAATCTCTCCCCCATCCAGTACACGAGGATCACCAGTTTCCTTGAGATAGGTATTCAGCTTAACGATCAAATCCCGTTCGATCGATTGAAATTCCTGCTGACCTGACAGATTCTTCATACAAGCAGGATCGGTTTTAATATTGAACAGTTCATATTCGGGACGTTTATCAACAGCAGCGTGAAAATAAGGAGCGATTGCCGGATTGTCCCGGTTTTCGATGAGATAGGTCAACGAAGGGCAGGCGTCGATGTCGTGATAGCCACCATGTGCAGGCCCGAGTTTGTCATCAGAATCATATTTTTGTGGAGCTCCCGCCGGCCAGCGTTCTGGTCGAAAATTGTGGATCAGTAAATAATTGTCTGTGCGAAGCGCACGTTGTGGATAGGTCCAATTATTATAACGCGAAGATGAGTGTCTTTCGCGTGCCGAATAGACTGCGGTTCTCAACGGATCACAAATTCCCGACTGATCGCTCATGAGAAGATCTCGAAAACTTCTGCCGGAGAGTCCAGGTTGATCGGCTGGGTAAGTGACTTGAGCAAGATCCAGAATCGTTGCAGTAATATCGACAAAGCCAATCAGGTCATCGATTTGCCGCCCACCAGGCATCTGCTTCGGCCAGCAAATGGCCAGGGGCATGTGGATCCCATATTCATAACAATTGGCCTTGGCGCGAGGAAAAGGCATACCATTATCGGATGTGACGATCACAACTGTATTTTCCAGTTCGCCTTTTTCTTCCAGTGTTTTCAGCATTTTGGCGAGGTGCTGATCGAACCATTCGATTTCTGCATAGTAATCAAGAATATCAGATCGGATTTCTGGTTCATCGGGCAAAAAGCCGGGGACATCGACCAGTGAGGGATCTGCTCCATTCTTTTCTCCTAATCCTTTTTTATAAGAACGGTGCGGTTCATGGCCTCCATACCAGAAGAGGAATGGCTGATTTTCCTGGCGATCTTCCAGAAAATCAACAAAGTTCGCTGCATAGTCTGTTTTGCTAATTCCAGCTGGTGTGTTCTTGAGTTTGTGTTTTGAGTAACTGGGACCAGCGGGATTTTGGGTTCTCCCAGAGATCTTATAATTACCCGGACCCCAACCTTTACCGGTGTAGCCAGTGTGGTAGCCCGAATCAGCTAAGAGGCTTGGAAATACTGGATACTTGAGTGGAAATGAACTGGCATGTGTTCCCGCTTCCTCAATTTGCCAGGTATGACGACCCGTCAACAGAGCCGCTCGACAGGGACTGCAGCCTGGAGATGCTGCAAAAGCATTCGTAAATAATGCTCCAGCTTGGGCGACATGATCGAAGGCCGGAGTTTCAATAGCAGGACTTCCAGAAGCTGAAGTATGAATCCAAGACTGGTCATCACTGATGGCCAGCAGAATATTAGGCCGATTCTCAGCAGCAAATGATTGTGTCCCAATATTTACCAGGGAGAATATCAGGAAAAAAAATGAGTAGTTTGGGCATTTAATTTTGGAAAATTTTCTCCTTAATAAAAAATATATAGAAAATTTTATGCCATTGCTCAGGAAAGTCTTTGATTTCATGGGATTTACCTCGTGAGAGTGCGGAGATTTTCGTCTCTGAACCAAGTGTCTTTGATAAATATTTGATGTAGATTCCAAGACGTTCTTCAGAAGAAGGGGATTCCAATAATGTTGTAAATTTATAAATAACATAAAGTTATGACTAATTCATGAGGTTCGTGATCGCGATATGTCGTTTTTTACGGAATGCGCATGGACAGTAGTCTGTGCGCTTGCAATCGCATTGAAGGTTGTTGATCATACAATTCAGCTGTGGTATCGCCAATCAACCAAGCGACGGGTTGAGTCAGCAAGGCAATTGCTGACAGGCATAACAGGATTGCATTTAGAAAGTGACAACAGTGACACGTACAGACCGCCTGCAGAAGCTGAAAGTCAATTTACTATCCCGAAGAGATGAATTGAGACGTCGCTCCGGGAGATCTTATGATTCCAAATCGAGCAACGACTCGGCTATTGGAGATGCAGCTGATATTGCTCAATATAATGAAATGAGTGATCTCAACAGTCATTTGATCTCCATGGAAGCCGACGAGCTTTCCGAGATTGAGAACGCTCTCAAGAAATTCCATAATGACAGTTATGGGATTTGCGAAGTGACCGGGAAGCCCATTCCGATTGCCCGCCTCGAAGCCATGCCTTTGACGCGCTATTCCGTTGAAGCTCAAAGGGAATCAGAACGTCAAGCGATGGTTTAGAGGAATTACTGTTATTTGTCGTCGAAAGAGTTATGTTCAGTCTGCAAAGGCAGTATTTGCTCTGGTCTACTCTGACAAATAATACTGAAGAATGACTCATAATTGAGAATGTCTTTTTGTGAAATCAAAAGGTCACGTGAGTGCTTGTCAATTCAGGCATTCAGGTGGCCTTTTTGTATTTCTTTCGTTGTTCTGGTTGAATTCAGCTCTCGTTGACAAAATTCTCTTTTCCTCATAAAAGTTTCATACCTCAGATCACCTCCGTTCCCGTAGCGAAAAACTCTCTGAACTCCACTCACGGACATTCGTCTATCTTATTTTCATTTTTGTGATTGCCTCAACTTTTTATGACTGCTTCTGCAAGTCATCTCGATCTGTACAGCCCGTCTTCATCGAAGAATGCAGTTTTGCTGCGAATTCGCTGGTGCCTGGTCTTGGGGATCGTGTGTGCTGCCGCCTTTGCGGGTTGTCAAATTACTGATTTTGAAGGGACTTCCCAGCAGGGGAAATCCTTGCTGAATCCGATCACTCCGGGAATGGAAACGGTTCAGCTCGACATTGTGTATGTGGAGCGAGATGCCGAAGATCCTTTGCTGTCCAAGTTTGTCTGGGAAGAAATCGACCAGGTTGGCACTGTCGATTTAGAAACTCGGTCTCGTTTGCGTGATCAGGGATTTCGGGTTGGGCTTGTTGGATTAACTCCACCCCGGACATTGCAGCGTCTCCTCGGACTCAAAAACGAAATTACGGATTCTGCCGGTACGTCACGTCATACCGATTTGATAGGGCGTCAAACATTTCTGCCTTCTGGTGGAACCACGTCGATTCAGACCAGCATGCCTGTTCCAGAAATGAAAGTCTTGTTGACTGGTTCAAAAGAACCCATTGTTTTGTCAGATGCACACGGGGTGTTGCATACTGAAGTTGAGCGGCTGCAGGATGGATGGATCAAGTTGCATCTGACTCCAGAAATCCATTATGGCTCATCGCAGTTACGACCCGTTGCCAGTGGGAATCAATTTCAATATCAGGGTGGGCAGCAGATTGAACAATTACGTGACTTATCTTTTACTGTGACGATGAATGTCGGTGAGATGCTGATCCTTTCGGCTGATGAAAACGCAGAGGATCAAATTGCCGGGAAATTTTTTATCAATCAAAACGGTCAGCGAGATCGTCGGTACATGGTCGCGATTCGCCTGACAGACATGAAAAAGATACAGCCGCTCTATGAAAATTAATGTTTTCAGGGTGTGTGAAACGATCTGAAATTGCTGCGATTGTCGAAGCTGTCATAATCGGATCATTCCTCAGGTCTGGTGAATTGCGTGCAAAGCGGGAACACGATTAATCGACGACTTCGCTAAGTCCTGTCGTAGCTACACCGCAACGGAACATTATGAATGGTTGGTACGATTGCTGTGATTGCCTGAGGCTTCGTGCGGATTGGGGTTTTCCGTCACTAGCAACTGCAGGTTTTAAATTGTCACGACGATAATTTAATTACGAGTACGCATTGCAGGACGCAAGAGTCGCGGTCGACCGATCGTTCACAGAAACGGTTCCCGGATAGCGGTCAGACAACAAGGACGACTCACCCCCCGAAATCGTGATGATCGATTTCCAGTAGAATGAAAGCCCCTGATATGACTCATACCACCACGACACCCCATACACGCCGACGTCGTATTTCTACTTCTGTGCAGAATCCGCTGGAAACGTATCTGCGTGAAATTAACGAAACGTCGCTCCTGAGTGCCGATGAAGAAAAAGACCTCGCCCGGCGAATCGCCATGGGTGATGCACAGGCACGTGATCGCATGGTTCGAGCCAACTTACGGCTCGTAGTCAATATCGCACGGGGTTACTCAAGCAAGGGGCTGCCGCTACAGGATTTGATCGAAGAGGGAAATCTCGGCTTGCTGCGAGCTGTTGAGGGATTCGATCCCGATATGAATACTCGCTTCAGTACTTATGCCAGTTACTGGATTAAGCAATCGATCAAGCGGGCATTGGTCAATTGTGCGAAAACGATTCGTATTCCGGCTTATATGGTTGAATTGCTCTCGAAGTGGCGAAAAGCGACTGCTCGACTTCAAGACGAATTAAATCGCACTCCGACTGCTGAAGAAGTCGCTAAAGAGCTGGAGATCCCTAAGAAAAAACTGGGGATCGTCAAGAAAGCGATTCAGCTTTACAACACGACGCCACAATCCGACGATGATGAAAATGGTTGGTCGCTCGGTGAAATGGTTGCCGACACTCGTGAGGATGGACCGGAAGCTGAACTTCTCAATAATGACAATCTGACACACGTTTACCGCATGCTGGATGAAATGGAAGACCGCCAGGCAACTATTCTGCGAATGCGATTTGGTCTCGATGATGACGAGCCGAAGACACTCAAACAGATCGGTGAGTCACTCGGGTTGACTCGTGAACGAGTTCGACAAATCGAACAGGAAGCTCTGAACCGTTTGAACCGTGGCTTGATGGGTGACTGAACTCTCGTGAGGTAATCACGAGTTATCAAGCAGGCACTGAACCAGAGCGAATGTGTCTAGAGCATATTCAAAAAATACCTGCAGCGTTAGGCTGGAGCAAACACAGCGTTTTTAGGACATTTTGTGTCCATGTGACTGCAGAAACGATTTGAAAATGGTCTAATCGAGTCACGTGAAATGATTATTGATCGGTTCTTAATGCAGTAACATACAATGAAACTCTCTCCTGTCCCTTGGGGTCAACTTGGGATCGCACCTTCAAAGCTGGGGCAAGCTTTGAAGGTGTTTTTTATGCGCTGTGAGTATTATACCTGTTGAGCAACGAATGTTGCTGGCTCGTCTCGTCTGATTTTACTATTGTCGAGTTGCCCTGTGGTAATGTTTGTTTCTGTTTTAACCTGGGCTATGATCGAATGACTCAATCGGATTTCATGATCTCGTTAAAGCGAAAACTCCATGTTTGGGCTGCCCTATAATACTGCTGTCGTTTTACTCGGAACAGCGTTGGTTGGTGCCACCTGTGGCATCATTGGAACCTTTGCAGTATTACGCAGACGGGCCTTAACCGGGGATGCACTGGCTCATGCTTCGTTGCCAGGAGTTTGCATCGGGTATTATCTGGCTGGAGGACAGAATCTGGCACTACAGTTTGCCGGAGCTTTTTTATCGGGTTTGCTTGCCGTGTGGTTGATTCGCATACTTCCACAGATTTCAAAAACCAGAACCGAAACCGCAGTTGCAGGTGTGTTAAGTGTTTTCTTTGGAGCTGGAATTGTTTTGAGTCGAATGATTCAGAACAGTGGCAAATTTGGTGGCCGGGCTGGGTTCGATGCTTTTTTGTTCGGCTCTCCAGGCAGCTTGTTGATTAAGGATGTTTACCTGATTGGTGGAGCTTGTCTGCTTACCGTTTTGATTATTGCATTAACTTTTCGCTTAAGCGTCGGCGTAACGTTTGATGCGGATTTCCTGTCGGTGCAAGGGTTACCCACAAATCGAGTAGACTGGTTACAATTGTTGCTGTTAACGACCACTATCGTCGTTGGCTTGCCCGCAATTGGCGTTGTAATGATTGTGGCACTCATCATTACTCCTGCAGTAACTGCTCGATTGTGGTCGGATCGCTTTTATCAGATTCTCTTGATATCTGCGGGTATCGGAGCGGGAGCCTCTGCGATTGGAGCTTTGTTATCTTCGCTCGATACTCGAATTCCTGCAGGTGCCAGTACGGTACTGGTTTGTACGGCCTGTTATTTGGTTAGCCTGGTGATCCGTCATTTTGCAAGAACGTTTCATGACTTGGAGCGAATCACGAACTGATTCAGCTTGATTGAGTCAAGGAGGCTTTCCCTGTGATTTGGGACATATCAACATGATGGTCAAAGCGATCGCGTAGCGGATGATCGTGTGTGACTACTATTAAAGATGATTGATTCTCACGAACGGCATCGAGCAACAAATTGACTACAGTATTCGCATTTTGAGGATCAAGATTACCTGTTGGCTCATCGGCCAGAATGAGAGCGGGCTTCGTGAACATCGCACGGGCAATGGCTGTTCTTTGTTTTTCTCCCTGAGAAATTTGACGCGGATAGCGATCGAGTAGTTTCTCGATTCCAAATTGCTCAGCCAGTTGATGGATGCGACTTTTTACGTTAACGGAGCTTTGAATGCGGCCCAGATTTCGCGCGACTCCGATATTGTCGTAGACGGTCAAGTAATCGATCAGGCGAAAATCCTGAAAAACAATGCCTATATTTTCCAGCCGGAATCGACGGATTTGTGCTCCAGTCAGAGAGGTCAAATCTCGATTAAGGACCTCAATGGTTCCTTGAACTGGCGAAACCTGACCAGTGATGAGAGAGAGCAGTGTCGTCTTTCCCGAGCCACTCCGACCAGTCACCGCCAGCGTCGAACAATTGGGCATTTCGAAGTGATCGATCACGAGCTCAAACTGGCGATGGCTAGTCTGATAGACAAGATCAGAAATTTGAATTGCAAACTCCGAAGCCGTTGATGATCTGGTAGTTGTCGATGAGTTACTCAATTTTCATCATTCTGAACAGACAATTGCGGTCGCTGTTGCGTACTCTTTACCGTGAGAGATGGAAAGCAGTATCTGATCGATTCCTCGCTGCCTGGCGAATGTACTGGTTTCACCGCTCAGACGAACTTCTGGCTGGCCAGATTGTTGGGAAATGACTTCGATTTCGTTCCAGTGAATTCCCTTGATGAATCCGGTACCAAAAGCTTTCATAACCGCTTCTTTTGCAGCCCAGCGACCTGCATAATGTTGAGAGGCATTCTTTTTCGAAGAGCAATAATCGATTTCGTAAGAGCTGTAAATCCGCTCGGTAAAACTCTCGGCGTGCCGTTCAATCATGTCTGTGACACGGCTGATTTCAACAATGTCTGTTCCCAAACCTAAAATACGCATCGTCGAGCCATCTTCTTTGAGAACATCTGATTCTGATTGAAAATCAGCATGCGGGATTCAGGATTCAAGATCCTCTTCAATCTCCTCAGCTACAACACTCTCCTCCGCCTGACACCAATCTTTCAGGATCTTCATATCCTCTTCAGTAAGCTTCGCTTCAGGATGCAGCGGCAGGTAAAACCAGAGGGGCATCTCTCCGGATTCAATCGAGCCAAAGCATTCATCAAGAAAATATTCTGGTGTTTCTTCGAGTTCGTAATAGTCGCCCCATTCCGAAAAGTTGAGGTAGTCTCGACCTTCACGAACATCTTTGGCCATCAGCCACGACCCGGGTGCAACATAACTGTACCACGGCCAATGTGTTTCGTTTGAATGGCAATCGTAACAAGCCCGGCGAAGAATCAGTTTCACTTCTTCAGGTGCATTAATGTCTGCTACGACTTCTGGATTTTGACGATCGACGGGGACTAATTGAAGTCCCAGAAATAAAACAATACCAAAGACCGCAATGCGACGCAGAATACTTGGCTTCATTTTTGGGGTGGTTTCATCGGGTTTTTGAGCTGGCTCAGTCATGATGATCTCCGTTTGGAAGGCAAGTGGGGTAGGTTTTTAATTTGTGAGGCAGGTATTTTGATGATATGGATCTGTGCTGATGGATTCAACAGTATTGTTGAATTTCTAAGTAAACTTTGCGGACTAATCTCATCTTTTCGCTTGATAAAGATGAGATGTTCGTTCCCCCAAGCGACTGTGCATTTGTAAAGAGATTCATCCTGAAAAGTCTCAAAGTCTCACAAGAATTTGTAATGATTATATGGGGTTTTGAACATGGAATGACATAGTTTGCACAATCTTTTTTAGTTCAGTCAGGTATTATTGTTGGGTGTCTGTTGTAAGTGTTAACTACAGAATAGGTTACGGTTTTATTAGGGTCGGAGAAGGGATTCTTGGATTTCCATTTGAGCAGAGGGCTTCATTGTGTCGCATCTTGTTGCGAATTAGAAATTTACGTCGATTTGCATGGCTGTGATCCCCGTTGACCAAATTTCAGGAATTCCACTACACTCCGCCTGCTGAATGGTCCGTCCTTCCAGTCGTCGCAATCAGAGTTCCTTTCTTCAATTCTCAAGCGATGTTTTTCCCCCCCTGTAGAAGACTGAAATTCGTTGATCAATGGTGTTCATCGAGCGACCATTTTGCCGAGCCATACGAAAGGTAACGCTGTTGCCGTTCGTGGTGCTGGTCGCGCTGGTTGCATTGATGTTAACTTCCTGGGCACAGGATGACGTGGCCGAAAGCCGAGTTGCGTTCAAGCCTCCCTTTGCAGAATCCACTGAAAAAACAGGCCCAACGATTCTCGATCCGATTTTCATCAGCTGCGATTTTCTACATGAAGAGTCGACAGCGGCAGTCGATGTGACATCACGATTGTACGGGGATGCAAATCAAATCCAGGAGAATGGGTCTGCTCCCGAAAGTGTTTCGTTGCTGCGGGGCCGTTGCCAGATTCAACAGGGCGATTGGGAACTGAGTGCGAATCAGATTGTGATCTGGAAATCGACAGTTCAGGATCAGAATCGCCTGATGACTCGAATTGTCGTTTATGCTGAGCAGGATGTGTTACTCAAAACGGATGCAAGAAATGAATCGGCTCAACCAGTTCTGATTGAACTTGTCACGTCAGCTGAGATAACAACTGTTCCTCGTCACGAAGTGCAGTTGATCTCTGCAACCAGTGATCCTTTTTTGGAACGAGCAAAACTGGCTCGGTCACGACATCAGCAAACTGCACTCAATCAACCTCGGCTCATCGCACCAGATAACGCGATTCCACTCAGTCCTGCAGAGATTGATTTCGACAGTCTGACACAAACGCTTCCTGTGGTTTCTCAACGGCACATCGTGATTTCACCTCGAAGTTTTGGTATCGGGTTCGATGTGAAAAGCTATCTCTCTCAGGAGTCCTCTCCACCTGAGCAGATCACCGTGATTTCACAAGGAGTGAACATTGTTGTTGAAGGCGTGGGGCCTCTTGATGGAGAGCAGGTCGGAGCATTGGATATTTCAGCCGATCAGGTTGTGATCTGGACGCAAGCAAATGCTTCAGGGACATTTTCACCGGAAATGTTTCAAGACCAGAATTCCCCGATGCAACTTTACCTGGAGGGTGATATTGAAATTCGTCAGGGCAATCATGTCATGCGTGCTTCCCGTGCTTATTACGATATTCGAGAAGATCGAGCCGTCCTGCTGGATAGTGAACTGCGTGTGAACGTTCCCGATATGCAAGGGGATCTTAAACTCAGAGCTGACCGAATTCGGCAGCTTTCGCACGACAGTTTCCACGCAGAAAATGCCTGGGTCACAGGAAGCGAATTTGGAGTGCCAACTTATCGAATGGAAGCAGGGGATATCTTCATTGAGAATCGCTACGACGGGGGCTGGGTTGGACGAGGTGATGCCGAAGTGGATCCTCAAACAGGACTTCAGGTTGCCCGCCCTAAACCTTGGATTACCAGTCTGAACAATAAATTCCGAGTGGGTGAAGCTCCAGTCTTCTTCGCTCCGTTTGTGAGTGGTCCGGCAGAAGACCCACATATCCCCATCGAAAGTTTGACACTCGGCCAGGATCGTATTTTTGGCGGGCAGTTGAAAAGCGTTTGGAATCTCTCAAAGTTGCTCGGTCTGAAAGGGAATTCTGATCTCGATTGGAACCTGCAGGCAAATATGTACACAGAGCGTGGATTCTGGCTGGGAACCGATGCAACGTATTCCAGTTCCGCTCCGATCGGTACAGAGGGAAGTTATTTCGGTGAAGCAGAAGGAGTGTGGATTAACGATTGGGGAACTGACAATCTGGGGCTGGATCGCCGCGATTTGGATGTCCCTTCGAACACACGTGGTCGCGCTTTATGGCGACATCGCGAGCACATATCGGATTCCGTGTGGATAACCGGCGAACTTGGATTCTTAAGTGATCGTAACTTCCTCGAACAATATTACGAGTCGGAATGGGATCAGGGCAAAGACAACGAAACTCTAATCAGCATTAATCATCAGGAAGACAATGTCGCGGCTTCGATCATGGGCCGATACCGACTCAATGAATTTTCAACAGAAGCAAGCTGGTTACCGAAAGCCGACTTGACCATTCTGGGCGAACCGTTGTTGTGGGATCGGCTTGTGTACTCATCGAGAACCTCAGCAGGATATGGTCATCTGCAACCTGGTGTTGCTCCTGAAGATCCCAACGATTTATATATTCCGCTCAATTACACACCGGATGCAGAAGGAGTCGTGCTTTCAACTCGCCACGAACTTTCAATGCCATTCAACTTAGGAGCGGTGAAAGTCGATCCTTATTTACTTGGTGAAGCCGCCTACTGGCAGGATGATGGATTTACGAATCAGAGCCTGAATCGTTTTTACGGTTCTGCTGGTGTGCGGGCGAATTTGATGCTTTGGAAAACCTACCCTCATCTGTTCAGCCCGTTGCTGGGGTTAAATGGATTGGCTCACAAGCAGAATCTGGGAGTCGACTATTACTTCGCCGATTCCACACAGGATTTGAGTGATGTGCCGCAGTACAACGAATTTGATGAAAACGCGCAAGAACGATTTCGCACGCGGTTAATTTTTAACACGTTCGGCTTTATGAATAATGCCTTATTGCCTAATCAGTATAATCCAAGAAATTATGCGGTTCGCTCGGGGGCAGCTCGCAACGTCAGTTCGCCTTACTTCGAACTTGTTGACGATCAGCAGGTTGCTCGCTTCAATTGGAATCATCGCCTGCAAACGAAGGTTGGTCCTCCCGAACGTCAACGCATTAAAGACTGGATGACTTTGGACCTTGGGGTGTCTTACTTCCCGGATGCTGATAACGATAACTTCGGTGAAGATTTTGGATTGCTCTCCGCCAACTATATGTGGGATGTCGGTTCCCGTACCAAATTTCTGGCCAATGGTCAGTTCGATTTCTTTGAAGAGGCTCCTCAGACCTGGGACATTGGATTCCTGACACAACGCAGTACTCGTGGAAGCATGTATCTGGGGTATCGCAGCGTTCAGGCAGGACCGCTGGAAAGTCAATTGCTCACTGGCAGCGTCAGTTACGCGATGAGTCAAAAATGGATTGCCACCTTTGGAACCGCATACGATATCGCTGAAAATCAGGATCGGGGACAGTCTTTTACGATCACGGGAATTCGCTCAGACTTCCTGATTCATGTTGGAATGTCGGTTGATAGCAGTAAGGGCAACTTTGGCGTTGGCTTTATGATTGAACCTCGTCTCGGACCTATCGACGGATCCTCGGGTCGTCTCAGTTCATTGCTGGGGACACCATAACAGAAGGTTGTGATTTTGAATTTCGGGACTATCAGATGGGCCATTCAGAAGTAACGAAACTGGACCTGAAACAATTATTAAAATCTGTGGGCTGTAGAAATTAAATGAGAACTTCATTAATCGATTTAATGACAACGGAAGATGCTTCCGAAGAACCCCGTTCGAATCGATCACCCTGGCGTCAACGTTTAGTTGATGGTGAACGCGGCATTACGCAATGCTTCAGGATGAGCAGTACGCTCTATTTCGATTTTTTCGCCATTAGCATCCTGCTGTGTACTGCGGTTGTCGTCGAACTGAGTTTGCTGACATGGGCGTTTGTCTTCTTATGCGTCATTCTGATTCTCGCCGGAGAGTTAATTTACGACGCCATTCTCAAGCTCGCCATCGAGAACCGTGAACGACTCTCCAATAAAACGCTTGAGTATTTGAACGTCATTAACGCAGCTATCCTGGTTCAAATATTAGGTTCGTTCCTCACGATTGTTTTTATTCTGGGGGTGAGGATTGTTGAACTGGATTGGTTCTGATTTGTGTCGAAATCTCCAGATAAGACGTTATGTTGATCGGAGTCAACCAAGGCTTCGTTTTTTATGCATACGATGTGGGCCGGACTGCAACAGCAGTTAATAAGACCTCCGTGACTTCGTCTGCAGTTCACCGCTTGAACGGACCAGCTTCAGCAGCCAGGAATTCAGTTCACGATGATTGTGCAATCGCAGACAAGTCGCACGTTGACTCACGCGAGTGGCCTACCGTGCTCAATTGAAATTCCAGCAAGAAAACGGCTTATGTCTTGCAACCTCCCTGCGTCGCTACCACAATGTACCATTCAGAATAATCCTCTCAATAGCTGCAATATTTAGAATTCTGCTAAATGGCGATTTCGTTCGGTTTCGTTTCGTTGAAACCTGACATCAATAATCACTATTCTATCGTAATCGTATTTGCTGCTGTTGATGAGCTATTGGTCAATTGCCCTGTTTGAATACTGAGTCAGGAATCCTCCTGTATTGAGATGTACAAATTGGGTGTGCACATTGTTTTTGTAGAGATCGTGAAAGACAACGGGTTACGCTATGCAGTTTCTTGAGGGTAATACTGTCGGAATCGACTTGGGAACTACGTTTTCCTCAATTTCGATGATGGACGAAAGTGGTGAGCCTGCTCCCCTTTTGAATTCGGATGATCGAACAATTACTCCTTCGATTGTCATACTCAGCGAGGAAGGTCAGGTTGTTGTTGGGCCGACTTTCGAACGAATGTCGGTCGAAGATCCGGAACGGATTATCGAAGCGATCAAACGTCAGATGGGAAATAAGGATTTCTATGTCGTCTTTCAAAATAAGAAACTGACTCCGGAATTCATCTCGGCTTTGATTCTTAAAAAACTCAAGCAGGATGCCGAAGAACGGATCGGGCCAATTGCCAATGCCGTTATTACTGTGCCGTATTACTTCAACGATGTTCGTCGTAAAGCGACTCAGGATGCTGGTCGAATTGCCGGATTGAACGTGGTCGACATTATCAACGAACCTACCGCCGCCACGCTGGCTTATGCCTGGATCAAAGGGGAGTTGGGGATTAAAAAAGCAGACTTCCAAAAGAAGACGATTCTCGTTTACGACCTCGGGGGTGGTACGTTTGACGTAACCGTTGTGGAATACACACCAACAAACTTCCGCGTCCTCGCGACCGATGGAGATGTGATGCTCGGTGGTCTCGACTGGACCCGACGCGTGGTCGATCATGTCTCCGAACAATATCTGCAAAAACACGGGACTGATCCTCGTGAAGATCCTGAAACACTCCTGCAGTTCACCCAGGAATGTGAAGACGCAAAACGTCAACTCAGTAATAAGTCTCAGGTTCCAGTGAGTCTGTATTATCAGGGAAAAACTTTGACGGTTGCGTTAACACGCGGCGACTTTGAACGCATGACTGCGGACCTGATGCAACGTACGCGGGACACAACCGAACTGGTTATGCAACAAGCGGGCGTGAAAGCTGGTGAACTGGACGATATTGTCGTTGTCGGTGGTTCGACTCACATGCCAGTTGTTGAAGCGATGCTCATCGAGGTTGCTGGTCGCAAGCCATCAAGGGATGTCTCCCCTGAAGAAGCGGTTTCGCAGGGAGCGGCCATTCATGCGGCGATTCTCGAAGCGCGGGCAACGGGTGGGGGATCTAAAATTGCCAAAGCGGCTCTGGATCGACTCCGTTCGGTCAGCACGGCCGATGTCAATTCTCACTCTCTGGGAATTAAGATCACTGATCCCAATAATCGGGTTCAGAAAATCAATCACATTATGATTCCCAAGAATACGCAAATCCCATTCAATGTGTCCCAACGCTTTGTGACGAACTCCCCGAATCAGCGTTCGATTCATGTACACATTCTCGAAGGGGAAGCCAAGGATCCAGCGGCCTGTACGTTAATCGGTGATTTTCGCATCGTCGATCTGCCTCCTAATCTCCCTCAGAATTCTCCTGTGGAAGTGACGTACAGTTACGATGCCAATGGCCGTATTAGTGCAACCGCTCGCGATTTGACAGGAAATCGCGAAGCGGCCACTCAAATTGTACGCGACTCCGGTTTGGATACCGCTGGTGTCGATGCCATGGAAACTCTCGCTTTGGAATATACAGTCGAATAAGTTCGGTTTATGTTTGACCGGGAATTTTCTTAAATCGCCTGACAAAACTTAACGAAGACGAAATGACTTGGGCGGCCGGGTCGTCCCACTCAGCGGAAGACCCGGATGTTCAACGATTCGGGGGCTTCTCTTCGAGAGCGCCTCCGCCACTTTCGTCATGATGACTTTCGAAGTCAATTCAATGATGAGTATTGTTAGGCGTTCTTAAAGAACGGAGTGAAGACTCGTGGCGATTGACGTTTATAAACAGTGGCTCGGAATTCCCGAGGAGCTTCGACCACCGACACATTATCAGTTATTGCGTCTGATCGATTTCGAGGACGATCCTGAGAAGATTCGCGCTCATTACAAAAAACTCAATGGTCTTGTTCGCCAGTATGCGACCGGCGACTACATGCTTGAGTCTCAGGATTTACTCAACGAGTTAGCCAAGGCAATGTTGTGCCTGACCGACAAATCCCGCAAACGAGATTATGATGAGAGCCTCGGGCGCGAATTTGGTGATGAGAAGGATCGTGGCAGCAAACCGATGCTGCGAATACTGGTTGCAGAAGGGGAAATCGGTAAAAGTCAGATTTCTGAAGTCGAAGAGTTTGCTGACCGTCGCGGATTAACACATCGAGACGCAGTCGTTCAGATGAAACTGGTCACACCACAAAAAGCAGCAGAGGCTCTGGCTCAGGAACTGGGGCGTCCTTTTGTCGATCTCGAATCGACATTACCAGACGATAACGTTCTCGATCAGGTCCCTCGGAAACTCGTCAAAACACATAGTATTCTCCCATTGTTTGTTGATGAGGATGTCATTCTGGTCGCTGCGATGGATGAGCCGGATCATGAACTCGAAGATGAATTCCGTTTGCGATTTGGCAAACCGATGCGTGCAGTGATTGCCACACCCCTGCAAATCAATCAGTCGATTGCGAAATACTATGCTCCGGGAGCTAGAGACGAAGCAATCGCTGCTCAGTTTGATTCCAAGTCAGTCGGTCGGGGTAAAAAGTCTGGCAAGAGTTCCGGCAAGGTGAAAGCCGAGAAACCAAAGTCTGAAATGACGGATGATGAGAAGAAGCAGAATTTCCAGCTCGGCTTGATCTTCATGTGCTGGGCAGTCGTCGGCTCGGCTCTGATCGATCAATTTCTGATCAAACCTTACCTGTTTCCACGCTGGTCATTCTTTCTAGGCTTGATCTTCATCGTGCCCCCGATTGCCTTCTTTTTGCTGTATGAGAAGCATTTCAAGAAGTGATCGATCACTCGCAGCCATCCATAAAAAACGCCACTGCTGGTCAGTCAGCAGTGGCGTTTATTGTTTACCATGGATTTTGTCAGATAAATTGCTTGTAAATTCTTTCTATAAACTGTGGGAAATGAGAGTAAGGGGTCAATCAACTACGGCGTCGGTTTTCCATCCAGATCCGCCATGATTTTTTCTTTTAATCGTGGCACATAAGAATCCGTTCTTGGTGGCATCTGCTTCACTTTATCTGGCAGAGCCTCAATTTCATCCCGAATCGATTTCGCGCGATCATCCAGATAATCGAGTGAATTCAGTGCCGCAATCGCAGTGTAAACATCGTTCTCATTCAGATCGGCTGCTTTCAACAACACCGGCAATGCCTGTTTCAGATCGTCATCACTGCCGTATCTTCCGAGAGCTTCCGCGGCGGCGACACGCACACTGGACGAGGAATCTTTCAGGCATTTTACCAGTTGCTTGCGAGCCTTATCGACTCCCTGTTTCTCATTCATCAATGCCCACTCACATGCCCAGTAGCGAATAGTCGCTTCTTCATTTTCGAAAGCATTCTCCATTGTTTCCTGATCGATTTTGTCGACATCCAGGTGCGAAGCAGCCGCAGCTGTCAGGAGGACACGATCGTATTGAGCGAGTAAGTCGCCATTGCGTTGCACATCGTACGGTGACTTTCCGGCAGTTCTTTGATTCAGTTCCGCTTCAGGCACAATACCCAGATCTTTTGTTTCAACCATGAATTGAAACAGAGCCTGTCGAAAATCCTGCAAGGTTTCTTCATGAGCAGGATCGTCTGCCAGATTGTTGACTTCATCTCGATCAGCTTTCAGGTCGTACAGTTCTTCAACCGGTTTTTTCTGCCAGAACAAATCCTGAGCGGGAGTCAGTTTCCCCTGTTCGTGAAGTTCGAACCATTTGCGGGTTGTCGGGGTGCGGAACATGTAATGCACGAACTGACCATAGGGACGATGGCGATTGAAATGTCGGATATAAATAAATCGTTCATTGCGGACACTGCGGACAAAATCGGGACGTTCATCCATGCGACCACGAAAACCGAAAATGAAATCCTGCTCGGGGGCAGTATACTTTCCAGCGAACGCATATCCCTGCCATTCCTGCGGAGGTTCAACACCTGCCAGACTCAGTACCGTTGGGGCCAGATCGACAAAACTGACGAGCCGATCAGAAGTTCCATTCACTTTATATTCAGGCGGAGCCAAGTGTTGAAATTTCTCGGGAATCACAACAATTAATGGCACATGCAACCCGCTGTTATAGGGCCAGCGCTTGTGCCGTGGCATTCCTGAACCATGATCGCCGTAGTAGAAGATGATCGTTTCGTCCATTAAACCGGCTTCCTGCAACTCTTGAATATTCTTTCCGACGATCTGATCCATTTCAGTCAGCTTGTCGTAATACTGAGCCCAGTCCTGACGAACTTCGGGAGTGTCAGGATGATACGCAGGCACTCGCACACCGGCAGGGTCGTGCACTGCAGTATGCGGCCGCTTACGGAGTTGACTTTCGTGGCTGACGGTGTGATTGAAAATCGAGAAGAATGGCTGGTCCGGATCTCGATTTTTCCAATGGGCTTTCCGACTGCTATCGTCCCATAGGTCCTTTGGCTTTTCGAGGTTGTAATCCTCTTTGCTGTTGTTCGTGCAATAATAGCCAGCCTGACGGAGATATTCCGGATACATTTTCAGTTGTTCTGGCATCGGTAAATTTGATCGCATATGCTGAGCACCCAGACTGGGCGGATACATCCCCGAGATAATGGTCGTTCTTGCTGGTGCGCAGACTGGAGCATTCGACCAGCAATAATTATATCGTAATCCGCGAGTTGCCAGCTGATCGATATTTGGGGTGTCGGCATATTGGTCGCCATAACAGCCGAGTTCCGGACCGTTATCTTCACTGGTAATCCACAAAATGTTCGGGAGTTCAGCCGCCCAGACATTTGACACAGGGGTTACGATAGAAAATAGAATGAATCCGAAGATCAGAATTCTCATATTTGGGTTTCCTGCTTATCGTGGTATCAATTGGCTTGCTGATGAGAATTGAATGACTGCGTCACAGTCGCATCAATCATTTTGGATTCATCATGGCGTACTGGTGAAATCCCTGCAAGTCAATTAGAGTTTATGAGCAGTTATAGACATCTTGTGATAAAGAAGAGAATTTGAAATGAATAATTGGCATCTCACTGAAGGCTGGCTGGATCCTCCAGGAGTCAGCTGGATTGAGGAACAGCAGTCTTGGAATTTTGTTTTGTATGCCAGTCGCGCATCTCGCGTTGTATTACTGCTGTTTAATGCTGACGATTTCGATCATCCAATTCTCGAGTTCGAGTTCGATCAATATCGCAATAAGTCAGGTCCCGTCTGGCATTGCTGCATCGAAAACAGCCGCGCTCCAGATGCACTTTATTATGCGTATAAGGTCAATGGACCGCAGAAAAATGAAGACGGGTTCTTTCGTTTCGATTTCGATAAAATTCTTGTCGATCCTTATGCAAAAGCCGTTCACTTTCCTCCAAAATTCGATCGAGAACTGGCCAAGCATCCTGGCTCAAATCTGGGCAAGGCTCCACTCGGAGTGCTCGATACGGACCACCCCTTCGATTGGCGGGATGATGCGTTTTTGAGGCATGACTCCGATCTGGTGATTTACGAAATGCATGTTCGTGGATTTACAAAAGATCCCAGTTCCGGTGTGCCAACTGCAAAACGGGGGACGTTCGCAGGTATCGTCGAGAAAATTCCTTACCTGCGTGACCTCGGTGTCACTGCAGTGGAGTTGATGCCAGTCTTTCAATATGACCCGGCCGAAGGGAATTACTGGGGATACATGCCGTTGAATTTCTTTGCACCGCATCATGAATATGCGATGGGAAAGGAAAGTCGGGTTGTTCAGGATGAATTCAAAATGATGGTCCGCGAGCTTCATCTGGCGGGTATCGAAGTGATTCTCGATGTGGTTTATAATCATACTTGTGAAGGGGATGACAACGGTCCCAATTACAGTTTCAAGGGAATCGGGAACGACATGTATTACATGTCTGTACCAGGCCAGGAAGGAGAGCCGGAGTTTGCCAATTATACCGGCTGTGGAAACACACTCGATGCGAATCAACTCCCGGTCAAGAAACTGATTGTCGACAGTCTTCGCTACTGGCGACATGAAATGCACGTTGATGGTTTTCGATTCGATCTCGCATCGATTTTCGCCCGACAAAGTGATGGTTCGATCTCAGTCAGTCAGCCGCCGATCTTTTCTCAGATTGTCACCGCTGAAGACTTTTTGAATGTGAGACTGATAGCCGAGCCCTGGGATGCAGCAGGGGTCTATCAACTCGGATACACCTTCCCCGGTTGGCTGTGGATGCAATGGAATGGTCGTTATCGCGATGCTCTCCAACGTTTCGTCAGCGGCGAACAGGGCATGATCTCCGAATTGATGACCCGCATCTATGGCAGTGCCGACTTATTCCCTGACGACATTCAGCATTCCTGCCGTCCCTGGCAGTCTGTGAATTATATTTCTTCGCACGATGGTTCAACATTGAACGACATGGTGACTTACGAACAGAAATACAATTGGGACAATGGTGAAGAAAACCGCGATGGTTCTCATGAATTCAAATGGAACGCCGGATATGAAGGCGAGGAGGGAGCCCCCGATGAGGTCGTTCAGCTTCGCAAACAGCTAGTCAAAAATTATATGACATTGCTGATGGTTTCAAATGGTTCCCCCATGCTGCGTATGGGGGATGAGTTTATGCAGACTCAAAACGGAAACAATAACGCTTATAATCAGGATAATGAAACAAGCTGGCTGGATTGGTCAAGACTCGAGAAGCACAGCGACGTGTATCGATTCTTCAAAATGATCATTGCGTTTCGCAAAACCTTCGGCTCGATTTGCCGTTCTCGCTACTGGCGAAATGAAGTCAGCTGGTATGGTCCCTCTGGCCCCTGCGATATGATCGGTCACTCGCAGACACTGGCCTTCAGCCTGGTCGGCAGTCAGAATGACAGCCAGGATTTATACGTGATGATAAACGGCTCTGATCAACAAATCGACTTTAAAATCGTCGAAACTCCTCCCATCAAATGGAAGCGAATTGTCGATACCTCATTACCTTCTCCGGAGGATATTATCGACTTCGGCCGCTGCACAGTCATGCAGTCGACATGCTATCCTGTCGCGGCTCGTTCAATTGTAATTCTGTTCCGGGACACGTAGAGGAGGTGGAAGGAGGGTGAATTTCCCGTTCAGATTAATTTCGCATGACCTTCCAGAGAAGATATCCGCCAATAAAGCTGGCCAGGACATTAGCAACCCACATCACCCAGTAAGCTTCGAGCGCCCCGTTCTTTGCCTGATTCATCGACAGCATGATGATCGGATAGTAGATGAAGACAATGGGCATAAACACCATAAAAAACGTGGTCAGAAATTGCTTCTTGGCGTGAATGATTGAAATCGGGCTGCCAACCAGGACGAAGAAAAAGCAACTGCCTGCCATCGCAAAGCGGCTGTGATACTCGGTTTTTAGTTTATTGCTGCGTTGGAGGTCGGTTCCAGATCCTTGCACCAGTTCCAGAAAATCCTGTTTTGTAAATTCTTCGAATCTGCCCGTCATCAAATTCATGGCCGTGGCGATGGTTTGTCGGGATTCCCGCTCTTTTTCTTTCTGCTTGATCTCCTGAAGTTCTTTGGAAATCTCATTGGCAGCCATATGTCGGGCTTTGCGCTGCTTGTCGATTAAAGGGAGCGGGAAAGGATATTCTTCTTCACGTATCCAGGCTCCCCTGCCATCTGACATATGAATATAACCACCAACGACTTTGATGGTTGCCACCCCTTCGGAAAGATTGAAATGAATATTGGCGGATTCGGCTTGAATGGTGAATGTCTGCCCGCTTTTTGGTGTATAGCGAATGGTGGGCTTGATCAGTGTTTTCTGATCGACATCAATGACGGTAATTGCCAGACTCCCTTGAGGATCTATGAATTGATGATCGCTGCGAAGTTGATCCAGGAAGATTTTCTCCATCTTCAGAAGCACCGTTTCCTGAATTTTGTCGATAGACCAGGGAATCACACGGTCAGTCAACACGAGTGCACCCGCACTCAGACTGGCTCCCATCAGTAATGCTGGCCATAACAGGGAAATCAAATTGATTCCAGCGGCTCGAGCGGCAATCAATTCCTGATCACCAGACATCCGTCCGTAAACCACAGTTACTGTCAGAAGCATGGTCGCCGGAATCGTAATCGGAAGCAGGCTATAAATGACATACGGGAGAATCTGAAGGACTTCGACAGGTCCCAGACCATTTTCCGTGGCTTGTTGAAAGACACCAACAAAAACCAGCAGAATCGATATGGCTATTAAAACCATTACGAAAACACGCAGCAGTTCACCAGTGATGTATCTCTGAAGCAGTCGCATAAAGCAGGCAGATCCAAGCCAGAAATGGTTTTTTGACAGCGGTTTGATACCTCATATTAGCATAATGGGTCAATATGGATTGCGTTCAGTCCAGTTGGAGATCCTTTACTTAGCGGGATTAAATCCCAGGAAATTTCCAGTTCTGCCCGGAAATCTCTCAAGTATAATGGCGTTAGCGAGTTTTCCTTCAAGATTTTGAACTATGTTTAATAAAGAACACATTACTAAAAGTGTTCAACTCGAAAACACTGTCAATATTCATGAGGGGATGAAGAATGGCAACTGTAGTGAACAATAAGGCACTTCCTGGTGCAGGCCAGCCCATTAAGTCGATTTATGCTGACGAAGCTGATTTTCAGGACTTACTAAAGTATTTTGTTGAGGTATTGCCGGAACGACAACTGGAGTTACAGGCTGGTCTTGAAGAAGGGGATATCTACTTATTGAAGTCTGTTGCCCATCAGCTCAAAGGGGCAGGGGGCGGATATGGTTTCCCGGGATTGACAGAACGGGCTCAGCATCTGGAAATGATGTGTAAAATGGAAAATCATGCGGAAATTCCAGAATCTTTGCAGGCATTGGTTTCCTATATGGAGCAGATTTGCCGGTAGTTTCAGTCGGATTTGACTTCACACCAATCAGTTGAGGCTCAACGACTTGCAACCGGTTCGACTGCATGTCACGATAGTCATTACACGGCTGGTTTGTACTGACCACCGTAACTGATTCTAACGCATTCTTATTCGCATCAGCGACAATGCTTTAAGCGTTAGTGGTTCAGTGATCACGTCATTGTGAACAATATCGTAGCTCGATTATGATCAGATAAGGTGCGGGAAGATGCGTAAAGAAAAATTGCCAACCATTCGTCGAATTGGATTTTCACTGCTCTTGCTGGGGGCTGGTTATATGCTCGGTTCCAATGGAACTTTCCAGCTCGCGACCTCAGTCGCTCAGCCACCATTAAATGCTGATATCGACAATAACAATCAGGCTGTCGATCTGGCCAATGAAACCGTTCAGCAAATCCAGGGTGCGAATGCCACAATGGGACAGGCGATGGAATCGTTGCGAATCGAAGGCAAATATAATCCCGCCACAACTGGCATGAATCCATACCTTATCCTAACCGGTGGGGGAGATGCCATTGCAGATCTGGAAGCAGGGATCGGCGTTGATCCGATTACTTTCGCAGAGTTATATGCGGGAATGGCATTGCGTGAAGTTGGTGATGAAATCACACGTGATGAACAGAATCGCCTGCTTTACAAAAACAAACTCATCCGCATGTATTCAGTCGACCGTATGAAAAAACGATACGAAACCTATCAGGCGATTCTTTCAAAACGCGTTCTGCCTTAATACACAGTTCGGAAGTAACTACGCAGAAGTTGAATATTCCAGGCACAAAGCGCAAGCGAGTGTGTCTTAGACCATTTTCAAATGGTATCTGCAGTCGCATGGACTGATAATGTCCTAAATACGCTGTGTTTGCTCCTGCTGAACGCTGCAGGTAATTTTTAAATAGGCTCCATAAGCAACCGGGACAGACTCGCTTGGGCTTCGTGCTCTTAATGATCTTCACCTGAATCGGGTGACTTAGCGCTCTGCACCACCGTTGGCGTAATAAATTTGACCCGTGAGATAACTTGCTTCATCTGAAGCAAGAAACCGGATCAGGTTGGCGATATCTTCCGGTGTTCCCCAGCGTTTCAATGGTGTTTCCTGCATGACTCTTTGCTGCCAGGCATCGCCTACATTTTCACCCCAAGCCGTTCGAATCCAACCGGGAGCGACGCAATTCACACGAACATGCGGTGCCAGTGAGACAGCCAGCGAACGGGAAAATCCCATAATCGCATTCTTGGCAGCCGCGAATAATTCTCCGCTATCTCCTTCCATACCACGCTCGGCTTGATCCCAACCAATATTGAGGATGACACCACTTTGCTGAGCATAAAAGCGGGTTCCAACCGCTTTCGAGAGAGCAATCGTGCCGCGAACATCGATTTCAAAGAGCTTTTCGAGTTTCTTCAGATAAGGCCACTCGGGTGCTTCCCCAGTCAATAAATCGACGCCGGCATTGTTGACCCAGATATCGAGTGTTTGATGGAGATCAAATGCTCCATTAACCAGTTGAGCATACTGCACGGCATCACTGAGATCTGCCTGGATGATATGAACAACTCGCCCCAATTCACGAACTTGGGAAGCCGTCTTTTCAATTCCGATTCGATTACAGTTGTAGTGCAAAATCAAATCTGCACCACCACGGGCCAGTTCCAGTGCAATGGCCTGTCCGATTCCGGAAGATGCACCTGTCACGACAGCGCATCGATCATACAAACTGGCAAACGGCTTATTGGAAGTCATCGCTGATAAGTTCACTCTATTGGGAAGTCGTCATTATAAGAAACTGTAGGTTAGGCACAGCCTGATCGACTAATGAATTACGAAAAGCACGACAACGGAGTGCGAAGTAGTTATTTGACGGCTAAAACAAACCCCTGAAAGGGACTAGAAGCCGTCGTCGACCCAGCCGCCTTCGGGGGCGCTGAGAGGGCTGTAGTCGACAAAGCGGAGTTGCTGTTTGATCCAAGTCAGGTGTGCATCTCCGATCGGACCACTTCGGTTTTTGGCGACAATCACGAAGGCTTCACCGGGGCGATCTTCGGGATCGTAGGCTTCCGGACGGTGCAGAAACATCACAACGTCGGCATCCTGTTCGATCGCTCCAGATTCTCGCAGGTCCGCAAGTCGAGGTCGTTTATCTTCGCGTTGTTCAACTCCTCGGTTCAACTGGGCCAGGGCAACGACGGGAATGTCCAAATCCTTGGCCAGGAATTTCAGACGTCTTGTGATCGAGGCAATCTGCTGTTCACGAGGCTGGTTCTTGTCTTCGGCTTCAATCAACTGGAGGTAATCGATAATCACAATGCCGATATCGTATTGTCGTTTCATGCGTCTCGAAACTGCTGCGATTTGCGACATTGTGCGACCGGGCTGATCATCGACAAAAATCGGATACTGACTCAATTCGGTTGAGCCTTCGAGAAGGGCATGATGATCCATTTCATCCAGATCCCCCTGTCGAACTTTGTGGCCATCGACTTTCGAATGGATACACAGCAGACGTTCGGCCAATTCTGCTTTCGACTGTTCCAGACTAAACAGTAACACTCCACTTTTTGCCAGTCCCGCAACCGCCAGGGTGGAGTTACAGACAAAAGCTGTTTTTCCCATACTCGGGCGAGCGGCCAAAATGATGAGTTCGGATTTCTGATAGCCACTCGTCAGTTCATTAAGTCCCACAAAGCCACTGTTGAGGCCACTAACCGTTCCTTCTTGGTCCCGGCGACTGTTAATTCGATCCCAGGTTTCCATCAGGATCGATTTCATATCACTTCGTGTCAGCGATTCCTGCTGCTCGGCCAGCTGAAAGATCTTCTGTTCAGAGCGTGACAAGATATCGTTGATGTCATCGGAAGAATGGTGGGCCTCTTTCAGAATCTCGTTACAGGTATAGATGAGCTGACGCTGCAGCCATTTTTCCCGTACTATCTTCGCATAATACTCAGCATGGGCGGCATGAGGTACCGTTTCCATGATGTCCAGGATCTTGGGCACGCCTCCCGCTTTTTCCAATGAACCCAGCTTTTCGAGTTCATTAGCCAGTGTGACGGCATCGATCCCTCGATCGCCACGTTCAAACATGTCAGCAATCGTCGAAAAAATGCGACGGTTCTGATCATCATAAAACTGATCAGCATTCAAGATGCCCAGAACTTGATCGACCGTGTCATTCACGAGCATCAAACAGCCCAGCACACTGTTTTCCGCATCGAGGTTCATTGGCGGACGTTTACTGAGTAAGCCCTCCGCAGCAGCACTTTTCATATCGGTCGACATGTTCACTCCATTTTACTGACTATCACAGTAGACGCAAAAACAGGATGCCGAACTCGACATCCTGTTTGATTCGCCCTGGTCGGCACCCTTCAAGTCAAACACATACTCAGTGAGCTGTTTGACTGATGGGATTACTTCGAGCCACTAATGGGCACAACCCAGACTTTGACATCCGAAGAGACCTCAGAGTGCAACTGCAGCTTCACGGTGTACATTCCGAGTTCTTTGAGCGGTCCATCGAGACGGATATGTTCCGGCTCGACTTTGTAACCAGCTTTGATCAGAGACTTACTGATGTCTGCAGCCAGAATTGAGCCATACAAATGACCTTCGTCGTTCGCATTGGCTTCGATGGTGACCGAGTATTTCGAAACATTCTCGGACAATTTCTTGGCAGCGCCTTTGCGTTGCTTCTCAAGTTCTCCAAGTTTGACACGGTGCTCTTCGACAGCCTTCTTATTTTCCTCGGTGGCGATAGTCGCCAATCCCTGAGGAAGCAGATAGTTTCGAGCATAGCCCGGCTTTACGCGAACGATATCACCTTGTTTCCCTAATGTGGAAACATTTTCAGCGAGCATCAATTCAACTGCACCACTGGTGCGAGGTGAATAAACTGGCCGACGTTTGACTTGACGCACCATAATAATACCTTGAACATCGAATTTGAAAAGTATTGCTCTTACGAGCTTTATTGATCAGGTTGTCAATCCGAAATAAACACTCCGTTGTCGTGCTTCCCTGAATAGACAACACCATTGACTCTAGCTAATTTTGTTTCAAATATCCTGTTTTTATTCCAGTGACAGGAACGCTTCCCTAAAAAGGAACATCATCATCTTCGGGGCCACTGTCGTAAAAGGAATCGACAGGGGAAGGGGGCATATCGTCGTGAGGCTGTGAAGAGGAGCCACCACCAGCAGATGGACGGGATTGTGCTCCACCACTGCTTGATCGACCACCTCCGCCGCCACTACCACCATCACCGCGACTACCCAGTAATTGCATCGTTTCCCCAACGACTCGCAATTTACTGCGTTTTTCTCCTGATTGTTTATCTTCCCACTGATCGAGTTGCAGTCGACCTTCAATCATCACTGGACGACCTTTTGCCAGATATTCTCCAGCGACTTCTGCTTGACGACCCCACAAGGTTACATCGACAAACGTCGTATCTTCCTTGCGAGAATTAGTCTGCTTGTCGAACCACTGTCGATTTACCGCCAGGCCGATTTCGGTTACTGCTGTTCCACCAGACGTATAGCGTACCTGAGGATCGCGTGTCAGATTTCCCATCAGAATAACACGATTAAAACTGGCCATTGCAACTCCCATTCTTCGTTAATCCGGCACAAATCCGGCTAAACGATCATCGATCCTGCCCACAAGCCAACTGGTTTTTGCCAGCCGGGTGGAATTAAGCGTTTGCTGTTTCTTCTTCGTCTGAGGAGGCTTTTTCAGAAGAGTCACCCTTTGATTCTTCTCCTTCTCCTTCTGCCCCTTCGTCTTCCGCAGATGGATCACCAGAGAGTGATGTCGACATCAAGTCGAACAGTTGTTCTGGTGGAACAATGCACATATGACGCAAAACAACATTGCTCAAGCGGCACAAACGCTGCAGCTGTTGAATTTGTCCTGAATCGGCTTTGACGTAAGTCAGGTAGTGCAATCCCTTACGTTGTCCTTCAATCGGATAGGCGAGTTTGCCATCCATCCAAGGACGGGCTGAGACAACCTCTGCTCCGACTTTGTCTAAAATTGTATTTACTTCTGCGGTAACGCCATCTGGGTCAGTGGCAAATTTACCACTGTCCAACAGAAACATAATTTCGTAACTACGTAAGGCCAACGTGTCTCTCCCGATCGAACTTCAGCAACATCCCATGCTACAGAGCAAACTGTTAGAGGGAAGTCATTAACCCATCCACACTGTGGATAATCATTTATTTAACCACCACTGCTTCAGCAGTGAAGGATACTGTATTCTCTATGCAATGCAGTCAAGCAAATTGCAAACCGTAGGGTAACGAAAATCCACAAAGAATCAATCTCGTTACCTTATTTCCGCTCGAAGTTCTCAGACAGAATTCGAGTTGATTTGATTCATCGCCTTCACAACACCCTCTTTGACCCAGGTTTCTACTCCATCTGCGGCATGTTGTACCGAAATCTGAATCTCAGTCAGTTCTGCATCCGAAAATTTCTGCAACACATAACTGGAGACATCCATACGACCCGGGGGACGCCCAATTCCAAACCTTAATCTCGCAAATTCTTCCGTCTTCAATTTCACTGCAATATCTTTGAGTCCTTTCTGCCCCCCGCTCGAACCCGAGGCTCGCAAGCGGAGTTGTCCCGATGGCAGGTTCAGATCGTCGCAGATGATCAGTATATCTTCTGGAGGAAGTTTGTGGAAATTAATAAGTGAGGCGACTGAAGAACCACTCAAATTCATGTAGGTTTGAGGAGCACACAACAGTATTTTCTCACCTTCTAAAAAAATCTCCTTGATTTCTGCCTCATGGCGAAGCGATGAAGAACCTGCCTGATATCGTTTTGCAAGTTCAGCCAGAACTTCGAAACCGATATTGTGTCGTGTGTTCATGTATTGGCGTCCGGGATTTCCCAGGCCGACAACAATCTTCATGACTTCGATTCCATGAGCCGTCTCAGGCTTATCTCTATGGTGCCTTTCTGCTGAAAACTCCCGATGTTTTCGGTCGTTAAAAACGCTTAGCACTCTTTTGATAAAACGGATCATCAGCAATTGCCTTGATCACCTGTGAATAATCGCTACCGCAGAAACGAATTGAAGACCTTGCTGCAGCGATTCATTAACCAGATTCACTTGAGAATTTCCAAGAATCAGTCGTATTCTCGAAGGGTTCTCAAGTGAGTATCGAGGTTACTCATCAGCGTCTTCATCGGCTGCTCCAACAACTTCCGGCTCAGCAGAAGCTGCCAATTCTTCATCTGTTGGTTCAGGTGCTTTGCGTGGCTCGACCACATGAACCAGAACTTCTTCTGGTGGTAATGTTGTCGTGCAATCCGTTGGCAACTTTAAGTCGCTAACATGAATGGCTCCGCCCATTTTGAGGTCGCTTACGCGAATCACAATTTGTTCTGGTAGTCGAATGACAGGGCACTCAATCGGCAATTCATGATGGGTCTGTTCCAGAATTCCACCAGCCAGAACGCCAGGAGAAATACCCCGGACAACGATTTCGACGCTCGTGCTGACACGCTCGTTGGCATCAACTCGCAATAAATCGATATGCTGAACGTATGTAGAAAACGTATTCCACTGAACTTCCTGAATCAAAGCCTTGTCGACACTGCCATCGATATCGAAGTCGACAACTTTGTGACCAGAAGCAATGATCGGATTCAATTCCTCAGCGCTGACGGCAAAAGAAATGGCTTCCTGCTTGTGTCCATAGATGCAACCGGGGATTTGGCCGGCTTTTCGCATGCGACGGGAAGTTGAGGTTCCCAGAGATTCACGTCTCTGAGCTGTCAATTTGGGATCATCTGACATGATTCGATTACTTCTGACAAAAAATCTACGCGTTGTGTACAAAATTCAATCAGCATAGAGGCTCAAATTTGAGCCATTCACTGATTTGACTGCGTTTCCAATACCGCAGTCGTAAGAAAGCATTCCTAGGCCAAATCAGTAAATTGATCTCGACGCCATCTGTAGCGGAGTTAAACTTACTGACCAAGCAAGGAATTCGAGAGCATAAGGATGTTCTTCTGTTTGTTCAAGCCTTTCAGTGCTCATGTTGGCCAAATCAAACTGAGATTTTAGTTCTGATCGCCCCGTTAAGGGGATTCAGGAGCATCTACCAGTCAATATTGGAGAATTTCTCTCCAGACTAACAAAAATATACGCAAAATATTGTGGGTTGAGGATTCTCATGTTGGAAAACCGAAAAATCACTCTGGCCCAACTGATGCAGAGATTTTCGGCTGGCATTGTACTGATTTTCGTTGGTCAGTTCATTTGCGAAGCACAGCCTCCCTTCAATCCTCTTCCTCCGATTGCTCCCAGAGGAATGCCTCAGGGGCCAGTCGCACAACCGTTTGCTCCCAATTTCGTTCCGCCGGCGGCTGCGCCAGTGATCAATTGTCGCGACAGCTATCAGGGGGAACTCCACCTGGAAATTGCCGAGAATGCATTGAAATTACTACTGGCCAGGGAAAGTGTCAGCAGTGGCCCAGTCCAGGATTTCATACAGGGAGCCACTGTGAATGGAACACAAACGACACAAACCAAGATCGATGTCGATGTCCAGCCTGACCAGCAGAACGCCAAGTTCAACTTTGTGATTTCAGGAAACGTTGAATCGACGACCACTGCCCGCACTGCCCAGGCTGAAATTTTGCAAGAGGGGATGTCGCCATTTCAGGCGACTAAGTCTGTCATGCTTAATGGCGAGCAGATTCTCACTTCCAAAGCGATTATTCAGGTGATGCCCAATCAACGCGTGCTCAATGCCCGTTCTCTTCAAGGCCGCATGCCGATTTTTGGCCGGTTGGCTGATCAACTCGCATTTAATATTGCGGTGAATCGGACACCACAATCAAACGTTGCTGCCGGGCAGAAAATGCTCAATCGTCTGCAGCCGGAACTCGATGGCGAGATCGACAAAAATCTCGCGCAAACGAATCAACTTCTCAATCAACAGGTTTGGGCGCGACTGCGAGACTGGAATATTGAACCGCATCAGAAAAAAACAATGTCTTCGGCTGATCGACTCTACTGGGATTATCAAATCGGAAGCACAAACATTCCGTATCCCGATCAACCACTCCTGCCCGATCTTTCTCAGTCAATTGATCCACAAATCACAGCTCCAATTTCCGATGACGTAGAAATTCATATCCATGAAAGTTTATTCGCAACAGTCGCAAGTAGACGTTCACTGGCTGGAAAGTTGGTTTCGATCAATGAAATCCAGGCAGCGACCGATCAACTGCTTTCTCTGTTTGCCGAGGAAATCACAGAGCCGAGCCCGGCATTACCAATTGCAATTGATTTTGTTTTCGCAGAGGAAAATCCTCTGCAGGCACGTTTTGAAGAGGGCTTTTTGAATCTGCAGATGCGTGGGAAATTCAAGGCGGGCAATCTTCCGAGTACCGAGTTGCAGCAAATTAACCTGAAAATTACTGCCCTGATTGAGAGTGACAGTGTGCTGTTTAAGACAGTTAATGTCGAGGTTCTGGAAGAGGATTCGATGGGGTCGACTCGAACTCCCGGGTTGACACAAACAGCCATTGCAACTCAACTTCGCTCCCAACTCAAGCCGATTCGTCTTCGCCGCAGCACACCACTTCCCTACGATAAATTTCAAGGAACTGAAATCAAGCTGGCCGATTTGGACTCCGGAAAGGGGTGGCTGATTGTGAAATTGGAAATCTCCAAACCTCAGTTGAAGCCAATTCCCGAAGCTCCTTTAATCGCTCCTCAACCACCTGTCTTGGGACCGACATTCGCTCCCGTTCCGTGAGGATTGTCCGTTGAGAGCGTTTCCAGGATTTGATTACTATCGTTCTGCCAGAGCAAACTCGGCGATCTTGGTCCTTTGGTGTCCAGGCGATGGCAAAGAGACTATGAAAATTGTTGAATAGCGTAAGATATGTCTGCTGAACGGGATCACAAAACGAAAATAATCAATCTTCTGGCAGTAGGTCAATTTCCGCCAGATTGGGATTATCTGCATGCACGTCTGCAACGTTTGGGGCTGTCGCTGAATGAGGCTCAATGGGTTACGGGTCCGAAATCTGCACTTCCTTTTTTAAGAACTGAACCTTGGGATTGCCTTTTATATGCAATTGAAGATTCATTCGATACCGCAGAACTCCATGCAATTCACATCCATCTCAGAGCAGTCAGAGACATGGGGATTTTGATTCCTGTTATTCTCATTGCAGCCGAACTGAACGACTCACTGGCAGAGATCTGTCAGGAATGGAATTGCCAATTCCAGGAAGCAGATTTCCGAAAAAGAAGCACAGGAATCGGCCTGGTGATTTTCCGGGAAATTCAAGCGAATCGAACTCAGGAAGAATTGAGGCAGGCAAAAACTGAGTTGCGGATACGTCAGCAGCGTTCGCGAGAAGAAGCCTCGTTGATTCTTTCTCAGCAACATCGCTTATTGAACGATATCGTTTCTGTATCCGCAGGAAGTTCGAACGCAACAGTCACGTCTTTGACGAGCACACGTGTATTCGATGAAGCCGCAAAGCAGAAGTACGATCAGATTCTGAAGAACATGGTGATTTCAGGTCTATCGGGAAGTCGGCAGATGTTGCTGTCGATGTTGAGTGAGTTTGAAATCAGCGGTGTTTCACCTGGTGATATTTTATCTTTGCATCTGCAAGCTCTGGAAAAGCTGATCGCAGGAGCTGGGGAAAAAAGTACACGGCATATCCTGCAGCGAGCGGATCAACTTCTTGTGGAGGTGATGGTGTCACTCGCAGAAACTTACCGCCAGCATGCGGCATGAACTTCGTGCATGTACAAACACCCGTCAGTCAAATTCGAAGTAATCACTCGAAGCCTTCGGCAATTGCCTCAGTGTTGGGGGCAGTTCTGAGCAACACGCTGTTGTTCAGACTTAACTTTCCATTTGGTTTTCACAGGACCTTCCATAGAAATCAGTAGATTTTGTCTCCTCTCCATCTGGGAGAGTGTCAGGATGAGGGGCAATCGATTTTGATTGCAATAAGTGAACGTCGAAGTAATCCTCTCATGCAGCCTTCTGCCAAACCGCTCCCCAAGGAGAAGGGAAGTGATTTATTTTAAAACAAGAGAGCAAAGCGAAGTGCGTGGTCGTGTGTAATTCCCACGTCCATCACTTCGTTCTGGGCGTGCCACCAAACCATTGAAGCAGGAAACGACTTTTTAACAGGGGGGGGAGGTCAGGCATCCAGCAATTGCATCAGCGGTGTCCCTTCGCATAAGTGGAGAGGGCGACCAATCGGGGTCATCAGTTCTTCACCGGGATCAATTGCGAATTGATTTAAGATCGTTGCGTACAAATCCTGAACTTTGATGGGATCTTTCGGATCGGTGGCCATGCCAGTCGGATCGGTTTCTCCAATCAGAACTCCAGATCGCAAACCGCCTCCGCCAATAAGTGTGGAGAAGCCGTTCGGCCAGTGATCGCGACCATCGAGAGGGTTGATTTTTGGTGTTCGTCCAAATTCGCCAATGCAAAGGACGATGGTCGAATCGTAAAGATCTCGATCTCTCAGCTCCTGGACCAGCATTGCGAAGGCCTTATCCAAATCTGCTGCCCGATTTGTGTGAGCTTCAAAGTTACTGGCATGAGAATCGAAACCGTTCAGGGTGACTTCAACGACACGAACGCCGGTTTCAATCAAGCGACGAGCGACGAGGCAGCCTCTTCCGAATCGGGAGTCTCCATATTTATTTCGGATGGATTCAGGCTCATCTTCAATCTCAAAGGCTTTGAGTTGATCCGACGACATCATCGTTAAAGCTCGCTCAACAGTATCCTGATGCAATGATTTCTCCGACTGATACTGACGTCCTTTTCGGAACGATTTTGCCAGGATATCCAGACCTTCAAGTCGGTCAGTTTGTCGTTTATCTCCGACGCGAGCACGCATATTCTGGACACTGCGACCAGGTTCAAAAACACGGAAGGCATCGAACTGATCCCCAAGATATCCACCCCGACCAGGCCACTGCCCATCTCCAAGTGAAACATAGGGCGGAACTTCCAGCCCTTTCGTTTCGAGTTGGTGAGGAATTAATGCTCCAATGGAAGGATGAATGACAGTCGGGTCAGGCCGGTAACCTGTTTTCATGAAATAGGTGCCTCGCTCGTGATCTCCCTCTTTACTCACCAGCGAGCGAATCAACGAAAGATGCTGCAGTTGCTCTGCCATCATCGGGTAATCTGCAGCGATATTCACACCCGAAAATGTGGTACTGATTTCCTGTGTCGGCCCACCTATAGCCGTTCCAGGATGGGGATCCCAGGTTTCCAACTGACTTGGCCCCCCATTCATCCAGAGTGTAATGAAGGACTTTGCCCGCTCGTTCCCTCGCTTTTCTGCTGCCCGAGCAGAGAGTGTCGGAAGTAGAAAGGAGACGCCGAGAGCCGTAGAGGCTTTGAGAAGATCACGGCGTGATAATCCTGAAAACAGATTTCCGATTCGATCGATACTCATAGTTCACTCGCATTTAAAATCGATAAGCCACATTGGGTATAAAGATCGCAGAATTTTATTAGAAATAATATAAAACCTCAGGCCGAAATAGTCCCCTCTCCCTCTGAGGGAGGGAAAATTGATGTCGAAGGCACTAAGAGCGTTTAATGTCTCCCCTCATCCGGCCTTCGGCCACCTTCTTCTCAAGGAGAAGGAACGTAAACCTCAATGATTCCAGGAAAATTCCGGGGAATTGATTAACGCCCAGTACAAATCGTGAGTCCGTTGCGGCCAGCGACGCGATTTATCATCTTCCCATTTATTCAGGAAGAACTGTTTTTCTTCCAGCGAGGGAAGACGAGTCAGGCAAGTCAGGAAACAGGTATCGAGAATTTGTTCCGGGCTACCTGATGCCAGTGCGATGCGAGGTGTCGCATTGAATGGATTGGGTTTGGTCGACTCTTCAAACAGATTTCCGTTCATTCGGAGCAGAGCTTGAGGAACTGTGCCCGCCCTCTCGTCCAGTTCATCTGCGCCAAAGTCGCCGTACTCTTTGAGGAAGTCGTTTTCATTAATTAGTTTGAATGTCCGTGTAAGAAGATGGGAGTTCTGATCAATCGTTTTTATAGAAGTCGCTTGCAGCATTGAGCCGACAACCTGTTCCGGTCGCAAACGAATCAGTGGAAAAACGGCCCAGTGGTCGATTTGTCTTTTGACGACCGTATCGTCAATTTCATGAGAAGTCGAATCGAGCCGGTAAACTTCCAGGGCTGCAATCGTCTCGATCAATTGTTTGATGTTATAGTTCGAGGCGACGAAGGATTCAGCCAGTAGATCGAGAGCGGTTCCCGTTCCCTCACCAACTTCTGGGTCGGGGAGATCATCCACTCTCGCATAATAAGGAGCCCCTTCGGAAAAGGCTTTTCCGAACATTAACGCCCAGATTCTGTTGACTGCAGCACGGGAAAATCGACGATTGTCGGGATGTGTACTCCAAATTGCCAGTTGCTCCCGTCTGGTTCCAGAATCGGGAAGCAGATTTTCCTGGAAGGGAACTTCCGGTTGGACTGTTCTCTCTTCCAATGTGATTCGATCCTCAACCTTGTAATCCTGATTTTTTCGATCCTCAACACCAAAGGCTGACAGACGCACCTGCCCAAAATAGGCAGCCAGTCCTTCAAAATCCTGCTGCTTCCAGTCGGCAAAAGGATGGTCGTGGCACTGAGCACAATCAATCCGCTGTCCTAAAACCGCTCGAACCGTTTTACCGGCCAGTTTGTTTTCATCAACTTTTCCATTCAGCACGGCATGGGTCATGAAATTTGTTGCTGGCTCGCCCGTCCACAGACCGGTCTGTGAAATAATCTCCTGCACGACCTGATTGTACGGGCGGTTTTGATTGAGTTGTTCGACAATCCAATTGCGAAATCGATCGCGTCGAAACACCAGAAATGGCTCGCCCTGAGTTCCCACAAATGCTCGCGTGATTCTTTCCGCAAAATAATCAGCGAATCGAGGGTCTTCGAGCATTTCCCGGCACCATTGTTGAAGTCGATCGGGGCGTTCGTCGGATTCGAAACGACGAAGTTCTTCCAGGGAGGGAATCGTGCCGTGCAGAGCCAGCGATAATCGGCGTAAGACAATCGGCTCCTCCGCTTGTGTCGCCTGCGATAAATTGGCTTCTTTCCAGTCATTCCTGAACCACTGATTCACCTGAGCAACACTCGAAGCAAGCTCCGCATTTTCTTGATGTTGTTCAGAATCATCGACGCGGGCATGAACAGGGGGAAACGCCGTTGAGAACACGATCAGCAGCAAGCCGAGCACGACTGCTGTTACAGGAAGATACACAGCTATTGATTTCCAACGCATCTGAGCAAATTCAATCGTATGGAGAATTTTAGAATTTGATAGTTAGCTACAGGAGTTACCTTGAAGAATGGCATGTCGGTTTCAGAAATCGATAAAACCATTGACAGTTTTGGCAGGTAATCATCTTGTAATCATTTGGGTACGATTGAGGTTCCTAATGATCATATTTCAAAATTGAAATCCCTGAATTTCATGGCTCAAGATGAAAATTCCAAGAATATGACTCAAAACGTTGTTTCCGATCCCATTTCGCAAGCCACTGTTATCGTGGAAGCGTCAGCTTTGACCTCGAACGAACATTCCCAGGTCGCGCAGGGATCCCAGAAAGAAAACCGATCTTGGATTAATAGGATCTGGATGGGATTATACTGGGGATTCTCGAGTCTATTTGGATTGGTAAGTCTGGTCATTGTACTGGCGATCCTGGCTGCCATTCCTGTCGTCAATCTGCTGGCACTGGGATATCTGCTGCAGGCGGAAGGAGAAGTCGCCCGCAGCGGAAAGATAACGCGGGGATTTCCGATGCTTAATCAAGCTCGCTTCATTGGAGGCTGCATAATGGGCATCTTCCTGTGCCTTATGCCGTTGAGGTATTTGGGGGACTTCACAAGTGATGCAATGTTAGTCGATCCCAATTCAGGGCTGACTCGCTTCCTGCGGATTCTCACATCTCTGGCAGCGATCGCGATCTTCCTGCATTTGCTTGGGGCGTTGGCTGCAGGGGGAAGGCTGGTACGTTTTTTCAGACCAATAAAAAATGCGCGCACTTTGCTTTCCGAACTTCGTTCGCGAACATTTTTTTCAGATCGTTCCGTGGCTGTTTCCGACTTTTTTCAAAGCTTGCAGCTCCGCAAAACTTTCTTTCTCGGCTTCTGGGGCGCAGTAGGGATTCTGATGTGGACACTCATTCCAACAGGCTTGTATGCCGTTGCTGATGCTCCCCAGGGGCCGCAAATTCTAATCACCCTGGCAGGTGGTATTTTGCTGACACTGGTTTGCAGTTGGGTCCCTGTTTTGCAGGCAGGCTATGCCTGTGAAGAACGCTTTTCGCTTTACACTCAACTGCAGCGAGGACGCCAGCTCTTTAGGAGAACTCCACTCTTGTGGACCCTGGCATTTCTATTGGGATATGCCCTGACGATTGTACTCTATCTGTTCAAAATTGTTGCTCCACCTCAGGATGCTCTATGGCTTTTGACGACAGTCTTCATTGCGATTATCTACCCGGCCCGCATCTATATCGGTTGGGTATATTCTCGGTCCTGTCGTAAAATGGATGAACCCTGGAGGGTTTGGCGCTGGTTTTGGAGTCTGGTCTCATTTGCGATTTGCGGGTTTTACGTGTTTATGCTCTTCTTTACTCGTAATATAGGCGCAAACGGAAAACTCGTTCTCTTTGAGCAACCGCTTCTATTGATCCCCTCTCCATTTTAGACCATTTCCAGGTTTTCCTTACCATTGCTTTGTATGCCCCGGCTGAACAAGTTATTCAAATTCTGATCATGCTGTTGTGAGTATAGTTTTGGAGAATATTGAATCTGATCTATGAAGCAGATACGCATGTGCATTTTTTTACTTATGTTGAATTTTTAAATTTTTGTATGAAAAGTTGATTTTGAAACGCAATAATTTGCAGACGAGCGAGTTCGGAGTGATAATGATCGAGCTTGGGGTGTGCGCTGGAATGAAGCTTTTAGCAATCGTATGGGCAAAGTGACATTGATTTTACGGAAGCCACCATTTTTTGCTTGTAGTCCATTGAACCTTTATTCGGAACTGTAAGAATAGACCTCTCCCACTTGGATTCGTGCTAGGGAGCCAATGACTGATCGATTAGATTTGCCAATGAGCGTCGGCAGATTAAACGGTCCCTCACTGAATCCCCTACCGAATAATAGTCACAAGCTGGATATTACCTGCTGGCAATATATCCATTTTGACTATGCAGTCTGCGAACGATACCGTGAACTTTCTGTCTGAAAGTGGACAGGACCTATCGGCCTCACCGCAGATATCTGACAAATCACTGAGACAATGTGATCAACGATATAATCTGCGGAAGTTCGAAATTTCCAAAAACGATGTGAGTCGCTCAATTAATGGAGAAATCTGTGTTCAAAACTGTTGCTGTCGTCGGTGCCTCCGGGGCTGTCGGTCGAATTATTCTGGAACTTCTCGAAGAAAGGGAATTTCCTGCGGAAACCTTTCGCTTTTTGTCGAGTGCCCGCTCAGCCGGAACGGACCTGGTATTCAAGAATCAGGATTATGTATTTGAAGAGTTGACGAAAGATTCTTTCAAAGGTGTCGATCTCGTCATTGCCTCGACTCCTGATGATACCGCTGCTGAATTTCTTCCCTATGCAGTTGAAGCCGGAGCGAAAGTCATTGATGAATCTGGCTACTGGCGGATGCACGAAGAAGTCGCGCTGGTCGTCCCTGAAATTAATCCGGAAGCCGCATTGAATGCCAAAGGCATAATCGCCAGTCCGAATTGCTCAACCACACAAATGGTTCTGGCGATGAAGCCGCTTTACGATATTTCTCCAATCCGTCGAGTGATTGTCAGTACTTACCAAGCCACGAGCGGAGCAGGGCTGGTAGGAACTGAAGACCTCATCCATTCTTCACAGGCACGTCTGCAAGGTGAAGAATACGACTACAAAGTCTTCAAACAGCCAATCGCTTTCAATGCGATTCCGCAAATCGGCAGCCACAAGCAGGATGGCTACACCAGCGAAGAAATGAAGATGGTCAACGAGACCCGCAAAATTCTCGGCGATCCAAATATTATGATCAACGCCACCTGTGTCCGTATTCCCGTCTGGAATTGTCACAGCGAAAGTATCACCATTGAAACGGAAACACCGATCAGCCCCGAGCAGGCCCGCGAAGCCTTCGCGGCTTTCCCGGGAATTGAAGTCATCGACGACTTGGAAACCGGTCAATACCCGATGCCTTACAACAGCGACGGCTCCGACGAAGTGTATGTCGGCCGCATCCGTAAGGATATTTCACATCCCAACGGACTCACCTTCTGGTGCGTGAGCGATAACCTCCGCAAAGGAGCCGCGACAAATGCGGTGCAGATCGCTGAGCTGCTAAATAAGCATTACAAATAAATTCGAACGATATCGTTATTAAAAGAGCCGCATTGAATTCCATTCAGTGTGGCTTTTTTCTTTGCGCTATTTCTTCTTTGATGTCAGAAGTTCAATCTCTCACAGATTAAACTGGATTTCTATTTGTGATGCATTACTTTGAAAGAATGGGATTCAACAACATTATTCGAGAATGCACAGAGGTTGATCATGAAGACGACGTCGATGTTTCAATTTAATAGTTCGAATAACAGAGTTCACTTCCCCTTATTTTTAATCTGTTTATTCACCTTTTCGACGTCCGTCACTTATGCAGATTCCTCCAGCGATAAAGCAAAAAGCCTGACTCAGGTTGTTCTCAAATTGAACGAAAAGATTGAGTCAGATTACTCCGTTCTGGAAATTCAACCGCTGACAATCACTCGGCTCCGATCAGCTTTGCAAACAGAGATCGATCAAATTGCAGAAAGCGATCTTCCAGAACGACATGAACTGGTCAAGTTGTTGCAAACCATGCTGGAAGAGGAGCAGGTGCCTGAGGATGCTTCATTCGGCGTTACGAAAATTTCAGGTTCCTATCCAAAAGATTCTCCAAAACATGGGCAAAGATGGCTCTCCATCAATTTCACACTTTCCGCACTAACCCCAAACGGAGCCAATGATTATCGATTGGTGGGACTGACCGATTTACTTCAGACTTATCGCATTATTCCTGGGGAACATGACAAAGCCAGCACGGAAAAGACAGCAGGAGAGAATTTTGGATCGGAAGATATAAAGAGCCATCGAATAGCTCAATCGAAGAAATCGACCGGATTTCTGGATGCGGGGGTCTGGTACAATTTCTATTTTGAGAAAGAGAACGATCTGCTCAAACGAGGTGGTATGACTGTCAACGCAGTCAAACTAATCTCAATTGATGAGGATCATTCGAATTGGGTGCAAATTCAATATCCTAAAGAAAGGGATGAGCATCTATCGATATTAAAGCCCGCTTCCATGGCTTTTGAAAACGAGGACCTCGAATTGAGTTTAGCATTAGAGGAGTGGGAAAAAACGATTACAGAATGGAACATTGTCTGGGTGAATCTGGATTATGTGGTCAGGATTACGAAAGTCGGTGACAAGTAAGTCTTCGACATCAAACATGATCGAGATATTGAGCTGTCAGTGATTCTGTGCAATCTCTGAACCCACTGGGTGATCCAGAATAAACGGCGGAACTCTCTCCCGTCTCCATATCAATCCCCAGATCGATCACCCAGTCAGCTGCCTGAATGATGCGAGAATCGTGTTCGATCACAATGACAGTATGTCCCTGTTCGACCAACCGCTTGAGAGATTGCAGCAGGGTTTCAATATCCCGGGGATGTAATCCGCTGGCGGGTTCATCGAACAGAAATAATTGATGCAGCCCGGATGTTGCATTGAGATACGAAGCGAGCTTGAGTCGCTGGGATTCTCCGCGAGAAAGCGTGGCGGTCGATTGTCCAAGTGTCAAATACCCGAGGCCGACATCTCGCAACAATTGCAGTTTGCGCAGAATGCTTTGATGGTTCCTGAAAAAGGCAAACGCCTCATCGGCTGTCATCGAGAGAACATCGTGGATGTTACGATTACGATAACTGACTTTCAGCGTCTCCGGCTGAAAACGGGAACCATGACATTCGGGGCAGGGAAGTGTCAGATTCGCCAGAAACTGCATGTCCATTTCAATGAAACCAAGACCTTCGCAATGTGAACAGCGCCCCCCACGGCTCGAATTGAAACTGAATCGCGAAGGGGTATAACCGCGTGCTTGTGCATCAACTGTTTCAGCAAACAGTTTGCGAATGTCATCAAAAACCTTGAGATATGTCGCTGGCGTGCTGCGTGATGATTTCGTCAACTGCGTTTCATTCATCAGCACACATTCGTCAATCGAGTCTGCTCCCGTAATACTCGCGACTTTTCCAGCAGGTCGGAAGGGATCGTTCTCGAATGTGACGGCTTCTTTCTGTTCGCCTCGATCTGCAATTTGCAGAGACAATGCAGGGTAAAGCGTTTCGCAGATCAGAGTAGATTTTCCGCTACCACAAACTCCGGTCACGGCCGTCAGTCGCTTGAGCGGAAATTGAACGTCCATTCCTTTGAGATTGTGACAATGAATATCAGTCAACTGCAGGAGATCTGGTTGATCATTGCTGAAATCGGAATTGTTCGAATCCTCTTTCTCCTGAAATTCTTTCTTGATTTGCTGCAGGTAAGGCTCGACTGTTCCCTGATAAGTTATCGTGCCCCCTTCTTTCCCAGCGGCTGGTCCCAGTTCAATCACACTATCTGCTTTGGCAAGAATATCGCTGTGATGTTCAATCGTCAGGACTGTATTGCCATGCTCAACTAACTGACGGAGAAACTTGACAACGGGAAGCCGATCAGCTGGATGCAGTCCGTTAGTTGGTTCATCAAACAGATAAAGAGTGTTCACGAAATCGTTATTCAACGCTGACATCAGCACAACCCGCTGAAATTCTCCTTGCGATAATGTGCGAATCAATCTATTGAGTTGTAGTGAGCCTAAACCGAGTTCGAGCAGGAGAGCAATCCTCTTCTGCAGAACAGTTCGCAGTGACTGAGAGATTGAAGAACTCAGGGAACCAATTCGATTTAAATTCTCGTTGAGCTCCTGCAACGTGAAATTTTGAATTTCTGCATAAGTCAAAGGACTGTTTGACGTTGAATCAGCTGGGAGAAATCTGGCCAGTCGAGCCACTTCTCTTAATCCTGATCCCTCGCACCCCTCGCACAAATGTGTCGATTTATTTGTCACCTGGATTCCACGTCCAGAACATTCAGCACATGCACCTATGGGAGAAGTCGGCCGAAACAATTGAGGTTCGAGTTCCGGATAAATCGTGCCACACTGGGGACATTCCGGCTCGCTGGAAAAGAAATATCCTTGCCATTCGCGATCACGTTCATCGGAAATCGGGATGCGATACTGAATTCCTGCAACTACTTCTTCTGCCAGAATTAGACAACGCCCCTGTCCGATATTGAGAGCCTGTTCCACACTCTCTGCGGTTCGAGAATTCTCGGTCTTCTCGGATTTGAGGCGATCCACAATCACCAGGAAACTGGCCGTTTTTTTGCTTTTCGAGGTTGTCCCGGAAAAGTCCAGAAAGCGATGGAACCCTTCATTCTCCCAGAAGGTTTTTTCCTCCTGAATAGCAGCTTCGAGCTGATCGACTTTTTTCGCCTGTACGCGCACGGGAATACAAACCTGAAATCGTATGCCTTCCGAAAACTGTGAAATCTGTTGCAGGACGTCGGCCAAATATTGGGGACGAACACCAAGCCGACATTGAGGGCATTGCAATTCGCCTGAGTCGATCAGCAGTCGTATGATCAACTCATCGAGCTCTGCAGTTTGTGAAAGTGTCGTATTGCCGAACCGAGGTTGATTTCGCAGGCCGATCGCAATGGTCGCGGGCAGATTGTCGATGCGATCGACATCGGGACGCTCCAGCTGATCGAGCAAATTTCGAGCAGAGGTCGAGAGCGTTTCAAAGTAACGTCGCTGACTTTCCGCATGCAGCGTATCGAAAGCCAGACTGCTTTTTCCGGAACCACTCACGCCCGCCAGAGCGGTCCATTGATGCAGCGGAATTGTGACGGAAACATTCTGCAGGTTATGAACCCGAGCCCCGATGATTTCGATCGTTTTTTCAGAACTCGACTCGGACATACATGAAAATTCTTCGTAGGACAGGCGATTGGCCTGTCTATTCAAGAGGCTTATTCAGATAATTGATGGAATGGATTTCCTCCATCAATCAGCATCTTCGTTGTCCCGGTCGACATTTTCAAGCGGCGGCAGAATCCAGATGTCCGCAAAATCCTGCTCCTGCTCGGCTCGATAATGGTGGTGCCTTAAGAGTTCCAGAATCGCCAGAAACATTCCGATCGATTTACTGCGATCGTCTTCTTTAGAAAACAGATCCTGAAATCGAACCCGACCCGTCTCGCGAACCTGTTTTCCGATCTGTTCGACATAGACATGAATGGGCGTCTCGTCGAAGCGGACGGTTGCTTCTCCGTCTTTCGTTTTCTTCTTGACGATTCGCGCAAACGCCCCGACCAGGTCCCAGATTTCCAGATCTTTAATCACATCATCAGCGACGGAACGTTTCGAAGAAGGGCGTTCATCAGCCAGGCGGGGATATCGATCCTGCCAGGCAAGCGCTTGCTCCTGCAAAGCTTCAGCAGCTTCCCGCAATTGCTGATACTGCAACAGATGTTGCACCAGATTCTGGTTCGTCTCCTCAGCTTCAACTTCCTCTTCCTGCTCGACGGTTTCATCTTTAATCAACGCCAGCCGACTTTTCATCTCCAGCATAGCCGAAGCAGCGACCAGAAAATCGGCTGCGATATCAAAATCAATAATTTCGAGAACTTCCAGATATTCCAGAAACTGCTTCGTAATATCTGCCAGCGAAACCTCCAGGACATCGACTTCCTGCTTGCGTACCAGATACAACAACAGATCCACAGGACCGTTGAAGAAATCTTTCACATCAATTTGATAAGAAGTGGCTTGCATGAAGTTTTTACATGTAGGTCAGGCAGTGCATAACGAATTGGACTTAGAATTCTCAAGAACCACGGATGGACACGGATAATCACGGATAGAATGAATCTACGTTTATCCGCGTCTATCTGCGGTTCTTTTTCTCATATAAGATTGACTCTCTTCTCAAACTTGGCGTCTTGGCGGTTCAATATGGAATTTCAGCGCGCTATCCTGTAATCAGTATCGACGGAATAATCCGAGCGACGTGAATAAGTGATGCAGTTTCGCAAAGTTACCTCCTTTACCACAGGAGGAAGTGAGTAAATGACCAATGGACATTTCAATTGTGATCCCGGCTCTCAACGAAGCCGAGCGAATAGGGCGGTTGATTGATTCTTTACGTAACTTGCCAGATTTCGGAGAATTGAATTGTGAAATCATCGTTGTCGATGGCGGGAGTCAGGATGAAACTTTCGAAGCAGCCAAAAACGCAGATCTTGTTCTGAAAAGTTCTCGGGGACGTGCGATTCAGCAAAACACAGGAACAGAGCAAGCCCGCGGAGAAATTCTACTATTTCTGCATGCAGACTGTGAATTAACGGCCGGGACATTGCTCGATGCAAAGTCCCAACTTGTTAAGCCGGGGGTGATCGCAGGTTGCTTCTCGCAGAAAATCGATGCTGCTTCTTACAGATATCGAGCGATGGAATGGGGAAATCGTCAACGGGTGCGCTGGCTCGGCTGGTCTTATGGTGATCAGGGTCTGTATTTGAAACGAGACATTTTCAACAGTCTCGGCGGCTTTCCCCAAGAGCCATTTCTGGAAGATTTGATCTTCTCAAAGCGACTTAGAAAACTGGGACGAATTGCTGTCTCGCGACAAAAAATCATCGTCAGCCCCCGCCGCTGGCAAAAACAAGGGCTCTTCCGGCAAACGCTCAGAAACTGGACCATCATCACGCTTGCTCATTGCGGAGTTTCCCCGACGAGATTAGCGAAGATGTATCCGAGTGTGCGGTAATCGTAGGTCAGGCTGTGCATGACGAATATAGACGTCTCACATTCATCTTGTCAGGCACAGCCTGACCTACGGCTTTTTACGATGAAAGATTCTCCGCCACGTCCGTTCGATAGGCTGTCAGTCCGGGAATGAATCCGACTAAGGCGGCCAGACCGATCATCACGGGGATGATGGTCAGTTCCATCGGATCGAAAACGAGTGGATCGATGATGAGTCCGGTGCTGGCTTCGAGGATTGGGCTGGCGAACATGATCAGTCCATGTCCGAGCAGAATTCCAATGATTCCTCCAGCCAGACAAAGAATGATGGATTCGGTGAGGATGATTGAAAAGACTGCCATACGGTCTGCTCCGAGTGCCCGCATGATGGCGATTTCCCGTTTTCGTTCCGACATCGAATTATAGATGCTGACAAAGATGCTGACTCCCGAAACCACAATGATGATTGCGGTCAGATTGATCAGAATCAGCCGGACATTGCCAACCAGGTAAGTCATCAAACGCTGCATCGGGCGAATCGGATTGACGGCCTGAGCTTTGAATCCCTCTTTCAGGTCTGCAGAAAACTCAATGGCACGAGATTGAGCCAGTGTCGGATTCTTTGGATCTTCTTTCATCCGGACGAGAATGGCCGTCACTTCCTTCTGCAAATCTGGCGTGGCGTGATCGTGATGATGGGCGTGGTCGTGACCACTATGATCGTGACCGGCGTGAGCTTCCATCTCCTTCAAATCAGCAGCGTGATAGGCTCGAACTTCCGCTTCCGTTTCCCCAAAGAATTCCATTTCCCGATCAATCGCTTCCTGAATCGGTTTCTCGTGGCCTGCAATCGCATAAAAACCATTCAGGTTGACGAAAACCGTCCGGTCATTCGGAGTAGCAGTCGCTTCGAGGATGCCGACGATTTTGAATTTTTCATCGTGGACATGATCATCCTGACCGGCATGCACCATTTGAAATTCGTCGCCAATTTTCCAGTTGTTCTCTCTGGCGACGCTGGATCCAATCACCGATTCCCATTTCCCATTCGGCCACTCTCCACTCGTACGAAACTTCTTTCCCTGTGCGTATTCGACGGCAAAATATTCAACAGTCGTGCCGAGAATTGGAAAATTTCCCTGTTCAGTGCTGTCGCCTAATGCAATCGGCACGGCGATGCCGATGTGCTTGTTTTCTTTTAGCTCTTCGTAGTAACGGTACGGCAGGTTTTCGATGGGAGGAGCGATGCGGTAAACCGTATTCAGAACCAGATCAAGTTCGCTCCCCTGGGGGCCGACAATCAAATCATAGCCAAACCCCTGCAGGTCAAACGTCTTTGAAACGACAGTGTTGGCAATCAAAACGGCAATCATCAAAGCGACACCCAGAGCAACACTTAAGGCTGTCAAAGACGAGGCCAGTAATCGCTGACGGATACTTTTCAGAGCGATTGTAAACAGATTCATATCGAGTCAATTCGAAATTAGTATAGTTGAGAATGCAGTATTAATTGGAAGCTAATTAGTTCAATTCAAAGTTTTCTTTCCTTCTCCTTGGGGAGAAGGTGGCCGAAGGCCGGATGAGGGGATTTCTTCGATGTCCATGAGACAATTCGGGATCTTATCCCCTCACCCTAACCCTCTCCTCAGGGAGAGGGGACTTGTTGTTTGTTTTGATTTAGTCAAGCGTTTTGCAGCACCTTGTTGAATTCCTGCAAGGGAATTGTGCGATCAAACTGAGTCGCGATTTCCGGGGAATGTGTGACCAGCAACAATGAGACATTGTGTTCTCTGCAAATCTCGCCAATCAATTTGAGGATCGTTTCCTGATTGGCAGGATCGACACTGGCGGTTGGTTCGTCGGCCAGCAAAAGACTGGGACGATTGGCCAGCGAGCGGGCAATGGCGACCCGTTGTTGTTCACCGACAGAAAGTTGAGCCGGTTTGTGTGTCAGACGATGTCCCAAACCAACGCTTTCGAGCAATTGCTTCGCATGAGCACGATCGGCTTTGCCGCGGGCGAAACTCATGCCGAGCAAAACATTTTCAAAAGCGGTGAAGGCAGGCAGAAGATTGAATGTCTGGAAGACAAAGCCAATTCGCTCTGCACGGAATCGATCCCGACCCGCTTCCGGAAGTCGAGTGATTTCGATGTCATCAATGAGAACCTCACCGGAATCCGGTTTTGTGATACCGGAGATCACATTGAGCAGAGTCGTCTTTCCGCCGCCACTCGAACCGACCAAGGCGGCTTGTTCGCCTGTTTCAAGTTTGAAGTGAGGGATATCGAGCACAGGCAAATCGTGCCCGTTCGGTTCCCGATAATTTTTGCGGACGTTTTTGAGTTCGAGAGACATGTGTATTTTGTTTCAGTGTTTTATGAATGAGTTTACATTCCGGGTGGCGGGCGCTCAGCATTTTGGGTAGCCCTCGATAGTTCCCCGATTCGGGGGCTTCTCTTCGAGACGCCCCCGCCACCCAGGTGGTTGAGTGATCATATCGAATTATGAGCAGTTATCGAATGTTACGAGCGAATCCGTTCTTGTGTTGGAGAGTCTTGCCTCTATAACAGGAAGAAAACAGAGAATCAAAAATTAGTGCTTCAAAGGCTGTTTAAGTGAGCGATTCAGAGAAAGATTTCCCCGTTATTATCTGGTTTCGTCAGGATATGCGCCTGGTTGATCACCCTGCATTACTGGAAGCCAGTAAGCTGAGGCGACCCCTCATTTTGCTGTACATTCTGCCTGAACGGGAAACGGATTGGTTTCTTGGAGGGGCGACCTGCTGGTGGTTGCATCGGTCTTTGCAGGTTTTAAGCGATCACCTGAAAGCCGAATTCAACCAAAAGCTGATACTCCGTCAGGGAGATGCACTGACTGTTCTTAAGGATGTGATTCAACAGACAGAAGCTTCTGCTGTTTTCTGGAATCGCATTTATGAACCTCATGAGCAGGCGACAGATGAGCAGATTATTACGGAATTGTCGGATGAAGCCGTTGTCTGCGAGTTATTCCCGGCCAGTTTGCTCGTCGATCCGACTGATATTTACACACAAAGCGATAACCCCTACCAGGTTTTCACGCCTTTCTGGATAGCCTGTCTCAAAAAGCTCGAATTCGCCAAACCATTGCCGAAACCTAAGAAACTGACTGTGCCCAAAAAGTTCCCTCAAAGTCTGGCTCTAAAGGATTTGAAGTTGAATCCGACGATCGACTGGGCAGGGGGGCTGGAAGAAATGTGGTCTCCGGGGACTGAGGGAGCGCTGAAAAACCTCGATAAATTTCTGACAGAACTCGTCGAGGATTATCAGGAAGAGCGAAATCTCCCGAGCCATTATGGAACGTCGCGGTTGTCTCCGCATTTGCATTTTGGGGAAATCACACCTCGCCAAGTTTATTGGGAAACGCAGGATGTGATCGCGAAGTTCAGGGATCAAAATAAAAGCGACGCGGTAAAAAACGCGGACATCTATCTCAGTGAAATCGGCTGGCGGGAGTTCAGCTATTACGTGCTTTATCACTTTCCCCACACCGTGAGCGAACCCTTGCAGGAGAAATTTCAGGATTTTAGCTGGAAAAGCAGCAAAAAGTGGCTGAAAGCGTGGCAGAAAGGTCAGACTGGGTATCCCATCGTCGATGCGGGCATGCGGGAACTATGGCTGACCGGTTGGATGCACAATCGTGTTCGGATGATCGTCGCTTCATTTCTGACTAAAGATCTGCAGATCCATTGGCGAGAGGGAGCGGACTGGTTTATGGATACGCTTGTCGATGCCGATTTGGCCAGCAACACCTTCGGCTGGCAATGGGCTTCCGGCTGCGGAGCGGATGCTGCTCCCTATTTCAGAGTGTTCAACCCGACCACGCAGTCCGAAAAGTTTGATAAACAGGGGGATTATCTGCGAAAATGGTGCCCGGAACTGGCCGATTTGCCAAATAAATGGATTCACAAGCCTGCTGAAGCTCCCGAGCAAGTTTTGCAGCAGGCTGGGGTGGAATTGGGGAAGGATTATCCAAAGCCCATCGTCAATCATGCAGAACAACGGGATCTTGCCCTCGAAAAATGGGAAAAAATCAAATAAATATGGCCGAGCAAAGCCTGCAATGGTTCGTGTATTTTGTGTTCTGGATATGTGCCACGGCTCTGTGAATTTCTTAGTTTTTGACATTTTAAGTTGATATCTCAGGAATACTAAGAACGAATTGGCAGATTTCCGGTCAAGTCAGGTCATTGGCGAGTTGAGAATCGAAGTTCTGCTGGTTAGACTGAGCCTGATTGACCACTTGCGTGTCCTGCTGGACGTGGCTTTTCTTATGTGGTCCAAGACTGACGACAGCCCCGATGCGTTTGGTGGCTCAGGTTCTGTTGAGGACAGATCAGTCAATGTTGTTCCGTTATGGTTGTTGAGAACTTTTTATGAAACATGTTTTATCGGCTCTGGTTATGAATCAGCCTGGTGTGCTGGCACATATTTCTGGAATGTTGGCCTCCCGTGCTTTCAATATCGAAAGTCTTGCTGTCGGCGAGACAGACATTCCCGAATTTTCACGAATGACATTCGTCGTCAGTGGCGACGATCGTGTCCTGGATCAGGTCCGAAAACAGCTTGAAAAAATTGTCACTGTGGTGCAGGTGATTGATTTCTCGAACAAAGATTTCGTCGAACGCGATTTGATGCTCATTAAAGTTCGCACCGAAGGGACCTCGATGACTCAGGTCAAAGAGATGGTCGATATTTTCCGTGCGAAAATTGTCGATGTTCGTCCGCATCAGGTGATGATTGAAATCTCAGGTCCCGAGCAGAAAATTGCGGCTTTTGTCGATGTAATGCGGCCTTTCGGGATCATCGAATTGGTTCGCACCGGGCGAATTGCTCTGACGCGGGAAAATATCGAAAAGCCAGTACTCTATGATTTGCAACCGATGAGTGCTCCCGTCAAATAGTCGGAAACGAAGCGTTTTTGGGAATCCCTGCATTTCCGAAGACATTTCTTCATAAATGTGGAAAGCCTCGATTGATCGCGGACTTTCTTTCTGATCAGTCATTTCGACAATAATGTCGTACTCTATTGAAATGTGAAAGCTCTGAAACGATGTCAATTAAAGTTTATTACGATGCCGATGCCGATCTCTCTTTACTCAAAGATAAGACCATCGCCATTCTCGGATACGGTAGCCAGGGACATGCACAAGCTCAAAACCTGCGAGATAGCGGTTGCAATGTGGTGATTGGTCAGCGTAAAGGCAGCCCGAACTACGATCTGGCTGTAGAACATGGTTTCGAGCCAATGCCAGCCGACGAAGCGACCGATGCCGGCGATCTGATCAACATTCTGCTGCCCGATGAAGTTCAGGGCGATGTCTTCCGTGCTCAAATTAAAGATCGCCTCAAACCGGGCAATCTGCTGATGTGCTCACACGGCTTCAACATCCACTTCGGGCAAATCACTCCCCCAGAAGGTGTCGATACAGCTCTGGTTGCTCCCAAAGGCCCGGGACATCTGGTACGAAGCGAGTACGTTAAAGGTGGCGGAGTCCCTTCTTTGATCGCCATGGGTGACGGTGCTTCTGAAGAATCACGCAGCCTGGCTCTGGCTTATGCCAAGGGAATCGGCGGAACACGCGGCGGTGTGATTGAAACATCGTTTGCTGAAGAAACCGAAACCGATCTGTTCGGCGAGCAGGTTGTACTGTGTGGTGGTGTTTCTGCTCTGGTTAAAGCTGGTTTTGAAACACTCGTTGAAGCGGGGTATCAGCCTGAGATGGCCTACTTCGAATGTATGCACGAGTTGAAGTTGATCGTCGACCTGTTCTATCAGGGCGGACTCAACTACATGCGTTATAGCGTTTCCAACACAGCCGAGTTCGGCGATTACACTCGCGGGCCTCGCATTGTGACTGAAGAAACCAAGAAGGAAATGAAACGCGTTTTGACCGAAATTCAGAACGGTCAGTTCGCCAAGGAATGGATTCTGGAAAACAAAGCCAATCAGGCAGCCTTCAAAGCGGTTCGCCGTCAGGAACGAACTCACGAAATCGAAAAAGTCGGTCGTGAACTTCGCAGCATGATGAGCTGGATCGATTCCAAGGAAGTTTAAGCCGATTTCGTCGTGCATAGACAATTGAATCTTAAAACCGCCACCAAATACTGGTGGCGGTTTTTTTATGCGTCGATCCAGCCTTCACGAATTGCCAGTCGCGATAAATAAACGCGATCATGCAGCATCAGGCGTTGCATAATTCGATATTTGTGGCTGTCAACGGCTTTCACCGTAAGGCCCATCTCCTCGGCTACTTTTTTGACAGTCTTCCCTTCGGCCAGATGCAAAAAGACTTCCAGCTGAAGTGCAGTTAGCTTTGAGGCGACGTAATCCTCAGTCAGTTGAGGTTTTCCATTGGACAAATCGAGCATTAGTCGGGCTTTCGTACTCCAGAACTGTTTAATGCGACCTGTTAAAAGTTGAGAAATGATCGAGCCGATTTCCTCGACATTTCCATCCAGTGTGATCCAGCCGGTTGCTCCCAATTGAATCGCCCAACTCAGCCAGGCTGGTTTAATGTCTTGTGTTAAAAATGCATACGGAATTTCTAATTCCGTGAGTTGTTTGGCACGTTCGAATGTTGCGTGACGATCATGAACGGGATCAAGAATCGCAATGATTCTACAACCAGAACTGGCAAGTTGGATTTCGGCATCGAGGGAACCAGAATGAGTGGTTGTTTCAATTCCATCAGCCGTTAAACATTGGCTCAGTGCGTCCCCCAGAAATGGAGAAAGTTCTGAAAGCATCACTCTGTATGCCGGCGTTTGAGGCTGTGAATTGTAAGGAACTGAAGGAGAAGAAGTAGTCAATCTGATATGAGGCTTTGTGTAGATCATAGGTGGATTCAATTTTGAAATGCACGGGTTTTGGGTTCGAACAGTTCGTGTGGTGATTTGAATTGGTACTTTTTGCGAGGCCGGTTGTTCAACTCCATCACAGCCGCTTGAATATCCTCGGCTTTCAGTTTACGGAAATCGCTCCCCTTCAGGAAGTATTGCCGCAGAAGCCCGTTGGTGTTCTCATTCTGGCCGCGTTGCCACGGCTGGCGAGCCGGAGCAAAATAGATCGCACAATGCAGGGCTTGCTCCAACTCTCGATGACCCGAAAACTCACTCCCGTTGTCCGTCGTCAAAGTTCGAATCAATGACGATGGCAACCCCTCAAACGCAAACACCGAAGCCGCGTTCAACGTCGATGCTTTCTTGTCCGGCAGATAGCTCGCCACAAGATAGCCGGTCTTGCGTTCGACATGCGTGACAATGTAGCCGGTCCCCTTTTGACCCTCGATGGTATCCGATTCCCAGTGCCCGATCCGCGAACGATTGCGTGCAGAAACCGGTCGCTGATCCATTGGCTTTTTGGTCGGGTCGCATCGTCTGGAGATCCCTGTGCCGTAGCGTTTGCGGCGTTTCTTTCTCGATTGACGCAGCTGCCTGTAGATGTTGCCGCCCTGCTTTTTGTTTGCTTTGATCCAGGCGTAAATCGTCTCAATGGATATTCGCATTCTGGCCTCCCGAGGATGCAGTCGCAAGAGTTGACCTGCAATCTGTTCCGGCGACCACTTGAGAGACAACTTATCGAGCAGGAATTCTTTGAGCGGAGCGTGGTTGAGTTTCCAGGGGAGTTTGCAGAGTTGTCGACGCCGTCGCGCTTTGCGGTCGGCTTTCCCGGCGAAATACTTCCCGGTCGCATCCGAATTCCGCCGCAGTTCTCGGGAGATCGTGCTGGGGTCTCGGGATAACTCGCGCGCAATTTCTATTCGAGAGTGTCCCAGGGCGTGCATGTGCGCTATGGAATCACGTTCCTCAGCAGTAAGATGCGTGTGTGACATTCGTGATTTCTTCTTAGTAGGATTGATGGTCGTTTGGTCAAAACAAACCATCTCACGAATGTCACTCTTTTTCCATCAACCCGTGCATTTCAAAATTGAATCCACCATATTTGCGTCCGAAAATAGCTGAAAATTTAAGCATAATTCAATTGTATAGACTCCTTTAACATCGACCTGTAAGCCTTTTGGGCTGTGTCGTAAGCCCGCCAAATTCAATTCGAAAGCAGATTACAGCAGCAAAAGGGCAATGAAGTCAGCGATTGACGCGAAAATGTTAGAATGCCGGTATGAACAAGCGTTCGATCAGATGGACTTACCATTGAAATTTTTCAACTCACATATTGAGCTGGAACGGTCCACCTGTACTCTGTCGAGCTTTAAATCTCGCCCTCAAACTGCAATTCCGCAGACAGTTTCCCGTTATTCGATGCTGAATTTACACGACTTTTAACGATCGACGGACTACTAAACCCTGTTCCAAATAGAAACCGGATTTCCATATCAATTATGCAGACCACCCATTTGGGTGATTGGGCGTTTCAATCTTTCTCATTCCTGTGAATTAATAAAGTTAAGAACCGTTATCAACCTATATCTTAGGTTTTCACATGGAACAGATGGCTAGGGCGTGCTAATTTTCGAGGTGACATTCTCGATCAATTGAGCGGCTTGCATATCGATCGAAATCTCGGAATGCTTCCGAAACTGGTCGCGGGTATCTGCGGCTGTTTTGACTTCGCGGTCGATACGAACTTTCCACTGCACGGTGCCAAAGGGAATGTCATCTGCCACCCAAACCTGAGAGGTGTTGGTGGTACGGGATTGCGGATCTTCGATAGCTGATTGGCACTCAAGTTTCTGGGCATCGTATTGTCCAGCCGTGACGGAAACCGATTCTGTGCCAGCCACGGTCAATTTTTCATTCAGGAAGACCTGTGAGAGAACTGGGAATATCTGCAGCACAGGGTGCTTGAATTCCTCAACTTCTCCTTCTCCAATTTTCTGGAAACCCTTCACAACAGGCACGAAAGCATTTGGAACTTTAGCTTGAAAGAACTCAAGTCCATTGATGGCGGATTCCGGGACAAGCACTTTATAAATGCGGGTTCCACCTGGTCCGGACTCCAGATTTCCATCAACCTGCTGGCCAGTCACAACTTCATATTCCAGCCAGACACACGCGGCATTCTCTCCCTGATAATCGGCCATCTCACGTGCAAGACAGCGAATTTCCATCGTGCGACGCCATTCCAGAGATAAATCTCCCTGCGTACTTTGGGGACGGTAAGTGACCTGTCGATAATCGCCTGTGTATTTAACACCCGTGCCGGAGTCTGGAAGATTCCAGACCAGTCCCTGAGCCGATGCCAGAGTTGATGTTGTCAGAACACAGATGACACACAGCCACAGGCTGCGGGCAGGTACACATTTCAAAATGGAAGTCAACATCCACTATTCCTCATGAACATCAGGGAAACGACGAGTGGCAGCAGTGCCGAAGTCGCGACATTGCCAGATTCAAGGCTATACTGTCGTCCGCAGGCATAGAAAATGCAATCCCGACCTTTGTGGGAAGCGCATTTGTCTGCAAATCCATTGGTACGATTGATAGGAACGACATATTGTGTTGTGATCTGATCAGAAAATGGCATCAACAGAGTCCGTTGTGATGTCTTTTTGTAACAGATGTATCGGTTTTATTGATCACTCAAATGAAACGCTCGCCACATTCTTAAGAGACCTATTCATAAAGCAAACGATCTCAAATGCCTGATTTGACCCAAATTCTGGAACGCCGCGAGCATGCTCTCAAAATCTGGCGTGCAGGAGTCGCCGAAATTGATTCCCGACATTTAGTCGCCAAAAATGTTGTTCTGAAAAACGATGAACTCATTCTCATGGGACAGAAATTCCCTTTAGATCAGTTTCAGAAATTGATCGTAGTCGGTGGTGGAAAAGCGGGTCAGGGGATGGTCGATGGTCTTGAAGACCAGCTCGGATCCGAATTTCTGCGAGAGCGAGTCCAGGGTTGGGTAAATGTCCCGGAAGATTGTGTTGATGAGGAACGAAATGATACTTCCACATCGATTCACATTCATGCCGCCCGCCCGGCTGGTGTGAATGAACCGAGACTGGCAGGAGTCGAAGGAACACAAAAAATATTAGAACTTGTTGCAAATGCAGACGCCAACGATCTCGTCGTGGTTCTGCTTTCCGGTGGCGGGAGCGCCTTATTGCCAGCCCCTGTTGATGCGATTTCACTGGAAGATAAGTTGTTTGTCACTCGGAAATTGAGCAGACACGGCGCCACCATTGAAGAACTGAATCTGGTTCGCAGGCATCTCTCGAAAATTAAAGGGGGAGGATTGTCCAAAGCCTGCAACGCAGGGACGATGATTACGATGATCATTTCCGATGTCATCGGCGACCCTCTCGAAACAATTGCTTCAGGCCCAACAGTCACTTCTGAACATAATCCCGGTCAAGCCCTTTCGATTCTGCAAAAGTATCTGGCCTCAGAATTCCCGGAGTCGATTCGCCTCTATCTTTCTGACACAAAGAACTCCAGTCACAATGAGCAAGTCTCCGTTCATGTCATCAATAAGATTGTGGGAAGCAACGCGATTGCTTTGAATGCTTCTGAACAAAGAGCAATAAATCTTGGATACGATGTTATCAATGCAGGAGCTTTCAACGAAGGAGAGGCTCAGTTATTTGCTCAGCAAATCATTCGGCAAGCTCTCGAAGAGTCTGGGAAAATCTCAAAACCGGTTTGCCTGCTCTACGGAGGAGAAACAACGGTCTCCCTGAAAGGGGTCAGTAATCCTGGCAAGGGGGGAAGAAATCAGGAAGTCGCCTTGGCTGTGATTCACGAATTGAAAAAGCATCCAGAACTGGTTAACCGTTTCGTGTTGATTGCCGGTGGAACCGATGGCGAAGATGGCCCAACCGATGCCGCAGGTGGCTTTGCTGATTTGACCGTTATTCACGAAGCAGATCGATTGAATCTCCCGCCTTCAGATTTTCTTGCCAGACACGACGCTTACCATTTTCTGGATGCATGCAATGCATTACTGAAAACCGGCCCGACGCACACTAATGTGATGGATATCACCATTGCAATGGTGTGGCCTGTATGAGCCGGTATCAGATTTAAATCTTAATTCTTCATTGGAACTGAGCAAAATAATTACTCGAAAAGTTCCTTGATCGGCTTCAATTTCCCTCTTCTACAAACGGAACATCCTCTTCGAGGTATCTCCAGTTTTTCAGGAAAGAAATCAGCTCGACCATCTGCTCTTTAGAGATGTTTTTTTCAAATTGCTGAGGCATAAAAGACACGCCATCCGAGGCGAACTCATCAATTTCTTCCCGCTGCAATGAAATGGTGGTTCCTTTTGCCTGCTTGAGTGTAATCGTATAAGGTGTTTCCTCGGCAAGGATGCCAGTTGCAATTTTTCCTTCGGCTGTTACTGCGGTATAGCTGAAATAGTTATTGTCGATGGCGCGGTTCGGATCGAGAATCGAGGTGAGCAATTCATCACTGCGTTTTGTACGCGTGTCGCTGATGTCTGGTCCTACGCGGACTCCATCTGCACCGATTTGATGGCAGATCGCACAATGCTGCTTGAAGTGTTCACGACCTCTAATTGCTGCCGGGCGATCCAGTTTTTGCTGATCCAGATTCGCCTTATATGCCGCCAAGACTGCATCGCGATTCGATTCTTTTTGTGACGATTTCAATTTGTTATATAAAGCAGAAACGGCCTGATCCCGTGAACGGGCAATTCGAGTCTGCTGATCCCCGGCCAGTTCGCGGAATTTGAGTTTCCCCTGATCGATCGATTCCAGCAGAGTTAATGTCCGTGGTGTTGATTTCAAGCAGAATTCAATCAACTCTCGACGCATAGCCGGGGTTTCACTGCGGATTAAAGTCACCAGATTTTGCGTCTGTTCGGGTGTGATTTCATGATCCCCTCCCGCTAGCGAATTCAGAGCCGCAATTCTCAAATCGACGGGTAAGGTCGGTTCAACGATTAACTCATCGAGTAGCACTCTGATAGAACCGCCTGGTAAATATTCCATCAAAGAGATGACTTGCACTTTTTCCTGGAGAGGGTATTTACGGGGTTGAACGACTTGATTTTCATTCTTGCCGAAAGGCAACTTCAATTCCTCTGTCAATGAGGCGATTTGCTGCTTTGCCAGCATGTGTTCCGGCTTGTTCATAAACATTGCGATGGCATTGGACAATTTCACTCCTCGAGATTTCAGTCCGGCTCCTAGTCCTGAAAGCACAGGTTTGATTTCTGATGATGAACGTGGAGGAGTTTGCTGAAACAGTGTGGAAAGCACGTCCTCGACTTGCTCAGCATCGTTAATGCGGCCGATTAATTCCGCAATCTGCTGAGTCAATTCCGATTTTTGAGTGATTGAGATTTTAGATTCAAGAACCGAATTCAAAAGTTCATCCAGTTGTTCTGAATCGAATAGAAGAAGAGTGGCCAGTATTGACCAGGAATCGGAATTATGATTCACAACCGAATCCACAACGGAATTCATTGTTTCGGGAGAGTCCTCCGAAAAATTCTGCAGGGCCAGCAGTGCTTCAAAGCGAACTGGGCCGTGTTCGTTTTTCAGGCACTCAAGAACATTTGAAAACAAATTCTCACTGTTGGTCGGAATCTCTTTAATCATTCTCAATGTCTGTGCAACGACACGTGGGTCCTTGTGCTTTAATCCGGAAAGCAGATGTTCTTCTTTCAACTTCTGAAAATAACTCTGCAGTCGAATTGCTACGAGGAATGTTTTACCTGAAGATTGCTCAGTTAGCCATTTTTCTGTGGATTCAAGGATCGACTCATCCTGCTCCTGGATAACGATTCGAAAAGCGGTGTCCCGTTTCCATTCCCTATTGCAGGACAACCATTTCAATAGTGTTACTGCTGTATTCTTAGAATCCTCTAAAATGACTTGGGAGAGCTCGGGATCTTCTAAAAATACCGGGTCTTCGTCTTTAATTTTCCAGATGCGACCGCGATCATTTCCCAAAGTCAGATCGGGACGTTTTTTCAATTCGTCCGGCATGAACTGGGGGTGCTCTATGACCGCACGATACATGTCGGCTACATACAATGATCCATCAGGGCCGATCTTTAGATTGACGGGACGAAACCATTCATCACTACTAGCTAGGAACTCTTTTTCCTGATGAGGTTCTACTGCAGCAAATGTGGAACCAGAATACTTTATCTGATCGCGATGGATGAGATTGGCTGTAGGATCGCAGGCGTAAATGAAGAAATTATTTAAGCCGGGGTCGGGGTCTCTCTTGAAAGGAAGACCTATTGTTATGTTTTGAATATTAAGTTGAGGAGATTGAGAACTGAGAACTCCACAGGCGGCTGTGAATTGTCCCTGATGTAAATTGGAGGTTGTCCAGTTGCCGGTCAGAGCGGAGAGTTTGGAATCGACACCGGAGGGAGAGACATCATGCACCAGACTATTGATGACTGCTCGCGGTTGTCGCTCGAGTTGATCGTAGGAAAGCATGACCTGCATACATGGGTTACGGTTTGAGCAGATCATTCGATGTCCCCATTGGTCAAATGACATTCCAAACTGACCATTTCCCGCGATCGATTCACACTTTCCAGTCTGTGGATCAAAACGAAAATCTTTACCTCGTAATTCAATCGGCTCTGTCAGTTGAGGCCAGTCTGCTCGGACAGACGTGATTGAGCCGCCACGGAGTCCATTGGCGACATAGATGAAACCATCAGGTCCCAATGTCGGATGATTGGCTCGCAATTGAGGGTTCTGCTCTGCAAAACCTTCCAGCCAGGTTTCTCGCTCATCAAATTTGTCATCGCCATTCGTGTCTTTGAAGTACTCCACTTTTCCGGAGAGCGTTACGATGACACCACCTTTCCAGGGTAGTATTCCTGTGGCAAATAGCAAATTGTCCGCAAAGGTGACAGCGGTTTCGTAATAGCCATCGCCATCCGTATCTCGCAATATTTTGATGCGGCTCTTCCCGGGCTCTCCTTCTGCAGGGCCGTTGGGATAATCCCGCATTTCAACAACCCAGAGTCGACCGGTTTCGTCAAAAGCCATTGCAACAGGATCGATGACTTCGGGTTCGCTGGCGACGAGTGAAATTTGATAGCCGTTACGCAATTCAAAGGATTGTTTCGCATCCTCAGTTGAAAGAGGTCCGGCTTGGAGATTTCGATCTGTGAAAAGTCCAATGGATATGATCGTGATCGCTAGTAGCGTCAATCGTTGCATGTCGGGCATCCTCTGGAAAAGCAAAGTGCGGATGAGGTTGGGGAGGGAGCGCAGCTAAGAATAGACTCTAACGGAAAAAGAAATGGATACTCAAGGCAAGTACCCATTTCTATCTCATTTCAGTTGGCAGGTGGTGGAGGCGGAGGGGTTGGTGCTGAGAATTGTGGGATCTCATTAATCGGAGACCAGGCAGGCATTCCCTGAGTCCAGGCATAGGCATTGGCGGGAACCTGACCAGCAGCCAGTCCCTGCATGATTTGTTGTGCTGTATAGGGGCCTTCGCTGGAACCATTGCTGGAAACATGCCAGACACCTCCACCAGGTGGAGGCGGTGGAGCAGACATACCGCCAGCTTGCCCTTGGAAACCTGGGGCGTTGACCATTTGATTCGCCATCGCAAAGCCCATTCCCAATCCCATTCCTTCAGCCGCTCCTCCGCCGGAAGGATTGTCGGCTGCAGCGAGCATCGCTTTGCCCATCTGGAATTGTTGATAGCGTCCCATATCGCCAATCACACCCATGCTGGACCGAGTGTCGATTGCCTTTTCGACTTCTTCAGGCAGAGAGATATTCACAATAAACAATTGGGGAATATCGAGGCCATATTCATCATCGATTCTCTCGGCCACATGAGCACGCAACTGCTCGGAAAGGTCTCGGTACTTGCCAGCCAGATCGAGGGCGGCAATGTTCGATTCCCCAAGGATGTCGGCCAGAGAAGTCGAAATCATTGACCGCATCAGTTCTGTTACTTCATCGGTTTGAAAATCTCCATCAGTCCCGACGAGTTCTTTAAGCAGGGCGCGAGGTTCAGTCGCCTTTAACACATAAGTTCCAAAAGCACGCAGACGGATCGGCCCGAAGTCGGCATCCCGCATCATGATGGGATTTGGTGTCCCCCATTTTAAATCGGTAATTTGACGAGTGCTGACGAAATAGACTTCCGATTTGAACGGACTGTCGAATCCATATTTCCAACCTTGAAGCGTCGAGAGAATCGGCAGGTTGTCTGTTGTTAATTTATAATGTCCCGGTTCAAAGACATCGGCCAGTTCACCACGATGGACGAAGACGGCCATCTGTCCGGGGCGGACAATCAACTGAGCTCCGTGCTTAATCTGATTGTTGTAGCGAGGAAATCGCCAGACGATTGTATGCCGAGAGTCATCGATCCACTCGATGATATCGATCAGTTCGGCTCGGAGTTTATCAAAAAATCCCATGGTCAATTGTCCTTATTAATCTCATGCAGTCGTTAAATAACGCTAATAAAACTGTCGTTCTCCCTCTGGGAGAGGGAGAACGACGTTGTCATTGATAATAACGTCGAAGTACCCCATCATCTCGCCTTTGGCCATTCTCCCTAAGGAGAAAGTAAAAAGACCGCTCCCCTAAGAGAAGGGAAGAAGACCGTTCTTCTTTGAAAGGTGGTTTTCTAAATCGCCTCGCACGAGTATGATACCTTGAACAGGTCGCGTCGTCATCAAATTTCGACGTGACAACTCTCGGGAAATAAAAAACGTATTCTGATGGATAATAGAGAATGAAAGTCATCCTGGCCAATCCCCGTGGTTTTTGTGCAGGCGTGAATATGGCGATTCTGTGTCTCGAAGAGACTGTTCGCATGTTTGGCGCCAATGTGTACGTGTTTCACGAGATTGTACACAATAAGCATGTTGTTGATCGATTCACGAAAGAAGGGGTCACATTCGTTGATCGTATTGAAGAAGTGCCTGAAAATTCCATTTTGCTCTTCAGTGCGCATGGCGTTTCTCCAGAAATTCGACAACTGGCTCGCAAACGCAATCTGCAGACGATTGATGCGACCTGCCCTCTGGTAACGAAAGTTCATCTCGAAGCGATCAAATATTCTAAAAATGGTTACAACATTATTCTGATTGGGCATGAAGGTCATGATGAAGTGATCGGAACGATGGGCGAAGCTCCCGAGAGCATTACACTGGTCGAAACGGCTGAAGATGTCGCACGTCTGAGTTTTGCAGACGATGCCAAAATTGCTTATTTGACACAAACAACTCTTTCAGTGCAGGAGGCCAGTGTCGTCATTGCCGCTCTGAAGGAAAAATTTCCGCAGATCGAATCTCCTCCTAAAGAAGATATCTGTTATGCGACAACGAATCGTCAGGAAGCCGTCTCGAAATTGACAGATGAAGCGGATCTGGTACTCGTGCTTGGGAGTCAGAATAGTTCAAACAGTAAACGTCTGCAGGAAATCGCCGAGGGCATGGGGCGACCTTCCTATCTGATCGATGGAGCTCATGAAATTAAGCCGGAGTGGTTTGAATCCGAGGAAATTAAAACGGTACTCATTACCGCCGGTGCCAGCGCTCCTGAAGTTGTTGTGCAGGAATGTCTGAATTATCTGGAAGAGACTCTTGGTGCAGAAATTGATGAGCGAACCATTCGTCAGGAAAGTGTGACATTTCCATTACCCAAAGATTTGCGACGGTTGCAAGTCAATTCCTGATAGAAGTATACAATAATATTAATTGAGTGGCTGGGGGCGAATCGCAGCGGAGCCCCCAGATTCTCCGATAAGATTGGGAGTAGGTTGGGTTAGCGGAACGCGTAACCCAACACCTCGGAACTCAATTCCTAAACCGCATTCCATTTGAAAAATGGAGAAATTGGTAATAGCAGTACGTCAATATGAATGACTAATAACTTTAAACATGTTTTGAAATTGAACCGCAGATGGACGCAGATAAACGCAGATATTTTGCATCCGCGTTTATCTGCGTCCATCTGCGGTTCCTAATGATCAGAGAAGTATGATGAAAAAAGTGTGTGTTATACACGCCTTGCAGGTCAATTCTGTGGTCTGCTTATCAGAAATGGAAATCCGGTTTCCATTTGGAGCAGGGTTTTAAATTGATATCCAAGTTATTGTTGGGTTACGCTTTGCTAACCCAACCTACAGGTGGATGGATTATAGAATCGAACGATCAAGCCAGCGGAGCCAGAATGTCGGAAACTGCAGAGGATCATCGACTGGCGTGTGTCGCTTTGAATCTGGTGAATGGTGTCGGCCCGCGATTGCAAACGACATTGCTGGAACGCTTTCCCAATCCTTACGACATATTCAAAGCTCCGGCTTCGCAGTTGATGTCCGTCCCCGGAGTCGGGAAGAAATTGCTTTCGACTCTGGATGCCAATAATCATCGAGATATGGCTCGTCGTGAATTAGAGGATTGTGACCGCGAAGAGATTTCTGTCATTACCAATCGAGATGTCAGCTACCCACCATTATTGAAACAGATCTGCGATCCTCCTTTGGTGCTCTATTGTCGAGGCAGAATTCTGGCTTCGGATCAGCTGGCGGTCGCGATTGTTGGTTCGCGAAATTGCACACTGTATGGTCGACGGATGGCGGAACAATTCGCCAGTGGACTGGCTCGGGCCGGCGTGACAATTATCAGCGGATTGGCTCGCGGAATTGATGCCGTCGCTCATCGAGCCGCTTTGCAGGCCGGAGGAAGAACAATCGCTGTCTGTGCCAGCGGTCTACTAAAAATGTATCCGCCCGAACATTCCAATCTGGCATTGGAGATCGCACAGAGTGGAGCCGTGATTTCGGAATCCCCCTTGCTTCGTCAACCAACGCGAGGCCTTTTTCCTCAACGGAATCGTATCGTCTCGGGAATGAGTTTGGGAGTGATTGTCATCGAGGCCTCGACGACGAGCGGAACTCTACATACCGCTCGTCATGCGATGGAGCAGGGGCGGGAAGTGTTTGCTGTTCCCGGACCGCTCGATAGCCGGGAGAGTGCCGGGTGTCATCAATTGATTCGCGATGGCGTTCAACTGGTGCGGGGAGTCGATGATGTGCTCCAGGAACTGGGACCCTTGATGGAGCCAGTCCAGGTTCAAAAGCCCGAACAGAAGTCAACTCAGGTTGATCGAGTACTAGATTCCAATGAGAAGCCAAGGGATCCGCCGCCGATTCGGGTTCCGCGCGAACTCAACCTGAGTGATCAGCAATCGATGATTCTGAATCTCATTGAAACCACACCAATCCTCGTCGATGAAATCATCGAACGCTCCGGCATTGAGCCTTCGCGTGTACTTTCCACTCTGACGATTTTGCAAATGAAAAAACTGATCGATCGCCATCCGGGAAATGTAGTGACACGATCAAAGCATGTTTAGAAGACGAAAGACGAAAGACGAAAGGTTGAAGGTTGAAGGTTGAAGGTTGAAGGTTGAAGGTTGAAGGTTGAAGCGACTGGACCCAGAACCCAAGTCCCTGGACCAATAAAAAAACGACAGTCTGAATACAGACTGCCGTTGCATGTTTTGGCTCAAATTCAATTTAGAACTGTTGCATTTCGAACTGTGTGGCTCGGTAAGCAGACAAATGCTTGGCTCCGGTGCCAAGAGCTTGCTGGAAGTGAGGAATGGCAGCTTCACGTCCAGTCAGGTTGGACAAGCGTAGTCCGATGAAGTAGTGTCCTTCACACTTCTGAGCGGTGGCAGCCACGGGGTCTTCGGGATTGACTTTGGCGAGCAAGGCTTCGCTTTCGACTTTTCCCATCAGGTACAGTGTGACCAGATCGATCCAGTCCCGTTCTTGTTCCGGCTTAGCGAGGGTTCCAGCGAATCGATTATTGGCTTCCTGAGCTTGACCGGAAAGAACAAGTGAGGCGTAGATCCACGGATCGAGGAATCGCAGTTTGCCGTTGATGTTAATTGCCTGATCAAAATGCTTGAAGGCGACATCGTATTGCTTGAGGAAGAAGTAGGCAAAACCGAGATCGGCATGAGCCATGGGGTTTTTCGGGAAGAGTTCAATTGCTTTGCTGTAATCGGCAATCGCACCCTGAGAATTTCCCTGACGCATTTCTGCATTGGCGCGCAACGCATAGATGGAAGGATTTTCTGGCTGTAGTGCAATTGCCTGGTCAAAACTTTTCTGAGCTTCAGCTGGTCGATCTGATTCCATCAACATGTAACCCAGGTTGATATGAGCCACAAAGAACTTAGGCTCAACTTCAATGGTTTTGCGGAAGTCAGCAATCGCCTGGTCTTTCTGATCGATTTCCTTGTAGAACATTCCGCGGTTGTTGTATCCAATAGGATGTTCTGGGAAAGCGGCGATGAACTGGTTGAATGCCCCCAATGCTTCCTGATTCTTACCAGACATTGCATAGGCGTCGGCCATCGCAGTCAACGAAGGCATGTGTTTAGGCTCAATTTTGAGTGCTTCTTTGAAATCGGCGACTCCACGATCGATGGTTTCGTCCAACTGCAACTTAGCCAAACCTCGTTGATAGAGAATGCTGGCTCTATTGTTTGGTGGCATCTGAAGTTTATCCAGAATCTGAGTTGCAACATTAATCGAAGTTTCCGCATGCTCGGGACGTTCTTCGAGCAACGAAAGATTCGTCATGCCATACAGGTAAGGCATATAATATTCTGGTTTCTGAGATTGTGACGCTTCTATCGCAGCGCGAGCATCGGCGACACCATCGCGAACCATCGCGGCATTGCCGGTTTGAAGTCCCATTTCAACACGTGAACTAGCACGGATGAACAGAGCAGAGTCTTGTTTCGGTGAAGATTTCAGAACTTCATTAGCCAGATTCATCGCCTGATCGTACTGACGGGAATCGTAAGCCGCCTGAGCACTTGCCAGTGTGGTGGTTTGTTCCTGAGACAGGCTGACCGGTTGAGCGGAAACGCCTTGGGCGTAAACAGTTGGAGCGAGAATTAATACCGAAAACGCCGAAAGCAGTCCGGATTTCCGCAGGATTGACTTGAAACCTAGAATTTTCACGAGTTTTCCTTCCATGGAATTTAAAGTTCAATCGGCTGAGTGAAATCGGCCGTTTTTTATTTTTTGCTAACAGATTCTTCCCTGAAGCACGAGATTTATTGATATCTATGGTGCTGTTGAGTTTATATCGTCAATATGTTGATAAGGTCTGGAAATTGCGTCAATGTCAGATTTTAGAAAAATCGGCACAATGGGGTCTTTCCCCGCAGTTTGTTTTTTCGATATATTCCAAACAGTCGTAACAAATTCACAGACCTGTTTCTGCAACAAGATTTGCCAGCTTTGAGTTCATCTTCCTCCCCACTGCGAATTCTGTATGTCATCCCCACGCTTGATCAGTCAGGTGCGGAGAAACAGCTTCAATTACTGGCATCCGGGTTGTCTGGAAGTAATTTTGAAATTCACGTGGTCGCTCTTAACCGCGGCGGTTATTACGAAAAGCATCTCAGAGACGATGGTATACAAGTTGACATCCTCAAAAAGCGGTTTCGTATCGATCCCGTGACTCATTTTCGACTGAAGAAAATCATCAGGGAATTTCAACCAGATATTGTGCATAGCTGGTTATTTGCTGCGAATTCGCATGTCCGCCTGCTTCATAATCGAAAATCTCACTGGAAATGCGTTGTTTCGGAACGCTGTGTCGATTCCTGGAAGGCGGGCTGGCAGCTTCAGCTGGACCGACGACTCATTCGCTCGACGGACGCAATGGTGGTGAATTCGGCAAGCGTTGCGGAGTTCTATCAGCAGCAGGGAGTACCGGAATCTTTAATTAAAATCATCAATAACGGGATCGAAATTCCAGATAAAAGCTCCACTGATGAATCCAGCGAAGCTCGAAAAGTCTGGCGTAAGCAGCACGGATTGCCGGAAGATGCCTACATCGTCTTATCCATTGGTCGCCTCGCGCGACAAAAGCGGCTCGATAGTTTACTCTGGGCAACGCACATGTTCAGTTTGTCGGAAAAGAACGTGCATACCGTATTCGTAGGAGATGGACCTGAGCGGGAGCGAATGTCTGAATTGATTGAAAAATATGAAATCAAAGGCTGGGCTCACTTTCTGGGACATCAAAACGAAACTGGTGAATTGTTCCGAAATGCCGATGCATTTTGGCTCGGCAGCGATTTTGAAGGGCAATCGAACAGTTTAATGGAGGCGATGGCCTGGGGCTTGCCGGTTGTCGTTTCCGATATCCCTCCCAACCGAGAACTGGTGACCGATCAGGAGAACGGCATCATTGTTCCCGCCGGAGATAGTGCTGCCTTCGCTAAAGCGATTCGTCAATTCAAGAGTGATCCCGAACTAGCGAAAAATCTTGGTGATGATGCCCGCAAGTCCATGCAGGATAATTTCTCTGTCTCGCAGATGATTGAAGAGCATAAGCAGTTATACGAAATCCTGACCTTACAATAATAGGCCGCGTAAGACATACGGAATGTAAAGGCAAACAATGTGCGGAATCTGTGGAGCGATCTGGTCGAACGAGTCCCGTTCGATCAGTGAAGAACATCTGTTACAGATGACCGACACGCTCTCACATCGTGGCCCCGATGCCCGTGGCTTGCACTGGGAACAGAATTCCAATTTGGGAGTCGGGCTGGGACATCGCAGGCTTTCGATCATCGATCTAGCCACCGGTCAGCAGCCCATGTGGAATGAAGATCATTCCGTTTGTGTTGTATTCAACGGTGAAATTTATAATTACCGGGAACTGCAGAAAGAACTGAGAACGAAAGGCCATCAATTTCGGACCGACAGCGATACGGAAGTGCTCGTTCATCTCTACGAAGACTATGGTCGAGAGATGGTGCATCATCTTCGAGGCATGTTCGCCTTTGCGATTTGGGATCGAAACCACTCATCGTTATTGCTGGCACGAGATCGTTTTGGGCAAAAGCCACTCATCTATCGGCAAGATGAAAATCGACTGCTGTTTGCCAGCGAGATGAAAGCGATTTTGCAAATACCGGGGATCCCGCGTGAAGTCGATCCCGTCGCACTCGATCTGTTCTTGACTTGGCAATATGTACCTGCTCCCTGGTCGATGCTCAAGGGTTTTCAGAAAATACTGCCCGGGCATACGGCTGTCTGGCAGGAAAATCGACTTGATATCCAGCAATATTGGACACCAACTTCCATTCGGGGTTCCGATTCTGCCAATGAGCAAACACGTCGCGATACTCGCAATTTGAGTTATGCTCAGACACAGGAAAAGCTCAAAGAGACACTCACGGAAGCGGTCCGGTTGCGACTTCGCAGTGACGTGCCCCTTGGAGCTTTTCTTTCAGGCGGGATCGATTCCACGTTAATCACGGGCTTGATGCAGCGGGAGTTGGATCGGCCAGTCGAGACATTTTCAATCGGCTTTGATATCGCCCATTTCGATGAACGCTCCTTTGCCCGGATGGCTGCGAAATCACTTGGCACAAATCATCACGAAAAAATTGTCTCTCCATCAGCGGTCGATTCATTACCGGAGCTTGTCTGGCATTATGAAGAACCTTATGCCGACAGCTCGGCAATTCCAACAATGGCCCTGTGTGAGTTCACACGGGAAGCCGTCAAAGTTGCATTAACGGGAGATGGCGGAGATGAACTGTTTATCGGATATGATCGCTATCGGGCAGCCGGATTAGGGGATCGGATCGATCGCTTGCCTGGGCCTTTGCGATCAATTCTAAAGTCGTCACTTTGGCAAAAGATGCCTGCTTCGCTCAAGCAGAAGAGCTTCTCTCGACGACTGAAACGCTTCCTGACGACAGCTGGTCTTTCTCCTGAGCAGCGATATATGACATGGATCAGTTATTTCGATGCGGCTCGAAGAAAGGATATCTACTCCAGTGGATTCCGTGAAAAGCTGACCGGGTTTCAGTCAGAAGACTGGATGTCTGATTTATATGAGTTAACAGCCCAAAACGATTTTGTCTCCCGAACGGCAGCAGTTGACCAGATTTCCTATTTGCCGAACGATATCCTGACCAAAGTCGATATCGCCAGCATGGCTTACGGACTAGAATGCCGGAGCCCGTTTCTGGATCATCAGGTTGCTGATCTGGCGACGTCTATGCCACTTAATTACAAGTTGAAGGGTCGCTATGGCAAGCAGATTCTCCGGGATACATTTGCCGATCTGATTCCCGAGCCGATTCTGCAACGCTCAAAAATGGGATTCGGCGTTCCTGTCGATCACTGGTTCCGTAACGAACTCAAACCGCTACTGCATGATGTGCTTTTGAGCGAACGGGCGATGAGCCGTGGTTATTTTGAACCTGCGAAAATTCAGAGGCTTGTCGAAGAACATACCACTGGTTTGTGCGATCACAGCAAACATCTCTGGGCGATGCTGGTTCTTGAAGTCTGGTGTCGGATGTTTATCGATGCTTCAGAAGTTTCGACGAAACGGCCGTTGAGTGATGGAGTGTTTTGACAGGCGGCGGGGGCACGTCCACTTCATCCCAAGGAGGACCTTAGGAACGAGATGAATTACAAGCACGAAGCGCAAGCGAGTGTGTTTGACATTCAACTCACTCACTCGCTTGCGCTTCGTGCTTGTAAGGGCTTACACAGAATTCATTTTTTGCTTGAAGAGTTTCACGCCGCGGAATGTGTATTCAATTCCACTGTAAATCGTGATCGCAATCGTCAGCCAGAGGATGACGTCTCGAATAATCAGAAAGAGCGTAACACTTGCTAATTGTGGCATCAGGCTGACCAGGCAGAATGGAATCGCAATCGATTGCAGAACCATCTTCATTTTGCCAATCCATGCAGCTGAAAAGTCGATCCCCTGTTGTTCAAAGAAGCCGCGCAGGCTGGTGATGTAAAGTTCGCGGACAATGATTGCTAACGTCATCCAGGGAGTGATCCCACTGCCCGCTACGCTTTGCAGAAAGATAAAGGATCCGCAAATGATGACTTTATCGACCAGCGGATCGAGAATCCGTCCGAATATCGTGACGAGGTTATATTTTCGAGCGAGATAACCATCGACGGCATCGGTAGCCACGGCGACAACAAAAACGATGGTTGCAGTCAGCCACCAGTCAGTGAGTGTAATGATGGCAAACAGCACAAAAGACAGAATGAGCCGGGACATCGAAATGATGTTCGGAGAATTCAGGATCTTCTCTGAATTCTGCGGTTGGTGAGATACTTCTGGAGTGGGGGATGAATTGCTGATGACTAAACCTCGTCGTCTTCTTCATCGGAAGCGACTACACCAACCAGATCGTAATCCTGAGTCCCTATGATTTCGACCGGCACGAATTCTCCGATTTGCAGTCCTTCGCCCTGAACGTAAACCGTTCCATCAATTTCCGGGGTGTCTGCATAAGTACGTCCTTGCCACAAGCCTGGCTCGACTTCTTCATCGATCAGCACATCGAGTTCATACCCGACAAGTGATTCGCCAAAGTCGAAGGCGATCTGCTGCTGGTCGGCCATCAAGGTTTCAACGCGCTGTTGCTTGATCTCTTCCGGCAAATGTCCATCCAGTTTCACTGCTGGTGTTCCCGGCTCGATCGAATAGGGGAAGACGCCCATTCGCTGGAAGCGGGTGTTCTTGACGAATTCTCGCAGTTCTTCAAATTGCTCATCGGTTTCGCCCGGGAAGCCGACGACAAATGTGGTGCGTAGGACGAGATTGGGAATTCGTGTTCGCAGTTTTTCAACCAGTTCGATCGTGCGATCTCGGTCGACACGCCGTTGCATCCTCTTGAGCACTTTGCTGTTAATGTGTTGGAGCGGCATATCCAGATACGGAATAATCTTGCTCGATGTCGCAATCTTATCGATCAGGGCATCTGTGAAATTCACAGGATAAAGATACATCAGCCGAATCCATTGAATTCCCTCGACCTGCTCCAGTTCATTCAGCAAGTCTACGAGTCGCACTTCGCCGTAAAGGTCCATGCCATAGTATGTGGTGTCCTGAGCGACCAGGATTAATTCTTTGACCCCATCGGCGGCAAGTTCTCGAGCTTCTTCGATAATCGCTTCAATCGGTTTCGTGACGTGCTTACCACGCATCTTGGGAATCGAGCAGAAGGTGCAGGTTCGATTGCAACCTTCGGAAATTTTCAGATAAGCAAAATGAGCTGGCGTAATTCGGAGGCGAGCTCGATCATCCATCGCACGAATCGGAGCAGGGCGGAACAGGTCACGCTGTTCGTTGTGATGCCCCACCAGACGATCAGCCACTTTGCTGATTTCATCCCGTCCAAATACACCCACCACATGATCAATTTCCGGCAGCCGGTCACGCAGGTCGCCACCAATTCGTTCGGGTAGACAGCCGGCGACAATCACGCCTTTCGTCTTGCCCTGACGCTTAAGTTCGAGCATCTCTTCGATCACATCAAACGACTCTTTCCGCGAACTCTCGATGAATCCGCAGGTGTTGATGATGACAAAATCGCTCCCCTCGGGATTGGCTACCAGAGAGTATCCATCCACAGCCAGCGTCCCCAGCATTTTCTCACTGTCCACAAGATTTTTCGGGCAACCAAGCGAGACAAACGCATATTGTCCCTTGAATCCATCACTTTCAATTTCGGTGACAGGGGAAGTCTGTTCGGTGAGATCTAGAATTGGGAGTTGGGTCATATATCTATATTTCGGTGTAAAAAGGCCTGTTAAGCTTGTATTATACCGAGACATGGCTGAAACGGAAGCGGCTGATTTATGCAAATAGCAGAGTAATCGGAGACTCAGACCAGAATCGAGGCAATTTCATCGGCGAACAGGAGACCTGCAGAAGTTATCCTGAGGTGAGAGAATTGTCTCTGGATCCAGCCTTTTTCAATCAGATCGTTGATTTCAGTTTCGCAGCAGGCTGCGATATCGATTCCCGTTGCATTCTTGAGGTCATCAAGATTAATTCCCTGTCGTCTACGCAATCCGATGGCCAGAAGTTCACGGGCACGCTCTTCGGCTGTCAAATCATCAGTCGAAACAATGGGAGATTGATTCTGTTCCAGTCGATTCATCCAGGTAAAGGAACTCCGATGATTCGAGTGTCGCTGCCCATTCACAAAAGAAGCGGCTCCGGGACCAAATGCGAGGTAAGGTCTGCCAGACCAGTAAATATTGTTGTGTCGAGATTGTGACCCTGCTTTCGCGAAATTGGAAATTTCATAATGGTCGTAGCCGGCATTGGTCAATTCCGAGATTGTTTTTAGATACATCTCGACTTCCAGTTGGTCGTCAGTTGACTGGAATTTTCCTTTATTCCGGTCACTCCAGAAACGAGTTCCTTTTTCGTAGGTTAACGCATAACTGGAAATGTGAGGCGGGTGAAACGAGATCGCTTTTAATAGCATCTGCTGCCATTCTTCCAGCGTTTGTCCGGGGATCGCAAAAATGAGATCGAGCGAATAGTTTTTGAAGTTCTGTTGAATGAGTTCAATGGCTATTTCTGTTTGATGAACTGAATGTGTTCGCTCCAACTGAATCAATCGAGAGTCATCGAATGCCTGCACGCCAAGACTGACGCGATTGACGCCCGCTGATTTTAGAACCTGGATTTTGTCTGCTGTCAGGCCATCAGGATTCGCTTCAATTGTGTATTCAGCATCAGGGACCAGTGAAAAGTAATCACTAAGAATGCTGAAGAATTCTTCGAGTTCGCAGGCTGAAAGAAGAGTCGGAGTGCCGCCACCAATATAAAGAGTATCAACTTCCAAGAGATGAGAATGGAGAAACGGAGAAGTTTTCAGTTCTTTCTGCAAGGCCTTAAGATACCGCGGAATCAACTCGGCTCGATTTGCGATGATCGAAAAATCGCAATAACCGCAACGGTGTTCACAGAAGGGAACGTGCACATAAATGGAACGGACAGGCAGAGACATGAATGTCGGGGGAACTTCCATTTCGGACTTCGCAAAATTACTCATCGTTTACTCGCGAGGTCGACGCAGGCGGATGCCATAGATCTTTAACGGTTTGGGACCATATTTGGTGTCGTAGGTTCCCAGAATAATATCGCCTTCTTCGTAGTTGGGAAGTTCTTGATCTTCGATCAGTACCCGGCGATTGATTTGGGCGGTTAATTTTCCATCGATAACGCTGACCGTTAGTGGTTCATTTCCCCGGCATTCGTATCGTGCGATTTCGATATCCGAAGCTTCTATCCCTTTGCTGCGGGCGAATTGCGAAATGAACCAGGGACTGCCACTGGTTCTGAGAGTCACATTGTAGAGTCCATGTCCTTGGCCTTCTTTGAAGCCGTAAAGCAGATACCAGCCTCCTTCGCCTTCTGCATTAATCCCCATTTCCAACTCAAAATCCTTTGCCGTTCCCAGTTTGAGCGCCGCACTGCGACCGGAGGCCTGATGAAGAGCTCCTTGAGCAATCCCCCAGGTTCCATCGACAATGACGTGATTCAGGCGAAAGATATCCTTCTCGAGTTCTCCCGAGAACTCGAAATCGGTCATTACTTCGAGGGGATATTTTTCCAGGTCAGTTTGTGAGACGGTTATTTTGGGAGATGCTCGATAAAGATACTCCCACGGACCCATTTTGATGACTGTTTCCTGTGACAGACATTCCGTGGAAAAGGAGATCATCACGCAGAGGAATGACAAGATATTAAGAGAGAAATTAGTGGACGGCTGTTTTAGCGATTGGCAGATCATTGGTGCTTCACCTTGTACAATCGAGTTTATTAGGTCGACATTTATTCATGAGCAGACAATTGATAATGCGCTATTGAGATCGCTTTGAGAAGTCCACGGGCCTTATTTAATGTTTCTTCGTATTCCATCGAAGGAACACTATCGGCCACCATGCCAGCACCGGCTTGCACATAAACCTGATTTTCCTGTTTGACAAGTGTCCGCAGGGCAATACAGGTATCCATGTCGCCTGTGAAATCGATATACCCAACCGCTCCCGCGTAAGGGCCGCGACGATGCCGTTCGAGTTCATCGATGATCTGCATCGCACGCACTTTGGGGGCTCCGGAAACCGTGCCTGCGGGCAATGCTGCTCTCAGGGCATCCAGAGCAGACAACTCTTTGCGTAATTGCCCCGTTACATTGGATGTGATGTGCATAACGTGGCTGTAACGCTCGACTACCATCACATCTTTGACTTCAATCGAATTGTACTCGGCGACGCGGCCGACATCGTTCCTTGCCAGATCGACCAGCATCACATGCTCTGCCCGTTCTTTGGGATCAGCCAGCAAATCCTCTTCCAGAGCCTGATCTTCCTCGGCTGTTTTGCCGCGAGGTCTGGTTCCTGCCAGCGGTCGAACGGTCACTTCGCCATGCTCAACTCGCGTCATGATTTCGGGAGAACTGCCAACTAATGTCACCTCGGGAGATTTTACCAGGAACATAAACGGACTGGGATTCACCACCCGCAAAGCTCGATAGATCGCCAGCTCGCTGGCAGAAGTTTCGAGTTGTAATCGCTGGCTCAAAACGACCTGAAAGATATCACCCGCTCGAATGTATTCCTTGCTCGCTTCAACAGCCGCCTCAAATTCCGGTCGTTCAAAATTCGAAGTCCACTCGAGAGTTCGTTCATCGTCGAGTCGAAGTTGTTCTGGAGGAATCGGGTTGGGATTGGTTTCCAGCTGACGGCATAAATCCTGGAGCGTGTCGCTGGCTTGTTTATAAGCCTCTTCGAGAGATTTCTCATCAACTTTGGCGATCGCGACCACGAAAATCGTTTTATTGATATGATCAAAAATGACCATTCGGTTGTACAAACCGAACAGCATATCGGGAACATGCCGATCATCTTCGGGAGCATTGGGGAGATGCTCGGTATAGCGGACAACATCGTATCCGGCATAGCCGACCGCTCCCCCACAAAAACGTGGCAACTGAGGGTGTGGAGCCATGCGGTAGGGAGCCATCAATTCGCCAAGCAGATCAAGAGGATCGTCGCAGGTCAGGCTTCGCGAATTTCCCTTTTCAACAATCGTAACTTCGTTCCCTTTGGCTTGAATCGTCAGAAAAGGATTGGAGCCAATAAAACTGTATCGTCCAATCCGCTCGCCACCGACCACGCTCTCAAACAGAAAGGAATGCTCTTCCTTGTGAAGCCTGCGATAAGCCTCGACCGGAGAGAGGGAATCTCCCGTCATTTGGCAATAGACTGGGACCAGAGTTTGCCCCTGAGCCTGTTGTTGAAACGTTTCAAAGTCCGGAAGTGGCGTCATGAGTTAAGTTCAATAACGATGAGTGAATTGTGATTGAATTTGCGAAGCGTAATCCAACAAATTTTATAAAACAACACGTTTCCAGGTCTGACCCTGAAAACGTGTTGAAAGTTCATCAATTTTATTACCGTGCATATTCGACAGAACGGGTTTCTCGCATGACGGCGACTTTCACTTCACCCGGATACGTCAAATTCTCCTCGACGGCTTTGGCGATTTCACGAGCCAGTGCAGCCGCTTCGCGGTCGTTGACATCCCGAGGATCGACAATCACGCGAACTTCTCGGCCAGCTTGAACAGCATAACACTGTTCGACACCGGGGAAGCCGCAGACCAGACCTTCGAGTTCTTCGAGTCGTTTCGCATACTTCTCGAGTGTTTCCCGTCGAGCTCCTGGACGGGCAGCGGAAATCGCATCGGCTGCGGCGACCAGTACAGTGTAAATATAGTCAGGCCGAATATCGTCGTGATGGCCAGCAGCCGAGTGGACAACTTCTTCGCCTTCAGAATAGCGTTTGAGCAAATCGGCTCCGATGGCGGGGTGGCCCCCTTCCATTTCATGGTCTGCTGCTTTTCCGATGTCGTGGGTAAACCCACAGCGTCGAGCCAGATCGCCATCGAGACCCAATTGTTCGGCCATCATGCCAGTCAGGTGAGCGACTTCGATCGAGTGACGCAAAACGTTTTGTGAGTAACTGACGCGGAAATTGAGACGGCCCATCAGTTGGATCAATTTCTCATGCAAACCGGGAACGTCAGCTTCCTGAGCCGCTTCCTGGCCGAGACGCATGATCCGTTCATCAATTTCCTTTTGACATTCCGAAACAATCTCTTCAATCCGAGTCGGATGAATACGACCGTCCTGAATGAGCCTCTGCATGGCCATTTTTCCGATTTCGCGGCGGACACTGTCAAAGGACGAAATGATAACCACGCCCGGAGTATCATCGACGATCACATCCACACCGGTCAATTTCTCGAAGGTGCGAATGTTGCGACCTTCCCGCCCGATGATACGGCCCTTCATTTCATCGCTGGGGATATCGATGCTCGAAACGGTAATTTCTGAGGTGTGAGCAGAGGCATACCGCTGCACGGCCATGCCGATAATTTCCCGGGCTTTGGAGTCACAGGTCTCTTTGATCTCTGCTTCGTGCTTGAGGATCAACTGACCTGTTTCGTTTCGCAGTTCGGTTTTTACGCGATCGAGCAGACGTTCGACGGCTTGTTCTTTTTTCAGGCCGCTGATTTTGTAGAGCTCTTCCTGCTCCTGTTTGAGGATGCGGGTCAGCTCGGTTTCGCGGCGTTCTGCAGTTTTAAGGCGTTCGGTCAGTCGATTCTGCATCGACTCAATCATCCGCTCCCGTTTGGTCACATTTTCCTGCAGGTCTTCGAGTGTAGACTCGCGTTTGTCCATTTTGCGTTCGAGATCGCGAATTTCGTTTCGCTGTTTACTCAACTCGGCTTCGAGTTGTTCGCGACGCTTGAGGACTTCTTCCTTCGCGGCAATTTCACCATTTTTGCGAATCACCTCGGCTTCACGCTTGCCATCTTCGAGCATCTGGTCTTTGGTGCGATAACTCGCTCCCAGCCGTACGCGTTCCAACATGTAGCCGACAGCTAAGCCGACTAACAGGGCGATTCCGCCCAAAATATATGCTTCTGTTCCCATCGGTATAACTCCGACCGGGAGACGTGCAGCTCACCTAAATGCAGCCAGAATAGACGCTTCTATGATCGACGTGACTGTCGATTTTTTTGTGATGGGTCGCGATCAAACTGAAACTCAAGTGTGCCATTCGTGAAGCATCCGGTAATGAGCGCGGGCGTTTGAAGGAAACAACCCTCGTTCGTCGGTTCATAATACGGAATACTACTGATTGACACGCAGTTTCGCGAGGACGGCGCAGCCCGACCAACCGACGTACTCGTACGTTTACTCTCGGAGAGAGTACGGAGTCTGCCAGTTGATGAGGCAATATGTCGAGCCTCCGGAAATGTCGAAACATTTCCAGCAGCAGACACAGTCCCAGAGTTGTGAAGAGGAGATACACCATGAAAATTTCTCTTCCGCAGTTTGATTTCAGCCATCCCAGTCGTCTTGTCCTGGTACAATTTGCCCCAACTCCCTAAGAAACAGGAGGATTGGAGCGGTGGCGATCTTGAACGCTGCCCGATATTCTTAAAATAAATAATGTGAGCGAGTGTTCAGGCTGACGAACGCCTCTCAGTTCCACTAAGTTTGTTGTCATGTCAAGATCCATCTCGACAACCACAAGTCGCCTTAACAGATCTGACGGAATTTCCTCAAAGCATATTAACAGACGTCACCGGTTTATCAACTAACGGGTGGGTTGAAGGTTGAAGGGTAAAGGGTGAAGGGGCGGTTACTATTAGTTACGATGATCAGAATGATTTCACTCTCAACACTCAACCTTCAACACATAACCCATTCCTATGCTTGAATTCGAAAAAAAACTGCTTTCTTCGATTTCTGCATCGGATATTAGATTAGGGAATATCTTACTGGCCATTTCGGGGGGGGCTGATAGCGTGGCGATGTTGCGGGCAATGGCTGCAATTGCTTCGAAAGCCAAAATTTCTCTCGAAGTTGCTCATTTCAATCATCAGGTTCGGCCTGATGCAGCCTCTGACCAAGACTGGGTTGGAGAACTTTGCAGTAAGCTGAGACTCAGATTCTGGACGAATTCCGTGAAGGATACCGATGATCAGCCAGATCCTGTCCAGAACGATGAAGCCTCGTTGCGGGAAATGCGCTATCAGTTTCTCGTTGAAACGGCTCATTCGGCAAGTTGTCAGAGCATTTGCGTCGCTCATCATGCCGAGGATCAGGTGGAAACTATTCTCCATCACCTCATTCGCGGCACTGGTTTACGTGGAATGCAGGGGATTCCTGAAAATCGAGTGATGGAATCTGGAATCGTACTCCGTCGGCCACTTTTGAAGTTTTCCCGTCAGGAAATTCTCGATTATCTCCAGGAAATTGGTCAGGAATACCGGCACGATGTTACGAATGACAATCAGAGTTACACCCGCAATCGAATTCGTCAGGAATTAATACCTCTCCTGCAAACATACAATGCGAACTTCTCACAGCATCTGATTGGGCTGAGAAATCAAATTGTAGAAGCTCATGCGTTTCATCTCGATCTCGTACGAGCTGCTCTCAAGGAAGCCGTTTTATCGAATCAGGCCGATCATGTTCGTGTTCTGGTTAAACCGATTTGTGATTTGCCTGAGTTCCTGCAACGGGAATTCTTTGTGGAATTGTGGTCCCGGAATAACTGGCCTCGTCAGAAAATGACCTCAGATGATTGGGAGCGGATTAAAAATATGCTCACTCAAACCGAGGGGCGTTTGAAACTGTCGGCTGGCATTATTGTGGAACGACGTGCTCAAATGATTGTGATTGAACGCGAGAATTAACACTCAAGATCAAGCACCCAGTCGCCCGAATTGCCGATCGAGTTCTTCTCGACTCAACACCAGAGCTGTCGGTCGACCATGGGGACAATGATGAGCATCATCAGCCGATTCCCGCTGTGCAAGCAGGGCAATAATTTCATCGGCGGTCAGTTTCTGGCCCGCTTTGATCGCTGCCTTGCAGGCCATCATATGCAGGGTTTCATCGAGCAGATCGCGTCGACTGACTGAAGCAGACTCGTCAAACTTATCTGCAAATTCGAGCATTACTTCCGAAATCACATTGTGCCCCAGAAACACGGGATGACTGCTCACCGCGAGCATCCCCCGGCCGAATTCTTCGATTTCAAACCCCATCTGCAACAGCAAATCCTGATGCTCCATCAACAGTGCCATTTTCTTGGCATCCATTTCCAGAGTGACCGGCATTAACAATCGCTGTGTTTCGGTCTTTCCGTCCAGCACTTTTTTGCGGAATCGTTCGTAAAGCACCCGCTCATGCAGGGCATGCTGATCAATGACCGTCAAGCCCTGCGGAGTATTCAGCACAATGTAACAATCATCGACCTGTAAAGCCTGAATTCCGGATGAAGAGATGGGCTGTGCGGCAGGCATCACCACAGGCTGCGTAGCATTCGTCTCCGAGTCCACCTCAGTCTCATCACTCAATTCATGATTTATTGGCGGCGAAGATTTGTGTGGTGAGGAGATCTGAAAGAACTCATTTTCATTGGGGAATTTTTGGAACTCGGCGACCGCTGTCGAATGATTTTGTGAGGTCTTTTTTGATTCGTACGATTGTGAATCTGATTCCAATGACTGAATCAGAGGACTGGTCGAAGGGGGCGTATCTGATTGCGGAGCGATAGTCGGTTGAGCCGGCTGCACCATTTGGGAACGAGCCCACGAGACAAGATCCTGCTCAACTTTCTGCTGACGAACCTGCAGCTCGTTTTCATTTTTGGAAGATTGGCGAAAACTGAGTTCACTCTGCAGATCTGACTGCAGAAACTTTGTGCGCAGAGTGGAGAGCAGTAAGCGGAACAGAAATTGTTGATCACGAAAACGAACTTCAGATTTTGTGGGATGCACATTGACATCAATCTGATCGCTCGGCATCTCCAGAAACAGAAAGGCGACGGGATGCCGCCCGGTCATCAGTAATCCCCGATAAGCCTCGTTCAAAGCGTGCTGCAGGGAACGATCTTGAATATACCGGCCGTTTAAAAACAGATACTGCGATTTGCGGGTCGATTTATTCAGGCTCGGATGTCCGACATAACCCCACAAACGCACGCCGCCATGCTCTGCCTCGATCGGAATTAATTGTTCGACGGTTTGTGAGCCATAGAATAACGTGAGGCGTTCGGTCAATTCGTTTGTGGCTGGCAGCCGATGGACGGACTTTCCGTTGTGTGTCAATGAAAGTTGCATCCGCGGGCAGGCCAGGGCGATGCGGGTGAACTGTTCGGAGATGTATCCGAATTCTGTCGAAGCTCGCTTCAAAAACTTCCTACGGACGGGAGTATTGCAGAACAGTTGTCGGATTTCGATTTGCGTGCCGGGAGCGCAGCCAATCGGACGAATATCCGACCGTTCTCCACAGGTGACTGCCAGTTCCGAACCGACGTGATCCTCCGCAGTCCGGCTGCGGATTTTGAAGTGACTCACTTCAGAAATCGATGCCAGTGCCTCCCCGCGAAATCCCATTGTCTGCACGCAGAACAGATCATCAGCCTGCCGCAATTTGCTGGTCGCGTGACTGGTCACAGCGAGCGGCAGTTCGTCTGCAGGAATCCCTTCACCATCATCGGCAATGCGGATTAACTCTGTTCCACCTTCTTCAATATCGACATCGATGCGGGTACTGAGTGCATCGAGACTGTTTTCCAGCAACTCTTTAATCACACTGGCAGGACGTTCAATCACCTCGCCCGCGGCAATTTTATTGACAACAGCCGGGCTGAGAACTTGAATATGGTGAGTCCGTCCCATGGACACGTGAACTCCGTGATCTAGTTGAGGAAAGCGGATATAGGAAAGCGGAAAGCCGGATCCCAAAATCACGATGTGGACAAGTGATAATCGGCTTTCCGCTTTCCGTCTTCGGCTTTAAGACTGTCCATTATACGGCTTCTCGGAAAATTGCAATTTCAGCGGCTCGATTCGAGAGCAGAAGGACATTATTAAGGAGAATCGAGCTTTTCTTTGGCAATGACAGCCGTCGTTTCCTCCGGTTTCGCAGGACTGGAATCGATCGCAGTGGAAGTTTTATCTGGTTTGTTGGGTTTTTCTTCGTCCAGACTGAATTCCTCCTTAATCTGCTGACGGCGGATGGCGACCTGACGATCAAAAGCCGAGAGGGCATCGAGGGCTCGGTCTCGTGAGGTGACTAAGCCGATGATCAGATATTGAGCACTGGCAATTCCAAAGCAGATCCAGCCGACCGAACCGAGAAAAATTGCACAGAGGATCGCAAACACTGGGGAAGAACGATTCAAGTGCTGGCAGACAAGACCTTTAGCGATCGGTCGAAACTGTTTTTTTAGGGATTGCCAAAAGCCAATTTTTCGATCGTATTTGAATTTTGGGGGCCCCGGATGAATGATGGCGAACAATTCCTGGTCAGGCATCATTTCAATCACACCGATGACCATCATTATTCGTAACCCGGAGATCCATGCATCATTCATGCCTCCATCTGTAATCGTGGTTGGCCCGCCGAAATGGTCGATCCAGGAGAACATGGTCATTTCCATGTTCTTCGTTGCGGCCAACAAGACAAGAGTTCCTTTGAACCACTGTTCGAGATCTTTTTCCAGCTCATCATCGAGTTCCTGCACCCGGAAGATGTGGCGGAGAATAAAGCGGAATACCGGAATAGCGATCAAGCCGAGCAGGATACGAAACAACGGGCGCAGCACCGGTCCCAGAATTTTTATCTGATACAAAATTCGAAACAGACCGCCCACGCTTAATTTCCCCTGTGACCATGCTGACATTCAGATTTCAGCATATCGAATTCATGGAAATCCGCACAGGCAAAATGGCATTCCATCAGGGCATGTCTCAGGCTTGACGTTGGTATCAACCTCAACAGAATTCAAATGAACATCAATTCTTGATGGAAAACTCGGCATCTCTTCACACATCTGCGGCAGAATTTCACAATTCTGGGACCAGTGTGGAGTTGAATATGTCTGAAGTTGAAGCGGAATACGATCAATTGAAGATCGCCGGAGTGGAAGCCTACCGAAAGCGTCAGTTTCTGCAGGCGATCGAACTGTTCACACAGGCTACAGAGATCGATTCGAGTGATCCTGTCGTCTGGGAACTGCTCGGCACCTCTCAATTACGTTCGAGTTTGATGCACGATGCGGTCGATTCGTTTCAGCAAGCGATTGAAAAGAACCCTCATCGATCGATCTCCTATATTAATATCGGAGCGATTTTTAATCGACTGGGGGAGTTTGACAAAGCGATCGATTTTTTACAGCGTGGATTACAAAGAGATCGCCGTTCTGTAGAAGGCTATTACAATTTGGGACTGGCTTACCGTCGACTTGATGATTTTGAGCTGGCCATCACTGCGATTAAGCAGGTGCTCAGGCTAAATCCTTTGGAATGGGATGCCTTTTATCAGCTTGGGAAAATCTATCGGGATCAAGGAAAAACGAGTCAGGAGATCCACTATTATCAAAAAGCACTGGCCCTGGAGCCGGGCAACAAGCGGGTGCAGAAATCATTGCATCAGGCGATGCAGCAGCGCACGAATCAAGCCCGTGAAGTCAGCAGTTTTGGCAGGCTTGTCGATGAGGCTCCTCAGCGACAGACCAACTCCACAACGATGCTACCTGCGTTAACGTCGAGTGAACGTTTGCATGACCGTGAAATCGTTCGCTTATGTGCAATCGCAGCCGAATATGCCGCAGTCGATTATATGGAGTTTTTACAGGGAGAGGCACGGCAGATTCTCGATAAACTTAAAACACGTCTTTCGAGTGGGAAATCGTATTCGAGTACATTTCGCGAATTACATCAGGATTACCGTAAAACCGCACGAGATATCGCTGCCAAAAGAACGCTGGTCAATCAGAAAATGCTGCAGCTACAGAACCACGAAAATCAGGTGCTCGCACAAATGGAAGCCAAGTTGCAGTAAAACAGTAGCTGGAAGCCAGTCCTGCGGGGCGATAAACCATCTCGGCTAAATATCGCTGTCCTGGACTGTTTTCTTCTTGGGATAGCCGCTCCATATCAGTTTTTTCGCCGCCTTGGGTGTCTGGCCGGATTCGAGCATTTTGAGAATTTCACGGATGGAAACATTCGTGTGCAGAATTTTCTGTAGCTGTTTCACTGTATCCTGCGGCACATGATGGATGCCGTTGCCCTGTCCGCTCTCGATAATCGAGCCTTTCTGGTTGTAGATCACCCACAGAATTGTGCGGTCGTGAATGCGGACCCGGGTTTTGACCGAGTCGGCCAGTTTCCCTTTGGCCCGGTTCGCATTGATGGAATAGGAATCTGGCTTTTCGAACATGATGCCGACAATATTCCAGTCTTTACTACCAAACGGCCACATAGCAGGTCTTTCCAGGATTTCCGTTATAAGTTCGATGAAGGGACTGAGTACAATGAAGTTTTGGATCAGAGTTTACAAGCACGAAGCGCAAGCAAGTGTGTTATTGAATAAGCCTCATTATGTCACACTCACTTGCGCTTCATGCTTGTACCGATGTGAAATTCTAAAAAATTAACGAACAAGCTTACGATTTATCCCGAGGACGTTTCGATTGTTTTCGTGGATTCGGCATGAAATCGTCGTTCCAGGTTTTGAGTTGTCGTCGCATTTCCCGCAGGTTAATCGTTACCGGAATGATGATCTGCTCGCCGTAGGGATCGTTGCTCAAATGTTCGGGAGCTTCAAAGTTACGGAGTTCCTGATCGAGCACTCGCAACCACTCAGGTACCTCAAGGCCTGTTCCCGAAGTACCGTCTTGATACTGTTCTATTTGCACACGCAAGTCATCAAAGTATTCGCGACGAACAGATTCGTCTTTTTCTTCCATAATTTCCCGCACCAGTGCCAGCATACGATTGATGGCAATCGGCTTGACGAATCGTTCTTCGATGTGATCTTTCAGAGCCGGGAGTTTGACGCCGTATTGAGCTTCGAGGTCGTGCAGAATTAAAAGATGCTCATCGGCTTGTTCGGAACTGCGGATCGCGAAAATATGTTCCCAGTTTTGGGCCGCTTGATAACGGCCAATTTCGATCAACGCTTCATGAGCAATGCGATACGGCGTGTAATTCCAGTCGTCCCGATCATATTCGGCTTCAAGGCGGACGAAGTCGAGAAAACAATCGAATCTTTCGCCATAGTCGGAGTGCGTGGTCGTGCTGTTGTATTCGAGGAAGCGATCGAACTTGTCGATCAGAATTCCATAAATCATTTCCAGATGAGCAGCCGCTTCGCGGGGTTCAATCACGCTGTCACGCAAGTCTTCAATCAATGGATTCGGGTGAATCGGATCGTCGTTTTCATCCAGATATTGTAGAAATTCTTCAACGCCAGTCTGCACAATGGCCCGGACATAACCAAGCGTCAAATTACGGGCATGAAATAAATCGGAACCGTATTTGTGGATGAATTCGATCGTATCCTGCCAGACGGAATCGACATTCATCGCTTCTGCAGCCGAGAGTCGCATGGTCTCGCTGTGCCGGAGCCAGATATCGCGGTAGTGATCGACCACTTCGGTGAGAATATCAATCAGTTCGGAGTCTTCCAGTTTGCCAGATCGCCAGTTCTGAGACGATTTGAGCATATTGGATAATGTGTTTGAGAGGGCCAGTCGAAACAATCGATCAAATTCAGTGATCGCAGGTCCGCGAGGACGGGAAGATCGTTCCATGTCGTAGGCAGTCACCATCACCTGCCAGGTTTCCCGGTACATTCCTAATGCTGGCAGAGCCGTCACAAGGAAGCGGAGCAGGGCGTGCATCTCCTGAGCATCGGCAATGGAACGAGGTGTTCCTCCATTTTCGAGCGGCATGTATAGCAGCTTACGACGGGAAAGACGTTTCAATGCTTTCGGCAACAATTCTTTAATAGACGTGATATTGTGAGACAGAATTGCATGCAGGAATTCTGTCAGCCAGACGTCTTTGAGTTTCGGTTTTTTGACACCATCATACAGCAGGGAATCGGCCAGGCGTCGGACAAAACGCAGGCGGGTTAACGTCCAGATGACATTGTGCATCAAGTACAGTTTTGACTGCAGCTGAATATCGTATTCGATATTGGCATCGTGGCTGCCAGATGGGGGAGCGAGTTGCTTCAGATGAATTTCGTGCAGAAACTGCCCCAGCTCGCGTTCAAATTCAAAGAGCGTGTTCGACCAGGCGACAATCGTTTTACGAACAGTTGCTGACGTTTCTTTAGACTCGTTTGCTTCTTCGGCATCCGATTTTCTTAACAGTCTTGCAGCAACAATGATGGCCTGCTGCTGAAGTTCGGCGACACTTTGCAGGAATTTGAGTTGGGATTCGTAGGACCGTCCCCAGCGTTCAAATTCGTTATTCTCATAGGGAGAAGAGCCATCTGAAAGACTTCCTTCCTGACCATCATCAGCCGAGTCGCGAAAGGTGACTCCCTCGTAGGCGGCTGCGAATGGGCTGTCTGGATCTTCTTCCTCTTCCTGACCCCACGGACCATCCAGTGCGGGTTCGTCCCACCAGTCCTGGTCGTCCTCTTCACTGCTCGGAGGAGCCGCACTGGCTTCAATTGACATTCGGGGCATTCCCCACCGACTGCCCGCATTGGCTTCGAGCAATTCCAGTGAACGTCGATAACGATCAAATAGTTGAGAGTCATCGTCTTCAGATTGCCTTAAGAGGTTTGCCCACTCGAGCAGAGACACACTGAAGGTTTCATCAAACTGAACCGAATCCGACTCTTCAATCTGACTGAACCACTGCATCAGTAAACCAAAGGCGGAATTCAAATCCCGTTTGTCGAGCAGTACGCTGACGATATTATGATACGCCAGATGCGAATCGAACATTTCGACATGTGTCCGCCAGAAGGCCAGACTGTTTTCTTCAGGATCGGCTTTGTGCCAGGCGAGCAAAGTGCGAGCGACAATCATAGCCGATTCGTAAGTTTTTAAGCCATACAGCTTAGGGATATCTTCCACGGTTGTGGTGGCGTAATCATCCCAATGTTCTGCAAAGGTTTTGAACGAATCACTCAGTTGGGAGATGATTTCTTCCCGACCTGCAATCGCCGCTTCGGTCAGCGTTTCGGCATGGACCGAAAAAATCTGCTCCATAACATCGATCAGAATTTCGACTCTGACATCTGGAACGGAGTCGTCTCGATTGGAGAAAAGATTGAATTGCCCCTGAAAGCCGAGAATGTTCCAGGGATCGATGAAGGCACCGCATTCGACTCCACGTCGGTAGAGTTCTTTAATTTCTGTCAATCTTGGTAATGATTGTTCAAATTCGCCAGCATGATTGTGTTGTTGAATAATCCGAATTCGCCATTGAATTTCCGTTTCAAAGCGGATCGAGGCAGCAGGGATGATTTCAGACTGACGACGGCTCTCTTCGGCATAACCCATGCGGGCATACATCAACGCCAGTTCGCGATTTCGAACCTGCTGGGCTCCATAATTGGAGAGAAACATATTCAGTGCGTGCCGGACATGCCCGAATGGTTGTTGAGTGACCTGCTGCTGCTGGTAAAGCCGTTCGGCTCGCGGGCCATCCACTTCAGACATTAAATGTTCGTAAAAGAAATCCCTTTGTCGAGCTACGATCGGCAGAAGTGACGAGAGCGAGACGGTCGAGTCGAACGTATCTGGCCCGGATCCACTGATTGAGGAAGCCATCAGGATGGTGCCTCCCAATGCTGCCGAAGCATCGAACAGGGCTTCCTCGTAAGGGATCTTTTCAAATTGACAGCTGTATTGAATCCAGTCGATCAGGGAATCGAGAATGATGCTGCGAACCACAAAACGGTGATAGTAGCCATCCAGCCCAATGCGATGGGGATCCCATTCTCCGAATAGATAGTTCGTCCGCTTAAAGACAGGATGATTATAATCGTAGGCGCGAACATCGACGGCGAGTTCATCGAGGTTCCGTCTCAGAAAATGGGTGGCTGTAATCACTGTTTCTGGAACTTTTTCGAGCAGTGAAAGTGTCTTCTGTATGAGGTCCTGATACTTCCCGACAGCTGTTCCAGTTTCCTGAAAATACAAGGGGATCAATGCTGATTTTTCGTGCGGGTAGGGTTGAACCATTCGCCCGTTTTCCAGCAAGGCAACGGGGCGATAACCGATAAAATCGTTCACGTGCAGGATGGCGTTTTGAACAAGACTATCGACATCCTGAGCAGTGGACTGTTGAGCCAGGACTGCTTCTGCAAGAGTCGCAATAAAAAACGGTTCAATGAGTCGTTCTTTGGGAAAGTGAAACAGCAGATCGTGATGATAGCTGTAATAGGCATCAAGCATATGACTAAACAGGATTTCAAGTACATTTGTTGCTTGTGTCGATTCCCGAAAAGCGGGGTTTTCGACCTGCAACTCTTGCAATTGCTCCTGCAAAAATTCGTGAACAGGAGCCAGATCACTGACTCCGAAGTGTCCGAACAGTAGATTCCAATTGTTGAACGCACCGTAATCCCGGCTGCCATTGGAGAAATTTAAATATCCCAGAAGGCCACGGGCGGCTTCAATAATGCTCTCGTCTGGACGATCTGCTGATGAAATTTTCGACATCAAGTTCTGTACTCTTTCCCACAGTCATACTGTGGTTCTATCTGGTTCCTTTTCCTCAATGGAAACTTTAACAAAAGCCAGTCTTCATTGCAGCTATGAGAATGCCATACTGGAATTATGTCCTCCTCTCGCTTGTCAGCAAGGGGAACTCAAATTATCGATTCAGCCAGCATCGTATATCTGAAAGTCAAATGAGGCCGTTCCTGGATGTTTTACACGGCTAGCTCCATTTGATCAGGAGCCTCCGAGTGGATATGGTTAAGTCTGTCTCCGATTAATATTTCTACACTTACCAGAAAAAATGAGCAATGCAGGAACTTCCCGAACCCTTGGATGTGATTGCTGTTGGAGCTCATCCGGATGATGTTGAGATTGGCTGTGGAGGCACGCTGGCGACTTTATCCCGGCAGGGATATCGAGTGGGAATCATCGATTTGACCGATGGGGAACCAACGCCACTCAGTCCTGGTCCAGAAGTTCGTTTGGATGAGGCACGAAAAGCGGCTGAAATACTCGGGGTGCATGTGCGGGAAACGCTGGATCTGCCGAATCGTAAATTGTTTGACAATTACGAAGCCCGAGTCACGCTGGCCAAGGTCTTTCGGCGGTATCGACCCAAAGTGGTCATTGGTATCGCAGATAAAACTCCGCTGGCCTCACCCGACCACTGGCAGGCGATGCAGATTACCGATGCGGCCATTTTCTATTCCCGGCTCACAAAATGGGACGATGAATTCGATGGTTTACCGGTTCATACGGTTTCCCGTCAGTTGTGGTATCCATTGGGATTAAGACAAATGCCCGCACCCCAAAAAGCCGGGCATTTCATCACAGATATTTCGGATGCACTGGAAACGAAAATTCGAGCCGTCGAGGCTTACGAGACTCAATTTCCTCCCACCAAAGCTCATGTTTACGAGTTGTTGCGGAGTCAAAGCCATTATTATGGGGCGGCAGCTGGGTTTACGGCAGGAGAGTTGATCATTAGTCCGACTGTCCTTGGCGTGCGGGATATGATGGCCTCGCTCTTTTAGAGCAGTTTCAAAATTAACGTATCGCGTACAGCCGGGGCAACACCGAGTATTAAGGTAAAAATCGTTCCAGCGACGGCACATTGCAATTAGTAATGCTCTAAGTTGCGTTCGGCGTAAGACTTAGTCAGAATGATTCTTGACAGAACATGGAATCTCTTCACAATTCAATCTGAAATTGACTCTGTTAATCCATCACTCTGTTAATACACCATATTGTTAATCGAATACGGTGAAAAATTGGCATACTCTGTGTGTACAAAATCTCATACTTCATAAGACAAGCCTCAACAGGCCACTAATTAACCTCGAATATCATGCCAGACATACGCATCGGCCAACTTAGCATTACCGGCAATTACCGGAAAAATAACGAGGACAATCTTCACGTCGATGAGGAGAATCGTTTCTTCATCGTGGCTGATGGGATGGGCGGACAGAGTGCCGGGGAAAAAGCGAGTCAGTTAGCGGTTGAGCTAGTCCCCAAAAAGCTGAACGAGTTAATTGATTTTATCGACGATACTCCTGATCGAATTCGTACCGCGATTGATGATGCAGTCGGGAATGCCAATTCGGAAATCATGGTTCTTGGAAGAGTCGACCCGGAATTGCACAACATGGGAACCACCATTGTTTTGCTCGTCTGGGTGGGAGATACCTTTTATATTGGCAACGTGGGTGACAGTCGCGCGTATCTATTACGAAAGAACAAGCTCGAACAGATTACTAAAGATCATTCTCTCGTACAGGCACTGATGGATGCCGGTACAATTTCACCCGATGAAGCCCGCTCACATCGTTACAAAAATGTTCTGGTGAGATACCTGGGATCAAAAGAGGGGGGAGAAGGGGTTTCAACCCATGAAATCCAATATCAAGCCGGCGATCGATTTTTTCTCTGTACCGATGGCGTGACCGATGGGCTGGATGATAACGAACTGCGTGAATTGCTCAAATCGGATGATGATCCTCAACAAATAGCGGATTCGATCATTCTGGCAGCACAAAAAGGTGGGTCAAAAGATAACATTACTTGTATCGTACTCGATGTTTAGTGCCGTCCCGATGGAATCGAATTATACCACGACAGGTCGCTGCAACCAGCGGTAAGTCACTTCTTGCGGGTTCATAAATTGTGAGTAAAGAGACGACCGAGACTTCCGTCGATGTTCCTGAGGTCGTCCACAAACAGTCTTTCTTGTCCCTGCTTGTAATCGCAGCCACAATTGCAATCACATTACTTCAAGTCATCGTGCTGAGCTCAACCCATTTGCCTTTGGGTGTCTCTGGAGAATGGGCTTGGCCTCGGATCCCTTCGGGAAATACCGAGTTGCTTGCAGTGGTGTTTACAATTCTCCTGTGCACTGGTTATCTGACCTTGTTGTGGATGGGAAGTCGCTGGTTTGATCAATCTGGACGTGTGCGGATCGCAATGGTATTGCTGTTATTGGTAATCGCATCGTGGATATTGATACCGACATTGCGTTCGGTTCCGGCAGGAATATATGGCACGGCGGGGGCGAGTTGGGTCACATATTATCCGCGTATGTCGGGTTACTACACGGCTGCTATGAATAACGAGGAGACTTCCACGGAATTTCTGGCAGGCTATGAAGATGTTGTGAGGCAGGGAGATTATCTGCATCAGGGGACCCACCCTCCTGGTTTGATTCTCTATTTTCGAGTGTTAAAAACGATATGCACGGCTTCTCCTGCGCTCTCGAAATTATTGATCGAAACGGAGTCGCAACCGCTTCACGATGGGCTGGATGTTGTTGAGCAACTTGCTCGGGAAAATGGTCAAGTTTTTACGGAATCGCATCGAGCTGTTTTGTCACTCAATCTCTGGGTGACTAGTTTGGTCGCGGCATTAACTGTTATCCCCTTGTTCCTCATTACCTGGCAATTTGTTCCTTTCCGGTCGGCCTGGCTCGTTGCGGGTTTGTGGCCATTGATTCCTTCGTTATCTGTGTTTGCTCCGAAATCAGATTTGCTGCTTCCCTTTTTCTCGGCCTGGGTAACTGCCTGCTGGATCTTGTCGGTCCGCAGGAATTCGATCGGACTCAGTTTGTTAGCAGGTTTGATTTTCTGGTTCGGCTGTTTAATTTCGTTAGCAGTAATCGTCGTGCCTGTAATTCTTGCCGTGTGGGTGATTCTCAATTCACTCTTTGAAACAATGCAAAATGATCAAAATCGCTTTGACAAGCATTCCGTTTCGAAATTGATTCGAGGACTGCATTGGAAACCTGCGATCGGCTCCCTGGTCGTGTTTGTTGTGATGACTTTGTTCACTGCATTGATCTTCAAGTTGAATCTGTGGACGATCTGGCGATTGAACTTGCAGAATCATGCGACGTTTTACGATCACAATACCAGGACATATCTTTGGTGGCTGCTTGTGAATCCACTCGAATTGATATTTGCATTAGGGCCAGTGGTCACAGTTCTTGTGCTGGGGACTTTGTTGACGAGCTTGAAACATCGAGTCTGGACTTCGGCAACCGCATGGACGTTAGCTGTGACAATTGTCTGGAGTCTGTTGTGGCTCAGTGGGAAAAACATGGGCGAAGCGGCTCGACTCTGGATTTTTCTCACGCCATTATTTCTTTCAGCTGGAGGTGGTTTGTTGGATCAATGTCTCACGAACTCTTCATTCGATCGGTCTCGAACGTTCTACTTTTGCCTCTTTATTTGCCAGGGTATCGTTGCCATTGTTACCGTCATCCATATCGATGCGTTCGATTTTTCCTCCTTTCTCAAATAATCCTCATAGATGGACTTGAGTCTGAGAAAGAAGTCCGATTGAAGCGAGAATGCGGAATCAGATGAAGAGTCTGGCTTAAAATTGCGATAATCGAGTAAAGAACGTTCGGTTTCTATTCGCACATGCTCATTTTGGCAGGCGAGCTATTCCTCAGGCTGTTCTTCAGACACATTCTCATGACTGAGTTTCCTTCATGGTCAGCAAATCGATTGCCACTGTTTTCATGATGTGCCTGACTCTTCTTACGGGATGCAGCAAGGAAGAAAAAGTCTTTAATGAGGTAAAGCATCCCCATGAACTGCTCAAAGCCTCGGAGGTCAGTCAGTTTCTAAAAATTGTCCATGGACTTCCTGATCATCAACTCCCACCGTTACCACTGTTATTCACCCAGGCACCAGAATGGGAATTTGATCGGGAATTGACTATTGCTGGCTTAGTTCGAGAGTTTCAGAAGTCCAATGGTCGGCACTGGCTTTCAGCTTCCGTTGTCTCCAGACTGGAAAATGATCAGCTACTTCAGAAATTGCTGGATGAATATCAGTTATCGACTCGTCAGTTTCTTGGTTTGGCAGAATCCGTCTGCATGGCAGCAGCTCGAACTTTCTACACGGACAAAGACAAATTGGAAATGATAATTCGGGAGGGGCGCATCAAACTCGCCCAATTACAAAAGCAGCAGGATATCTTTGCCACATTGCCGGAAGAAGATAAGTATGAGGTGATTCATCAGGCTGCTTGGATTGCGCGCGTAGACCGTGCTGAAAATCTTATCGATGTTCCCCTGGAGAATGTGGAATTGATTCAGCGACACTGGGACGTAATTTCTCCATTTTTACCGATGGAGTGCCAGCAGGATCCCATGTCAGACATTATCGATACACTTCATGTCTATGGGATGCCATTTGAAGAACTGCCTGGGACAGGATTGGATTCGGAATTGACCTGGACACCAAGTGATCATCGCGTGAGGATCGAACATGCCACTGAGCAGCAGATCTCAGATTACGACTTGGAAAAATCTCACCGAAATACGAAATCTCTAGCTGAACGGGATGATAAGACAGATCGAGATCTATGAGCGAAAGAGCCTTCGCCAGGACTGTCAAGAATACAAAATGGAAAATGTTCTAGCGAACTCTTCCCAGCAGAGTTAATAATATTTCATCGAATCAATTATCTGGAAATGGCGGAGCCATGGAAACGACCCTGCATCAGCAACTCAAGTCTCGATATTGCCTGCCTGGCTCCACTTCGGAACAACAACTCGGAGCGTATCGCATCGATGTCGTCCAGGGGGAGCATCTGATCGAAGTTCAATGCAGTTCTCTGGCTGCAATTCGAGATAAAATCCGCGATCTGGCTGCCGATTACGACATGACAATTGTCAAACCCGTTGTTCGAAATCGATATGTCATTCAACGCAAGTGGAGTCAAACGCTCAGTCGAAGTCTTTCCCGCACAATAGGAGACTGGATGGATGTTTTTGAAGAAATGGTTCACTTCGTCACCATTTTCCCTCAACCACGTTTGACGCTGGAATTGCTCTTGGTAGATATCGAAGAAACACGAAGACCTCCGAAAAAGCGCAGGTCTCGAAAAGGGTATCGTGTTGAAGATCGAAAGTTGGTCGAAGTCATCGATCAGCGGATCCTTCGCGTTCCAGCAGACTTGTATTCACTGCTGCCAACTCGTCTTCCTGAGCAATTCTCCACATCTGAGATTGCCGGCATATTACAGGTCACACGATCTTTCGCCCAGCAAATTGCTTATTGCCTGCGAGAGAGTGGAGCCGCAGAGGCAATTGGAAAAACAGGGAATGCGATCCAATATCAAAAGGTCGTACCGCATTCCAAAGCCGCTTAATTCAGGCAAGTTTCTCCAATGCATTTGAATGTCAGGGTTTCAGTCTGCGAAATTCTTCAAAACCACTTCAAACTCAACCTGAAGTCGTTGAACTCACACTCGCCCTATTTCGTAAGGAAATGAAGACTCGAAATTCTGCTGAAACACCCTTGCGATTGCGGCGTGTTGCTTTTGAAGTGGCCTGACGCGATTGTTGTGTAGAACCCAAATTGATTTTATGGGTCAATCATACCTTCCCGTATTGCAAAGCGAGCAAGACGAACACGGTCGCTTAAATTGAGTTTCTTCATGATGCGATATTTATGACTGTCGACCGACTTGGCAGATAATTTCATCATTTCTGCGATCTCTTTCACCGTGTGTCCTTCGGCTAATTTACAGAGAACTTCCCGCTGGCGGGGTGTCAATCCGTTGCGATCTTTTTCCTTCGAACTTTTCTGATTCAACTGAAGCGTTCTCTGGTCAATTGATTTTGAGCAATAGGATTGTCCATCGATAACATCACGAAATCCATTGAATATTTCAACAAGTGAATCATTCAGATTTATTATTCCGTCAGGCTTTACTTCTCGAAGAGAATTCAATGAGAATTTAAGATTGTGTTGAATCAATATGATTATTCGGCTTGATGCATCCCACTCACGAATCTGAACAATAAAGTCATGAGTCAACCAGCCGTGAATTTTCGCGGTGAGCAAGATAATCGGCTCGGATGTTTGACGGAGTTGAGAGTGCAAGTCAGCTGGTTGTCGTACGTGAATGACGTTACCGAAGATTTGCCATGAGGTCAGTAAACTACGTATTGCCTCACCATGAAATTCCGTTTCCGTAAAGATTATCAGTGAATTGGGAGCTTGAGTTTCTGTCTGTGCTTGTTGATCAATTCTCATCACCGCTCGACTCTCTGGTATTAAATATAACGAGAGAGAAACTCGCTTTTGTATGTGTTGCTATTGATTGAGAGGTTCGTCTTGTTTGAATTTCTGTCGATGCACTGCGGGGCACAATTGTCATCGAATGTATCCAATGGACATGATTAACATTTTCTAAGGCATGTCGATGACGAACACGAATCCCGGGAATTGTCTATGACACATTCTGTCACATGCCATTTCTCAAGGAATGAGGCCAGTATGAATGAGACCACTGTGAATTGAATGAAATGGGAAAGTGCACTCAGGAAATTCACTCAAATTCGTGAAAACGATTTTTTGTAAGTCGCTACTTGAAGAGGAATCCTCGTAACTGCTTTAAGCGGACTAATCAAAGGAACTGGTCTATGAAATTTCAGTGTTTTCATTAAGAACTGTCGTGAATATGCCTCATTCTCTCAGAAAGTAACCTAGCCTTAATGAAGCAATGTTTCCTTTTTTCGACATTGAAAATGGAAACAGGAAATTCCAGGCAGCCCGATAGTAATAGGTACCGACATGAGAGTTTTGCTCGTTGATCGTTCAAAATCCTGGAGACTGGTTCAACAGCGATGCTTTCGGGGATTGGGAATTCGCGAAATAGTTGCTGTCGAGCGGGAGTCTGAAGCTTGGGGACTATTTCAGGAGCAGGATTTCGATATCGTTTTTATCGATATTAACTGGTCAAATCTCAGTTCGATTGAACTGATCACTCAAATCCGAAATGAACATCCGAACCTGCCGATTATTCTGTTAACCAGTGAAGCCGATCGATGTCACCTCGTAACGGCCATGAAAGCAGGAATCACAGATTATCTCATGAAACCCTGTTCGCCAGAAACCATTCAAACCAAATTGTCTAAATGGTTGGGATGCCTTGTGTAGTCAAGTGATTTGATTTGATTGACAAAAAACTGCTGATGGTGACCTGCAAGACTGTTGGAATGTCTTGAGAATGACCATCAGTCAAAATTAGGACTCAGCAGCACCGTTATGTCAGCTTGAAATATAGCCTGACACAGTGATGCGATATTATAGTGAGACTTGGGTATTAATATGTTTGATGCAGAAAAGATATGGAATTCCCCACAGTTGCCAACATTGCCAGCAGTGGCAGTGCGTTTGCTGGAGCTTTCGCGAAGTCCGGAAACGGAACTGAAACAAATCGTTGATCTGATCAAAACCGATCCCGCAATTACTGCTCGGATCCTGCAGGCGACGAACTCTTCCTTTTTTAGTTTCAATACCAAAGTGAACTCGATCGAACGAGCCGTAACGTTGTTGGGGACAACGGTCATTACCTCTTTGTCGTTGAGTTTTTCACTGGCAGATGAATCGATTTCCAGTGGGCCGATGCAGGACTTTTATCTTGATTACTGGAAACAATCGATTATCAATGCCGTAGCGGGCGAGGCTATCGGCAAGCGATGTCAGCCTGGCTTGGAATGTGAATATTTCATGGCTGGCTTACTTGTCGACATTGGCAGGCTGGCGATGCTCAAGGCGATATCCAGAGAATACTATCCGGTTCTGGTCACATACGAATCTCAGGAGCGACAACTCTTTAAAGTTGAACATGAATTTCTTGGACTTGATCATTCTCTGGTCTCTGGCAAACTTATTGAAAAATGGGGTTTGCCCGCTCCTATGGTGCAGGGGATCCGTCTCCAGCATTTTTCGACGCAGACCCTATTTGATGAGCTGACTCCGGGCAAACATGATATGGAGGCAGCGATAGTACTTTCCAACGCTGTTGGAGATTATTTCAATTCATCATCGAGTGGATTGGCAATTCAGCGGATTCGAGAAATATCCAGCCATTTCTTTGGCATGGATGGGGTGGAAGTCGATCGGTTTCTGGAGGAAATCCACGAACGAATGGAAGCTGCCGGAAATCTTTTTGACGTTGACATGAGCGACATCGATTCTCCCAGTGAAATCATGTCTCAAGCCAATCAACAATTGCTGGAACTGACAATGCGTGCCCGGAGTGAAACACTCCTGGCCAGCGAACAGAAAATGCAATTTGAACGGGAAAAACAATTGCTGGTTAGTCAGAATGAAGTGCTGCAGCAGAAAGCGACCACCGACACTTTAACTGGAGCTTATAATCGTGCGTATTTCGATGAAGCTTTTGAAAGTACAATTCGCGATGCATCGGCCCGCAGTCTGCCCGTTTGTGTGATCTTCTGTGATATCGATAAATTCAAGTTATTGAATGATACCTTTGGGCATAAATTTGGCGATGACGTCCTGAGACAGTTTGCAGAAGTCTTTCGTCGCAGTTTAAGAGCAGCTGATGTTTTTTGCCGCTATGGGGGTGAAGAATTCGTCGTAATCGTACATCGACCTACGGAAAAAGGTGTGGAGAAGCTGACAGAACGAATTCGCGATGCAATCGAGCAGGAAGACTTTATGCATCTCAATGAGAGGGTTCCTGTGACAGCCAGTTTTGGAACGACGATTATGATGCCTGGTCGGCAGGATAATGATTGTGGTGAAGAAATCCTCAAACAGGCTGACGAGGCCTTATATGAGTCTAAAGAGAAAGGCCGGAATCAGGCGCATCATCGTTGCTTGATTAATGCTCAGGAGCGAGAACTGATTAAAGCCGTCAATAATTTGAAATTCAGTCGCTGGCTCGTGTCGAATGAAATTTTAGACATCATGGCAGTCTCGCGAATCCTGCTTCAAGTTCCTGCAGATCAGCGATCGCTCGGCCAACTAGCCGTCGATTTCAAAATGATGGATTACGAGCAGGTTGATCAACTCACAATGGCTCAAAAGGCGAGTCCAAGAAAACGAATTGGCGACATGGCTCTCGAAATGGGATTTTTGACACCAGAAAATCTACATCTTCTGCTTTGCTGGCAATGTGAACCACCAGATCGCTTGATGAATTCTATGACGGCCAATAATTTATTCTCAGAGAAACGCAGTCGGGAACTCTATTCGCAATATCGAAAGTCAATCATGTCGACGATGGCAATTGCCCAATAGTAAATTCCACTCTGTTAACGAGTTGACTGAATCTAATTTGTGAGGACAAAAGTTAGATTTGTTGCATCTTGCTGCATGATTTTGCAGCTGAGGCACTAATAGCCGGAAGGCATATCGTCAAATTCTTAATCATTCTGGAGCTTTCGGTGCGGCGATCACTTGACGGAACTTTTAGATATCCGATGATTCCAAACCATTAGACAGGTACCGAGCAGAATTGAGAAAAAAACTGATGGAGTCAGTTTGAAATCATCAAATTAAAGATCGTTGTTAAATCCGATACACGTTCTTACATACGAACACAAGGAAAAATTCACCTGGTAAGGTTCCACAATCAAGCCAGGTGAATGAATACGGAATGCCAATTCGATCAATTAGAAATCGTATGACAACGTGGCATTGAAGTGCGTTACAGTTACTTGACCACCAACACTAAGCCCTCACAGGGCACCAGACCGTTCGCTGAATGGAGAGAATAGGTTTCAGGATGGAGCAATCGCATAATACGCTTGAGTCACAGCAAATACAGAAGAAAAAAGGCGTTCTTGTTGTTCTTTCCATGGTGCTGGCGACAGGTCTCTGGGTTGGATACGAAGTTTCAGTTGGTGATCAAACAGGGCATGCCGTTCCTGAGTCTCACGCGACTGAGGAAACTCATCATGGTGAGCATGCTCTGGAAGTTGGAACCTCGGAAGGGCATCAGCCAGACGGTCATAGTGATACGGCACACGATCATGACGACCATACTGAGCAAGACGACCACTCTTCTGCAGATTCGGCCGAGCATGCCGAGCATACTGCTGGATTAGCCCATGTTCCCGCCGCATACAGTGTGCTTCCTTTCGTGGCTTTGCTGCTCTGTATTGCAGTTCTGCCTCTGTTTCACAAAACCGAACATTGGTGGGAAAAGAACTCGAACCGTTTTCTTGTCGCTGCCGGCTTAGGCGTTATTACTCTGTTGTACTACGCTTTTGTCGATGGACATGGCGTTCACGATCATATTTCACATGGGCATTCTGATCCTGGAATACCGGCAGCGGTGACCGTGTTGAAAAATGCGCTCATGGCAGAATACATTCCGTTTATCACCTTGCTTTTCAGCTTGTATGTGATCACCGGTGGCATCGCGATTGAGGCGCGGATTGTCGGCAAGCCTTATGTCAATACGGGATTGATTGGCCTGGGAGCCTTGCTGGCCAGCTTTGTAGGAACAACCGGAGCCGCAATGCTCTTGATTCGTCCATTACTGTCAGCCAATGCCAACCGGCAATACGTTGCTCATACAGTCATTTTCTTTATTTTCGCAGTATGCAATACGGGTGGATGTCTGCTGCCGATCGGCGATCCCCCTTTGTTTCTTGGATACCTGCGAGGAGTCGATTTCTTCTGGACGCTTAAACTCTGGCCGATGTGGCTGTTTGCCAATCTGACTATCCTGGTTGTTTATTTCTTCTGGGACACAATGTTTGTGAGAAAAGAGTCGGCAGAGTCATTCGTAATCGAATCTTCCGATGCACCTGCATTGCAAGTATTTGGATCGCTGAACCTCCTCTGGCTGGTTGGGGTTGTGATTTGTGTCGCCACGCTTGATCCTTCCAAGCCATTTCCGGGAACATCTTTCAAGGCCCCAATGTATTTTCGTGAAATGCTGATGCTGCTCTTTACTGCCGCTTCATTATTGACGACGACCAGTGAGGTTCGCCGTAAAAACAGCTTCAATTATGATGCTATTGTCGAAGTGGCTGCGTTGTTTTCAGGAATCTTTATCTGCATGCAGCCTCCCGTGCAGATTTTAAATGTGTATGGAAAAACACTGGGATTTGATTCCCCGATGAAATTTTTCTGGGGAACTGGAACGCTGTCGAGCTTTTTAGACAACGCTCCGACTTATGTCGTCTTCTTCGAGACAGCGAAAACGATGGAACCGATCGGCAATACAGTCGCGGGGGTCTCCGAAATCTTCCTGGTTGCGATCAGTCTGGGAGCGGTCTTCATGGGCGCGATGACTTATATCGGCAATGGTCCGAACTTCATGGTCAAAGCGATTGCCGAAAAGAACAATATCCGCATGCCCAGTTTCTTCGGCTACATGTTTTACAGTGTTGCTGTTCTCGTACCGATTTTTCTGATCACGACATTGATTTTCCTGTAACAGCGAGTCAATGCCAAAGGTTAAGATCAACCGCGTACGGCAGGGAAACTACTTGACAGTATGCGATTTTGGACCATTGGCAAAGACTTTAAACGAATAATCATTGATTACAGAATGGCACACCCAGAACGAATTGATGGGCGAGCCACCTGAATTATTGCCAAAATGAAGTGAATCGGCACAGCACTCCTTCATAACAATGCTTGCTTATGACTATCAAATAGTTGTGCACAATGATTTAATTCAGCGGACGTTTGATCAAAATTTATTGAACTATGAATTGGATAGTCGGTGTTCACTGGTTAAACTTCAGTGATCATTGGTTTCATCCTATCTATTCATTTCCGTTTGAGAGCGTCTGTAAGACAGCCTCAAAGATTAAACAGAGTGTCGTTATGCCTAAGCTGGTAATTCTTCAGGGGGGTCAGGCGGTCCCACATCTGCTGCCTGAAAACGATGTTGTCATTGGCCGATTGCCAGAATGCGATCTGCAATTGGACTCAAATATGGTTTCCCGTCGCCATGCCAAGGTGTCTTATTCGGGAAATGCTTTTCAACTTGAGGACATGGGAAGTGGTAACGGTACGTTTCTGAACGGGAAGCGGATCGAAAAAACGGAAGTCCTCACTCATGGAGATCGTTTGAAGCTGGGGCCAATTTTGCTTCGCTTTGAAGACGAGGCTCACTCAAAAACGGAACCCGAAGCCGAGACATATGATGATCATGGTGATTTCGGTGTCGATGTTGATACGGAATCGGAATCTGGAACCATCATGGGGGTGGTTGATAATGCCTCTGGTTTCGGCTTGCTTGATGTTCGTCCAGAAGTGAAGCTGAAAGCGATCATCGAAATCAGCCGAGCTTTGGCAGGCACGACGGAAATCGAGAAGTTACTCCCTAAAATTCTGGATACTCTTTTCGGTATTTTTCCTCATGCCGATCGGGGGTGTATCCTGATCAAGAATGAAGAAACCGGGAAAATGGTTCCCCGGGCGATCAAGCATCGTCATAACACGGGTGACGATTCTGTCAAATTGAGCAAAACCATTCTCAATTCCGTTCTGGAAGAACGTAAGGGGATTCTCTCAGCCGATGCGGCGACAGATGCTCGTTTCGAAGCCAGTGAGTCAATTTCCAGTCTGACGATCCGCTCGATGATGTGTGTCCCGCTCCTCGGTTTATCGGGCGAGCCCCTGGGAGTTATCAATATCGACACTCAGAATCCGATCAGTCAGTTTCGACAGGAAGATCTGGATTTGTTGCTGGCAGTTGCTGGTCAGGCCGCTTTGAGTTACGAATCTGCGAAACTGATGGTCTCTTTTGCAGAGAAGCAGAAGCAGGACAGCGAAATGCAAATCGCCAGAAGTGTCCAACACGCATTGTTGCCCGAAGATTTCCCTGTGATACCTGAGTATGAGATTTTTGCCTCCTACGAATCAGCACAGGAAGTTGGTGGCGATTACTACGATATTATTAAACTCGATGACGATAACCTCTGCCTGGCATTTGGCGATGTGGCGGGCAAAGGTGTGCCGGCTGCCCTGGTGATGTCTCGACTTTCGAGTGTGGTTCGCAGCACGATGACATTCGTCAAAGATGCTCGTGAAGCAGTGTGTGAAATCAACAATCACATGTGTGCCAAAGCGGTAGAAGGACGGTTTGTCACTTTTGTCCTCATCGTTTTGAACCTCAAGGATAATACGATGACCTGTGTGAATGCCGGCCACATGTCGCCGATGATTCTGCAGGCTGATAAACAAGTTGTCGAGTTTTCTGAAGATTCCGTTGGAATTCCAATTGGGGTGCTCGAAGATTATCCTTATGAAGTGGTTTCCTACAGCATCAAACCAGGCGATATTTTGACAATTTATACGGATGGTGTCAGTGAGGCGATGAATTATGAGAATGAACTTTACGGCATGGAGCATTTGCGAAACTTTGTGAAGCAGGCAACTCCCAATGCGACCGACTTGGGTAAAGAAGTTCTGGCAGATGTGAAAAGACATGCTGCCGGACGTCCTCAGAATGATGATATTACACTGATGTCATTTGGCCGTAAGTTATAATCGAGTCATGAACCGCATAAAAAATGCCTCAGCAACACTTGTATGTTGCTGAGGCATTATTGTTTTGAGAATAGTATTGCCACACAGGTTATGTCTGACGTTGTTACTGACTTAAGTCAGGATTGACGCGAGAGAATAACCAGACGTTGCAATGTGTCAGTATCTTGAGTTCCTAAATGGGACTCGTCAATAAAAGGAATGCGGGCTGCTTCGATCAATTTGATCAATTCGCTGCGATTCATCGCTTGAACATCGCGATTGGACGAATTCGCAACAGTGCTGTTTGCCTGCGAGAGTTCCATCGACGAGATCATGTTAGAGATTCCTTAGGATAATGATTGATTAAATTGTTTAATTTGTTGCGTTTTGACAGTGAATTGAGTGAGGGGAGCCATTTGGAATTATGTTTAATCTGCAAAATTCGAACGACTGTTAACGAACTCAAACCCAAGCACTTTGTGCGCCAAAATGTTGAATGAACAAGAAATTGTTTAAGATCTTCTCGGGCAGCCGATCAGAAATTGTCTGTTGAGGATTGGAAGAGTGTGTCGGTGAGTGAACAAGAACCAGTGAATTCCAAGCGAATTTCACTACAACGCTTGAGATTCCAGAGTCCTCCCGCCATCATCAATGTGGGCTGATTTCCAAAAGGTTTGGTTCTTCTCATTTTCTGCCGGGGGATCCCGGATATTTAATTGTCGGAATGACAAAGGAGTCCTTAATGCGTGTCAATTTTGCACTTTGTGCCCTTTTTTTAGTCAGTCCATTAACGACGGTGTTTGGTGGAGTTCAGGCTAGTATTGAGACTGATCAGCCCAATATCGTCTTCATATTCACGGATGATCATGCTTCTCACGCAATGAGTTGTTATGGCTCTAAAATTAACTCCACTCCCAATTTGGATCGGATTGCCAACGAGGGAATGAGGTTTGACAATTGTTTTTGCACCAATTCGATTTGTGGACCCTCCCGGGCAGTCATTTTGACGGGTAAATACAGCCATAAAAATGGATTTCTTCGCAACGGCAATAAATTCGACGGTACGCAACTGACTTTTCCCAAAATGTTGCAGATGGCAGGTTATCAGACTGCAATTATTGGCAAGTGGCATTTAGGTGAGCATATGCATCCGACGGGCTTCAATTATTCAGAAGTCCTGGTCGGACAAGGTCCCTATTACAATCCAGTTATGCTGCGTGATAATCATGGCGATGGAAATCGTGAGCGGAAGAAATACACGGGATACACGACAGATATTATTACCGATTTGGCCATGGAATGGCTGAAAGAGGGCCGGAATTCCAATCAACCTTTCATGCTGATGTTTCAACACAAGGCCCCACATCGGGAATGGTGTCCCGGGCCCGATTATCTGCATTTGTATGACGATGTTGAAATTCCTGAACCAGACAATCTGTTCGATGACTATTCCGGTCGTGGCACCGCTGCTCATTCACAGGATATGTCCATCGAAAAAACGATGACTGCTCGCGATCTGAAACTTGTCCCTCCTCCTTACCTGAATCAGGAACAGTTGAAGGTCTGGAATGAAGCGTACGAGCCTAAAAATAAGAAGTTTGAGATGGCAAATCTCCAGGGCAAAGAGTTGGTGCGCTGGAAGTATCAGCGGTACATCAAAGATTATCTGCGTTGTATCGCCTCAGTCGATGACAATGTCGGTCGTGTTCTCGACTACCTGGATGAGTCTGGACTGGCGAAAAATACAATTGTGATTTACTCCTCTGATCAAGGTTTTTATCTGGGGGATCATGGCTGGTTTGATAAGCGATTCATGTATGAGGAATCTTATCGCCAACCACTCCTGGCTCGCTGGCCGGGACATATCCAGCCGGGGAGTGTGAGCAAAGAACTCGTTTCCAATGTCGATTTTGCGGAAACATTTGTCGATATTGCCGGGCTGGATCAACCCAAACAGATGCAGGGGGCGAGTCTGCTACCGATAATGGAAGGCGAGACTCCCGAAGACTGGCGGCAAGCTCATTATTATCAATATTATGAGTTTGAGGAGAATCAGAAAACGGCTCACATGGTGAGACGACATAGAGGGGTGCGTACTGATCGTTACAAGCTGATTCACTTTTACAATCTCGATGAGTGGGAATTGTACGATCTTGAAAAAGATCCCAATGAGATGCAAAGCGTCTACGGTCAGCCTGAGTACGCTGAAGTGCAGAAGCGACTTGAATATGAGTTGAATCGACTGGCTGAAGAACTCGAAGTTCCCGACGATACGGGTTCAGTCTCGAAGAATCCTCCTTCGCTGGGGAAACTTCCTCCCAGGAAGCCTCGTGGTAACAAAAAGAATCCCAAATCGTAATCAAAAGCTTCGTCGAGCAGGCTCTTCATTGTTAAGAAACTCACGGCCAAAAAACTATCGGCTCAGCCGATAGGAAATCAGTTTTTCTACGACTGCGTATTATTTAGACTTGGGGATTCTGTTGGGAGTATTGTGGTTCACTTTGGGATGCGTGATTCCAGCCTTTTTGGTCTCGCTGATTGTTACCCGGCAGATGATCAAATGGGCTCCCAATCTGGGGCTGGTCGATCAACCCGCTGAGCGGAAAGTGCATGTTACGCCGACTCCCCTCGGAGGTGGTGTCGGGATTGTCTGCGGAGTGATTATCCCTCTGGCATGCGCTCATCTGGTGATCTGGGCTATCTCTCATGGATATTTACCCCAATCACTCATTCCCGGCGATTTGAAACTGCATTTGCCGGGTGCATTATACCGCGCTCCGCAGATGTGGGGAATTTTGACAGCCGGACTGGTATTGAGCATTGTTGGTCTTGTTGACGATGTCCATCCGGTCTCCTGGAAGTTTCGGCTGATGATTCAATTCATGGTGGCGATTGCAGTGATTTGTGCTGATGTGCATGCCACTGTTTTCGTCTTCTACACTCCAGTCGGCTGGATAGTGACAATCTTCTGGCTTGTTTTACTGATCAATTCGTTGAATTTTCTCGATAATATGGACGGCTTGACGGCAGGCATCAGTTTGATCGCTGCGCTCATGTTTGCGATCATTATGTTGTCGCAAACTTCAGAACCCCGCTGGCTAGTTGCGGGAATGTTGCTCGTCATTGTGGGTTCCTGTGCCGGGTTTCTCATCTGGAACTGGACACCCGCGAAAATCTTCATGGGAGATGCCGGGAGTACATTTCTCGGGTTGATGCTGGGATGCTTAACCGTATTAGGCACGTTTTACGATGAAGCCAGCTCTGATACGCATGTCATGTTGGCGCCATTATGTGTACTAGCCGTTCCACTTTACGATTTTATCTCAGTCATGGTGATTCGAATAAAACGTGGACTCAGTCCAATTGCACCAGATAAAAATCATTTTTCACATCGCTTGGTCGACTTGGGACTCTCGAGGAAGAATGCCGTATTAACCATCTATTTGTGTACTTTAACGACAGGAATAGCCGCATTACTGCTCTATCGACTCCCCGGTTGGGGATCTGCCTGGATGGTTATTGCAATGACAGTTTGCATCCTCATGATCATCTCAATTCTGGAGACTGCAGGTCGTAGAGCAGCGCGTGCTCGACAGAAGGAGCATCGGACTGAATTACAGATAGCCTCACAGAGTGAGGGCCCGGTCGATTTGCAGGATCAGAAATGAGATGAAACCTACACCATCAAAACCGCATCGGGAAGGTTTGCAGAAGTCAAAAGCCGTTCCTGGTTCCGATGATCAAAAGTTTCCACAAATCCCGAACCAGTCTTATGGGCTGCCGATCTTTTGGTGTTTGGTCAATGCACTGATCTGGTGCCAATTGTTTCTGCCCGCGGAGTCAGTTGGCCAGGGGGATCTGGTGCTAATTCACAGTTGCTGGTTTGGCATTCTGGCTATTGCTGGTTGGGGAATTTATAAATTTTCAGATCAACCTCTGGTATTTGACGGTATTGATCTTTTTCTCAGCTTATTGTGTGCTGGTCCTGTGCTCTCATTTTTTTCGATGTGGATTACCGGTGGGGAATTACGAACCGGGTTGTTTTTTGTTTGGGCATGGCTGGCGACTGCGATTACCGTTCTGTTAATGCGACGGCTGATTCCTTTGTTCTCCATCAAGTTGCCGGTTGTGATTGTGCTCGGCACGGCCTTGTTGATGAGTTTTCTGGGGATCTATCAACATTTCTACTTTTATGCATCAGCTGAAGCGGAAGTCTTGCCTCTGATCGAAAATTATCAGAGAGCTGTCCAGAATCTGGAATCTTCAAACAATTCAGAATTCGCGAGGCAACGCGCCCTTGAGAAGAAGTCCGCGGTCGAACGTGAACTGTCTCGAATGGGAGTTCCACGGGAACCGCACGCTCAGCAGATGTTCGTGCAGCGATTGAGAGACAGTCGAGAACCCTTCGGCTTTTTTGCTTTGGCAAATACCTTTGGTGGGTTTCTGGCACTGGCACTCGTGCTGGCGATGGGTGTCGTTATGTATCGGGCAGTCGATTCTTCCAACCGAATACAGTTCGTAATCTCGATTGTGGTCTGGGTTTTTCTAGCTTACTGCCTGATCCTGACAAAAAGCAGGACAGCCTGGGTAGGAAGTTTCATCTGTCTGGCAGGCTTACTTGTTTTTCATATTGGACGAGTCAAATACACAGGAATCGTGCTTGTCAAATACCTGGGCGCAGGTATTGCTGTGATACTGATCATCGTTGGGATCGCCTTCTGGACAGGAAGTCTCGATCTCAAAGTGGTGATGGAATCGAGTAAGTCGTTAACTTACCGCCTCGATTATTGGAAATCCTCTTGGGAAATGCTTCAGAAACATTTTGTCTTTGGTGCAGGACCGGGGAATTTTAGACAGCATTATCTGGAATTCAAACTGCCCCAGTCCAGCGAGGAAATTCTGGATCCTCATAATTTGTGGTTCGATGCCTGGAGCAATGGCGGACTCATTTCACTGTTCGGAATGGTCGGCCTAATTGTTTTTGGAATTATTTCGCTGCTGAGAAAAAATGCTCCCGGAAACCAGCTGCAATCTTTAGAACTGAACTCTTCTACACAAAGCGTGATCATAGTCGCCTTTTTGTCGGTCGCGATCTCGGGATTATTGGCTCCTCCGGAAACGGTTCGTTACTTTGAAGAAACAGGTTTCTGGATTCTGGCGATGATATTGTCAGCACTATTAATGAATTGGCTGGTGAAGAACTGGAAAATCCCGGACACCGTCCTGGTCTGGGCAGCTCTTTCGATGGTGATTCATCTGCATGGAGCTGGCGGATTTTCAATGCCAATTATCCTGCAGTTGATATTAATCTTTGCCTTTTCAACGAGGCCAATTCGTCCAACTTTGCATGTGAACCCACGGTTGTCTGGATTTTTGATGCTGGGAACCGGTTTAGCAATGTTCGGGATGAGCATTCCCAGTGTCATCCGACCTCGTCTGGCGGAATCGGTCGCGATGTCGAAATTGCCACAGACTCAATCGTCCTCGTCTTACAGGCGAACGATTCAGGAGTGGATCGTCGTTGATGGCTGGAATCCGAATCCCTGGTTTCAACTGTCCAGTCAGTTACGGCAAGAGTCACGGCAGTCAGATGATCCTGAAAAATTACAGGAGGCTTGTCAGATGCTCGAACAGGCGATTTCCCGTGATCCTGCGACATATCAGTATTTTGCAGAACTGGCGGCCTGTCAATATGAATACTACCAGCGGGCTGGCTCGATACAATCGCTTGATGCGGCAATCGAATCTCAAAAACAAGCGGTAAGCCGATACCCCACCAAACCAGAGTTACAGGTTCAGCTGGCAGATTATTTCTTGATGGCAAATCGAATTGAATCTGCGAAAATTGCTGCTGCAGAAGCGTTGAGGTTGGATCAGATCAATCATCAATTCGGTCATACGGACAGATATCTTGATGAGATTCAATTGAAATTGCTGCAGGAAATTATGGAAACGGCAGGATCGGTTCCAACATCTTGAGCAAATTGACGTAAATAATAGTGCGGGAGAAGTTCCGAATTGATGACTTATTGAAATCGGTTGGTTGCGGGATAAGAACCTATTAGACTTGGGTAGTACCGGTAATGGAAATCCAGGTCATTCTAACTTCTTATGTTGCGGTCGAGAATTTGCATGTTTAACAGGTTGAAAATGATACAAACATCTCACACGGGCTCTTCGGTCATCGTCTGTATAATGGGACTGCTGTTTTTGGTTTCGAGTGGCTGTGAAGAAAAAATTGAAGTTGCCGAGCCGAAAAAAGAAATTCAGATTGATCTGACCGGACCACAACCCAAAGTCGTTCTCGAAGAACCTCTCTATGAGTTTGGCAATATGGAAGTGGGCGAAACTCTCAGGCATGATTTTGTGATTCACAATGATGGCGAAGGGACGCTCACACTGGTGAAGGATCGCTCGACATGTAAGTGTACGATGGCGGATTTTGAAGAACGGGATGTGCCGCCGGGAGAATCGACAACGATCACACTGGAGTGGATCGGGAAAGCCGAGGATCCCAATTTCAGTCAGGCTGCCTACATCAAAACGAACGACAACACTGCAAAAGAAATTGCTCTGACTGTAGCCGGGCGCGTCGATAAAACTTTTGAGATCACGCCGGCTGGGATCTGGAATCTGGGGGAATTGAATCGTGATAAACCGACCAGTTTCAGTGGAAAAATTACTTCGCGAGTCCTCGATGATTTTGTGTTTAAGGATTCAGAAACGAGTAATCCTCTGGTCAGTGTAAAAGTTATTCCGATGACGCCAGAGCAACTTAAGGAAGACGATGTCAAAGCTGGGTATTTGATTCAAGGCGAAGTTCAACCAAACTCATCAATTGGCGAGTTTGAAGCCTCGGTCACACTGAAAGGGATGGCCAAAGGAGAAGAGCAGAGCGGTTTCTTCAGCATCAATGGTTTCTATTCCGGTCCGATTCAGATCGTTGGGCCTGCGGGATGGAAAGCGACGGAAATGTTGCTGGTGATGGGACGCATGGAAAAGGAAGAAGGAAAAACGGTTAACCTTTCCATGTTCCTGCGGGATAACGAAAATGGGCCGGTTGAAGTGCTTGATGTAAAAGCAGAACCTGATTTCTTCACGTTTGAAATGACAAAAGATGAAAATTTCAAAGCTGAAAATCGTGAACGATACAAAATGAAAATCTCAGTTAAGCCCGATTCTCCTCCACTCAATTTTGATCGAGACAATCCCGCTCGCCTTGAAGTGACAACAAATAATCCCCTTATTGGGAAGATGAACTTCAAAATTCATATCTTAAGTTATTAAATCATTGATCTGAGGTTTTCTGATCGAAGTGATTCCAAAACTCGATTTGCCTCGTTTGCGGGAATACCATAAGATGCATTCTGAAGAGCATTTCCATTCCATTCCTCTTCAATAAGAAGAATGGAATGATCTGCCGCCATTATATGTGGTGAGATCATGGGAATCCGAGGACTTCATTAATCGACAAAGGAATGTGATCTGATGCTGGAAAAACAGGCATCCCGGCAGAAATTCAAATGTCTGCCTCTATTGCTCATACCGGTTATTGCTGCTGGCTGTTGGATGATGGGGTCGGAAGATTCTCCGCCTGCCCAAACTTCCAATGGCAATGAGGGAGAGAAGGATGTTCGTTCCACGAATGGCAGTCAGTCGAAAGAAATCGTTGCAGGCTGGAAGGCTCCCCAATTTGCCCTGGTGCTGACTGGTGAGCAGAAAGGCTATATGGAACCTTGTGGCTGCTCGGAAACTCAATCGGGCGGCATTTCACGTCGAGCAGATTTGTTCCGTCAACTCAGGGAAGATAAAGGCTGGGAAGTTGCTGGGCTCGATCTGGGAGATTTCGTCAAGCGGAGTCGAAGACAGGATCAAATCAAATTCGGTGTCATGCACACGGCTCTGGATGACATGGGCTATGAGGCGTTGACCCTTGGGCCAGCTGATTTGAAATTGCAGGTCGACTATCTCTTTTCCACGATGTCGAATGCAGGCGATTTGCCTTACGTCTCCGCGAATGTGATCTTCTATGACACACCTGATATCGGCAGCCCTGCTCGTTTTCGCGTGATCGAACTCAATGGTGTGAAAATTGGAGTCACGGGAGTGCTTGGTTCGAAGTTCGCCTCGAAAATCTTCCCGGAAGGGGATAATTCTGCGAATGGCCTGTTACGCATCGACGACCCAGTTGCCAGTCTCAAGCCGATTGTCGCAACCTTAAAAGAGCAGGGATGTGACATTTTGTTTTTATTATCACAGGCTTCAAAATCGGAAACGGAATTAATTTTAAAAAGTATTCCTGATTTCGATCTCTGTTTGTCTGGCGGTGGACCGGAAGATCCAAATGGATTAACGGAAACTGTTGGTAAAACCGTTGTCATGGAAGCAGGACGCAAAGGGAAATATGCAGGAGTGCTGGGGTATTTCCCGGACGAGGAAAAAAAATTCCGCTTTGAATTGGTCGATCTCAATAAGGATCGGTTCAAAAGAACACAAGCTATGGAAGAGCATATGGCCTTCTATCAGGATTTGCTTCGCGAGCAGAACATCGTTGAATCAGAGCCTGCGGTGCCCCATCCTTCGGGGTACACGTTTGTCGGCTCTGAAAAGTGCGGGACCTGCCACACCAAAGCCTATGCGAAGTGGAAGTCGACGAAGCACTCTCATGCGACCGAGACGTTAATCAAGGGGGAAGAGAACTATTCGGAAACAGAATGGATTTCACGCATTAATGATCCAGAATGTTTGGCTTGTCATGCTGTTGGCTGGAATCCCCAGGAAGTCTTTCGTTTCGAAGGCGGCTTTGTCAATATGGAAGATACGCCTCACCTAACCGGTCAAGGCTGTGAAAATTGTCACGGCCCAGGCAGTCATCATACAGAAATGGAAGCCATTTTTACTGAAACTCGACAAAGTACACCTGAAATTATCGCTGCTCGTGAGGGCATTAAGGTGAATCTTGTGACCGCTGAAAAACAAGTCTGTAACAAGTGTCACGACTTTGAAAACAGTCCGAAATTCAACTTTGTGAAATACTGGGATAAAGTGATCCATCGCGGTAAGGATTAAGCAAGACCGCCAACGTTCATTTTGTGGGCCATTTCAATCGCCCCTGTTTCATATCAATAATAATCGAATCAAAAGTTTAGTCTCTTCCATGTCTGTTTTACCTCCAGAATCTATCAAAGCCCAGATATCTACTCAGGTGCTCGAAATGACCTGGCAGGAGCAAGAGAAGCCCTTTGCCATTCCATTTCGCGTACTCAGAGGTTTGTGCCCTTGTGCGGTTTGCGTGAATGAAATGACGGGCGTGCGGACCTATTTTGTGGACGATGCCCCAGAAGATATCCAGCCAGAAAAAATGGAACTGATTGGGAATTATGCCGTGAAAATCCTTTGGAGTGATGGTCATACCACAGGGCTTTATACGTGGGAATACCTGAAAAAGATTCAACGAGAATCGCAGAGTGAGAGCCAGATTACTGATGCACTATGAAGTCGAAGTAAAATATCCTATCGAGAATTTCGAGGCACTGCGGAAAATAATTCTCGAACGGGGAGCACGCTATAAAAAAACAATCGAGCAGGAAGATTTGTACTTTGCGCATCCGTTGCGAGATTTTTCAGAAACAGATGAAGCGTTCCGGATCCGCCGTGTCGGTTCCAAGAATATGGTGACCTACAAAGGACCACTCGTCGATCAGGAGACGAAGACACGTCAGGAAATTGAAGTTCAGCTGGCAGATGGCCCGGAAACACTTGCGGGCTTTGAAGAAGTCCTGAAGCAATTGAGTTTTCAGCCAGTTCATCGTGTTTGCAAATCGAGAAATATCTTCATCTTAAATGAAGCGGAACGAGAATTCGAAATTGTTCTGGATCATGTTCGCGAACTGGGGGATTATGCGGAAATTGAGTCACAAGCCGAGGAATCTCAGGTCGACGAAGTTCGCGAGCAAATTCTTGAGTTGGCGAAATCGTTGTCATTAGGCCCGCAGGTCGAACGCAGAAGTTATCTGCGGTTACTGCTTGACAAGAAAAATGCCAATACGTGACAATATAATTCTACTGCAATATTAAGAACGAATTGAATTTGAGTGACTTATGAAACAATGTTCCGTCTGCTCCAAACCAGCCGTATATCATGTTACGGTATTGAAAAATGGAGATGTGAAGGAACTGCATTTTTGTGAAATGCATTTCCACGACTACATGGAAAAGCCGCAGGCGAAATCCCCGGAAGAAGCCTTTGTCGAATCGCTGCTGCCGGACTCAGACCTGGATGAAAGAGCCGCTGAGGACGAACAACTCATTTGTCCCAATTGTGGGATTTCCTACCGCGAGTTTCGGGAAAAAGGGCGATTCGGTTGCCCTCACGATTATGAAACTTTCCGGGAAAGGCTCCTGCCTCTGCTTGAAAATATCCACAACGATACCGTTCATCATGGCAAATCGCCGAAACGGGCACCACTCGACAGTGGGAATCAACTGCGGTTGATTCAGTTGCGTAGAGATTTGACCCGGTCTGTCGAGCGTGAAGAATATGAGCAAGCTGCCAGTATTCGGGACGAAATTCAGAAGATAGAAACCGAACTGGAAAATTCAGATTCTGAATGAATTGAGTATCGTTATGGGACTTTTTGCAGGAACTGAATTTGATCGTCCGCCACGCTGTGAGAAATGCGAGGAACTGGAGTCGGAATGCGTCTGTCCTCCAGAAGCAAAAGCTGTCACTCCGCCTGGTTCTCAGAAACTGAAAGTCTTCACAGAGAAACGTAAACGAGGCAAAATGGTGACCGTCGTCTCAGGACACGCCAATGAAGACGATGTTGTTCAATCCCTGCTCACAAAGCTGAAATCACTTTGTGGAGCAGGTGGAACACTCAAAGAGGGCAATATTGAAATTCAGGGTGACCATGTCGACCGTGTGCGAAAATCACTGATCGAAATGGGATACAAGGTCACCTGAATTTTCAGTGAGAGTTCTATTCTTCAAGGACTTTCAGCTCAACTTTTCGAAAATCGATGGGATGACTTTCTGATTGTAGAGAAATTGTCCCACCGGAAAGCATGATGTCTCCCGCTTTTTCTGCAAGTTCTTTCGGGTGGGCATCCCGTTCATCCAATTGTGGCTGAGTGTATTCGAGTACGGTTTCGCCATTGATGATGTGCTTCATCACTTCATTACCTCGAACTTCGACTTCGACGGTCACCCATTGATCTCCGTGAAACGTCGGTGATGTTGAAGAGGTGCAGTGAGGTTTAAAGAGTTTGCCATCCATCACAACATTCGTGCCTGGAGTGCAGAGGTTTGCTGTTGTTCGTTTGTCTTTGCCGTTACCACCCAGAAATTGAACCTCAATGGAAACGGGAAAGTCCTGATCAACCCCCATTGTTTCCGGAGCTTCTCCATGCAGCATCGCCCCACTGTTTCGGAGTGCCCAGCCTTCGCCTTCCGGTGCCTGATCACCAACAAAGCGGTATTCAACACGCAGCACATAATGCGAGAACGGTTTGTTGTAGAAAATATGCCCGAATTTGCGATCGAATTTGTCATACTGATCGTAGCGAACTTTCATCAGTCCATCTTCAACCCGAAACGTGTTCCCAAAGTTTTCGCCGAGTGGATAGCCTTTGATTTTGATTGTCCAGTCGGAAAGATCTTTACCATTGAAAAGGGAGATCCATTTTTCGTCGGCTTTTTTCTCAGCCGCAAATGATGGTGCTGTAAATGTTGCGAAGACGAGCGCGAAAGTTAGTAAGATTCTAATCATGATTTTCCTCTCATTTGGTGTCAGATCATTCTGCATTGATGCTTTATTGTGAACCTGTCAGGGGCGTTCGGCAAGTCTGTAGCCTAAGACTTGTAAAAAGGTTATTTGAACACCGATTGCAACTTCATGTTGAGGCCGATGGCAGAGTACGGTAATCTTCAACGGAACTGGAATGTTTCTGCAAAAATACGGGATATTTCCCAATTTGCATTATGCGAAATGACGGGCTCATGCACAAAAATAATTTCTGTTGCCTGCTGATGCTGTTGGCGATCTGTTCGTGGAGTCATCCTCTATTTGCTCAAGATTACCGGATTTACACACGGATTTTCCATCAGTCTGAGGCTACGCCTGAAACTAAACCCGAAGTCATTGCCAGAAGTTTAACAATCTGGCATGCCGGAAAAGCTTACGACTGGATCGATCAGGTCGGCGAACTTGTTATTTACGATCCCACTGAGCGTCGATATACGATAATCAGCGATCCGCATAAGCTCGGATGCACTGTCGATTTCAGTGAATTGCGTAATTTTCAGAAGGTCGCTCGTGCGAAGGCTCAGGAGTATCTGGAAGATTTGTCAAAGTCGCAATCGACCCAGGCGGATCGGGAAATCGCAAAAATCCAATTTCAACTCGACCCTGATTTTATGGTCGTTCCCGAATTGGAAGGCAGCAAGATTCGATTTGAATCGCCGGTCATGGCTTATCGCATCGAAACGGTGGTTGCTCCCAATGTCGATACGGCTGAAGCTTTTCGCCAGTATGCCGACTGGGCCGCTCAACTCAACTATGTTCTGCATGGTCAATCTCTCATCCCTGGTCCTCGGTTGGTTGTGAATGAAGAATTGCGTCAGCGAAATTTGATTCCTGTTCGAGTTCAACTGTCGTTGAATGACGAAGTCGGTACCAAATTAACAGCCGAACATAATATTCAATGGGATCTCAGCCAGACTGACCGGGAACGCATTCGTGACTGGCAGGCCGTGCTTCAGGATCCACAATATGAATATGTGGACTTTCAGAAGTACCAACGGACCGTGTTGCAGGATTAATTGATCATTCCAAAGTGACAGAATCTGAAAACTCTAATCATCAATCTGCACGACGCAGTCTCAGGAAAATCATTTTCTTTGTGATTGTGATGCTTCTGATTCCCATCCTCCCATTTGTACTGTTGGGAGATGCTTTTGAGTCGAGTTTGCTGGCAGGACTGAAAGCGACCACTGAATCTGGCTATGCAGGTCTCGTTCTGTTTGCTTTGCTCGCAGTCGATATCTTTTTGCCCGTTCCTTCGAGTGGTGTATTAACCTATGCCGGTTCGCAGATTGGATTACTTTCGACAGTTCTCTGGGCGACACTGGGGCTGAATGTTGGTTGTGCGATAGGTTATGAGTTTTCCCGTTGTGTCGGCCCTTGGGTTCTAAAACGCTTGACCTCACAAGTCGACAGAGATGTTGTGGATGTATTTATCGGTCGCTGGGGAGGCCTGGTAATCCTCGTGACGCGTCCACTGCCAATTCTGGCAGAAGCTTCCGTATTGATCGCAGGTTGCGGGAAACTGCAGCGAAGTATCTTTTACAGCTTGATGACGATCAGCAATCTGCTTATCTGCATTGTCTATGCGGCGATTGGAGAATGGTTTGGTCAGAATGAATATTTTGGATCCATCGTACTTGCCTCACTATTTTTGCCTTTAGCGGCAACATTGTTACTGAAACGAATCATCCAGCGGACAAATCAATTTAAATCACATAAATCTGGTCCCATGGCCTGAAACTACTCTGGCTGAACAAGTTCAAATGTTGCGATAACCGGGAAGTGATCGGAGTAGCCGATGCGTTCTTTGTAGTCGTCGATGGGGAGTGGGATTTTCACGCCGTTGAAGGCCCGGCGGTCATTAATCATGAACTTCGGCCGGTGCACTTTCGTACTTTTCCAACGGAGGATATCGCCCTGTTTGGCAGAGGAATTGATGAGCACCTGATCGAAACAGTCCAGGTCCATATTGTTTTCATCGCGGTTGAAATATCCGATTGTCCAGCGAGCATTTTCAGGAATGCTGAGCATTGTATTTGTCAGACCCTGTTGTTCGAGATATTTCAGGGACTGATTCTGTGGCGTATCGTTAAAATCACCGACCAGGACGACAGGAACCGCCCGACCTTCGTATTTTGTGATAATCTCTTTCACACAAATGGCGGAGGCCTTTGCACAAGTCATACGAACATCTTCATGACTGCCATCTCTACGGCTCTTCCAGTGACAGACGACAACGTAAAACGGAGTTCCCTTCGAGGCAAATCTTGCGACGAGTAAATCGCGGGGAAGATCTGGAATATCGACACTGCGGACCAGAAATGGAAACCGGCTGATAATCGCACAATCAATACCACGAGGGTCGTCTCCTTCGAGCAGGGCGTAATAGTCGTATCCGTTCTTGGAAAGATAACCGGTGACCAGTCGCTTCAGAATGGAAGCATTTTCGACTTCTGCGAGTCCAATGATATCTGCATCGAGGCTACGAATGACTTCTGCATCTTTGCCAAGTCGTTCCTGAACTGAACTTGGGGAATGTTTTTCATCATAAGGAAGAAGAGGATCGTCATGCTGATCGAGCAGGTTCTGAACATTCCAGAAACCAATCGTAATTTCCTGAGCGGGCGATTGTTGCGAACAAGCCGTTAATGCAAACAGCGTGATCAGGCAACTCAAGAGGAGCAATAATCGTGACATGAAGCATCCAATCAATCTTATGATTGCCAAAACCGTTTATTAATAAGGTCGAATGTTCATCCACTCGCGGAACAAGAATTCGAGCCGAATAGCCAGCAGAGCGATGCGGCCCATGACGGTCATGCCGAACATCGCACCGAAGGTCATCATCAGTATCCAGATTCCGAATTTCGAAACCCCGGCGACTGCTCCTTTATGTTCGATCGAGAAGAAGAAGTAGACCAGACAGGAGAGGATGCTGACAATCATGAAGGTATTCTGAAATGATTGCCAGTAATCAATACCGCTGTCCGTGAAGACAATTAATGGAATGAAACTGTTTTCGATCTGACTCAAGAAGTCCGCTTCCAGATACGCAATCATTCGCAGGCCGGCGGTTGTTCCAATAATGAATGCCAGAGGCCAGAGTGAGATCCAACTCATGCTTGGGACAAGTCGCATCAGGAGCATGATACCCAGAATGAGCGGGACGATATAATAAATGCCAGTTGCTTCCAGTTCGGGAGACAAACCAGGCATGGCCCATTGTTGAATGAGTCCCGGCATGAGTTTGGCAAATAGATTGGGCACAAGTGTCGTCCAAAGTCCAACAACCATGTAATAAGCTGCTGAAACACCCACGACGGTCGATTCCGCAACCTTGTAAAATGGATTATCTCGATACATGAACGAGAAAATACAAAGCGTAAAAACAGCAGCGATCCATAAACCTGCGGTGCGGTCGTAGCTGACTTGAGCGATTCCCGCTTTGCGGTCGATCATGTCGGCTTTGACCCATTTGCCATCAACCTGTTTCACATATTCACGGCCCGCACTTTGCGAAGGATCGAGAAAAGTTCTCGAAACCGCCATGGCGATCATCGCCAGAATCAGAATTGTCCAGACAGTCCGTTCTGTCATTGCACTACGACTTTCCAACACTCAGGATTTAGTACGAGAAGATTGCAGAAAATATAAGGTATTCCCTGCGAGGATCAGGAAAATCATTAACAGGTGAGCCACAAGTTGAGGTCCCATCCTCCGCCTGCCTTCCTGATATACGGCTTTTGGTTCGCCTTTGATATATTTGCCCACCACGAGCGTCTCATATTCAGCCGCTCCCTTGATAGCGCCGAGCAATCCGATCAATTGTTTCGGGACATAGGGATATAGGTAAGGAGCCTGCACACCGGTAACACCGGCGACGAGGTTAATTTTGTCGGGGAAGGGGGTTTTGGCATATTGCACCCACTCTTTACAGCCGGGATAACCTGCCGAGACATTGATGAGCAAATCCATATCCTGAATGCTTTCCACTCCCTGACACATCGGGATTTGATCGATATTCGTACCACGTGCATCAGTCGAATAAAGTTCACGCAGGTTGGTGATAATGACTTTAATCACTCCCTCATATCCAGGTTTGAAGCCCAGGTCGACGTAATCTTCTCCATATACGAGGTTTGGAAAGTCCGTCAGGATGACTCGTTGAATCGCCTGTTGAATCATCGGTGGTCCACCGGGGTAGAGTGTCAGAAAGTACATTTTGACTTTCTTTTTCGCACAATGGAGCACGAAAGATGTTGCCATCGGGCTCAGCTCGCCTTCGGAACTCGGATCGTAATCGAGCGCCAGCAGAACACGGTCTCCCTCTTTGAGTCGTTCGACTTCATCAAAGACATTGATTGCCTGCTGCGTGGGGGTTTCCGGAAATTCCAGACCGAGCAGAATAGGAATCGCGACCGCGAGTAACATCGAAAGGAAGACCCAGCGACGATCCAGATTGGCCAGTTTGTTAATGATGGATTGTTTCAAGGAACTTTCTCAGCTGTTTGAACGGGTTTCGTGTTTACTCTCACCTCTAATCACTCGTCTCTCACCTTTTATTCATCTCCTGAACCCAGATAGGAGCGATCGACTCCCAGCAGGATTTTTAGAGATGTTGAAACGATCCCAAGTGAGATCCCAATCATGATCGCTCGATTTCCTGCTGTATTGATAACAGACATAATAAACATCGTAATGTTCTCAATACGAAATGCAGAAAGGGATTCTGGAAGCCAACTGGTCAGCATGACGCCAGCAAAGGTTCGTCCAAGTAGAATGATGAATGCAGTACCGAGCAGAAGCAACGCTTCGAAGTTTTTGGCACGGAAGGCTCGGAAGGCAGCCGAGGCTACATAAAATGCCAGCAGCGAAAACATCGTTGCTGTCAGCGGTTTAAACGCATACTCGTACGACCACCAGAACGGTGAGCCGACCGCGATGTATTCTCCTGACCACGGATATTTAACGCGATGGGATTTGACCATCAGTCCGTACATCTGCTCCTGCCAGTTGTGCTGCTCGCGATACCCGGCCAGTAGGAATTCAAACTGTTCTTCGGAAAGAGTTTCTCCGCCGGTGATCAACGCGGAGGCGATCATTCGGTTTCGCATGGGAATTGTGGGAGTTTTCTGAAGAAATGACTGCAAAGCGGCTTCCTGCGCAGGCAACCAGTCTCCAAGTGTTGAGAGTGTTTCACCCATTGCGGCCAAATTGGTTGCAGGATTGGAAGTTGATTGCTTGATGAAATCTTCCTGGGCAGCATTCAAAGTGACATCAGGTTTTGTCGGTTGGACGGTCAACTGCAGATTCTTTTCGCCAGCCTGCATTTCGGCTAATAATTCACAGGCTGATTTTGTGCGTTCCTGCCGGACGCCTGCATCGTTGAGGACGGCGATCAGCTGATCGGCAGTCCAGTCGCTTTTGAGTAATCCAGTCGTTGTGTTCTTCTGCACGTCCGTCAAACCACCCGGCAGAGCGGCTAGTTCATCGACGTATTGTTGGATCTGATCTTCAGTGAATGGTCGGGTTCGTGGAAACACATCGGCAAGGGCGGATTTCATTTCCGGGCCAACCGGTCCCATGACATCCATTGTATTATCCGTGAGGGTAATCCGATCCTGATAGTTCTCTGGGATCTGAAAATTCGCGGGAGGAGTCGAGATCGGATAACTCGTGACTGCTCGACTGCGTTCGACAAGCCGGTCGGTCGCCTGTTGCCAGGTTTGGGAATCGGAGATGCTTCGCAGATACGTTTCCTCCTCTTCATTGAGAGAGCCGGAAACGGAAAGGGCGCGATGGTCTGCCAGATAGCGGACCTCTCCTGCCAGTTGATCGGAAATCGCCGCGAGATCAGCCAGTTGTTCTATCGAACATTGCCAGTCGAGTTTCTGATGCAGATTCAATAAGTCCTGTCTCTGCCCGCCGTTCATCCAGCCACGAAAACGAAGTTGGGTGATCGTTTCGTTATCCGTTTGCGCAGAAAATTGCTGGCGGACGGAAGCCGGTATTTCTTCGTCTAATAATTCAGCAGACAAATCGACCGGCAATTCAAAGGTCAGTTCCTCCGGCATTTGTTCGACAGTTAAATGCGCGAATGTCTCACCATAAAACTCCTGATCACTCCCAGGGCTGATGCCCAGTTTGAATAATCCGACACCGAGCGTCAGCAGAAAGGTGACGACGGTAATTAGCGAATAAGCCCAGCCTTCGGATTGATCGCTGACACGTCGCAGATGAATTTTGAGCAGATTTCCTCCGCCAAGAATGAATGCAATCGCAGCGAGGATATCGAACCAGACCGCAGCCGTCTCACCCCAGCTAACTGTTGCGGGAATGAAGGCGGTGACAATCAGAACGATGCCACAAATCGCGGCTATCAATAATGGAACCGTACGTCTCACTCGTTCAGGCTCCTGATAAACTGTTTGTTAATTTAATTTTGATCATGAGGATTCGAATTCTTTAGCCAGGTGTATGCAGGGTCGGTTGCGAATTCTCGCGTGAGAGAATCCACCAGATTGCCAACGGAATGGCGCAGGCAATCAGAACGAAGATCAGGACTGAGAAAAATGGTACGTTAATCGTCGCAGCAATACATCCCGTAATGATCCCAATCGCCACAATGATTTTCCCGACATCCTGTCCCTTCAAACTTCCCAGTTCTTCAGGAGCGCCGGACAGATAAGCCGATGCGGCGAACAGTTCTTCGCCAATTAACGTGTAATCACAAGCGGCTACGAAGAACGGTAGCTGTGAAGGCTCCGCGGTTCCCGCAACCTGAATTGCACCAATGGAATTACCGGTTTCTGCGAGAATTAGAGATTCTGCATAAAACGCACCCATATAAAAACAAGCCGCTGGTTGTTCGCGGACCATCGTTCCGGAAACGGCTGCTACGTAACCAAATTGTTCGTCGGTCACGTAATAGGCTAAGTCAGGATTGTAAGCGTCTGGACGTCCAGCTGAGAGATAAGAACCTTGCAGTGTTTCCCGGGCAGCCGTCATGACGAGTGCGCGTGAGGTGGGAACTTCGACATCGGCATCAAACTCAGCAGCGGTTTTGGCGACGTGCGAAAGAATGTTCAAACCGGCAATGGTCTGAATGTCATTCAAATCCTGAATGCCGGGAACAAACAGAACCGAGCGTCCCATTTCCGTCGCTCGTCCAACGGCTTCGTCGACGGCATTCAAGCCAGCAATTTTTCGCACCTTTAATGGATGTCCGCGTTTGGCAATTTCGATAAAGAATATGACAGACCCGCAAATCACGAAACCGACAAACGCCAGATTCCATTTTTCACCAATAAACCATTGTCGTCTCGTCTGCATCGGCTCTGTCGATTCGGCCAGTAAAATTAATTCGCCCACTTCCGGTTCCCACGAAGCTCGAAAGAAGTAATGAGAGTGCCGCGTTAATCCTGAGACTCGACCGGTAAGAGTTTTCGTTTCTTCATCAAAATTCCAGGTGCCATCGTTGGGCGGAAACTGACTGACTGGTCGATAGGCCCCACCATACTCTTCCGACATGCCGATCAACAAATGGCCTTCGACCTGTTCCAGGTCCTGAAGTTTTTCATAGTAGGAATCGGTCAAGGGAACTGTGATGATTAAGGAATCTCCGTTATCCCAGTCACGATCGTTAATGAATAACTCTTTGATATTCGATGGCTGATCAGTCTCAGTCTCTTGTGCAGAAGTTACGATCGCCGAGAGCAGCACAATCGAAAGACTGCAGGCGAATGCTTTCAGAATTTTAAGGAATGATGTCTGCATAGAGATTTCAATTCAGTCTGCGATAATTTCGACGTTGGCTCGTGGAACGAGGATTTCTTCACCATCTTCGCAGGTGACCGTGAGGACTCTCGCTTTCGAGCCAGAGCCCAGAACCTGAGGCTCGGAAGGTAATGTCGCCACCTGTCCAATCCGTCCAAAATAGGGATCGCGAATCAGTCGTACCGTAACGCCGGGCTCGAGAATCCCTTCAACAACACCCTCGTCAATCGTCTCACTGGAATGAGTTTGATCGAGGGGAATCACAATTTCTGGACGCATCACACCGGCTCGAATTTGCGTGGCACCATTCACCGAAGCCTGGTCACCGGCATGAGAGCAAAGCAATCGATGCGTACGCTCCGCCATCGCGATATCGCCAAAGCCTTCTGTAATGATAAGTGATGGTCCAATTTTTTCCGTTCCGGTAATGGCTACGCCAAGATCGTATCCCAGAATATTCTTGAGGTCCTGGTCATCGATCCCACCAGAAATCACCGCGGCGGCTCCGATCTCAACCGCTTTGGCAATCGCCTCGTTCGTCATCCGGGCTCCACCAATGATGACGCATCCAGACATTTCCGGCTTTATATGCTCTGCTCTGAGAATTTCGTCAGGAGTTTGACAGGCGACCGCAATTGGGCCGTAAGCTTCACTCCCAATTCCGAAAATTCCCTGAATGAATGCGACCGTCGATTCAATCACGACACCATGTTCGGGCATGATGTCAACAACCTTGCCCGTAACGTAAGCCTTCACCTGCACAGGAATCGGTTCGCCACGCAGAATGACTTGTCCGGTAATCTTTGAAACCGCTTCGAGGACTCCCGCCGATTTGGAATTGTATTGCGTTTTGAAGAAGCCGAAAATCCCCTTGGATTCTGCGAGCAGATCGCCGATCTCTACGCGATCGCCAACCTCCTTTTTCATGCAATTCTGAAGCTCAGCTGGCGCGGTCGCGAGTAGATTCGCGAGATTGATCGGGAAAATGTTACCCGGAATCTGGGCTTCTGCAACGACATCTTCGGCTTGAACGTCCTGACCTTTTTGGACATGCACGGACCCGGAAATCGGCAGGATGCGACGGACCCGCAGGTTCGTGCATTCGGTCACTTTCAGTCCTGGTGTGTATGCGTGTGCCATCAGTGCAATTACTTTGAGCTAATTAATGGTTCGTTATCATAAAGATTCAAGGCTTCCACCCACTGAGAAACATCCTGCCGTGAGTAACCTGTTTCACTACCAACAAGTAAAGGACGTCCCCGACCGTCCAGAATGATGCCAACCGTTCCGCCGTGAACGGTTTTTTCGATAGTCTGTCCTTTGCCGTTTCCGACATCCAATTTGCGATGCGGTGTAATACTGACGCGAGCTTCCTGGTCGGCAGCCAGCGGAATTCGTTTGAGTTCACCCGCCAGTATTTCTCCCTGAGCCGTCACGTCTCCTGTGATCCGGTATTCGAACGCCACTTTATTCGGCACCGGTTTACCAGCAGTCGCGATGCAGGTACCCAGATAAATCAGACAATCCCGTTCAAAGACTTCTAGAGCCGCTTGCGGATGAACCTGAGCGAGCACTCCCAGATGCGGCATCATGAAGATGCTGTCTTTGGCCAGCCGAGTGAATCCTTCCGGCTCGAAGGCATCAATCAGCATGGCAGCCGTCTGTTCCATGCGGGGTGCATGTGAGAGGACGCCGCCAGATGCGACCAGCAAATCGAGTTGCATGTTGTCCACAATCGAATTACCACCGGAATCCTGAGTGAATAAATCGCCCACGGTTCGTTGTTGCTGAACACCTTTGAGAGTTGTCGCGAACTCTTTGTGTTGCAAATAAGCCAGCCGCAATGCTTCGCGTGAAACGGCTTGCTCAAAGATCAACGCTTCCAGGGATTGCGGAATCGTTGTCGGGCGAATCATCTTGTTTTTTACGCGATTTCGCAGTTCTCGTTCGTCCATGTCGACATGCACCCACCGCAAAATATTAGGCATTGTCGCTTCGGCGCACACATTCGAAATCGAATAGCTCATCCCCAGATTGGCACTGACGGTTCGATTGAATTCGCCGTGAAACACACTGAAAACATCGGTCGTCGCGCCGCCGATGTCGACACCAACCGCATTAATGCCCGCCGTATCGGCAATCGTTTTCAGGATATTTCCCACCGCTCCCGGCGTCGGCATGATGGGGGCATCGGTCCAGGCGATCAGCTTGTCGTAGCCAGGAGCATGAGCCATCACATGTTCGAGAAACAGATCGTGAATCATATCCCGAGCAGGGCCCAGATTTTCACGGTCGAGAATCGGGCGAACATTTTCGACTTGAGAGAGTTCGACGGAATCGTCAAAGGTCTCCCGCACCATCGGCCAGGCTTCTTTGTTTCCTGCAAAGATGACGGGCATTCGGTATTCGCTGCCGAAGCGAGGTTGCGGTTTGGCCGGGGCGATTAACTCAGCCAGCTGCACGACATGCTTTTCGGTTCCGCCATCGGTTCCGCCAGCCATCAGAATCATGTCGGGACGCAGTTCGCGGATTCGCTGGATTTGTTCAAAGGGTTTGCGTTTGTCGTTGGAGGCAATCATGTCGAGCACAATTGCACCTGCTCCCAGCGCGGCTCGTTTGGCCGAAGCAGCGGTCATCTCGCGGACAACACCTGAGACCAGCATCTGCAAGCCTCCACCGGCACTCGAAGTGGAGATGTAAATATCGCAGCCTTCATTGCCCCGAGCAGGGCGGATGATTTCGTTATTCTCGTCGAGCAGTTTGCGACCAGCCAGTTCGCCGATTTCGGCGATTGCATTCGCCACACCAATTGTCACATTGGCAGCGGGTTCTTCAACAGTGGTTGGAGCTTCACCGCGGTAGGTTTGACGATAATGCCCATCGATCTTCTCGATCATGATGGCCTTAGTGGTCGTACTGCCACAGTCGGTCGCCAGGATGACATTAATCTCGTCAGGAGAAATCACAGGCATCGGTTTCCATACCGGAGTTGTCAATTTATGGGGACGAATCTTCACCCGCGGGCTGGGTTGAAGTCTTGTCAGAGCCTAGTGAATCCGATTCAGTTTTACCACTCAAATCGGGGTTGAGCCTGTCCTGCAGGATATCGATCGCATCCCGACGTTCAAGAAACAGTGCAAACTCACGATACTCTTCGGCTGAAAACAAAGCCGTCGCAAACGGTTCGAGAAAGTGCATTCCCTGAGCACCGATGTAATTCAACGGCCGGGACAACTCCAGAAACGCAGCCGCAGCCGGCACCATTTTCCGCTCACGGATTTTTTGACAAAGCCGGTCGACTATCCGTTCCTGGACCTCAGATAAAGGTTGATCGCTTCGTGGACCAACCGCAAAAGCATGTTTCAATTTTTCCCATGCCATGAAAAGTACCCGCATTTGATTAATAAAATTTGAACCGCGGATGAACGCAGATATACGCAGATGGGTCTAATATCAAATTGGGTTTAATGCCGACCATCTGTGGTTCTTGTATTGGCAACTCGTTTCCATGAAAGTTTTGAATACTTGAAATTGAGAATTAGGCCAACTTGTAATCTTGTAAGCTTTAAATAATTCAACATTTGTCCAAGTTCTGTGTCACCTATTCGATCAATCGTCTTTGTTTCAACGATCACGGAATCGTAAACGATCAAATCAGGAATATACTCTCCAACAAGAATGTTTTTGTAAAGCACATCATATTTTCGCTGTTGGATGACGGGAATTCCTCTCAATCTCAATTCTACAACCAGTGCATTTTCATAAGGCTTTTCAAGTAAACCAAGACCAAGCTTATTACTGACTTCGAAAGCTGCGCTTAAGATACTCTCGGTTTCATCTTTAAATAAAACTGTCATTAATAAATCTCATAATAAAATTGAACCGCGGATGAACAGAGGTTAACGTGTTTGAAAAACATCTGCGTTCATCCGCGTTTATCTGCGGTTCAAAAAAACTTAACCCAGTATATCCTCAATCACATGCGGTTCTTCAACTCCGGTCAGGCGCATATCAAGCCCTTGGTGTTGGTAGTAGAGTTGGCGGTGGTCGAGGCCGAGCATGTGGAGCATGGTGGCGTGCATGTCGCGGACGTGGGTTGGTTTTTCGACCGCGTGGTAGCCGAATTCATCGGTGTTGCCGTGGGAAGTTCCTCCTTTGATTCCACCTCCAGCCATCCACATCGAAAAGCCTTTGATGTGATGATCGCGCCCGACTCCTCCTTTGCCCTGGAACATCGGTGTGCGGCCGAATTCGCCTCCCCAGATGACCAGCGTTTCCTCTAGCATACCGCGTTGTTTGAGGTCCTGTATCAGGGCATAAGTCGGCTGATCGGTCAGGCCACAGCAGACCTTCATGTACTTATCGAGCCCGCCATGATGATCCCAACCGCGATGATACAAATGGATAAACCGGACTCCGCGCTCTGCAAGCCGACGGGCTAAAAGGCAGTTGGAGGCAAAAGAACCATCGCCCGGTTTGGCTCCGTACATATCGAGAACATGCTTCGGCTCGTTCGACATATCGACTAAATCAGGGACGGAGGTCTGCATCCGAAAGGCCATTTCATATGCAGAGAGTCGGGTTTCGAGTTCCGGGTTCTGTACTGTTTTCTGACGATGCTGATCGAGTTGCCGAATCGTCTCGACGATTCGGCCTTGTTGAGAGTTGGAAATTCCGCCGGGGGGCTTTACATAATAGACAGGATCTCCACTGGAGTTGAATTCGACTCCTTGAAAACGACTCGGGAGAAAGCCAGCTCCCCATTGTCGTGAAGCGATTGGCTGAGGATTTCGGCCGCCGACACTCGACATCACCACAAAACCGGGCAACTCCTGAGTTTCGGAGCCGAGGCCGTAGGTGATCCAAGAACCCATCGAAGGCCGCCCCGAGATGACGGTGCCGGTATTCATGAAAGTGTGAGCTGGGTCGTGATTGATCTGCTCGGTATGCATCGATTTGAGAACGCAAATGTCATCGGCCATTTTCGCATGCCAGGGAAGATAATCGCTGACTTCGAGGCCACCTTCTCCATATTTCTGAAACTTCGTAAGTGGCCCCTGAGCGATCAGTTCTTTTCCCTGCAATTGGGCAATCGGCTGCCCGGCTGTGACGGAGGCTGGCATCGGCTGCCCGCTGAGTCGCTCTAGTTCTGGTTTGTAATCGAAAGTTTCCAGATGCGATGGTCCACCAGCCATGCACAGGAAGATGACCCGCTTGACTCGCGGTGGAAAATGAGGCTTTTGAGATTGCTTATGAGCAGGACTCGCTTGAGTCTCATTGTTCAATAAATTCGAAAACGCAGCAGCTCCAAGGCCAACCCCTGCTTGGGAAAGGAATGTGCGACGGTTTAAGTGAGTGGCTAATTGATAATCAAAAGACATAATGTTTCTCACAAAAAGTAATAAATCATGCAGGCGAGCCCTGCCAGTTATGGCAGGGGTATTCTCATGATGATTAAAATGAAGTAGCGAATGATCGTCGAGAATGACTCAGACCCACCCGAGTCATTACTGACTCGGCTCGCCAAAATCCTTTTGTTGGTCAGTTGCGTGTTGTCACTTCGCTCAGGTTTAAGAGGACACGAGCGACTTGTGTCCAGGCTGCCAGTTGATTCTGAGGAAGAGTCGCATTTGCTTTCTTCAATCCGACATTCAGCAGTTTCTCTGCATCTTGAGGATTTGTCTGATAGTATTGGAATTGATCATCCAGCAATCCGAGTAACATCTCCTGTTCGAGTACATCGGGCTGACGGGACAAGGCTAATTGATACGCGTAGTTCAATTGCAATTGTTCCTCATCTCCCCCCTCAAGCAATATTCGCTCAGCCAGACATCGAGCCGATTCGAGGAATGTTGGGTCGTTTAATAATGTTAAAGCTGCTATGGGAGTATTGGAACGTGGTCGCTCGGCAGTGCACTCTTCCCGGCTTGGGGCATCGAAGGCTTTGAGCATTGGATGAAGAAACTGACGCTGCCAGTGCATGTAGACGCCGCGTCTCCACTGCTGTTGATTCGTGTCGGCTGTATATTTGCGAGTCGGAAAATTCAAGTGTCGATAATAACCTGCTGGTTGATAGGGCTTGATACTTGGTCCGCCATATTCGCTGACCAGCAGTCCGCTCACGGCTAACGCATTATCGCGAATCATTTCGGCAGGTAGACGATAACGGGACTGACGGGCGTAGAGTCTGTTTTCAGGATCGATTTCCTCAAGTTGAGAATTGCTTAACGACTCCTGACGATAAGTATGGCTGCTCGCCATCAGTTTGAGCATATGCTTGATATCCCATCCAGAATCGACGAATTCAATCGCCAACTGATCAAGTAGTTTTGGATGCGTCGGCGGGCTCCCCTGACCGCCGAAATCATTCAGGTCGGCCAGTCCATGACCAAACATCAAGCTCCAGAGACGATTCACAAACACGCGAGCAGTCAACAGGCCGGAACCATTCTCGGCATCGACCAGCCAGTTTGCCAGATCGAGACGTGATGATCGATCAGAAGTTTTCAATGTTCCTAGAAACTCGGGAATAGCCGGTTGGACGATCGGTCCAGAATCATCCTGCCAGTTGCCACGGGGAAGAACTCGCATTTCACGAGGTTTGATCGAGGCGGAGATCATCGTGAGTCGTTTTGATTTATCGATCGATTTCAGTTGGGACTCGGCTGATGAATATTGCTTGAGTAGTTGAGATACTTTTTCGTCACCGGAAATCAATGCAGGCAAAATCTCCCTACCGAGTTCCTGAATGTGCTGTTCGATCTCTTGACGTTCTTCGCGTTGCTTGGGAGATAATACGGCCAATTCGGGCTCCCGTCGGGTGGGTAGCGAATTTCCGCCATTTGTGAAATGTTTCGCTTCATCGAGATCGGCAAAGAATGCCGCCATGGAGTAGAAATCCGTGATTGTGTACGGATCGTATTTGTGGGAATGGCATTGAGCACAGCCCATGGTTGCTCCCATCCAGACTTCTGAAACATTGCGAACGCGGTCAGCTGCATAGATAGCAAGATACTCTTTCTGCTGCAGACCTCCCTCGTGAGTCGTTTGTAGCAGGCGGTTGTAGCCTGAAGCAATTAGGTTGTCGACATTCCGGTTGTCCAGCAGATCGCCAGCCAGTTGTTCACGGGTGAATTGATCGAACGGTAGATTCTGATTGAAAGCATTGATCACCCAATCCCGATAAGGCGAAATGCTATGATCCTGATCGCCGTGATAGCCGACGGTGTCGGCATAGCGAACCAGGTCGAGCCAGTACATCGCCATTCGCTCGCCGAAATGAGGTGAAGCGAGTAGTTGATCAATTAACTTGCTGCGAGCAGATTCGGAAGAATCGTTGAGAAACTGTTTTGCCATTTCTGTTGTTGGGGGCAAACCTGTCAAATCAAAACAGAGACGACGGAGCAGGGTGATCGAGTCGGCATCAGCAGCAGGAGTCAACTTCTGTTGATCCAGTTCCTGCATCACAAACGAATCGATCAGATTCTCGCACCATTCTGGATTCGAAACTTTTGGAATGGAGACAGCTTTCGGAGCAACATACGCCCAGTGAGGCTCCCAGTTGGCGCCTTCTTCAATCCATTGTTTGAGCTTTGAGATATCCTGCTCAGTCAGTTCCTTTTGAGCATGATGGGGCGGCATCTGCAGATCTTCATCGTCACTGAGGATGCGGGCCATCATCTCACTATTTTCCGGTTCGCCCGGCTTAATGACGGCATAGCCGCCGCGGTCTTCCAGAGCGGTTTCGAGTTGATCAAAACGCAAATAGGCTTCGCGAGATTTTTCTTCCGGGCCGTGGCATCCAATGCATTTATCGGAAAGGATGGGCCGGATATCGCGATTGAAGTCGAGAGGGGCCGCCTGAATCACATTACAAAAAGTGAGAATCAGAATCGTTATTATTGTGATAAATTGAGCAGGCATGGGGAGCACAATCAATTGGAGGGATTGTAGTGGGACGGATCAAGTATATTTTATTCGATTGTAAGATGGAATGCGAACAGTTTTGCCTCAAAACCGTCAAAACAAGGACGTCTTAGGCTAAAACCTTGGGAGATTTAGTCTGGAGAGTCGAACACAAAGGCTGGACATTCTAAACTTCCAATAACAATCCATGTGTAAATGAAATTGACAGGAGCAGTCGAATGGCTCGAAAGGCCACTATTCAGCGTAAAACTGGCGAAACTGAGATCGAACTCACACTCGACATCGATGGGACTGGGAATGTGGAGATTGAGACCGGCGTCGGTTTTCTTGATCACATGTTGACGCTGTTCGCAAAACATGGGCTGTTCGAATTGTCGGTGAAAGCCGTCGGTGATTTGCATGTCGACCATCATCATACAGTCGAAGATATCGGGATTTGTCTCGGCAAGGCGATTCATCAGGCCATTGGCGATAAGCAAGGTATCACCCGATATGGTTCGATGACCTTACCGATGGACGAAACGCTTGTGACTGTCGCACTCGATTTGAGTGGGCGGGTCTGGTTTGAAAATCGGTTCGCATTTCCGACCGAAAAGATTGGTGAGTTCGATACGCAACTCGTCGCAGAATTCTTTCAGGCGTTCGCGGCAAACAGCCTGATGAATCTGCATGTCGTTCTGCATCACGGATCAAACAGCCATCACATTTCTGAAGCGATTTTCAAAGCGACTGCTCGTGCATTGAGAATTGCCACGACCGTCGATCCACGACAAACGGGAGTACCATCGTCCAAGGGGACATTGTCGGAGTAATTACGCGGCCTGGGAAGAACTTTCATCTTCCGGGACTTCGTCTTCTTTTTGATCTGTGACAGTAGGATCCAGCTCGCCCCCTTTGCGAAGTTCGGCAAAGTTGGGGAGTTGATCGACACGGCGGATTCCCATGTATTGCAGGAATGCTTTGGTTGTTTCGTAGAGAAACGGGCGGCCGAGCGAATCGTCTTCGCCGCCGATGCGAATGAGTTGCCGTTCCATCAGTTGCTTGATGACTTCCGAAGACTGAACCCCTCGAATCGCTTCGACATCAGCTCGGGTGATTGGTTGGCGGTAAGCGATGATCGTCAATGTTTCCAGAGCCGGTGGCGTCAGTTTCATTTCGACATGGCGTTGATGAATCCGATCGAGCCATTGAGAATACTCAGGACGTGTCAGTAGTTGATAGCCGCTGGAGATTTGTTCGATGCGAAACGGAGACAGATCGGCATCGTACAATTCATTGAGTTGTTCGACCAAATCATGACACTGATTCGCATCGACCAGTTTGGCGGCATCGACGAGTTTCCGAGCAGAAAGTGGACTGTCCGCTACAAATAAGACGGCTTCCAGTCGGGCTATCTGTGGCGTACGAAGTCCACTGGTTGAGTCAGTGGTCTCAGTGGTACGAGAGTAAAGTCGAGCAATGCGTTCCCGTTCTCGAGAACCTTGCTGCCAGATCGCAGCAGGAGTCATCGATGACCAGTCGGTCTGTCTCGTGAACGGGGAGTTTCTCATGTCGATCAGGGAATGCTCTAGAAAATTTCTGTATTGCTGCTTTGACTTCTGGCGGAATGCCAGGGTTCGACTTGCTTGAGTGTTTTCAATAAGGCTTGTAGAGGATCGTTTGCCTCGGCTTCGAATCGCAGCACTGTCGCTTTGCTCGCAGGTCGTGCGTAGCAGGCAAAGTGAGATGTGCCGGGGACAATTCCCGGTTGAATGCGGTAGTCGGTAATTCCCATCTGAGCCAGGCGGGCAATTCCCTGATCCCAGGTTAGAGTCCCGGAGGGATTTTCCTGAGTCCCAAAAGCAGACGGCGTTGAAAAATCCTGTGAATTTCCCAGTGATGTTGTCTGAACCGGAGGGGTATTTGTGGAGTTCTTCGAAAGGTTGACTGGTGTGGAGTCCTGTGCAGAGTCTCCAAATACTGGAGCAGGGGAATCGGACCAGGAAGGAGCGGAGGTATCTGCGATCGGATCCTCAGCCAGAAAACCAGTTTCATCAATGGTGGCCGCGAGTGATCCAAATTGCGGGATGCCGAAGATAGACATCAGCGGAATGGCTGCCAGTGGCAATGCCATGAATATGGTCATCAAAAAACCAGCAATGCGTCCCTGCATCTGATTCTTCCTTAAATATGTCTTTGGTCTTACAGCACAATTCTGCAGCTGAAATGACCGAATTCTAATATTATCCGGAATTCCCCCCTTGGAATTCAGATCTGGATTCTATCTGAGAATCTGAAATCCAGCAACAGGAGAATCAGGCTGGTAATGCCGGTTTAATCAACAAAAAACGCCAGATCCCAATAGAATCTGGCGTTTGACATTGAAGACTATGATCAATTCACGGTTTAGGAATCAGACTTTTTAGGCTTTTTTCCTTTTCCTTTGCCTTCTCTTGCAGTTGGCAGTTTGGACTGTTGTTCTTCGGTCAGTACTTCGCGGACTTCCTTGAGGAATTCTGTTTTTAAGGCTTGAGACTGTTTGCGGATCACAGCCAGCTTTTCGCGATCAACTGCTGAAAGTTCATCCTGAGATGATTTCATGATTTGACGAATTTCTTCCTGAGATTTGCCCGCTTCTTTTGCGGCTTTGACAGCTGCAGCCTGTTGTTTCCGCAATTCGGCTGGAATCACTTCCTGAGTCTGCTTTTTAAGATCCTTGGCTTTGTCGGAAAATTTGGCGCGTATCTTTTTAACTTGAGCTTCCTGGTCGGCTGTCAACTCGATGCTATCAGGCAGAGCCAGTGCTTGCGGAACTCTCTCCTGATTTCCTTTTTTGCCCTTTTTAACTTTATTGGCTGGCTTTTCAGCCTGAGCAATACAGCAGACCATGCTCAGCATCATCACAGCACTCATCATTCGAATCAGCATTCCCCTCACCCCTTTTCATATCAATGAACATGTAGACCAGAGTCAAGCACATTCAAAACAACAGATAAACCTCACTAGAATAGTGAGCGTTAGAAAGTAGTCGCCGTAAAAAATGCCACTGCCAGCTTGACCGACAGTGGCTTCAAGTCGCAGCAATATTGATTAAGTAAACAGTTCGTTGATGACATGACCATCACGCACAATCATCACGGGGCGCCCGGTTGAAGTGTGATATTCCTGTTCGTGATTAATACCCAGAGCATGGTAATAGGAAGCGGCGACATCATCGGGTGTAATCGCTTCGTTCAAGGGGCCGAGGGCTTTGTCATCGCTGGCTCCAATGACTCGACCACCGGAGATTCCACCACCAGCCATCAGCATGAACATCGCGCGAGGATAGTGATCGCGTCCGACTCGCTCGTTATTAATTTTTGGGGTGCGTCCAAATTCTCCTGTGACCAGCACGGCAGTTTCTTCCAGCAAGCCTTTCATTTCCAGACCTTTGAACAAGGCAGCCAGTCCCTGATCAAGAGGTGGTAGTAGACGTGTTTTCAAGTTATTCCAGCCGTCGCGGTGAGTATCCCAGCCACCAGTTGAGACAGAGACAAAGCGGACTCCGGAATCAATCAACCGTGTTGCCAGCAGGCAGCTTTGTCCGAAGGGAGACTCGCCGAACATTTGCGAATATTCGGGTGATTCCTTACTGACATCAAACGCATTGCGCGCCTGTGGCGATGTGACCATGTCGTAAGCTTGCTGAGAGAAGCGATCGAGCCCGCGTAGAAGGTCGTTCTGCTGTTCAAAACTTGAGAACGCGGTATCAAGATCCCCTCGCAAATTTTTACGACGTTCGATATCGGAAACGGTAATTCCATTTCGCAGGTCCAGTCCCCTTACGCTATAAGGCTGACCGACTCGTGGAGTGGAGCCTGTATGCAGCGGAGCGTATTGAACGCCGAGATATCCAGGACGCTGATTCGTGTTCGGGATCGAAACGAAAGGTGGCAATTCTGGAATGGTTGGCCGTTCCTTGGAAATAACCGCTCCATAACCTGGGAATTCCAGAGATGGCAGGGGGCGGTTTCCAGTATTTACATATTCGGAACCGAGTTGATGAGCGGCTAATGTGTGAGACACACCTTTGAGAATGACGAACTTATCCATCACTTTGGCAAGTTCCGGCAGGTGTTCGCAAATCTGGATGCCGGGGACGTTGGTGTCAATAGGATTGAACTCACCTCGATACTCAGCGGGTGCATCGGGCTTCAGGTCAAAGGTGTCCATATGACTTGGGCCACCGGGCAGGTTGATGAAAATAGCCGACTTCGCCTTGGCGGTCGATTTCACAGCACCCGCTTGGGCGATGTTGAGATACTGACTCAGTGACAATCCCGCAAAACCCAGTGCGCCCACTTTCAGGAAATCGCGTCGCTTGGCTCCGTCGCAAGTTTTGTGCATGGCCATGATTACTTCTCCAGTATGAATTGAATGGAAGTGTTGAATTAAATATGACGTCAATGATTGATCTCGTCAGGCAGTGCCTGACCTACAGCTTTGTGATCAGTCTCCGTTTAATGGTTGATGATGAACTCTTTAGTGTTCAGCAAGGCCCACATGATATCCCGCATGCCATCCACCGGATTATTAGCCGATTCGATTGCAGATAGTGAACGCTGCAATTCGACTTGAGTTGGATAGCGACTGAGTGTTCTCAGATATGCTGTATTGATGGCAGGTGTGTAATCGATATTCGAGTCGAGTATTGCATCAACAACTTCGGTGTTTTCCTCGGCCTGTCCGTACCTGGCTTTATAGGCTTTCATTTTGGCTTTAACGGTTTTGATTTTCTCGACATCTTTCTGCTTTTTAAGTTTTTGGAGATAAGCCTCAAACCGTTCGACAACTTCTGAGTAATTTTTTGGTTTGGGGGGAACCTGCTCGGTTTTTGCATTAAATGGAGCCTTCCACTCTTTGGCGAGTTCCGCCAGCCAGCCTTTTCGTGAATCGATTTCCGAAAGGAATTCGTTGTCGTTATTCAGATAAAGTGTTTGCAGCAAGGTAGGCTCTGAAGAACGATCGCAGTCGCAATTGTTATCGCGAGAGGATTTTCCGAAGATGGTTAATGCATAGTTATTGCCTCCACGACCCTGAGCAGTGCCGGGAATGGCAATCGCACGATCTTTCAGATCGCTCAAATACACCGCGTTTTCATCAGAACTTGAAGTCGCTTGAGCAATCACATCCATGGCAACTTCTGCATGAATTCGGCGAGGCACGGCTCGGCTGAAGTTGCGGTCATCCTGGATATTGGTCTCATTCGGCTGCCAGCTCAACTGATACGTATTGCTGTTACAGATTTCCCGATGCAGCCATTTGATATCAAACTTGTGATCGATGAAGCCCTGAGCAAGATGATTCAAGAGAGCTTCATTGGCTGGAGGATTGGCCAGACTCAGATCATCGGTCGGTTCCACGATGCCTCGATTGAAATAATTTGCCCAGACTCGATTTACGAATGACTTTGCAAACAATTCCTGCGCATCACCCCGTAACCATTTCATGAGCGGTTCACGAGGATTTTGAAATTCATTTAGATCGAACGGTTCCCCACCCAGCACACGGGCAGTCTGACCGATGGTGTTACTGTTTTTTGAGTTCTTCTTTTTGCGATTGACTCGTGGAGCCTGATCGACCAGAGCCGGGAAGGGAACCACTTCGCCCTTGCCGAGCTTTCTAGCCAGTTCACGACGCAATTCGTTGCCACGCAATTTTCCATCGACATCGATTTTGTCGAGCATTGCCTGATATTCATCGCGATCGGTGCCGTTTGGGGAATAGCGGGTGCGGGAGAAAATTGGCTGGAATTGTACGAAATCTTCCTGTGTCCACTGATCAAACGGATGTTTGTGGCATTGAGCACATTGAATGCGAATTCCGAGGAACGTGTAGGCGAAGCCGATAGAGCGGTCTTCTGGTTTCTGGAAGTTTCGACGAGCCCAGAAGTAAGGGAGTGATTCCTGATCCGCAAAGCTTTCACAGGATTTATCATTATAAATCTCTGTCATCCGTTTGCAGTATTCTTCGTAAGTTTCATCGCTCCTCTGGCTTTCAGCTAACACAATTCCTTCGACAATTTTGTCGTAGGGCATATTCTGTTCGAAGCGATGACGAACCCACTCGTACCATTCCTCAGAAACTTTATTGTTATTGTAAGAAACATTGTTGAGCTGATTAATGTTGTTTCCGGTGATGTCATTAAAGCGAGTAGCCCACCAGGCTGCATAAGCAGGAGTTTCCAGCAGTTCATCGATTTTACGAGCACGCTTGTCGGAAGAATTATCAGCGAGAAAGTCCTGAACCTGTTGTGGTGTCGGCAAGGTTCCTGTGATATCGAGTGTGACGCGGCGGAGGAAATCTTCGTCGCGAGACTTTTCAGAGGGAACGATTCCCAGCTTGCGTAATTTCTGGACTACCAGTTCATCCACTCGAGTTGGTGTGGCGACCTGAGGATAGTTTTTGCCGGTGCGATCACTGACAGGCTGAATGACGGGAACAGCGGTGATGCCGTTGTCGTAGAAGACAACGATGTGGGAATCGCCAGCTGTCTGGGCAGTGACTTCTCCGTTTTCACTCACTTCCGCGATGGAAGTGTCGTTGGATTGGAATCGGCATAGTGGAGTGACATCTTCCCGGGTACCATTTTCCCAGACTGCGACGACATTTAACGACTGTGAATCCTGAGCAGACTGAAATACGATTTCATTGGGGGTGACTTCCAGGCGTTCCAGTTTATAAGGTTTTTCAACCGGTTTTGCGCCCGCTTCGATCCAGTTCAGAAAGACCTGATACTCCCAGTTGCCTGTTTTGATCCGCTCGCCACCTTCGTGCTCTTCCACATTTGTTGCTTTGTGCAGAGCATAACTTTCGAGGGGATCGTCGGTATCGATTCGCTCGGACAAACCGTCATGATCCATTTTGAAATCGTAGCCGAAAAGCGAGAGTTGAAACCCGCCACGCCCCTGAAACGATCCATGGCATGATCGACCATTACAGCCGATTTTGCTGAACATTGGCAGAAGATGACGCTGGAAGTCTGGAGTTTCTTCAGTTTCCTGACTGAAACGCTCATTGATTGGTGGGATGACTTCGCCACGAAGTTCAGCCAGTTGAGTCAACGGAAGTGATAGTCCTGCGATCAGGATAACCAGGTAGGATTTCATCTCAGCTCCCTCAATGAAAACTGTGCTGTGTGAGTTGAAGCCGTCTCAAATTGTTGTCGACGACTTATAATTGAATCAAAGTCTTATTGTTTTGCCTGCTTTTCAGTTTTATCAGGCGGATACATTTTGCGAATGCGCTGTAGCTGTTTGTTGATATTTTCTTCTTGATCCGATTGGCTGCTGGCGATTGATTCCTGAATTCGTTCGAGTCGTTTTCTGGCAGCGACTTCTTCCATTTCCAGCAGTTTGATCTGAATCTCCAGTTTCCGCGTATAAGCTTTTTTGATGTTCTGCATGGCCGCATCGTAATCCGAAGCCATAGGCAAAGAGGCGACCAGCAGATTGAGCCGGGAGGTCAATTTCCAGGCTTTGAGTTCGAGGTCGTAACGTTCGGGATTGCGACTTTTGGATCTGGCGAGTTTTTCACTGACTCGAAAAATCTCTTCAATGGCTTTGCGAAACTGTTTTTGATCGATCTCGCGGAGTGCCTCTAGTAATTGAACCAACTCCGGGTGATGAAGTTCCGCAAACTTTAAAGCCGCAGCTTCACGCTCGGGGGTAATTTCCCATTGATCGGCATTATTGGAGTTAGTGTTATTTGAGTTCGTGTTTTTAGAGACGGAAACACTGGAACTGTTACGTTCCGGTTTCATCGCCTCGCCCAGGTTACTCAACGAGACAACGGCAACAATCGCAATCGTTATGTTGAAGAGGGATTTGATCCGCATGATTAAAGGGCCTCTGCGTCAAGTTTGATTGAAGGCGAGGCGGGGAGCAGTTCCTCTTTGCGAGTTTGTACAGCTGCAATCATCCAGTTTGGAATTGAAAGTGAATCGTCCTGATCTGCGTTTGCAGGAAAGGATTCTTCATAGGCGAGCAACTCTTCATCAGAGACCGATGCGTGGATGACATCGTCATCAGCTTCTGTTTGCAGGTCATACCAAGCCGAAGCGATGATCGCATTTTGATTCTGTGGTAAGGTCACAGGCTGAGGATTCGTCATCGTCACTTCCGTTGCAGGCGATGTCTTCCATTCTGAACTGAAGTAGCCGAGTGATAAGCCGATAAGAAATGCAGGAACGATTCCCATGAAAAGGAGCTGGAAGGTTCTGGACGTTCTTTTGTTTTGCTGATGTGAGGCTGGTGATGAAGCCGAGATGACAGGAGCGATTTCATGCGAAGAAACGGGTTGCAGTGCAGCCAGAACTTTTGACGACTCGGAAAGAGCAATCTGCAATTCAGGATTATCCAGCAGTTCCTGCTCAAAGGCAATCACTTCTTCAGGCGAAAGTTCATCCGCCAGATACTGGAATGATTTCAAATCAAAATCGGACATCTCAGTCCACCTGCCAAATACGAAATTGTAATTATAAAAGATCGATTAACGATCTGCCTTACTCAAATTGCTGCAATGCCTGTCGCAAAACTTTCAGGGCTCGGGTCATGCGTGTGAGGACCGTTCCAATTGGAATTTGCAGCACTTGGGCGATTTCTGCAAACTTCATTTCTTCAAAAATTCGCAGTTCCACAATCACTTTCAGCGAATCAGGGAGGCGTTCAAAAGCTTTGCGAACTCGCTCTGCTTCTTCTGCCTGAATCAAATGATCGTTCTGTTCTCCCCGAAGCTGCGAAAAGAAACTTGCCAATCCGGTGTAATGGTTTTTCTGGCGAGTTTCATTTCGCTTGATTCGAGCCACTTCGTTAAAAGCAACTCGATACAGCCAACCCGCACTTATTGTCAGCTCCTGATCTTCCGCCTCTTTCCTTTTGATCTGTTCCTGTAGTTTACTGAACGTTTGCTGCAGGATGTCATCAGCGAGGGAGGAGTCTCTCAGGTTTTTAATCAAATAGGCCCGCAACCCAGCCGCATGAAGTTGATAAAGTGATGAGGCAAGATCAACCAGAGGCGGAATTTCTTCCGCTGGTAAATCGTCCTCAATTTCCTTCATAACTTCACCGGTCAGTCCTGTTTTTCTTCCGGGGTACACAGTTAATGCGCAGCCCGGACTGATTATTTTGGGATTACTCAGAAATTGAGAAAAAAGCGTCAGATTTTCAATAATTGCCAGAATTCAACCCTATTCCGAACGTCGATGGCGGATCTGATCAATAAAGACAGCCGTGATAATAATCGCACCTAAGATCATCTCCTGCATGGGGTTACTGATACTCAATTGAGTGCATCCGCTCTGAATCACAGCCATGATGCCTGCGCCGGCCAGAGTCCCAAGAACGGTTCCGCTGCCTCCGTTCAAACTGCCTCCACCAATCACAACGGCTGCAATAATCTGCAATTCCATCCCTGTTCCTGAGGTCGGATTTCCGACCGTGAGCCGGGAAAAGAGGAATAACCCGGCTATTCCGACAAACAGTCCACCAATCACATACACCAGGATTTTGGTGCGCGCGATGTGCACGCCACAGAGTCGAGCGGTGCTTTCATTAGAGCCCATCGCAAACACGTGGCGACTGAATACGGTGTATCTCAGGACTCCAGCGACAAGAATGGCCAGTCCTAAAGCGACCCAGACACCGACCGGCAAACCCAGTAGCAGCGCGTCATCGCGAGTACTTGTGAATTGCCGTAACCACTCGGGAACCTGTTCGAGTCGATTTGGTCGCACTGTTGTTTCTTTTGCGATCAACTTGGCGATGCCGAGATAAATTGACATTGTGCCCAGGGTGACAATGAAGGGAATCATTCTGAGAAAGCTGATCAGCAATCCATTGATCAACCCGCAGAGGCATCCAGTCAGCAGACAGAGACCAATACTCACAACAGCTGAGTAGTCGGCTTTCAAGGCAAACGCCAGCACGGTTGCACACAGAGCCATCCCGGTTCCTGCAGAAAGATCAATTCCGCCGGAGATGATAATGAATGTCATTCCCAAAGCAGCCACGGCTACTGTCGCCGTGTTTCGGGAAACGCTCTGGAAGTTACTGACTGTCAGAAAATTCCCGCCATTTTCCTGATACTGATCAGCGACACCAAACAGGAGAACGACAACTCCCAAAGCAATCAGAGGGCCAATTGCTGAGAGCATATTTAACAACCAACGCTGCGCCTCGCTTCGCATGAAAATCCTGACAGTCTTGAAAATGGCGTGTGAGTCGAGTAATTCTTGCCTGAGAAGATTAATGTAACAAATCGACATATATCTATCACAGTCGCTCGTCAGCTTCCATTAAGGTAGACTCAAAATAATGAAGTATGCTCCTTCAATTCTCAAAAAACTTAAATTCGTGAGCGCCTGTTTGACTCTGATAGCAGGGAGTCTGTTCATCGGGAATGCAGTCTTTGCGAAATCTCCCAACGTCTTGCTGATTATCACTGATGATCAGGGCTATGGAGATGTTACTTCCCATGGCAATCCTGATATTCACACGCCTGTGCATGATCAACTGGCTTCGGAAGGGGTGCGGTTTGATCGCTATTATGTCTCCCCGGTCTGTGCTCCGACGAGAGCCGCCTTGCTGACGGGGCGATATCATCCGCGAACCGGTGTGCATGGGGTGACGCGCGGGCATGAAGTGATGCGGGAGGATGAGGTGACCATCGCGGAGGTCCTCAAGGCGAATGGTTATTCTACGGGAGCCTTTGGCAAATGGCACAATGGGGAAAGTTATCCGCATCATCCCAACGGGCAGGGCTTCGATGAGTTCATCGGCTTTTGTGCAGGGCACTGGAACAATTATTTTGACACGCCACTCGAGCGAAACGGCGAAGTCTTTCAGTCGGAAGGGTTCATCATCGATACCCTGACGGATTACGCCATCGACTGGATGAAGAAGCAAAACGAAGCGAATCAGCCTTGGTTCTGTTATGTCCCTTACAATACGCCGCACACTCCCTGGCAGGTGCCTGAGAAGTTTTGGAAAAAATATCAGGGCAAGGGGCTGGAGCCAGCAACCGCCTGTGCCTATGCAATGGTTGAGAATATTGATTTCAATATGGGACGTCTGCTGGAATGTGTAGATGATTTACAGCAGCGTGAAAATACCATCGTCATTTTTATGACCGATAACGGAGCCAATACCAATCGATACAATGCTGGTATGCGCGGCCGAAAAGGCTCGAATCATGAAGGAGGAACACGGGTGCCATTATTTATTCGGTATCCGAATGTGATTCCTGCAGGCCTGAAGGTTGAAGAGATCACCGCTCACATTGACATCCTGCCGACGCTGGTCGAGTTGACTGGAAGCAAGTCAATTCCGACAAAACCACTCGATGGCAAAAGTCTTGTTCCATTGATTCATGAGCAAGCCGAGACCGTCGATAAGATCTGGCCTGAGCGGACTTTGTTTACTGTCTGGAAAGGTAAAGGAGCTGCCCGAACTCAGAAGTGGCGAGCAGTTATGGGAGGGAAATCTGGCTGGATGTTATTCGATATGCAAGACGATCCCGGCGAAACCAACAATGTCGCTGAAAAATATCCGCAAGTCATAAGAGAACTTGCAATGCAGTACGAACAATGGTGGGCGGATGTCAGTCAGGAGGGATTCGATCCAATTCCAACTGTCGTTGGACATTCCGATCGACCAGAAACTTCTCTCTCCGCACATTATTCTTATCTCGAACCTGCTCAAGGGCAGGGGATCAGTTATCAGGGGGCGAATGGCTGGGCGAACGACTATGTGACCAACTGGACGAGTGCAGACGCCTATGCCAGGTGGCCGGTTGAAGTGGTCAATTCTGGTCAGTATGAAGTTTCAATTGATTACATCGCCGATGAAGAGGCGGTGGGATCCGAGTTGCAGGCGGAAGTGGCTGCTCAGAAAGCTTCCGTGACCGTTAATCAAGTTCATAATCCACCAGTCATCCCTTCTCCAGATCGCATTCCCCGTAAAGAAGTTTATGCTAAGGATTGGAAGCGATTGAAAGTCGGCATGCTGAATGTGGATCAGACTGGAACATTCGATCTGAAATTGAAAGGTCTTTCCAAGCCGGGAAAACAGTTTCCAGAGATCAAAACCATCATCCTCAAACGGATCGTTGATTGAAAACTACACCAGTAGGACAGGCACGAGCCTGTCTGGAAAACATCGACCTCAAACGATAAGAATGAAATCATTTCATCAGACAGAAAATGAAAACTATGAAAAATAAGGTAACGCTCCTGTTGTGTTTATTCGCGATGTGGACTGCACCACCGTTGACTGAAGCTGCAAGAAAGAATGTTGTGCTCTTCATTGCCGATGATCATGGTTTTCAAATCGGTGCTTATGGTGATGAAGTCGCCAAGTCGCCCGGGTTGGACCGACTGGCAGCAGAAGGGACGAAGTTCACGAATGCTTATTGTACAACCGCTAGTTGCTCTGCCAGTCGTTCGGTGATTATGACGGGGCTCTACAATCATGCGACAGGCCATTATGGCCATGCTCACGGATATAATCATTTCGGGACCTATCAGTCGGTAGTCCCGTTAACGAAACATCTCGATGCGGCTGGTTATCGCACCTGTTCAATTGGCAAATATCATCTGGCTCCTTCAGATGTTTATTACTTCGAAAGCTATGAAAACAAAGGGATAAAAGGAGGATCCCGTAATCCAGTTGCCATGGCCAATAATGCAGGAGAATGGATTAAAAAAGAGGATGATCGTCCTTTCTTCCTCTATTTCTGCACGTCCGATCCCCATCGTGGCGGAGGGCCCGGAAACTTTGCGAATTTTAATAATCGTGACAACCCGTATCCGGAAACTGAGCGAAATCAGTTCAAAGCGGACGACATGATCGTCCCCCCCTGGCTGCCGGAGACGCAGGAAGTTAAGGAGGAGTTAGCCGAGTATTATCAGGCCTGTAATCGAGTTGATCAGGGAGTGCAAAAACTCTTTGAAATTCTTGAAGAGACGGGACATCTCGATGATACGCTGTTTATTTTCACCAGCGACAACGGTCCTCCATTTCCGGGAGCAAAGACGAACCTCTATCAACCCGGTGCAAACTTGCCATTTATTGTGAGAGATCCTGATCAGAAAACTAAAGGTCTGACGACAGATGCCGTGATCAACTGGACCGATATCACACCCTCGATTCTCGAATACTGCGATGTCACACCCAAGAAATATCCACCTTTAAGAACGACGGAAGTCGGGGCACCGACTCCAAAAGGGAAAGAGGTTCCCTACAAATTTCATGGACGTTCGTTTCTGCCCGTGCTGACTCAGGAACATCCTGAGAATTGGGACAACACCTTCATGTCGCACACGTTTCATGAAATTACGATGTACTATCCGATGCGGGTTGTGATTGAAGGGGATTACAAACTGATCTTCAACATCGCTCACCAGTTGCCCTATCCGAATGCTTCGGATTTATTTGCATCTCCGACCTGGCAAAGTGCTTTGAAGCGAGACGAGAAAACCTTCGGCCAGAAGACGATTTACGATTATGAAAATCGCCCCCGCTTCGAGTTGTACAATATCGCTGAAGATCCTTACGAGGGGAAGAATCTTTCGTTTGATCCAGAGCATCAGGAAAAACTGAAACACTTGCAGGAGAAGTTGCAGGCGTTTCAGAAGCAGACGAAAGATCCATGGGAATTGAAATGGCGTTATGAATGATAGGCAATCGGCTTTTGTCCAACGAGTAATTTCTTCTCAACCTGACTACACATAAAGACTGACTCACAACGAATAGGAACCCACGATGCGACTTCAAATGATTGCCATTCTGATCGTTATGTTGAGTACTAGTTTTGTTCAAGCCGCAGAGCGTCCGAATATTCTTTGGATTTATCTGGAAGATGTCAGTGGCTGGTTCAGCTGTTATGGCGATCAGATTATCGAGACACCGAACATCGATGCCCTGGCAAAATCAGGAGTGAGATACAATCGTTTCTACACACCTGCTGGCGTCTGTTCGGCAACTCGCTCGGCCATAATTACGGGGTATATGCAAACCTCGATTGGGGCACACAATCATCGCAGTTGTCGGGCTGAGTTCCGGGGGCAGTCGATGGGTGAGTATGACAAAAACGTCTTGCCGGATTATGCAACTCCGCTTCCTATCCGGTTCCGTGAAGCGGGGTACTGGACTTTCAATGATGGTGGTAAGGACGATTACAACTTCGAATGGAGCAAGGAAGCGTTTTACGATTATGAACGGAGTCGCGGGGGGTGGAGAACGGATAATTTTGTAGCCGGGAATTGCTGGAAGGGAAAACCAGAGGATCGGCCTTTCTTTGGACAGATTCAACTCGGTGGTGGCAAACTTGGGAACAAGGCTCCTCAGGTGATTGACCCGGCTATTGTTCCAGTGCCGCCGTATTATCCCGATGTCCCCATCGTTCGAGAAGAGATCGCTCATCATTACGATTGTTTACTGAAAACCGATGCAGAAGTCGGCGAAGTGATTGCTGCTCTCAAGCGGGATGGTTTGTATGAGAATACGCTTATTTTCCTGTTCAGCGATCACGGAATGAAACTGCATCGGCATAAACAATTCCTGTTCGAAGGCGGAATTCACATGCCTCTCATTGTTGCCGGTCCTGGTGTTGAGGCTGGTAAAGTGACGGATGAGTTGGTGAGTGGAATCGATATCTCCGCGGCTAGTTTGGCGGCAGCTGGAATTGCAATCCCAGAGAAGATGGAAGGCAAAAACTTTCTTGGAAAGCGGCATCAGGAAAGGCAGTATGTGTTCGCTGCGAGGGATCGATGTGATTATACGATCGAGAAAATTCGCGCGGTTGTGTCTCCTCGATTCAAATACCTGAGAAACTATCTGAACGATCGACCTTACATGCAGCCGAGTTATAAGGACAGTTGGGAAGTCTCTCAGAAATTCCGGGAAATGATGGCTGAGGGAAAGATGAACGAAGCCCAGTTGGTATTCTTCGATGATTCAAAACCGGCTGAGGAGTTTTATGATCTGAAGAACGATCCTCATGAAATTCACAATCTGGCTAATGATCCGAAGTTCCAGAAGCAGTTGGAGCAACATCGGGCAGCGTTACAGCAATGGATTGAAGAAACGGGAGATCAGGGACAGGACACGGAATCAGAAATAGGATTGCGTTGTGTACTCAAACGTTGGGGAGAGAAGTGCGTCAATCTGGAGTACGATGCAGTCCGGGATAAGAATTGAATAGCGACCGTAGGATGAATTTAAGAAATGAACCACGGATGGACATGGATTAGCACGGATGTTCAAAACTGCATCTCTGTGAAATTAAAGATTGATTTCAACTGTATGGTGATATGCAGGTTACCCTCAACATTAAACACTCAACCAAACTTCAATGCGACGCCCCCCGGTATTTCATTGTTTCCACCGGTTTTGAGAATCGTTTGGCGACTTGGGGAATATCATCTCGATGGCCGAGGATGACAACGACGTCGCCTTCGTTGAGGATGGTGTCTGAAGAAGGGTTTAAAGTCGACTGGCCAGTCAGTGAACGTATTCCGACAATCAGAAAGCCAAAGTTTCCCCGGACTTCAATCTCGCTCAGCTTCTTGCCTTTCAATGGCGAAGAAGCAGTCACTTTGAGCTCATCGAATTGCAGCCCGATTTCTCCGATTTCATCGTTCATGTTTCGCTGCTGGGTGATATCTCCGAGCAGGTTTTCGGCTGTCGGACGAAGAATCAAATGGGCAACACGTGAAGCTCCAATGGCTGTCGGCAAGACAACCTGATTCGCTCCGCAGCCGAGCAGTTTCTTTTCCGTCCGTGGGTTTTCCCCTCGGGCGATGATCATGACTTGAGGATTCATTTCGCGAGCCGTGATGGTTACGAAGACATTGGTGGCATCATCGGAGAGGACGGTTGCCAGTACGGAGGCAAGATTGATTTTCGCCTGGCTGAGCATATGTTCGTCGGAGGCATCTCCCTGTAAAATCAGATAGCCAAGATCTTTGGCAAGTTGCAGCCGCTGCTCGTTATTATCGATGATGATAAACTGCTGCCCAGCCGCAGCGAGTTCTTTGGCGAGGATGGTTCCCATGCGTCCAAAGCCACATACGATGGTGTGCTGATTCAATTTTTCAATGTCTCTGGTCATCCGTCTGGCTCCAATGGCTTTATTAATTTCCCCGTCAACCAACATTTGCATAAAACCGCCCACCGTGTATATGACAGCTCCATACCCCGCGACAATAACAGCGATGGTGAGAATTCGTAAGCTGGGAGATTCGATCGGTTGAACCTCTCCGTAGCCGACACCGAATATGGTGATGATTGTCATATAGGTCGCATCGTCGAGTGACCAACCGTTGAGAACATAGCCGATGGTTGCGAGCACGCAAACTGTCAGAAACAGCAGGATCCCAGTCACAATTTTCCGGAACGGATCGGACGCGGTCAGCCCTTGAGCCATGGCGGAGTTTTCAAGCAATGTCGAGCCTCAACGAGCAATTGAGAACCAACTGACGGGAATGTACTCTGAAAATAAGGAAACGCGTGATTATTATCAAGCAGAGGAGCTAAGACTCTCAAAATCATATATCGAATATTAGGACAAATGATGCTCTGCTTTTCTGATATCAAAAATTAATTCGTTGATGCAGACGGTTTCCAGATGACGCCGACATGCCGTGCCCAATCTTCCCATTCAGCAACCATTTCCTGAAGGCGTTCAGGATAGACTTCTGCCAGGTCATTCATTTCACAGCGGTCGTCGGCCAGATTGTAGAGTTCCCACTTCAATTCATGCGGCATCCGTTTTGCATAAACCGCTTTCCAATCGCCTTTGCGATAGGCGTGGGCGGCCTGATGGTCAAAACCGATTGCTCGTTCTGGAAGATGTTCTCCTCGCATTGCCGGTAACAGGCTCGTCCCTTCGACAGGTGTGATGGAGTTGTCATTCAATGTTTCCGGATAAGTCGCTCCGGCAACTTCCATCAGAGTTGGCATAATGTCCATCACATGGGCAGGTTCCCGAACCCAATTGGAATTCTTTTCGATTCCTGCTGGCCAATGGGCAATCATCGGAGTGCTGATGCCCCCTTCATGTGTGAAGTGTTTGTAGAGTCGAAACGGAGTATTCCCCAGATTTGCCCAGGCGCTGCCATAGGATTGATGCGTTCCTCGACCACCAATTTCTCTCAGCTGATCTCCCGTTCGTAAAGTCGTTGTGCCGAGACGGGATTTCCCATCAAAGCCGAATGGTCCCCATTCGTAGCACGCTCCGTTGTCGCTCAGAAAGAGTATCAAAGTATTTTCAAAATCGTTTGTGCTTTTCAGATGATCGATAATTTGCCCGATACCATGATCGACCCCTTCGACCATAGCGGCAAAGACGGCCATGCGTCGTGCTAAATCGTATTGACGATCCTGATCGAGTTCATCCCAGGCCGGGTTTTGTTCGCCGGGATAACCATTGGCGATATCGTCACGATCGACGGGAACGATGGAACGGGGAGTCAATTGCCAGTGGTCACCATTAACGAGTCCAAGTTCCTGCATTCGTGCATAGCGTTCTTCGCGAAGGACATCCCAGCCACGTCTGTAAGTCGTTTCATACTTATCTGCTCGTTCCGCCGGAGCCTGAATCGGGAAGTGAGGAGAGGAGTGTCCCAGGAACAAAAACCAGGGCTTGAGAGAGGCCTGGCCCTGGCGGATAAATTCCAGAGCGTATTCGTTAAAGACATCGGTTGCGTAGAAGTCTTTGGCAGGGGGATCGATTTCCTTCTTACGGTCATCGGGAAGGCGAAAGTAATAGTCGGCATCGTACTGATCGTGAGAATGGTCGTTGGTATAGCCATAGAATTCGTCGAAACCACGCTTGATCGGCCCGGTTTCTGGGTGCATGTGCCACTTACCAACGTAGTAACAACCGTAGCCGACTGGTTTCAAGACTTCCGCAAGAGTTGCACACTCGTTGTTGAACCGTCCGAGATATCCGGGACCGCGTTTCGGATTTGGTTTCTTCGTTGTGAAATCTCCAATGCCAGCTTGCGAGGGATACAGGCCAGTCATCAATGATGCACGACTCGGACAGCAACGGGCCGAGTTGTAAAGCTGAGTGAACCGAACTCCTCCAGCAGCGAGCGAGTCGATATGCGGTGTGCTGATTTCTCCACCATAACAGCCGAGATCTGAATAACCCAGATCGTCTGCCAGGATGAGAATGATATTGGGCTGTTTCCGTTCTCCAGAAACAGATGTAAATGCAATGGAGATTTGAAGACCGAATGCAATTGCAGTCAATAACATTACTTTTGCATTTCGATCAAAAAAATATGATGACCGCAGCCACTTAAAAAATGAAATGAGGAAAGCTGGGAATGAGGTCATGATGAATTCATCTCTCTACGGAAGTAACATGCAGAGTTGAGTAATGGTCGTCATCTCGTCAGAAAAATCGGAAGGTGACACGGAACAGTGCAGGTGGTTATGTCGTGAATGTCAAGAACCAGACATTGATTGAGATGCTATTGTCTGAATTCCGATCTCTCAGGTCAAATCACAAAGGAATAAGTGAGTAGATTGACTGTGACAAGTCAGGAGTCGGTATGGTCCAGATACTCGTCTGTTTAATTAGAAGTCAGTAAGATAATTCAAATGTTGCATACGGACCGAAATTGTTCTGGAGGAAGTGGGAAATGTATCGAGGCATCAGTCAAATTATTTGTCATTTATTTCTACTGGGGATGCCGACGGTCGTATTTGCTCAAGATGTAGCAGCCCAGTCCCCGAATTATGAAGAGCATATTAAGCCAATTTTCAAGCAATATTGCCTGAAATGCCATGGAGACGATAAGCAGGAAGGGGATTTGAATCTGCAAGGTTATGGGGCCATGTTGCGGGGAGGGAGTAGCGGGAAAGTTGTAGAGGCGGGACGTTCCAGTCAGAGTGTGCTGTTTCAGGCAATTACAGAGCCAGATGATGATCTTCGTATGCCGCCGAACAGCCCTCCAATTGAAAAGGCAAAGATCGAATTGATACGTAAGTGGATCGATGGGGGATTACTGGAAACTTCTGCAAGTAAGTCGATGGTGAAAACGCGAGATCTGGCTTTCAAACCAGATGCAAATGTGTCTGGAAAACCTGCAGGAGAACCTGCAATGCCAGCCGATTTACCAGCGGTTCAAATTCCGAAATTGTCTCGGCCTTTTCCGGTTCTGGCGATGGATGTCAGTCCTTTTGCACCACTCGTGGCAGTGGCGGATCAGAATCAGGTCCGATTATTACAGAGTGAAACGGAGCAGGAACTGGGACGGTTGGAGTTTCCTGAAGGTGAGCCTCATGTGATTCGTTTCAGTCGCAATGGTGCCGTTCTGATGGTGGCTGGTGGGCGTCCCGTAGAATCTGGTCGTGTTGTGCTGTTTGATGTTGCTTCGGGAAAACGACTGGCGGAAGTAGGAGATGAAATTGATGCGGTGCTGGCAGCCGACTTGAGTCCGGATCAACGGTTTGTCGCTCTGGGGGGATCGGGGCGAGTCGTCAAGGTTTATTCCACAATCGATGGGGAGTTGAAGTATAAACTGACAAAACATACTGACTGGATTACCGCAATTGCTTTCAGTCCTGATGGTCAGAAACTTGCGACGGCTGATCGGGCAGGGGGGATTCACTTGTGGGATGCGAACAGCGGAGGCATTCTGTTAAATCTGGGGGAACATAAAGATGCAGTACGTGCTCTTGATTGGCGGGGTGACAGTCGTCTGCTGGCTTCAGCTGGTGAAGACGGTCGGCTCATCTGGTGGGATACTGTAGATGGTTTTCCAGCGATCAATAAGGTGAATGCTCATCCGCCTCAGCGTCCTCCTGGAACCTACGGAACAATTCCCAATGGGGTGCTGGCTGTAAGATTTGACTCCGAGGGGCGACTTGTCACATCAGGTCGCGATCAAACGGTGAGAGTTTGGGATGTCGACGGGAATGAGATCAAAAAGATTAAGATGGAGACTGGAATTCCCTTAAGTAATGTTATCACGAATCAGGGGAAGGCTGTCATCATCGGCGATTCTGCGGGAAATCTACTATTTAATAAACTGTGAACAGTGAGAGTTCATTTCGATTCAAAATTACCATTCTTATTGGTTGGAATAACTGATAATATACCAGTACAGATGTATGGCGTGAATTCAGAATAGATCTTTGGAAACAAACCTATGAAACAACAGCAGAATACTCGCAAAGGTTGCACCGGCTTTCGCAAAATGTCTCGAAGAGATGCGCTGCAGGCAGGCGTATTCGGGGCGATGGGCTTATCTCTGGGTGACATGCTTCGGTTGGAAGCTGCCGGATCGGATGCATTTACGCAGGCTTCGGGCACGAAGAAAGAGGCCAAAGCACTCAGTGTGATTCAACTGCATTTGCCAGGTGGATTTCAACAGCAGGAAGCGTTCGATCCCAAGCCGGAGGCTCCTGTGGAGATTCGGGGTTCGTTCGGAGTGACGAAAACGAAAACAGGGGATGTTCTGAGCGATAACTTCCCTGAGACAGCCAAAATTGCTGATAAAGTCACCATTCTGCGAAGTCTGGTGGGGCGTGTGCCGGATCATGGTTTAGCGACCTATCACCTCTTCACGGGTTATCCCAAAACCGCAGTAATCGATTATCCACAAATGGCATCGATTGTCTCGCACGAATTGGGAAAACGTGGTGAACTCCCGCCTTATGTTGCGATTCCCAATAAGCATTCGTTTTCGGGAGGAACAGGGTTTATCAGCAGTGCTTTTGGCCCCTTTGAACTCGGTTCCGATCCGGGAGCAAGAGGCTATCAGGTTCGCGATTTTTCGATTCCCAATAATGTGACGACAGATCGTTTTCAGCGACGTTTATCGGCACGGGAAATTATCGAACAACGGCTACGCGAACAGCAGGTCGATCCGAATACTCTGGAAACCATGGATGATTTCTACAAACAGGCACAAACATTATTGACTTCCTCGCAAGCTCAGGCTGCCTTTAAACTGGATGAGGAATCCGAAGCGACGTTCCAGTTGTATGGGCGAGATGTTGTAGGGCTGAAAGGGCCGGACAATAGATATCATCCTAAGGGACTGGCAGAACGCTTGATTGTTGCCAGACGTCTGGTGGAATCTGGCGTGCGGTTCGTTACGGTGAACTATGGCTCTTGGGATTGCCATGTCGATGTGCAGAAAAACACACTCGATCAGATGCCAGCACTGGATCATGCCATTGCGGGGTTGGTGTCGGATCTTGATCAGCGTGGAATGCTTGATTCCACGATCTTCTGGGTGACCTCAGAATTTGGTCGTACACCGAAAGTGAATCGAGATGGTGGTCGTGATCATCATGCACGGTGTTACTCGAACCTGATTGCCGGTGGTGGATTTACTCGCGGCCAGTTTTACGGTTCCAGTGATGCGACAGGTGCCGAACCGGGGCGCGATGCCCTGCTACTCGAAGATCTGTTGTTTACGATCTATCACCAGTTGGGAATCGACGCCAACAAAGAGCTTCTCGCCTTTGGAACTCGACCAATTGAGATCATTAAGGATGGTAAACTTGTGGAAGGGCTATTGAGTTGAACAGAAACGCCATCAAATTATTTATTCTGCTCTTGTTGATTTCTGGCTCATCTCTCGATGCCGGGATGGTCAAAAATATTGAAGCGGTACGTCCCCGGATTGGGCAGAGTGGAACAACTGTCGATGTCAGTATTCAGGGAATTTCTCTGGCCGATCCGCGTCAGGTTGTCTTCTATCATCCTGGGATTAAGGCAATTGACATTCAGCCAGCCGAAAGCGTGCCTCGAAGGGGTTTCGCTCACGGTGGAACAATCAATGAGGAAGTTCGTTGTCGATTTGAAATCGCACCGGATTGCCAGCCCGGCGAATATCCGTTTCGGTTGCTTACCGGAACCGAATTGACATGCATCGGCACCTTTCATGTCTCACCATTTCCGGTAATTGACGAGAATGAAGACAATAATGGTTACAGTAATGACAGTCCGGAAACTGCGCTCGAAGTGGAAGGTAATGTTACGGTTCGAGGTCAATTGGGCAACGGCAGCAGGACGGACCTCGATTACTATCGGGTGGAAGGGAAAGCAGGTCAACGAGTTTCCGCAGAAGTCGACTCGGCACGCCTTTCCGACAGACATTACGGGGATTCCGAATTTGACTTAGCCCTGAGAATACTCGATGCAAACGGTCGAGTTCTGGCTGCCAATGATGACAATTCTCTGCATCTTCAGGATCCGTTTGTAAGCGTTAAGCTCAGTCAGGATGGACCTGTCTTTGTAGAAGTGAAACGGTCGATCTTCGCACCGCGAGATACCTTGTATTGTGTTCATATTGGAGATTTTCCACGTCCCAAAGCTCTATTTCCTCCGGGTGGTCAATCGGGAACTGTGCAGACGATTCAATTGATAGGCGATCCACTCGGCAACTCCGAGGATTCTATCACTCTGAATTCTTTGGATAGTGCTTCTAAGACAATAAATTATTGCGGCGAATTTCCATCACCAATGAAATTCCGGAACAGTCCGTTTCCGAATCTGCTGGAGGATAACAACTCAAAAGTCACTCAAGTTGAGTCCTTTCCTGTCGCACTCAACGGAATCATTGAGACACCATCTGATGCCGACTCCTATGCTTTTTCAGCAATAAAGGGGCAGCGGTTGCATATACGGGTTTTCGCAGCCTCAATTGGATCGCCTATCGATGCCTCCATTAAAATTATTGCTCTCGATGAAAACGGAAATCTTGGTAAAGTTGAAATGGAACTGGATGATTCTCCGTTGCAGGATCATGACATCTTCGGCACGAGTTTTCGTGGTGGTGGAGGATTGCAGGAGGCAATCGATCCCTCATTGATCTGGGAGGCAAAACAGGATGGACAATACTTGCTGGAAATACATGACCCCAGTGGTGCGGGTGGTCCAACCGGCGTATACCGAATCGAGATTGAACCGCCCCGAACAGTCGTGCAGACATCACTGGCGAGTGCGACATTTGACTGGACTGAGTCGACACGCGTTTCAGGTTTAGCAGTTCCTCGTGGGAATCGCTGGACTGTCGATTTCAGTTTGCCGAACGGGCAATGGAATTCCATCCCGGGCGATTATTATCTGGTTGCCCAGGGACTCCCCAAAGGTGTTCGTCTGATCTCTCCACGCGTTCCATCGAAGGCAACCAAATGGCCTGTTCAGTTTGAAGCAGACGAATCCGCCAAGGTCGAGGGGGCTGTCATTACGCTGGAAGCTCGACCAGTTGAGAATTCGCAAGTTGTAGAAACTCGGTGTCAGCAGAATGTCCCATTCATTAATCATTCCGGTGGAAACGCCTGGCGTACAGTCAGAACGAATCAATACATCATCGGAGTGACCGAGCCCGCTCCGTTTACGATTGAAGTTGACCAGCCTTCGGTTCCGATTGTTCGTGGTGGTGAATTAGCGATTCCGGTACGGATTATCCGGCATGGCGATTTCACCGGAACGGTTTCTATTCGTTGTGGGAATCTTCCCCGTTTAATTTCTGTGCCACCACCCATTCTCGTGCCAGCCGGGCAAAATGAGTGTGTGCTGCAACTGGCCGCACAGTCGAGTGCACCTTTGGAGTCACTACCGCTGTACATCATTGGCAGTACCGTCCGAGACGATATCGATGATTTCCTGGGCTCAGGACACATCCGCGTCTCCTCCAAAATGGTTTCGCTCGAAGTGGCTCAGCCTTACCTGGAATTGATTGCCCAGCCGGAGAGTATCCGACGAGGTGAAATTAAGCCTTTTGTGTGGACTGTGCGACAACTCACTCCATTCGAGGGGCAGGCTGAAATCACACTGCTGGGATTACCCAAGGGAGTAACGGTGATGCAACCAACTCCTGTGATCAACAAAGATTCTGCCGAAGCGACTTTTCAGCTTATGGCGACCGAGGAAGCACTTTTGGGGCAGGCGGAAGGATTGATCTGCGAAGTAAAAATCCCTATCGGGCAGCAGGAGATTGTCCAACGCACCGGCAAAGGCATTTTGAGAATTGACCCTGCAAAGGTAACACCGTGAATCAGTATTTATTGTCTGCAAGTGGACTTCAGCGCTTGATTGCCATTTGTCTTGTGTTGTGTTTAACAACCTTAGCATCAACGTCGAATGCTGAAGAAGTCAGCTTTCGACGGGATGTTATGCCCGTTCTGTTCCGGGCTGGTTGTAACTCGGGAACGTGCCATGGTGCTGCCCGCGGTAAGGATGGATTTCATCTTTCGCTTTTTGGATACGATCCCAAAGGAGACTATTATCGAATCAGCGAAGAGATGATCGGTCGTCGCGTCAATGTTGCTCTCCCGGAACAAAGTTTATTGCTACGAAAAGCAACAGGCAGTGTTCCTCACACGGGTGGAAAACTATTTGATAATGACAGCGCGTATTATGCGACTCTCATAAAATGGATTGAAGAAGGCGCAAAGGATGATGCTGGACCTGTTCCGGAAGTCGTCGGGCTTGAACTCTCGACGGAAAGCATTGTATTCGATCGACCGGGGATGCAGGAGAGCATTCAGGTGACTGCTTTGGCAAGTGATGGTTCCCGGCGTGATGTCACGAATCTGGCACGTTATCACAGCAATAATGCCAGCGTGGTCGATATTGATTCCGATGGTCATATCACTGCCAAGGGCTCAGGCGATAGTCATGTGTTCGCGCGTTTCAATCGTTTTACTGTCGGCGTCGAAATCATCGTCTTGCCTTCTGCAGAGAATTTCAACTGGCCTGATCCTCCTGTCGTCAATTATATCGACCAGCTTGTCTTCGATCGTTTGCAGAAACTTCGCATCGTGCCATCGGAGCTGTGTGATGATGAAACGTTTCTCCGACGGATCACGCTAGATTTGGCTGGTCGAGCGCCGACAGTTTCCGAGTATGAATCATTTATGGCTGATACAGCAGCTAATAAGCGGGAACAGAAGATTGAAGCATTACTGACAGACGATGCCTTCGCTGACCTCTGGACAACTCTGTGGGCAGAAAAATTGCGAGTCATGGGGGGCAATTATGCTCCGGTCGGCACCCACATTAAGGCGGCTGATGCGTTTTACGAATGGATTCGCACACAATTGCGGAATGATAGACCTTTGAATGAATTTGTTTCGGAAATGGTGTCGGCTTCCGGGAGCAATCTGATCAATGGGCCGTCCAACATGTATACGATGCTGGTTCACGGACCAAGATTTCAACCGAAAGCCTACGCGGCTGATTTTTCCCAGGTGTTTCTTGGAGTGCAGATTCAGTGTGCGGAATGTCATAACCACCCATTCGATCGCTGGACGATGGACGATTACTACAGCTTTGTCAGTTTCTTTTCCGGTATCAAACGTAAACCTGGGGTCGAGCCACGTGAGCAGAGAATTTACTACGATGCTTCAGTTGCACCCGCTCAACATCTTGTCGATGGGCGTCCCATGCCTGCCCGCACACTCGGGGCAACCGAACCTGTTGAACACAATGGAGATCCACGTCAACAACTGGCAGACTGGCTCACTTCGGCAGACAATGAAATGTTCAGCCGAAATCTGGCCAATCGAATCTGGGCTCAACTGATTGGCAGGGGTGTGGTGGAACCCGTCGATGATGTTCGTATCAGTAATCCTCCAACCAACGAGCCTCTACTCCGTGCCTTGTCCGATCATCTGGTCGATTCCGGTTTTAATCTTAGAAGTCTGGTACGCGATATCTGCAACTCGCGCGTCTATCAATTGAGTTCTGAACCGAATAATTCCAATCGGGGTGATACACGTCAGTTTTCTCATGCCCGGTTGCGACGTTTGCGAGCTGATGTGTTAATGGATTCGGTTGTTACCGTGACGAATGTTCCTCGCAATTTCAGTGGATTTCCGGCAGGAACACGAGCGATAGATGTTTATCCACGCGTCGCTGGCGATACCAGTGGGCCGCAGTATGGTGATCAGTTCTTTGAAACGTTTGGTCGTTCGAGTCGAGCAACAATTTGTGCCTGTGAAACAAAATCGGAGCCGACGTTATCGCAATCGCTGCACATGGCTGTTGGCGATACACTCCGGGCACGACTGGGAGCCGGGGGACGAATTAAGCAATTGTTAGAGGCGAAAGAGTCTCCAGAGACCATCATCAAGGATCTCTTTGTCCTGGCATTGTGCCGTCAACCGACTGCGGAAGAAATCAGTTCTCTGCAGGCTCTTATTGAGGATTCCAATAAGGATTCTGACATCTATGAAGACATTTTTTGGGGGCTGCTGAATTCCACCGAATTTGCCTTCAACCATTGAACAATTCGAGAATTCTTAGAGACAGGGATAGCAATGATTCGTTTCGTAATCGTTCTTGCATTAGTGCTTTCAACGACTCAATGTATTGCAGAAGTGACACAGCTCTCACCGGAGCGAATCTCACTATGGAATGGGAATGCTCCAAATGGCGATGGCACATTTGAGAAGGATGATGCCTGGTTGACGTTGCATCGTCCTGAGAAACCCAATGGGATCGCAGTCGTTATCTGCCCCGGTGGCGGTTATGGTGGGCTGGTCACCGGGCCTGAAGGTCATGGTATTGCCAAGTGGTTGAATCAACATGGAATTACTGGACTTGTCCTGGAGTATCGCTTGCCCAAGGGGCGTCCCTATGTACCACTTCTGGATGCACAGCGCGCCATTCAAACGGCGCGAGCCAATGGGAAACAGTGGAAGATCAATCCGGAGAAGATCGGAATCATGGGTTTTTCTGCGGGTGGCCACCTGGCATCGACTGCTGTAACACACTTCGATCACGGACGTCAGGAATCGAAAAATCCTATCGAACGTCAAACATCTCGACCCGATTTCGCAATTTTGGTTTATCCCGTGATCACGATGGATCAATCGACCCACGGTGGTTCAAGGAGAAATTTACTTGGAGAAAACCCGACTGACGAATTGATCAATCTGTTTTCCAATGAAAAACAAGTGACTAAACAGTCTTCTCCTACCTTTCTGGCTCATGCATTAGACGACACAGTCGTCACTTCATCCAACAGTCAGGCATTCTACAAGGCTCTGCAATCGCATGATGTGCCAACTGAGTTTTTGGAGTTGCCTTCCGGGGGGCACGGTTTGAATGGCTATCAGGGACCAATGTGGGATGCCTGGCAAATGCAATCGCTGCAGTGGCTGACAACGTTGATGGAGTAAAATGGGGCGTGATAACTTGTTTGTAAGTTTATTGTTCGTCGATCAATCCTTGACTGACAATAATCTCAAGTCTGTTGCAAATGCTTGTTCGCATAGATGAGTATTCAAATGATTCTTATATGAGATTTAACCTTATCGCTTAACACGTCCATCCCGGAGAACTGTTTTCCAGGGGAAGGTAGCTTTGAGGCAGGGATGGAAGCGGGTTGGGTAAATTCAAAATCCACTCAGGCAGCATAAAGCGACATGGAAACCTGAAAGAGGAGTTGGTACGATTTGACGAAGGAAGGTTGTCTACGCATTTGGCTGAACGTTACATCATAAGGCATCCAGACACAGATTTCTTTAATTAACATGTTAGTGCGTTCATCTCAGAGTAGTTGCTGAAACCCTATGTCTGACGAAATTCCTGTGTCATCACCAGCAGAGAGAGAGCATGACTCCATTTCAATGGAGTTGCCATTGAATGGATCATCAACTCTGGATGATCCCTCTGAGATGACTTACTTTGGTCGTCGTTCAGTCTGGCAAAGTATTAATCCACGAGAAATTTGGCGGTATCGAAATCTCATCTGGCAATTTGCTCTCAGAGATTTAAAAGTTCGGTATCGGCAAACCGTAATTGGAGCCTTGTGGGCAATTATCCAGCCTGTTGTCACAATGCTTGTCTTTGGTTTGTTATTTTCCTCATTGGATGGGAAACCGACACGCAGTGGAGTGCCCTATGCGATAACCAGCTTATCCGGCTTAATCCCCTGGCAGTTCTTTGGTGCATCCGTGATCGCAGCCACGCAATCGATCTCCAGCAATGCACAGCTTGTACAAAAAGTCTATTTCCCCAAAATTTTGCTTCCTCTGTCAGCTCTACTCCCACCGCTGGTCGACATGGGAATTGCTTCCTGCGTACTGGTCTGTCTGATGTTTTGGTTCAGTGTCATCCCTAGCCTGGCGGTCATTACGATGCCAATAATTCTGCTGGCTCTCTTTTTGACAACGCTCGCATGTTCTTTTTGGCTTTCTTCCATCAATGCAATCTATCGGGACGTACAATACGTTGTTCCATTCATAATTAGCATTGGACTTTTGATCAGTCCTGTGACTTATGAATTGCCAGCTGTTGCCGAAAGAATGTCTCCTGCGATAAAATTCATCTATTGTTTGAATCCGTTTGCTAACCTGCTGATGGCGACCCGCTGGGCGATACTGGGAACACCATTTCCGGACATCCTTCCGATGCTGGCTTCATTCTTGCTTATGGGGGGGATATTTGTTGGAGGAGTCATATATTTCGGAAAAACGGAACGAATTTTTGCCGATCGCGTATAAAAAACTGAACGTTCAAGATTTGAAACTCAATTACTTAATTAGAAATTAGATGAGTAACGTGGCATTGCGAGTCGAAGGGCTCGGAAAAAAATATCGAATCGGAACTCACCAACCGTACAATCGCCTTTCGGAGGCAATAACGGGATTGGGGAAATCTATAATTAGCTTGCCACAAAAGATGATCAATAAATCTAAGCCAATTCCTCAAAATGCAGCTTCGTCCGAGAATGAATTCTGGGCCTTAAGAGACATCAATTTCGAAGTCAAGGAAGGCGATGTCGTCGGCATTATTGGACGAAACGGAGCCGGCAAAAGCACTCTGCTGAAGATCCTCTCGCGAATCACCGAGCCAACCGAAGGCCGATTTGGAGTCCGAGGACGAATCTCATCCCTGCTCGAAGTTGGCACAGGCTTCCATCCCGAATTAACAGGTCGTGAAAACATCTATCTGAGTGGTTCGGTACTTGGAATGACCCGCTCGGAAATCAAAAGCCATTTCGACGAAATCGTCGATTTCTCCGGCGTCGAAAAATTTCTGGACACGCCGGTCAAACGCTACTCCAGCGGCATGCAAGTTCGGCTCGGCTTTGCAGTTGCTGCTCATTTGAAATCGGAAATTTTAATTATCGACGAAGTGTTGGCTGTTGGTGACATCGAATTCCAGAGAAAATGTATGGGAAAAATGAGCGATGTGGCCCATGGGGGACGAACTATTTTATTCGTTAGCCACAATATGGCAGCGATCAGTCGATTATGCAATAAGGCAATTTTGATTGAAGAAGGGGACATGGTACTAAGTGATACCACCGAGAACGCGATCAAGTGTTACCTGAATGTCAATGAAGAGGCATCGTCTAATGAATTGATATGGGATAAAGGAGGTAATTATCCAGGGAATGATGATGTTCAAATTACTAAATTTGGAATCTCAAATACGGGAATGAGCAGCAATCAGATTTCAATCGACTTCCCTGTTCAATTCAGCATCAACTATCGACTGAACCATTCGGGGATGCGTTTGTCTAGTGGGATCGTCTTAAGCAATATGAATGGAGAAATTGTACTTACGTCTGCAAATAGACATTCCGCATCAATTGCAGAGGATAAGTACTTCAATATTCCATTGGAAACAGGGGACTATAAAGCGACCTGTAACATTCCAGCTAACTTGCTCAATGCAAATCAGTATTATGCAATTGCCAGGATTTATCAGGACATTTCAAATGTCATTGCAGAAACTCCCCCAATTTCATTCAAAGTCACTGATTCCGGTTCCATGCGGAAAGAGTTCTTAGGTGAGTGGGCTGGAATCATTCGGCCAAGGTTAGACTGGAAAACCAGGGTCGTTTGTTGAATATGGGTAATGAATGCTATTAATAGATACACTGATTAAGGATTGAAATCAGTTCCTATTTATGTTTATCAAGTGAAGTACATAAAATTAATTATGAGTGAATACATGATTCAATATTATCAAAAGCAGGGGCAAGACTTTCAGAATTATGCGGCAAAAAATAAAGAGATATATACGCATAACAAGCCTTTTCCACATATTGTGATTGACAATTATTTTTCAGAAGAAGTACTGGATTCCTTACTCGAAGAATTTCCTGGTCCCGAATCGAACGTGTGGCATTCGTCAAATCAGGAAAGTGTTCAGATTAAGCTGAGATCGAATTGGGAGAATAATGCACAGGTACCCAAACATACTTATGAAATGATTAATTTTCTGAACTCGGGAGATGTCTTGCGAAGTTTGTCAGAATTGACAGGTATAGAAGGGTTAATCGCCGATCCATATCTTACTGGAGGGGGATTAAATTGTATTTTGCCTGGAGGACAATTAGCAGTTCATGCTGACGGAAACTGGCATGATTTGATGAAGGTCCATCGTAGAGTTAATTTGATATTGTTCCTGAATAAGAAATGGCAAACAGAATGGAATGGTCAACTCGAATTCTGGGATGAAAAACTTGAAAACTGCGAAAAAAAAATCGATCCAATATTTAATAGAATTGTTGTGTTCACAACGCATGACTATACATTTCATGGACATCCAGCTCCATTAATGTGCCCGCCAGGAGAAAGTAGGAAGTCGCTTATTATGTATTACTATACAAGTTATCCACGTCCCCCGGAGCAAACATCAAGTAGTGGTGTGCACCGAGCAGAATGGAAAATTACACATGATGGGGGCGAGTATAAGCCGCTTGGATAAACTTCCATTGTTCAATATTATGATCGGATACACTAGTTGAAGTGTATTGTTCAATCACTTGGCATCTTTCTCTGTATTTATCATTAAAGTATTCAAATCAAGTGAAAATATTAATTATCGGTTCAACGGGAATGCTAGGGCATGCTCTGGTGCGTAAATGGCATCGGAAATATGATTTGGCCGTGACGACGCGTCTGTGTAAAGAGGAAGCCTTGCAACTGCTGAATGTTCCTGAGGATAATGTAGAAATATATGATTATATAGATGTTAATGAAATCGATCGGATTGAGGAAATAGTGAGTCAAGTACTCCCCAAAAATGTGATCAACTGTGTGGGAATTGTAAAGCAAGATGATCTGTCGTCAAAAGCCATACCATCAATACGAATCAACTCACTCTTTCCTCATTTACTCTATTCGATCTGTGAAAAGTATAACTCTCGATTAATTCAAATCAGTACAGACTGTGTATTTTCTGGTAGTAAGAAACGTCCCTATGCTGAGCTAGATATTCCTGATCCGATTGATTTGTATGGTCGCAGCAAGTTACTAGGAGAAATTCAAGAACGTGGCTTGACCCTGAGGACGTCAATAATTGGTAAGGAGCTAATACATAAACGTGGTTTGCTTGAGTGGTTTTTTTTGCAGGAGGGGCAAACTGTCAAAGGATACAAGAATGCCTTGTTTAGTGGTTTTACTACCACCGAATTTGCTAATGTGTTATCGCTAATTATAGATAAATATTATGATATGAATGGGGTGTGGCATGTTTCGTCGAATCCCATTTCAAAGTATGAGCTCTTAGTGCTAATTAATCGGATATTTCAATTGAACGTGACTGTGGAGTCCGATGCGGAATATTTCTGTGACCGTAGACTTTGCAGCGATAAGTTTCAAAAGGCAACTCGTTACATCCCCCCTGGTTGGAATGAGATGCTTCAAGTCATAAAAGACGAAATAGATAAGTAGGGAGTCTTAGAATGCTAACTGAAAGAAGAGTATTAATTACTGGGGGGACAGGATCGCTTGGAAAGACGTTGGTCAAGCGGATTTTGACTGGTGAGTTGGGGCGTCCAGAAAAAATTACTGTTTTCTCGAGAGATGAAGCAAAACAGCATGACATGCGAAATGAATTGTCAGAGCGACACGCAGCCACGGATGAGGTTGTCTTCGATGATTATAAAAATCTAATTGATTTTCGTATTGGAGATATACGTGATTATGAATCCGTTTGTAGTGCTATTCGCAGATGTGATGTAATTTTTAATGCTGCTGCGATGAAGCAGGTTCCAACATGCGAGTATGTACCAGGTGAAGCAGTTCTGACAAATGTCATGGGAGCGAATAATATTGTCCGGGCAATCAGCAATCTGAATTTGAAAGTAGAGATCGTTGTTGGCATTTCAACAGATAAAGCTTGTAAGCCTGTCAATGTGATGGGGATGACAAAATCAATTCAAGAGCGAATATTTATCACTGGGAATTTGGAGTGCAAAAATACTAGATTCGTTAACGTTCGCTATGGAAATGTATTGGCCTCGCGTGGATCGGTAATACCATTTTTTCATCAACAAATTCTTAAAGGGCGTGCAGTTACGGTCACAAGCAGGGAAATGACCCGCTTTCTATTAAATTTGAATTCTGCTGTGGATGTTATCATTGAAGCTGTGCAATCTGGCAGGCCCGGCGAAACTATTATTCCGATCGTTCCGTCTGCAAGAATGATTGATTTAGCAGAGGCGTTAATTGGAGATCGAAAGAATCCTATCGAAATAACTGGTGTCAGGCCTGGTGAAAAAATTCATGAAATTCTTATTTCAGAAGAAGAGGCCCATCGGACCTACCGTCGTAATGAATACTATGCAATAAAGCCGATGTTGCCAGATTTGACCAGTAACCCTGAAGTCTTATTGAATGATATATCGAAAGAATATAGTTCGGCAGATAGTCCTATGTCAAAAGATCAGCTGGTCAAACTCCTTACTGAAAATTGTCTGTTGGTCGATCAGTCGCGCCCACCAGAATTGGAAATGCTTCAATGAAAGTTGTTACGATTCTTGGGACAAGGCCTGAAATCATCCGACTGAGTTGTATAATTCCTCAGCTGGATGAATTTTGCGATCATACGATAATACACACGGGCCAGAATTACGACCACAAGTTGAATGAGATATTCTTTGACGAATTGGGGGTTCGTAAGCCAGATTACATCTTGGATTCAAGAGGTACGTTTGATGAGCAATTTGCCACTATAATTGTTGAATGCGCACGGATTCTTCGGGAGATCATGCCTGATCGTGTGCTAATCCTAGGTGATACAAATAGTGGCATGAGTGCAATCGCTGCAAAAAAACTAGGGATTCCAGTCTACCATATGGAGGCAGGAAATCGATGCCATGATGATCGGGTCCCAGAGGAAGTCAATCGCAAGATAATCGATGCGTCAAGTGATGTGCTCCTTCCTTATACAGGGAGAAGTCGAGATAATCTCATCTATGAAGGGGTGCCATTAAATAAAATTCATGTGACTGGAAATCCCATTTATGAAGTGCTCGAAAAAAATGAACAACGTATTGGCAAATCAGATATTCTCTCTAAGTTAGGGTTGAATACTGGAGACTATATAATTGTAACATGCCATCGTTCAGAAAATGTTGATAACTGGGCAAGATTCGAGACGATATTGTCCTCCATTAGGTCTGTTTCGCGGATTTATAATAAGAAAGTTATTATCAGTACGCATCCACGGATGCGCTCAAGGCTTGGTTCGACCGAGGAAGTGGTGAGTTCAGAGATTCAATTTCATGAACCGTTCGGATTTTTTGATTTTGGATCGCTACTCCGTAATTCCTTCTGTGCGTTGACTGATAGTGGCACTGTACAAGAGGAATGTGCAATTAAAAATGTACCGTGTGTAATACTTCGCGATAGTACTGAGCGGCCGGAGCTAATTGAATTAGGGTGCGGTATTCTTTCGAGTTGTATAGAACAAAATATCATCAATGCAATCTCGATAGTGACTTCTCATCAGGAAGAATCTGCTTCGGTGCCGGAGGAATACCTGAGGAGTAATGTCTCGTCGATTGTATCAAAAATTATATTAGGGTATTCACCTTAAAATGTTGAAGTGGTTGAAATGGAAGAATAAAGAATGCAATTCTAGGGTTCAGTGGTTTTATCTGCCTGGGTCGGAATATAATTCCCATTTTCACATCTATTATGAGTGGGTTCGGACTGCAAATGATAATGGTGTTCCAATACAACTTCTGTATATTATCCCCTACTCAAGATACAAAGAGTATAGGCAAGAATTCATAAGTCGCACTCGATTGCCTAATGTGCGTGCGGTTGTTCTTCCCGATTTTAAATATGGAAGAATGTTAACTATGTATCTTCGCTATGTGACATGGAATAGTTCAACAGTCATTCATGCTCGTCATTTTAATATAGATGCATTGAAGGGGCTTCGGGTTCGGATGGATGGTCGATTGAGGATATTGTATGAGCTTGAGGGCGATATTGTATCCGAGGTTGAATTTCTTCGAGAAAACCCTAATCCTTACGCAAGCTACGAGAAGATAATGACTGGGAATGGATATCTGGATAATCAGAGGTCGATTGTTGAAAACTGTGATATGTTGTCATTAGTGTCGAATGGTTTTAAGGCTGTAATAGAAAAGAGATATGACGGATTGATTGCATCGGATGATATTGTAGTACTGCCGACTGGTGGCAAGGCATATGAGAATCATAAGTTGGATAAGTCAATTCGTAGTCAGATACGCAAGGAATATGGATTCACTGGTAAGTACATCGTGAATTACACGGGGAATGTCTTTTATACGTGGTCGCAGTTCGACAGGTGCCTTGAGGCATTTCTTTTGATTAAAAAAAATATTGCTGTGAACTCTCATTTTCTGGCAATGGTTCCAGAAGCAGGTCATGAAATTGCGAGAAAGTATTTTGAAGAGTACTCTATTGCGCGTGAAGATTATACTTTGATTGAAGTTGACAGTAAGAAGTTGAAAGATATGCTTTTGGCTTCAGATATTGGCCTGCTCCTAAGGCCAGAGCATATTAGTATGCTTTGCGGTTCACCGGGAAAGTTCTGTGATTATGTTTCTTCTGGATTGCCTGTGTTAATGAATACCTATGCTGGAGATTACTCTGGTATGGTTCTGAGAGATGGATTGTTCCCCTTAGTGCAAGATGTGAATAGTGACTCAGATATCCTGGAGTGTGTCAATTTATTGTATAAATATTCCTGGGAGCAGAGGTTAGGGATTGTTGAGTGGGCCGAACAAAAAATCATGACAAGGGTTTATGCTGACGAGTATGTATCGGTTCTGTCTAAACTGGCAATAAGTACAAATAATTCTTTGGCTTAGTATTGTTGCTGTGATTGTCATGGTCTATTAAAAATAAAGGAATGGGCAGCAATCTCTAAGGTATGTAGTCTTGTAAGTTAATAGACTTGTGTGCCGTAATTAATAAATATTCGGAGTCTTGTGGTATAAGTGTGATCATGCTTCGCTGAGATATAATGTATGTATAGATACGGTGTGTCTTTACTGTCTATATATGTTTGCGGTGTAAGGATGTGGGTGGGGAGAGACGTATGTTTATTGCTGAATATCCAATATGAAGTATGCATTTGTTTTTTATGACCATCTTGGAAATCATTCCGGGCCGATAGTGAATATGTATCGTTTGCTCCCGGAATTGGTCCGAAGAGGTCATCAAGTGACCGCGTTAATACTTTACAGTGGCGATTATTCTCCTGCAGAAGAACATTTAAGTAGTGTTGGTGTCGTTTGCAAAACACGATCCAGAATTGGGCAAACGCAATCAGAAGTTAGCTGGATTCTTAAGCAATTCAATATCGTTCAACCATCGATAATTGTTTCCAATTTGGTTCCATCGGCCTATTATGCGTCCCGATGGGCAAAGCAATGTGGAATGATTACCCTCGCAACAGTCCGTTCGGATCATCCCTTTCACAGGGCGATAGTTGAGCAATTCTGTTCATTACAAAATGTTTGGCAGCTATCTGGAGTCGTCTGTGTCAGCAGAATTCTTTTGGATCAAATTTCAGAGATTCTGCCTGAAAAATACCCGAGATGCGTAATTCCGTCCGGCGTTCCTGTACCTGATGTGACTATTGCTGGGCATACTCAATTTCGATTAGTTTATCTCGGTCGTATGGAAGAAGAAGCCAAACGGATATCACTTGTTATGGAGTCGTTCAAGGCTGTCGTAAAAGTATTTCCAGATGTTAGGTGTCAATTGATTGGAGGCGGAAGGTATGCAGATGATGTCAAGAATTATATTAAAAATGAAAATCTGGAAAAACGCATAGAATATACTGGTGCTGTTGATCAGTCTTTAATCTCGGATTCATTAAAGGGAGCCTCTGCAATAATACTCCTCTCCGAATACGAAGGGCTTCCTGGAGCGTTAATGGATGGTATGGCTTGTGGTCTGGTACCGATCGTAAGTGATATTCCGGGAGGAGTTTCCGAACTTATTCAACATGAAGTAAATGGATTGATTGTTGAACCGACACCAGATTCGGTTGTTGCCGCTGTTATGCGGCTAAAGTCTGAGTCTGGCTTATGGGAGCGGCTTTCTGTGAGTGCGCGCAATACGATTCTAGAGAAATTTTCTCTGCAGGCAGCAGCGGATCGCTGGGAACAATTTGCTGAAGAATTAGTATCAGCACAAGGTGATAAACCCAAAAAGCGAATTCGAATACCATTCTGGTTCAATCTACCACCAGTCCATCCAGCGATGGCTGTAGAGGATCGACGATATCCTCCATTTCGTGAGTGGATTTCTCCCTGGTATCGGAGAATATTTCCACGACAGCCATGATGTAAAAATCTGCAAACTTATTACTTGCTTAATTTATTGAAGCAGGGGATCAAGATATGTTTTCACCGCTTCATAATCAGGGCGGATTTGCAGGGCGGCTTGATACTCTTGAATTGCTTCTGGGATTAAGCCGAGGTAGTGACAGGACATGCCGAGATAAAAGCGGGTGGCTGCGTCAGCTGGATAACAATTCGCTGTTTCACGAAGTAATTGCTGAGCTTCTGCATACTTCCCTTGAGCGAGTAGTACGACTCCTTCAGTCCGATCGATTCTTGGGTCATGAGGAGTATGGGTTCGGATATCGTTCAGAATTTCCATCGCTCTATTAAACTCGCCACGGCTGGCCAACTCGCGGGCTGTCTGCTCGTAGGGTGGTATGTCGAACTCGGCTTGAATTGGGATCTGTAGATTGGAGTCTCTCTGAGAATCCGTATCTGTTTCATCAACTGATTTTGTTTCAGTATTAATTCTGCCTTGCAGATTATGAATACGTTGTAATGAGAGCTGGTGGCTGGGGTCGATTTCCAAGGCAATTTGATAGAATTCAAGCGCTGTTAAGAGTTCACCTGTCTTTTCGAGAATGTAACCTAGATTGTAGCGTGGTATTGCAGAGTCGGGGCGAAGTGCAACAGCTGTTGTTAGATAACGAATGGCTTCCTGGCTGGCCTGATTGGGGTGGCAGCAGTTCAGTGCAATACCCAGATAATGATTGACCCAGAATTCGTGCGGATTGGATCGCTGGGCAATCTTCAGGCAACGAATGGCGTGGTCCCGTTGATCGAGTGAAAATAGGGAACCACTCAGGAGAATCAAGCTGGAAGCTCTTTGTGTGCTCAAATTTGAATCATTTGCCAGCTTAATTAATGTCTGCAAATCATAGTTTCGGACTGCTTCTCGAAGTTGTTGAGCCCATGGGTGGGGATTAAAATTCTGCAGAGTATCTCCCAGCCATTTTGAGATTTCGCCGCCGCATGTTAAAGAAATCATTTGCTCGGCTTGATTGAGAGGCCGAACTTTCAACTGAATGATTGAACCAGGAGGGCGGTTGATAAGTCGATATGCTTCTGTAGGAGATAATCCACGAAATGATTGCCAGCTTCCATCTTCGGCAAGGATCTCAACGAGTTCGTCTCCTTTGCTGAGAAGGCCGCTTGATTCTGCATTTCCAAGAGGAATAAAATTCGCAACTGTGCATTGTGCGGGATTGAGTTGAAGATAAATCCCCGGTCCGACAGGGGATTCGTTCATCCAGCATTCCAATGCTTCGACGATATCCGGATGTAGACATAATGGTGCATTGGAGAGAATTTCAGCTGCTTTTGCTGGTGAAGTTTTGTCAGGATGGATTCCGAATTCAGCAAATAGATCTTTAAATTGGTTAATCGTATGAGTCGAAATGCTCATTCCGGAGTTAATGTTTTCCGTCTCCATCGAAATCGGCTGGTTGCGGGCACGATCAATTTCATTGACCAGTTGCATGGCCCGTTGGGATTGACCATTTCTTTTTAAGGCCTGATTATTTAGAGCGATGAGTTCGGTCAACTCAGGTGTTTCGATCAGCAGATCCTGAGCCTGTTCGAGATCCGATTGAGCACTCAGTAAATGATCGTGAATGTTTTTGCGGTCCTGCCCGGCATCTTCCATGTGAGAGTTGGCTTTGATGTGCAACGTATCGACGGCTTCTGCAATTCGTGAAATGCGGGCGGATTCGACTTGGATTTCCTGCAGTTTCATATAGCCGATGGTTCCGCCTGCCAATAGGATTGTCAGGCAGACGAGTGTGGAGGCAATAACTGCTGTGGAGTTTCTGCGAACGAACTTTTTTAGCCGATAAGACAATGCAGGAGCCACAGCTTTGACGGGCTTCATCTCAAGATAACGTTCCAGGTCATCAGCAAAGTCGTACGCGTTGGCATATCGTTCGCGACGATCGGGTTGAATTGACCGAAGGATGATCCAATCCAAATCAGCCGGTAAATGCAGCAGTTGAGAAGGACTGAGTTTTAACTGATTTGCGATCTGCAATTGCTGGTCTCGACTGAACTTGCGAATCCTCAATCGAGGGCGTTCCGGTTCGAGTGATGCTGCGAGCTTGAGTGCAACAATTAAACTGGATGGTTTGTAATGTTTGTAGTCGACAGGAGTCGTGTCAGTGATCAATTGATAGAGAGTTGCACCAATTGCAAACACATCCGTACGGGAATCGATCGGTTGGGCCAGGGCCTGTTCGGGGCTCATGTAGGCAGGAGTGCCGATCACTTCTCCATCACAGGTTTTTATCAGAGAGTCAGCTGTCTCTTCGTCCAGAATTTTAGCAATTCCGAAATCGATAATCTTGATCACCGGTTGCATGTCGCCGTCTGCGACAAGAATGTTGTCCGGTTTGAGATCACGATGGATGATTCCCTTGCCATGTGCATGATGCAAAGCATGACAAATGCGAGTCACCAGTTTCAGACGATCAGAAATAGGAAGTCGGCGTACATTACAGTACTGAGTGATGGGTAATCCGTTGCAGAGTTCCATGATGAAAAACGGATCGCCGGAAGGCGTCGTGCCTGCATCGAACACCTGAGCAATTTCCGGATTCACCAGTTGAGCCAGCGTTTGTTTTTCCTGATTGAATCGACTGAGGATATGCGGATTAACCCGCATTTCTCACCCGGTTTCTCATTTCTTCTCCCGGGGGCTTGCGGGGCGGGAATTTGGTTTGGTGGGTGGGGATTGGGAGCGTGGAGGGGGTGTCGAGAGGTGTTTTTTTGGTGCCAGGTCGGATTTCAGGCCGTTTTTGTCAGTTCGGCGCGTACCGCGAGCGCGGTGGGCGCTGTGGTGGACTCTTTCGAAGCCGATTGGGCTCATCCAGGGACAGGCCGCGGCGGGAGGTCTTGCAGGTTTTGCCAGACCTGGCCGAACAACTCGCGATACGGGTATGCTTCCGACAGTGACAGCCACACCTTCCGGCACGTCACCCGCACCTGTGCCCCGATCTTGAGCAGCTTCACGCGAATCGTATCGCAGCGGACCTTTGCGTGATCGGTTCCCTGTAAGCCGTGACGTCGCAGAGCCGCCAGCAGCACATAGGCCACCGAAGAAAACCACAACCGCAGTTGATTGGCCCGCATGGTCGCACAACTCGTCCGGTCGGCGAACAGACACAACTGCTGTTCCTTGATCCGGTTTTCCATCTCGCCGCGCTGACAATACAGATCTTCATACAGCGTCCGGGCATCGGCCTGGTCTTCTGTCAGATTCGTCACCACAAACCGCGGGTTCTCGCCTTTCGAGAGATGCTCGGCCTTGGCGACAACCCGCCGCTGGCAACTCCAACTTTTCAACGTCCGGTACCGCAGGTCAGCGAACAGGCGAGCGGCTTGTTTCGTGTCGTCAAAAAAGAGCTTGGCGGCCACCCGCTGAGCCTCAATCATTTCCTTGAGTCGCTCGTTTTTGGCCAGCCCCAAAATGTATTGGACTTCGTTCTTTTCGCACCACTGCATGATCGGCTCGCGACAAAATCCGCTGTCGCCGCGAATCACGATTCGCACCTCCGGCCAGCGCTGGCGAATCAACGGCACAATCCGCTGCAACTGTTCCACTGTCCCCAGACTGGCATCGATATCGGCCGGTCGGAGCTGCGCACACAGCAGGTGCTCGCCACAGAAAATATACAGCGGCAGATAGCAGTACTGCTTGTAATAACCGTGAAAGAATCGCCCGAGTTGATGTCCGTGCAGTGGATCATCGGTGGCGTCGAAATCGAGAATGATTTCTTCGGGCGGCCTCTGGTGAGCGTCGAGAAACAGATCCACGAACAAACGTGAGAAGTCGCTGCAGCTGGCCGTGATCTTTTTGTAGCGGCTCTCCGGGCTGGCTCCGGGGGGAGTCAACTCGAGTCGATTGAGCGTGCTTTTGCCGGCCAGAGCATGCCCGCGATCACGTTCCCGCGCCCGCTGTTGTCCGGTCAGATCGTCTTTGCCGGCCAGCAGCGCGAGCAACGGGTCATCCCGCAGGCGGTCATGATCATTGAGGTCTTCATAGCCGAGCGTTAACGCAAAAATACGCTGCCTGACCAGTTCGAGCACGGAGTGCTCAATATAATCGAAATCGCGATGATCGCTAAAACAACCAGCGACCCGTGAAGTCAACTTCAGCTTGTTATCGAGTTCCCGCAGCAAGAGCCCGCCCGCATCGGAGGTGATCATCAGACCATCAAAATTGGCCACGACTTCGCGACGCTGGTGGGGTTGAAAAGTGAGGGACTTTGTGGAACACTGTGTCATGAGAAGGCTGCCTGTCGTTTGGGGTGAAAGCTGTTGTGAGAAAACAACTTATCCCAAACCAGGCAGCCTTTTTCCACCCCCGGGTGAGAAATCCGGG